>NZ_JANYGQ010000022.1 GCF_025359345.1 Mucilaginibacter sp.
TTTGGCAGATTTTACTGTTTTAACCACACCACGCTCAATCATTTTGCGGATGATAAATGGTTTAAACAGCTCGGCAGCCATATCTTTTGGTAAACCGCACTCGTGTAATTTAAGGTTTGGCCCTACAACAATTACCGAACGGGCAGAATAATCCACACGTTTACCTAATAAGTTTTGACGGAAACGGCCTTGTTTACCTTTCAGGATATCTGAAAGTGATTTCAATGCACGGTTACCTTCAGTTTTAACCGCGTTAACTTTACGTGAGTTGTCAAATAACGAATCTACAGCTTCCTGTAACATACGTTTTTCGTTACGTAAAATAACTTCCGGTGCTTTGATCTCGATCAAACGTTTTAAACGGTTGTTACGGATAATTACACGGCGGTAAAGGTCATTCAAATCTGAAGTAGCGAAACGACCACCTTCTAAAGGCACTAACGGACGCAACTCAGGCGGGATAACCGGAACTATCTTAACAATCATCCACTCAGGGTTATTTTCAATCCTGGTTTTTGCATCACGGAAAGCCTCAACAACCTGTAAGCGTTTTAATGCTTCGTTTTTACGTTGTTGTGAAGTTTCGTTTGCTGCCTGGTGGCGTAAGCTAAATGAAAGCTCATCCAAATCAAGGCGTTTTAATAATTCCTCTAAAGCCTCGGCACCCATTTTGGCAACAAATTTCTGAGGATCTTTGTCGTCAAGGTACTGGTTCTCTTTTGGAAGGGTATCTAATACGTCAAGGTATTCTTCTTCAGTAAGGAAATCCATTTTGTTGATTCCGTCTGATTCTTTAATACCTGCCTGTATTACTACATAACGTTCGTAGTAAATGATCAGATCAAGTCTTTTTGTTGGTAAGCCCAATAAGTAACCAATTTTGTTTGGCAACGAACGGAAGTACCAGATATGCGCAACAGGCACCACCAGGTTGATGTGGCCCATACGCTCGCGACGCACTTTCTTTTCGGTTACTTCAACACCGCAACGGTCGCAAACAATACCCTTGTAACGGATACGTTTGTATTTACCGCAATGGCACTCATAATCTTTAACCGGACCAAAAATACGCTCGCAGAATAAACCATCACGCTCAGGCTTGTAGGTCCTGTAGTTAATGGTTTCAGGTTTTAAAACTTCACCGCTTGAACGCTCCAGTATAGATTCAGGCGAAGCTAAACTGATGGTAATTGTGGTGAAATTACTCTTGATTTTATTATCCTTTTTGTAAGACATAGTCTCCTTTGTTTTTAATTGTTGTTGAAAGGTTGGAATGTTGCAAAGTTGAAATGTTGTAAGGTTTTAATGCTGCGATAAATTACAGATTCAAACCTTACAACTTTACAACAACCTTTATTCTAACGTTATATCCAAACCTAAACCTCTTAATTCGTGAACCAATACGTTGAATGATTCAGGAACTGAAGGTGTTGGCAGGTTTTCGCCTTTAACAATAGCCTCATATGTTTTGGCACGGCCGATAACATCATCCGATTTAACGGTTAATATTTCCTGCAGTATGTTCGATGCACCGAATGCTTCCAGTGCCCAAACCTCCATCTCACCAAAACGCTGACCACCAAACTGGGCTTTACCACCCAATGGCTGTTGTGTAATTAATGAGTATGGCCCAATTGAACGTGCGTGCATCTTATCGTCAACCATGTGGCCCAGTTTCAGCATGTAGATAATACCTACAGTGGTCTGCTGGTCAAAACGGTCGCCGGTCAAGCCATTGTACAGGTAAGTACGGCCTGATTCAGGTAAGTTTGCCTTTTTAACCCACTCTTCCACTTCTTCATGGCTTGCACCATCAAAAATCGGGGTTGCGAATTTAATTCCAAGCTCTTTACCAGCCCAGCCTAATACTGTTTCGTAAATCTGGCCCAGGTTCATACGTGAAGGTACACCCAGCGGGTTCAACACAATATCAACCGGTGTTCCGTCTTCAAGGAAAGGCATATCTTCGTCACGTACAATACGTGCAACAATACCTTTGTTACCGTGACGGCCCGCCATTTTATCACCCACTTTAAGCTTACGCTTTTTAGCGATGTAAACTTTAGCCATTTGAACTATACCTGATGGCAGCTCATCACCCACGCTGATAGCGAATTTATCACGACGGTAAGCACCCAGTTCCTCATTCAACTTAATGTTGTAGTTGTGAAGCAAGGTTTTTATCTGGTCGTTTTTATCGTCATCAGTTGTCCACTTGGTTGGGTTAATATTTTCATAGTTAAGCTCAACCAGTATCTTTTGAGTGAATTTTACACCTTTAGGCACATGCAGTTCTTTGTAAACGTTGTAAACACCTTGTGATGTTTTGCCGTTCACTATCTCAAATAACTTCTCAATTAAAGTATTTTTAAGATCTTTTACTGCTTTGTCGTGCTTGTTATCAAGTTTCTCCAACTGTGCTTTTTCTTCGGCTTTCGAAGTTTTCTTAGCACGGCTGAACAATTTAGTATCAATAACCACACCTGCGATAGATGGAGGAGTTTTCAGGGATGCATCTTTAACATCGCCTGCCTTGTCGCCAAATATAGCACGTAACAGTTTTTCCTCCGGTGATGGGTCTGATTCGCCTTTTGGAGTAATCTTACCAATCAGGATGTCGCCTTCTTTAACCTCAGCACCTACACGGATGATACCGTCTTCGTCAAGGTCTTTGGTAGCTTCTTCTGATACGTTAGGGATATCCGGTGTCAATTCCTCTTCACCACGCTTGGTATCACGCACTTCAAGCTCAAACTCTTCAACGTGAAGCGATGTAAATATATCCTGCGATACTACACGCTCAGATATTACAATCGCATCCTCAAAGTTATAACCTTGCCAAGGCATGAACGCCACTTTCAGGTTACGGCCAAGGGCCAGCTCACCTGCCTGTGTTGCATATCCTTCGCAAAGCACCTCTCCTTTTGATACCCTCTGGCCTTTTTTAACGATAGGCTTAAGGTTCATGGTAGTGCTCTGGTTAGTTTTCTTAAACTTGGTTAACCTGTAGCTTCTTGTATCGCCATCAAAAGAGATTAAGCGGTCGAGTTCGTTACGGTCATATTTTATACGGATTTCGTTTGCATCAACATACTCAACCACACCATCGCCTTCAGCGTTGATCAGCGTACGAGAGTCTTTCGCAACACGGCCTTCCAAACCTGTACCAACAATAGGAGCTTCAGGGCGCAATAAAGGCACTGCCTGGCGCTGCATGTTCGAACCCATCAACGCACGGTTAGCATCATCATGTTCAAGGAACGGAATCAACGACGCAGCAATTGATGTAATCTGGTTCGGAGCAATATCCATTAGATCCAGTTTCTCAGGATCAATAATCGGGAAGTCACCTTCAAAACGTGCTTTAACTTTAGGTAGTGCAAATACACCTTTATCGTCATAATGCGCGTTTGCCTGGCCGATAGTTTTACCGTCTTCATCTTCAGCAGATAAATAGATAACATCTTCCTGCACCTGCACTTTACCGTCAACCACACGTTTGTATGGAGTTTCGATAAAGCCTAAATTATTGATTTTCGCGTGTACGCAAAGTGAAGATATCAAACCAATATTCGGTCCTTCCGGAGTTTCAATAGTACATAACCTACCGTAGTGGGTATAGTGTACGTCACGAACCTCGAAACCTGCACGCTCACGTGACAGACCACCGGGCCCAAGGGCTGACAGACGACGCTTGTGCGTAATCTCTGCCAGTGGATTGGTTTGGTCCATAAACTGTGAAAGCTGGTTGGTACCGAAGAACGAGTTGATAACCGATGACAGTGTACGAGCGTTGATTAGGTCGGTTGGTGTAAACACCTCGTTGTCACGAATATTCATACGCTCGCGGATGGTACGTGCCATACGCGCTAAACCAACACCAAACTGTGCATAAAGCTGCTCACCAACGGTACGTACACGACGGTTTGACAAGTGATCAATATCATCCACCTCTGCTTTTGAGTTGATTAACTTGATCAAATATTTAACAATCGCGATGATGTCCTGCTTGGTTAAAACTTTAGTCTCGTCGCTGGTAGTCAACTTCAATTTCCGGTTAATGCGGTAACGTCCCACATCGCCCAAATCATATCTTTTATCAGAGAAGAATAAACGATCGATGATACCACGGGCAGTTTCCTCGTCAGGTGGTTCAGCGTTACGCAATTGACGGTAGATATGCTCAACCGCCTCTTTCTCCGAATTCGAAGTATCTTTTTGTAAAGTGTTATATATAATGGTGTAATCACCGCTGGTAGCAGCATCTTCCTTGTTCAGGATGATGGTTTTAACACCTGCGTCAATAATCATATCGATATGATCATCTTCCAGCACGGTTTCACGCTCCAGGATAATTTCGTTACGGTCAATAGAAACAACCTCGCCGGTATCTTCGTCCACAAAGTCTTCAACCCATTTTTTCAACACCCTTGCAGCAAGCTTACGGCCAATGAATTTCTTCAGGCCTGATTTGCTTACTTTAACCTCGTCGGCCAATTCAAACAATTCTAATATATCTTTATCAGAGTCGTAACCAATTGCGCGCAGCAAAGTAGTAACCGGGAATTTCTTTTTACGGTCGATGTAAGCATACATCACGTTGTTAACGTCGGTAGCAAACTCAATCCATGAACCTTTGAAAGGGATAACACGGGCAGAGTATAATTTTGTACCGTTAGTGTGGCGGCTTTGGCCAAAAAATACACCTGGCGAACGGTGTAACTGCGATACAATTACACGCTCGGCACCATTGATAACAAAGGTACCTTTGGGTGTCATATAAGGGATAGTTCCCAGGTATACATCCTGTACAATAGTTTCAAAGTCTTCGTGTTCCTCATCGTTACACGACAGGCGAAGCTTGGCTTTTAAAGGCACACTGTAAGTTAATCCGCGCTCAATACATTCCTGTATATCGTAACGTGGCGGATCAATAAAGTAATCAAGAAACTCTAAAACGAAGATGTTTCTTGAATCGGAGATAGGAAAATTTTCAGCAAACACTTTAAACAAACCTTCTTTGTAGCGGTTGTCTGAGGTAGTTTCCAATTGAAAAAATTCCTGGAAAGATTGCAACTGCACATCAAGAAAATCGGGATAATCCAATACCTTTCTGCTGGTCGCAAAATTTACTCTTTGATTAATTTTGTTTGCCAAGGGAATAAAATTTTAGTTTATTAATAAACTGGTGTAGATGTTTTCTGGTAGATGTTGATATTCAGAATATTACCGAAATCACTAAAAAGCAATAACCTGAACTATATAAACAGCAATAGACCCCGACCAAAAAGGTCGGAGTCTGATGCCATTTTATTATGGGTTAACTTATTTAACCTCAACTACTGCTCCGGCTTCTTCTAATTGTTTTTTAAGAGATTCAGCTTCTTCTTTAGTAACACCAGTTTTTACTTCTTTAGGTGCACCATCAACTAAGTCTTTAGCTTCTTTCAAACCAAGGCCGGTTAGGTCTTTTACTAATTTAACAACTGCTAATTTAGCGCCACCTGCTTCTTTCAGGATAACGTCAAATGCAGTTTGAACTGCAGCTTCAGCAGGTGCGTCATCGCCACCAGCAGGAGCAGCAGCAACAGCAACAGCTGCAGCAGCAGGCTCAATACCATACTCGTCTTTTAAGATCTGAGCTAATTCGTTTACTTCCTTTACTGTTAAGTTTACCAACTGTTCAGCAAACGCTTTTAAATCCGCCATTTTATTTTAAATTTTACTTTTAATGCTTTTTGTTTTTTAATATCGAACTTTTAGGTGTCCGGTTAACCTCTTTCCTGTAATGTTTTTACAACGCCTGCCAATATATTTCCGCCTGATTGCAGTGCCGAAATAACATTCTTAGCTGGTGATTGCAATAATCCAATGATTTCTCCAACCAGTTGTTCTTTTGATTTCAATGCAATCAAAGTGTCTATCTGGTTATCACCGATAAATATCGCTGAATCAATGTAAGCTGCTTTTAAAATCGGTTTGTCACTTTTCTTCCTTAACTGCTTAATCAACTTTGCCGGGGCAGTAGCTGATTTTGAGAAAAGAATTGAAGATGAACCTTTTAAAACATCAAACATCTGGGTGTAATCGCCACCGGCAGCTTCCATAGCCTTTTGTATCAGGCTGTTTTTTGCTACTTTCATGGTAATGTCGCTTTCGAAACATTTACGGCGAATATCATTTACTTTTGCAACCGTCAAATTTGAGGTGTCAGTAATATAAAAATTACCAAAATCCTTCATTTGTTCAGTAAGGGCGATTACTAATTCGTGTTTTTCTTCTTTAGTCATGATTTAGATCCCCGCTACTGTTTTAGTTTCAATTTCAATTCCAGGCGACATGGTTGAAGAGATATGAATACTCTTAAAATATGTTCCTTTTGCTGCTGAAGGTTTTAATTTCGAAATCACCTGTAATACTTCAAGTGCATTTTCGTAAATTTTATCAGCAGGGAAAGATACTTTTCCTATTGAGGCATGGATGATGCCGGTTTTATCAACCTTGAAGTCAATTTTACCACCTTTAACCTCAGTTACAGCTTTCCCAACTTCGGGAGTTACTGTACCTGATTTTGGGTTTGGCATAAGGTTACGCGGGCCTAAAATACGACCTAAACGACCAACCTTCGCCATAACACTTGGCATAGTGATGATAATATCAACATCAGTCCATCCACCTTCAATTTTGGCAATATAATCATCCAAACCTACGTAATCTGCACCTGCATCTTTAGCTTCTTGTTCCTTATCAGGAGTACAAAGCACCAATACACGTACAGTTTTACCGGTTCCATGAGGTAAGGTTGCAATACCACGCACCATTTGATTGGCTTTACGCGGATCAACACCTAAACGAACATCAATATCAACAGATGAATCAAATTTGGTATTAGTAATATCTTTTACCAAAGATGTTGCATCCTGTAAGGAATACGCCTTGTTTGCCTCAATTTTGGAGACTGCCACTTTTTGATTTTTTGTTAATCTAGCCACTGTCTTAAACTGATTTGTATAAATTAATTAATTCCAGGGTGCCGTACCTGATACGGTTATCCCCATACTGCGGGCAGTTCCTGCCACCATTTTCATGGCTGATTCTACTGTAAATGCATTCAAATCCACCATTTTATCTTTGGCTATCGTCTCAACCTGGGTCCAGTTTACACTGGCTACCTTTTTACGGTTGGGTTCGGCCGAACCACTCTTTAAACCTGTTGCTTCCAGTAACTGGATTGCAACGGGAGGAGTTTTAATGATAAATTCGAAAGATTTGTCAACATAAACAGTAATAAGCACAGGAAGCACTTTACCAGGTTTATCCTGGGTACGTGCATTGAATTGCTTGCAAAATTCCATTATGTTCACACCCTTTGCACCCAATGCTGGGCCAATTGGGGGTGATGGATTTGCAGCGCCACCCTTTACCTGCAGCTTCACCATCGCACCGACTTCTTTTGCCATTTTTATTTATTTAATTTGTAACTCAATGTTAGTAAGTGGAAGCTAAGTAACATTTAAGATCTTTGATGATTTCGAATTTCGGATGTTCCATTTCGGATTTACCACCTTCAACACAAAATCGTATATTTTTTATATTTAAATTCCGATATCGAAAATCCGACATCCGAAATTTCACTACTCTTTCTCTACCTGCATGTAATTTAATTCAAGCGGTGTACGGCGCCCGAATATTTTTACCATAACTTTCAGTTTTTTCTTTTCTTCGTTAATCTCTTCAATAACGCCGCTGAAACCATTGAAAGGGCCGTCCATAACTTTCACACCCTCGCCCACAAAATATGGAACGTTCATTGTTTCGCCTTGTGCAGTCATTTCGTCAACCTTACCTAAAATACGGCTAACTTCTGCCTGGCGCATCGGGATGGCGTTACCTTGTTTGTCGCCCAAAAAGCCAATTACGCTATTAATGTTTTTGATGATGTGTTCAATTTCGGCATCAAGCTGCGCCTCCATCAACACGTAGCCGGGCAAAATATTGCGTTCTTTTGCAATCTTTTTCCCGTCGCGCATCTGGTAATATTTTTCAGTAGGTATTAAAACCTGCGGAACTAAATGTGTAATACCCAAGCGATTAATTTCGGCGTCGATATATTGCTTTACCTTTTTTTCCTTGCCGCTTATAGCCCGCACCACATACCATTTTAATTGATCACTCATCGTTACTTAATTAATTAGGTTAGTGATGTATAAAACTGCTGCAGCAAAAAGTGTATGCTTTGATCCATTAACGAAATTATTAATGCAATTATAAGCGCCGCAACCAATACCAGGATCGAACTGTTTTGCAGGTCTCTCCAGGTTGGCCAGGTAACTTTTTCGGTTAGCTCAATATAGCTCTCTTTAATATACTCAGATACGTTAGCCATCTTTTTAGTTTACTGTATTAATGCACGGGAACAAGGATTCGAACCCTGATCAAAGGTTTTGGAGACCTCTATTCTACCATTGAACTATTCCCGTTTATTAGTATATCCTCAAAGGGATGTTTTTTATTAACAAAGTACTTAGCTAAAAAGCTAAGTACTTTGCGTTGAAATTAACCCTAACCTAACCTTAATCTCCGCCTTTCGGCAGAGGTTAGGGGGTTATTTTAAAATTTCAGTTACCTGGCCGGCACCTACTGTTCTGCCACCTTCACGGATAGCGAAACGTAAGCCTTTTTCCATAGCGATAGCGTTGATCAGCTTTACAGTGATGGTAACGTTATCACCTGGCATAACCATTTCTACACCTTCAGCCAATGAAATCTCACCGGTTACGTCAGTTGTACGGAAATAGAATTGCGGACGGTATTTATTGAAGAATGGAGTGTGACGGCCACCTTCTGCTTTTGATAATACGTAAACTTCTGCTTTAAAATCAGTGTGCGGGTTAACTGAACCTGGTTTGCAAATAACCATACCACGACGGATATCTGTTTTTTCAATACCACGTAACAATAAACCTACGTTGTCACCAGCTTCGCCACGATCAAGGATCTTGCGGAACATTTCAACACCTGTTACAGTTGATTTTAAGTTTTCAGCACCCATACCAAGGATGTCAACTTGCTCGCCTGAGTTGATAACACCACGCTCAATACGACCAGTTGCAACAGTACCACGACCAGTGATCGAGAATACGTCTTCAACAGGCATTAAGAATGGAAGCTCAGTTAAACGCGGAGGAATTGGAATGTAGCTATCTACAGCATCCATTAACTCCATAATCTTACCAACCCACATTGGATCGCCGTTCAAGCCACCAAGAGCCGAACCTTGAATAACAGGGATATCATCACCAGGGAAATCATAGAACGATAATAATTCGCGGATTTCCATTTCAACTAATTCTAATAATTCAGGATCATCAACCATATCCACTTTGTTCATGAATACAACCAATGAAGGTACACCTACCTGGCGTGCTAACAGGATGTGCTCGCGAGTTTGTGGCATCGGACCATCTGTTGCAGCCACTACTATAATCGCACCGTCCATTTGTGCAGCACCTGTAACCATGTTTTTTACATAGTCAGCGTGACCCGGACAATCTACGTGAGCATAGTGACGGTTTGCAGTTGAATACTCAACGTGCGCTGTGTTAATAGTAATACCACGTTCTTTTTCTTCAGGAGCTGAGTCAATTGAATCAAATGAACGGGCTTCTGATAAACCTGCATCACTTAATACTTTTGTGATAGCCGCTGTAAGGGTTGTTTTGCCGTGGTCAACGTGACCGATAGTACCGATGTTTAAGTGCGGTTTACTGCGGTCAAACTTTTCTTTTGCCATGATTTATTTTATTATTTGTAGGTTAATTTATACTTAAAAATGCATTCTATTATATACTTGTTATAATATTGAGCCAACAATGGGATTTGAACCCATGACCTCTTCCTTACCAAGGAAGTGCTCTACCCCTGAGCTACGTCGGCTAATTTCGATTTCGGAATTCGGATGTTCGATTTCGGATTTAAATCCTTTGTCAACAATTCACCCGGCGTCCAGCCATCTTTTTTAAACGTCCGAAATCGAAATTTCGAAATCCGACATATTATTGAGCGGAAGACGAGGTTCGAACTCGCGACCTATAGCTTGGAAGGCTATCGCTCTACCAACTGAGCTACTTCCGCTTTTTAATTAATGAATGAATTAGCGAATTAGTGATTTATCGAATTATAAAAATTCAATCACCAATTCACTAATTCAACCCTCACTAATTCATTTCTGTGGGGGGAGAAGGATTCGAACCTTCGTAGCCGAAGCAACGGATTTACAGTCCGTCCCATTTGACCGCTCTGGTATCCCCCCATTTGTTGATTTCGGATTTGCAATGTCCAAAGTTGAAGCTAAACATTACGCTTCCGAAATTAACAGAGCCTCCTATCGGGATCGAACCAATGACCTACTGATTACAAGTCAGTCGCTCTACCAGCTGAGCTAAGGAGGCTTAATTTATTACCCTTTTAATTCCATCAGTTAATTTAACATCGGAATTATACCGGTTAATTAATAAGGCTGTATTTTTTTATTTTAAAGAACCAACCCTTTTAACTTGGAGAGGCGTGTTACATACCTCTCTGAAAGGGATTGCAAATTTACACATTTTTAATGCTGAACAAAATTTATTTTCTAAAAAAAAATCGGCGGGCTGATACCCACCGATTTAAATAAAAAAATACTGTTTATTTAACTTAAAACTCGTCCTCTGTGGCTAATAAAACTGCCTTTTTTGCGGCAGCCGCGGCAACGGTTTTCTTTTGTTTATGCTTTTCAATTTGTTTTCTCAGGCTCTCAATTGCCAGGTCGGTAGCTTCTTCAAACGTTTTACATTGCTCTTTGGCAAATATTTGATTCCCCGGCAGCATCAGTTTAATCTCCGTTATTTTATTGGCTTCATCTTCAACATTCTCTAATTTCAGGTAAACCTCACCACTTATAATGTGGTCGTAATAGGTGTCAAGCTTATCGGTCTTCTTCTGAATAAAATCCAATAACTTCTTGTCTGCATTAAAACGAATAGATTGCACTGTGATTTTCATGATTCCTCCTTTGTTAAGCCTTTGGATGGGCTTGTTTGTAAATAGACTTTAATCGTTCAACGGAATTGTGTGTATAAATTTGGGTTGCGCTTAGGTTGGCATGGCCCAAAAGTTCTTTAATAGCATTTAAATCGGCTCCCCTGTTTAACAGGCTGGTGGCAAAGGTATGCCGCAGCACATGCGGGCTTCTCTTATTTTGGGTTGATATATAAGATAGATACTTCTGCACTATTAAATAAATGAGCTTTGAATAAGCATTGGCTCCTTTATCTGTAACGATTAACGTTAACGAATTGTTACCGAAAAAATCCTGCTTTTTCTTTAACTCCTGGTATTCAGCTATTAATAATTTCAACTCATTGTTTACCGGGATAATGCGTTCCTTATTACGCTTACCCAAAACCTTTATGGTGCCTTCGTAAACGTTTATATCGGTATCCTTAACGCCCAGTAGCTCCGAAAGGCGCATGCCGGTGCCAAATAGCATTTCAATCACCAGTTTATCCCGCAGGCCTTTAAAATCGTGGCTAAACACCTCGTTTTCGTCAAGCATTTGAGTTAGCTTGACATCTTCAACAATAACAGGTAAGTTTTTAGGGATTTTGGGCGTATTGATTTTTGACGCGGGGTTTATTTCAATTACCCCTTCCTGCACCATAAATTTAAAATACTTGCGCAGCGTAGCTATTTTACGATTTACCGAACGGGCTAAAATTTTATGGTTCATTAGCTCAACCATCCAGTTACGGATATGATAATGCGTAATTTGGTTAGGATGTGTAATTTCAGGAACTGGCGGTGGTATTGTGTTATCGGGGTTGTTCAGAAACGACACGAACTGGTCAAGGTCTGATTGATAGGCCGATACAGTGTGCGGGGAGTACCTCTTTTCGAACTTAATATAGCGGATAAAACGGTCTATAAACATAAAAACTACTTGTACATCCGAATGATGAATGTACAAATAGTTTTGATATTTTGATTAGAAAATCGAAAAATTCTTTTGCAAGAATTAAACGGTTGGTTCTAAGTTCATATTCTGCTTGTAGATGGCGTGTTTAATTTCGTGACGACGGGTAATTGATTTTTTCTCAAATGCCTGGCGACTGCGAAGTTCTCTTAAAACACCGGTCTTTTCAAATTTCTTCTTGAAGCGTTTCAATGCTTTATCTAATGATTCGCCGTCTTTTACGTTAATAATGATCATAATTCCCAAATACCTCCTTTCAGGGAGGGCAAAGGTAAGTAATTGTTTTTGAATGTGAAAGGGGTTTGTTGAAATGTTTTAAAGTTGTAAAGTTGTTGCAGGCTATAATTTAATAACATTTCAACTTTGCAACATTTCAACCTTGCAACCCTTACTTCAACACTTCCCTACTTATCACAATCTTCTGTATCTCACTCGTCCCCTCACCTATTGTGCATAGTTTGGCATCGCGGTAATATTTTTCAACCGGGAAATCTTTGGTATAACCATAGCCGCCAAATATCTGTACGGCCTCTGTAGCGGTACGCACAGCAACCTCCGATGCAAAGTACTTCGCCATTGCCGACTGTTTTGTAACCGGCATGTGCCTGTTTTTCAAATCGGCAGCCTGCATTATCAACAGTTCGGCTGCTTCTATTTCGGTAGCCATGTCAGCCAGTTTAAAGGCGATACCCTGAAAATTACTTATTGCTTGCCCAAACTGCTTGCGTTCTTTTGAGTAAGCCACAGCAGCTTCAAAAGCACCTTTGGCAATACCTAATGATAAAGCAGCGATAGATATACGGCCGCCATCAAGCACCTTCATTGCCTGCTTAAAGCCCTCGCCTTCTACGCCTAATAAATTTTCTTTTGGTACGCGGCAATTATCAAATATCAGCTCAGTGGTTTCGGATGCACGCATACCCAGCTTGTTTTCTTTTTTGCCATGGGTAAAGCCGGGAGTACCTTTTTCAATAACAATAGCTGATATTCCTTTCGAATCGCCCTTCTCCCCTGTCCTTACCATTACCACAGCTACGTTGCCCGATTTGCCGTGGGTAATCCAGTTTTTTGAACCATTTACAATATAGTGGTCGCCATCTAAAACGGCAGTTGTGTTCATTCCCATTGCATCCGACCCGGTGTTAGCTTCAGTTAGGCCCCATGCACCCAGCCATTCAGCAGTCGCAAGTTTGGGCAACCAGCGGTGCTTTTGTTCCTCGCTGCCAAAGGCAAGGATGTGACCTGTACATAATGAATTATGTGCTGCAAGCGATAAACCGATAGAGCCGCAAACTTTTGCTATTTCAACAATAACAGTTACGTATTCAAAATACCCAAAACCTGAGCCACCATATTCTGCGGGCACAAACACGCTCATCATACCCAGTTCGCCTAGTTGCTTGAATAAATCAATTGGGAAATGCTGCGTCTCATCCCATTCCATCACATGCGGACGAATATGTTTTTCGGCAAAATCCCTGGCCATCTGGCCTATCATTTTTTGATTATCGTTTATAGAAAAATCGTACCCGGCAGGTACATCGGTGAGCAAAGAATCCATGTATTTATAATTGATTTTTAGCAAAGTAACATAATATTTTACGCATTGGTTTGCTTATAACAACTATGAAAAGGGACACTTTTGGTATATGGTATGAATTGTAGGTTTAGGGGGAATAGGGGTATGTACCGAGGTCAAAGCAATTCTAAAATTTCTCCTGTCGCAATCAAATTACTTCCCTCTTGAATTCTCCATTTATTGCCTACAAATAGATATTTATCAATCGGCTGATCTTTAATAAATCTTACAATAACTTCTTTTTCATCACCTGGGCATATTTCTGGATAATCGAAAATCACATCACCTATGTAGGTTATAAGGTAATTATTCACCGGAACCTCAAATACGTGATTTGGCCGATATCCACTAAAAATACACGTTCGTCTTTTGCCGCCTTCCTCGGCGGTTAGGACTTTAATTTTGGCTTTAATTATTACAAGACCAGGCATTTTTATCAATCAATACTCCGCCAACACAACCACCTTATCGCAAACTTCAGCAATCCTTTCTCTCCCGTTCAAAAAACCTAATTCAACCACAAAGGAGAACCCGGCAACAATACCGCCCATTTCCTGTATCAGTTCGCTGGCGGCTAATGCGGTGCCGCCGGTTGCCAACAGGTCGTCGTGTATCAATATATGCTGGCCTGGTTCGAATGCATCGGTATGGAGTTCAATGACGGCTGTGCCGTATTCCAGTTTATAAGCCTTTTGCTTTATGGTGAACGGCAGCTTGCCAGCCTTACGAACCGGCACAAATGGGACGCCTAATTTGGTAGCCAGTGTTAGTCCAAATAAAAAACCCCGGCTTTCTATCCCGGCAATGGCATCAATGTTGGTACCCTGCAATTTTTCGGCAAAGGCATTTACTATGCTTTCGCATAATTGCGGGCTTTTTAATATAGGGGTAATATCCTTGAATATTATTCCCGGCTTCGGGAAATCAGGTATATCGCGTATGGCCGATTTTATTTGCTGCGCTATCATTTATAACTTATATATGGTTCAATTTTACGTAAAATTCCGGCATCCAACAGCACAATATTTTTCAAATTATCTATCGAATTATAATTGCCGTGCTGTTTGCGGTATTCAATTACAGCGTTTACCTGTTTGTAATTCAGATAAGGGAACAACCGCAATTGGTCGAACGATACGGAATTAATGGGTATTTTTTCAATTTTTGCCGGGTTTACTGATACCTGCGATTTTATTTCTTCATATCGCAGTGAGTCCATCCCATAAACTTCCTTCAATTGCTCCTTGCGGCAAAAGCCACCCAATCTGTTGCGGTAACGTAAAATTATTACTGCCGACGCAGGCCCGACACCTCTCAACGCTGTCAGTTTTGTCGAATCGGCGCCGTTTAGTTCGATGATTTCGCCGGGCCTCAGTTTGTTTGACGTATAAACTGCGTCGGGGATACTGATGTATGGCTCCAGTCGCTTATAATCATCAGGGGTGATGGCATATATTTTCTTTAAATCCTGCTTGTTATAAAATCTGCCACCTTTGTCGGTATAATGCTTTATAACTTCTGCCTGGTGCTCATTCAATCCCAATTGTTGCCATTGCGATATAGTTAGGATATTGGGGTTAAAAGGAAACATAACCGGCGGCGTTTTCCTTTCCGTGGTTTCCGGCGCTTCTTTGTCAGGGTCGAAGCCGGATTTGACGCCCGCTTTGTTTAATTGCGCTGCTGCTTTGTTAAAATCTTTGAAATTTATTGTATTATCTTTGCTGAACACCTGATAAACATAGAGCGCGGCAAGTACCAATGCAATCAAAACAACCAGTACAACCAAAGCATTCCATTCCTTTTTGGTTATTGACAGGTAATTTTTTATCCGCGTTTTCATTAACAGGTTTATCAGGGTTAAATTAAATAATTTTTCAGGATATTTATGGCCCTATCAGCAGGGTTTATTTTATAAGTATGAAAGTAATTACCACCGAAGAATTTGCCAAAGCCACCAAGCTGGATAAGCTGCACATGCCCGGGCTGGCCGGCTTACTGATGGAATTAATGAAGATAAACCAGGTAAACGACCTGTTTGCCCAGGCACAGCCAAAGGTAGGCCCCGAGTTTGTTGATGCAATATTAGAAGGCTGCGGCATTGATATCGAGTTTGACGAAAGCGATTTAAAACATATACCCAAAACCGGCGCCTTTATTGCCATAGCCAACCACCCGTACGGCGGCATTGAAGGTATGGTATTGCTAAAGATGCTTTGCATGGTAAGGCCCGATGCCAAACTGATGGCCAACTTCCTGCTCAAAAAAATACCCAACCTTGCCGACTACTTTATCGCCGTAAACCCGTTTGAAAATGTGGAACATTCATCAAGCATCAGCGGCTTAAAAAACACGCTCGAATTGCTTGCCAACGGTACGCCTATTGGCATATTTCCTGCAGGAGAGGTATCTACCTATAAAGTAGATAAACAACAGGTAACCGACAGGCTTTGGCACCCGGTTGTAGGTAAGATAATAGCCAAAGCAAAGGTGCCTGTAGTACCAATTTATTTCCATGGCAATAACGGGCTGCTGTTTAACTTGCTTAGCTTGATACACCCGGCGTTACGTACCGCTAAACTACCGTCTGAACTTTTTAACAAGCACGGGCACACCATTAAACTGCGCATTGGCAAGCCGATAAATGTTGTTGATATACCCGATTACACCAATAGCGCCAAACTGCTTAACTATCTGAGGGCTCGTACCTATGCATTGGGCACCGGGCTTGAAGACGAAAAGAAGATTTTCAACCCGCGGAACCTGTTTAAGATAAAAAAACAGCCTGCCGAAATAGCACCAGCCATTGCCGGCGATATACTTGATAAAGAAATCTCGGCGCTTCGCGATGATTACCGTATTTGGGTTGAAAAAAACTACGAGGTATACATTGCGCCCACAACCCTTATCCCCTGCACTATCCGCGAAATTGGCCGGTTGCGCGAGGTTACCTTCCGCGAGATTGGCGAGGGCACCAACAAATCTATCGACCTGGATGAGTATGATATTTATTACCACCATTTATTTATTTGGGATACCGATGCAAAAATGCTTGTCGGTGCCTACCGTATTGGCCTGGGCGACGAGATATTTTACAGCATAGGCAAAAAGGGGTTCTATGTTTCGGAATTGTTTAAGATAAAATCGCAATTTACACCGGTGCTTAAAAAGAGCATTGAACTGGGCCGGTCGTGGATACGTAAGGAATACCAGTTGAAGCCTTTACCCCTGTTTTTACTTTGGAAAGGCATATTAAAATATTTGATCGATAACCCGCGCTATCGCTATTTAATCGGGCCGGTAAGCATCAGCAACTCTTTCTCCAACTTCTCAAAATCGCTGATTGTAGACTATATTAACCGCAATCACTTTGACGAAGAAATGGCACAGTATGTAAAGCCACGCAAAAAATTCAAAGTTGACCTTGGCAGCATTGATACTGACCTGCTCATGTCGGGAGAGGACAGTTTTAAAGGATTGGATAATTTGATTTCCGAAGTGGAAACCAGGAGCCTAAAAGTACCTGTATTGCTGCGCCAATACATCGGCCTCAATGCTAAAATCATCTGCTTCAACATCGACCCTAAATTTGCCGATTGCCTGGATGGGTTTTTAGTACTTGATTTGGAGAAAGTGCCGCAGGATATCCTGGATAAACTGGGGAAGAATTTGTAGGGAAGAGAGTCAAGAATCAAGAGCCAGGAATCAAGAGCCAGGAATCAAGACCAACAGACGTCGGTATCAAAATCCTCTGCCACCTTCCTGACTCTTGTCTTTTTGATTCTTCTTCTAATATCTTATTGAAAACTTCTTCAATATAAAATGAAGCAGCCAGATAGGACCGATAAGCAAAAACTTAAGATCATCTAAAAAAGAAGGCTTTTTACCCTCGATCTTATGGCCTATAAATTGCCCAACCCATGAAATTACGAAAATACCCAGGCATACCTGCCATATGGCCGGACCACCGGCTTTTTGCCAGGTATCCAGCTCTATAATTCCATAGCTAAAAGCAAATAATATAAGCAGCATTAAGTATGACAACACCGGTGAAAGCTTATAATAGTAATAGATACTGAAACCGATTAAAAACGATGCCCAGTTAACGAAGCCGTTATATCTGCCTAAAAATTTTAAGTAAGGAAACGGAATAGCCCAAAACAACCCCAATAAACTAAATACGATAAGCGGCACACATGCCCAGTGGATACTTTTATTTGTTGGGTTTTGATGGCTTTCGGCGTATTTGTCAAAATAAACATCAACAGGCCGTTTATCTGCTAACGCAGAACCACCACTGGTGTGCATTTTTGCGCTTTTGCCCGAATTATTGTTAGTTGCCACGGTTTATAAATTATAAAACCCTCTCCTTTTACAGAGAGGGTTGCAATTAATTTATTTCGCAAACGCCACCGACCTGGTTTCCCTTATTACGGTAACCTTTATCTGGCCGGGGTATGTCATTTCGGTTTGTATGCGGTTTGATATATCTGCCGCCAATATTTCTGATTGTGCATCGCTTATCTTTTCGCTTTCAACAACCACGCGCAATTCACGACCAGCCTGTATAGCGAATGTTTTCTCAACACCAGGGTATGATAATGCAAGCTCTTCCAGCTCTTTTAAACGCTTGATGTAGCTTTCAACCACCTCGCGGCGTGCACCCGGCCTTGCGCCTGATATGGCATCACAAACCTGTATAATTGGCGACAACATCGAAGTCATTTCCACCTCATCGTGGTGGGCACCTATGGCGTTACAAACTTCAGGATGCTCCTTATATTTTTCGGCCAGCTGCATACCTAAAATTGCGTGCGGCAATTCCGGGTTATCGTCAGGCACTTTACCAATGTCATGCAGTAAGCCGGCGCGTTTGGCAAGCTTAACATTCAAGCCTAACTCAGCCGCCATCGTAGCGCAGAAATTGGCCACCTCGCGTGAGTGCTGCAAAAGGTTTTGCCCGTACGATGAACGGTAACGCATCCTGCCTACCATACGGATAAGCTCCGGGTGCAGGCCGCTAATACCTAAGTCGATTACGGTACGTTCGCCTATTTCAACAATTTCTTCCTCTATCTGCTTTTTGGTTTTGGCAACCACTTCCTCAATACGTGCCGGGTGTATGCGTCCGTCCGTCACCAGGCGGTGCATGGCCAGACGGGCAATCTCCCTGCGGACAGGGTCAAAGCCCGATAAAATAATAGCCTCCGGGGTATCATCCACAATAATTTCTATACCGGTAGCCGCTTCCAATGCACGGATGTTACGACCTTCGCGACCAATGATTCGGCCCTTAATTTCGTCGTTTTCGATATTGAAAATAGAGACTGTATTCTCAATAGCCGCCTCGGTTGCTGTACGCTGAATAGTTTGGATAACTATCTTTTTGGCTTCTTTGGTAGCAGTTAATTTAGCTTCGTCAACAATGTCTTTTATCTGGGCCATCGCCTTGCTGCGGGCTTCTTCACGCAGATTGTCAATCAGTTGATTTTTGGCATCCTCGGCAGATAAGCCTGCAATAGTTTCCAATTGCTGCACGTGCGAATTTTTCAGCACTTCAACTTCTTCCTGCTTTTTAGTAACAATTTCGGTTTGGCGCTCCAAATTTTTACGCAGGTTATCCAACTCAGTATCCTTGCGATTTTGATTCTCGAGGCGTTGGTTTAACGATTGCTCCTTTTGCTTAACGCCGTTTTCACGCTGATTGATAACGTTGTTTTTCTCGTTGATCTGCTGCTCGTGCTCAGCTTTCATCTGCAAAAACTTCTCTTTGGCTTCAAGCAACCTGTTCTTTTTAAGGATTTCAGCATCGTTTTCAGCATCCTTTAAAATCTTTTTTACTTTGCCCTGGGCTGCTACTTCCTGATCTTTGAATAGCTTTTTCAGTAAAAACCGTCCGAGTAAGAACCCCGGTAGTCCCCCTATCAACACTCCGATGATAAGGTATAATAATGTATTACTCATGTCTATAATTGGTATATAATAAAAAAAAACCGCAACTAATTTCTAAGGTTCATGTATCTAAAAACTTCTTTTCGAATATGGACTCACGGCTTCCCGTTTAACCATTACGATTAACGAATCCGCTTCCATCCATCTATATTGAAGCGTTAAGTTTTTAATAGTGAAACTTAAAATTTAACTGCGGTTAAATCTTAATTGCTCTGTTTGTATGTAAAGAACGTTTATTGCTTTGAAAAAAATTCTGATAACAAATAATCCAACTGGTAAACCTTGTCAGTCACTTCGGTATCTTCTACCGAAACCTTCATATCAGCTTTTAACGAGGATGTTGCGTAATGCAGCACACACATCGAAAGCAAGTCCTGTTTATCCCTAACTGCGTAATTTTCCTGGTATTCTTTTATCCGGTCATTAATCAGTTTGGCTGCCCTACGTATTATTTCTTCCTCTTCCATGTTCACCTTTAAGGGGTAAACTCTGTCAGCAATATTTATTTTAATAGAGATTTCTCCCATTTGAGCTATTCACTTTTGTATTATTTCTTCAATAATACAATACACTTATCTATTTCTTGCACAAATTCGTTAATTTTTTGCTTTATGTCAAGACTTTTTTCATTTGTTTCTGAAAATGACTTCGCCATCTTCAATGCGCGGAGCTTTTCATCAAGCTCTTTTGTCTTATTCCGGCTTGCATCCAGCGCCACCGAAAGCGACTGGCTCTCCAGCTTCAACAAGTCATTTTCCTCCTGCAAAGCAGCACAAAGCTCAATTAAGCGCTCCGTTCTTTCAACAATTGAATTTAACTGCTCTGCTAAGGCCATGGTTTAATTAGTGAATTACTGAGTTGGCGAATTAGTGAATTTATTTTTTTGCTAATGTTTTAAGGGCTGAATATATTAATTAATATTTAAATACCAATCACAAATCCCGGAACCCACTTATTTTCAAATTTACAATTACTTAATCATTAATTCACTAATTCACCCATTCACTAATTATTTTCTGATCTCCGCGCCAGCTTCTTTGCCTAAATTATAAATTAACTTTTGCATAATGCTGTCGATGGCTTTATCGGTAAGCGTTTTTTCACTGTCCTGGATGATAAAGCTCAACGCGTACGACTTTTTACCAGACGGCAGCTTGTCGCCTTCATAAACATCAAACACGCTTACATCCTGCAATAGCTTGCGCTCAGTTCTTTCAGCTATTTGTTTAAGCTGGCCAAAGGTTACCGCTTTATCAATCAGCATCGAAAGGTCGCGACGAACCGATGGGAACTTAGGCACATCCTGGAATACAATTTTGTTTTTGCGGACTGCCATTAATATCATGTCGAAATTAAAATCGGCACAAAATACTTCCTTTTCCACATCAACCTTTTTCAAAGCATCTGCCGATACCTTGCCGAATTTAACCAGTTGCTTGCCATTGCGTTTGTATTGCATGCCCCAGGCCAGTTTGCTGCAGGTCGATTCTTCCAGCGTTAGATCGCTGATGTTTAATTTAGTGATAATGCCATCAACAATAGCCTTCAGGTTGTAAAACGATACGGCCTTAGCCTTTTGGTTCCATTGCTCAGGTTTATCAACGCCTGATATAAACAGGGCGAACCTTTGTGTTTCGCTGTATTTATCTTCCTTCAGCTCGTAAACCTTGCCGAACTCGTACAGCTTCAAATCGGCATTGCGGCGATTAGTGTTGTAGGCGATGGCTTCCAAGCCTGAATAGATCAAGGTTTGGCGCATTACGTCCAAATCGCTGCTTAAGGGGTTCAGAATCTTAACCGCTGTATCCAGGTTTGATGAATAAGCCGACTTGGTCAACGAGTTCGACATAATTTCATTAAAGCCATTGGCACTCAGCATATCCGAAATCAAATTCTGAACAGTATCCTTTTCCGGCCTTTGCGAGTTATTTAATGATGCCCTGATTTGCGTAGGGATTTCGATATTGTTATACCCATAGATACGCAGTATTTCTTCCACAATATCCACCTCACGGGTAATGTCCACACGGTATGGTGGTACTTTTAATGAAAGCCCCTCTCCTGTTTCGCCAACAATCTGGATATCCAAAGCGGTTAATATGCCTTTTATTTCGCCATGCGGAATTTCCTTGCCTATCAGCCTGTGGATGTTTTTATAAGTTACCTCAATTTCAAAAGGTGCAACCGGGTTTGGATAGTTGTCTGATATTTCTGACGATATCTTTCCGCCTGCTATTTCCTGTATTAACAGCGCTGCACGTTTAAGGGCAAACACGGTCATATCCGGGTCGGTACCGCGCTCAAAACGGAACGAGGCATCAGTCTTCAGCCCATGGCGTTTCGATGTCTTACGAACTGAAACAGCGTTAAAATAAGCACTCTCTAAAAAGATATTTTTGGTTGATGCCTTTACACCCGAGTCCGCACCGCCAAACACACCGGCTATACACATCGGTGCTTCGGCATTGCCTATCATCAAATCATCGGCGCTGAGTTTGCGCTCCACATCGTCCAAAGTTTTAAAGGTGGTGCCTTCGGGATAGTTTTTTACGATGACCGTATTGCCTGTAATAGCGTCGGCATCAAAAGCGTGCAGGGGCTGACCAAGGTCATGCAGCACGTAGTTAGTCGCATCAACAATATTATTGATAGAACGGATGCCGATAACAGCCAGCCTTTCCTTTATCCATTTTGGTGATTCTTTAACCTCAACGCCTGATATGGTAACACCCGAGTACCTCGGACTTGCAGCCTCATTCTCCACCACAACCTTAACTGTGCGGCAGGTATCATCAACCTTAAATGCCGAAACATCCGGTTTTTTTATGCCGATTTTCAGGAACGCAGCAATATCCCTTGCCGTACCTAAATGCGAAGTTGCATCGGCACGGTTAGGGGTTAGGCCTATTTCGTAAAGGTAATCGTCGTTAAGTTTAAAGTATTCTTTGGCCAGCGAGCCTACTTCAGCATCAGCGTCGAGCACCATGATGCCGGCATGGTCGGTGCCCAGGCCAATTTCATCCTCAGCGCAGATCATCCCTTCGGATACCTCGCCACGTATTTTCGATTTGTTTATTTTAAATGGCTCGCCAACGGTTGGGTATACGGTTGTACCAACGGTAGCCACTACCACTTTTTGACCGGCTGCCACGTTATGTGCGCCGCAAACTATCTGTAAATCTTCACCTGTGCCAACATCAACTTTGGTGACACTTAACCTGTCGGCATTGGGGTGCTGGTAACGCTCCTTTACGAAGCCAATCACCAGGCCTTCCAGTCCACCGGGAACAGCGTGCACTTTTTCGAGGCTCTCCACCTCCAAACCAGTGCCGGTTAATATGGTTGAAATCTCTCCGGGAGTTTTATCGGTATCAATAAATTCTTTAAGCCAATTATACGATATCTTCATTACAGCTAAATGATAATCGGCAAAGATAGGAATTAGTCCGAAAGTCGGGAAGACGGAACGTCCGAAAGTGAGAAAAGAGTCCGGAAAGTGAGGAAAGTCGGAAAAGTTTAGGGGAGCGTAATAGCTAAATTATTTTGTCATTCTGAACGTAGTGAAGAATCTTATCCATTGGATAGGTCGCCTCCATACTTGTCCGCTGTTAAATCGCTAGTATAAAATTTTTCACTGCGTTCAAGAAATAGTTCTTCGCTCTCGCTCAGAATGACAAAAATTATTGATTAATCATCATTATCCGTATCGCCATCATCACCGATATCAAGCGTGTAGGCTGATTCTGCAGCATCATAAGCTTGTTGTAACGACGCCGGGTCAGAATTGTCGTCAACTTCATTTTCTTCAGCGATATCGTCAAATCCGTTACCGTGAATGTCCTGCTGGCTTGGCTGATCTTCGTTTTCTGAATTGTCAGAATCGTCTAAGGGTATCTGGTTGTCTGGAGTTATCATGGCGTTAAATTTTTGTTTAAAGATAACGCTATTGTGATGATGTTGTTTGTAAAAATACGAGCGATTTCTCACTCTCGTCATTGCGAGGAACGAAGCAACCTCTACGTATGCAAATCAACGAAGCAAAAGCTTTGTGGTGACCTATCAGCCGCGTTTAGGTCACCATAAACACTAAGGTCCGTGAACGTCCTACGTAGAGGTTGCTTCGTTCCTCGCAATGACGCGCGGTGAGGAGAGCTATTCTTTAAAAATGCGCTTCATCCGCCAAACTGTAAAAGCCTTTATCGGTGATAATCAAATGGTCGAGAATCCTGATATCCAGCAGCTTGCCGGCTTCTGCTAATTTTTTGGTGAGATGAATATCCTGGTGGCTTGGGCTTAAGTTGCCCGAGGGGTGATTATGGAACAGGAAAATATTGCTAGCCTGGTGTTGCAGCGCCATTCCGAAAATAATCTTTGGGTCAACCGATGTTTCAGATAGGCCGCCCCTGCTTATCAGTTCCTTTGCTATCAGCTTTGATGAGCGGCTGGTGAGCATTATCCAAAATTCTTCGTGTTTCAGGTCGATGAAATGGCGCTTCATGATGTTGTAGGCGTCACGACTGCTGCCGATATGTTCCGGGTCTGGGCTGTCGGTATCGTTTCTTCTCCTTCCGATTTCGAGCGCGGCTATGATGGAAATGGCTTTGGCTTCGCCGATGCCTTTAAATTTGGATAGTTCGGCTATGGAGGCTTTGCCCAGCTTGTTAAGGTCGTTTTCGTAATGGTGCAGGATGCGTTTGCTTAATTCAACAGCCGTTTCGTTCCTGCTGCCCGAACCTATCAGTATGGCAATCAGTTCAGCATCGGTTAAGGCACGCCTGCCCTGCCCGCTTAGTTTCTCACGCGGCCGGTCTTCTTCCGCCCATGATTTGATGCCGATTTTGGTTTGGTTGCTTTCCATTTATATTATGCCCGGCTTTTGAGTTCCGGGTTTAAAAACGAAAAATAGTAAACTAATCGCTAATCTCCTATCAATAATTATAAACCGCTGCTTACCACCAATACTTCAAAAGTACCCGGGATAAGCGATGGCCTGAATTCGCCTGCTTTTTTAGGGCCGAACTTGCCGGTAGGCAGGTACAACAGGTGTGTTACCTGGTCGACAGCGATTGTACGTGCACCAGCTTTTGTTTTAAGATTTTGAACAACCGTGAATTTATTTGCTGACAGTTCTTTGATAACGGTTAACGTGCCTTCTCCATTTGATGAGTAAACTGTTTTAAGTTTTTTGTCAAATCCTACGGCATCGCACTCATCACCTATCGGCAACGTGGTCACTACTTTGCCATTGGTGGCGTCCATCACTACCAGTAATTTATTATCGCAGCCGGCAAACAAACGCATGGTGTTCCTGTCGATAGCTAAACCCGAAGCGCTTTTTCCCGGAGCAATTGGCCAGGTGTTTACCATTTTATAGGTGGTGGCGTCTATCACGTCAATCTCGCTTTTTTCGGCATTGTTAACGTATATTTTCCCTTTGCCATCGCTGGCAGCGGTTTCAGGCCAGCCGGTAAGTTGTACAGTGGCTACGGCTTTGTCGGTTGCCGGGTCAATAAACGTCATGTTTTTACTTTTGCCATTACAGCTGATGACCTTTTTTGAATAGTCATCATACAAAATACCATCGGCAAACATACCTGTCGGCACATGGGCAAGTATTTTAAAGGTTTTTAGGTCGAAAACCGCTACGCTGGCAGCCGAACCATTGGTAATGTACCCTTTGCCTAATTGGCTTACAATGGCAATACCATGCACATCTTTGTCGGACTTAATAACACCTATCGAATCGCCGGTGGTTTTGTTTAGCACATTCACCTGGTTGCCGTGCGATACGTAAAGCCTGTCGGAAGCCGAATCGACGGTGATATAATCATAGCCGCCGCTGCTTTTGATATGGAATGTTTTTGAAACGTGGTAAGCCGCTTTTTTTTGCGCGTAAACCGATGTGATTACTGCCGAAAGCAGTACAATAGCGATGGTAATCTTTTTCATGTTCCTAATATTGCCGGGTTATACAGCAATATTAGGAATGAAAGTTGTATTATTTTGGTATAATCTGCCGAAAGCCGGAATTTATAGATGAAGCGGTTTATCTCCCCAGCAAATTCTTCCAGCTCACCAAATCACCCAAAATCTTTTCCAACTGACCTGCATCCACACGCTCCTGCGCCATAGTATCGCGGTGGCGGATGGTAACGGTGTTATCTTCTAATGTCTGATGGTCAACAGTGATACATATCGGCGTACCTATTGCATCCTGCCTGCGGTAACGCTTGCCTATGGCATCCTTCTCTTCGTATTGCAGGTTGAAATCAAATTTCAGCCTGTCCATTATTTCGCGCGCCTTTTCGGGCAGACCGTCTTTTTTAATTAACGGGAAGATGGCTGCCTTTACCGGGGCCAAACATGGGTGCAGGCGCAATACGGTGCGGCTGTCCTGTTTTTCTTCGGTGCTCAGGTCTTCTTCCTCGAAGGCGTTGATCATCGTTAACAAAAACATCCTGTCCAGACCTATCGAGGTTTCAATAACGTAAGGGATGTAGTTACCATAAGGTTTTTCCGTTGCAGGGTCAACCTCCGGGTCGAAGTACTGCATCTTTTTGGTGCTGAACTTCTGGTGCTGGCTCAAATCAAAATCGGTGCGGCTGTGGATACCTTCCACCTCTTTAAATCCAAAAGGAAAATCAAACTCAATATCGTAGGCAGCATCGGCATAATGTGCCAGCTTGGTATGCTCGTGGTAACGGTATTTTTCAGGGGCGGTACCTAAAGCCAGGTGCCATTTTAAGCGGGTTTCTTTCCACTTGTTAAACCATTCTTTTTGTGTGCCGGGGCGTACAAAGTATTGCATCTCCATTTGCTCAAACTCGCGCATGCGGATAATAAACTGGCGGGCAATCACCTCGTTACGGAAGGCCTTACCTATCTGCGCTATCCCGAAAGGAATTTTCATCCTGCCCGATTTTTGCACGTTCAAATAGTTCACAAATATCCCCTGGGCCGTTTCGGGCCGCAGGTAAACCACATCGGCATCATCAGCCACGGCGCCCATCTGGGTGCTGAACATCAGGTTAAACTGGCGCACATCCGTCCAGTTGCGGGTACCGCTGATGGGGTCGGCAATTTCGTGTTGTACAATCAGGTCTTTTAAACGTACAAGGTTTTCCATTTTTAAGGCCTCGTCCAGTTCCTCCTGCAACAATTCGGCCTTATCAGTTTTACCGTCTTTTGTGTAACGTTCAATTTTATCTTCTAAAAGCTGGTCGGCACGGTAGCGCTTTTTGCTATCCTTGTTATCGATCATCGGGTCGCTAAAACCGTCAACGTGACCACTGGCCTTCCAGATCTTCGGGTGCATAAATATGGCAGAATCAATGCCGACAATGTTCTCGTGCATCTGCACCATGCTTTTCCACCAGTAGGTTTTGATGTTATTTTTCAGTTCCACACCGTTCTGACCGTAATCATAAACAGCGCTCAGTCCATCATAAATTTCGCTTGAAGGGAAAACAAAACCATATTCTTTTGCGTGCGATATAACGTTTTTAAAAAGTTCGTCGGTTGATTTGCTCATAATAGCGCAAAGATATGTTTTTTTAGAAAGTCCGAAAGTCGGGAAAGTCCGGAAAGTTAGCAAAGTAAGGAATTGCGAGTTTCATGGTGTCCGTCCGTCCGGTTAGACTACAGTCCCCGCGGACGGACGGACACCCTACATCAATTAGAATTAACTTACACCGTCCGGCCGTCCAACTGTACCAGGAGCAGGTAAATAAATATCAAATAATGCTTTGAAAAGATAAATATATTTGCTAATTTTGTTAGTAATATATCCCCGCATCTCATATCTATTTCTCGCTATCCACACAGCCATCCTTAACTATTTATGTAGTAAGTGGGTAAGGGAGGGGTATTTTTAAATTACTGGTAAAATTTATATTGCTTAATTTTTACCAGCGAGAAAATTTGTAGTTGGCAATTTGGCAGGTGAAATAGTTCGCTATGTTTCAGAATGAGAAAAGAGTAAAATACCAGCCACAGGATTGGTTGAACTATTATTGCTGCGCCGATGATTGCCAAAGTTAATTGCAGGGGTGTCCGTCCGTCCGGGGAGACGGTAGCTCCTGCGGACGGACGGACACCCATCTGTTAAATGTTGTTAAACAATTATTTAGCTTGATGCCGATAGTTATTTTTGGGTAGATGATAAACCCGCAACCTCATACTGCCACGCTATGAAATACCTGCTGTTGTTTATTTTTATTATCGCCAGCGGCTTTTGTTACTGCCAGCAAATAAAGGGCAAGGTAGTTGACAAAGATACCAAACTGCCGGTTAACGGTGCTATGGTAAGGATGGGTAGCAGGATAGCATTTACCAATATCCTCGGCGATTTCAGCATTGCAGCATCCGCAAATGATAGCCTGAAAATTACCTGCTTTACCTACAAACCTTTTAAGTTGCTGGTGACTAATACCCTGGAAACCCTGCATATTGAGCTGGAGCCAGCCAAAATTATGTTAAATGAAGTGGTCATCCATTCCAACCGCGAGCGCGATTTTAAAAGAGATTCGGCAGCCAACCGACAGTTTTACGCCAAACAATTTAACTACAAAGGTCCAAAAGTTATGGATGCATTTGTACATCATGTGCCTAATAGCACCAGCGAATTGTTAACTGTTGATGTAATAACTTTAGTGCGTGCCCTCACCAAAAAAAGCACCCGTGCCTACAAATTCAACAAGCTTTTGCTGCGCGATGAAAAAACCGACTACATAAATCAGAAGTTCAGCCATGGGCTTGTAGCAAGGGTAACCGGCTTAAAAGGTGATACACTTTCGGCGTTTGTTGTGCAATATCGGCCAACTTATGCTTTTGCACATAAAGCTACTGATTATGAAATGGAGCTGTATATTAAGGATTGTTATGGAAAGTTTTTGAAGGAGGGAATTAAGGGGGCTGATTTGTTTAACTCCAATAAAACGGATACCGCGGTTTTCAGGTTGAATTAGTTTTTATCCGCATCGTCATTGCGAGGAACGAAGCAACCTCTACGCAGGACATTCAAGAACCTTTATCTCGTGTGAACCGGCATGCGGCTGATAGGTCACCACTACGCTTGCGTTTCTTTGATTAGCATGTGCAGAGTTTGCTTCGTTCCTCGCAAGGACGCCGGGGGACGTGACGCGGGGGGAAGTGACGCCGGGCCTCCGGGTTAATTCAACACCGGCTGCACGTTCGTCAAACTAAAAATATCTGCCATTAAATCATCGCTTGGGTTTACTTTAAAGTTTTTGGAGGGCAGCTCAACCAACATGTTTTCTTCCCTGTCTTTTATCATAAACTTTAGCGTGCAGTTTTTAACCGGGTATTTTTGATTGTTGGTGTCTATAAGACCTTGCAAATCGGCAAGCAGGCGGCTATTAAGGGCGTTCAGTTCCAGGCAAACGGTTAACGATTTGGTGAGCTTATCCCGCATTTCGGATAGCAGGCTCATTACTGTTATCTTCATATCCCAGTTATCTTTCTGGCGGAATTTCTCTTCGATGATGCCGCGCAGGTGCAGGAAATAGCCATCCATCATCATGTTACGGAACTTCACATAGTCATCGCCAAACAGCGCAAACTCGTACGATTCGTTATAATCCTCCAAAACAAAGGTGCCGAATGGTTTGCCTGTTTTAGTCATTTTATGCTGAACGTTACCTACAAGGCCGCCGATACATATCTCACCTTTGCGGCGCAGCGCGGCAAATTGAGCCATCAGTTCCTCGCCCCCTTCGCCTGAGCGGGCTTTCTGCATCATCTTTAAATCGCTGATGGTACTGTTGCAAAAGCGGTCCAGCTCCACCTTGTAATTATCAAGCGGGTGCCCGGTAAGGTAAATACCGATCACATCCTTTTCGTATTTCAGCTTTTCAATCAATGGCCATTCCTCGGCTTCGGGCATAGCAGGCTCCGGAATATAAGAAGCTACTGACCCGCCAAACAACGACGATTGCGAGCTACTTTGGGTGTTCTGGTAATCGTTAGCATACTTTATCAAACGCTCCACCCCTGTTAACACACCATTTTCCGTCTTGGCAAAAAACTGGGCGCGGTTTAGCCCGAACTCGTCAAAGCCACCACCATAAACCAGGTTTTCGTACGATTTACGGTTAACGCTCCGGGTATTGCTTCGCTGCGCAAAATCGTATACCGATTTATAGGGCCCGCGTTCGTTACGTTCTTCAATTATACTTTCAACAGCCTTGTCGCCCACGCCTTTAACACCAGTCAGTCCGAAACGTATCTGCCCTTTACTGTTAACGGCAAAAGCCATATCGCTTTCGTTAATATCCGGCCCTAAAACTTGTACACCCATACGGCGGCATTCCTCCATAAAAAAGGTGATCTTTTCCATGTTGTTCTGGTTATTTAAAACCGCCGCCATGTATTCAGATGGGTAATGCGCTTTAAGGTAGGCTGTTTGATAAGCCACAAACGCATAACAGGTGGAGTGCGATTTATTGAACGCGTACTGGGCAAATGCCTTCCAGTCGGTCCAAATTTTGGTAAGCTTATCTTTGGGGTGACCCTTGGTAGCCGCCCCATCCATAAACTGGGACTCCATTTTGTTCAGTATCTCAATCTGCTTCTTACCCATTGCCTTACGCAAAACGTCGGCATCGCCCTTGCTGAAGCCTGCCAGTTTTTGCGATAAAAGCATCACCTGTTCCTGGTACACGGTAATACCGTAGGTTTCGCCCAGGTATTCCTCCATGTCGGGTAAATCGAAGGTAATCGGCTCACGACCATGCTTACGGCTGATGAAGTTGGGGATATACTCAATAGGGCCCGGGCGGTAAAGCGCGTTCATGGCAATTAAGTCCTCAAACTTATCTGGCTTTAAGTCGCGCAGGTACATTTGCATACCATCACTTTCAAACTGGAACGTGCCGTTGGTATCTCCGCGCTGGTACAGCTCAAAAGTATCCTTATCATCCAGCGGGATATAATCAATATCAATAACAACACCGTGGTTCTGTTTGATCATCCGCAGGGCATCCTTCAAAATGGTAAGGGTCTTCAGTCCCAAAAAGTCCATCTTAATAACACCTGCATCTTCAATTACGCGACCATCGTACTGGGTAACCAGCAGGTCGGAATCCTTTGCTACGGCAACGGGAACAATATCTGTTAAATCGTAAGGGGCTATGATAATACCCGCCGCATGCACGCCCGTGTTACGCACCGAGCCTTCCAGCTTTTCAGCTTCGCGCAATACCTGGGCACGCAGGTCGTTACCTTTTAGTATCTCTTTCAGCTCCGGCACCTGCTCAATGGCATCCTTTAGGGTGATACCCAAAGTATCCGGCACAAGCTTTTTAATGGCGTTCATTTCGGATAACGGCATATCCAGCACACGCCCCACGTCCTGTATACTGGTTCGCGCAGCCATGGAGCCATAGGTGATGATCTGCGCTACCTGGTTTTTACCGTATTTATCAACCACATAGTCAATAACCTTCTGGCGGCCTGCATCATCAAAGTCCGTATCAATATCGGGCATCGACTTACGGTCGGGGTTCAAAAACCTCTCGAACAGGAGGTTGTACTTCATCGGGTCGATATTGGTGATGCCCGTGCAATACGCCACCACCGAACCGGCAGCAGAACCACGGCCCGGCCCGATAAATACACCCATATCCCTGCCAGCCCGTATGAAGTCGGCTACAATAAGGAAGTACCCGGCAAATCCCATGGTACGGATAGTGAACAACTCAAAGTTGATACGCTCTTCCGTTTCGGCGTCGATATCGATATAACGCTCTTTGGCGCCTTTGAAGGTTAAATCTTTAAGGTATTCCCACTGGTTAAGGGTATCCGCATCGGCAACGCTGTCGCCATGTATTTTAAATTCAGGGGGGATAACGTAGTTAGGTAGCAGGATATCGCGTTTAAGCTTCAGCACTTCTACCTTGTCTACAATCTCGTTAGTGTTATCAAGCGATTCCGGCACATCGTGAAACAGCTTGCCCATTTCGGCCTGCGTCTTAAAATAAAACTGGTCGTTAGGAAAACCGAAGCGATAGCCTTTGCCGCCTTCTTCGTCGGTTGCTATCGGCGTGCTTTGCATATCGCCGGTGTTTACGCAAAGCAAAATATCGTGTGCGTTTGAGTCCTGCTGATCCACGTAGTGCGAATCGTTAGAGCAGATCATCTTCACATTATACTTTTTGGCGAATTTCATCAGCACCGCATTCACCGTATTTTGTTCGGGGATGTCGTGGCGCTGCATCTCGATGTAGTAGTCTTCACCAAACAGGTCGAGCCACCATTTGAATTCGATCTCGGCTTCTTCCTCTGTACCGCGTAAAATAGCCTGAGGGACCGATGCACCCAGGCAGCAGGTGGTAGCTATTAGGCCTTTATGATGTTTTAATATAAGTTCCTTATCAATCCGTGGCCACTTGCTGTAGAGCCCTTCCATGTAGCCCAGCGAGCAAAGTTTAACCAGGTTTTTATAGCCTTCGGGATTTTTGGCCAGCATCAGCTGGTGATAACGCTTGTCTTTTTTCTCTTTGGTAAACTGCTTTTTATGGCGGTCATCCACCACGTAAAACTCACAACCAACAATGGGTTTCACGTTGTGTTTACCTGCCTCGGCGACAAATTTAAACACACCGAACATGTTACCATGGTCGGTAATGGCGAGGGCTTTCATGCCATCGGCCGCTGCTTTTTTGTATAGTTTGGATATGTCGGCAGCCCCGTCGAGCAGTGAAAATTGGGTATGAACGTGTAAGTGAGAGAAATCGGGCATCGTCTATTCTTTTCCTGGTATGAAGATAGCAAAGTTAATGCTGAATGTCGGATTTCGGGTGTTCGATTTCGGATTTGTGGAAAAATTGGCTTGCGTTGACAACTAAATTCTAATCCATTGTCATTGCGAGCGCAGCGCGGCAACCGCGAACTTTACAGGGCGGCTAGAACGGTGTAGAACTATGCAGCCCGCTCTGTAAAGTTCGCGGTTGCCGCCCTCGTTCCTCGCTCGCAATGACAAATTTTGAGAGAGTCCGGGTGTCCGGCCGTCCACTACCGACGCGTCTTCACCGGACGGACGGACACCTAATAAACACGAAATCGAAAACCCGACATCCGAAATCAAATTACTTCCCGTTCAAATTCACCTCCGCATTTTTTCCTTTCAAATTCTTCTCCAAAAACTGGAAGCTTACATTTTGTATTAGCTTATAGCTTTCCCAGTTGTATGCTGCGCCATGTGCGCCTGGCGGATAGATACGTAGTTCTGCGTCTTTACCGGCATTGGTTAAAGCGGTTAACAATTGCATGGTATTGGCCGGGTGCACGTTATCGTCGCTCATGGAATGTATCAGTAACAAGTGATCCTGCAGGTTTTTTGCATAGCCGATAACTGAACTGGCTTTGTAGCCTTCCTCGTTTTCGTTTAACGGGGCCATGTACCGCTCGGTATAAACATCGTCATACAAACGCCAGTCGGTAACCGGGGAGTTGGCTATGCCCACTTTAAACACACCGGGATGAGTAAGCAATGTGTAAGTTGTGCTGAAACCGCCATAGCTGGTGCCCATAATTGCCATGTTATTGGGATCAACTATGCCTTTGCCTACCAGGAATTTAGCCAGGTCGACAAAGTCGCTGCTTTCCAGTTTGCCAAGTTGTTTGTATACCGATTTCATAAATGCACTGCCATAATTGGCTATACCTCGGTTGTTTACATTGGCAACGATGTAGCCGTTTTGTGCCAGCCACTGCGCCCAGGTATCGGTTGCAAAATTGTCAAATATATCATGCGACTCCGGGCCACCATAAACAGTCATCACCAGCGGATATTTTTTATTCGGATCGTAGTTAAAGGGTTTGATATAATAGCCATCCAGCCGGGTACCATCGCTCGCAGCAAATTCAAACTGCTCCTGCGGCGAGTAGGCATGCGTTTTTACAAATTCATCAACAGCCTGGTTATCTTCCAGCATTTTCAACACTTTGCCTTTGTCATCATCCAGGGCTACGTGCGTAGGCGTAGTTTTATTGCTGTAAGTATCTAAAAAATATTTTGTGTTAGGCGACATATTGATATCGTGATAGCCACTCACCGTTGATAGTTTTTTCTTGCTACTGCCGTCAAAATTAATCGTCCAAAGCTCCTGATTTAACCCACCGGTTTCGGCAGAGAGATAGTATATTTTCTTTGCTTCCGCATCAATACCCGTAACCTTTATCATATCCCAATTGCCGCTGGTTACCTGGTTTATCTGCTTACCATCGTAACCGTAACGATAAATATGGTAATACCCCGAACGGTCAGACACCCAGAAAAACTCTTTCGATTTCTCGGGGAAGTAGATCATATCATTCACATTGGTGTAAAAGTTGAAGATTGCTACCCAGGTTTTGTTTTGCTCTTCCAGCACTACATGGTGTTCCCCCGTTTTCACATTAAAAAAATACAGCTTCATGTGGTTTTGTGCGCGATTAAGCGTCATCAGTGCGATGACATCGGGCGTACTTGTCCAGTATATTCGGGGGATATAAAAATCGCCTGTCTCATCGGGCGTTAACCAAACCTTTTTGCCCGATTCCACATCAACCACGCCAATTTTAACCGATGGGTTAGGGTCGCCAACCTGCGGGATGGAGATATGTACCTGGTCGGGATGCATGCCCTCAAAATTGCTCATCTGGAAATCAGGTACCTTACGCTCATCAAATTGCCAAAAAGCCAGGTACTTATTATCCGGCGACCAGTTCCATGCCTGTGCCTGGCCAAACTCTTCCTCGTAAACCCAATCGTAGTGGCCGTTAAAGGTGCCGTGTTCGTCGGTTTGGTCGTTGGTAAGCTGGGTTTCTTTTGCTGTCGCGAAATTATAGACGAACATGTTGCCATTGCGCTCCATGCCTACCTTTGAGCCATCGGGCGATAATTCTGCCGAACGGGCATCCTTTGCCGCCTGCTTTAATTGCTTGCTGCCGATATCATAAATAAAGTAATCAGCTATACCCGACCTGCGGTAAATGGGCCTGAAATTGGCTTTGAAAACCAAATGCTTCGAATCATGCGACCATTGGAACGACTCATAATTAAAATCTTCATTTGTGCCCGGCAACTTCAGCCCTTTGTTGGTGAATACCAGCTCATCCTTTTGCGTGCGGGCATCCATCGAGCGGATCTCATCATTATTGATAAACGAGTATTTATTGCCGCCATCGGTCCAGTTAACGCTTTGCGGACCCGGGTTACCGGATAGCTTACCGGCAGATTGCAGGGCATCTTCTAAACTTGTATACAATGTTTTGTTTTGAGCCAGTGCACCAAACGGCAGCAACAGGCAAAGCGCAAGCGGGGTAATTATACTAACACGCAGGTATTTGAATTTCATAAAATGGAATTGGGGTTTTAAGCGCTTAAAGCTAAGGGGAAAAGAGGTCAGAATCAAGAGGCAAGAAAACAAGAGTCAAGAACGAAGAGACAAGAACCAAGACGAAAAATAGAACTGCGATTGGCGATTCTCTCCTGGCTCGTGATTCTTGGTTCTTGATTCTCAAAATCTTGCCTCAAAACGTATCTTTGCCCCATGAAAGGAAAATCGCCCAAAGAATCGTATACCATTATGAATGAGCTGGTATTGCCCAATGATACCAACACACTGAACAACTTAATGGGCGGGCGCCTGCTGCACTGGATGGATATTGCGGCGGCTATTGCTGCGCAAAAACATTGCAACCGCATTGTGGTAACAGCGTCTGTCGACAATGTTTCTTTCAAGCATTCTATTAAGCTGGGCGATGTGATAACCATCGAGGCCAAGGTTTCCCGGGCGTTCAACACCTCGGTTGAGGTGAGGCTTGATGTGTGGGCCGAAAATATCCCATCGGGTAACCGTTATAAAAGCAACGAGGCCTTTTACACCTTTGTGGCGCTCGACCAAAATAACCTCACCATACCTGTACCCGAACTGATACCCGAAACCCCCGAAGAAATGGTTTTATTTGAAGGCGCCCTGCGCCGTCGCCAGCTGCGTTTAATACTCGGCGGTAAAATGAAACCTGATGATGCTACAGAGTTGAAGGCGTTGTTTTTTGGGGAAAGTAACGGGTAGCACCCAAATCTAAAAAAAACGTCATTGCGAGGAACGAAGCAACCTCTGCACAAGCAAATCAAGGAGCAAAATCTTTGTGGAGACCTATCAGCCGCTGCAAGGTCACCATCAACTTGAGGTTCATGACTGTCCTATGTAGAGGTTGCTTCGTTCCTCGCAATGACGCTTGCATAGTACGCTCGCTATCAGAACATTAGTTTACGCGTGTTTCTGAACTAGTTCCGACCTCAAAATCTCCAACACCCCCGGCGTTACATTCCCAAAAAACGAAACCCCGTGTGCGCCGTTCTTAAATGCTAACTGCACACCCTGCCTTATTTCCTCATCGTTTTTAAAATCGGATAAATACAAACCGGCATACAGCGGGAAAGCCCCTGCTAAAAAGTGAACACCCTCTGCAACGGCATCGCCTATCCAGGTTACTTTTTCTTTGTAAAAGCCGTGGTATATCATGGGGCAAACACCGTCGAGCTTCCAGTCTGTCCAGTCCTGCCGTACGTTGCGGCGGGCAATTTCGGGGGTTGGGAACACGGCTGCAGTGATTACTTTTTTATGCTGATTGGCAATATTCGACAGGCTGTTTACCACCCTGCTGATATTATTGTACCTGAACAACCGCCACGACAAACTAGCCTCAGGAAACTGTATATCAGCCAGCTCCGTTCCGTACTGCTCCTTAAATTTGGCGCGGCACACTTCGCAGTAGCAGTAATCATACTCGGGAAGCTCTTTGGTTTGCTCAATTTTATACTTGTCCCACAGGTTTACGGGCAGTACCACATCACAGTAGCGCACATAATCAAGGTGGATGCCGTCGATATAATCTTTATCCAAAATATCGGTTACCTGCTGCTCCAGGTACTGCTGCACCTCGGGGCGCGAAGGGCAAAGCCAGCGGTAATAATTTACATAAGGCGGCTTATCGGCACACGAATCGCCATTGCGGTTTTTGCTGTACCAATCAGGGTGGATGGTAATCAGTTCGGCGCGGTTAAAGGTCCACATCCAGCGGTGGGCTTCAAGTCCGTAGGCCTTTGCAGCGCGGAAATGCCTTTCGCTATCAGCCTCGAACAAAATGCCGGTTATGCCGGCGGTTTTGTAGCTGGTATAGCGGGTGGCCAATTCGTCGTCGGTATCTTTTTGGTTGGGGTTTGTCCATACCCAGTTTTTAATTTTTTTATGCTTTGCACCGGCAACAACCGTAGCAGCCGAACTTTTTAAAGGCAATTGCGATGCTACACCTGCGAGCAGGCCGGCTTTTATAAAATCGCGTTTATTCATAGTGTTGCGGGGCTAAAATGGTTACAAACCCGTCCTGGTTAATGGTATAGGTTATGTTGTCTTTTTTGTCGGTAATAAGGACTATGTACTGGTGCGGCGTGGCCTCTATTTTCAGCTCGTTCGCGTTGCCGGTAACTACTGCATCGGGGCTGATGTCCAAATCTTTTAACGATAGCGCATACCCCCCATGGTCCCTAACCCAGTCCCTTTGCTTATAGTAAACCAGCCACAGGTATTGTTTTTGCAGTTCGGGATAAGGAACTACATATTGTGCATCGCCTGCAGCGTTTTTTGTAAACTGCAGGTAACCCCAGCGTTCCGGGTAATGCATGTTTATCACGCCCTGCGGGCTCCATACCCAGTTATGCTCGGGCAGGTTGCGGCCGGTGGCATCCTTTAGCTTTTCGTATTTGCCACCTGCAACTTTGGTATCCCATTCCACGCGCGAAAAATTGATGCGCCACACTGTGCCTTCCTTTATAGGCTGTCTCCTGTCGCCGATGGCAAGCGTTTTAAACGGTATGGCCATCTCCATCGTCCAGCCTTTATCGGTATCCGAGGGGTCGTTCAATGTGCCCTGCACTTTTACGGCCGATCGCATACCCTTTGCATCCCAGCTGCTAAGCGGCCTGCCCTGGTTGCGGTACGGTTTATCCAAAAATAAATCGAAAATGGTGTTAATTGGGTTGCATTCAATCTCGAAATATCGGTGGGTAGTGTTATTTGGGTCGATAAAAAGCTCCACATCATTATCCTGGAAAACTATGTCATCATGCTTTTTAAGGTAGGCCCAAACGTTAGGGTCGCTAACCTGCGCGGCAATATACAGGCAGGTATCGTCCCACAGCATTTTGATATCGGTTTTCAGCGGCGGATTGGGTTTCAGGTTGCCTTCTATATCCACAAAATCATCCGTCCATTTGGCCTGCTGCCAGGCGGCATCGGTAATATCACCATCAATAACCGGGGCGGTTTTTGTATAGCCCACCACGTAGCTTTTTGGTAGCGACATTAAGTTTTCAAGGCCCTTAAATTGTGGCTGTGCCAATGCGGCCGTTGCCGAAAACAGCAATAGCGTAGCAAATATCAATTTTGCATAGCCGGCGGGTAAGCTTTTATACATCTTCTTAGCGGCTACCTAATTCAACGATCCGGTCGAACTCTTCGCGCTTCATGCCCATTACGCTCAGGCGACCCTGGCGAACCAGGCCCACATCCTTCAGGCGCTCATCGGCTTTTATGGTTTCGAGGGTTACGGGGGTTTTCAGGGTTTCGTGGGGTACAAGGTCTACCACCAGCCAGTTCGGGTCGGTGGTAGTGGGGTCCTGGTAGGCGGTTTTGGCTACTTTGGCAATGCCGACAACCTCCTTGCCCTCATTGCTGTGGTAAAATAATACCAGGTCGCCTTCCTTCATTTCGCGCAGGTTGTTGCGTGCCTGGTAGTTGCGCACGCCATCCCAAAAGGTATGGCCCTCCTGGTTAAATTTTTCCCAACTGTATTTATGTGGTTCTGATTTTACAAGCCAATAGTTCATGTCAAAAGGTTTTTGCCAAATGTAATGAAATTGGGGAAAATGGGAAGCGGATGTGGGAATTTGAGGGGGTGATGTAGGGGTAAGTTTTATGTTACTTTGCAGCCTGAAACCACGCAAAGCGTTCCATTTTTACACGCGGAACATCCGGAACGCTGTGAAACATGCTGATTATCAGGAGTTCTATTTTTTAACCATTTCGTGATGCGTTCCATTTTTACATAAAACCGGTGTTTTTTGGATGTGAAGCTATAACCTTTACGCGCCATGAAATGCTAAATCAGGTTGACACAAAAAGAAAATAAAATGCCTGTTTTAAAAGCTACAGACATAGTAATCCATAGATGCAATAGGGACAGCGGATAATTGGAATTGAGGGAATTGTAATCGGCAGCCCGCAAGCGTTCCATTTTTACATATGCGGAACACCCGGAACGCTGTAAAACACCTTGATTATCAGATATTTGAATTTCATCCAAATATAAATAGCTGATAGCCAATAAATACAGGATTTATGCTTTTTGCCAGCGATATGTAATTTATTTATAATCAGCGTGTTTCAGTTTTTAGTTGATTAAAACGTGAGCTTTCGATTTTGTTTGCACTATTAGCCCGCCTGTTAAGCGTGCCGTTTGGACGTATACAAATTTAAGCAAACTACTTATAGCGAGCTGAAGGGGTCGAATGAACGGCGGGTTCGTTGAAAATCTAATCTATCCGAGCCGATTCTCTTTTTCATGCCATTCCTTTTAGCTAATTTTAAACATATTCTTAGACTTGAATATATAGTGGCAATCAAGAAAAAAAATATATTTATCGAATTTTAATAAAACACAGAATAGTTGTTATCTTTCTCAAAAAATATGGCAATCCTAACCTCAATTGATGCAACATTAAATACAAGCTTCGAAAGCGGGTCGAACCTTGATAATGATTCGACTTTAACATTCGTTCTGCACCCAACATTTTCTGGGGCACGTGCTGCCGAATTTTCTTTTTCGGGGAGGGATACAACTAATGGTGCCACACATGAAGGTGATAAAAAAACCTTTAACTTTACGCTGCTCACAAATAGCCTTACAAAAGAACAAATTAATGGTTTTTATTCAATTGATATTATCATCAACGCACGAGGACGAGACCATTATGCTGGAAAACTAGAAACAATATTCCATTTTGATGATGGCACTTTCGCGGGCTCACCTGACTTTTCATTCGAGGTAGGAACGTATCACGAATCAAATCAAACCGGTCAATTAAATAATATTATAAAGTTTCTATGACGCTCCGTTTGGACACAGAAAATTAAAGTCTCACTTAAACTGTTAGCATTCAAGCAACGTGTATGAACGGGCGGTCGAACATTCAATAAAGCAGTCTTCATATTACCACTTTCTAATTCCCTTAATGTTGTCATTGATTTTTGAAAACATATCGCCTCCCGAAAGTTCCGACTTTAGATTTAGAAGATACGATTTCGGATTTGCATTAAGTTGAAGTCTTTCTTTTTTAACAGCACTTGCGGATATTATGCTTGCCGAGAAATTACTTAGATTAGTGAAACCATAAGCGTTAACGGAATTATCCTCATTAATTGCAAAGTTAAATCTTGACGTGCCTAATCGTAGACTGATGCTCACAGTTCTTCCCCTGTGTGGCACATCTTTACATATTTGACGGTACATGTGATATTTTTCGTTTATAAGACATTTAACATAATCGGTGTTCTCGTCCACTTCCGGAATGTTCATTGTTATTACAACCGTATTTTTTTCTCTACTTAATATTAAGGTATTTGGGAATTGGTCAGACAAATACCTCAATATTACCCTTTCGGGAGAAAAGCCACCGGGATATTCATCAACGTACATTACTTTTAAACGATATCCTTTAAACTCGCCTGCATTGGCATCTTCCAGTACGCCCGATAAATTCTTCGAACTTCAAATCCTTATCGTTATCGTCGTCTATGACAACTCGAATTTCATTGAAGTAGGCTTCTACTTCATATTTATCGTCCAGGGCCTCTGTTAATTTTTGAGCCAATGCGGCGTATTTATATTTCATTCTGAATAATTTACTGTTTCAAAAATGATGTTTTTTTCGTATATTTACGTTATGGCTAAACAGACTACAAAAACGTCAAGACCCGTGGTTGCAACCAGCACAAGGGGTTACAACGATATTCAAACACCCGTAATAATAATTAAGAAATAATATGGCGAAGCAAACAACCCAAACATCCCCACCAGTCAGAAGTACATCTTCAAAGGGCGGAGTTAAAAAGTAAAATATGGCAAAGCAAACGACAAAAACTATTCCTCCAGTTAAAGTAAAAGCTACTTTGGGAACAATAAAAGTTGTAAAGAAATAGTAATACTATTTATGATACGCTTGTGTAATGAGGTGAGACAGAAATAACTACAAACAAAAATACCGATATTGCAAATATAAGCAGCAATGTTAAGCCTGCGAAAGTATCATATTCTTTTGCTCTATTGTGATTATCTGCTCTGCTTTGTTCTATTTTCGCTGTATATGTCTTAATAGCATTATAGTAAAATAACCTCTCCTTTTCCTCGTCATTAAAGCCTGAACAAAGGTCATAATCCGTCGATAATACATTTGACGGTAATAATCCATTGCTATGTAATGGACGAGATTTAATTACAGTGTATCCCTTATAAACATTGTAAGCGGAAAATATTAATAAGGGTGTCCAGTACCATAAACTTGGTGTATAGTGAGTAAAAATAAAAACCCCCACTCCAAATAAGAAAGTTAAAAATCCGAATTCGTATTTTATTGCCTTGTCCGTAACGCTTACAACTTCCTCAATATCATGATCAAATCTTTCTTTTACTTCGGAAAGTAGACTTTTGTAAACATCCATCGGGATTACTTCCCAATCTTCAACTGGAAAGGTAAAGTTTTCTTCTGTCATGCTTTATTAAATTAATAAAGTACAAAACTATCGATTGATTGCTTCCAAACCGAAAAATCAGGAATTATTAAATTTTTAAGGCATTATGTCAATACGCAAATAAAATCAACGTAATGATGCATGCAACGTGATAGCTGTGCTTGTCTAAATGTTTAATTATTATATTTGAAAAACCTAAAAACTTTATAATGAGCGAAAAACCGAAAAGCTTGTTCCTGTTAGCAATTGACTATGTGCCTTTATTGACGGGAATTATTATAGCTATGGGTTGTTTTAGATTGATTGCTTTCTATTCGGTTTTTCATTTATCTATATTTAACTATACCGAATTTTCAGATTTTGTATCACAAGGGATAACGGACTTGTTTACTATACTATTTTATACTTTTTTAGGAGTCACTTTTCCTTCATTCAAAAATCCATTCAAAAACGAACTAGAAGGCGGAAGTTTGAACCACGATGTTCTTGAAAAAAACAGCGAAAAATTTTTAAATATTCTGGAGTATTCAACGTTTCTACTGTTAGTAATTTTATTAATTTATTGCGGAATTAAGGGGGTTAAACCAAATGTCCAATTATTGAATATATAAAAAAGTCCGAAATTTGTACGAAAAAGTGCTTTAATACACTGTAAACGCAGTTTTTATATTTTTGACGGGCGCAAAACCGCAAAATCCAAATGTCCCTGTTACTACCGGTTTGTACCATTTCAATACCATGAATTAGTGCTAATTATAGGCGTTTACTACGGGTTGGTTCCATTGTTGCAACTAAATAAACCGCTTTAGCGTGCTTTTTAAGCACTTTTGCACGCTATTTACTGCCATATCTAATTATTTGCGCAGTTCGCAGTAGCTAACCGTTAAATATAGGCTATTTTGGTGCTTTTTAAAGTTGGTTCTACAGTTGGTTCTACAGTTGGTTCTACACTAAAATTTAGACGGAAGTAAAATGTGCCATGTTAGGATAGGGTGTAACAAGTTTTTTAACTGATATATTTAGGACTCACCAGTGAAAAAACCAGTTATAATATTTTTAATATCGATGGGTTTTAAATCGCTATAGAATTTCTCAATGGCTTTACTGATATCATCTAAAGGCTTTGCAAACGCCCTAACCTTGTCAATTTCCAATAATATATCATTTCTATATTTTTCAAAGTCGAAGGTTTTCCCATCGTAATAGCTTGATACTTCATGTTGTTTTTTATCGATACCCTCAAAATAGTAATGGTCAAGGTTTGATATTATATATTGAAAGCAAAGCAGCGTATTAAGGTTTTGATATATTTTGGAATTTTCATCTATTCCTTTCATAAACTCAAGCCCTATTTTCTTTTGGGCATGAAGTTCTAAATATAGTGGCGCATCGTTATCGACATAGGTTTTATTAAAAATTGTTTTTTGCTCCCGCCGTTCGATAAGTCTTTCTGATTTGTCATTTATAATGTTTTTTCTTTTTATGGAAATATCATTAAAAAACTCATCGAATTTTTCAGGATTATCTTCTGATAAAAAATAATCTGCCGTCAAATTAAACGTCTCGCATATAGTTGATATAAGTTCAAAAGTAGGTTTATTCCGACCGGATTCGATCATAGATATGTTATTACGCTTTATTGATACAGCATCTGCAAAATCACTTTGCGTCATGTTGAAGTACAATCGTAGCTTTTTTAATTGCAGCCCTGGGTTGCTCATAATGCCAAAATGTGTTTAAATGTAATTTTAAATGTTGTTAATGTCATTTTTAATGTTTTATATTTGTTGAAATATATTATTAATAACATTTCAAATATAATTAAAACATGGAAAGAGAACAATTAAAGGCTAAAGTACCTCACGGTTATGGTAAGGTTATAGCAAAAAAAGCAGGTGTTAAAGAACAAGCTGTTTCGCAATTTTTAAATGGAAAAAATGACAATGTCAATATTGAATTAGCGACACTGGAAGTTTTAGCCGAATTGTCGGAAAAAAGAAATGACCTTTTAGCACGTATCAATTAACCTAAATCAACATGAAAGCAAAAATCTACATCGGCCAATTTATTGGCATCCCGGTAGCCATTAAAAAAAACGAACTCACATTATTTCAGACTGTGATTTGCACTGTGCTGTTAGGTGTGGTGATTTTTTACAGCCTGTATCTAATAAATCCTTCCATCTTAAAAAAGTATTAAACCTGCTGTATGCCGCACGAGTGGAATAATAAGATAGTTGTTACAAAAGGTGAACTGGTACCTAATTGGTTTAGTTCGCATAACCTGCGTACAACCATAGACCGGCTTAAGGGTAAGTATAACGAAATTATTGTACTGCAGCGCGGCGGTAATGGCCGTATAGCGTTATATGATTTCGACAGCCTGCCAACCCAAATTCAGCACGGTTTAGGTGACCCCCGGAAGGTTAAGCACGTTTTAGAACAATACTACCGCACGGATAATGAGGCGGTGGCATTTTTTACAAAACATCGGCTATCTACCGGCAACTATCTAACAGCGGACTATCAGGATAAATACATCATTAATGCCAGCGTGTTAAAAGCCTTAATTGCACTTAGAGCAGCTATTGAAAAGGAACGAAAGAAAAAAGGCATTAACACAACCGGGATAACAGCGGTTTTATGTGAACATGCGATAACGTTTCAAAAAACGCTGCAAGTAAGATTTAAAGATGAGCACACTTTGCCGGAAAGTTTAAAGCGCTTTAAAGAGGTTTTAAAAGCCTTTGAAAAGAACGGCTATAAAAGCCTGATTTCGGGAAAGCACGGCAATGATAACAGCCGTAAAGTGTACGAAAATACAATAGCCTTACTGGAAAGTATGTTTGCCAAAGATACCACCAAACCAACCGCCACCGAAGTGCACCGGCGTTACGATGCGTTTTTGGCCGGACACCTCGAAATTATCAATAATGAAAGTGGAGAAGTTTACAGCCCTGTAGACTTTAAAGAACTAAGTGTAGCAACCGTAACCAAATATCTATCCGATTGGATAAGCCAAATTGCTACACATGCAAACCGCAGTGGCGACAACCAAAAATACATGCAAAGCTTTAAACCACACCACTCACTTGATAAGCCGAAGTTTGCCGGTAGCATAATTTCTATTGATGACAGGCAGCCGCCATTTAAAACCCACAACGGCAAAAGGATTTGGTTTTACAACGGTATTGATTTAGGCAGCGAGGCTTTTACTTGCTGGGTGTATGGAAACACCAAAGAAGATTTAATATTGAAATTCTATCGGCAAATGATACGCAACTATGCCGAATGGGGGTTTTGCCTTCCGAATGAATTAGAGGCAGAAATGAGTTTAAACTCATCCTTTGTTAATACTTTTTTACGTGAAGGGGCGATGTTTCAAGATGTGCGCATAGAGGCCAATAACGCACGCGGAAAACGCATTGAGGCTTATTACAAGCCGTTGCGTTATCAGTTAGAAAAGAAACGTGAAGGCTGGCTGGCCCGGCCGTTCGCGTTGAGCGAAAGCAATCAATCCGGCAGCCATGAAGTGCCGACCCTGCATCCTGATGATATTATTGAAGGTTGTTTGATAGACCTTGAAACATGGAATAATATGCCGCACAGCGTTCATACGCATTTAACACGCTGGGAAGTGTTTGAACAAATGCAGCATCCCGATTTAAAGCCGATAAATTATAATGCTTTTATGCCTTACCTGGGATACAAAACCAAAACAAGTTGCAACGTAGGGATTATAAGGCTGCAAGGCGGTGAATACCTATTAGGCGAAAACGGCGAAGTATGTGCAGGCGAAAATCTTATAAACCTTATGAGCCGTGTTGAAGGAAAGGACATTGATGTTTATTGGCTGGATGATAACGCGGGAAATATTTTAAAGGCGCTGGTTTACATTGGTGACTTATTGATTTGTGAAGCCGTTAGTAAACCTACCTACAACCGTGCTAAAATTGAGCAAGGCCCCAATGATATTGCCAACCGGGAGATTATGAGCAAATATGTAATGACTATTGAGGCATTTGGTAAACGAAGGAAAAGGGAGATTGAAGCTGTGACACAAATTGATAATACCCCACAGCGGCCAAAATCTTTTGTTATGCCCGGCCTAAAAAGAAACAGCATACAGGAAGGTACACCGCTACCGGATTTATTACAAGATACAACCAATGTTGATTTTGTAAACGTCCCGCAAAATGGGTTTGTGAGACCACTTAATGACACTTTTTAAACCAACTAATTATGCTACAAATAACTAACGATTTTAAAACTAAAATTTTTGCCGCCTTACAGGATGTAAGGGGTAATTACAGCGGTAGCGATGCTGCTTTTTCAAAACAATGGGGTATTAATCACGCCGTGTATAGCCGATTGAAAGGCGGAGAGATTGACGGACTGTTAAAGGATACACAATGGCTTAATATAGGCCGTGAACTCAATGTGAGCTTATCGGAGCGTAAATGGAATATTGCGCGTACTGACGTGTTTACAATCATTGAGCGTGATGTGGATTTTTGCCAAACCTATGCAAAGGGCAAAATGTGTGTTGATGATTGCGGTATAGGTAAAACATACACGGCTAAGTATTTAGCACGTACCCGTAAAAACTGTTTTTACGTAGATGCCAGCCAGGCAAAAGGCGTGCACCTGCTTATTAAGGCGATAGCTAAAGCGATAGGCGTAGATGCTGCCGGGAAGTACGCCGACATAAAAGCCAATATTAAATACTGCCTAAAAAACCTGCCTAATCCAGTTGTCATAATAGACGAAGCTGGCGACCTCAATCAGGCAGCGCTACTTGAAATTAAAGAGCTTTGGAACGCCACCGAAGGCGCGTGCGGTTGGTATTTGATGGGAGCCGAAGGGTTTAAAAAGGTAATGGATAAAGGCATGTATAACAAAAAGCCCGGCTTTAAGGAGCTATTTAGCCGGTTATCTGAACGGTACACCACAACAGTTCCAATGAACCCGCATGAAAAGGCAGAGTTTTACCGGAAGCTTATTTCGGATGTTTTATCGGCCAATATGCCGGATAAAGGCAGGCTAAACGAGATTGTTAAAAAATGCCTTGTGGTTGACGGGAGTGGGCAAATAGGCGGGTTAAGACGTGCGGAATCATTACTCATTATTAACTCTTAATTATATGATACAACTTACTAAAAAAGAGATTGAACTACTTAAGATTAAGGCTTACAATCTATATGTAGAAAGCGGTATAACCGCTAAAGAAATTTCTAAAACTATTCCCGTAACTGAAAAATCGATAGGCGTATGGGTGAAGCAATACGGATGGAAAGATTTGCGTAAAACGAAGGATGTTTGGCGCTTAGGTGGTAAAAACGGTTCGGCATTAGCACTTAACGGGTTTGTGATTTTTTTACGAGATAAACACCCGTTGGTTTATAGTGAAATAATGCCGCTTATGGAATTATACAACGAAAGTAAATCAGTTAAATCATAACATTAAAATTATTGACATGGCAACAGCTACAAAAGGACAAATAGCAAAAATTCACGTACTGCTAAATAATTTAGGTATAGCAGGTGAAAAGGCAAGTATTTTAAACAGCCTGACAAATGGCCGTACTGAAAGCACAAAGCAGTTAACAATAATTGAAGCGCGGCAATTGATTGTTAGTTTATCGGGGCATGACCCCGCAGAGCGGCTTAAGAGCCTTATTTTCTCTTTAGGCTATCAGTCCGGCATTTTATACGGTAGTACTGCTGATGATAAGAAAATGAACGCCGCAAAACTTAATATGTTTTTGAAAGAACGTGGAGCGGTAAAAAAGGAACTTAATCAAATGCGTTACGGCGAACTGGTTAAAACTCATAGGCAGTTTGAGGCGATTGTGAGCAACACCAAAAAAACCGCCGATAACAAAAGCGCAAAAAAGGTAGTAAAGAACTTATTAAACGAATTGAACCTAACAACCCTATAATTATGGAAGCCGTAGAAAAACTGTCGAAAAAGGATATGAAATGTATTGAACTGTTTAAGATATTAATTACCAAAACAAGCGATGCCGATACAGTTCGTAAAACAATGACCCGTATTTATCTCAACTACACTAAAATGCTTATCGCCGATATTAATTGGATAGGCGCTCAAAATGACACAGAATTATATCATTTGGGCGAATTAATTGAGATATTGGATGGCGGTTATGACTAATTGTATAATAAACCGCCTTTAAAGTAGCTTAAAGGCGGTTTTTGTCAATAATTAGCCCTCATATATTGCAAATACCCCCTACCTTATCTCCTAATATCGTGCAAATAACAGATTGTAGCGAACTTAAAAAAACAACAAATACCCCCTGTGTTTGGTGGTAAATGTAAAACGATACGGGAAATGGCATTAAACACATTTGAACGCATAGGAGTATTTGCACAAATAAGCCGGTATGATATAGGCTATAAACATCATAAGTAATTAATTAACTACATGTTACACGTAGTAGTAATGCCTTAAAATTAGGATACAGCTACATAACGCTATAATTTTACCAATGAACCGAAAGACGGAATTAAATACACAAAGAAACGCGGCAATATTTCAGGACTTTATAGACCTGTATGGTGTTGGCAAAATGCGGCCCGGTGCTATTTACGATAAACTTGAGGTTAAATACTTTCTTGACCGGAAAACTATTGAGCGAATTATCACTAAGGTTAAAAACCCTAAAATAGATAAATCATGCAGTCAGGTTGAGGGGGTACCCTAATTGAACTTTTTAAACTTAACTATAATGCGCAAAAGCAGTAAACGACTAATTATTTCGACCGAAGCTATTAACAGCTTCGGTTTTCGTGTTTTAACAAGCGGTATCGACTTAAGCCAATACAGGCTAAACCCTATCTTACTTTGGATGCACGTACGAACAAACGGCAATTCGAAAGACCAAATATTGCCGTTGGGTTTTGTAAGCGATTTGGAGGTAAACGGTACAGAATTAAGTGGTATACCGAATTTTGATGATACCGACGAATTTGCAATGAAAATCTACAACAAGGTAGAAAACGGCACAATAAGAATGTGCAGCCCCGGCCTGTTACCTTTAGAGCAATCGGATGCGCCTGCAATGATGATGCCAGGGCAAACATTGCCAACCGTAGTAAAATCGGTTATGATTGAGGTTAGTATTGCCGACATTGGTAGTAACCCCAATGCGCTGGCAGTGGAGCTTTACGATATTGCCGGACATAGCATTAAGTTATCCGCTGGGACTGCTAAGGCTGTAATATCATCAATAGCAAGTTCGGGAAACGGGCACGGTACAAATCCAAATAGTAACCACCACGCCGCAACATTGGCAATAGTAGACAACGCTGTTAAGGCAGGTAAATTCACTAAAGGCGAAGCAAGTACTTTGCTAACTGCCGGTGCTCATCCGGCCGGGGTTGCCGCAATACACCAAAAAGTAAAAGAGGCAAAAATAGTACCGGAACGCCTAACCGGAAGTATGCCGGAAGCACTAAAGCCGTTGGTAGCAAAAAGCTGGGATGAATTGAAAATGGCATGGGGTGATGATACAAAAAGGCTGAAAGAGCACGCCCCGGAAGTTTACAAGGCAAAATTTTTTGAGAAGAATGGCAGGATGCCCGCAGAGCGTGACGGAAAGCCGCTATAGTAAAATAGTTTTTAGTTAGGTGTAAGTGCCGCCCCCGCTACGTGATAACCGTAGCGGGGATATTTAACGGGTATTTAAAGGTAATACCTGACTTATAACAATAATAATAACCGTAAAATTTTTTAATCATAATAATAACTAATCATTTTAAGATATGAACCCTGTATTAATTTATACAAGTACCGCGAAAATAGCCGCTGACAAATCGGCCCTTAATTTAAATTTGGAACTATTCCAAAACGTGTATAACGCTTTTAAAGCAATAAATATCAGCCCTACTTTGCAGGAAATAGGCGATTTACTTAGCTTAACTGTAAATAACAATTCTGCGCCCGGCTTTGAAACCGATTATGCCGTTAATAAACTGTTAGATGCGGCTGCACCTTATAACTTAAATGGCGTGCAGTTGCAGCGCAGTAAGGTTAAGGACATGATTGTGCCGCCTAATATGACTAACGTTAAAGCGGCGTTGATTGCTGCAAAACAGATGCAGCCCGGCATTTTAGGTAACGATATTTCTTTGTTGACACTGGCAAATGACGTTATCAGCAAGGTAAATAACTCTGATACAATTATTGAGACCAGGAACACATTTTACACGCAAACGGATGCGGGTGCAACAATGGCAAATAGCGTTCAAGCCGTGTGTGATGCGCTCAATACGTTTGATGCAGCTAATGGTAAAGTGATTTTTGGCGGCCTATCTAAAAAAAGCGCTGAATTCGTGTATCAAAATGGCAAAAACGTTGCCGACCCATTTGAAAGCGCAATAGCAGGCGTGGAAATGCGAGGTGGACAGTTCGGCATTAGTTTGCCCTTCATTAGGTCGGTTGAGCATAACAGTTAAACCGCCTGCTTTTCCGGTCGCGTTATTTAGCGCGGCCGGTTCTGCTTATCGACAATAATCTTATTTACCCCCCCCCCCATTAACTATTATTTTAAACATGTTACTCGGTAATCAATTTGTTGCTGGAATACTTTCAGAGCCGGAATTAAAGAAAAGTAATGTAAAGCACGTAAAGGGTGTTTTTACAGAAAATAGGGATAAGGCCGTAGTGTGCCGTCTTTATTATCATTATAATATAAAAGGAATGCGCTATGATGTAGCATTAGCTACGCTTAATCAGGAGTTTTTTTTGGGAGAAACTACGTTGGCACAAATCATAATGCGCGAAGGCGATTTGCTAAAAAAGCTAAAAGCCGACGAAGCCGATAAAAAGTATTTAACAAACCTATTTCCTCATTACAACTGGAATTAATAAAAACCAATTTCTAAATTAAAATTATATTCAATAAAATGGCAAGCAGAAATATTTTAAAAAACTTTTTTAAAAGAGGGCAAAAACCAACAGAAGGGCAATTTGCATCATTGATTGATAGTTTTTGGCATAAAGATGATGACACTATACCAATTACTAAAGTTTCTAATCTAACCGACACGCTGGCTGGTAAGGCTGCAATAGTAGACGTTGAAAACGAAGCTACTTTACGTATTTCCACGGATGCCGATTTGCAGCAACAAATAGACGAGTTGGCAGCTGGTGGCGGTGGTGGCGTAGGCCCGGCAGGGCCAGCGGGGCCAAAAGGTGACACCGGAGATGTAGGGCCAGCGGGGCCAAAGGGTGATACTGGTGATACCGGCCCGGCTGGTAGCGCTTACACTCTACCGGTAGCTACTGCAACGGTTTTAGGAGGTGTTAAGCAAGGTAGCGGCGTGACGATTGCCGGTGATGGCACTATAAGCGCCACAGGTGGCGGCGGTGGTTATGCTGGCCGTGCATTTAATGAGGTTTTAACTTTCGATGCACCCTTTAAAATGGAAACTGTGCAAACTGGCGATATTGCTTTTGTGCTCGGTAGTAGCCCGGTTGCCGATGTTAACGCGCGTGTAATAATTGTTGGCGATGGTATTCATAGTTTAACATTTCCATCCGATTGGTATAATATCAGTGGCCAGACTTTTGAAAACACAGCCAAAAATATCATCTACCTAGAATATGATGGCGACGAAGTTGTTTATTCAATCGGCAAAATACCTACACCAGATGTAACAGCGCCGTACCTGCTTTCGGCAACTATTAGCAATTCATACAAAAATAAAATAGTACTGTCATATAGCGAGTTGCTTAGCCAGTTCACGGTGCCTGCTCCTACCGATTTTGCCGTTAATTTAAGCAAGGCGGTAACAGCGGTTGAGTTATCAGGCTCTTTGGTTACGTTAACTGTTGATAGCAATTATTCGTATGGCGATGTGGCAACGGTATCGTATACACCCGGTGGTAACCCGATACAGGACCCTTCAGCTAACTATGCCGTTGCGTTAACCAATCATGCGGTTACTAATAATGTTTTACCGGCTGCAACTTCATTAACCTTTGTAGGGGCCAATCAAATACCGGCAACATCTGTAGTGCCGTCTGCACTGGCATTTGGCTCGGGCGGTACTGATACGGCTTTTTCTGTTAGTTTTTGGGTTAAACGTGCTGCAACAGCTAATAAGGCAATTTGCGGCATAGGTTCGCTAACCGATACATCGAAACAAAATATGTTTATCCAATTCGATACTTCTGCTGGTGAACTATTATTTCAAATTTTCTCAGCGTCTGGTCAAATATATGTATCAACCAATTCAAATGTTACTTCCGGTGTATGGACGCATGTTACCTGCACTTATGATGGCAATAAGTTAGGGAGCGGTATGAAAGTATATTTTGATGGCAGCTTGGTAGCGGTTACTGTTCAGTCGGCAAGTTATCCCGGTCAACAGTCATTTGTAAGTGATACGCTTTTATCTGTTTTGGCTGGCCCGTATGGCTATAATACAGGCAGCCCGCAGGAACCGGCGTATAACTACTTATTAGATCAGCTGTATTTCTGGGATAAGGAATTAACATCTGGCGATGTAACGGCAATATACAACGGCGGCGCATTGGTTGACCCATCGGCGTTGTCAATTGCAAGCCATTTAATTGCCGGATATGAGTTTGACAGTAGTTTAGTTGACAGGGGCGCGCATGGATATACTTTAGTTAGCACCGTTGCACCTACATTTAGCACCGACCATGTTTAAAAGTACAGCGATAAGAAACAGCCATGTTATTATACTTCATGGGCAAAGCAATGCCAATGGGTTGGCAAATTCAAACGGCGTTTACCCCGCTGCTCCTGATACTAATATTTATTTGCCAAAAAAAGGGCAGTATATTTTTAACCCGGTAACAATGTTGTGGGAACGCCTTCAGCAAAATAAAAACAATGATGGAACACCGGTAACACCTGTTTTAGGTTATACCGGTGTCGAGATGAAATTAATGCAGCTTTTAAGCGATTATTACGGTTCTGACCAATACCTGATTAAGTACGCACAGGGCGGCACATCGGTTTCATTAACATCTGGAACGCTTTATAATTGGAACCCTGATTCGACAGATACCATTATGTTTAAAGGTGCTGTATCGAATTGCTTGGCGGCTATTAATAAGTTGCCATCACTTGGTTTAAAGCCGACTTTAGAGATATGGATACAGGGTGAGGCGGATACAGGAACAACCGATGCAAATAATTATAAAACGAATCTGACTTACTATCAAACTGAATTTAGAAACCGTTGCGGTTTGCCAAATTTAAAGTACATACAAACCGGATTAAGTAACAACCAAACCGCTTATCTTACCAACCAGGCTATTGTTAATAGCGCAAAGATGGCTATGTCTATAAATGGCAATCATTATGTAAGCACGGATGGTGCCGAAGTGGGCATAGATGGGGTACACTTTACGGTTGCTGGCTATGAAGATATTGCACAGCGGATATTTAATGTGGCTATAACCATGCTATAGCTAATATGAAATATACTTTTTTAAATTTTATATTTGTTTCATATTACTGGTGCCTTGTGTTCGCTTTTGAGTAGAATGTACAGGGGAACGCCGTAAATAAAGGCCGCATTTGTGCGGCCTTTATCGTTTAATTTATATAAAAATCAGGGCTATTTGGTGCCAAAATATGCACATACCCCCCTGCTTTAAAGCTGTTTACTTGCGTAAAAGGCTGAAATTTTACATCAAAATAGGGATTTTTACGCTGTTAAATGCCTGTTTCGTTTTGTTTTTTTGGACTTTTGGATTTTTCGTTTATAGGAATTCAATGGCTAACTTTTAAAAGAATCGATAGCTACGATAAATTTTTTTTCCTAAGTAGCTTGAGTTACACTATCGGTATTTATTTAAGTATCCAACTAGGTCGGTTGTATTTAAAGCATTATAAGTATACGCTGAACAAAGCTGTGTTTGTATTTATACCACTAATGTCAATATATTTCATGGGGTCTTTATGGGCTAGTAACGTTTCAGCCTTATCAGTTAAATATCAACAAGAAAATATAAATGAATCAATTACGATAGACAAAGTCATTCATATTTCTACTAAAGATTATTATTACATAGGTCAAACAAAGGCATATGTCTTTTTTCATAATGAAAAAAATAACACGAATGATATTTTTCAAAAATCGCAAGTATCTAAAATGACTTTATCTCATTGAAGTTATCTCTGCTTATCAAGGCATGCACTTATTCAATTATCCCGCCAGTCCTAGCATTTTGCTAGAAAACACACAAAATTCAACCGTCCTGCTTGCACAGCATCGCATTTAATTTATAAATACAAAAGCCCGCAAATATCTATTACAGGCCTCTATTTTCCGCTTTTAACAGCGTACGATATATCTCTACAATCACCCCGCTTTATGATCACTATTAAAGCAATCCCTAAATATTTTCCACCCGGCCTTTGTTTTTCTCCATAGCTTCAGGTATTTACCATCGTCAAGCAGTTTCCCGCCTTGTTTAAAAACCTGCCAGGTACCTTCCTCGGCCAGGTATTCCTTACCATCCCCGTAAACATTTTCGGTATGGAACTTTACGCCTTTAACTTTTCCATCGGCAAAGGTGTCTTTAAAATCCTTTTCAAGGGCTTTTTTGCCGCGCACAGCCGGGCCGTTTGGTACCAGCAGACTTGCATCATCGGTATAAAGATTGACAATCGCCGGATCGCTTTTCGAGAACAAGTCAAAATACAAAACATTGATTTTCTCAATCGCCTTTTTTGCTTTGAGCAGTTCCCCAGTGGGCGTAGTTTGGGCCTGGCAGGCGTTATAAATTAAAAAGAGGGCTGTACACAAAATTGCCCTTACTAAGTTGTTTTGTTTCATAATTGTTTAATTGAATAAATAATTACGCCAAAACTACCCCTTCAGAAAGTTCATAAATTGTAAAAATCGGAACAGCTTAATTTTTTAGGGCTACGAAAAGATCCGTCGAGCTTTCAGGCGAAAATTGGGAAGGTATTGAACCGGTGAAGAACTTAAAATCTTTTATAAAATGCGACTGGTCGAAATAGCCGCACTGGTGTGCTATGGTGGTAAGCGACGCGTGTTTGCCTGCAACAAGGTGAACGCTTTTTTGAAACCGGGCAATTTTGCTGAACAGGTTTGGGGTAAGTCCGGAATAATTTAAAAATATGGTTTGCAGGTACCGCGATGAAATGCCATACCGCGACGAAACCGAATTGATATTTTCGAAAAAGTCATCTTTGGTTAAATCGTGCATAATGCTGTTTACCAACTTTAACCTGTTAAACTTATCTTCGAAACGGAAAAGTCTTTTTAATAAAAATGCTTCCACCAACCCGATCCTCTCCCCTGTTGACCCGGCTTCCAATAATTTGGAATGCAGCAACACGGTTTCCTTGCCGCCTATGTCTTTAAAATCAATTACCTGGTCGTTAAACTCCGCAATCCGTTCGTTAAAAAAACAGGCGGCTGTATGGGTAAAAAAGCGGATGCCAAACATCGCGTGTTTTCCGAAGGAGGTAAAAGTAAAGGGCTGAATAGTCTGGCCCCACAACTGAATGTCGGGTTGTTTTATAAAATCGCCGTTTATTAATTGTTGCGGGCCATCATCCCCCAAATTGAACATAATCTCGATAAAGCCCGTGGCAAAAACTTTATCTTCGGTAAATACGGCCGTATCCGTTTCGCATACAAAGTAACATTGTACATAATCTTTTAAAAAACTACCCGGACTGTATTCTGTATAGCGCATATACCAGCAAAAACTATAGCTAAGGTAATACAAAACGGGACTATTCTAAATTAAAATCAGCTGCTGTAGGGGAAGGTCCAGCGGCGGCTATATAAAGAAAAGCCTTCTATAATTTAATTGAGTTCGGTCGCCTCACCCCAAACCCCTCTCCAAAGGAGAGGGGCTTAAAAATGTATTTTTATTGAAGTGCGAAGTTTAAGGCGAAACGCAAACCTTTCTGTAAACTCTATGGATTTGTTAGACGCGCCTGTACAAAAGGAACGGGCAGCACAGCTTAAAAATGTATTTTTATTCAGGTGCGAAGCTAAAGTCCTCTCCTTTGGAGAGGATTTAGGTGAGGCGAAGTAAAAGTCTGTGTGTACCGATCCTTATCTCGAACTCACGTATATTTTAGGTGGGCACTTAAATTTCAGCATTCAAACAAAATGCTGAACGGGCGGCTGGGCCAAAAAAAAAGCGGCATTTCTGCCGCCCTTTCATTTCAAAAAATATACATTTTACTATTTGACCGGAACAATATCAATTATAACCGTACGATTATAAAAGCGTTCTTCGGTGGTGTTATTGTCAAACGGTGCGTTGGCTGCATCCTCGCCAAAACCTAAGGTTTCAAACTTCACGTTGGTTTTACCGGCCTTGGTTAAGGCGCGCTGCAAGGTGTTTTGAACATCCATTGCGCGTTCTTTTGATAACTTCATGTTGTGGTCCACATCGCCAATTTTATCGGTGTGGCCGTGTATAATAACGGTTGAACCATCGGTGATTGAAGCTGCTACAATATCGGTTAAGAATTTGTCGTACGATGCGATGGAGTTTGCTTTGTCAAAATCATACAATATACTGTAGCGTATGCCTTTAACAACTGCGCCGTCCTGGCGTACTAAATGGACGGTACTTTCCATTCTAACCGGTGTGCCGGTGGTGGTTTCGCCTGTCATCACTATCTTGTAATCGCCATCAGGGCTAGTACCTAAAATAGTGGCACCCGGTATACTGGCCTGGTCGCTGGTGTATGGCCCGAAATGCTGGGCAACGCCTTTGCTATCGGTAACATCAACCGACCACGATTTAAGCAGTTGTTGAGCGCTATCGACATTTAATACTACCTGGCTGTCAAGCGGGTTTACCTGGGTAGCGTTTATCTGCACAGGTTTCATCATATCGCCGCCAACTTCTACCAATAATTGAGGTGAAGCGCTGGTTATATCAACACGACGGTTGCCGGCACGGAGTAATGCAAGTTCTTTGGTGCCGCCAGGGTGTTCTGATGGGATAACTGGTTTGGTACGGCCCTGTACGGCTATTCGTGAACCATCAATTGCGAACGTGGCAACTAAATACTGTTTTACTGTTTCAGCAAGTTCCTTGCCTTCTTTAGGGCCGTTGGCCGATGCACCGGTCAATAAAATTACCGCATTTGGGTTCGCTCTTAAACGGTCGCCCAAAATGTTGAGGATATTATGATAAACATTTAACTGCCTTGCAGAGCGGCCTGTGTTGTTGTCGGTTTGTGCATTTTGCAGTTGTTCTTCCCTGAACGTGGTCGCCTGGTCAGGTGTAAGCATCACGTACCTTGCAGAAATTTGTGTGGACCCTTCATCAAAAAATACCGAGTTGCGCAGCGGTAAAGTTTCGCTTACCTGGCGCTGTAACGGCACTGCTAAAGGTGCACGCACGTTAAACACAAAACTGTGTACCGGTGGCGCAGGTGGTGGTACCGCTACAACAACATCTTTAACTTTGGCTTTTGAACCCTTGCCAAACTTGAGCGCAATACCGGCGCGTACTGTGGTAACCTGCCAGCTTTCGATGCTGCGAGGTGCCTGGCCGAAATAGGGATGAAATGAAACAAACGGCGAAAGGCTAACCTTTGTGGTGCTGTTTGCCGACGACATCATTATATCGTAACCGGCGCCAACCTGGCCCGAAATAATGGTTTTGTGCATTGCCACCAGTTCGGCGCTTGTATTTGGTTGCCTCAGTTGGGTATAGTCAAAGCCGCTGCTTGCATTAAATGCCACCCGTGGCCCTGTAAAAAAATACAGCCCTGTTGATGGTACACTTAAACGCAAACTTGGCTCAATAGCAATGTAGCTGGTGCTTGTTTTTAAGGTAGCGGGGCAATCGCATGGGGCTACTACGCCGTCAAATTTGCCACCGCGGCCGTCATAGGCTACGTTTAACATAACGCCCCACACGCCAACCGGGCGATATTCAACCAGCACCGACCCATAGGGGGCCACACCTTTGCCTTTATGGAACGCGGTGGGCGCTATTAATGAACTGGTTAAACGTTGGGTTGTACCATCGTAAAAATTAAAATTTGCAGCGCCAGATGCGCCGAACCACCATGTGGGCTGCGTATTTTGTGCCTTAACCGTGGTGCCGGCCATTATAATCATCAGCATACAGGTGATGAGCTTTGGGAGTATTTTATTTATGGGTAACATGTTGTGTCTTCTTTAAATTGTTGATTTATACAGTTTCCGGGTAAATCCCCCGAAGGGGATAAACCGGGTAAACTATTTGAATGTTATTGGGGCACGTTGATAGTGGTATTTACCATGGTAACCGAAGCCACCAATGAAATAGCCCTGCCGTTTAATACCGTTTGCACAGCATTGCCTGCTGTTGAAAACGTAACGCCTGCTGTGGCAATGATGGTACCTGTCATGATACCGCCACCTGCGCCATTAATTACAGCTGCGCTGCCTACATACCAGAATACATTTTTAGCTTGTGCGCCGCCTTTCAGTTTAACGTTCCTTGCTCCTGCCGGACCGGCGGTGCCTACGGTAAGCCCCGCAGCTGTCTGGAATATAAATACTGCATTCGGGTCGCCTTTTGCATCGAGGGTAAGATCACCGTTGGTAATTTTAAATGTACCGCTGGCAGATTTGTATACGCCCGCTGCTAAAGTCAGTCCGCCTAATTCGCCGGCGCCCGGATCGGTACCGCCTGGTTTTGATGCGGGGGAAATACTGTTATAAGCAATGGTAGCATCAATAAGCGCCTGCGATGCAATGGCAAACGAAGTAGCGTTACCAGGTGCGGGTGGCGCGGTGTATATACGACCGGTTACGTCGCCTTTGTTAAGCGGTGTTTCGGTATACACATCGGCGGTTGTGCCATCATGAAAGCCTGTTATCAGGGTTGATGCGGCTGTTGTGCCGATGCTGCCATTATTGATGATAGTGTTCAGGCCCTGGTTGGTTACACCTGCATTACCACCGAATGCACCAAATATATCTATGGAGCCCAAGTTTGGCGGTGGCACAACCACTATCAGCGTAAAGTTTGCCGTGATGTTTTTGTTAGCACTCATGGTAACGTTTAACGGATTGGTTGAACCCGATGCGTCGCCGCTCCATGATGTAAAGTTGTAGCCGGAATTTGCAGTTGCCTGTATAGTTGCTGTTGCCCCTGCATTATATGCACCCGAACCTGTAGTCGAACCGCCTTCTGCCGGGTTCGAGGTTATGGTAAGTGCAAATTGCGAAGCAGGTATGGCCTTAAAATTGGCAATTAGCTTGCGGTTGCCTGCCAAAATAAACTGGTAACTGGAGCTTGCGGAAACTATGTTGCCATTCTCCGTCCAATTGATAAACGTATACTTGGCGCTTGGCGATGCGGTTACCGTTACCTTGGTACCGGCATTGTAAGCGCCCGAGCCGCTTGTTGTTCCGCCTTTAACCGGCAGCGATGATAACGCTACTGCAAATTGCGATGGCGGGATCACCTTAAAGTTTGCAACCAGTGCACGGTTTGCGCTTAAGGTAAACTGGTAGCTGGAGCTTGTTGAAACAATAGTGCCGTTTTCTGTCCAGTTAACAAAAGCATAGCCTGCGTTAGGCGTAGCTGTTGCGGTAGCAACCGAATCGCGGGCAAACACGCCTTCACCTGTGGCTGTGCCGCCAATAGTTGGGTTTGCTGTTAATGTTAACTGCGGGATGGTGGTAAAGCTCCACACAAAATTACTAACCAGCGCCGTACGCAGCGTATCGGTGGCCCCGGTTGTAATGGTACCTGTGTAAATTGCAAATGGTAAAAGCGGCACGGTGGGTGTAAACGTAAAAGTTTTAGCATCGGCCGATGCTGTAATTTTGCCTGCAATTGCTGTGGCACCCTGTTTTATAGTAAATGTATTAGCGTTGACGGTACCAACAGACATATTGGTATTAAACGTTACCGATATTGCTTTTTCAAGCACAACGTCCACCGCTTTATCAGCCGGGTCGGTTGAAACTACTACGGGGCAGTTACCTTTTATTTCGCCTTTAAAGTCGTCTTTTTTGCAGCCTGCTGCTAAAGCAATAACCAGCAGGATGGTAGCCACGATGGGCTTAAATACGTTTGGATAGTGCTTGCCGTTCGGCAATGGCGTACTATCCATAGTAAGAGTAAATCTTTTTTTCATGAATAAATGTTTTGAAGAGTAAATTGTAAGTGGTCCGTAGATCCTATTGGGTCAGATCTAAGGATAGTACAAAACTATGGAGGGGTTGTAGCCGATATGTTACATAACTTTTGCTATAAGTTATATAATTCACACATATTTCAGGCGCTTTTTTGGTCGTTAAAACTAACGTGTTTAAAATGTGACGGGGTTACGCCGGTTACCTTTTTAAATTGGGCAGACAGGTGCGCTACGCTGCTGTAATGGAGCTTCCACGAAATTTCAGTAAGGTTAAGCTCGTCCTGCCAGATCAGCTGTTTAACCGCCTGTATTTTATGTAAAATAATAAATTGCTCGATAGTGGTGCCCTGTATATCCGAAAATATATTGGCGAGGTAGGTGTAATCAAGGTTTAATTCTGTGCTGAGGTAATCGGAGAAATTGGTTTTAAGGGGCGAATCGCTATAAGTAATCATATCCACAATTACCCGCTTAATACGTTCCACTAAGATATTCTTTTTATTATCCAGCAGCACCAAACCGTAGTTTGATAAAGCAAGCCCTGCTTCCATAATTTGCGCCGCTGAAGCATCGCCCGTAATGGTTACCCTCCCCAACTCAATATTGATACATTTTAACCCGATTTTTTCAAATTCCAGCTCAACAATCATTTTGCACCGCGGGCCCACCATATTTTTTATAAAGAAGTTCATTGCGCAGGTACTTGCAAAGGCAGTGCCTGTATTGAATTTACAACATGTAGCTCTATCGTAAGCCAGTTATGGCTGTTATACTTTGCGCCAACCAGCCCAGCCAGCGGTCTTTTTTAAGAAATATGTTTTTGTACGAACAAAAATTAATTAGTAAAGAATGTCTGGTGCGTTATTTTTTTTCTGTCGATTTTGGCTAAATATGAATAGTATATAGGATTTTATTAGTCTGTAGACAAATAATTGACACATATTGTGCGGAGACCAACCCGTGATTGTCAATGTACGAAACATTGGTTTTACAACTACTGCCTCAAGACTCAAAAAAACTATGAAAATAGTTTGTAACTATAAAATTAGTTTTTACATTTGGTAAACTACGAAATTAGTTTACTATGCCTGTCAAAGAACTCACTAAAGCCGAAGAAACAATAATGCAATTATTATGGCAATTAAAAGAAGCCATGGTAAAAGACATTATTGAACTTATGCCTGAACCTAAGCCGGCCTACAACACCGTTTCGACCGTGGTGCGCGTGCTGGAGGGAAAAAAGTTTGTCGATCATAAGCCTTATGGCAATTCGCACGTGTATTTTCCGTTAATCAGCGGGGAGGAGTACAAGAAATTCACTTTCGACAAACTGATGAGTGGCTATTTCAGCAACTCGTACAAAAGCCTGGTGTCTTTTATTGCCAACGAGAAAAAGCTGGACGTAAAACAACTGGACGAACTAACCCAACTGATAGAAGACCTTAAACGCAAAAAGAAATGAACGGCCTGTATTACCTTGCAGAAGCTAACTTATACCTCGGCGTATTTTACCTGGCCTACTGCTTATTTTTAAACCGCAATACCCATTACCAGTTAAGCCGGGCGTACCTGATATTCAGTTGCGTAGTCGCTTTTATACTGCCGCTGGTGCAGGTAAGCGCGTTAAGGTCAGTTAAAACAGCCGAACCCGTATATGCAATAAGGCCGTTAAAGCCAGTTGAACCGGTAAACACATTCGGCCCTGTTACACCTGTTATGGCCCCGGTTGTAAATGTTACTGAACAATACCACTCCCCTACCCTTGGCGCACCTACCGCCCCTGCCGTAATTGAACGGCATTTTACCTGGCAGGATGGTTTGTTGTATGCCTACCTCGCAGGCGCAGCCGTTTTACTTTGTATCCTTTTTATCAAGCTGTACGCCTTATTTAAAATGACCCGCAGTAAACAGGCGGTTAATGAAGGTAAGTATCGGGTGATCTACTTAAACGGAACAGATGTGGCGTTTTCGTTTTTTAATTACCTTTTCATCGGCACCGACACACACGGGGCCAATACCATCATCAGGCACGAACTGGTGCACATCCGGCAAAAACACTCGGCCGATATTATTTTGCTCGAGTTATTAAAGATATTCAACTGGTTTAACCCCTTTGTGTACCTGTTGCAAAACAGTTTACGAAGCATACACGAATATATTGCCGACGAACAAACCGCAGCTCACGAAAGTGATGCGCTGAGTTACGCCTCGTTTCTATTAAACAACGCTTACGGCGTTGGCGGTTCATCAATTACCCATTCGTTTTTCAATTATAACCTTTTGAAAAAGCGGATCATGATGCTGAATCAGCAACGTTCGGGTAAGTTGGCAAGGTTGAAGTACCTGGTTGCTATTCCAATCTGTATTGCGCTACTATGCGCATCTTCCCTGGTGTTCAGTAAGACCTATGCCTGGTTGGACCTTGCCCCTGCCAGCCTAAAATCGCCCGGTAAATATGCCATGCTAAATGCAAAATTTACCGCCAGGCGTAAACTATTAAAAATCACCGAAAATGGAGTAACCACCATAACCGATAAGCTTTCAATTGATCAGCAAAACAAAAAAGTAGCTTATACCGCAGCAACAATTACAAAGGCCGACAGCCTGTTATTACTTAAAAGCCACAATATCAAGGTGGAGGTAGTTGAGGATAGTACAAAATTTATCACAAAAGACGGGCGACCAATTTTACCTATCGTAAATGTTGATGGCTATTATCCTTTGGACCATTTTTTACATAAAAACGTCCATTATACCTCGGCCAAAGGCGAAAAAGGCGGACTCGTGGAAGTTGGCTTTACACTGGATAAAGACCGCCATATAACCGATGCCAAAGTTGTTAAAAGCGGTGGCGCCAAACTGGACGCCCTGGCGGTGAACGGGTTTAACGCCTACAAAGGAATTGTCAACGACGACCCCGGCAAAAAATTAAAAATCGGGGTATATTTTTTCACTGATGATTATTCGATATTTAAAACCGACTCATTAGGCAAGGACCCTGAATTTGGGGGAGAATTGATCATAACCAATTATAAATACCCAACACCCCGCACAAGTAAAGGATATGAATATGACGAGAGTGGTGTTGGCTTCCCAGGTGACAACAATAACACATCATTTGCACAAGTCGTGATATACGATAAGAACGGCGAAGGAACCTGGTATTTTGAGAGCAAGTGCACACCTGCCGATTTGAAAATGCTGAAAGAAAAGTATGGGTATACTTTTCCGTCGGGAGCTTCATCTATTGTGCAGTTTTTTAACCCTAAAGATGTTCATAGTCGTTTAGGGTATATTTTCGATGTCGCATCCTACCTGGATGCACCCTACGCGAATCAATTTTACAACTATATGCTCGACAATATTGAGTATCCGCTGGAAGCAAAAAAAGCGTACAAAGGGGGCGTTGTAGTGTTGACCTTCAACCTTGATAATGATGGTATAATAAGTGATATAGCTGTGGCAAAAGGCGCCGGTAATGGTTTTGACGAAGCTGCGGTGAATGCCGTAAAATCATATAAATATGCCATTAAGGACAATGCGGGCAAGCATAGCCTCGCCGTGCTATTTTGCGTTGCCAAAAACGAATATCGCCCGGTTGCGAGCGATGACCTAAAGAAAGATGGTTATGTGGGCGAACTGGCAATATGTGAAGCTAAGTCGCCATTTAAAAACGGGTCCGTTAAATGGAATCATTAATCTAGCGCCCGTTCAGAAGATTCGACGCTTTTTTGTGAACCGGCCCTAAGGGCTGGGAATCCATTATTGACCCGTACATTTACATTATAACTAAACCCGATCCCCCTATGAAAAAACTTGTTATCTCCGCCGTATTAGTTCTGCTGTATTCAATAACAACCTTTGCCAATAATGCGACCATTCATATTACCGTTAAAAATTTTAGGGGAACAATTAGAGTATACGACCCCGGTCTGCGGTACAACCTGACCAGGGGCAACGATACCGCCCTTCGCCTGGATGCACATCATTCGGCGTCGTATACCGTGACGATCGATAAGCCAGTAAGTCTTGTTTTATATTTTTCGTCAAACAGCGAACTTACTTATAATCTTTACCTATCGCCTGGCGATGAACTTTTCCTTACTGCTGATTTTTCGAAAAAGAATAATAATTTCACTGTCACCGGCAAGGGCAGCGAGAATAATCAGCCTGAAATTTCGATGTTAGCCGGTTCAGACCTGCAGGCATTTAAAAGTGACACAAAGCCTGATCGTGTTATAGCGACCATAAACAAGCAATTTCAACTTAACAAGGGCATATTGACTAACTATATTGCCGAACACAAACCCTGGTCCGGATTTATAAAGGCCACGACACTTAATTTGCAATACCAGGCTGTTTGCGATTATTATTATTCATATCAAAGCAGCATTTATGGCAAACCCAAAGACCAGGATCCAAAATGGCGCAAAATCCAGGACAGCTTGTTTTTGAAGGCAAATTTGAATAATGACGAGGCGTTAGGATCTAATAATTATGCTCAATTCATCAATTTTCTTATCATCCGGCGGTCGGGTGATCTTTGGGGAGAATATCTAACCAACCGGCGGTTGTTTTTCAAAAAATGGTTTAATTGCGACACCGTAAAGGGAGAAAAGCTTTTCAAAGAGGCACGCCAGGGAATCTTAATGACGAAGGTTATTGATAAATATTTCAAGGGGAAGGCAGCAGAATTTGAATATGGCCAGGCATTAAAATTCGTATATCACGAAGCAGATTATCCATCGGCTGTTTACCTGTTTAATCATTTTAAAAAAAAATACCCGGAAAGCGCCTACGTCAAAGGGTTTAGCAACCCAATTGCCGGGATAGTTGGTAAACAAAAAAACGCACTTAGCAACAAGGCCATTTTTGTTGCTGATAACGGAGCAAAACTCAATACCATGAACGATGTGGTAAAGCTCACTAAAGGCAAAACTGTATTAGTGGATATGTGGGGCACCTGGTGTGGCCCATGCAGACAGGAGATACAAAAAAATGCCAAACAGCTTAGGGATCACTTCAAAGGGAAAAATGTTATTTTTCTATACATCGCCAATGGTGAAGCTGGACGGGAAAAAGAATGGAAAAAACAAATTGCTTACTTCCAGATTGAAGGAGAGCACATTTTAGCCAACCCTAAATTAACCGATGACATTATGCAAAAAGTTAAAGCAACCGGCTACCCTACCTACATCATTATAAAAAAAGACGGCAGCTATAAACAGGCGGCCACAAGGTACCCGGTAAACGCGCAGGCCATGATAAAGGAAATTGAAGCTGCAGGGGTGTAAACCCTTCTTGGTATAGAATATTTAATGTAACGCTTTTAATGACTGCCAAAACGATAATTGTATTAAACCAGCCATCACATTTATATCACATTAAAACCCTAACATTTCAACAAAAAATACGCATTTAGTAACATTTTTTATGCGATATGATGCTTGTATATTTAGTAAGTAAACTAATTACAAGAGCAAACTCATGCGGTCGAAATTATTTTTTATCACCCTTTTAATTATTGGCTTTGTACCTATAGGCGTTAGCGCCCAGGAGTTCGGCATGCTGCCAACAACCGAGCAGCAACAGGTTCAGTCATTAACCATTGCCCGCAACATGCTAAAGGCCGTGATGGGCATAAACAACCACTTTGCCGATTTTAAAGGGGACTTTGTGCAAAAAGATGCCAATGAAAGTTCATACTATAAGGTAAAAGGCCTTGATTTAGGCGCCAGCGAGCAATACGTTATTGTAAACGCAAAAGGCATTACCGTGTATGTGGCTATTTTTAAAGCCAAAGATGTGAATGATAAAAGCGCAATACTTGCCTTTAACGCTTTTGCCGGCGGCATTATGACCGTAAGGCAATATGCCGATATCGGCGTAAAAATAGAAGACGCCGAAACCAAAGGCGGTATAATAAAATACTATTTACGTACTCAAGGCACTAAAATAGCCGCCTTTACTTTCGCCCCGTCAGATAACACCGGAACATTGCTGGTGGCTGTACAATAAAATAGGTTTTCTTAGCTTAAATTTCCTTTCCGCTCAGGCCTCGTTCGTTTATCCGTTTACAATTGTGATAGAAGACAGTGCAGGACAGTTACTGCTTCATTGCCCTTAAATTTGACCCTGTGTGACGGTAAATGCAGTTCATTAGCTATCACTTAAACTGCTATCTTACCCGTTCAGTCTTTTTCAGCATTATGAACAAAATGTATCTCCGGAAACTCTGCTTTTTAATAGTTTTAACAGCAACGTTTGTTTTGAATATTAATGGCGTAAGGCGGGTAAACCCTGAAAAAAATCACAACAAAACTATCCCACCGGGCACCGATACTTTATTAAATTCATTTCGTTCGCCGCCCGATTCTGCAAAACCGCGGGTTTACTGGTGGTGGCTCTTCAACCGGGTTACAAAAGAGGGTATTACGCGCGATTTGGAACAGTTTAAAGCAAAAGGGATCAGTGGCGTTAACCTAATTTGTACAGGGGGATACGCAGGCAAGGCGCCGCTGCCGGGTGTAAAATTCCTCGGCGATGAGTGGCGCGAACTTTTCCGCTATGCTATAAGGGAGGCGAAAAGGCTCCATATGGAAATAGGTTTTAACCTTGCCGGAGGCTGGACGATGATGGGGCCATCGGTAACGCTGGATAATGCCATGAAAAAGGTTGTATCGGCTGAGTTGAAAACAACCGGGCCGGCTAAATTTTCCGGGACGCTTCCGCAGCCTGAAAAAATAGAGGGTTATTACCATGATATCATGGTGCAGGCATTTCCACTACCGGACAGTAACAAACAAATAGACCCCAAAAACATAATCAATTTAACTAATAAAATAGACGATAACGGCCATTTGGATTGGGATGTTCCAAACGGCAAATGGGTTATCTTGCGAACAGGCTACACTTTAACCGGGCACCCATGGAGCAAATGGCACGCTTACCCCGAGGGGGACACTTTTGAGGGCGGTGAAGGATATGAAATAGACTACTTAAGCCGGCGGGCACTGGATGATTATTTTGCCCATTTAGGCAAGGTCGTGATAGACGAAGCCGAAAAGGCAGGCGGCAAGCTCGACTATCTGTGGTCCGACAGCTGGGAGTGCGGAAAGCTTACCTGGACCCAGGATTTTGCCAATCAATTTACCAGGTTTCGCGGTTATCAATTGGAACCTTATATGCCTGTTTTGGCCGGCTATAAAATCATTAATGCGGATGTATCTGCAAGGTTCCGAGATGATTTCGACCGTACTATACAGGATTGTATCGCCGAGAATTTTTACGGGCGTTTTGAGGAATTGTGCCACCAGCATGGCATGCAAGTTGGCAACGAAGCCGGAGGGCCAAATGACATCCCACCGCAGGATGTATTGAAAAATTTTGGCCATAGTGACATACTCGCAGGTGAATTTTGGGTAAACGGGCACTATAAATCGCCGGATGGTTATAATAAAGACCCGATGCAACGGCTCAATCTGAAGCAAACCTCATCGGCGGCGCATGTATACGGCAAGCAGCAGGCAGAAGCCGAGTCCTTCACCCAGCAGGAACAGGACCGCACGCACTGGTCGCTTGGCCCGTCGGATTTAAAGCCTTATGCCAACCAGGCGTTTTGCGAAGGTATCAACCGCCTGATGCTTCACCAGGCTACCTGTCAACCGCCTTCAGATGGCAAACCTGGCTATGAGTTTTGCGCGGGGCAGCATTTTACCCCGAATATCACTTGGTGGGAGCAATCGCCGGCATTCTTCACGTATCTTTCCCGTTGCCAATACATGTTACAGCAGGGGAAATTTGTGGGTGATGTTTGCTTTTACCTTGGCGAAAGACCGCCACTACTGGCACCGCCAAAATACAATATCCCCACACTGGGCCCGGGCTACGACTGTGATTATAGTAATCCCGACGTTCTGTTAAACAGGATGTCGGTGAAAAACGGCCGTATTGTTTTGCCTGATGGCATGAGCTACCGGGTGTTGGTATTGCAAAATTGCACTTCCCCATCGCCGGAGATTGCTAAGCAGGTTGGTTCCTACCAGGGCCTGTCGGTGTCCCCTATCCCATCTAATGCAATGTCGCTGCCGGTTATTACGAAATTGCGGGCAATGATAACCGCGGGAGCAACAGTTATCGGCTCGCCACCGGATGTTTCCGCCGAATTGAAAAATTACCCCCAATGCGATGAACAGGTGCGGAAGATGGCTGCGGAAATATGGGGCGACCTGGATGGCATAACCCGCACGGAACGCAGGGTAGGAAAAGGGCGCATTATCTGGGGGAAAACTCCAAAGGAAGTTCTCCTTGCCGACGGAATTGCCCCCGACTTTACTTTCCCGGGGCAAACTAAAAACCCTGGGACGTTTGATTATATCCACCGCACCAGCGGCGATGCGGAAATCTATTTCGTTATCAACCGCACCAATCAGCGCCAAACACGCGACTTTACCTTCCGGGTTGCCGGGAAACTGCCCGAAATATGGGATGCGGTATCGGGTAAAACTGTTATGGCAAAAGCTTATAATCAAACCAACACCACTACTACATTGCCGCTTGAGCTGGATGCCTTCAGTTCATATTTCATTGTATTCCGTAAGCCGGTAGTCTTGAATGCTAAAATATCGGCCGGTGGTAACTTCCCTAAACTAGCAGAAGTGCGTGAACTCAATGGCCCCTGGAATGCCGCATTTGATCCGAATTGGGGCGGTCCGGTGAAAGCCGCATTTCCGCAACTTATCAGCTGGACCAAACGGCCTGAAGAAGGCATAAAGTATTATTCGGGGACAGCTACTTACAGTAAGAAGTTTGATTTGGGTAAGGATGCTGGCCGAAATGTGACGGTAATAAAAAAGAATAAAAGGTTATTTCTTGACCTCGGTGCAGTAAGAAATGTGGCCGTTGTACGGTTAAACGGAAAGAAACTGGGCGTACTTTGGTGCGCCCCCTGGCGGGTTGAAATTACCGGGGCTGTAAAACCAACCGGCAATTTGTTGGAAGTTGATGTGATCAATTTATGGGCCAATCGCGTTATTGGCGACCTGAATCTGCCAAAAGAAAAAAGGTTTACCAAAACGCATGATGCGTTCCGCTTTGATATGCTGAGGGGAAGCACCCCGTTGCTGGAGTCGGGATTGCTTGGGCCGGTTAAGGTTTATAGAACTGGTGATTAATATCGAGCTGGTTGCGTAGTTTATATCTTCGCCACTTCGGCGCTTAACACTTTTTCTTGTTAGGCGTGCTTTTATTATTTTGTAGCTTGCAGTTATTAAATGCCTGCATTAATGAAAGTTAAGTTTATCGGAAAACCTAATTTAAATCTGCATACTGCAGATGATAGTTTGCGACGGACTTTTGTTTCTGTGTTTTTTTCTATGGCAATAACTGCTTTTACCGCCTGTACAAATTATAAAAACAAAAGTAACACACCCACCGGAGGCGTGGCTCAAATTCTTTTATTCAATGGCACCGGGACTTCGCCCAATGATGTCAACGCGATTGAAGCAATTCTTAATAACAATCACCTCTACTACACTACCGCCAATTCTTCAGAATTAAACGGTATGAGCGAATTACAGATGCAAAACTACCGCCTGCTGATTATACCTGGTGGAAATTTCATCGATATGGGAAAAAGCCTCACGCCGGCTACAACAGCCAGGGTTCGAAACTCAGTAAAACATGGCCTAAATTACCTTGGTATATGCGCGGGTGGCTTCCTTGCCGGTAAATCGATCTACTATAATGGCTTTAACCTAACGTCGGGCGCGTGCTTTGGTTTTTACGCTGCCGAAAACCAGGGCATCCGCAAGGCGGCGCTGGCTATTACCACTCCCGGTGCGCCCGCACAGGATCAGTACTGGGAGGATGGACCGCAATTTGCCGGCTGGGGCGCTGTAGCCGGCAAATACCCCGATGGCACGCCTGCCATTGTACAAGGCACATATGGTGAAGGGTGGATAATGCTTGTCGGGTTCCATGCCGAGGCACCGGAAGACTGGCGAACCGGCATAAAGTTTAATACATCAACCAGCGCCGACAATGGCTACGCCGGGCTAATTATCCGCTCTGCACTCAACCGGGCACCATTGCCGCATTACTAAGGCCGGCAAGTTAAAAAGCGAAAAACTGCACCTCAATTCTGTGAGGTATGACGGCTGTAACTTCCAACAAGTTTTTGCTTCCGCCGTTAGCCAGATCGGCTCCGGAAAAATCCGAAAATTAATAAAATCCATTATTTCATACTATGATAACTATCAGTTTCTAACATGCTCTTCATCAAATGCGGCGAAATTTTAGAGAATAGATTTGCGCCATAATTTAATATAAACAATATGAAAAAGCTTATCCTTTCATCCTTTACTTTAGTACTTATTACAGCAGCAACTTGCTTTGCCCAGCAAAAACACGAGCTCGACATCCGCCTTCGTGCCATTGACGTTGATCCGCAGGAAAGCGCCACTATTGGCGTAATTGGCGGCGGTGTGAAAATTAACCACACCATAGTTCCCGAACTTGATTTTACTTATTTTTTCGCCAACAACTTTTCGGCCGAGCTGATACTCGGAACTACCAGGCATACAGTTAGCACCACGTCATCAAACCTGTCGGCAATTGGCGGCAGCACATCTGCGGATGTTCCTTTGGGAAAGAAATGGTTACTTCCTCCCACTCTTACGCTACAATATCATGCGCCAACCGGCAGTGTAGTTAAACCATACCTTGGCGTGGGCGTTAATTACACCATATTTTACGGCGGCGACCCTGGGCCTGTTGTGAGCAGTGTAAGCTATAAAAATCACTTCAGCTTTGCCGCACAGGCTGGTACTGATATCGACTTGAGCAAACAGTTTTTCCTGAATATAGATGTGAAAAAAATATGGCTAAAAACCAATGTTACAGTTAATGCTTCAAACTTGACACCTGCATCTTCACCGCAGCTGGCGCCCGTTTTGGCAAACATCCCGGCAGTGGTAAAAATTAATCCGCTGGTTTTGGGCATTGGCCTCGGTTACCGGATAAAATAGCCTGGTAATATCACAAAAAAAGCTGCATAGTAATTTATGCGGCTTTTTTTTGTGGGCACATCCTATTCATAGTGCGGCACATACGGGTTAATCACCGTATTATCAATATCAGCAACTATTGATTTTATTTTATCATCCAGCGCATATACCGCATCGCTCAGCATTTCCAGGTACTCTCGGGGGGCTTCATAGTCGGCATCTTTTATAAGTCCCATCAAGCCCATTATCGAGGTCAGCGGTGCGCGGAACTCATGGGCCTGTATGTGAGCTATTTTTAGCAGGGATGTATTTTGGTCGATGATTTTTTTCTCTTTGAGTTTGCGCTCGGTAACGTTGCGAATAAGGTACGATATGCCTATTATTTCATCATTATTATCACGGGCGGTCTCGAACGCGGCTTCCCACCAAATTGTGCCTATATCGTCATAATCTGTTGAACCTTCTTCGAATGACTTTTTACCGTCCAGTGCCTCGTTATAGCGTTTCAAAAAGGTGCTGACAAAAGCAGGGTGCAGGTACTTTACAAATTGATCGCCGCGCAACAGTTTAGCGTTATGCACGGTGCGCACAAAAGCAACTGCTGTTTTATTAAAATCAATAACTTCACCGCTTTTCCCAAGCAGTACATGGAAATTGGTAGAACTTTCGAAAAATGAGCGCAGCCTTATGGATGCATCGTTGTTAAATTCCTTTTGTTCTTCCAGCTCCTGTTGCTTTTTACGCAACAACTTCGCCGCAGCTTTTAACTCAAAGGCCTTTGCAGCTTGTGCAGCCAGTATTTTAAGCACGAGGCATTGGTGGTCATCAAGCGTTTTAGGCTTCACATCATAAATGGCCAATACACCGACCCGTTCCCCACCTGTCGCAACTAGTGGCATGCCGGCAAAAAAACGGATGCCAAGACCACCGGAGACGTTAGGGTTGCTAATACAGCGGGGATCATTCAGGGTATCCGAAATAATTATCACATCATCTTGCTGAAAAGCCTGGATACAAAGGCTGCCATTGGCAGCTACCTGGGTCAAATCAATACCTTTTCTAACCTTCAGGTGCAAAACACCACTATCCTGTAAAGCAATTAACACATACGGCGAGGCAGTGACTGCTGAGGCCAGCTCAACTATTTCAAGCAGTTCGGCATCATTTTCAAGATCAAAATCAATAAATCCGGCAACATCGTGTAAACGCTTTTCGTCAATAATCATTAAGTAAACTGGTATATGGTGTAATATTAAAACTGTCAAAACAGCATTTAATGGGCAGTTGTACGTTAAGCCCCTTTTTTTTGTTTGGCAATGAGTCGTTGATTTAAACCCCGGTTCAATGGTTTCCAAGCCTTACTTGATCACTGTAATCCGGACATTTAGAGATAAAACACTATCATCTATCCTCACCAATAAAATTAAATTAAAATTATAACACTCATTATCAATACTTTATATCTAAACCACATGTTTAAATAGAACTATGTATTGCATATTACTGTATTAAACATATATCTTTGTGAAGTAGGGATATAAAAGCACTCCCTTAAAGAATAATGAGCATCACCATCAATCACCCTAAAAAAACCAATAACATGAAAGCTAGCTTTTTTATAGCCGCTTTTTGCCTGGTGGCATTGAGCATTTTTGTGGGCTGGATAAAATATCAGCGCAACAATGGCGATATTTCTATATCTGTAAAAAACACCGACGACTACTATACCTACACTGCATCATTTGCCGAAGACGCAACCGGACGAGTGCAGGATTATATTAATTACAGCATTGCGCCAAATGGCCTTTTCAAGTCGACTCATGACTATTTTAATGTCACCACCACCCTGGCCGATAAAACAAATTTCTATGTAAAAGAATCGCCTGGAGAACTGAAGATTGAGCTTGACAAACGCAGAAACTCAACTGCGTCATACCTGCGCATCAAAAAAATGTGCGACGGCATTAGCAATGTTTTAAAAGGGAAATGAGGGAAAGTCTGAAGCCAGAAAAGACGAGAAAATAAAAAACGAATAAATTTATTACACATAACATAAAACCACGATCATGAAAAAAGTCATTTTAACACTATCATTATTAATAGGACTAACAGCTCTAACCTTTGCTCAGTGCGAAAAAACAGTGGAGCTTTCCTCATCAAAAACTAATCACCTCGACGAAAAAGGAACCATTACCCGCAGCGACGATGAAACCGCGGTTATCGACATCAGCAAAACAGCTGTAGATATCAGCGTTAACGGCGAGCATAAAATAACCGCCCCCATAAAGTCAAATACCTGCAACTGGACCGTTCCGTTTAAAGAAGGCAAAACCGTAATAAAAGCTACTGCCGACCATGACGGACAGGACGAAAATATCACCATTACCATTGAAGGTAAAGACGGAAAAGTTACCCTGCTGTTTGAAATGGAAAGCCAGCCGGGCGATAAGATAAAAGTTGGCATTGATAAGTTTATCGAGAAGGTATAAGCAGTCGATAATTTTCAATTATTATCAACATGAAAAAGATACTCTCCACATTGACACTACTGCTGGCTATTACCGGTACAAGCCTTGCGCAGTGCGGCAAAACCGCCTTGTTAACCTCAACCGCAACCGACCACGTGGATGCCACAGGTAAGTTAATACGATCTGAGAAAGAAACGGTACTGGTAGAAATAAGTAAAACGGCTGTTGATATTTCGGTAAATGGTCAGCACAGGATTAACGGCGTGATAAAAACAAACACTTGCGCATGGTCGCAATCTTATAAAACCGGTAAAACTGTGATACATGCCGTTATAAAAAAGGACGGAAAAGACGAAAATGTAACACTCACCATCACTGGCAAAAACGGGAAAATAATCCTGGGATTCGTTATGGAAAGCGACCTTAACGACCAGGTAAAAATAACCGCTGATAAGTTTACTGCGAAAGTATAACGCAACAAAAGGCCGGCAACGTTAAACGCTGCCGGCCTTTTTAATATTTGCAACAATTACTGTTTGTACAATTTACAATTAAACTTCCCTTCGGTTACGGTGCCAACATGCCCGCTTGGGTCGGGACCGCTAAACTGGAAAGTACCTGCCACCATGGTATCAGTAAGCGAGGTAATGGTAACTGTGCCGGTTGAGGCAATATAAGTATATTGAAAATCAGCTTTTGTTGAATAGCTCATGATAGCCTCGTCCTTAGCGGCATCAAAAGTGCCAACCTTAGCACCCATAACCATTATAGATAGCCCTTCGGTACCAAAGGCCCCCATTATTTGCAACGTCTGTTCGCTAACAATATAATCGGTTACCGGTGTTAAAGTACTTTTGGCTGTACCGTTAATTTTTAACGAAATACTGATAGCGTTTGATGGTGTTATGCTGCTTTTTTTGCAGGAGTTTAGCGCAACTGCGCAAATGAATAGCAATAATAATGCGGGTAAAAATTTCTTCATTGTTTTAAGATTTAGTCCACCGCAAAAGTATGAAAATACTTTATATTTAGTAATTAAATTTACCAAAAGTAAATATTTATTATTTTGAAGAAACTATGCGCCCGTTTTCATCCAATGTTTCGATAACCGGTTGATTTTGTTTATTGATGTAGATATTAAGCCTGGGCTTACCGCTGGCATCGTTTAAAAACAGGCCTACTTCACCTTTTGTGTTTTTTCAATGCAAAATCTTAAACACCAATTCCTTCATCAGCCCGCCATGGTCGGTATTGGAGTCAACACCTTTACTTTTTAAATCGTATTCGCGCAGGTAGCTGATGATTTGCATGGTTTTGCCGTAATTAAAGCTGCGGGCTGCCTGCTCATAGTCCTTTATAAAATATGGACTAACGCCCAGTTCCCTGGCGAGCGTCTGCGGGGATTTGTCCTTTATATAATGATAAGTGAGCACCTTGCTAAAAAAATTATTCAGGTTGCCGAGCGCCAATACAATGGGGTTTGCTTTTGGGTTTGCCTCAAAATAATTGATTATCTGGTTAGCTTTAAGGGCATCTTTACGACCAAGGGCTGCCTGCAGTTCAAAAACGTTGTATTCTTTACTGATGCCGATGTTGTCGTGGATATGCTTTAGCGTGATTTCCTGCCCGGCCTGCACGTTCAGCATCAGCTTTTCCAGTTCGTTTGATATTTTCGACAGGTCGTTACCCAGGTATTCCGACAACATCAGCGAGGCCTGCGGGTTTATCTTGTAACCTTTTTCGGCTACGAAACCTTCAATCCATGCCGGTATCTTACTGTCATACAAAGCAGCCGACTCAAAAATGAGCCCATTTTTTTCAATGGCCTTATAAGTTTTTTTTCGTTTATCAAATTTGCCGTATTTATAGCAAAACACCAGTATGGTGCTCGGCAGCGGGTTCTCCAGGTAGCTAAGCAAGGGGTTTATGCTTTTTTTATCAGCATCGTCGCTGCCCCACTTCATATCCTGGGCCTCTTTTACCAAAACCACCTGGTAGTCGGCCATCATGGGGTAACGTTTCGACGCGCCCAGCACCGTCATTATATCGGTATCCTTGCCATACAAAACGGTTTGGTTAAAGCCTTTTTCGGCCTCAGATAGTAACTTGCGTTCCACGTATTCGCCCACCAGATCAATAAAATAAGGCTCCTCGCCGTGTAGTAAATAAACAGGCTTGTACTTTTTATTTTTAAGATCCTTAATAATATCTGCGGCGCTCATATCAGGGTGCAAAATAGTGATTTTTGGTGAGTGGTGAGCGGAGAATTGTGAATGGTTATAACAACTACTCACTTAATCAACTTAATCAACTACTAACCAATTCAAATTAGGATTCTCCTCATAAAATAACCATTTTCGCAGTATGGACTTGCTGTTGCCGCTTAATCTCCCGCCCTATCCATTCAAAATAACCGATGCTAACGGACAGCTAACATTGTTTGATGTTATCAGGAAGCGGGACATTATTATCACTCCCGAAGAATGGGTGCGCCAGCATTTTGTACAGTATTTAATCAATCAAAAAAACTACCCCAAATCGCTTATTAAGCTTGAGGGTGGTCATAAACTGCATGGCATGGCCAAGCGTACCGACATTGTGGTTTATAATCCCGCCGGCGAAAAAATTTTATTAGTTGAGTGCAAGGCCCCGTCAATAACCATCGATCAAAAAACCTTCGACCAGGTGGCCCGGTATAATATGGTGCACAAAGTAAAGCTGCTGGCGATTACCAACGGGCTGCAGCATTATTACTGCGTTATTAATTTCGAAGAAAGAGATTATAAATTTATCGAAGAAATGCCGTTTTACGCGACACTATGACCGGCATCAGCAAAAACCAGGTTCTGAATTTTTTCCATCAGCTCTTCCGGCTTAAATGGCTTTGAAACGTAGTCATTCATACCAGCGTTTAACACCTGCTCTTCAATATCCAACAGTGCTGCAGCAGTTAATGCAATAATAGGCACGTTTGCTTTTTTGGGATTTGGCAGCTTCCTGATACCCATCGACGCATCAAAACCATTCATTACCGGCATTTGCAAATCCATTAATATAATGTCGAAATCGCCATTCTGGAAAGTTTCAATTGCTTTCTCCCCGTTTTCGGCAATGGTAGGCGCAATTTTCCATTTGGATAATAGTTTTTTCATCAGCAATACATTCACCGGGTTATCTTCGGCGATTAATATGCGCAGATTGCTTAGGCTGTCGGTATTTTGCAACAGCGGATGTTTGTCGCCAACTTCGTTGATATTTGCGTTTGATACCTGGAACTCCATATTAAACGAAAACTCCGAACCCTCGCCTACCTTACTTGATACGTGCATGTGCAGCCCCTGCAGTTCGAGCAGGCGTTTTACAATTGCAAGACCCATACCTGTACCGCCATACTGACGCGTTGTAGTTATTGATTCCTGGGTGAAGGGCTCAAAAATGCTTTGCAGGTTATTCTTGTCAATGCCGATACCGGTATCTTTAACGGTAAAGGTGATTCTTAATTTATTGTTACGGTCTTCGTAGCAAAACGCCTTCACATAAATGCTACCATCGCGGGTAAATTTAATAGCGTTGCTTACAAGATTAAACAGTATTTGTGTAAGCCGGGTGGGATCGCCAAAAAGCACCCTTTTTTGAAGCACGGGGTCTATTTTTAAAGTAAATGACAGTCCTTTTTCTTCCGCCTTTAGCTTTTGTGCACCGCAAATATTTTGCATTAAATCAACAAAGTTAAATTTCACGGTCTCGAAAATCACCTTGCCTGCCTCTATCTTGTTAAAATCAAGCACATCGTTTACGATAGATTGCAGGTTATTTGCCGAGGATTTCAGTACGTTAAGATTTTCCTTTTGATCGGGCCGCGGGTTAGCCATAATCATGAGGTTGCTCATCCCTATTATTGCATTCAGGGGGGTGCGGATCTCGTGCGACATGGTAGCCAAAAACTCTGATTTTACCTGTGATGATTTTTCGGCTTTGCTTATTGCCAGTTCCAATTTGGCGTTCAGCACCGCCTGGTCCTCGCTGGTTTGCTTAAGCTCCTTGATGTTTTTCAAGAATGCACTGTAAAAATGGCTGTGGATATAAATGATAATAATAAAGTTGGCAAACATACTGATGATGATTGTCGACTGGTCAAGTTCCTCGGGCCTTAGTGGGATAAAGTAGCTTTGATTATAGTTTAAAACATAAAAGGCAAGTACCGGAATAATATTAAGTAACGAATACCCTAACCCGGCACGTTGCCCAAGCATGTAATAACTAAACAACAGCACCAGCAAAATAACCTGTATGGTAATAATATCAACCTTTTGAATGGTAATAAAAACATTGGATAAATTTATCAACGTTGCAATTATCAGCAACGCATGTGATATCACCCGCCATTCAGGTTTATAAGTAAGGTATTTAAACAGGCATACAACGCAAAAAAAAACGATTGCTGCAGTAACCGTTAAAAACTCAAGGTGTTGAAAATAAACGCTTAGAAACAAGCCGGCTACAACTACCATCACTATCCAAAGGCCATAATAAAGCAGGCGGATACGAGCCTGGTCGAGGATGGATTGTTCGGTCGAGAGTATGTTGGATAAGGAAAAGTTAAAAAAGCCTGCGTCCTTGCTCATTAATGTAGCACTAATCTGTTAAAGTTGCCTATAAAATTCAATATTAGCAAGAGGTGTAGAAAAGTAAACCCCCTGCTCATCATAATTTATCGCAAACAGATATGCAATTAGCAAGCCAAAGCTGTCAAGCCTTCTTCAATTATATTCAACTTGGCTTCCGCATCGGCCTTTTTCTTTAACTCAACCTCAATAATCTCGGGTTTTGCATTAGCCATAAAGCGCTCATTACCTAACTTTGAGTTAACCGCCTTTAAAAACCCAGTCAAATAATCCTTCTCTTTTTGCAGTCTTGCACACTCTTCAACCGGGTCTATTTTCTCCTCCAAAGGCACGTAAAACTCATCAGTTGAGACCATAAAGCCCGCAGCCTGTGCCAGCTTGTCGCTAACAAAATCGAGCGCGTTGGTGTTGGCGAGTTTAGTTATAATTAATTCATAACCTTTATAATCAACCTGCGAGTTTGCTTTAACCGAAAGACCCAATTTTTCTTTTGGTGATATTTGTTTTGCATTACGAATGTTGCGCACCTGTGTTATAATTTGTTTCACAATTTCCACCTCGTCAAGCAGACGTGTATTTATTTGCCCACCTTTCGGTAATTGGGCAACTATACAACAATCAAGTTCCTGCCGCGCCCCAAATAAGTCGTCGTGCCACAGCTCTTCGGTAATAAATGGCATAAACGGGTGCAATATTTTTAAGATATTTTCGAAAAACCGAACAGTGGCCGAATAGGTTTCACTATCGATAGCTTGTTTTTCAACATCTTGCTGGTAAGCCGGCTTAACCATCTCAAGGTACCAGGCACAGAAGTCGTCCCATACTAATTTATAGGTGCTCATCAGAGCCTCCGAAAGACGGAATTGTGTAAAGTTGCCTTCTATCTCCGTTAAGGCCTGGTTGAAACGGCTTTCAAACCACTCAATGGCAACAGCATTTGCGCTTTCAAGCTTTTCGTCAACCTCCCAGCCTTTAACCAGTTTAAATGCGTTCCATATTTTGTTGGCGAAATTCCTGCCTTGCTCGCAGTAACTTTCATCAAACATCAAGTCGTTACCCGCAGGCGAACAAAGCAGCATCCCTACCCTAACACCGTCAGCGCCAAACTTTTCTATCAATGCCAGCGGGTCCGGCGAGTTGCCTAACGATTTCGACATTTTCCGACCAAGCTTGTCCCTAACTATGCCGGTTAAATAAACGTTTTTAAACGGTGCCTCACCCCTAAACTCATGCCCGGCCATAATCATCCTGGCTACCCAGAAGAACAGTATCTCTGGCGCAGTAACCAAATCGTTAGTAGGGTAATAATAGTTGATATCGGCATTGTTTGGATCCTTAAAACCATCAAATACCGATATCGGCCACAGCCAGGCCGAAAACCACGTATCGACTACATCCTCCTCCTGCACCAATTCATCTATGCTAATTCCGTGACTCTTGGTTTTTGCTTCCTCAAATGCTTCTTCCTTGCTTTTGGCAATTACAAATTGGCCGTTTGGTAGGTACCAGGCAGGTATTCGCTGTCCCCACCAAAGCTGGCGGCTTATACACCAATCCTTCACGTTTTCCATCCAGTAACGGTAGGTATTGGTAAACTTGTCAGGTATTAGCTTTATTTCGCCTTTCAGCACATAGTCCAAAGCAGGCTGCGCCATTTCGGTCATTTTGCAAAACCACTGCATAGATAGCTTTGGCTCAATAACCGCATCCGTACGTTCCGAAAATCCAATTTGCGATTTGTAGTCTTCAATCTTATCTAAATAACCATCAGCCTCAAGCAGCGCCGCTATTTTTTTACGGGCGGCAAAACGGTCTTCGCCAACTAATATCTGCGCCTTTTCGTTCAAGGTGCCATCGTCATTCAAAATATCGATAACTGGCAGGTTATGCTTTTGGCCAAGCTCGTAGTCATTCAAATCGTGCGCAGGGGTTACCTTTAAACATCCGGTACCAAAATCCATGGTAACGTATTCATCCAGGATAACCGGTATTTCCCTGTTAATTAACGGAATCAATACTTTTTTTCCGTGCAAATAAAAATATCGCTCATCATTGGGGTTGATACAGATAGCCGCATCAGCCATAATGGTTTCAGGACGAGTCGTTGCTATTGTTAAGTAATCCGGACTCGAGACTTCAGACTCAGAACTTACGACTTTATAACGTATATAATAAAGCTTCTGATTAACTTCTTTACGTATAACCTCTTCATCACTTACCGCAGTTTTCCCCTGCGGGTCCCAGTTTACCATACGAACTCCGCGGTAAATCAGGCCTTTTTTATATAGGTGGATAAAAGTATCGATTACCGCTTCCGACAGGTCATCCTCCAAAGTAAAGCGCGTTCGGTCCCAATCACATGATGCACCAAGTTTTTTTAACTGATCGAGGATGATGCCACCGTATTTTTCTTTCCACTCCCAGGCATAAGCCAAAAACTCCTCGCGGGTAAGGTCTTTTTTGCTGATACCGCGCTCTTTCAGCATAGCAACAACCTTTGCTTCTGTGGCAATGCTGGCATGGTCGGTACCCGGTACCCAGCATGCGTTTTTGCCTTTCATACGCGCGCGGCGAACCAGTACATCCTGTATGGTATTGTTTAACATATGCCCCATGTGCAGCACACCTGTTACATTTGGCGGAGGGATAACAACAGTATAAGGTTCGCGTTCATCAGGCACCGATTTAAAAAAATCGTGCTTTAACCAGTAGCTGTACCATTTTTCTTCAGTCTCTTGCGGCAGGTATGTTTTAGAAATACTCATAGGGTGCAAATTTAAAAAAGAAAGTCCATAGTCGATAGACCATAGACCATAGTTTTTACCGGAAAGTATATCAAAGCGCCGTAAAGTAGCATTACCGCTATTCCGTGCGCTCCTATGGTCTATGGACTTCTTCCCTTCCGCCACAATATTTTTACAATTAAAAAGTTTAATCTATAAACAACGCCAAATGTTCGCTAAAACACTGCATTTACACCGTTTTTTATTGGAAATACTCAAAAGAGCGCGATCATCTTTTTTGATAAAATGGTTTAATAAGTAGCCATCCCCCCTGCCGGCTTGCAGCCTTGCTTCGTAATTTATTAACTTTAGTTTTTCAGTAACTGATTATGAAACAAAACATAAAACACTTTATGCTGGCGGGTTTGTTATGCCTTTCCGCCAGCGCTTTTGCCCAGGTGCACACAAAAAACAAGGACAACCCGAAAACGCCGGATTTGACCTTAAATCTCAAAAAATATATCGACCCATCTAACATGGATCTCTCGGTAAAACCGGGGGACGATTTTTTTGAATATGCCGACGGCAATTGGCTAAAAAACAACGCCATACCTGCAAAAGAAACCCGGTGGGGTAGTTTCAGTATTCTGCATCAGGAAAACACGACCCGCTTAATTGGCATATTAAACGATGTAAATAAAATGCCTGGCCAGCCAAAAGGTAGCCCGAAACAGCGCATTGGCGATTTATACGCCAGCGGCATGGATAGCCTTGCCATTGAAAAACGCGGCTACGACCCCATTAAACCCGATCTGGAACGGGTAGCTAAGGTAACGGATCTGGACGGTGTGATCAGGGAAGCCGTTTATGAACGCACAAATGGCGTGGGCAACCCATTGTTTGGCTTCCGCGTAGAGCAGGATTCCAAACATCCTGCCGTAAATGTCGTGAGCTTTGGGCAGGGCGGCACCACCCTACCGGACAGGGACAATTATTTAAAAAATGATGACCGCACTAAAAAAATACAGGTCGCCTATAAGCAATACATTATTTCGCTGTTTAAGCTTACCGGCTCAACCGATGATGAGGCCGCTAAAAATGCAGAAACAGTTTTCGGTATTGAAACCGCCATTGCAAAGGCCCAGCTAAGCCGCGTTGCTATGCGCGACCCAAATAAAACTTACAACAAACTGGCTGTGGGCGATTTCAGTAAACTAAGCCCAAACCTCAACTGGGTACAGTTATTGCCTTTAATGCAGATAAAAGCACAGGATTCGATACTGGTTTCGGCCCCCGATTTTTACAAAGCGTTGGATGCCCAGCTTGCCGCTACACCGGTTGCCGACTGGAAAACCTACCTGCAATGGAACGTATTGAAAGGTTCGGCCTCGTCGCTGAGCTCACCGTTTGTTAAGGCAAGCTTTAATTTCAGCAGTTCGTTAAGCGGGCAAAAAGTACAGGCCCCGCGCGATGAACGCATGTCGAATCTGGTTGATGGCAGCCTTGGTGAACTGCTGGGGCAATTATATGTCGAAAAGTATTTCCCGCCGGCCGCAAAAGCGTATATGGCCAAGCTGGTTGATAACCTAAAAGTAACACTGGGCGAACGCATCCAAAACTTAACATGGATGAGCGCCGAAACAAAGGCCCGTGCATTGAAAAAGCTGGCCGCGTTCAGCGTTAAAATTGGCTACCCTGATAAATGGCAGCAGTACCAGGGCCTGGAGATTGACAAAGACGACTATGCCGGCAACCTGCGCAGGATAGCACAATGGCGTTATAATTATAATGTAAGCCAACTGGGCAAGCCCGTGGATAAAACCCGCTGGGGGATGACACCGCCGACCATAAATGCATCATATAGCCCAAACAATAATGAAATTACTTTCCCTGCGGGGATATTGCAATTTCCATTCTTTGATTTTGGGGCAGATGATGCCGTTAACTATGGTGGTATCGGCTCGGTTATCGGCCATGAAATGACCCATGGATTTGACGACGAAGGCCGCAAGTATGATGCCGACGGCACCCTGCGCGACTGGTGGACCAAAGAGGACGCGGATAAATTTCAACAGCGCGCCGACCAAGTAGTGGCCCAATACAACGGGTTTACCGTGGTTGATACCATCCACGTAAATGGCAAGCTTACCCTCGGCGAAAACCTTGCCGACTTGGGTGGTTTAAATGTAGCCTATGCAGCATTTAAGAAAACCAAAGAGGGCCAGTCCAACAAAAAGATCGACGGCTTTACGCCCGATCAGCGGTTCTTCCTGTCATGGGCCCAGGTATGGCGCAGTTCGCAGCGCCCCGAGGCAGCAGCTCAACGCATATTAACCGACCCGCACTCGCCCGAGCAATACCGCACTATCGCACCTTTAACAAATATGGATGCCTGGTACAAAGCGTTTAATATAAAGCCCGGCGATAAGTTGTATAAAAAACCTGAGGACAGGACGAAGGTGTGGTAGATTAGTCCATAGACGATGGACCATGGTGAGAAAATATTATTTAACCGGCCGGCTGTGTCTTCACAGCCGGCTTTTTATGTGACATCTTTTCCCGCTCGTCAATTGCGAGGAACGAAGCAACCTCTGCACAGGACATTCAATGTACACTATGTTTTTGGTTACCTAAATGCGGCTGATAAGTCACCACAAAGCTTTTGCTTAGTTGATTTGCATGCGTAGAGGTTGCTTCGTTCCTCGCAATGACGAAAAAGGGGCCACCTCGACCTAAAATATCGCTTCCGCAATCTTCCTGGTTGGCCCGGCGTTGCTCATTGTATAAAAGTGCAGCACGGGTACGCCAAACGCCATTAACTCCTTACATTGATTTATCATCCACTCAATACCAGCATCTTTTACATCCTTCTCGCTTTTGCAACCGGTTATTAAGTCGCAAAGGTCATCAGGCATATCAATATGGAATGTTTTGGAAAGGTTAACCAGTTGCTTTGATGTTGTAATTGGTTTCAGCCCGGGAATGATAGGAACATTTATTCCGTTTGCGCGGCAGTTATTCACGAAATCAAAGTATTTCTGGTTGTCGAAAAACATTTGGGTAACTATAAACCCGGCGCCCATATCAACCTTTTGTTTCAGGTATTTAAAATCCGATTTAAGGTTTGGCGCCTCAAAGTGTTTTTCGGGATAGCCGGCAACGCCGACGCAAAAATCTGATTTCAACTCTTCGCCCAGCGTTTCGTGCAGGTAAATGCCGTTGTTCATGTTTATCACCTGTTGCAGCAGGTCGGTCGCATAATTATGCCCGTTAGGGGTTGGTACAAATGATGCATCTGCAATACGTGCATCGCCGCGCAACACCAAAACGTTTTCGATGCCCAAAAACTGCAGGTCGACAAGGCCGTTCTCCGTTTCATCTTTAGTAAAACCGCCGCAAAGTAAATGCGGAACAGTATCCACCTTATACTTGTTCATTATAGCCGCACAAATGGCAATGGTTCCCGGGCGTTTGCGATAGCTTAGTTTCTCCAGCAAACCATTATCATGCTGCTTGTAAATAAAATCTTCGCGCAGCGATGTAACGTCAATAAAAGGCGGCTTAAACTCCATCAACGGGTCTATCGCATTATACAAACCTTGTATGCTGTGCCCCTTTAATGGTGGTATAAGTTCGAACGAGAATAGTGTTTTTCCGTTTGCGTTTTTAATATGGTCAACAATCTTCATTAGTATGATTCAGATATGGTATTTCTTCAATCTTGTCATTGCGAGGTACGAAGCAATCGCGAACTGTGCAAGACGGACATGCATAGCTACGAGATTGCTTCGTACCTCGCAATGACAAAGTTTTATATTTTTAATAGTTGAGGTTTGGACCCAACCACCTCTCAGTGGTTTCCAAATCCATGCCTTTTCGTTTTGCGTAATCTTCAACCTGGTCTTTGCCGATCTTTCCCAACCCAAAATAACGGGCTTGTGGATGTGCGAAGTAAAACCCGCTTACTGATGCGGCCGGCGTCATGGCCAGGCTTTCGGTAAGGTGCATGTGGGCGTTGTCTTCAGCTTTCAGCAATTCAAATAATGTTGTTTTCTCTGTATGATCCGGACAAGCAGGATAACCCGGTGCCGGGCGTATACCCTGGTATTCTTCTTTGATCAGGTCATCAGTGCTTAACTGCTCCCCTGTGGAGTAACCCCAGTATTGCTTGCGCACCAGTTCATGCATTTTTTCGGCAAAAGCTTCGGCCAAACGGTCTGCAAGGGCTTTGGCCATTATACTATTGTAGTCGTCATGGTCGCGTTCAAATTCGGCCACCAGTTCATCGCAGCCTAAGCCTGATGTTACTGCAAAACCGCCAAAGTAATCGGGCACGCCGCTTTCCTTTGTGGCGATAAAATCCGAGAGCGCATAATAAGGTTCACCCTTAACTTTCTCCGCCTGCTGGCGCAAGGTGTGGATGGTTTTAAGCACTGTTTTGCGGCTTTCGTCGGTGTACAGCTCAATATCATCACCAACGCTGTTAGCCGGCCAAAAACCGATTACGCCGTTAGCCTGGAGCAATTTTTCATCCACTATCTTTTTCAACAACACCTGCGCATCATCAAAAAGCTTTTTGGCTTCGTCGCCCACAAACTTATCGGCAAATATCTTAGGATAACTGCCACGCAATTCCCAGGTATGGAAAAATGGCGTCCAGTCGATGTAGGGCAGCAAATCTTCCAGCGGAAAGTTTTCTAATACTTTAGTACCGGTAAAAGTTGGTTTTTGAGCCACATCACCGTCCAAGCTAATCTGGAATCCGCCTTTGCGCGCATCTTCGATAGATACAAAACGTTTATCCGAACGCTTATTTAAATGCGCCTCGCGTGCTTTTTCATACTCATCTTTTATTCCCTGTATGTAGCCCTCGCGATTTTCCCTGTTCATCAAACTGCTGCAAACAGTTACGCTACGCGATGCATCCAGTACGTGGATTGCCGCCCCGGAATAATTCGGCGCTACTTTTACGGCTGCGTGTATACGCGATGTGGTTGCGCCACCAATTATCAATGGGATTGTAAAACCTTCGCGTTCCATTTCTTTGGCAAAGTGCACCATCTCATCAAGCGATGGTGTTATCAACCCGCTAAGGCCTATGATATCTACATTCTGTTTTTTTGCCTCTTCGATAATGCGCTGCGCGGGCACCATCACCCCAAGGTCAATCACCTCGAAGTTATTGCAGGCCAGCACAACGCCTACTATGTTTTTACCAATATCGTGTACATCGCCTTTTACGGTAGCCATCAGTATCTTACCTGCATTGGCTCTGCTGCCACTGCTGTCTTCGCCGGCATCAATAACGCGCTGCTTTTCAAGCTCAATAAAAGGTAATAAATAAGCAACGGCTTTTTTCATCACCCGTGCCGATTTTACAACCTGTGGCAAAAACATTTTACCAGCGCCAAATAAGTCGCCTACTATATTCATTCCGTCCATCAGCGGGCCTTCAATAACTTCAAGCGGTTTTGAGTATGCCTGGCGCGCTTCTTCTACATCATCGTCCAGGTATTCGATAATACCTTTTACCAAAGCGTGCGACAAACGTTCCTGCACTGTCCCCTTGCGCCATTCTTCATCGCGCTCAATAACTTTACCCTTGCTTTTTATGGTATCGGCAAACTCAACCAGGCGTTCGGTAGCATCAGGGCGACGGTTTAATAGTACATCTTCAACCAGCTCCAACAAATCTTTCGGTATCTCCTGGTAAACTTCCAGCATGCCTGCGTTTACAATACCCATATCCATACCTGCTTTTATCGCATGGTACAGGAAGGCCGAGTGCATTGCCTCGCGCACAGTATTGTTACCGCGGAACGAGAACGAAATATTACTTACTCCCCCGCTCACTTTAGCGTACGGCAGGTTTTGTTTTATCCAGCGGGTTGCTTCAATAAAGTCAACCGCATAGTTATTATGTTCTTCCAGCCCGGTAGCAACTGTTAAAATGTTTGGGTCGAAAATGATATCCTGCGGCGGGAAGCCTACTTCATTTACCAGTATGTCGTACGAGCGTTTACAAATTTCTATCCGGCGTTGTAACGAGTCGGCCTGGCCTGTTTCGTCAAATGCCATTACTACCGTAGCTGCACCGTAGCTTAATATTTTGCGGGCCTGCTCTTTAAATTTGTCCTCGCCTTCTTTAAGCGATATCGAGTTTACGATACCTTTACCCTGTATACATTTCAAACCTGCCTCAATAACCGTCCATTTGGATGAGTCAATCATTATCGGCAGTTTAGCAATATCAGGCTCTGATGCTACAAGATTTAAAAACTTAACCATCACGGCTTCCGAGTCAATCATTCCCTCGTCCATGTTGATATCGATAACCTGGGCGCCACCTTCCACCTGCTGGCGGGCAACAGTTAGTGCAGCCTCATAATCCTCGGCCAATATCAGCTTCGAAAACTTTGGCGAACCGGTGATGTTGGTACGCTCGCCTACGTTTACAAAATTTGTTTCGGGTGTTATGGTAACCGCTTCCAATCCACTCAACCTCATGAAAGGTTCTATCTCCGGTATCCTGCGCGGCGGATATTTGGCAGCTTTTTCAGCAATACATTTAATGTGCTCTGGTGTAGTGCCGCAACAACCACCAACTATATTAACCAGCCCGTTTTTTATAAAATCGTCAACCTGGTGCGCGGTTTCGTGCGCAGTTTCGTCGTACTGGCCAAACTCATTCGGCAAGCCAGCGTTGGGATAAGCTGAAATATAAACGTTTGCTTTTTCAGACAATTCCTCGATGTGCGGGCGCATTTCTTTTGCACCCAAAGCACAGTTTAAACCCACCGATAACAAATTGGCGTGACTCACCGAATCCCAAAATGCCTCAACAGTTTGGCCTGATAGGGTACGCCCGGATGCATCGGTAATAGTACCAGAAATCATGATAGCGCCTAAGCCCCTGAATGGTACAAAATCTTTCCCGGCAGTTTTTGATTCATTTCTGTAGCGGTCTATCGCAAACAATGCCGCCTTGGCATTTAGCGTATCAAATATGGTTTCAACGATCAACAAATCCGAACCGCCGTCAACCAAGCCTTTTACCTGCTCATAATAAGCTTCGGCAAGGTCGTCGAACGTTACAGCGCGGTACCCCGGGTCGTTTACATCAGGCGATAAAGAAGCCGTACGATTTGTCGGCCCGATAGCACCCGCAACAAAACGCGGTTTGTTGGGTGTTTTTTTGTTGTATTTATCCGCAACCTCGCGGGCTATACGGGCGCCTTCGTAACTCAACTCGTAGGCCAGCTCTTCCATATGGTAGTCGGCCAATGATATGCGCTGCGTGCTGAAGGTATTTGTTTCAATAATATCGGCTCCTGCATCCAAATATTCGGCGTGGATGGCTTTAATAATATCCGGGCGGGTAATATTCAGCAGGTCGTTATTTCCCTGTAAATCCGATTGATGATTACGGAACCGTTCCCCACGAAAATCAGCCTCCTTTAACTGGTAGCGCTGTATCATGGTGCCCATTGCCCCGTCAATAACCAGGATGCGTTTCTCTAATTCTTTTCTAATATCCATATTGCGATTTCACCGATTAGTAAACGATTTCACCGATTTTGGGAGAATCATTTCACAGATTTTAGCACAAGTGCTGCTATCGGTGTAATTATCCTTCAATCAGTGTAATCATCAAAAAAAAGCTTATCTCGAAAAGTCGGGTGTTAGTTTGACTTTCGCTTATCTTTCCCGGGGCCGTTTGGCTGCCGGGTAGAATGTAGCACCTTGTAAGTACAGGTTGCTAAGACATCGCAGGGTCTGTCCCTCCGTCTTTCTCCATAAGCAACACAAAGATGCGTATTAATGAAATAAGTTGCAATAGGTTTTAGTTGTCATATGATAAGAAAGCGCGGAGAGCCAAGAACCAAGAATCAAGAGCCAAGATTGAAAAACACATTCAACGCTTATCTTCTTTTTGTCTTGATTCTTGGCTCTTGGCTCTTGATTCTTCAACTATATATCCACATCAGCCAATGTTTTTTCTGTTTACGCAACATCCCGCCCACAATTTTCATGGTATTGTTTGATATCGCAGGGCATCCCCAGCCTTCAGGGGTTCCGAACGGGTAAACATCATTTTCGGCTACTTCTTCCCACGAATGGAAGACAATTTGCCTTACCAGCGCGTTGCTGTTTGTGCTTTCCAACCCATCTAAATAATATTTCACGTGAATGCCCCAGGCGCTATAAGCCCGGTTGTTTATTTTGTATTTGCCAAGCGGTGTGCAATGGCTGCCATCGGCGTTGCTAAATTCTGGCTTATCTTTCGACCACATGCCCGACCATGGCATTTTGCCGCAACCGTGGCTTACCAACCCTGAAAGCAGGATGTTATTTTTGCCAAAATCCCACACCACAAAACGCTTAACGCCCGATGGCAAGCTCATATCAATTAAAATACAGTATTTGGTATCAAAGCCTTTTTGGCGACAAAAAGCCAGGGCCTGTTTGGCCTTTTCGCGGGTGCGGGCGGTATCGATGTGCGGCGCTGCGGCTTGTAGGCTTACGGTCAATAAAAAAGCTGGTAAAAAGGCTAATAAAAATTTATTAAGTCTCCTCACCGGCTTTTTATAAAAGTACTTATGCTGATTACCTTCTTCTGCCGAAAATACGCAGTAAGAAAAGGAACAAGTTGATAAAATCAAGATAAAGCGTTAAGCCACCCATCAGCGCCATCTTCGATGCTGTGGCATCGCCATAGGTTAAGCCTGCACCAATTTGTTTTAGTTTTTGTACATCATACGCGGTTAAGCCTACAAATACAGCAACACCGATGTAGCTGATAATCATTTCAAGACCTGAGCTGTGCATAAACATATTTACTAGACTGGCAACCACAATTCCAATAAGGAACATGATTAATATTGAACCGAACTTGGTAAGGTCTGTTTTAGTAGTATAACCTGCAATGGCCATTATTCCAAACACTACCGAAGAGGTTAGAAATACGCCCATTACGGAAGCAGAGGTGTAAATCAGCAGTATAAAGCTCAAGCTAATACCAGTTAATGCCGCGTAAGCAATGAATAGCAGCGACAAAACCGGGTACGATATCCGGTTAAGTCCGAATCTGATCAATAACACAAAAGCCAGTGGCGCAAACATTGCTACATAAGCAAAAATTGTTAATTGCCCTGTACTAACGTCAACTAAAGTCAGCAGCAATGATGGAGTATTGGCAAACAAATACGCGCAAAACGCCGAAACGCCCAGTGCGGCAAACATCCACATAAACACGTTTGCTAAAAATTTACGTGTGGTATCAGTTTCATTAATTTGTATTACGTTGTTGAAATCGTAATTAGGGTTGTTAATTTCCATTTTTTGTTTTAAAATTTATTACTCAAAGATAATTATAGATGTGAGATTTGAAATATGAGGTATCACATTTTTTTATCGGAGATTGGACTATAAACGTGCAATTTAGTTTAAACGTATTTAAGAATGTCTGAAGCGTGTAAAACTTACGAACTTTCGCTCAATTTAATCTCCTTGTCAATTGTTCCTCAACCTTTTTAAACACCTGCAAGGGTTTTAAAGTCCGCCAGTTCAAATCGTCGAGTACGCCGCCGAAGTTGATATAGTAGTCGATGTTGTTCCGTTTGAACTCGTCAATCACATGGTCCCTGAAATTGATGCCGGCTATCCAGCCATCCTCCACATCCTGGAACCATTCCTCGTAGTAACAATCATCCGAAGAGTGGAAATTCAACACATTCTCTCCTATCAAAATAAAATGATTAATGCCGTTATCGATCATCAGCTCCAGGATCTCGCGCTTCAATAACATAATGTCGTTGTTGATGGCATCATTCCACTCACCGATAAACTCAATTATCGAGTAACCACGCTCATAGTCAGCAAACAATACCTTCATATACAGGGTATTTGAGCCAAATGAATCCCACTGCGGGTGCAGCAAGTAATTGTAAACCTGTTTATCAAACTCGAACTCACTATACTCCGTAGCGTAAAACGGCGAATACTCATCCTCCGCTGCTACATAATCATCGCGCCACTTATAATATGGTTCTATCTCGTGCATTTGCCCCTCCAACCTCTCCGCTGGTTAGCGGAGAAACTTTCTATTTTCAATTTTATTTTCTCATCCGCACATCTGCATATTCGCACATCTGCACATTATTTCAGGCTATCAACCGCTTTCCGTACGCTTCCGTATTTGGCAAGTAAATCTGCTGCGGTTTGTTCGTCCAAACCCGTTTCGGTCATCACCATGCGGGTACCGCGGTCGACCAGCTTATTGTTTGTTAATGCCATATCCACCATTTTATTGCCTTTAACGCGGCCGAGTTGTATCATTACGCTGGTGCTCAGCATATTTAAAACCAGTTTTTGCGCGGTACCTGCCTTCATCCGGGTCGAGCCTGTTAAAAACTCGGGGCCGGTGACCACTTCAACCGGGTATTTGGCCGCAGCCGCCACCGGGCTGCCGGTATTGCAAACAATGCAGCCTGTAACAATATTGTGCGCATTGGCCGCCTTTAACCCGCCTATAACGTAAGGTGTAGTGCCTGATGCAGCTATGCCCACCACCACGTCCTTTTCAGTAATATCAAAGGCTTTAAGATCGAGCCAGGCTTGTTCAATATCGTCTTCAGCAAACTCAACTGCTTTACGTATAGCACCATCGCCGCCGGCAATTATGCCAACCACCCAATCGAACGGCACGCCGAATGTAGGCGGACATTCCGAAGCATCAACCACTCCAAGCCTGCCGCTGGTGCCTGCACCAATGTAAAACAACCGTCCCCCCTCCTTCATTTTGGCTGCGGTCGCCGTTGCAAGGGCCTCGATTTGCGGTAAGGCCTTTGCAACCGCAAGCGGAACCGTTTGATCCTCACGATTAATACTCTCAAGAATCTGCAACAACGGCATTTGTTCCAGGTTGTTGTAATGCGAATCCTTTTCGGTGGTTCTTTCCATGGGACAAAATTGAGGAAAAGATTTGAAAAAAAGTCGGGAAAGTCCGGAAAGTCGGAAAAGTCCGGAAAGACGCTGCGGCGCCGGGTCAACGTTTAACAATTCCCTGACAAGTACCTAACTTCTGCACTTCATATCTTTTTTGTCTTTCCCGACTTTTCAGACTTCGGACTTTATTGACTTTCCGGACTTTTATTTAACTTTGTGATTAATAAGACAATGAAACGAGCTGCAGGAATAATTTTCAGGACGATGGTATTGGTGTTGCTGGGAATAGCTATAGGGTTGTTTATCAGTAACCACAGCCTTATGAACCAAAGCCTCGGCTTTTCGATGCAGGACGGCGATAAGATATCAAAGGTTTTAAACCTGGTAAAAGATAGTTACGTCGACTCTGTAAATGTCGATAGTATCGAGGGCGCCACTGTAAACAACCTCCTTCAAAACCTCGACCCGCACTCACTTTACCTGCCCGAACAACGCGCAACTTCGCTAAATGAAGGCTTGGCAGGCGGCTTTACCGGTATCGGCCTTGAATACCAATTATTGCGCGATACCCTGGTGATTACCCAAATTTACACCGGCGGGCCTGCGGCAAATGCCGGACTGGTTACCGGCGACCGGATATTAGAAGTAAACAATAAAAAGTTTTCGGGCACACATCTTACCACAAAGTTGGTTAATAAAGCTTTGCGCGGCGACGATAAGTCGGCGATATTGGTTACAGTTGTGCCACCAAACTCACTCATAAAAAAACAATACACACTAAAACGCGGGCACGTTAATACCAGCAGCCTTGATGCTGCGTACATGGCTGCACCCGGCGTTGGTTACATAAAAATCAGCAAGTTTGCGTTAACTACCGATGCCGATTTCAGGGATGCAATTGGCAAGCTAAAGGCAAAAGGCCTGCAAAAGCTGGTGCTGGATTTAAGGCAGAACGGCGGCGGCTACCTGAACGCAGCTACCGCACTGGCCGATGAATTTTTAACCAAAGGCAAACTGATAGTTTATACCCAGGGCATACACGAAGATCGCCGGGATTACTTTGCGACGGATTCCGGCACTTTCCAGCAGGGCAAGCTGGCCGTAATAATTGATGAATATTCGGCGTCGGCAAGCGAAATACTTGCCGGCGCTTTGCAGGACCTGGATAGGGCCACCATTGTCGGCCGGCGCTCGTTTGGTAAAGGACTTGTGCAGCAGCAATTTTCGTTTGACGATGGTTCGGCTGTTAATTTAACTATTGCCAGGTATTACACGCCCTCGGGCCGATCAATCCAAAAATCGTACAAAGCCGGTGTAGATAGTTATCATAACGAAATTGCCGAACGTATGCGTAAAGGCGAACTATTTTCGGCGCAAAGCAATTTGGATGACAGCATTTTTAAACGTCCATCGCCGTACCATACAGCAAACGGCCGCAAAGTATTTAGTGGCGGTGGCATAATGCCCGATGTTTTTGTACCGGCCGATACAACCGGCAACACCTACCTGGTGCAGACATTAGGCGACCAGCAGCTTTTTTCGGCATATGTAATTGATAAGCTGCAGCCTAAGCTAAGCCAGTTTGCGTCAGCAGAAGATTTTATTAAACAATATAATATGAGCGATGCTGAGCTCAACAATTTTATATTGTATGTTTCGAAAACCATCAAAGAAATTGATTCGCGCGAACTGGCGCAATCAAAATCAACTATAAAAACCTTAGTAAAAGCCAATGCCGCCCGTTTTAAATGGGGTGATAATGCCTACTTCGAGGCTATAAACAGCGACGATGTTACGCTTGTAAAGGCTGTTGAGGCGGTAAAATAAACACGATTTAGGGATTGAATAGATTTTCAGGATTAGTTTGCCTGCAGAATCCTGTAAATCATTAAAATCCTGTAATCGTGTTAAATGTCATGAACCGACGCGTCTTCGGCCATGTCAATAATCACTTTGTCCAGTCTCTCCAGCTCCGCCTGGATGTACTGAAGTATTTCATCGTCCGATGGGTTGTCGGCTAGCATTGCAGCTAATCCCTTTAAATTAGCCAGGGGGCTCCGAATAAGGTGCGATTGTTTCCACGCCATATCCTTTATACTGGTTATATGATCCTGGATCCGTTGGTAAGCTGCTTTCAGGTTGTCTTCTGATTTTTTCCTCTCAGTTATATCCGATAATGCCAGCATTAAGCCAAATATTTCATTTTTATCGTTGGTTATAGGGAACAGCCTGGTATAGAACCAAAGTACCGACCCATCGGGCTGCGGATAGTTAATTTCATAACTTACGTTTCGGCCTTTCAACACCTCCGTGGCATAATTTATAAATTGCGGAAATCTTTCCGTTGGGAAATAATCAGGGAGCCGATCACCTTTCGCCGGGCTACGGTTATATTGGCTATTTACAAATTTAACAGCCATTTGGTTAAAAGCCATCACGCTAAGATTCTCGTCTAACAGTGCGTAGGCGGTATCGGTAGTGTCCATAATGGTTTTAAGGTTGGCTTCCGATTTTTTAAGTAGTTCTTCAGCTTTAAGCCGTTCGGTAATATCGCTTGTTAACGAAAGCCTCACCGGCCGATTGTTGAATATAATATCCTGGGAAACTATATTTACAAAAATGATAGTACCATCTTTCTTAACATGCTTTGTCACTCCAAAGTCAGTTGCCCCATTAATCTCTTTCTGAAAAATTTTCAGTTGCTGCCCCAAATCTTCTGGTGGCCGCAAATTTTTTACACTCATTTGCAAAAGCTCATCTTTTGTATAACCATAAAGGTTAACAGCGGCATCATTAACAGCAATAATAGACATGTCTTCTTTTGCTACCATCCACAAAGGCGATGGGTTGTTTTCAAACAGCAGTTTATATTTTTGCTCTGATGACCTTAGCTCATCCTCGGCTTTAATACGCGACGAAATATCAATACCCGTTCCCAACAAACAGAGCTGATTTTCGTACATTACAGGGCTGCCGGTTAATAAAAACGGGATATTGGCGCCATCCTTAGTTTTTGCCTGGGCCTCAACAGTTGCATAACCTTCGGAAAACGTTTTTTTAATGGCATCATCAACCTTTATAAGATCTTCCTTAATAATCAGGTCTTTAGTGGTGAGTTTTGATATTTCCTCTTCGTTATAGCCGGTAACTGTTTCAAAATTTTTATTCCATCGCAAATACTCTTCCTTATCGTTTATCAGGTAAAAAACCCCGGGCAGACTGTTAATAATTGTTTCCGAAAGGACCTTTTCCCTTAAAATAAGCTCTTCAGCTTTTTTCCTGTCGGTAATATCACGGGCAATAACTAAGGTTCTGTTATCAGCGAACATCGTTACCTTAATTTCGACGTCTATTATTTTCCCGTCCTTGCGCGCAAGTCGCCGTTCCCTGGTTAAAGATTGGTCAGGGTGGTGACCTTTATGAATAACGGGATCAGTTTTTAATTGCTCAGGGTCCACAATAGCCTCAACATTTAGTTTCAATAATTCATCTTTTGAGTACCCTATCATTTTACACATGCTTCCGTTTACCTCGACAAAATCCCCCTTACCATCCACCAGGTAAATCGCATCAGAAGCATTTTCAAGCAACGAACGGTATTTCCGCTCGCTTTGTTTAATAGTGTGGCTGCTTTTTAAAATATCGTTAATTAAATGTTTTACATTTTTTATTATGTAGAAGGATAGGGATAAGGCGACAACTAACGACAATAAAATTAAAAGGAAAAATTTTTGAGAGGCCCCCTGGTATATTTGGTTGTTATCATCAAATATTTTCTTTCCTACCTGTACCTGCAATTCCATTAACTGGTTTATTTTTAGTGCAAAAGGCGGGGATTGCGAAGAAAATTCATCTTTTATTAACTTATCAAGAGCCAGGGTATCCTGTTTGGTCAAAATAGATTCAAGTGCTTTATACACCTCATCGTTCCGGCTTTTAATTAGGTCTGCATTTTTTACCAAAAATTTTTCCTCTGGCGTAAGATAAGTGAGTTTGTAATTATGCCAATTGGTATCCATAATCCTTTTGGCTTTTTCAACCCGTTGTTTTGCTTCACTAAACGTAAGTACATGGTTTTTAACATTTCCGGGCACAGGAAGGATTTCTTCAATATACTCATAGCGAACATTGGATAGTTGCTGGATACATAACACGCGGTCGGCGTACAACGCCCGGGTGTTTTCGTTCATTTTTTTCAGCTCGATGATACCATAGTAGCCCAGCCCCACTAAGCTGGCGGCGGTAATAAATATCAACATGTACAACTTTGAGGAAGCGCTGAACTTATTTAACATCGTATTTTATTGAACGGCTACATAAATAACTTTCATTTGTTGTTTAGGTTCGCTGATGCCTTATTGATGGGTTTATTAGGGTTATCCCAACTTTAATTCAACTGGAACACAACTAAAAAATGCACCAGTTAAATCAGCTTTATAAAGCTATGATAAAAAAACAATAAAATTGCCAGTGGCTTTTACTCGGAGTTAATTTACGTCTTAAAACAATTTAAAAGGAAATGGACGCAGCAAATGGGATTGATGGCGAATGTTTTGAAGCAGCCGAGGGTATAGAGTGAGGCCCGAGAAGGCAGCAATGGGTTAAAATAAATGACCTATGGATTTGACGAATACAGGATTGATTTGATACGTCAATCAATCCTGCAAATCGCTATAATCTGTTAATCGTGTCTATTTCTGCCTAAACCAAACCTGAACCGGCGCTCCGTTAAAATCAAAGTTTTCCCTTAGCTTATTCTCAATAAACCGGTAGTAAGGCTCCTTAATATATTGCGGCAGGTTGCAGAAAAATGCAAACATAGGCGATGAGCCCGCTATCTGGGTGATGTATTTTATTTTAACGTATTTGCCTTTTATTGATGGCGGCGGATAGGCCTCAATTATCGGCAGCATTATTTCATTTAATTTGGATGTAGGTATCTTCCTGATTTTATTTTGATACACCAGGTTGGCAGTATCAATCACCTTTAACACCCTTTGTTTTTCGGTAACCGAGGTAAATACGATAGGCACGTCGGTAAACGGCGCTATTTTATCACGTATCTGCTCTTCAAAAACTTTAACTGTTTTGTTATTTTTTTCGATAAGGTCCCACTTGTTTACTACTATTACCACACCCTTTTTATTCTTTTCGGCAAGGTGGAATATATTGATATCCTGCGACTCGATGCCTTCAACCGCATCAATCATCAGGATAACTACGTCTGCTTCTTCCAGCGCCTTAATGGTACGCATAACCGAGTAAAATTCGATATTCTCCTTCACCTTGGTCTTCTTGCGCATCCCGGCGGTATCAATCAGCATAAAATCATGCCCGTATTGATTATAATGGATATGAATGGAGTCGCGCGTGGTGCCGGCAATAGGTGTTACAATGTTCCTGTCCTTCCCTATCAGTGAGTTAATTATTGACGATTTGCCCACATTGGGTCGGCCGATAATGGCATATTTCGGGCGTTCGTTATCTTCCAGCGGCTCATCGTCAAAATGTTTAACAACTTCATCAAGCAGTTCGCCTGTTCCCGACCCGGTCATCGACGATATATTATAAAGCTCCCCTAGTCCGAGGCTATAAAACTCCATAGAGTCAGACAGCTGCGAATTATTGTCGAGTTTGTTAACTACCACAAATACAGGCTTTTTGCCCTTGCGCAAAATGTTTGCTATTTCATCGTCCAAATCGGTGATGCCAGTGGTAACATCAACCATAAATAAAATTATGGTAGCCTCTTCAATGGCAATTATAACCTGCTCACGTATGGCGGCTTCAAACACGTCTGCCGAGTTGGCCACATAGCCGCCGGTATCTATAACGGTAAACTGGCGGCCAATCCATTCAGAAACACCGTAGTGCCTGTCGCGCGTAACGCCGCTAAAGTCGTCAACAATGGCCTTGCGGGTTTCGGTTAAACGGTTATATAAAGTTGATTTGCCTACGTTGGGCCTGCCCACTATGGCTACTATATTGCTCATTTTTTTAGATTTGAGATATGAGATTTGAGATGTGAGATGTGAGTCTCCTCATCTGAAAATCAACATCTAAAATTATTTAATTTTATTAACAGGTAAGATCTTAAAATGCCAGATGATCAACCGCTTTTGGTCTCATATCTCACATCTCAATACTCACGTCTTATTCGTACCCAAACTTCTTTAGGTAATTTTTCTTGCTGCGCCAGTCAGGGATTACTTTTACAAACATCTCCAAAAATATTTTCTTCTGGAAAAACTCTTCCATGTCCCGGCGCGCATAGGTGCCTACTATTTTCAGCATGCTGCCGCCCGTACCAATTATTATATTTTTCTGCGAATCGCGCTCTACAATAATCTCCGCGCTTATGCGGTGTAATTTTTCGCCTTCAACAAACGCGGTTACAATTACCTCGGTACTGTAAGGTATTTCCTTTTTGTACTGCTTCAATATCTGTGCCCGTATCATTTCCGATGCAAAAAAGCGGTCGTTCCGGTCGGTAAGCGCGTCCTTTTCATAATAAGCAGGATGCTCCGGCAGGTTTTCAATCACAAAATTCATTACCGCCAGCACGTTGTAGTCTTTAAGAGCCGATATGGCAAAAACCGCTTTTGGTTTTAGCTTTTCTTCCCAAAATTCAACTTTGGCTTTAACGGTTTCCTCGTCGCTTTGGTCAACCTTGTTAATTAACACTGCAACCGGGGCTTGCGTGCCTTCCAGCTTTTTCAGCACATCGGTTTCGTCGTACTCTTCGTAAATATCGGTAACCAGCAAAATCAGGTCGGCGTCAACAATCGAGCCGTCAACCTGGTGCATCATGCTCTCGTGCAGGGCATAGTGCGGTTTAATAACACCAGGGGTATCCGAAAATACAATCTGGTAATCTTCGTCGTTAACAATACCCAGTATTCGGTGCCTTGTTGTTTGTGCCTTGGGGGTGATGATAGACATTTTTTCACCAACAAGAGCGTTCATAAGCGTTGATTTGCCTGCGTTGGGCTTACCAATTATACTCACGAAACCTGCCTTATGCGCCATAAAAAAATAATTAAAATATTATTTGGACTGCAAAGAAACGAATTATATCTTTGCAGTCCAATTAAAACGGAGTGCAAAATGCATTTTTAGCTAATTGGAAGCAACTTTCCGAAGTTATGATCGGATCGCAACATATAAAAAAACAGTGCGGGATGGAGCAGTTGGTAGCTCGTCGGGCTCATAACCCGAAGGTCGTAGGTTCGAGTCCTGCTCCCGCTACCTCAGAATCAGGCAGTTACAGTCAAATGTAGCTGCCTTTCTTTTTTTGATAAAACAATGTTTAAACTCAGCGCTTTGTCCCGAAGGGCGGCCAGCCTACCGCTGCCCCATGCAGCGATTTACTATCTAAAGATAGGAAAATTTCCTGACAAAACCTCCCGTTTCCACGCGCTTTTTCGATAAAAACTTTCGAAAGTTTACCGTTTCATTCGCTATATTTGCCTCACTGAACTTTTATTACAAATGGATGGCAAACTGATTTGCGTCGAAGAAACGTCCTTTTTTACGCTGATGGAAACAGTCTGTGAACGCCTGAAAGAGCTAAGAATATCCTGCACGATAAGTGGATTTCCAGCGCAGACGCAATGCATAGAGGCATCGAATTGGATCGTTGTTTTTTCATCCGCAAAGAAATTTGGCGGCAAGCGGTAAATAATTTCCTGTGTACGATGTGTTTTTAAAAGCGCACTTGTAAATTGTCATGAAATTGCAATAAATCCAAAATCAAGCAATTTATAAGGATATAATTATAATTTTGAATCATTAAATAACTAAATCTTAACACAAATGAAAAAATTATTTTTAGCCGCAGGCTTAGCCCTAATTTCCGCAAGCACATTTGCAAGTTCTTCAGTTAATTCAAAGCTTATTGAGAAAGACAACTCACTTAAAGTGGCGTTTGTTATGTCAGTTAAGGCAACAGCCACTTACGTAAGTAGTTGCGGAGTAAGCTGGAGTTTAGTTGCCTATGGAAATACTACAGGCCAAGCGGTAGACGGTCTTAGCAGACTTGCTTCTGCCTGTGATGCTGCTTGTAGTGATCCGAAGAACCCAAGTGTAATTACCGTTCCTGCATAATAATTATAAATTTAAAACGTCTTATAGTCTCATGAGGGATAATTTTTAATTATTCCTCTTTTTTATTTAGTGCCATGCTTAAAAAGAAATTCCTTATTCTCATAGTATTTTTTTGTTCGTCAGAAATTACGTTTAGCCAAAACAACAATTCTATAATCGCAAGCGTACAATATAAAGTATCCTTTGTAAGCAACAGCGCGCTGCTTATCAATGACATTTGCCAGTTGGACATTGCCAAGAATAAAAGCTATTTTTACAGTAAAGGGAAATTAGAAAATAGACGCAGGCTTTTGGAGAAAGTGGCAAAATCCGGCCAAAGCGGAAAGGAAATTGATCTTGGTCGCATTGATCACAGTGACCTGCTTTCAAATTTGTGTAACTTCGAAATTTTGAAAGACTATGAAAACAAGAGCGCCATTTATATTCAAAATGTCGGCGGCCAAAACTTGGGGTTTGTCAAAGATAGCTTGAGTATAAAAAGGTGGAAAATTTTAAAGGAGACGGCGAAAATAAATGGCTTTTTGTGCCATAAGGCAGTAATGAAAAAAGATACTACTTTGATTACAGCGTGGTTTTGCCCCGACATACCTTTTCAGGATGGCGGCTTTTATTACTATGGTTTACCGGGGTTAATTGTGAAATCCAGCGCAAGCTCCGGGTTTGAGACAAACTTGATTTCTATTGTGTATAATAAGGATCCGAAAAAGGAAATTGTGCTAACACAACCATATACTTTGGTGCAAGAATCGCAAATGATGCGGGCAATTAAAAACCAAAATGCCGCTTTTAAAAATGGACGGCTGCCAAACGGAGACGAAGCAAAGCCACTCCCTGCCGGGCATTAGAAAATGATAATATATTTTTTGTGAATGTTAAGTTATTTTGTACGTCAATCTTATTATTTTTATGCGTCAAAAGCATCGCACAAAATCTTACGGGCAAAATTACGGACGAAAAGAAAGCACCTCTCGAAAATGTCAATGTAATTCTTTACTCACTAAAGGATAATTCAATAGTCAGTTATACAACATCCGGCAAAGCGGGTACATTTAATCTGCAATATATCATTGGAATGGACAGTTTGCGCCTGGAAGCATCTTCCCTCGGCTTTGAAAAGCAAGCTATCATCATATCAGGTAAAACGCCCTCATTTTTAACTATTGCCTTAAAAGTGGCTGTCAACAATTTGCAGGAAGTTATTGTAAAAGAAAACGTCAAAGCGATAAGCAAAAGAAAAGATACAATTAATTATAATGTAAAGGCTTTTTCGGATAGCAGCGATCGGGTCATAATCGACATTATAAAAAAACTGCCCGGAATAAAAGTCACTTCATCCGGTCAGATTTTGTATAACAATAAAGCCATTAATAAATTTTATATCGAAGGAAAAGATTTATTGGAGAACCGGTATAATATTGCCAGTAATAACTTACCCTCACATGATGTCGAACAAGTCCAGATAATCCCCAACCATCAGCCTATTAAACTGTTAGACGGAAAACAATTTTCAGACCGAGCAGCAATTAATATAAAACTGAAGAAAGAAGCAAAACTGCGACTGTTAGGCATTGGTGATATTGGTGTTGGGTTGCCACATTTTCTACGGGATGATGATCTTGCGTTGTTAAAATTCAGCAAGAAAATTCAATTCATCAATACGATCAAAAGCGATAACATCGGGAACAATTTGGACCAAGAGTTAAATGACCAAAATCTGTCTTCAAATTTTTATGATAGCAAGAGTTCCAAACAGGACATTCTTTCTTTGGTTCATCCCGACTATCCGCCCCTTGATCAGAATCGGTTCAAATTCAATAACAATAATGTAGTAACAAATAATTATTTACTTAGCATAAGTAAGGTCTTCGACCTTAAAATCAATGCGGCATTTGAAAACGATGCTGTACTGGAAAACCCAAGCTCAATCACCACTATTTATCTTCCACACGATACCATCACGATAAAAGAAGATCAAGCCATAAAGAAAACATATCAAAAGCTGCTGACAGGTTTTGCGTTGGAAGCTAACACAAATAAAGTTTATTTAAAAAACACCATAAAACTACAACGAATATGGAGCAACGAGACGGATGCAATTGCGCCATCCGGCATATCGCAGTCTCTCAATAACCCCTTCACCAATATTATTAATGATCTGAACGCCATTCTAAAAGTTGGGGATAACACCATGGGTATAAACTCGTATACCGCTTATAATAATTTGCCTCAACAATTAAACGTTACCCCTGGATTATATAGCGACTCTTTAAATTCAAATCAGCCTTACAACGGATTACTTCAAAAAGTTCAGTTAAAAAACTTCTACTCAAACAATGCTGTTTCCTATGGAATAAAAAAAGGTCTTTTTTCTTTAAGTAACACAATCGGTTTTACGGGTGAATCTCAGACGTTAAGCAATGATTTATATAAGGAACAAGGTATGTTAACTGTACCAGTCGGTACAAACTATCAGAATTCAATCGAACGGACAAAATTCAAGCTGTATGATAATTTGGGCATCGCCTTTAATCAAGGTGCGTTTAACACCTCATTAAGTATAAAAAATAATTTCAATAGGGTTAGTAATAAGGGTAAAGAGGAAAATCAGGAATTGAATAAATTTTTCGTGAATCCTGAATTATCTGTCAGATATAAAATCAATAATTATTTGGAAACTGCCGTCATTGCATCTACCTCCAACACGTTGAGCAATGATGCAAATAAGAGTTATATCCTCATTGACTATAGAGATTTGGTAAGTAATGGTGGGCCTATAAATGAAAGCTTTAATAAAAATGCGTCATTTGAATTAGTGTACAATAATATCGTAAGGGGACTTTTTGCAAATTTTAACTTTTTTTATTCTAATCGAACATCTAATGTGTTAACGTACTATCAGTATACCGGCATACTGGCTGTGAGGGATTTCATCCTTGAAAAAAATTCATCAACTAATTTAAATGCCGCTTTTAATATAAGCAAGTACTATGATGATATTAAAACAACCATTAATACGAACCTTACATATACAGCGAATGAGTCAGAAGATTTTCAACAGGGCATATTAAATCATTTAAGGAATGAAAGCTATCTTTTAAATACTAACATAAATTCTACTATCTCTGATAAGGTAGCACTAGCACACTCCTTTAATTTATTGATTTTTAAGAACTCGGCAATGCAAGATCGTATTAAAATTGATTACAATCCTATTCTTACCATGAGGCAGGATTTGGCAATAAAGATTTTCTTATCAAAAAAGATACTCTCTAAATTTAATTTTGAACAGTACTATAGTAATGTCACGAATGTCAGTCACACCAATAACTTCTTTACAGATATTTCGTTACAGAAAAGTTTGCAAAATACTAAAGCTAATCTTTCCATTATTGTAACCAATATTTTTGGTGCCGGTCGTTATTCCAGTTACATGTACAATAACAATATCCTTGTTTCATCAACCTATCCATTACGGAATAGAATGTTGATGCTTAAAGTGAGTTTTCAGTTTTAGTCGGGATGGCTTAAGTTACTGCGGCATGGAGCGAACCGTTATAATTTGCAGCTTTGAACTGCCTGCAAATCCTCCAAAAAGTTCGAGATTTGTCCCGTTTCGTCTACCTCATAATCAGGCAGTTACAGTCAAATATAGCTACCTTTCTTTTTTTGATAAAACAATGTTTAAACTCGCGCTTTGTCCCGAAGGGCGACCAGCCTACCGCCGCCCCATGCAGCGATTTACTATCTAAAGATAGGAAAATTCCCTGACAAAACCTCCCGTTTCCACGCGCTTTCTCGATGACAACCCTCGAAATTTTACCGTTTCATTCGTTATATTTGCCTCACTGAACATTTATTACAAATGGATGACAAACTGATTTGCCTCGAAGAAACGGCCTTTTTTACGCTGATGGAAACAGTCTGTGGACGTTTGAAAGAGCAAAAGAATATCCTGCACGATAAGTGGATTTCCAGTGCAGACGCAATGCATCTTTTACGCATCAGCAGCCACAGCACCCTTCAAAAGCTACGGGACGAAGGAAAAATCCGCGCATCGCAGCCGGGCAAAAGAACGGTGTTGTATGACCGCGCCTCGATTATCGATTATTTGGAGGATTTCACCTATGAAACGTTCGATATGCCATGAACTACATTTATAGTTCATTCATCCCGCCGCCTACTTTTCTTTGCTTCCGCGGCAAAGAAGAGTAGCAAAAGAAAACGCAGACCCAAGCCACCGCAATTCTGATCTCAAATTGACTGCTGCTTTTAAATAAAATCCAGTACCATCGTTGGTTTGCCGAATTCGGCGAGTAATCCGTTTATCTGGTTCAGATTTCGCATGAGGCTTTCGTCCGGTTGCAGACGGCCTGCCTGGACCAAACGGATTTGCTCTACCCCACATATTCTCAACTGCGCACTTAATACATCAATATCGCAATCGCCAAGTTGATCCCAGGGAATCATCTGGTATGGCATCGCGAGAATTTGTGCTGCTGGTTTGTCGTTTTCCATTACGGCATCATATCACACCGCCGACCGATAATAAGTGAAGTTTTTATGACGGTCTTGCATCTTTCTTTTTTATTTAAAAATCATAACTTTAGGCAAAATAAACCTAAAGCAATGGGAAACGCAGTTGATGAAGCTTTAAACAGGATGAATGCCGACGAGCGTGCCTATGCTATTCAGACCATTGAGGACGCGCGGCGAACGATTCAAACGGCAGAATTGCAGAAAGGCTATTCTCCGACAAGTGACATTACCGCTATTGTTTCGCGTAACGAGCAGATCATTGAAGAGGCCAAACGCGCGATACCGGTCGAAACCATGAAGAGCGTTGACGAAATTTCACCGCCGCTCAATACACCGCCCACGCACGGCATAAGCAATTCCAACGTCATTGAACTTCACCCGGACATGCATTCCGACATTGAAAGCGTGCAACAAAGCGGCGGCAATAATTACCTCAACGAAAACGCCGTTGACCGCGCTTTGGCGCGTCCAGCGCAAGACGGTCAACAATACGACCAGCAGGAACGGGCTGTGGGCCGGTAATTTTTTTGCGCCTCCTATTTGGATTTTTCAGCGAATGAGTTATCTTCGACGTAAATCCTTTTCCTTATGCCCGCGTTTGATTTTCCGCTCGACCGAACGATTTATTCTTTCAACAACGACGAACCGTTTACCATCGCCGATGCCTGCGAAGGCATACAGATTTTTGGCGGTATCGGCTCCGGCAAGACCAGCGGCAGCGGCGAAGCGCTGGCGCGTTCGTTTCTAACGGCAGGCTTTGGCGGCCTTGTCCTGTGTGCTAAAAAAGACGTGCTGGAAGATTGGAAACGCTATACGCGGGAAACCGGCCGCGCCGAACAGGTTCTCATCTTTGACGCCTCCGGCGATTTTGTCTTTCCATTTCTGCAATATGAAATTGAGCGTGAAGGCGAGGGCGCCGGATATACGGAAAACCTTGTCCGCCTGTTCACCACGATTTATGAAACCCTCGATCAGGGCAGTAAAGGCGAGGGTAGTGATCCCTATTGGGACCGCGCCATGCAGCAATTGCTGCGTAACACTATTGACCTTTGTATGATTGCACGTGGCACGGTGTCCGTGCCGCTTATCCATGAGGTAATTTTATCAGCGCCGAACAGTATCGCCCAGGTCGATAACAATGAGTGGAAAAAGAAGAGCCTGTGCTGGAAGCTATTATTAGAGGGTCACATAAAAGAACTCGACCAATGGACGCAGCATGATTTCAACGCGACAGGGGCATTCTGGTTAGAGGAATTCCCCAACCTGGCCGACAAGACCCGCAGCAGCATCGTTTCGACGCTCACCACGATGATGGATATTTTCCTACGCCGACCTTTCCGCAGACTGTTCTCCGAAATGCCGGACGACAAGCGCAAAATCGCCTATCCCGAACTGACGCACCGGGGCGTGATCGTGATTGTGAACCTGCCAGTCAAAGAATTCGGCGAGGCGGGCAGGGCGGCACAGGTGGTGTATAAATATCTCTGGCAACAGGCCGTCGAACGCCGGGCGGCGACCGATAAAACCATTCCTGTGTTTCTATGGGTCGATGAAGCGCAGAATTTCGTGACCGAATATGATATGCAGTTTCAGGCGACCGCCCGCAGCACGCGCGCCTGCACCGTCTATCTCACGCAGAACTTACCCAATTATTACGCGGTGATGGGCGGCCTGCAAAGTAAATACCGGGTCGATTCACTGATAGGGAACCTGCAAACCAAGATATGGCATGCCAACAGCGACCCCATGACCAATGAAACTGCCGCCGAAACCATCGGCAGAAGCTGGCAGCATCACGAAACGTCCGGTGAAACCTATAGCGGCGATTCGTACAATGTCAGCAGCAGTAAAAATGAAAGCTTCGACTACGACGTTCCGCCGCAAATGTTCACCAAGCTACGCAAAGGCGGCGCAGTGAATGATAAGATCGTCGAAGCGATTGTTTTTCAGAACGGGCGTATATGGAACAACGAGCGGACGCATTTATTCGCACAATTTAAACAATACGTGCCATGAAGATCATTCCCCAACCGCTTTCAAACGAGGATATTGTCAGTAAATCCCGCAAGGTTACCGGGATAAACAAATGGGCACGTTCGTCGCGCACCATGGGAACCATTCTGCTATTTTTAGGCTGGCTGACAATTCCGTTTGAAGTGCTTTTTCGGCGGGATTTCGGCAGTCGCTGGTTCAACGGGGTAAGTTACGTTGCAGGCCTCGTTAACATTATCGGATTCTGGCTTTTGTCCGACGCTGTTTGGGCGTTAGAACAATATTTCTATCAATTTCAAAAATACATCAATCCGACGAAAGAAGGTGATTTGCTAACACTGCCAACTAATAATGTATTTGCAACGATTCTTAGCCTTTACGTTTATATGGGCGCATACCATCTTTTCAAGTCCAGCTGGCGTAGTCAGGTTGGAATTCCTGGACATTCGTTCGATGATGGAACATCGCGTTTTCGATGGGTGGGGAATATCCTGACATGGGCTTTAAACATGGTCGTTACGCCGATGCTGGTCATTTTCTGGTGGCTCATTCCGAGAAAGCAGCGCAAAGGAAAACCAACAGCAAATTTCATCACTGACCCGATTGCATTCACCGACATCATTGTTGAGCCCGCGCTGATAATGGCTTTAGGAATATGGAGTTTCGGCGTCCCCTGCTTCTGGCTCATCCTATCGGCCATTGCTGTGTTCGTTCATGCGCAGCGGAAGGAAATGGCAAGGAAAACAAAGGCGCTCGATTTTCAGGATAGTAAAGTAGAAGCGGAAATTATGCGGGAATTGCGGAATGGAAAAAAAGACCAGGTACTCGCAAAAAAAGAACCAGCAGCAATAGTGCCACAACCCCTAATGCGACTCGTCATCCAGTACCCAAACATTAATGTGATTATCGACGAACTGCACTCGGAAAAATGGACGAGTGGCAAAAACTAACGCTGACAAACACACTTCTTATGTCACCGTTCTTGAATGGCGATTCCCGAAACAAATAGTCCTTCTTCCTGCATGTCGTTACCCATATCGGCCACCACATAGCGCACGCGGTAGGCAACCAGGGATTCATACAGGGCGATAAGATTGCGTCCGGTGATCGTGATGTGTTTTTGGGGTGTCAGGATTTCAATGCCTGCCTCTGCATCGAACTGAATCTCCGTGACGTAAGAATAAGGGACAGCCTTACGCCCGCCATCCTGCAAGCGCAAATCAAGACAGGCCGGGCTGCCGCCGCGCTCTGTCGCAAAATAGATGCTGGTAACATGCTCGTCCGGTTCGGGCGGATTATTGCCGCCGACCAGTTGCACTCTACCTTGCTCTAACCGTTGTCTGAAGTCCATAATCGTTGAGAGTGTTGTGTAAATAGTTTTGTTGTTCCGGTGTTTTTTCATGCGATGGTTTAAACCGCGAAAGCCTGTTAATTTCCTGTACTTGCTCCTGCCTTTTCGCCATCAATTCAGTAGCTGAACTACGTTCTGCTGATTGGCTGACGGCATCGAGCAGCTGTTCTTTGTCATCGGTATAGATTGAAACGGCCTCCCGCCCGCGCGAGACGGAAACATAAAACTGTTCCGTCGAAGAGGCGTTAAACGTGGCGGAGCTTTGGGAAACAATCACTTTATCTGCGGTTTTACCCTGCGCGGCGTGGGAGGTAGAGACGTAGCCTAAATTGAAATGCCCGAACTCGGGTGGGATAGTCGAGCCGTTGGAAAGCGCAATATTACGATGATCGTCGAACCCCTGCACCTGAAAAACCGAACCATTAAACAAATGCGTGCCTTCGTTACTTTTGCCGTTCGCTGTGATGCGCAGCCTGTCGCCTTCGGCGATTGACAGCGGACGCGGCTCAAAGACTGTGAATTTGTGGGCTTCCGCTAATGGCACACTATAGTCCAAGCCGTTCCTATCGGCCGCAAACACGCCCGTTTCGTCTGTGCACATGACTTCCAGTTTGTTTCCGGCTTTAATACCTTTTGCATTCTGGTGAAAAGCTACGACATCACCCGCACGGTAACTTTCCGGCCGTTCTTTCTCGGCCTCGGTAAGCTGGCGGTTCTTTAACACGGTGAAACTATGATCTTCCTGCCCGAGCAGATCCTGCGCTTTTAGTTTCTCCCGGATTCGCCCGGTCACCACCTCGCCTTCGGCATGGGTCGGTGCGATCACCAGCACTTCCTTAGCCGGGCCGCTGCCGTGGGCAGCGCTGCAATAATCGTCGGCGATAGCACCGACGCGCTGCGCACTGTCTGTCATTTCATGAATCGCTCCCATGCGGTCGAGCTTTTTAAATCCCTGCTCCACCCGGCCATCCGATAAATCCTGCACCGCTTCTTTATAGGCCGTATTCTTCTGCCGTTGAATCTTATCGACCGTCACCGGCTTAATGCCGGTTTCCTGTTGGATAATACGTAACGCATCCCCGCGCTCGACGCTGGTATGCTGCTTTGTATCGCCGGAGAGGATTACCCGCGCGCTTTGCGCGTTAGCGATTTCCAGTATGCGGTTCATATCCCGGTTGGATAACATGCCCGCTTCGTCAATCCAGATCACCTGCTGTTTTAAATAGGCATGCCTGCCAGATTGCTGTATCAGCCGCGCGACGGTGTCGGCATTGTCAAACCCTTCGCTGCGCTGTACGCCCCGGCTGGCTTCGCTCGATGGCGCGAATGAAAATATCTGTTTGCCACCCTCGATGATGCCCTGCTGTACTTCTTTCATCAGGGTTGTTTTACCCGTACCAGCTTTACCGGTAATCAGGATAATCCCATCGGTTGAGGAAAGCGCGTGGGTGACCGCAGCCTTTTGCTGGTGATTAAGCAATGAATTTTGCGGCGCATAGTTTTCATGGATGGGGCGGAATTTGTTTCGCACGGCAATGCAATGCTGAATCAAGTACTTTTCTTCTTTCAGCGCCTCTTTCGTGGTGATGAACGTCCGCAGCTTTTCCGTAACAGAAAGAATATTTTCTTCCTGTTGGAACGCTTCTCGTACCTGTTTTTGGCTTGCTTCCCCGATGCCGGATTTGATGGCCGTTGCCAGAATCTCTTTATCGCTGGCGACCGATTTGCGTTCCAAATGATGGCGCAGGGAAAATTGCACCGCCCGCTGTGCGGCCTGCGTATCATTCCGCGCTATCGGTAATTGTTTCAGCTGGGGTAAGGCGGCGCGTTCGTCCGGCGTTAACCGGGAAAGCCAGGCGGCTTCTTGCTGCTCTGTAGAAAGCGGCTTGCGCTTGGCTTCCCGTGTTCTCGCGCCGACCTGTGATTTTTGCTTGTTATCGGTGATATCATGCTCCCGCGCGTATTCTTCGATTTCCTGCGTGCGCCGGGAGAATTTTTCTAACGTGCGTTTTTCCAGCCCGGCCAGCTCAAACCCATTCTTCGTCCGCGCGACCTGATACCCGGCTTGCTGTAAATTTTCTGCCAGTTTCGCGTGAAATATTGCCTCGTAATAGGACGCATCCTGCTTGACCTGTCGGAATTGCCCCGCTTTCCATTTGCTTTCCTGCTCGTCAAATGTCGCATTAAACACGAAACAATGGCTATGCAAATGCGGATCAGGCACCCCATCAATAGGTCGGGTCGTGAAATGCGTAAACTCACCATAAGCGAGATTTCCCCTCATGCGGTTTTCATCTTTTCCGTTCGCACGTACCCGCGCTTGCATGCCGGTTTCGATTTCCGTCATCGCATCACGCACGGCAGACTGAAATGCAGCGAGGATGATTTTTTTATCATCGGCACCCGCAAACGCATAGGCAAGGCTAACCGATTTGCTGGCATTAAACGTGAAATCATAGCCGACCGTGCGGTCGGTATCATTCCGGCCCGTCAGTGTTTGACCGGTGAACGGATTGATATTGTCGCACAAACGCGCGAACGATTTTTTATCGATGCTGCCGGTGAGGCCTAGCCGCCTGGCGGCACTCCCGCCCCAGCGGCCAATCAGCTCATTGCCCTCGCCGTAATAATCGAAGGCTGCTCCCTCCTGATAATATTGTTCGCAGTAATATTTCTTCGCGCCGGACGCGGATTTGTTCATCGTAATACGCAGCATGGTCAATCCATTTTCTGCGTAGTAAATTCCGGCTTTCCCGCCCGGATTTTATGGCCTGATATGGTGAACCGTGATGCCATCTGCTGCGAAATCCCCTCGGGTTTATGTCGAGGACAGGCTTATGCGCGGCGCAGCGCCTGGGAAATCGCAATCTTAGAAAGTATGATTATAGTGCTGCGCAATTCGAAGGATTGCGGGAATGGTCAACCGTGGCAATTGAGAGGTTGGTATACTCGGTGTGCGGGCGATTATCGTTCGCAAAACAGCGAAATGTAAATATCGGCTATATCTGACCTCAGATTCTCCGGTATGCGTGCCGGAGTGAAATAGTATAAATCTCCCATAACAGTGCCCTTTTCAGGATTCAAAGAATCTATCCTTAAAATATCATTCAGGCTCTTTCCGTCCTCACATAATCATCATAGCTAACGTCTAGAGCATTCAATTGTTCGTTAAAAGCAGACGAGCGCTCATAAAATGCGTCCATGGTTAATTTCAATTTTATCATAATACTTTATCTAAAAGTGCTTATATCTCTTAAAATCGTTATGCCTGCATGGTTAACCCACGGCTCCAATTCCTCTTCGTTAAAATAACGGGCGATATTTTTTTTCTTACCTGTCAATCGATGGTTCGTTCCCACACAGTAATATTTTCCGTTCTCTGATATCGCCGTAACCTTCAATCTTGGGTAATTCGCAGTGCCTACCTCGCAAACATTATCGTTCAATTTGTACTTCATGTGGAATCGTTGCTTTTTATAAAGCTAAGGAAAAATCCGTAATTACAATCAGCACTCAAATCTTAAACGTAGATTTGAGTATGAACGAATACGACTTGGACAAATTTATAAAAGGAATAACAGGGTTAAACTATGGACAGGTTTTTTCGGCGTTGCTTAATGAAATTATGAAGCTAGACAACCTTTATAACAGAATGAAACCTGGAAAAGTCCCTTATGATTTTGCGCAATACCGTGACCATGTAGGAGATTTTTATTTTTTTCTAACGACAAAGGTAGTACCCAAAGGAATAGGTAAGGCGGGAGTACTAAAATTTTTGCCTGTTATAAACTCTCTTATAAGCGACAAACAATTAGGGGACGATTTCCTGCAAGTACTTCAATAACAGGTAATGCCTTTCTCATAGAAACGGCAGGGCAGAGAGTAAGAATTTTTGGAACAGACGTCTTCCCTTATCGGGCTATAAAGATTTAAACATTTCTGTTGCTACTCAAAACGCAGACGGCGATCAAAAAGATTTATGTTATCTTAGATTAAATTTTTTCCGAAATTTTTTATCTGAAATTAAGCGTTTTAGCATATTTTCACAAGCTTCATTTTCTGTTTCAAATTTCTCGCAGTTTAGCATATGGCCTCGCTCGTCGTAATGAAATAAGAGCCATTTTGATTGCGAAAAAGTCAAAGCTATTGTCATGGGCTTTAATTGGCCATCCAATGAGTATTCGTCAGAAGATATCTTTAAGTTATCTAACTGCTCCTTAAGTTGATTTACATTCATTTATGGAAAAAATATTTCAGGCATAATTGGCATAACTGGTTCCGTGGGGGCGAGTGGTATAACTGATTCTATCGGAGCAACAGGTGAAATTGGTTCTGTCGGCAAAGTTGGTCTAATATATCCATTCTCAATTAAATGTCCAGCACGAAGGGTAGACCTAAATTGAATCCCTCCGGTCTTTTGTCCATTTTCACCAGCGATTTGGGATTGTTCTACATTAAAAGACTTTAACACCTCAAATTCTTCATATTTTGACGTGTTTGTTCCTTCTAATAAATTCCTTTGTTCTAAAGTTGTTCCTTTGGGTGAAAAATACTCGGACTCCGTACTTGTGCCCCCATACCTGGATAAAGTATAACCTTTCGCAATTTCTCCAGATATTGGCTCTGAAGCGGCTCCACCATTTACTGGATATTTAATTTGGGAGTTTCCAATTGCACCACTGAGAAGTTTAGACTCACTTTTTGGTAAATACGTCCGTTCATGTTCGGATACACCATCATCTAAAATATTTACCGTAAAATTTACATGTTCAACGCTTTTCTCTGCTTCTCGATCTTCTTTTCCGTTTGGATCAATCAACCGCACAGGATTGTCGAGCGTATAATTGTAAGGACTTAATCCGGGATATTTATCAACCATTGGATCAGCACTAATCCATTGGCTTTGTTGGGGGTTGTAATAACGCGCGCCGTAGTAGTAAAGGCCGGTTTCCGCATCCAATTCCTTAGCGTTGAATAAGTACGGGCTTGAGTACGAACTAATATGTTTATCGTAATACGTCTCGCCGAACGGAATATATTCTTCATGCTGCGATACGCTGCCTTGTGCATCGGTAACGTAGGCCGTGCTGCCTAAATGGTCGGAATGGTAGAAATATTGATTATTCTCAATTTTGGTGCGTGTGGTGTCCAAAAATCCATAACCGGCCTTTACCGAATCGTTCGTAGGGATCGGTTGCGCGGTTATAGGTGGCCCCGTTGGTGGAGGCGTCATATTTCCCGGCCATCCGGCAGGAGTTGCACTTACAGTGTCCACTAATACAGGCGGAGCGATATGACTGTTTACCGGCTCGTAATAGAACAGCTTATTAGTAGGTGGGCCGGGGGTCAAAGGTAATCCCTGAGTTTTGTAATAAGCGAGTCGTTCTGCTTCTATCGTCTTCGCACGAGCGATGTAATTTATACTGCCAGCGGAGAGCGCAGAAGGCGGCCGGGCTTGCGGGTTAGAAATATCCGTAAAAACGCCGTTGCCTATTTTGGTGGCAATACGCTGGCTCTCAATATAAATATGCTTGGTAAAACTGGTGCGCCTGCACACGAGGTAAGGGCTTACATAGACGGTGTAATTATCATAATGGTTGATGGTGCCTGCGATTGCGCTGTTGATATAGTTGGCCTGCACTCCACCGCTGCTTTTGATAACACGTTCGCCACTTGCATCGTAAGTATATAAACATTGCAATCCCTTATCAATAGTACGCTGTAAGCGGTTGTCCTCATCCCAGAAATTTTCACGCGTTTCTTTGGTGGTGGGATTGGTGATGGTACTTTGATTGCCGTTTAGATCGTAGGTGTATTTTCCGCTGCCGATAGTTATCGGCTGATGTACCGTGCCGGTATAGCTATAATCTTGCGAATAATTGCCGGATGACGGGTTAGTCGCATTTTGCTGTGTGCTTAGTTTCTTACTGGTGACGTTGTATAAATTATCATAGCCCATCGCCAGCGTGTAGCTTGCTGAATCCGCACCGTGAAAGCTCCCGTTGGCAGACACAAGCCGGTATAGTCCATCATACTTGTAATTTTGAATAGCGGTGCCACCCAACGGAGTTGCTGCAGGTTTAGCGTTATTGGCGATGGAAAGAATATTGCTCACCGCGTCATAAGCGTAACTATTATCCATCATAAACGTGCCGGAGGCCGTGGTCGCGGTCAGGTTGACCAGCCGTCGCCGCAGATTGTCATAGGCGTAATGGGTTTCCGTGCCATTGCCGTATTGCAGGTAAACCCGCTGTTCATATTCATCATAACCCAGCTGATTGACATATTTGTAAGACGCTTTTTCTTTGCTTCCACTAATGCGGTCTAAAGTGCCGCCGCGATTATAATGGTAGTTCACTACCTCGCTATCAGGGTAGATCATTTGGGTAAGGCGGTTCCAGGTATCGTATTTTTGCTGACTAACATAGGTGGTGTAAAAAACCGAACTCACCATGACCGTGCGTATTTGTTTGGTAACTTCTCCTAATTTTCCGTAGTAAAATTCCTGTCCGCCGGTAGCGTCTTCCTGCAATACGAGTCTGCCCGCGCGGTCATCTTGTAGCTGCGATTTTCCGGTGGCAGGCGAGCCATATTTATAGGTTACTTTATTTTGATACTGCTCAGGATAATCAATTCCACTCAGCCTTTCATACTCATATTGGTATTTGATGCCTCCATCTTTCGGGATGTCGTTCCTTAGTTGGGCAGTCGTCTTTTGGGTTAAATTCCCAGCCAGATCATAGACGAAACTAATCAAACCAGCGTCAGGGTAGGTCGCGCTTATTTTACGCCCAAGATTGTCGTACGTATATGTGGTAGCATTACCGCCGTTGTCGGTAACCTTGGTCAGTTCACTTAGTGCGTCGTAATCAAATTTGGTTACAATATCACTGGTCGGCCCACTCAATGCATGGTCTTCACGTTTGCGTCCGCGTACGTCCGTCATCGTTGCATGGCTGTTATGCAAGGCATCGGTCGTCGTCGTCACAATTAACCCGCTTGCAATCGTATAATCCATTTTGGTGGTGGCACCATCTGCAAGGACTTCTTTTAGCGGGCGGTCTAAAATATCGTAATCGATGTTGCTGGTCAGGTTGCCGGGCGAGGGATTAAAGTTTCCGTTGTTGCCGGATATAGGTTCTGTATTTGGATAATAATGGGTAACGGCGCGGCCAAAGGCATCATATAGAACCCTGCCCGAAATAGCCATTTTCAACTGATCGGGCTTATTTTTTCCGGTGTATAATGACACTTGTTTTTTGACTTGGATTGCCCTTCCCAAGCCATCCATAAAGGTTACGATATTTATGTCATTGGGAAAACCCTCATTGTCTTTTGCGCCGTATTGTGGGTCGAAATGATGAGTAATGGCATAAGGCACGTCGGCGTTCGGAAAATATTCAAATCGTATTGTCGTATCTCCTGAAGCCAACTCATAGGGCCCGGTAACACTGGTGATGCGGCCTACGCTATCAATACCGATACGCATCGGTTCGTTGTTCAGGCTCACCGTTTTAGTTGCTATCCCAAAACTGTAATTATAGGCACTCGTACTGCTGTATCCATAGGCGTCCGTCACTTTGGTGATATAGCTATTCACCAAATTATCGTACGTATAGGCATAAAACATACGCTTATTGCTGTCGTTGGTTGGGCGGGTAATTTGCGACAGGTTGCCGTAAGCATCGTATTTCATGTCATAAACGGCGCTGGTGCCGTCTGCCAGATACTGGCTGATCTTGGTGATGTCGCCAAAGCCGTCTATGACGGTGGTTCGTTTCCGTTTTAGGCCTTCGGTCGTATTAACAACAATGCTCGCCGGTATATTCTTGATATAGAGGGGATCGTTATTCTGATAGGTAACCGTCGCCATCACGAGATCGTTTGCCGTCCCGTCGCCCTGGTCATAAATGCTGGTTACGTTACCGAGATTATCATAGTCAAACTTGGTGGCCGTGCTTACACCAGCTGTAGCTTGTCCCTCATAAAAAAGCTTACTGGTTTGCACCAGGGCGGGAAATTGAACGCTATCGACCACTGTTCGAAGATCATATAGATTGTCCGTCTCCGTAAATTTATTGCCGTCTGCATCCTGCACAACCTCGCTTTTAAGCAATCCTTTAGCATAGTAAGCCGTAGTGATAAACTGCTGCACGGTGCTTCGGTAAACTGCGTTTTGTTTTGCAGTATTCAATTGGTTTGTGGTGACAGTGCCAAAGCCATAAAATTCCCGTTCGCGGCGATTATATCGACCATCCGCATAAGCAAAATTCGTACGCATGATGTCGACCCCATTGGCGTTCCCGGCGATACCGTCAAATACTTCGGCAGCATCTAATACCCATTTATTTTGCGGCATCAGGTAGCTGTTGCCGGTGCGCTTATAATCAACGGTAAAATATCCGCCCATCGGGCGGCGCACGGTTTTAAGCATGTTGGTGCGCCCGATGAGCGAACGTCTCACTTGCAAATCGCCGTCATTGTCCGAATGCAAAATATCCGGTAACCCATCGCCATCAATATCCATGATTTGATCTTTTTCACGTGAAACGCCGTGTGACGCGTTGATGGATGGGTTAATACAAATCTTGATAGGAAAAAAAGGAATGGGAATCGGGATGATGACAGTAAATGCAGCGTTTATAGATTCCCCTGTGGAAACGTTATTGTTGAAATCGGATAGGCTTGACCATGATATTTTCTGGTTAAATCCGCTGCCGGTATTTAATTGTACGCCGTCCGTGTAGACTTGATCTATCAGACCATCGCCGTTGACATCTGAAAGCATATAGGAGCCTGTTCCGGCGGATCTGTTCAGTCCGAATCCGAATACAAATGAACCTCCAAATAAGCTAAGCCCTTCTCCACCTTCAACGGAAGCACTGCTATTTTTGTCGATGGCGGCAAGGCCCCAATTTTCGGCATTGGCAAACTGATACCCTAGATTCAGCGCTACCAGTCCATTTTTATAGACTTTATCGGGTAAACCATCGCCGTTTATGTCGACCCATGTCGCGTCGGTTTCTTGCTTATTGCTGTTCGCGGAACCAGTCGGAAAGCCTAAAGATGCCCCGGAATTATCAGCTACTACGTTAGCGTTCTCGGAGGTTGTGTTTCTGTCTGATGATCTTAAAAATTCGTTGCCTAACGATATTCCAAATCCCGTGCCTTCCCCGGAGGCCCCGCCCATATTATGCGGCGAGTGTACATTCCCTTCAAGCGATCCACTCGGTTGGGTATATTGTACATTGTTTTCGTTCAACACATCGGGATAATGATCGCCGTTCATATCCATCATATCCAATTGCGTCGTATTGGTTGAGGACGAATAACTGGCGTTTGCCCCGAAGCCGAGCGTATAGCTTTTATTAGACGAGGTGTTTATTTTCTCCGCTGCCTGCAAAGCAGCGCCAGCCATTAAGCTGTCGACGGACACATCATGTAAAAACAACCGGGAACTGCTTACAAGGCCAGGGGCAACATACACGGACGTATCATTGCCTACCCACACGTTGCGCTTTGCATCCGGGTACATGACGACAAAATCCGCCCCGGTCGGATTTTTAAGTGTGTTCAGGCTGGTCGTGTCCGTATAAGCGCTAGGATCGGTGGGATAGTTTTGATACTGATTTGTATTTAACCTGAATTCATCAAGCGGCGCGGTTCCCCCTTTGCTCCCTTTAAAACTGAATTGGCCCCAGCCACGAAAGAATGCGCCCAGGTAAGGTTCTGCCGGATTTGTGTATAGGCTGGCATTGACTGTTTTGTTAACAGCTTTATGGGTGAGTACGGAGCCGACGAAGTAAGTGGAATCAACGGTGACTGCTGCCTGCAATTTCGTAAGGGCAAGCGCCATCGTGCGGTTGGTAGCCGAATAATCGAAATAATAAGGCTGGTTGGGGTTTAAAATCAGGCGAATGCTGTCGGGATTACCGGTGATAACGCCGCCGCTTATTTGCAGCGACTGCTTTGCATAAACCGTATCCCTCCCTTTGATGGTGAACACTATTTTACCCGTAGCGGATGCGGCACCGGTGATCTTTGCTTTAATGGCAACCTTGCCACCGGTTGACGTGCTAAATGGCGCGGCGGTAACATGCCAATCGTTGAAATTAATATTGTCAGGCGCGGCAAATCCTTCGATGATGGCTCCGCCCCTTGTGTTTGTAGCCGGTGAACCATCAGCAAATGCAGTGTAAACATAATGTATCGCCCAACGTGCTGCCGCTCTATCGATATAACTGTCCGATTGAACGTAGAATTTTAGCGTGTCTCCCTTATGAACGGTCACGCCGGATAGTATAGGTGCAGTGTTGGCTGTTTGGATTGGCGCATAAACATGCGTGAACACTATTGAGGTGCCAGTGCTGCTCACATCCTTAACAAGCAATCGCACGGAGTCGGATGTTTTGCTTTTCAAGAAGCTCCCATCAATTTTAACGGTGCCGTCCTTCGTGACGAACACACCCTTTTTATTATCCAGAATAAAATCGTCGGTTGCGTTGTAATGGGCGCTCATCCGATGGTTTGCGTCCGTCGCCGGAATCAGCGCGTTTTGATAATCGATGGTCGGATTCCAGCTAACGACATCGCCATTGCCATTATAAACGGATTGCACTCTGAAATAAATCCGCTGTCCTTTTTTGACATTAAGATTGGTGACTCCGGTTGGGTTTTTGATACCGAAGTCTCCCGCGGGAATAGCCGTACTCCACACGACATTGCCGCTTACCTGAATGCTGGCGCGAACCCCGTCTTGTTTTCGGTCTGCCACACCGGAACTTAGCGTATTTAGCAGCTGCACGGGAGCATTGATGGAAACCTGGCCGTCAAACGGGGCCTGCCAGACGCGAATAGCGTCTTGCAACGGAAAATTAGTTTCCTGCATCTGTTGCAATGTAAGGTCAGGGGCAAGAAATTGCTTATCGATTCCGCCCACAGGGCTGATAGGGCTGGGAGTTCGAGTACTAGTTAACTCAAAAACAGGATCGCCATTAGCATCCAGGTGGTTAAAGTAGACTTGACCATTTGAGGCAAGGTCGATCAATCCGTCTCCGTTAAAGTCTGCGAAATACTGATGAGTAGTATTTGTTGTCGTACTATGTTCATAGCCGACAAATCCATCAAAGGGAATCGCTTGGACGTTGAAAGATGAGGTCTTTGACTCACCGCCGCTGAAACTGCTTATACCATTGATTGGCCTTAAATCGCCGAAGCTATGATCCGTTAATCCTTTATTAGCTCTGTAATAAAGTATTCCATCTTTTTTAATTATCTTATCCGGTAATCCATCGCCATTAATATCAACCATGGTTACGAGGCCCTCATTGCTACCGCTTTGATAGCCTACTCCACCGCCGACAGATAAACGTTTATCATCTGTTTCGCCAAAACCGATAGTGACCGCTAATGATCCGCCGACAGCGCTTGATTTTACAGTACTCAATGCTGAACTTTCGTCGGTAAATCCGGGCACGGGGTTAATCAGATCGCCGTGAATATTGTCGTTCGCGGGACTCCAGTTTTCTGTGTTGCCAAGATAAGCCCTAGTACCGTTTCCCTGGTCGACATCATCGTAATAATCAAATTGATGCGTGTAAAACAGGTGACCTTTACCGTCGAGGACATTCACAACTTTCAGCAGCGTTTTTGAGAATTCACCTTCCCGGTAATCGAATGTATAGCTACGGATCGGCGCGTCTTTAAGGCTGATATCAATGCGGTCAAGCACGTTGGCCGTCACCATTTTAAACCCCAGCCGCCCACTTATTTCTATATCGTTTCGCTTGAAGACAGAATTACCGATATGGAACTTTACGCCGTAAAGGCCTTCGGTCGTGCCGTTGCCGGTGTAATTGATTTTATCGATGTATAATTGCGAGCCTTGCACTGTGCCACCCGTCACGCCCGGATGAAATTGTGTCGTATAAAAGTAGTGGACATAATTATTGTGCAGATCGCGTGTTTCCACCAATGCCCACTTCGCGACGTTGCCGGCGGCATCCTTGAGCACAGCACCGTCCACCAGGCCGTTTTCCCGTGTGCCGCCGTAGCAACTTCTAACACCGTTTTTGTTGGTCACTTCCCACCAATAATTGGCAGGGCTATTTCCATGACGGATGATCTTTTGAAAACTTCCTTCCACACGCGGATGAAATTGCCGCTCGGCCACTCTTGGTACGAAGTCTGTGCGGTTTGCCAGCGGCGCAAGTTGTTCGCCATTCATTGTGTAGGTTTCTGTTTCCTGTGCGGCATCATAGCGGGGAACACCCCAGCGTGTATCAATATCGATCGCCGGTATCGTCAAGTTCCAGCCTAAACCCAGTATGCCGTTGCCACCCTCATTATTGTACTGAAGATTCAAGTTGGGTTGCAGGCCCGCACGTCCTTTGGGTAGTTTTATTGGAAATGACAATAACGTGCTGCCCATCGCATTGGCAGTTGGGGGAGCGATCATTTCAATTTCCGCCGAAGGGTCGGCAGCTTTATAATCTTTGATGGATGTCGGCGTGTAACCCTGTGTTTGTGGCGATTCCGGCACTTTAATGATACCGGCTATCATGTCGGTAAAGTGGGTGGTGACGGCTCCTACAACGTTATCGGCTGTTTTCGCGGAGTCTGGTGGCAACGCCACCCATGTCCGTGTTATTTCTTCGAAATAAAAAGTGTGAATATCCGCCTTAGTATAACCGTCGGGTAACAGGGCACTGTCAATCGGCAGCTGCAAATGAACGGGTTTGGTAAATTTACTGCCATGCGGTAAAAAACGATAGGCTTTAGCGCCACCGGTTACATTAACCATATCGATCCCGACAGGCGGCAAATCCTCGTCACGAAGCGCCGTGATAGAAACACGGGCGTTTGACGGCAATGCACCGGCCGGAATAGTCACCGCCGCTTTCGAGTAACGCGTGCTTAGATCGAGGTATAAATCGGCTGACTTTTTATAGACAGCTTCCTTGCTGATTCCCTTCTTTTCCGGAACAAAAGAGAGGTCGGCCTTTTTACGCGTATTGAAGTTCACGTTGCGGGTAACGATTTTGCCGGATTGTAGAACCGCCTTCAGCGTGACAGTGAACGGGCCTGTGTCACCCGCAGGATTAACCGCGATGGCTTCAAATTCTCCGTTTCGCACTTCAACCGGTTGATCGTTACAAAATAGTCGGGCGGGCTGATTGAGAATCCCGGTTAGGTAGGCTTTCGCTCCGAAATAACCAAACTCCGGCATATTGAGTGTGATCGCCTCTTTGTCCGGGTTATCACCAATCACCAGGGCGACGTCGTTGACCTCGTAACTAAAACCGGCATTCGCGGGCAGACCAAACCGGATAACATTATCGCCCTTGTGCAGGGCCGTTGCAGAAACAAACTCCTTCTGATTCGTCCATTGGTCATTTAGTTGAACAAAATACCCGCCGGTGGACTGGGCATCATTAATGCTTCGCGCAATTGCGGTGTGATTGGCGACTCCTTTTAATTTATATTGGAGACTGATTGCTTCATTCGCCAAAGGCAAATGCGACAACCAAATATGAAAAACATTATCATAGGCATTATCGAGATGCAGTTTATTGGCGACACCGATCTCGCCATGCGGAATATCGGCACCGTATTTTAGCAGTCGTTTTTTAAAGACTGAAACCGGATGGGTGCGTTTCAAAACCGGGTTAGGGATAACCGCGACCTGTTTCGTTGGGCGCTGTATTTTTACCGGTGCATTGTTGTTGATACGAGCTGGCAATAAGATTGCGAACAACCCATAAAATAAACAATGTAAATGCTTTCCCATATCTAGTTTTTGTTTATCGTCAACAGCTTCCTTTTAATTAATCACAATCAGTTTTCGTGAGGTGGCGTATTTGCCCGAGGTAAATTCCAAGAAATAGGCGCCTGTTAAAGGGATAGTGCCGCTAAAATAATAGTTCGCCATCCCGGACGCGTTTTGTGGCTGACCTACCATCTTGCCATCCGTCGTATAGATCGCCATTTTCACGGGGGCAGGTTGATCTAGGGCGATGCTTACCCCAAATTTCCCGGTTGATGGATTCGGGTAAACCGTCACATTTTTATCCGTTAACATGCCTGTCGGATAAGATTTAACCGAGACATCCTGCTGATAGCTGCATGTCCCGTTACTGCATTTCACGCTGTACAAACCGGGGATGGTAATTTTCACATTCGCGATATTGCTGTGAAACCCGTTCGGGCCGTTCCATTCATACACCAATCCAGCCGACACGCCGGAATCCGCCTGGATGGTTAAAGGACCGCTTTGCGGCAGGGTATAATTTTCCGCCACGGCTAACAAATGCGGGCCGTCCGTGCTATTAATATAAAAGGAATCCGTGTAGGTTGAATCTGCCGCATCGGTGAGGGTTAATTTGTATTTACCTGGTGCCAGCCCTTTAATTGGGACCGTCTTATTGTTGTTAAAGCTTTCGTTAAATACGACGTCCCCCGCAGATTTCGCCAATGTCAGTTGAAAAGGCGCAAGCCCGCCCACCACTTTCACTGCGACGCTTCCACCGTCCGTATCTTTGCATAGAGGGTTGGTGATGCTGATATCGGCCAATAAATCTTGTCCAGCGGTGATAGACATTAATTCGGTGCTATTGGTATTGAGACCCCATTTGATATCGGCAAAAAGAGCTTTCCCCTCTTTATCGATACTGGCCATTCTGATAAATTCCGTACCCGGCAGTGAAAAATCACCCTTGCCGCTTCGGTCAATAACGAGCCAATAGACGGGATGGAGTGGCAAAGGGACATCCAGTTTTTTGGTGTCTAAGGTGACGTCGGTTTGCAATGACTGGTTATTATTATGAGTGAACAGCAACCATCGTTTTTTTAAAAGCACGGGTACGCCCGGCGTCTTGTCCGCGTTGGTAAGGGGCTTGTCATTGTCGCCCCACATTAGCGACGTATTGTTGACCAATTGCTTGGCTGCAGCAATCGTAAGAATATAGGGATTGTTGCTGCTGGTTGCCTTAACCTGTACCAAATGTGATGAATCGTCACGGGCAATCCCCGCAATATTGTGGTAGTAGCTGGGATAGGCAATTCCATTCCAAATAACATCATCGGCGCTATTCAGATAGATCGCCGCCGGGTCTGACAGTGTAATGCCGTATTTTATCGCAAGGTACGACCCGACTTTAATCCGCTCCTGGGTAGAAAGCACCCTGTCATAGGCGATAATCTCAGGAATAATGCCGTTAAAGGAAAATACCGGTAATCGTGGCGATTCGGGCTTAAACCCAATATTCCAGGATTGTTTAGCCGGAAAAACGGTATCTTTCAGTTTCTGCTGTGTGTAGGTGCCGATTTTAGGATTGGCGAGGAAAAAGTCCCGGTAGTTCATATACTGGTATGTTTCAAGGTCGGCCAACCGATTGGTTGTAAAAACGATGGTCGTTTTATTTTGCTTGCTTAGATGCCAAACAACCCCTTCGCTGTTAGTCGCTTTCGACTGGTAGGCGACAAAAAACGTCGCATTGGTCAAACTACTATCGGGCAACCGGATCGGCAATGTCATTGCGCCGTTGAAGACCAATGACGGATGAAAATTCAGGAGAATGTTTGGAGGTGCCTGCGGTAATGAAATGACGGAATCGGTGCCGCCGATTAGGCTATGAAAAGTCGGAACCGCAACACTGTCAGTTTTGTACCAAACGATAGGTGCTTTCACGCCACCCGGCGACAAGGATTGTTGAGCAAAAATGGCCGTGCTGTAGAGAAAACTCAAAACAAAGAAACAGCAATATTTTCTCACGATGTGATAAGATTAATTTCAGTCCCTATTTAGATAATATTTCACCAACAGTTCGACGCTATTGGCATGATTCTGTTTCTGAATGAAATTGTAAGAGTTTGGCTGCACTTCAATAATGTTTTTCAACCCGTAATTATAACGTGCTTCGATATCCAATTGAGGGATAATCCGCAACCCCAATCTGCCAATGAGGCCAAAATTGCTTTTGCCATAAAGTACATTTCTCAATTGCTGCTGTTGTTCAATATCCGTTCCAAAAGCGTCAAGTTTGCCTTTGCCCGATGAAGTGTAAACAATATTGTGGGGAGCCGTATTCAGGCCAAATTGACCGCCTAATCCCGCAAAGATTCTATTGTATTTTCCAGTCACTATCAAAGCTGAATTCGCATATTGATAGTTAAACTTCATCTTATAAAAGTAGTCTTGTGAATTACTGAAATTTAGCTCAGTGCCGTTACCGGAATATCTAACTTCAAAATCGATAAAAAAATTGGCGACATCGTCAGCCTCTTGGTTAAGTTCATAACTTATGAAACCACCCAAATCGAAGCCGGGAACATGCTTATTGGTCAGACGATAATTAATTCCATTAATGAAATAGGGTTCGCTGATAATAATACCATCCACGTTATTAATGATCGACGAACTGTAACCGCCAATAAATCCGGTATAAACGTTAGGTTGCGCTCGTGCAGTCGTGCATGACAATAACAATCCAACAACGCATAGAAATAGTAATCTAATGTGCATGGCTTAGGAAAATTTATCAAATCTGTGTGAGTCCCAAAGTACTAAATATTTTCAATAATCAATTGGTAGTTTTTTAATATTATATTTCTTCCTAATATTATTCGACACTGCCGACCAGGGATTTCGTGGGCGCGCAATAATCCATAACTAGGTGTTCGATAGTTGGGCATTGCCTCTAGGCCGGGCTTTCCGCTGTATCTTCATCCCTGATGAAGGATGCCGCTACAATCCCTAATGCGGCCTTGCCGGAAAAAAGCTTCACTCTATCGCTACGCACAGCTTCGCTCTCTCGCCCCAGCCCCTTTCCGGCCGCACGGCAAAAACCTGTGTGCCAGACGCCACTACACATCCCTTTGCCCACCCGCTTCGCTAAGGGGCAAATTGTCGCCATTGTCCGTCAGCCAGGTACTTGCCCAGCCCCTAAAAAATAAATCACGGTTGGCGATTGGGCTTCTCGGCAATATTGTCGCGGTAATCAGGAACTTTTTGTTCGGCTAATTTCGATCGAGCAAGCATCGGGTGAACTCGGTAGGCTTTTTTTCCGTAGTACTCCACCACTTTTGTCTCTTTCGTTTTTTCCTTATCTATATTCATCGATTTATCACCCGTTGCGATTTTGAGATTTGTTCCTGTATCCATTGTTGGACATCACTCTCTAACCAGCCGACGGATCTGGCTCCAAGTGATATTTGCGTTGGAAAATTTTCTTGCGCGATTTTTTTATAAAGTGTGCTTCTCGGTAAGCCAGTTAGCGCTTTGACTTCGTTTAGGCGAATAATTTTATGCATACTTTCCCTTTGTGTTGATGCGGGCAAAGAGCTATAGTCTCACTGCGACAGATCAAAGACAGATTTACAAATAGCGGACTATGGTTCGGTAGAATGTTCCCGCAGCATCTCGACTAAAGTGGGGGTAAGTTTGGGGGTTGTTGAGATTGGCGAATCAAAAATAATTAATAAATTCCAATGGTTATTGTTGCATTTCGAGTCCCGTCACTCCCGCCATTTTCTCTTCCAGAAATGGCTCACAAAATCCCCAAAAGCATAGAGTTTAAGCCAAATATCGGCTCATGCGACGCTCCCAAGCGCTCGAGCTGTCTATTGACATCCGGGGGTAAGTGGGGGTAACAGTGGGGGTAACCATCCACTCCATTTGAAAGTTACCCCCATGTCGCTAACAGACGCAAAGCTAAGGAATGCCAAATCTCAGGTTAAACCGTTCAAGCTAAGCGACGAGAAAGGGCTCTTTCTGCTTGTTACTCCATCCGGGGGCAGGTGGTGGCGGTTCAAATACCGATTCGCTGGTAAAGAGAAATCTCTCTCGTTAAGCACTTTCGTTAATTCGTGCTTCAACTCCATTGCACGGGAAAATTCCGCCATGCGCTTGTAGCTGTTGCTGTCACTTGCGGTCGGGCCTTCATAACCAATACGGTTAGCTACGATATGCAAATGTTCATGCTCGGTGTCATTGTGCGTGATCACTACATACTGTTTGTTTTCAAAATCGAACTGCCTGGCCAGTTGCTGTGCAATATCAATTTTATCCTGTATGCTCAATTTCCCTGCATCCTGGTGGGCGAGGCTGATCGAGGCATGAAATACTGGCTTGCTAACCTTCGGATTAAGTTTGCTAACCTCAATAAACTGCCGAATCAGTTCCTTCTTGGTGCCAAAGCATTGATTATAATGGATCACCTGCGCCTGCTTTTTCTCACGCTCAATTTTTTGTTGTTCCTCGGTTTCCTGCAACCTGCCGTCATGCAGGTATTGCATACAGCCGCTGAAGCTCTTTCCGGTCACTATCTTTCCAATCATTCCAAGTAAGTTTTAACTGCTTTGACTAAACCCTGTAAGCTTCGGATTTCTTGGTTGAGCAAAGCCCTGTCCATGGCATCCAGTTCATCAACCCCGTTTCGTTTCCGTGCGATCTGGTTCAAGTTCGCTGCGACATGGTTCAGAGTTCCCGTCAGTTGCAAAACCTCTTTTGGTAATGTCTTCACTTTTACCCGCCCCTTTAAACCGAGTGTCCGTAGGAAAACCGATATATTTGTACCTGCCTTCCTGGCATTCATCTGAATGATTTTCTTTTCCATGATAGTACACATTACTGTCAGGTGATTACCTCTTTTTAGCGTTACTTTTGGCCTGCCGCCCTTATTTACACTTCTCGGTTTTTTATCTTTTTTACTTTTAATCTCTTTGATTATTTCACTAAGCTTACCTTCCATAGTCTTCATTAATCTTTAACCCCCCCGAATGCGATAGCATGAGTGGGGGCCAGCGTTTCGGCAGGGCCGAAACATAGCTGGCTCCACAAAAAAGCAGAGACATACGGTTATACATATATGTGATTTCCGGCGCGTTGGTGCAGTAGTCCTTGTCATGCTTATTATGCCTTTTGGGTTTAATATTCTGCCACATTGGGTTTTGCCACCGGGTAAAAAGCATGACCATTGGATCAGCCGCTGCCAGCGGCTTTTGGTTGGTTCTGTAATACCTTGCGCCAATGTGGAGATAATCAATTATCGTTTCCATAAAAAAAATTACCGGTGCGTGAATACTGAAGCTTCTACTTTTTTAACATCTTCTTCCAACTCGGACTGGTAGAATACTTTACGGCGTGGCCCGAGGTCATGCCGCCTGATTAGGCCAAGCTGTACATACCTGCGCAAGGTGGGCAGTGAGACTTTTAATGCCTGGCTGGCCTGTGACGGAGTGAGCGGCGATTCCACTTCCGCGTTTTTTTGTAATGCATGGTGTTCATCGATACAGGCGGATACAATCTTTTTCAGAAAGCGTTCTGCTTCCTGCATCGAAAATCCAACAAATTGAATGTGCTGTTCCATAAGATTAATTTTAGAACAAAGAGAAACAACATCCTTTCCGGTTAAAGTGGCATTATTGGAAACTGGAAGAAAAACAGGAATTTATTTTACGTGTATTTTCTGCCATTAGCTATAATAAAGAAAAATTTAGGGCAATAATTCGGATACAGGTTTTAATAATTTATAAACCTGCCTGGCCTTATCGTTGGAAATTTTGCCTTTACTTATCTGATAAACTGAATTAACCCGTTCACCTGCATGATTATAAACCCAGAGCTTTTCCTGTATGAGTTGCCAGGAAGCAATCAGTATTTTTTCATCTTTCAACTGGCGAAAAAGTAAATGCAGTTTTTGCGCATCAAGGTTGGTCGGGTTAGCTTGTGCGAGATTAAGTTCAATGGCGGCCGCTTCATTCTTTCTAAATATCATTGAAAATTCCTCTAACGAATACGGTTTAATAAATAAGGCGTTAAGTAAGTCATATAAGTAGCTGATTACCTCTTTTTGCTTTTCGGCATTTAGATCATCAGTGATTTTCAGATAGCCATATTTGGAAGCGTCATATTTTTGTGGAGAATGTACAACAGTTGGCGTAATTTCTATTCGGACCGGCACCTGGTGGTGCTGGCTGGCCAATAAAGTTTGCAGATATTTAGTCAACCTATCCCGGCAAGATTTGTCGCGTATTAAGAGTTGCTGAAATGCTGGTTCGCGTCCGGCATTTTCTCGTTTCATCAGGGCAAATTTGATTTCGCCGCTATACCTGTTCAATGAATAGGTATAAGGCTCGTGGTGCGTACTTATGGCAGTCAGTAGGGTATTTAATTCCTGTTCACTCCATAGAACTACTTTCATCAGTTTAAAAATATCGAACTGCATAGTGGTTTCGGAGAAATTAAAGTACAGGAATTTGCAGCACCACTTGAAATGGCTTAACAAGCTTTCAAAATTGAAATCGAACGGACAGGAAATAAATGATACACAATAATGATGATCCAAAGCATGCTGCACCGTCCTTTTAAAGTCAGTGATGATTTCCGGAAAAACCGGCTTTTGATCCTGAAAAGCAACCTGGTAACAAAAATAAGAAGTGGATCTGGCCTTCGTAACGAAAGATACATCCTTAAAATCGGCTTTTTTCATGGGTTCCTGATTCAACCTGCAAATCAGCTCAAAAGTTTTGAAAAAACAAAAGGCTGGAGAATTCAGCCTTTTGCTATAAATCATTTAGAACGATCTTTGTTTATTATCCAATTGGGAATGGGGTGTTCTTTTAAAAATGCTTTGGCCTTTTCTGCCTTTTCTACAAAGTAAGGTTCATCAGCATAACTTCTCATCTGTTCTACGACAATAATATCACTATTAGTTTTTCCCTTAACCGCTGCTTTTTTAACTATAGACATAATAACTCCTTTCTAATATACAAATTTATTACTTTAATTTCGCTTTACCAAAAACGCTTCATAATTGACATTTGACTTAAAATCTTCCCAGTTACCATTTTTATAACCCCAAACCATAAAATCCTTGCGGATTTCTTCCCAAAGCCGGTTGATCCCAATTTGATAAAGCCTGGTTCTTGAAGGCGTGCTACCCTCCGCATAAATAAAATGATCCCCATAGTGGTTACAAAACACATTTATTGTATTGGCGACGGTTGCCAAAATCATGTCTTTATCTTTGTTATTACTGGTAACTGAATCACTAATTAATCCGGCTCTATTTTCATCGCCAAATGCTAAATTATAAGTAACAGGATTGTCCCTGATCTTTGTGTACCTGATTACCTTTTTAATCTTTCCCTTTGGACCGTCACTATAAAAAATGAAATCCTGAAAATTATTTACAGTGCTATAATTATATCGTTCTAAGTTCATATGGTTTAGTTAGATAGCAAATGTCTTTAGGGTTTCAAAATGCCGGACACTATCCAATATCTTTACATAATCCATTGTTTGAGATAACTTGGAGTGTCCTAAATTCCTTTGCAGGACTTCCGGCCGCATCCCATTCTCCAGGCTAAGGATGGCATACGTGTGCCTGGCTGAATGACAAGAAAGGATTTCGTATTTTTTCTTAATTTCTGTCTTTACTTCGCTGCCATATTGGGCTGTCAACTCTATCTCGGTATCAATTTTTGCATCCTCGCAAAGCTCCTTTAAATAATCGTTCGCTTTTTGGTTAGAGGGAACCGGCAACAATTTTTTGAATTTTTGTTGGTCCCAGTATTTTTCTATGATGATTACCGCTTTTGGCGGCAGGGCAATCTCATGAAATTTGCGGGTCTTTTTAATCACAAACTTTAAAACATGATACTGCTGGCCTTTATCACTTTTTTTTAGATAATGCGCTTGGTGTATCTGTTGCAAATCACTATAACGCAAACCGGTATAACAACCAAACAAAAAAACGTCTTTTAACTTTTCAAGCCTATCACTTTCAGGTAAGTGTTTTTCAAGGGTTTTAATCTCCTTCTGCTTTAAAAAGATAATTTCTGTAGAACTGCGCTGTACTTTAATTTCCTCTAACGCGGACGAACTGCCTAATAATCCTTGCTTATGCGCTTCTCGCAATATTTGCTGGAGCATAGAAATCTTTTTTTCAACTGTAGTATTGTTGTTCTTTTTATCATTCGTTAGATAAGTGATAAAACCCTCTACAAATTCTTTGTTGACATTTACCAATAGTGGCGGCCGGGTGCCTACATGGTCTTTCAAAGAAGATACCATTGTGCTAATATTTCTTTTGGTACTTTCCTGCCCTGGCTTATTATATCGTTTAAGATAGTTTTCACAAAAGGAAACAATACTTTCATGACTAACACTGTGATTAACGGTAATCAATCGTTTTAGCTCCGACATATCTACCGGTTGAAAGGTTTCCTTCTTGCCTCGCAAATATTTGGATACCTTGTCGGTTATAGTCGTAATATACGTATTAACATCATCGGCTCCCCTAAACCCTCGTGCCATTTGCTGATTGACATCCCAACATGCATAGGATATGACTTTCTTTGTCGTTATCTGTTTCCCCGGAATCCTAAATCCGGTATAATGGCGGATGCGATTCCTTTTATAAACGCCCTCATCATCATTGAATCCCCTGTTCGTATATTCAAACATAAGGGGTAAATTGCTCTGTTTATCCGGTTTCGAGTCCAGATAAAATCGTCCGTACTTCCTTTTAATTCCCATATACTGCGGTGCAATGTGCGGTGCAATTTCTTTCATTTAGCTTCTTTTAAGAGAAAACAAGTGAAAGGTTTTTTACTATTTATAATTTGATTATCAATGATTTATAGTCATAATGCAAACATATAAAAAATTATCGAAAAGGAAAAATTAGTTCTGCTCCCGCTACCTTTTAAAAAGTCAAAAGTCTTTAGTCGTAAGTCTAAAGACTTTTTTCGTTTGAGGCCTTTTAGTTTTCTGACTAAATTGCCGTTTATAGGTGCATAGTTACTCCGTTACAGGAAACGAATAGTACACTGCTTTGACCTGTAGTTAATGAAGTTTAACTATTTTTGAAAGCCCGGATCAATTGATCTGGCCAATAATACGTATAAAATGTCTATCACGTCGAGCGAAGAATTAACAGGAATGAAAGCAGTAAGCGAACTTGTTGCGCTTACATTGCGGCAAATGATCGATCATGCAATGCCGGGGATGACAGCAAAGGATCTGGATGATTTTGGCGGTTCAATACTGGAAAAACATGGGGCGAATTCCGCTCCCTTAAAAACATACAATTTTCCTGGCAATACTTGTATCAGCATTAATCAACAGATTGCCCATGGTATACCAAAAGCGGAAACAATATTAAAAGAAGGCGACCTGGTTAACATCGATGTCTCGGCTGAACTAAACGGTTACTGGGCCGACAATGGCTGTTCTTTTGTTCTTGGTGGAGATATACATGGCCATCAGCCCCTGGTTAATGCTTCAAAAGAAATATTACGAAAGGCGATCAGCCATATCAAAGGCGGCGTACGCGTGGCCGACATTGGCCTGATCATAGAAACTGAGGCTAAAAAGCGTGGATATAAAGTAATAAAAAATTTAACGGGGCATGGAGTTGGCCGAAGCTTACATGAAGAACCGCACGAAATTGCAAATTATCGAGATCGTTTCAACCTGCAGCGCTTCAAGAAAAACTCCGTGGTAGCCGTGGAAACTTTTATCTCAACTGCATCTACTATTGCGGAGACGCAGTCAGATGGGTGGACGCTTGTTGGGGATAAAGGCGGCTATGTGGCACAACATGAGCACACTATTCTGATCACAGGTGGCAAACCGGTTATTTTAACCGAAAATAATGGTGTTTGGTAATAAAGCCTCGTTGTGAATGTTTTTTATTTAAGGTGCGCTAGTCTCGGATAACGTATATAAAAAAGGAAACACCCCTATGTGAGTGTTTCCTTTTTTAATTTATGCAATTGTTTAATTTATGCTTGCACGAATGCTGCATTCTGACGCTCCATCGCTTTTACCAAGCCATTGCGCCAGCTGTCTGCCATAGATGCCGACATTGGTTCAGGGAAGATTTCCTCTTCTCCCCTTTCAATCCCATCAAAAATGGCAGCTGCAGCCGATTCGGGCGAAGCCTTTGGAATATCAAACCCGCGGTTCATGTCGGTATCAACAGGTCCTGTTAAAACGGCGTGTACATTTACGCCTTTGCCTGTCATGTAAGCGCGCAGCGATTGCGTCATCGAGAACAAAGCTGCTTTAGAGATAGAGTAAGAGGCAATTGGCGGTAAAGGGGCGAGAGACACTATTGATAATATGTTGACAATGGCCCCGCCCGAGCCGATAAGCAAAGGTAAAAATGCCTGTGTCAGGTCGTAAGTTCCGAAAAGGTTAACGTCCAAATGTTTCGTGATGGCCTCCCGCTCGCTCAGATCGTCAAACGATGCGATACCTGCATTATTGATCAGCATATCGAGTGACGCAATTTCCCCGACAGCTTGCCGGATCTGCTCCGGATCGGTAATATCAAGGGTTAATGGTATAACCCGGGCATCAGGATGCTTCAGCGGGACCCTTGTTCCAGCATATACACGTTTGGCGCCCCTGTTCAGGGCTTCTGTTACCAGTGCCTGGCCGATGCCGCGGTTTGCACCGGTGATTAGTATAGTTTTATTTGTAATGTTCATGGTTTAAAAAATTATTTAGTTAGCAATTCTTCTTTGGTCGTCGGATTCCCCACTCCTGTGGTTACCAGGTTTTTTAAGCTATTATTGATATAGCCGCTCCATGCATTGGAACAGTCGTTATAGCACTCGCCTTGCGGCACTAAGCCAATGTGGGTAAAGCGCACCTCTGTCTGCTCTCCTTTTTTATTGATATCGAAAACGACCCGTGTGCCGGTCCATTCACCTTCGTCATCAATAAAAGTGAGCTTACTCTCTGTGACCAGCCAAACGATTTTGCTGTAGGGCACTACTTCAATGAGCTTCTGCTTACTATAGTGCACATTCCAGAACTGCACCGAAAATTCGTCGTTCAGTTTTTCGGTGTTGCCTTCTACGCCTTCTGTCCACCAGGCGCGAACGTTGTTGATTGCTTCAAAAACCTCTTTTGGGCTTTGATCAACCAGGAAACTGGTTGTGAAATCCTGCTTATTCATGTTTACCTCCCTTCATTGCTTCCGCATTTTCGATGGCAGGGATATAGGGATTTGGATTGCCTTTGCCGGTCTCGATAAGGCTCTTCAGGCTACCGGCAACATAATTGCCCCATGCGTCTGAGCAGACCTGGTAACATTCATAGGCCGGCACTAAACCGATGTGGGTAAAGGTTAATTGCGTTTTTCCGTCCTTTTGAGAGATATCGAAGCTGATTTTGGTGCCTGTCCACTCGGCTTTGTCTTTAGTGAAATTAAAATGATTCTCTAAAACCAGCCAAACGACTTTTTTATTTGGAATAAATTCAACAATTTTCAATTTACAGCGGTGCACATCTTTATAGTGATAATTGAATTCTGCATTCAACTTATCGGTCGGGCCGTCTATTTGTTCCGACCACCAGCCGCGAACATTGTTGATGGCCTTAAATACTTGTTCCGGGCTCTGATTTACCTGGAACGTGGTAGTGTAATCTTGCTTTTGCATGGTTTTTAAATTTGATAAGTTTACTATCGTGGTGAGACAAATGATTAAAAGATTCATACTATCATCCCCGCCGTTAAGTTCATAATTGTACCGGTTATTGCACTTCCTTCCTCCGAAGCCACGAATACAGCGGCGTTAGTAAGTTCGGCCAGCGTGGTCAAACGCCCGCGATGGGTCATACCTTCCATAACACCGTGGAATTGCTCAAAAGTTATCCCGTGCGATTTTCCGTGTATTTCCCATACCTCATCAATTAATGGCGTTTCGGGAATACCAGTGGTCTGCAGGCACACTGCCCTAACCCCCTGAGGTCCGCACTCTACCGAAAGCGACCGGCAAAGTGCTTCTAATGCCGACCAGGCGGGCACCATCCCTCCCACAAACGGCGGACTGATCCGGCTGGCATTTGGTGTATGCATAATTATTACACCATTACCTTGCTTACGCATTACCCGGGCAGCAGCCCTTGCCGTTATAAAATGCGACAGCGTGTAAGTGCTGATGGGGAGAAAAAAAGCATCAGTAGCAAGCTCCGTCAAGGGGATACCTTGAATACCTTTTTGCGGTATACCTATCGCGTTGAAAGAAATATCAATTTTACCGGCTTGCTTCAGCAACATTTCCATATGAGCACTCACCGCCTCTTCATCCAATGCGTCGAGTTGAGTCGCAGTAACAACGCCTCCCAGGCATTTAATTTCATCAGCTATGGCATCACGCTTTGAAGCGGTGCGTCCCGTTAAAAAAACCTGCGCCCCCTCCCGGGCAAAGGCCTTTGCGATAGCGCCTCCTATCGCGCCGTCGCCATAAACAACGGCGACTTTGTTTTCTAATCGTTTCATATTGTCAAAAGTATTGTCCAAAATTGTTTTCTAAAGGGTGGTAAATAGACATTATAGTGGGTTGATTTGGACATCAACAATAACTAACTTTGATAAAAATTCAACCAGATGAAGCATCTCTCAGTTATATTCCCGGGCGAACAAAGTAACTTCAGTACGGTGGCCTGTATTGCCGGCACCTTCGAAATAATTGCGGCCGCAAATAGTTACCGCCGCAAAACCGGCAAAAAAGACCTGTTCACAGTTCAACTGGCCGGCGTTGGCGAAAAGAAAGAAATGTATGGGGGCATGTTTACCGTAAAACCCCAGGCCGACATTTCGGCGATAGAGAAAACCGACCTCATTGTTATTCCTTCGTCAGTTCCTTTCTATCAACAAGCCGGAAAGGAAAACACAATGCTGATCGATTGGATAAAAAAACAATACAGGGACGGTGCGGAAGTAGCCAGCATCTGTTCTGGTGCTTTTATGCTGGCATCCTCGGGCCTGCTGGACGGCCGGAACTGCTCTACCCATTGGGCTCATGCAGATGCATTCAGGCAGCAGTTCCCGAAGGTAAATTTAAAAGAGGACCAGCTGATCACCGACGAAAAAGGTATTTATACCAACGGCGGAGCTTATTCTTTCCTGAACCTGATGATATTTTTAGTGGAGAAATATTACGACAGGCAAACGGCCATTTATTGTTCCAAGATTTTCCAGATAGAGATGGACAGGAACAGTCAATCCGCCTTTGCAATTTTCACCGGGCAAAAACTCCACGGGGATGCAATGGTAGAGCAGGCGCAGATTTACATTGAAAGCCAGTTAGAGGAAAAAATATCAGTAGAAGAACTGTCCGCTAAATTTTCCATCGGCAGGCGAAATTTTGACCGACGGTTTATCAAAGCTACCGGCAATACACCTATTGAATATGCGCAAAGGGTAAAAATCGAGTCTGCCAAAAAAGCGTTAGAAAGTAGTCGCAAGACGGTTAACGAAGTAATGTACGAGGTAGGTTATTCAGATGTAAAGGCATTCCGTGAGGTTTTCCGAAAAATCACCGGCATTTCGCCGCTGGAGTACAAGAGCAAATACAATAAAGACGCTGTGCAATAAGATAACAGATGATCGACAATCTTGAATGGACCGAAATGAGCATAACCATCGCTCCGTGCAACTTATAAAGAACTTCGGGGCTGCTATTATTCTGTGTCCACTCAGTCTACCAGTCTTAGGGCGCCGCATACATCTTGAGCTGACCGGGGAACCTGTAATGTAATAATTGCAATCGACTACACTCCATGACTACTATTTAGTGTGCGCCTATTTTATTTGTAAAAATCCCTTCAGCAATCAAAACTCCCCGCTCGCCATTACCGGTATCAATTGTGTGCACATACTTATAGCTCCCGCTTAGCTGGTCGTAACCCTGGTCAACGATGTTTATGTTCACATCTGTAACTTTAAAATCGGTGTTGTTTTGCAGGCATAGCAAATGCTGGTTGCCCGATAGCAGGAAATCATAGTCATATCCTTTGCTGTGCAGCTCAATAACTCTTTTGGTTAGCAAGCTATTTAGTTTTCGAGTGTTTTTGTCAAGGCTGTTCATCGTAATCGTCGTTAATTATTCCGTGTTTGTTAAGCGATTTTCGATACACATCACATAAACACCATGCCAGCGATACAACTAACTAATTTACAACTATATACGACAACAACAAATAAAATATTTTTTCGATAATTCGTGAATTAACAAAATATCATACGAAATGTCGCTGATTGCAAAATCTAATATAACTTCTGACCACCGTCAATATTTACTGTGATCAAAAGCACTAAATCGTCGCCTAATTCATCGTAAATTTGCCTGATCTGACAAGTGTAAAACCACCAGGTTTTTAAACTCAGGGGCCTGTTACAGCCATATTATGCTGATAATAGAAAAAAGCAGCCGGGAGTTCAGATTATTTTATAACTTAAAGCCATCCATTTCTGCAGCACCGGCCCCCTTTTCCAGGCCGGCTAAAAGAACCGGGTGACCATATTATAGACCATCAAGTGCAGCCATATATGTCGATGCTTAAAACCCAGACCTACAGCGTTATTGCCGGAAGCGGCAGCTATCTGCCAACCCGCGTTATCAGCAATACCGACTTTTTAAACAACACTTTTTACGACGAAGCCGGCAACCAGCTTGGGCGACCGACTGAAGAAATTGTCCGCAAGTTCAGTGATATTACGGGCATTTATGAACGACGCTACGTTACCGATGACCTGGTAGCTTCGGATATTGCCTACTTTGCTGCCTCAGATGCCATACGCGACTCAGGGACAGATCCGGAGCAATTGGACTACATCATTTTCGCCCATAATTTCGGCGATATCAGGGAAGACAATGCCAGGAGTGAATTTGTTCCCACCCTGGCTTCGCGTGTAAAATATCGCCTGGGCATTAAAAATCCTGCAACCGTTTGCTACGATCTGCCCTTCGGCTGCGCGGGCTGGTTGCAGGGGGTTATCCAGGCAGATCTGTATATCCGTTCGGGCCAGGCGAAAAAGGTGCTGATCGTTGGCGGCGAGACCCTTTCGCGCATTTCAGATCCGCACGACCGGGATAGCATGCTTTATGCCGATGGCGCCGGGGCTATAGTCCTCGAAGCCCGGGAGAGTGATACGCCGGTTGGCATCCTTTCTACTAATTGCCATACTTACACGGCCGAACAAGCCTATGTGTTAAGAATGGGGAAATCCAACCATCCTGATCACCCCCAGCCCGACCGTTTGTTTTTGAAAATGCAGGGCCGGGTACTTTATGAGCATGCGCTTAAAGTGGTGCCCCTGGTGACAAAAGAAAGTATGGACAAAGCCGGACTCGACATAAAAGACATGGATATGCTGCTGATACACCAGGCCAACAAAAAAATGGATGAGGCAATGATGAGGCGTTTATATGAAGCCTTTAGCGCGCCCCAGCCAACCAAAAATGTAATGCCGCTTACTGTTTCGTGGCTGGGCAACAGTTCTGTCGCCACTTTACCAACCCTTTATAACCTGGTAGAAAAAGGCGAAATGCCAGGGTACAGTTTCCATCCGGGTAATAACCTTGTGTTTGCTTCGGTAGGCGCTGGTGTAAATGTGAATGCGCTGGTGTATCGTATACCGGGCGCGAAATAAGATAATTATTATGAACTTCACCGGAAAAAATGCCTCAGATTGAAAGATTTGAGGCATTTTTTTTCGCATTCCCGCCTTTGTTGGTGTTGTCACCAACAAAACCAATTGCATTGTGATATACAGTAAGCCGCCTACATTACGCAGGATTTTTGCACATCACAATGTTCATCCTGCTTGTCGGTGACAACACCAACAAGGGCGAAAAAAGATTTAAAAAGCCCCTTTTGTCATTCTGAACGCAGTGAAGAATCTTATAAAGGTGACAGGTCATCGCTATACTTGTCCGTGTTTATGTTCTGCGTATAAGATTCTTCGCTCTGCTCAGAATGACAAAAAGAATCTGTCGAACACCTATGGTCACAAGACCAACAAGGCGGGATTGTGCTCCTATTTCAAATTCTCCTTAAAAAAATCGATCGTCCTGCTCCATGCCAATTCTGCAGCGGCTTTGTCATAACGGGGAGTCGTATCATTATGAAAGCCGTGGTTTACATTGTCGTAAATAAAAGCCTGGTACTTTTTGCCATTTGCCTTTAAAGCGGCTTCGTAGGCAGGCCAGCCACCGGTTATACGGGTATCGAGCGATGCATAGTGCAGCATCAGCGGGGCTTTAATTTTTGGCACATCCTCCGCCGCAGGCTGACTCCCGTAAAAAGGCACAGCTGCCGCCAGATCAGGTACGCGAACCGCCATCATATTGGCTATGCCGCCGCCAAAACAGAACCCCACCACCCCTACTTTGCCATTACAGTCCTTATGATTTTTGAGGTATTCAAATGCCGCTATAAAATCTTCCTGCATTTCTTTGGGATCGCGTTTACTCTGCATCTCACGGCCGGCGTCGTCAGTACCCGGGTAGCCGCCCAGTGGCGTAAGGGCGTCCGGCGCCAGGGAGATAAAACCTGCAAGTGCAGCCCTGCGGCCCACATCTTCAATATAAGGGTTTAAGCCCCGGTTTTCGTGCACCACTATAATGCCGCCAAGCTTACCTTTGGCATCCTTCGGTTTGGATAGTAAGCCTTTAATGTTGCCGCCGCCTTTTGGTGAAGGGTAAGTGATATATCCCGAATCCAGGCGTGGGTCATCCGCCTTTATTTGTATATTATTTTTGTAGTCGGGCATCAGGAAGCTCATTATTGCGGGCACCGTTAATCCGCCAACCGCATATAATGATAGCTTTTGCACAAAGTCGCGCCGGTCGAGCCGGCTGTGGGCGTAATCATCATACAGGTCGAACACTTCCTGTTTGATGTCTTCTTTTTTTATCTGGCTCATGGTGGATGGTTTTATTCAAATATAAACGATTTGGGGGAAATGATTGGTGAAGAAAAGTAAAAGTGGTGTTACGTTTATGCGGTAATATTAGTTGTAAAACTACCGGGCATCAACCGGCAATTATATCAAACCAGACAGTAGGGCTAAGTATCAGGTTGCACGTGCGAAAGCGTTCCATTTTTACAAGCGGAACACCCCGAACGCTGTGAAACATGCTAATTATCAGCACTTTTAATTATTGCGAATAATGCACATTAATGATTTGGGGCGAAAGCGAATATTTATTGAAGAGTTTGAAAGAAAAATATCAAACCTAACGAACGCTGAAAATACTAAATTTGAAAGAAAAAATGGAAGAGATAAAGTCGATAAATATTATGGAGAAGTTTTCATTGTTCGATAAGCAATGGACACCTCACATCATTGGTGAACTCAACGGCCAATACGTAAAACTTTGCAAGCTTAAGGACGACTTTGTGTGGCACAGCCATGAAAACGAAGACGAGCTTTTTATGGTTTTTAAAGGCACTCTTTTAATGGATTTCAGGGATGGGCGAACAGTTGAGGTTAAAGAAGGAGAGATTCTGATCGTTCCCAAGGGAGTTGAACACCGCCCGCATACCAACGGCGAAATAGTGTTTAACCTGCTATTCGAGCCCAAAGCCACCCTTCATACCGGCACTGTAGAAAGCGAAATGACGGTGAAGGAGCTGGGGTGGATATAGGTTGGGTTTTAGCGGGTACGATAATTAACCAAGCGAGACTACCGAGATGATCGAATATGATATCTAATTTCGAACACCAATATGGAATTCTCTTCATTCTGTATCATCTGATCGATAATAAATTCATTTATAATAACTTCATCTGTTAAAACATTAATTTGAATGAAGGATAAATATTTAGGATCGATAAGAAGCTTTGACAACTCGATCGAAAACCCATTTTTTAAGAAAGAAATAATGCGAGGATCTGAACTGCCATACTTTATTTTCTCGTAAAATGTATTTTCAATTAACCCTAGTTCGAATAAGATTTCCACATATTTTAACAGTCTAAATTCGATGAAATCTTGCTCGTCTTTGATCTTTAAAATAGCTAAGTTCACTCGGTCTGCTTGGCTTTTTGAATTAAGGTTAATGTATAGCGCGATTCTGTCTCCATCTCGTTGCACTTCACCCCATGCGCTGCCGAAAAAAACGACTGGGTTTGGCAATGTACTCCAATACCCAATAAATCTTGCGATCATTTCTTTGAAAGAGTTACTTTTCGTTCTCCAATCAAGAATCATGGCGTAAAAATTCCTAGCCGCAGAATTATTTAGTCTTTTAAAATTGTCATCGGTGATTGCAATCTGATATATAAATACATTATAAATCGCTTCGATCAACTCTATTGGCGTATCAATTTGTCTGGCATTAGAATAACTGTCAAGATTCGCGATTAATTGCCGTTCGTTCTCCTTTATGTCGAAATCAAAAACATTATTCCTGTAGCATAATTTCGCAATGTCAGACTGCACGTATTCAGCATTTTCTAAAACGACAGTATTAGGTTCAATATTTTCCAAATACTCTAATGTATCAAATACTGATTGAATATCTTCAGCAGTCTTTAATTCAGTTTTTCCTTTTAAAAGTAGATTATCAACGTCGTCGGTAAGCTTTAAGTCAATTTTAGCTTTATTTTCTAAAAAAGCCTGATGATTGGCGTTACTACTTTCGTATTCGCTTTTAATGATATAAACTTCTGGTTCAAGCATATTCAGCCTGCCGGTCTCCAAATTGAATATTTCGCTGAATCGGCAAATTCGTCCAATTAGATTTTTAAATTCCGATTTTGAAAAATTATTCCGACCAATTTTTGTTGTTAACAAAAAGATTTTTTCTGCTGGAATGTTGACTCCTTCTAATAGTGTAGAATTAGTTATTATGAAATGTAATTCCGGGTTATTAGTAAAAATACTTTCGACATATAGGCGGACTAATTCCGGCATACCACCATGGTGATACGCCACCCCTTTCTGAATACATTTTAATAAATTATAGTCAGGGTGTAAAAAATCTGCTATTGTGGTTATAATTTTATCCACGATAGAAGAGTTCTGATTAGATGTGGGATTACCCGAGAGCCGCAAGGCGAAACTTTCTACGTCTCTTTGTTTATTTAGATATACAATATTTTTACCGGCCTTTTTCTCGTTTATCAGCTGAACGTCAGAATTATATCGTTCATTATTATATTCACTAAAGCGGTTAAGAAACTGGTCATAGAACAAAAGATCTCCCCCACTTAGCAAGTCGCAGCAATAATATCTTTCAATTTTGATAAACTCCTCGCTGTGCATTCCCTCAAGAGAGTAATCGATATGTGGAATCTTTAAATTCTTCCCATCGGATATAAAAGGCGAAAAAAAGTTTAAAATTGTATTTGCGTTTCGCTTAAGGGTAATCATAATTACTTGTGCCAAAAGCACAGCCCGACTATTTCTTTTTAATAAATTGTGTGCCTCATCAACCAGAAGAATATCAATTGTTAATAATTGATTTTTTTGAAGCAGTCTTAAGTAACGTTCCTGTGTTAGAACCGCAACGAAATTTATTTCGTTGCCCCTATACATTTCAGGATGTGTGATAATCCGGCCTACTTCATTTGCATATGGACTACCTAAAATACGTTTTTTTGTTTGAGCAAGTAATGCTTTGCTGGGCACAAGAATACATACCTTTTTATTAAGGTTTTCAGCTACCTTGTTAATAATAATCTCCGACTTTCCATAGGAAGTAGGTGCCACCAGAACGAAATTGCTTTTATGATCATCTGAAAACCTAATAAGTTTTTTTTGCCCATAGGTAAGATAAATTTCTTCTTGGCGAAAGTTTTCTTGGTAAGACGAAAAATAATTACTAAAAAATTTTTCATCAATAGGATTTTTTTTAAAATGTTTAGCCTCGATGAACTTAGATATAGGTATGAACCCTTTATTAATCGCAACATCAAACAATGGGACAAAATCATCGAATAATATGCTATATCGCACAACTATTCTATAACCTAACCGCTTAAGGTTTGGATCCCCGTAATTCAAGAAAATTACAGCTAACTTTAACAGTTGAGATAAGGCGTTTGTATTTAATTTCTCACTATTACCAAGTACTAAATCTAAATACCGATTTTGAAAAAATGTATCCGTTACATTTCTCCTCAACTGCCCGATTGTGATTTCTTCAATTTCCATTAAGATATTGCTTCTTGTTCCAAAAATTCCGCTACTTTTTCAAATGTTTCCTTTTGAATGGATAATATAATACTATTAGCATATGTACCAGCGCGGGCAATATTCTGGCCGAAGTCAACAATGCTCTGCATATCAATTGGTTCTGCCGGACCATGATATAAAACCGAAATTAGCACAACGCTTTTTTTACTATCGATTTCGTGAACGGGAGAATCTTAATCTAAAAGGTTCTTCAATTTTAATCGACCTTTCGAGTCTTGTATAGTAAGTTTAACATCAATTAAAGCACTTTCCCAAAGTGAGCTTCTTTTCTCATCAAACATAGTGGAAATGCCGGTATGCGATCGATTTAAAAGTATGGTGTTATATTCTGAAGATGTTTCACTACCGGACTCCCGTCGGCCTGATTTTACCTCCGAATACCAGACATTCATTTTAATATTGTCGAAATAAATTATATCGAATCCTTTTTTTATACTGCGTTCCTCTTTGTTTTTTAAAACGGACAGCGACGTAAAGGTCTGCATATACTCATTTATCAAGATATGGGACAACAATTCCCCGATCATGCCTTTTTTGGTAGTCTCGGCTTTATCCCGGTATCTGTCTAAAAATGAATTAAGAGTTCTTTTGTATGAGTGAATTTCCGGGGATTCTTCCACCTCGGCAAATCCATTCCAAACTCCAGCAAGTTGATTTCTAATAAGCCCCTTTAACTCGTCGCTAAAAACATTCACTATAATGTAGAAACAGTTATTATTTTGGAGTAAAGTTATACCAGATACTGGGGGCATGGCCGCAATTGATAAGATTAAGATTATCAATAATAACCAAATATATTTAATAATCAATGACTTTGAATTCGTTCCTCTCTGATAAGTAGCTCACGGCGCCCGAATCCCGCAACCTCGGATAATAAATTTTCCATCTAAAACACACCTTATTTACCCAACAACCCGTCAATTAGCGCGGTAGTTTTCGCTTCAAAGTCGTCCTTATAACCGAATGTTACATCGGCTATTTTTCCTTCTTTATCAATGTAATAAAAAAGGGGGGCGCCGGGCATATGGTATGATTTGGCCACATCAGCCGCATCGCCACATACCGTATTTTTTATCTTGTATTTTTCTTTAAATGCCGTAACCGACTTCCTGCTATCCCTGTTGCTGATGCTTACCAATACAAAATTTCGATTTCTATATTTTTCATAAATTCTATCCAACGATTGAAGTGACTCCATACAATTGCCACAACCAATAAAAAAGAAATCTATCAATACAATTTTGCCTTTCAGTTGCGCAAGCGATATCTGTTTACCTTCCGTGGTGTATAGCGTCCAATCCGGCGCAACTGTTCCCGGCGTTAATAACGGTAACACAACCTGGTCCTTTGGCGGGTGAAACCCATTAGGAATGGTTAAGGCAGCTATATCAACATTTTCCTGGTTAAGTTTATAACCGGAATACCGGATGGCTATAAAGTAGTTCATCACATTACCAGCTAACGGCACTTTTCCCCGAATGATTACTTGGTTAGGTAAACCTGATAACTTATCAATAAACACATCTATATTGGTATGATAATACTCCTTACTAATTACAGTATCGTAAATATGAAAAATTGAATGATAGCTAAGAATGCCATTTACTGCTGTATCGCCGGCCATTTCCGATGGTTTTTTTTCAGGTCTTCCCTTCAACCATTTTAAGAACCCTGGCAAAGTGGTGATGGTAGGTTCCATCGCATATTTCTTAATGTCGGCAAATTGATAGGTGCTGTCATCCGGAGACAGGGATATTAAGCTTTGCCCGTTATACAGGTCAATTACATGGTAACCCGGTTCCTGCGTTTCGCAGCTGAATAAATAAGCAAAGTTTCCACCACCCGGTGCTTTTTGAAATATATCCTTATGTTGTTTTATGGTAGTGTCGGCGGTATGGTCGAGCGTTTTTTCAACAGCCCGGTAGCTAAAGTTTTTGCAGCTTTCCAGTTTATTAATGGCATTTTGTATCAATGACACCTGCGCATCTGCTTTAATACCGCATAAAACAAGCAAAATGCAGGCTGATAGCCGGATAAAACAATTGTTAATATAACCCATACTTATTTTGACAAGGTGGTTGTTTCAATTTTAAAGATTATTTAAGTTCGATCCGGCAGAAACCCATTTCGATAAAAATGGGTATTTATCCCAAGCATCACAACTATGTTTTCAATCTTTAACATTTTTTAACTGCGATGTCTGCTATCCGGGGTCCGCAAAATTCACAAATAATCCTGGTCTAAAACCAATCTCCCTTTAAAACTGACCTGCCCAGTCGTCATCCCTGTCCTGCTTTAAAAGTATGGACACGAACCAAATTAAAAAACCGATGAGCAATATATCTTTCACAGCATTTCCTCCAGTGTTTTTAACCGGAAGATCTCGCACGCAATTAATTTGCAGTTGGCTCCCAATTCTTCCAGCGAACAGCAAATGGTTTTGATCCTCACCGGCAGTTCATTAACCGTTTCCATCAGGTCGATATGCAATGGGGCGCTTAGGTCCTGGCCGCCTTTAAGGCGGCCAAATAAAGCAGCGGCAGCCTGGCGGTCGTCGCCCAGGAAATATTGCCCGTAGTTCACAAATCCTTGCGTGGTTTTCAAACTCAGCAAAATATAAAATTGCGTTTCCATGGCTGTAACAAGCAAAGAGCCCCTGCAAGCAGGAGCCCTTTCAACAAAAAATTACCGACCTTATTATTATTTAATCTCGATCTGGCGGCGTACCAATTTGGCTTCTTCGCGTTTCGCAATATCAATTTTTAGTACACCGTCGGTATAACTGGCCTCAATATTGTCGGCATTTGCGCTTTCAAGTAAAGTAAACGAGCGCACCCACGAACTGTAGCTGTATTCGCGTTTGCTGTAATTTTTTTGATCGTTGTTGTCTTCACGGCGCTGCTCTACCGAAATATTAAGAACGTTCCGGTCCAGACTGAGTTTAAAATCTTCTTTCTTCAAACCGGGTGCGGCCAGTTCTACATGAAAGTTATTTTCGCTTTCGCTGACATTGGCTGCGGGGACACGCACCACCATCCGGTCATTGAAAAACGTGTCGTTAAAGATAGAGTCAAAAACGTCATTAAAGCCTGGCAGTAATGACTGGTTACGATTGTTGTTGAATTTAACTAAGGTCATGGCCTTTTCTCCTTTAAATTTTACTTTAAAAAATGTTTGAACAATAATTAATTAAACTGTGTTAGCAATAACAAGCGTTGTGCCAATGGCTTACAGATGAATAATTTGCAGGCCCGGGCTGAAATTTTTTCAGCGCCGGTGACAATTTTTCAGCCATAAGGTGCCGAATTTTACGCTAAATTTCTACAGAGTCGACCGGTAAATTTGTCAGGATTGAAAAACATAAAAAAGCATCTCATCTGGTACCTGGTCGGCGGTTTAACCACAGGCTTTGGGTTGCTGACCGCTTTTGTGCTGTTAGATCCCCTTTCGAAAATTGATCGTAAGTTTTCAGAAGAAATACAGGAGCACCATCACCGGGTAGTTGATCTGTTGATGAAATGGATCAGCGCCCTTGGCTATATGCCCGCCTCAGCAATTTTAGTTGGCGCTACCGCCCTCCTATTTCTTTTATCGGGTTATAAAAGGGAAGCATTGTTTGTTGTATTGGGTTCTCTTTCAGGCCTCGTCAGCACCCTGGTGAAACTACTGGTCAATCGCCCACGCCCGGCAGCGACCCTGGTACGGGTGCTGGGAAAAACACAACAGCAGAGTTTTCCAAGCGGCCATGTATTGTTTTACGTTGTGTTTTTCGGCTTCCTTGTGCTGCTGATGTATCAGCTTAAAGGCCTGCATAAAATTTTACGCATCGGCATTGCAGGTTTCTCCATACTCCTGATCTTCTCGGTTCCAATATCACGAATTTATCTCGGCGCGCACTGGTTTACCGATGTGCTGGGCGGCTTTTTGCTTGGGCTGTTAAGCCTTATCGCCCTGTCATTTGCCTATTTGCATGCCTGGAAAAGAAAAGCCTGAGGTAAGCGGGCGGGTAACGTGGCCACACCAGGCAGATATTTTTGACGCTGCAAATTTCGGCATTTAAAGATGAGGAAATGCTGACACTGTTTTGTCAGCATTTTTTGCATTTTTCGTAGCGATTTTTAAGTAAAAACCTGCCTTTTTGGCCTGTAAATGCACTTTTTAACAAAATAATTGCCTGTTCCACTGTTCCACCATGTTCCTTATGTTTCACTGTGAACAGCAACGTTTTTTGGCTCTATTTATGCCCGGGCTGCTAATTACCCACCCGTCCAGGGATGGCGGGTCAACTACGCCAACACCAACCCATCCCCTAACGCCTTATCATAACTCTCCTCATCAAACTTATAATAAGCAGGTGAGCGACGGGCGCCAATACTCCGTTTCTCATCAAGCTTAACAATCAACCCCAGTGAAATTAAGTTTCCGGGTGCGGTTTTTTACTTCACTAATTGACCCGGCAGGATTTATTAAAACCGCTCTTGTAAATCCGGTTGTTTTAATTATCATTGTGTCAGCCAAACGCATTAGCGTGCAGTAACACTCCCCTTTATCCAATTTAAACTAAATTAACCTGAATGAGCGCAACTACTACGTACCTGCCACCAAAAAAACACTACGAAATTCTTGACGGGCTGCGCGGCGTAGCCGCTGTAACTGTGGTTATATTCCACATACTTGAAACTTATTCGGGCGACCGCTTCCACCAAATCATCAACCACGGCTACCTGGCAGTCGATTTCTTTTTTTTACTCTCGGGCTTTGTAATAGCCTATGCCTATGACGACCGCTGGGCAAAAATGACGCAGTGGGATTTTTACAAACGCCGGCTTATCCGCCTGCAGCCAATGGTAATTGTAGGTACTATCATCGGGGCGGCGCTTTTTTATTTCCAGGCCTGTAATGTCTTCCCGCTCATAGCCGGTACACCGGTTTGGAAAATGCTGCTGGTAATGGTGGTGGGCTTTACTATGTTACCCCTGCCCATATCAATGGACATACGCGGCTGGACCGAAATGAACCCGCTGGATGGCCCGGCCTGGTCGCTCTTTTTCGAGTACATCGGCAATATTTTATACGCGGTAATTGTCCGTAAATTTTCTAAAACGCTGCTTACTGCATTTGTAGTACTCTCTGCTTGTTTCCTGGTGCAATACCTGTTGCAGGGGCCGCAGGGTGATGTAATTGGCGGCTGGGCGATCGATAAAACGCAGCTTCACATTGGTTTTGCACGTTTACTGTTTCCGTTTTTTGGGGGTATATTGCTGATGCGAATGGGTAAACTTATCCATATAAAAGGCGCTTTTGTGGTATGCAGTGTGTTGCTGTTGGTTGTTTTGGCTATCCCAAGACTTGGCGGCCCTACGCAATTGTGGATGAACGGCATCTACGAGTCGGTTGCAATCATCATATTTTTCCCTTTGATAGTTGCTATCGGGGCAGGTGGCACCATGACGAACGCATATACCAAAAAAGTATGCAACTTTTTGGGAGCTATCTCCTACCCTTTGTATATCACCCATTACCCGTTGATTTATTTACATCTGGCGTGGGTAGTAAACAATAAAATCCCGATGCAAACCGGCCTTTTAGGCGGACTGGTTGTATTGATAGTTGCAATTACCATAGCTTACGCATCATTGAAACTGTATGATGAGCCGGTTAGGAAATGGCTTACCAATAGGTTTTTGAAAAAGCAAGCGTAAAGGGTAAAGTTCTCTTTTGTTGATTATTAAGATTATTTCCTAAACTTGTGCTGGGTAACAATATTGCCTGCAATTAACATGGAATACAAAACATTTGCACCACCGCCACACCTCGGAGACCTGGTGCAATGTTTTTGGTCGTTACAAAGCAGTGAGGATAACATTACCCCTAAGGAGTACTTTTTGATGGCTGATGGCTGCCCTGAAATCATCTTTCAGTACAATGAGGGCTTTCAAAAATATTCCACACAAAGCGCCCGGATGCGTTTTCAGCATTCCGCTTTTGAAAGGTTTGATGTCGGCAGGAATGTCGGTTTTTTTGGCGTGCGGCTGTATCCACATGCAATAGGTCAATTATTAAAGATGCCTGCAAATGAAGGAATAAATCATGTTTTTGATTTTACAGTTTTATTTAAGCAGGATGGAGAAAACCTGGCAGACCAGGTATACAACGCCAAAACTGCCGACGAACGCGTGGCTTTGGTTTCGGGCTTTCTTACAAAAAAGGCAATAAACAACAAACCAGACCCAATCGAATATCTTATCAAACAGGTCATAGAACAGGCGGGCCAGGTCGATATTTCAAAAATACAACAGCAATCAAACCTGTCGGTTAAGCAATTTGAACGAAGGTTTAAAACCATAGCCGGCTTTTCGCCAAAATACTATGCACGGATTGCGCGTTTCCAGGGGGTGCGCACCCAATATTGTTCCGGCCAATTTGAGTCGTTAACCGGGCTCGCTTATTCATGCAATTACTACGACCAGTCGCACTTCATTCGCGAATTCAAAGAGTTTTCGGGAGTGCAGCCGTTGCATTATCTAAGATTTGTAGAAAAGGCGAATACTGGCATTTCAAAAAAGTCTAAAAACATTAACAGCTCCCCGAAACCGCCACAATTCGATGGCTACCTGCCCTGTGGTTTGTTTGTTTAACACCTGCTCTCCCTGACGATTTTGTACAATTTTCTGAGTAATTAACAAAATACCTTGCGGCCTTAAACTAACACAGGTATTAAGACAAATTACAATGAAAAAAATCACAAAATTATTTACTCTTCTATTGTTGGTGCTGCTTGGAGGTATTGCCAAATCGCAGGACATCGGCCAAATGGTTAAAGATTGGGAACGGGCAAAAAACTACACCAAACACTATTTAGAGGCCATGCCCGAAGACGGCTACGCATTTAAACCAAGCCCCGAAATGCGCACTTTTGCCGAACACATGCTGCATTTTACTGATGCCGATTATGAGCTGGCTCCCTTGGCCGGTGGCCTTAAAAGCCCGATAGCCCCCGGAGAGGCGGGTAAATCGCCCGATAAATCAAAGGCGGCAACTATTAAAACGGTGATGGCGGGTTACGATTTTGTTATCGCCAACATTAAGAACATAAAGCCCGGCGAATTGCAGGATACGGTAAAAGTTTTCAATAAATACACAATGACCAAGGGAACCCTTCTAAACAAAATTTTTGAACATCAAACTCACCACCGCGGGCAAACAACCGTTTATTTTCATTTGAAGGGGATAAAACCACCTGATGAAGAGTTGTTTTGAGATTTGGCATTCCAAGATTGGCAATAAATTCCATATCTAAATATATTTCGATTATTGATGCTATGTTCCAAACGGTTTAGAATACCACGCAGCAGGTTGAATTTATTTTATCAGCCATTAAATAAAAACCAGCTTTAGTAAATATTTAGCTACTAAAGATATTGCAATGAAAAAGATTATCCTTACCCTGGTGCTGGGCGGCATTATAAAACTCAGCGTCATGGGTCAAAATATTGTACCTCCCGATGCAAAGGTGACCGTTTTTATACAGGAGGGTGTGCCCGTACCAAATGACGAATCGGTTCCGGCCTTTATGCCCGATGGGAAAACGGTTTACCTTGCAGACAATAACACAATCCGTTTTTCGAAACTGGTTAAAGGTAAATGGACCAATCCCGTTGTGGCCCACTTTTCAGGCCAATGGCATGATTGGGACCCATTCATAAGCCCCGACGGAAAGCGATTGATATTCGTTTCAAACCGTCCATCACCGGAACGGCCGCAGGACAAGCCTCAAAAGGATAGCCACCTTTGGTACGTCGATCATATTTCGGGCGATAACTGGACAAAGTCGGCCCATCTCGACGGGCCCGTAAACGTACCCGGGACTGTGGCCTACGCGCCATCGCTCAGCAGTGCAAAAACGCTTTGCTTTTGTTCGCGCAACCGCGATGGTAATAAAGGAATGTGCGGCTATTCTTCCAAATGGCTGGGCGATCATTACGACAAACCAAAACTGCTGAAACTAAATGGCGACAGCGATGTATTCGATCCGTTTATATCCCCCGACGAGCGTTATATTATTTTTGCAAGCGACAACAGCCTTTACATAAGCTACCGCAAAGGCGAAGAGTGGCTGCCGGGCCAAAAGCTAAGTGCAACTGTTAACAGCGGTAATAACGGCAGCCCGATTGTATCGCCCGACGGAAAGATGCTTTACTATTCGCAAGATCATGCACCGGGTATTTTAATGGTGCCCGTGAATATTCCGTAATTCCCCAATTAATCAAAAAGCCCCGGATCGAAAGATCTGAGGCTTTTCAGTTATTGTGCTTTAAACTTATTGAAACACCGGATAATCTACATATCCCTTCCCATCAGCAGTATAAAACAAATCCATATGCAAGTCGGCCGATAACGCAAGCTCGTTTTCGAAACGCTCCACCAAATCGGGATTATTAATGAATGGCCTGCCAAACGCAGCAAGGTCTGCAAGTCCGCTTTGTAACTCGGCTTCTGCAGTTTCAAGGGTATGGCCACCTGCCAGTATAATTGTATTTTTAAATTTAGCGCGAATGGTTTCCTTTATTTCGATTGGTACTTTTGGTGCTCCCATTGCCGAATGGTCAACAACATGCAGGTAAGCAATGTCCAATTGATTAAATTGTTCGGCCAGGTAAGTATAAGTCGCGTCAATTTCAGGATAATGCGGCATATCGCTGGCTACACCGTAAGGCGACAACCTGATACCTGTTCTGTCTTTACCGATCGCTTCCGCCACTTCGCTTACTACCTCGAGAACGAAACGGGCGCGGTTTTCAACGCTGCCGCCATATTCGTCAGTGCGGATATTGCTGATGGGCGATAAGAATTGCTCCAGCAGGTAACCATTGGCGCCATGCAGCTCTACTCCGTCGAAACCTGCTTTTATTGCATTTTTTGAAGATGTAACAAATTCGGCTTTCGTTGATACCAATTCTTCAGTCGTCATCGCTTTTGGCACCGGAAATTCCTGCATTTGCTGTGCGTCGGTCCACATATGGCCGGCAGGTTTTACTGCCGATGGCGCCAATACTTCAGCTCCTGCGGGCAAATTCAGCGGGTGGCTTATGCGGCCGGTATGCATCAGCTGCACTACTATCTTCCCTCCTTTTTCGTGCACGGCAGTTGTTACCTTTTTCCAGCCCTCAACCTGTTCATCACTAAAAATACCCGGGATACGGGCATAGCCCAAACCGTTTGGCGATGGCGATGTGCCCTCGGTAATAATAAGGCCTGCACTTGCGCGCTGTCCGTAATACTGCGCCATTAAATCGTTTGGCACATTGCCGATTGCCCGGCAGCGGGTCATTGGCGACATTACAATACGGTTTTTTGTGGTTATAGCTCCAACCTGCGCGGGCTCAAATAGTCTGATGTTTTCCATTTTGATTTAATTGCTGTTTAAACACATAAATATATGATTCTTTCCGCTCACAGTACTAACGGAAACTAATTATGACAAATTTATGTTTGGAGTGGGGTACCTAAATGCTTAGCGGGGCTGGCTTTTCTGTCATTTTCTTCCAGATAGTATATCCGCCATAAATGAACATCAAACCAATAAACAGGTATACCCATATAGAAATATTACGACCGGCAATAATAAGATACAGGTAAGGCAGGCTAAAGCTTAGGGAGGCAAACAGTAGCGGAATAAGGATTGCTTTTTTTGCCCTGAAGTTCTTTATCACCCAGCCAAGGAACGAGAAAAAACACACCTTACTTATTAAATAAAGACTGCCGATGGTTAAAGGGTCCACCTCATGCCTTTCGCCCAGGCCGATAACCCAGTCTTTAAATAGTGTTATGTATTCCGTCATTTATTGCAAGGTATGAATTACAAGTACACATAACGCGTAATAAAGCAAATTAGCTTATCATTTTTAGTTAATATTTCCTCAGTCTGTAAATATTGGTTAAGATGGCTACAAGCTGATAGCAATTCACAGGGCATCTGTTATAACACAGGTAGATTTTTATATTGATAATATATCGTTGGTAATTGGCGCAAAATAATGATATTTTCCGCATGCGATATTTTTTTTAATTTTTACTATATTTGATAACCAAACAATTAAACCATACGAAACCATGAAAAAGATTTTATTATTAGCTACCCTCATTTTTTCAATGGGCGTGGCATTTGCTTCATCAATTACCGACGATCATCTTACAGGTTACATTGACGACTCGCACTGCGGCGGAAGCAAAACACCGATGTGTACACCTGCAACCCGTGTTGCCTGCGCCAAGCAATGTATTAAAGGCGGCGCTACTGCAGTTTTGGTTGTAGGCGATAAAGTTTATAAAATATCAAACCAAAAAGCGGTATTAGAATATGCCGGCAAAAATGTAACAATTGACGGTAAAATAACCGGCGATTCCATTGAAGTAACAAAGGTTATTGAAACCAAGTCATAGTCGATCTCTCAAACTTTGCAAAAGTAAAAAGCCGCAAACCAGAAGATTTGAGGCTTTTGCTTTCGGCAGAATCATTTGATCAAAACCCATCGCGGTCGGCCTGGTCGCGTGCAGCAATACATTTGTCGCGGTCGGGGCCCGGGTCATGTGCTACAGCACATACATCATCATTAAGTAAAGGGTTGCTGTTTGTATCCATTTTACTATTGGGATTATTGGGAAGGTCCTTCGGTGCGCTCTTGTTCATTTCTTCTTCAAACAAGTCCAGCCGTATTTCCAAATTTATATCCTGGTTACCCGCTTGTGCTTCAATATAACTATATCTGTCGCCTAACCCCAGCGCATGGTGTACTTCGTGCGAAAGGGTGTCGGGCCCGGATGCCCAGTTGTCGGAATTGGGCCATTGGCAAAAATTCACTGTAAATTCAAAAACATCAGGCCCCGGCGCATCTACAAAAACAATATCAAGCGTGTAACCTTTGGTATGCGACGCCCGCTCAATTGCATCTTCCAATTGTTTTATTTTTATGACATCATCTTTGTCGCCATTAAGCTTAACTTTTATCATCACCCTGATGTTATTCGGATCGGAAGCATCTGCAATAAATGTCTTGTTTTGTGTACCCTTACGAGTCACCCTATCGGCCTGCTTGCTGGTAGCAACCACCCTTTCTTCAACATCCGCAAATAAACCGTCCCATTCTTTTTTTTCTTTTTTCAAAGCGGCATCAACTGCAGGTCGTGTTTTCTTTTCAACTTCTGGCGAACATCCATATTCCTTTTTAGCTGTGGCTTTCCCCCTGAAAGGCTTTGTAAGCAATAGTTTTAATTTTTGCAAATAGTAAATCCGTTTATCGGGCTCTGCTTTTGCACGCTTAATAATCCTCATAACTGTTTGCCAGGATTCATTGTCCAGCTTAAATATTTCCGGCAGCATAAAAATCTCCTGTTCAAGTTTAACTGCTTCCATTTCAACAGGGTCAGCCTGTGGTTTTGGAGCAGCATTAGCAACTTTAGGCTCGCGGTAAATATTTTGTACCGAACTTTGTTGCAGCGTATGCACGAGTTCATGAGCTAACAAACGTCTTCCGCTGGCTGAAGCAGGTGTATACTCTCCTTCATTAAAGTAAATATCGTTTCCTACTGTAAACGCCCTTGCGTTTAATGTGCGGTTCAACTGTGCAGCTTCGTTATTGTCATGAATTTTCACGTTGCCAAAATCAACCCCAAACCTGTCCGACATAAAGGAATTTGTAGCGCCATCCAAACTACTTCCTCCCCCCTCCGATGCTGCTATCCGGTTGTGTATCGCCGGGCTTACGCCGACTCCCGCTTTGCCGCCTGCTTTTGTTATTGGCGTAATACCACCTCCGGGGCCCGGCTTGCGCTGTATTTTTTTATCCTCCTCTTCACATGCTGAACATTTTCGTTGTATTTGCTGGTCGCCGGGCACGCGCATCACCTTGTCGGCAATATTATCCGCTTCCTGTTCATGTTTATCGCCCGGCTCGTTTACCGTTAACTTTGTTTGTATGGTTTGATTGGAATAAACAGGAATTTGACTGAAGCTTGCGTTCGAAGTGTATTCTTTGTTTAATGCGCCTAAATTAAATCCCGTTGCACCGGCAAATCCCTCGGTCGGTTTTTCCTTGCCTCCATAACGATACCAGTTTTGAGTCCGCCCCTTTTTGGCCCGAAAACTCCCCTTGCTACTGGAAGTTTTGGCTTTTTTTTGTAAAGTGGTAAGCATGTTATTTATGGTCTTTTAGTGGTCACGGTGCAAGGAAAAAGTCGCGTAAAACCTGTGCGGTGTTCATCAATTCTGCTTTGCGGGCCGCCGCTTTTGCCCCGCTTAACGATGCACTGGTGGCATTACCAAATGTTTCTATCAGAACAATATTCATAGCAGGGTGGGTAGGTGTGTCGTGCGAGCCCCATTGGCCAAACGTAACACCCGACGACATTTTAGGGGCGGTGCCCGTTGGGTACCTGGTTCTCTCGTCTTTCGTGCCGAGAAAATTGCCCGGCACACGCACACCAAGTTTGTCTGCTTCCTGCGCCATTTTTAAAGTTAAAGCATCATCTTCTTTTTCGTGACCGGGCCTCGGATCAGTGGTAATACTGGGGCCGCCTTCTTTTTTAAGTTGCGCGTCATTTTTCGGAACAGAATGCCCATGTACGCTTGCTACTCTTTCGGGCTGAAACCTGTTTATCAAATCCATCAGCACTATATTTTCCGGTTCAACACATCGGTTTTCCGAATCGACCTGGCATCCTAAAACTGTGTTGAAAGAGGCATCCGCGCCCACAGCCGGAAATTGCCGGTTGGGGTCGGGTGTATCCACATCCTTTGCTTTGCCTTTAACCAGTTGTTTGGTTGTTCCGCCTGATGTTCTTCTTTCGGCCAAGGGCCTTGACGAATGCACATTGGCAGAAAACAATTCGGGAACGATTATTATCGAAAAGAAAGGCATCGGTGCATTTGGCGCACGAAGTAAATCCAGCAAATCATTTACCACCTCCACACCCCCGGGCTCGCTGCCGTGTACACCGCCAATAATAAGTGCGCGCCTGTCAGTTGTCCCCCTAAAATAAAATGCCTGCACCGTGTGCGAACCGGAACCAAGCGTTCCTGCAATATTACCCGGTTCGGGCGCCCACTTGTTGTCTATAGCCCTTTTTTGCCGTTCCTGTATATCGTCCTTTGGCCAGAGCGGTTCGGGGCCGTTTTTCATTATTTTTTCGGCCAGCCAACGGTCGTCTGTTCCTTCGGCAAAGGTTGCTTCAACTTCTGCTTTTAACTTCTCATCCGTCGTTGGCGATGCAGCCCTCAGCCTGTCAAAAAGGTCCTTCTTTTTAGCCAGTGCCGCTGCGGCTTCTGCAGCCTTTGTTTCCGCCGATTTCGCATCACCTTCGCCCTCACGCTGGATTGCACTATTTTTAACGCTTGAATTTTGCTGTATAACGTGGGTTAATTCATGCGCCAGCAAACGTTTTCCTTTACCCGAACCTGGGTTATACTCCCCCTCGTTAAAATAAATATCACTGCCGGTAGTAAATGCCCTGGCATTTAACTCGCGGTTCATTTTGGCCGATTCGTTATCGGCGTGAATTTTTACACTGCCAAAATCAACCCCAAACCTGTCCGACATAAATGCCCCGGTAGCGCTGTCCAGGCTGCTGCCGCTTCCTTGTATGTCGGCAATCCTGTTGCTTAACGCCGGGGTTGCCACTGCCCCATCCCCGCCTTTTGTTTGTGTCAGTGGAGTTATTCCCGATGATGCCGGCTTACGCTGAACTTTTTTTTCTTCATCCTCACAAGAGTCGCATTTGCGTTGTATTTGTGGATTTTCAGTAGTCCCTACTATTGTGTCGGCAACGCTGTCGGCTTCCTGCTCATATTTATCGCCGGGCTCGTTTACTGTTAATTTGGTTTGTATAGCAGGCGCAGAATGAGGGAATAGTTTGATATTTTCAAACTGATGTGTTACAGTGCTTTCGTTTTCAGCATTTGCCGGTTTACTGGCAGCGGCTCTTTTCCGTCGCCTTGTCGATGCCGGGCGATATGAGGGAGAAGATGTCCTGCTAAAACCTCTCATAATTATTGCTTTTGTAAATCGCGGCAGTTTTTAGTGAAAGACATAGAGAAAAGGCCTTATCGAGTATCCTGTCAAATCGGAGCTCTCGATTGCATTCTTTAGTTCTTCAGATATCAGGATTTTCCCCGATATTTCATATTTGAATAAATCATACACTTTGTTCAGCACCAATTTTTGCGGGCTTATAGTAAAATTATATCCTTTAGCAGCGCGTAGTTTCCTGATATTATCTGTAAAATCTTGCATCGACGATAATTTTATTTCCTCTAGTTGTTCTTCTTTAAGTCTGTCTTCAAAGAAAAATGATGATTCTTCGAAATTTATGGCAGGGCACATTGTTAAATTAAGGAACCGATAGTCTTTTTTTTCGCTTAAATGTTTAATATAAACATCCATGTATTTATAACAGCACATCGAAAAGCCTTCCAATAATTTAGCAAATGCCGAGCTTACAAACAAACCATTCATGTCTAAAAAATTGGAACTCAAAATATCAGTTGGTTTTGCCTTTTTATCTCCGGAAAATTTCTTCATATCAAAATTATCTTCAATAAAATCATAATATATTTCCTGGTACCTGGAAGTGCGTTCTCTTGAGTTATTTTCCGGATCGATAAAACCAATTATTTGATTATCTGAAGAGCCGGTTATAACTTTGTCAACCGAATACATTAATTCATAAATTAGTACTTCTTTCATGGTTTTACAATTTTGGGCTTTGTAAACTTCAAATTATCAAGCTTTTCAAGTGGGTTGTCCTTTATAGTTTGTTTAATTCTCGCGGCAATGTCTCTCATCATTTGCGCGGCTTCTTCTTTTGACATAGCAGCAACAGTTGTCCGCGATTCGGCTAGGGTTTCCTGTATCAATTTTTTCACCTCTTTAGTGTAGTTTGGATGGCTGGCATGTACTCCCTTTAACCCTTCTTCCGTCCTGCTGCTAAAACGCGACACCCATTTACCATTAACATCGCCGTTAAACTCAAAGCCTCCTTCCAGGGCTTTTTTCAGCAAATCGTCTTGCCCAATAACCTCAACCGGTATGATGTGATGCGCCTCAAAGCCCTTGCCGGGGCTGGCTTCTTTCAAACTGCGCCCGAGTTTGTCCCTGCCCCCTTTTGCATCGGCGGCCGCCTGGCCAAATTCTTTTGCAAACTCCACCGGGTCGAACGCCATCCTTTCCTGGATGATCTTTCTCGCCTCCTTTTGAATCGCCCGTTCTTCGGCTTTAAGTTCAGCCGCAGTAAGGGTTTTGCCGGCGGCAAGCCGCGCTTCAGCTCTCGCTTCGTAAAGACTATGCACTTTTGCGAACAAGTCGGCAGCCTGTTCTTTTGTTAATTTTTCCAGCCTTTTGGCCATTTTCACCCCATCAGCTGTCTTTCCACCAATGCCGACAAGGATCCCCTCAACCTCCTTGCCTTCTTTTGACATAAATTTTCCTTCCTTGCCAACAATACCACCTGCTTTATTTTTTACTTCAACAATGTCGCCGGTTGCCAGTAGCACCCAGGGGTTAACCTCGCCATACAAATAGAACCTGAATTTCTTCAGCTCGATCTTAAACTTCTTAAACCTGAATTTCTTCAATAGACCGGCCGACAGTTCCTCTAACGATTTGGCGCCGTCTTTCAGGCCGGTTTTAAGACCGCTCAGCACCAGTCGCCCGTTCTCCATAGCGGCTTTGGCGCCATCTTTGGCAATTGTGCCAAGTTTGGCTACGTTTTTAAGCTCTTTTGCGGCCAGGTTCCTGGCTGCCGATTTTCCAAACTGCATCAAGCCTTTCGCGCCACCCTCTTCGGCTGCTTTGATGCCCCCTTTTATGCCTTTTATCATTTCGCCGCCGCCAATCAGGTCGAAAATAAAGGCCATTATCAGTTTCACGAAGGTACGGGCGAGTGCCATTGCACCCTTCGCAATTTGCCCCTGCCATGCCGATACTACATACGTACCCAGGAATACTATGCCGTCCGCGATATCCTGTGCGGCAAACAGGGTGGCCAAAAGCTCCATTATCACCGGTATCGCCGCGGTAACAGCACCGCCGGTTACCACTTCGAGCACTATACCCGCAAGCAAGCCTGCAATAAGCCCTGCTATTACCTTACCGCTATTTTTACCCCACCATGTTGATATGGCAGTTTTTATCTGCCCCAGCACATATTGACCACGCTCCCATGCGTTTTTAAATGGCCCTACCTTGCCTGCGTTATCCACTACCTGCTCAGCTGCGCCTTTAGCGGCATCTATGGTTCCGCTATCGGCGCCCTTCATCGCTTCGGCCTTAGCGGCGTCTGCCTGCGACGCGTCGGCGCGGGCATCGTCAAGGGCCGTTTCATTTCCTGGTGTTCCGCCAAATTCGGTTTCACCGTCACCTTTGGATTGCAACTGTTCGGCAAGCGCCGGGTCGAGTTGCAGGTTTTCAACTACTTCGTTGTTCACTACATCGTCGGCGGTTAATGCCTCTTGTTCGGGTCCCGGCTCTTTCTTATCTTCTATTCCCAGCGCCTTTTTGCCGTATTCCAGGGTTTCAAAACCATTACCGATCTGGGTTTCGTCCTTGCTCTTATCGTAGCCTATCTCGTTTGGCAGCGGGTTGGTAATGTCCTGGCCGATCACCTCAACCGATACCTGCGACCAGAAATGATCAGGCGCCTGGCTTGCGGAGGTCACCAGGTTGGCAAGCCCCTGCAGAATCTTCATCAGCCCGACGGTTAAAAACTTTAGGGCATCTATTAGTAAATTGAACGCCTTCTGGTAAAGCGATAAAATAAAATCGAGCGCGGCACCAAGTGCATCCAGCAGCGCGTTCACCGCCTTTTTTAAATCATCGGCCCATTTATTTACAGCGTCAACGCTGTAGTCAACAGCGTCGTCAATATAGCCGTTGATTTTCTTGGCAAGGTCCGGGAAGGCTGCGAAGGCAATATTTACAAATGTTTTCAGCATTTCACCAAATGCTTTTATCAGGCCTACTACTATATCGCGTATGGCATCGATTAGAATATCTACCGCCGCCTTAACTTTTTCTATTATAAACTTTACGGCCTTGCGCAGCTCATCGAATATAAAGTTGACTGCATCTTTGATACTATCCCAAACATCGCTTAAAAAGTCGCCGACGGCGCTAAAGAAGCCGCCGCTTTCCTGTTTTTCTTCCGCTTCCTTCTTTTTAGCCGCCGCTTTTTCATCAGCTTTAGCTTTTTGATCAGCTAAATCATCCTCGTTCTTTTTATATTCAGCTTCTATGTCATCGTTTGTCTTTTTTACTTTAGTATCTATTTCACCACTCTTCGAATCACTTTCCTGCTTTACAGAATCATTGTAGTCTTTTGTTATTTTTTCATTTTCAGCCGTCCAGGTCTCACGTTGCGTACTTACTTCTTTTTTTGCCTTTGCCTGCTCCTTTTGTTGATTTCGTTTTGCGAGTTCTGTTTGCTCGTCAATTTGCCGCATCTTGTCCTTTTTCTCCTTGTCCTTGTCATCCTGCATTTTGGCAGCTGCCTCGTCATTTTTTTGTACCTGGGCAGCGGTTTCAACCTGCATTTTTGATAGGGCGCCGGTATTAAATGCTGCAGCAACTTCGGCCGATACCTCCGGTGGGTTAACAGCCTCGCCACTAACCCGGGCTGGCGGCGTTAACTTATTTCCGGGCTTAAGCTTTCCGGGTTTAAGGTCGGGGTAGATGTTGTTTTCGCCGAAATCCTGTTTGGTAAGGGCATCGGCATTTGTTTGCTGTTGCGTTACAAGGGCTTCCTGCTCGGCGCTTTCCTTGTTAATTTCATTGGGGTCCGCATCATTGGTAAGGTCGGGTTTGCGTCTTGGCCCCAGCGAAGTGCTTATACTGTCATCAGTAGTGGGCAGCGATGCAATCGAATTGCTCAACGCCTTTTCAAAAACACCCCTGTCGTCAACCTGGGGCTGTGCCAAAGCCGGAGGGGTTTTTACAATCGGTTTTTGGGGTATTTTAATTTCCGGCGTGTCGGCTTTAGGCTTTTCACCACCAGCTTTTTTCGCTGCAGCAGCAGCTTTTTTTGCCGCAGCTTGTTCCATGGCTGCACGGGTGGCGATGGTCTTTTCGAGCGTAGGCAGGCCGGTCGGTTGGTCAATAACGGGCATATCTTTTTGCAGGTCGTCCTTCTCTTTACCGTGTATCTGGTTTACATCGGCATCGGCACTTTTCATCGAGCTAATGAAGTCCGTTGGCTGCTGGTGCTGTAATGATGCCAGGTAGGCTGTTGTGCTTGATGTGTCAGCCTTTGGCGTTTCAGCCCGCTTGTCTTTATCTTTTTCAACCGGCTTTACTTCCTTGCCCTTTTCACCGCCGGGTGCGCCTTTTGCAGCGCCACCACCTGGTGTTGCACCGGGGCTTTGTTTTGCCGATGGCGGAGCGCTCACAGCGCCCGCACCACCGGGGGCCGCTGTCGGAGCGGCCACAGCAGGTGTTGCCATTGCCGGGGCAACCTGTACTGCGGCTCCGCCGCCGACACCGCCATTCGACATTTTGCGCTGCAACAGGCTTGGAGCAACACCATTTTGCTGTTGCAGTACATGTGTCAGCTCGTGCGCCAGCAGGCGTTTACCTTCGGCATTTTCCGGTGTAAACTGCCCGGTGTTAAAATAGATATCGCTGCCATGGGTAAATGCCCTGGCTTGTATGCCTTTGCTCATTTCGGCGGCCCGGCTGTCGGTATGCACCCGTACCGACGAGAAATCGGTTTGGAAAGCACTTTCCATAAACCTTTTTGTACCAACCGGCAAAGGCGCACCACCCGATTTAGAGCTGTTTAAAGATGACTGCCAGGAGCCTGCGGCCTGCGGTTCGGCGGCGGATTTGCCTGTCTCCCGCATAACCTGTTCTTCGTCGCCCTCATCGTTTTTTGCATTGGTATTAGGGTCTTCCTCCTTGCGCATAACGTCATCGTCGCCCCCATCGTCTTCGTCGGTATCTGCGGAGTCCTCCTCCTTACGCATTACTTCGCCGTCGTCATCTCCGTCATCCTCATTAGTATCTGCGGAGTCTTCTTCCTTGCGCATTACTTCGCCGTTTTCACCACCGTCATCTTCATCAGTATCTGCGGAGTCTTCTTCCTTGCGCATTACTTCACCGTTTTCGCTGCCGCCCTCTTCATCAGTGTCTGCGGCGCTTTCTTCTTTGCGCATTACCGCCTGTTCATCCGAATCATCAACAGCGGCATCCTCCTTACGCATCACCGGCGTTTTGTCCTTATCCTCATCCTCACATGCATCGCATTTACGCTGTACTACATCGCTGATATTGCCGGTTAAAACTTCGCCGGCCGATGGCTCGGCCATGCGCATTACCTTATCGGCCATGCTGTCGGCTTCCTGCTCGTATTTATCGCCGGGTTTATTTACGGTAAGCTTAGGTTGAACAACAGACTGCCGGCCCGGGTACAACGGCACAATACCAAAATTGTGGGTATATGGCGATGACTCCCGTGTCCTTTCAGCGGTTGCTTCCTCCGTATCGGCGGTTTGCTTAGCAGGCGGTTTGCTTTCAACACGCAGCGCAGTTCTTTTCGCTTGCCCCTCTGCAGTGGCCTTCGACGTTAACTTTGCTGTTGCGGTTAAACTCATTTTAGCGGTGATCTTTCAAAAAAAGTTGTGGTCAAAATACAATATTGTTTTTATGGCGATCAACAAATCAATATTAGTATGTCGAAGAAAAAATGTAGTATCCACTTTATCGCTTGCGATAGAAGTGGTGCAAAAGCTTAGCTTAAAGACGCGGGTTTACAAATATTAAATTCTCCGTATTTTGCACAGCTAAGTGGTAGCCTTTGCAATACTTTTTAAACCGCCAGAGCAATTCAAGACTGCTGTTGTATTCAATACATAAAACCCGGCAGCCAACCGCCCTTAAGTCAATTTGTTTAAGTATGGTCCAGTCATTGCCCTCGGCGTCTATCGAAATAAAATGAAACATCGACCTTGATTCGTTGTAAAATGTGTCCCATTTACCAGTTCAATTTCGCATTCGGTAAACTCTACATGGGGCCAGCGTTTGGTCTCTTCAAAATCGGCGGTTGAAACAAGGCCTTTGTCGTTCCCATTCGAAACATGATTGCCGCTTTCCCAAAACTTTACTTTTTCATCGCGGTCGCCAATACCATAGTTGTAGATATGAACATTGGGGTTTAAGCTATGGCGTAAAAACAAATCGGCGCATGTGCTTCCGGGCTCTACCAGGTGTGCATGCCAGCCGTTTTCAATCAACAGCTTCGAGTTACTCAGGTCGGTGCCATTATTGGCGCCAATTTCAAGCAGCGTGCCTTTAAAACCACCGAAATAATTTAAAACAAACTCATCTTCGTTGTTTTGCGAGTAGCCCATATTCTTTACCTGTATTTCACGATGCAATATTTAACCCGAAATTGATTTTCTGCCGTTCGCTAAACAGGTTTAGGCCCTGGTCCCAGGTGTTCTCGTTCCTGGTATAAAGCGCGTCCCTGTCGGCCTTGCCAACGCTGTAATGTTTGTGCTCAAATAGCAATGCTGATATTATAACCCGGCCTAACATATGCCCAACGGCAGTTAGTTCGTTATCGCAAAACATATGTAAATAATCGGGGTGATAGATGTAGCCGAAACGGTTGTAATAAGCCCTGTCCATTATTGGCAGGGTAATTAGTTCGGGTTGTATGCCGTCCTGGGTCTTCAGTAAAAAATCGGCTTTTCCTGCTACTTCCGCAAGCAACAGCGTATCCCAATGGGCAAAAGGATAAAAATCGTCAGAGATAACGATAAGCAAATCGCCCGTTGCTATTTTGGCGGCGTTGTTTATGGCGTCGATAGCCGAACGGTTGGCATTTGAAGAAAACATAACCTGTTGCGGAAACAGTTCGAGGTAGCTTATCCTGCTTTCGTCATCATCATCCAACGACAGGATGTATTCAACCTCGTTATCGGCACTGTCAATCCAAAGCAACGCGGTTTCACAGGCCTGTTGCGCACGATTGCGGCTGGGATGAATTAAACTGATTTTCATAAAATCCGGAGTCGGATTAGTTTAAGGGGACTATTTTACCCGCAACCCATTCACCGGGTTATGCAAGTGGTCGCATTTTATCTGATGCTCGTTCCACAGGCTGAAAGCGCTGCCAGCATCAAAGCTCATAAACGCATCGGGGAAGTGTCCAAGATTTTGCGGATCGTACCTGAAAGGGAACTTTTCAATCAGTACCCTCTTGTACACGCTACAGCCAGACAAGCAATGACCGGTTGGCTCCAGGCTGGTAACGGTGCTGTCAAAATCATAATTATGGAAGCCGTGATAATATAACCCGCCAACTATCCCCCAATTTGGGTTTTGCGCATCGAGCCTCGATATTCCGTTTTCAAATCTGCTCAACAAATCGGCTGGCGAGCAAACATCCGTTTCGATGATCAAAAAATAAGGCAGGGTGGTTTGGGAAAGGTAAATGTCGCGAAGGAAATTAACCGAGTCGCATACATTGCGCTGAAACTGGCTCACTTTCGGTTCCTCCGAAACTTCAAGGTGATAAACGCGGAAGTTGTAATAGCCCCGTTCCTTAAAACTGGTTTGCAGCTTGTTAAAATAGCTATCGCCAATAGTATTGTCTACCACAAACACAGGCTGCCCCGCGGATACTTCAAATAAATTACTAAAAAATACGTCATCACAGTAATCCTTCACCTCGTTGGTATAAATTGCTATGAAATATTTAGGCTCCATGTTATGCTGTATCAAATTTAAACCGTTTGCTTATCCTGTTCATTTAGCCACTCAAAATATCCATTCCTGAAATTCGACTGGGTATTGGCGTGCTCAATAAAATACAACTCTTCTTCATTCAGATCGCTATAGAGCAGGTACCAGGGCAGGTGCCTTGCCGTAAAGTCGCCGGCTATACGTAGCGCATTAAAATCAGGATGTTCGGGTTTACGCATCAGGCAAAAAGTGGTGTCTACCATCGCTTTATAAACGTCTTTTTCCAGCTGGTTTATCCAGAATTGTTTTTCCCAGTTGATGGAGCCGGTAAAACAGTTTTTATAACACTCCTCCGGCACATCGTCAATCCTTAAAGCAAGACCAATCTTTTTTTCGTCGTATTTTAACAGCGTCGATTTCATCACCTCCAAAAAGTTATCTGGCATCAACGGGTTTAGCTCCAGGTCAGAATCTGAATAGACGATGTATTCGCTATCGATACTATTCAAAAACCCGCTGTCAAATAAACATCCGGCACCGTAGTTATCTTTAAACCTTACCACATCGTTAACCGGCAAAGTGTTGTACCAATCCAAAAGTGACGGATAGGTTGAATTATTATCCAATATAACCACATTGTTAAATTCCCGCTGTTTTAAAAACCCGTACATATTGTGGGTTGAGGTGAGGCGGTTAAAATTATTTAGGATGATGGGCGTATCCTTCATTTAAAAATCAGGGTTATTATGACTCTCTAATTTTGATTATTCCAGTAAGCATGGTTGCAGAAATCTACATTTTTACAATACAGCGAGAGCACTTTTGGCTGATCCCGATACGAGCCTATCCAGAATTCGCAGCCCAGTCGTTTGTTATTAAAAGCATCCCATAGCTGGAAGCGCGGGTTGTCATAATACTGCCTGAAGTCAGCAAGTTTTCTGATGTGCCGGGTTGAAGCATACCAAAAATTGCCGCAAAAGTGCGGCACGGGCTGCATCTCGCGCCAGTTAACACCGATGATATCGTATTCAGGCAATTGCGCCACGCATATTTCCCAGTTGTCAACCAATTCGCGCATCATCAGGCGGCGCCATTTAGCCTTAGTGGAATCGCCCGGATTGCTCACTCCTTTGCTGTGCAGGTACAATACAAAGCCCTCGTTTTTACGGGCAAAATCCTCAATGGCCAGCATAGCGGGCCTCTCAAAATTGGTGAATTCAGTATCATGGAAAATAACATTTATATCCATGTCAAGCTCACCGGCTTTAAAGTATACCCATAGCAAGTCATCATCGTTGCCCAATAATGTGAGGTTAATATCGTTAAAGCCGTTCGATCGCAACTGCTGCATTGCTTCAGTGAACACCTGTTTCCAGTTATGCATGCAAGCCACGTGAAAAAACACTTTTACAAAAGCCCGCATGTATTGAGCAACAGATACCTTGTAGGCCTGCAGCAGCGGGAAATGGTCTTCATAAGTCAGTTTTTCCGGCAGTTGCAGTGATTTTGGGTGTTGCTTTTGCGAGGTATCTATAATGGCGCAGCCCCAGTCCATGTCGACCAGGGTGCATTTATATTCAAGGGTATTAAAAAACCGAAGCGCAGCTTTCCAAACCGTACCATTCCAGTTCTCACCTTCGCTAAATTCAGTCGCCTCGCGCTGGTGCCAGGCATCGGGCGGGTCGCAATCGTGAATAACAATTACCCCGCCCGGTGAAACGCAGGCCAGTGCATTATTTATTTCTTTAAGCACCTGCTCCTCCTCGTGGTCGCCATCGATAAAAATGATATCAAATTTCTCGTTGTTACGGTGAAAGAAATTATCAGGACTACCATGGAAAGTTGCGCCGGGATAAGGCCCCACGCCTACCTTATAATCGCAGCAAATTTTATCAAAATGAAAGTGCCGCTCTTTAAAGCCAATTTCCAGGTATTTGCGGCCCTTGCGCAGGCTTAAAAGCTGGTTAATTAACTGTGTTTTGTTCATAAAAATAATTGTATAGCGCTTTCGTAGAATGTGCGCGCCTTATTGCAAGAAATTATTATTCATTTGTTTCAAGCGCCGTCGGCACGACCCTTATTGTAGCCCCGGATTTCAATCCGGGGTAGGGCAACGAACCAAAATAGGAGTGCCATTGGCACGGCCCATATTTGGGAAAAACATGGGTTAACGATTCGTTCAAAAATTCGAGCATTAAACATATGCACCGAACCTACGGTTCTCTATTCGGTTTTGTTTTATTTTCCACGGGTTAAAACCCGTGGCTACAATATTAGCCGAGGCTACGCCTCTTGTTTTGTTCCAAAATGTTCGGAACCGTACAAAATCACGCAGATTGTTTTTCAAGTATATTTTTTTGTAAAATCACCAGGCTGTCAACCGTATTGATTTTACTGTACGTTCCGGTTGCCAGCAGTTCGCCAACAAACTTTTTAACGCCGGGAAAGTAGTCGGCATAGTCGTGAAAAGCCACATACCCGCCGGGGACTACCCACTGCGAGAAGTGGCCGAAATCCATGGAGACATTCTTATAGTCGTGTAAGCCGTCTATCAGCAAAAATGTTACCGGCTGCTCCCATTCTACGTTGTACGATTTATCTACAATGACATTTACCGTATCAGATACCCTGGCGTTTTCAATATTATTTTTAAACATCGATAGTGATGGCGGGAAAATGTTTAGGCCGGCATCTTCTGCTCCCAGTTTACCGTCGTGGGTATCAATGGCATTTACCTTTGCATTTAAATTGAATGTTTTAACCACGCTGGCCAAAAGCACCGTTGCCTTGCCATGATAGCTGCCTATTTCAACAATATGATTTGTGCTTTCGCTCTCTTTACAGGCTTTAAGGGCAATCCCCATCAGCATATTGGCCTCCGCATCGCTCAACCAGCCCTCTATTTTTCGAATTTTGCTGATAAACGCTTCCGGGGGTTGTGACTTAGGTACCATGTTGTGTGCAACATAAATGTCACCGTTTCCAGCTGTATAGCTTTGGCCCTGTTCCCTTAGTAAAGTGCGGATTTGGTTATTGTATTTGCGTTCAACCGGGTGTACCCAGTAGATATCATTTTTTTGCTGCGCGATTTTGATATCCTCAGTTGTTACCGGTGTTTTAAAACGCACAAAATCATAGCTACAGGGGTTGTTTATCACTTCGTACCCCAGCATACTAACCATGGTGGGTAAAATAACCTCTTCGGTTGCCCATATTTTCGTACGGCCCATTATGTGCTGCAAAAGCTCATTTTCTTTAAACTGCCATGTTAAATCGCGTACGGCATCCGCCATAAAAACCGACGATGGCCAAAAAGTCCAGTGTACAAATTTGCTTTCCCCGTCCTGGAAACTATTTATTAAAGGCTTCCATAGTTCATACTCGTTATAGGCCTGTATAGCAACGCGGTTCACAGTATTGTCGGCCAAAACCCGTTCGCTATTACTCGACAGCATGCCGATGCTTGTAGATGATGCCAACGATTTTGCTAAAAACGAAGCATAGCCGCCTCGCACTGCCAGCTGATCAGAGTCGACTATTGTAAAGGTGTCAAACTCAAAATTTGCCAGTGCAAACTCCATGCATTTAAGGGCGAAGTTGTGCAGGTAACCCCACTTAAGCGGAACGGCATTTGGATAAATAACCGCGCCAAATTTCTCAAACAGAAAATCGCTTTTAAGCAAACTATAGTTTGTTCCGCCGTTATATAATATTATCGGTGAAACCGGATCATGATAACGAAGGTTTTTTACAAGATCAATTACACATTCAATCTCTTCATGGACCAGGCAGGCATAAATATTTTTTAACGGCTTCACCGCATGGGCCCGCTTTGGCTGTTCAGCCAAATACCAAAAAGGTTTTTGTGGAAGGTAAAGGTTACCGTTTTGATAATATTCCCAATCATCGCACAGGGTTTCGCGTATTTTATCTACCTGGTATGGGTGCCACCACGCGCCTTCCGTTTTTTTAGGGCTAACGTTGCGGTCGTGAATCATATGTACCGCAATGGATGAATCGGGCAACACACAAACTTTATCGGGTGTTGTGCTCCAAACAAAAAGACCATCCATGCCCACGTTGATATCGGCAAACCGGTGCAACAGCCAGAATTTCTTCTTATAACACAACGAACTGCCAATCAGCCAAACACGCTGGTCGTCAGGGTAAATATACTCGTGGGCGCGGCTAAGGCGCACATCGTAATACAACAATCGGTTAATACCGCAAACCTGTATTTTGGGGTTTTGCAAGGCTTCCACCTGGTACTCCAGGCGGCGATCGGCATACCAGTCGTCATCGTCCCAGTTGGCAATAATTTCACCACGGGCAAGTTCACAAGCCATGTTAAGCTTGGCGCCCAGGGTAATTTTACTGTGTAACCGGATATAGCGGATATTCTCCGCTTCGGGTATAAGGTCGTCAACGGGGCTTTCCCCGTCGTCAATAATAATTAGTTCTTTAGGTTGATAGGCCTGCCTCAGGAAATACCGGATTGCATGAGGTAGAAATTCCCTCCGGTTGTAGGTAGGCATTATGCAGGATACAAGTGGTAATTTTGTTTCCAGGGTTACTTGTTGAATTTGGCATTAAACATTTCTTTAATTGACGCCTGCTCTTTGCGTACAGCCTCGAGCTGTGCGGTCAGGTCGGCAATATGCTTGTCCTTCGCGGCTGCATCGTTTTGGGTAGTGGTTAGTTGTTCCTGCAGCTTCGCTATGTCGGCAGAATGGTCTATAGTTGCGGATGAGGCCGGAGGTGCCGCAGAAGCAGCTGAAGCGGGTGGCGTTGCAGTGGTATCAGTTACCACTGAATAATATTTTACCACACCATTTTCCTGGTAAAGTTTAACAGATTCTCCCGGACCCAGCACAGGTTTAATGCCACTTACCGATTGCAATAAGTCTTTATTCAAACCAGGATTGTAATCTACAACCTGGTACGGAATATTCTGATCGGTAAGAGTTTGCCCGGCTGCCGCCACATTCGTATTAACCACGCTGTTGGCCGGTACCGATACCTTCAATGGAGTAAGGTTGATTTTTGATATCGCACTCATAACTGAGTCACCCAAAACGCCAAAAGAGGTACCCGCCTGGCTTTTTACCTGGGTCAATACCCCCGTAAAGTCCGATTGTGTTAAAAACACGGCTGCTTTCCTCATTTGTAAAGTATTCACGCGGTCTTTTCCTATTGGCTGTACGGCTTCACGGCGTATTTTAATGGTAACATCCTCCTGTGTGCTGCCATTCCATACCACGTAATCAGCAGTACTGGTTAGCAGTGTTTTACCATCCACATCATACACATTAAAAAAAAGATCAGGCGTTAGGCCACGGGCCAGGTTAGGGTCGGTCAGCGCCATATTGAACCTGCCATTTTCATCGGTTTTAGCTGTCCCAAGTATACCCTGGTCCAATACATCGCCCGCGATTATAGTTGCGCCGTTTGCAGCGTTTTCCAGGGCAGTAACTAAAAGGCCTGCCATCCCGGTTTTTTCTACGCTATCAACCACCTGCCCGGTTACTGTTATATTGCTTATGTTAGTATCCATCTTTTCTATTGTTTAAATTTAAATCAATAATCAGGTCAAATTTTATTTTTGATAGTCATACAACAAAATTGGGTAAGCGCTTCCTTCATGGCCGGTAATATTGGCACGGTCGAAAGCCAATGCCCTACCGTACGGAAGGTTTTTACATACTTGCGCTTGCGGAAATTGCATATCTTGAATACCTTGTTTGTATCAATATGCACCACGCCCAGGTAAACTTTATCATCAGGGCCGCATGTTGGGCAATCAATCAGGAATTGGTCGCAGAAGGCATCCTTCAGGAATTCAAGCAAATGGGTAAATATCTGCGTGTACGCTTCATCCATGCCTTTTTTATAATTCGCAATATCCGCAGGCGGATAATTGGTGAAGTCAGGCGGATTGGAAAGGCTGTAAACCTTTTCAAAATCAATCAAAGTAATTGTATTACCTATTGAATTTAAAACGTATCCCCTGCTGTTATCGGCACTTACAGCCACAACGCTCGGGAATATCTGAACCGGGATACTTGCTTTGTCAAACTTAATATCACCGCCGTTCCTAAGACTGTCAAGTGGCACTCTCGGCATCCAACTGTTATCGCTGTACAATACCAGCATTTGGTCGTTAAAACCGGCTAGGCGCATCGTGTCACTTGGCTGAGGAATGGTCTGATTCGGGTCAGCGGGAAACATACTGATAGTAAACGCACCGTTGTTCTCCGTCATTAAACTCCCCATCACCCTTATATTGGGCACCGCAGGGGTACCTGTACCTGTTATGTACAAGGTGTTTCTATAAAAAATAATATCATCGCTATTTTCGGTCCCTGTAAAAGGAATCGATGGGCCATTTTCACTATTCTTAGTAGGGAAATAAATAAATAGCTGTACTGCAACAAAATCAAAGGTTGTATTAACATTTCCATACGTAAATGCAAATAAGAGCCCTTCGCCATTAACATTTATGGCAAAGGAGCCTGTTGCATTCAACGGGTTAAGAGATATCATCTTTGTAGAGAAATTTGAAGTCCCAATCCCCGATATTTCGAAAATGCCTGTACCAACAACAGAACCATAGAGCACGCCCGGGCTTATGCCGAGTTTCTTTGCCTCATCGGCAGTTACTGGTGCAAACGCTATGCGTCCGTATAATGCATTGGTAACCGGCTTGCTTTCACTCCATTTATCAGTGGCAACATCAAGGGTGGCGAAATAGCTGTCTTTATTTAGCGTTCCAACAGCCACCATCTGCTTGCCGTCGGGCGACATGGCAATATCAACCAGCACAATATGCGAATCGCCGGGGAAGACCAGCAACTTCACCAGCTCCCCTGCTTTCAGGTCGTATTTACTGATAGTATTGTTTGCAACCGATGAGGTGTATGCAAATTTCCCATCCGGAGTAAGCTGCATGCGCCCGTGGAAATTATATGGCCCGCCATAGATGGTTTTCAGGCCGGGATCGATCTTGTAATCCGGAAAATCGGCGTCACCATCAAATTCACCGCAAAAAGTATCGCTGCCGAGTAATTTCCGCAGATCGTTAAACAAACACCATAATAACATATCGTCGTTATTGGCATTGGCACAGTTTTGCTGGTTGCGCGTGCCCTCAACGCCCGACAGGAACGAGAAAGTACCCGTATCGGCATTTATAAACTGAAACAAAAGGTTTATTACCGCACTTAAGCGACGCTGACCAATGGGCACTGGCACAACACGGTCTACCGGCCCAATCTGGATTTGCAAAAACGTTAGTACCTTACCAATCGAATCATCAAAAAAGTCCTTCAGTAAAGATCCTTCAAGTATTTCTTCCCAAATAGTTTTCTCTACATATTTTTCAACCGATATAACAGGCTGGCCTGCTACCAGGCTAAGGCTAAGCGCTACATCGCCCGTGCCCGTGTTATCGAGCAAATTGTTGTTGATAGCGTTCTGAACAACAGCATATGGCAGCCCGACGCTACCATTCACTTTTATAACGTTGCCGCTGCAATCGAGCGCGTAACCACTCTGAACGGTAACAAACTGGCGGTTATAGCCGCATACTACTTTAAGGCCACACACTACGCCGTAGCCGTGCAAAAACTTATTATGGTCGCGAATTTCGTTGGCGGCGCACAGCAAGTCGATTGCCTCCTGCACGTTATCTGCGCCGGACAAATTGCAAACAGTATCGTCGAACTGGATATCGCTGGCGGTAAGCTCCGTTAGCGCCGGGAATGGTTTGCGGCAATCGCTAATAATGACAGTACCATTTTGCACCTGGATTAAGGCAAGACGGCAATAGTGGTGATGCGTGCCTACCGGGTGCTGCGGCTCGGGGCTTGCACCGGGCGACGAATATGGCGGCCACTCGATGTCGCCGGTAGCTGTGCGGGCGGGTATCAGCCAGTAGTCGCCGGCGTTGTAGGTTCCGGCACTAAAGTTTACCTGGATACCGTCTTCCAGTTCAATCCATCCGCCGCCCGACATGTCCAGTCCGTTTGCGGTGGCTGACGTTGTCTGGTCCCAGCGGCGTAATTTCAAGCCCGATTTGCCGCTGTACTGGGCAACCGAAGTATTCACAGTTATCGTCAATTCACCGGGGTCAACCAGTTGTATATTCACCAAAGGATTGGGGGTGCTTTGTAAAGTCGACTCATCGTCAACAATCTCTACCCATTGTCCCAACCCAAAACCCAGCTCTTTGTCTTTACCAAGATCTGCTACGGTAATTATGCTATTATCTATATTTTGGATTAATGTTTCAACCGTAGCGTTGTCCCTCGACCATTTAAATGTTGCAGACGCCAGCGGACCGCCTTTTTGTACCTCAACGCGGTACAACTGGTTCTCCAGCCTGCGGTAACCCGATGATGGCGGCAACTGGCAGGGATTTTGGCCCGGAACGGTAATTGTTTTAGCGTTCAATTTGCCGGTGGCTTTGGCAGTTAGCTTGTCCCATTCAGTAAACGACGTTTTACAATCCGGGTTTATTGCCGATGGCGGTGTTACCTGCAATAATTTCACCTGCCATACATTTTGCATGCGGGTGGTGGTATCGGCCTCACCAAGGGCAACTTCGTGGATGTGCGGGTCGTCGTGAAAATTTATCTCGCGCTGCCAGGCATCCAGGTAAGCTATGTAGTCTCCGTCTTTAAGGCCGGCGAACGGCGGGCTTGCCGGGCTTTCGGGCGGGCTTTCGCCGAGGTTAAAGAACGAACCATCGGGAGCCGGGTAAAAAGACTGGTTAAAATAAGTGGCGCCGGTTGCCTTGTGCAGGTCGAATAAAAGGCCATCTACATAAATGCGGCCCGGCGAAATAGTAAGGTCGTTACCGCCGGCGGTAACCCCTATTGCGAAACCGCCGCCCTTTTTGGGTACACCCGATGAGCCTATTACATCGCGGGTTGTTACCCGGGCTATTTCCTGCTGAATCTCCCATTGCTCGTTCCAATCGGCATCAAGTTGCACGCGGCCCTGCTGCATAAGCACACCGCTATAGTTTTTTTCGCGGTTAAACGTTTTCCGTGAATAATCTCCAGCCATAATATGTGTAGTTTATTGTGATTTGATTATGAACCATAAAAAATGCCCGCTTCCATACTGAAGCGGAGATATTCATCAAGCCTTGCGCGCAAGTTTGATACGCGCTGCGGCTGGTATAAGCTGTGAAAAGCGCCCATTTCGGCACCGTCATCGGCACCTTCTTTTATTTCGCAGGGGCATATTGCGTGTAACTGGCAATAGCCCGGGTCGCCATAGTTTAATGAAGTAAACAGGGGCTGAACGCGGACCTTGTCGCCGGCTGTAGCAGGCTGACAATTATAAGGCTTGGGAATAATAGAGCCCGGCGGGAAGTACGAAAACCGCGCACAGCCCTGTTGCAGCCGCTCGGCCAAAACCGCAGCCGGCCAGGTATCATTTTTTAACAAGGCAGCGAAAAATATACTGTCAGATGCATTCATTATAATAGTATACACTTTGCCGATAACCGTTGTATTGGTTACCGTAAGTGAAGCGCCTGCGTCCTGTCCTGACAAATCGGAAAATGCTACTTCAGTTTTGCCAATGGCATCAACAATGCTGTTTGTTATCGTGATGTTTGCACCATCTACCGACCGTATACGGCCAACAATGCTTTTATCAACCTGCACATTCAATCCCGGCAATTCAACAACCAGGCGGGGAATGGATGGGGCTGCTGTTACGGTACCTATTGCAGGCGTTGCGCCCGGCACAAGCGTACAATGCTGTATTTGAAAACCTGATAATTTATTAGGCTGATTACTGCTATCAGTTAATGGTACGTGCAGATACCCGCCGCTTATCAGCAAACCGTTTAGTATAAAGTCGGAAGAATCTCCCCCGATAATCTCTATGCCACCGCTTGCAACCAAAATCGGACGGCATTCATCAGCTGCCCGTAGTTCTATCTTTTTATTCCGGGGCACTTTTATTACCGGGGTTTCAAAGTAATAATCGTTGTACTCCACTTCAACCACGCCTCCCGAAACTGATAGTGCATCAATAGCCTGTTGTATCGTTGGCTTGTCGGTGGGTACCCTGAGTAATGGCAGCAGACCGGTAGTAAATGTATCCTGCCGCCCATATTCGCCGCCACCCATGTTGGCGGTAAAGCCATAGTGATAACTCACTTTTACCGGCTGCAATGGCACCGATGCAAACGCCACCCTGCCCAAAACCGGGTCGATGGCTGTTTTGGTGGCGGGCATATTGTACCAGCCTATTACGTTGCCGTTGATATCTTTTTCATCGCCAAGGTCGCAAATTGAAATTGTAGCCGGGTCGACAATATTGTTACCCACCTGCACCGAAAGGCTAAGCCCTTTACCGTAATAGGTGGCCATTTCTTTATGCAAAATCCGGCGTGCCAGGGGTATAGGCACGTTAACCGGTTTTGCTAAATGGGTGATTGTTTCTTCTGCTTCGGGCAGGTTGTACAAAGCGGCATCTTTGCCAAGTGCATCAAATTGGTAACGCAGGCTGTCGATTTTGTAAGGGGTTGCCAGCGTCAACGGGTGGCTGCCAATCCTCCAAAGAAATATGCCCAGGTTCGGAATATTGTATTTACCGCGTTTACGCTCAATGCGCCTTACATCTGCAGTATGCGGAATGGTATCAAATGGTGTATTTATGTAGAGTAGTGATTTCCAGTCTCGCAGGTTGGCAATAGCCACGTTTGATGGACGCAGATGGTTCATGTATTGCGTAGTGGCCAACAACAGGAAGTATTCAACCACGCTGGCATTCCATTCGGTAACATCACGGGCAAGCTGTTCAACTACCGACGCTGTCCCCTTACGCCTGCGGTAACCGATAGTGTTGGCAACGACAGGTCGCTGGCTAAATTCAGCATCCGAAATGGACAATAAACCGCGTGTACCTATCAGGTCGCCGATGTAAGGGACAACCCATTCGGCGCAGGTTTCTATAAATTGGTCGTCGTATAATTGCTCCAGGTTTTCGTCCAGCACATCCAACTGCCCGGCAATTACAGCAAGCAAAGCTTTTAACGGCCCGCGTTGCTGCTCATCAATCTCCCGGCGGATATCTGCTGCCTGCTGACCATATTGGTCGGCAAGGCCGTTTAACTGTATTTGCAGCTCACCGATATACTTCGCAACACTTTTGTTTACCGTGTTTTTCCCTGTCTCTATATCGCGCAGGCGATAGATGGATGGAAGCAGTTCGTATAGTTTTTCCAGGTTAAAGCTCATGACGGGATTACATTAAATTTTAAAGAACCGGCATCGATAGTTAATAATTCGGCAGGTGATGCCGAGTTTGCACCCGGTATGGGCACGTTGGCATCAAGCCGCTGCTGAACCGGTGTGGCCACCGGGTCGGAAGAAAGCCTGAATGCAGTCAAGTCAGCAGCCACAACACCTTTAATATCCTGTATAACCGCAACTACCTCGCTATACGCCACCGACTGTCCAAAGCTGCGTTTACTGAATGAGAAATTATCCAGCAGGGCCGCTTCCACATCTGCTATTACATCAGTTGGCAAGAATATTGGGTCTAAAATCAGGCTACCTTCTATCACAAAAAATTTGGGCTGAAAGGAAACGACAGTTAGCGGAACATCCGGATCGCCGACGTTCCATATAGCAGATTTAAGATTTTTAGTACCGTTGGAATCAATCAATGCGCCATTTACACCTGCCACGGTTAAAAAAACGCAGCGTTTTTGCGCGCTCCAGGTCCAGGTCGCCAGCGCTTTGCCGATACCTGCAAACGCCCGTGAAAAATCTTCATAGTCTTTAAGCGATACCACCCGGTCCAGCGTCATTATAGGCAGTGTGGCATTTCCCCGGGCGTCCTTAATAGTTTCGGGGTCGGCGGCGCCATTGGCGGCAATCGGGTTGTTTACCGATTTTACCCCGGCCGGCGCGTTCAGCATTTGCGTTAACTGGTTGGCGCCAACCAGGCCGTCCAGCCCTATCCCTTTGCGGTATGTCGCCTTTATATTGCTTATCCCCGATGGCAGGCGCGATCCGGTAATGCCATCACCAAATATTACAGTGGTGTTGCCGGCGTCGTCCATGCGGGTTATGTAAATCTTTTCATCAGGGCCGTGCAAGTAAAAATAAGGCGCCTCTTTCCACAATAAGTCATTAACCCTTATTTCGAGCGTGGTAGTAACACCGTTTGCACTTTCCGAGCTGGTATAGGTTAAAGGCGGCTGTTTTAAGGTGAATTGCTGGAACACCTGGGTAGCATCGCCGCTGCCCAGCGTTTCCAAAACCGATTCGCCGTGCGTTGCGGCAGCCACGTTTGCGTTTATGGTTACCGAGTTAATGGTATATGAATACGCTAATGAATTAACAAAAACCAGTTTGGTCAAGCCCTGCTCAATGGTTACTTTTTTTAGGGTGATCAGTTCGCTGGCAACAGTGCCGGGTAGGTCGTCCCTGTTACCCGCCAATATTGCGTTTTGACCGATGCTTAATTCGGGCAGGAAGCTACCGAGGGTAACATGGTTGCCTGCAATGGCATCCGTTATTGGCACATCGGCCAAAGTAAGCTGTTCGCTTTGGGCATAAACTGTAATCTGGCGGATAACATTGATAAGGACCGGGCTGTTTGAGTCCGGCGTCCACCACTGAAGGGCGCTGGCAAGTGTTAAGGCTGTAGTCTTGGCACTTAAACCATAATCACTTCGCGAGGCAACATTTGCTTGCTTAACCTGGGCCAAAGCAGCCGATTCAATTGCATTGCCAGGTTGTTGTACAGCGATGAAGCTTCCGGGCAATATTTTGTCGTAAGCGGTATCTAAATAGATGGTGCTTGTCGTTTCTTTAAGTTCCCACTCCTGCCACAGGCTTGGCACCTTCGGGTGATTTCCATCATACGTAACCTGTAACGGCGCGTTGTAGCCAAATATGAAAGCCCGCTGGCGCATTACAAAAACCTGTGTATCGTTAGCCGATGGTTGTGATAAAACATTCGCTATTCCCAGTGCCAAATCATTCATCGACCATTTTTGCATACCCACCACGGTGAGCAGGTCTTCGGCTGTCCAGATTGACGCTATAATTTGTTTTATAACCGCTTCGGTAAGGGCAGTATTTGCCGGAAAGGTGTTTATCTTGCCAATCCCGACGCTGGTTGCTGCAATAGTTCCTACATCGCTGCCCGCAGGCGATTGTGCCGCCAGGGTAACCAGCGTGGTATTTGCCTTGGGGTCGGCTATTGCTGATAGTACTTTTCTTATTTTACTTGCCGCGCTGCTTTTTATTAACAGGGTGTCGCCAGGGTTTAGCACGGTTGCTATGCCGCTTAAAAGTATGGTATTACTGTCGGTGCCGAGGACTTGTTTCCTGGTGAGCTGCGGCATTATGGCGTTCCATTCCACGCGGGCTTCAATACCTTCAACGGTTTCAAACGTTTGCGCCTGCTCACCCGGGGCGGGTACGCTTTGCACCTTTGTGCCGGTGTTAACCTGCACTACCGGCATCCGGGCGATAGCTGCCTGGCCGGGCACCGGTAACGATGAATTAATGATGAAACTCAGATAAGTTCCTGCTGCCAGGCCCGGCTGAAATTCATAACCAATCAGCCTTGCCAGTTCCAGTACCGACATCCTTTCAGTAGCAGTTTTCAGGTACGATTCATTGGCGATCCTTTCCTGGTAAAAGGTAAGTATATCGGCCACCATTGCCCATGCATCCAGCAGTGCAACACTAAAATCGTCGTTGTTGCGGGTTGTTAAAGGATAAAGCGCCGGCTGTTTGGAGGTAGACAATTGGGCCAGCATGCTTTCTTTAAACAAGGGCTGGGTGCCCACGCGGTAAGCTACTGCGTTCAGTCCGGGTCGGTTAGTTACCACACCCGGGGTTTCGGTTGTCAGCCCTTCGCAACAATTGCAGGTATTTGAATTACTCATTTTCCACCGTTCATAGTCAGTTTAAAAATACCCCGGTCGGGGAAGTTAGGGTCGTTATCCAGGCGTGCAATTTCAAGCCTGTTCAGCTCCAGCTTGCCATCGGGTATACCGTTGCTGGTAACATCGTCCTGCCGCCTGAAGGTTGTAATCTGTACAAAGTCAACGCCCGGTACATCCTGCGCGGCAGCGTATAGCGGGCTCAGGTATACCGTTTGCCCGAATGAAAAATTATCAGGAAAAAATACGCCGGTTTTTCCATTTGAGAGCTTGCGGTTACTGAACAAGTTCAGCAAGGCGGCTTTAACATCATTGGCAAAATAGCCGGCGGTAACACAAACCGTCATATTTATTTCGAGCGATACATACACCGGCCCGTCAACATCCAAATCCATACCCGCCATGCGGTAAGGCTCCAGGCTGCTCAGCAAACCGGTTTTAAAATCGTCGTCCACTTTTAATACAGGCGTTGGGTCAACACTCACAAAGGCTGTCCGCCAGCTGCCGGTCCACCTGAAGGTGCAAACGGCTTCCTGTATGTTGGGGTTAGCTTTTTCTGCGAAACTGGCGTAGTCGTCAGCAGTGACGGCGCGCTCCTGGGTGCGGAAAGCTTGCGGAGCGTTTTGCCTGGCCTGCTCAATGCTCTCCGGTTCAATACCGCCTTGTGCAGGCATTGGATTAGCTACAGCATGTACGTGGGTTAAAACAGCCGTATCACGGGTGACCAGGTAAGCCAACGAGTTTGCCCCAACATTACCCATGGCACCATTACCTATGCGGTAATTTGCTACAAACTCGCTGCCGGCTATTGGCCGCATCCCCTGCAAATCGTTACCAAAACGCAGGAAGGTTGAACCGTCTGATTCCACTTCGGCCACAAAACCAGGTGTATCGCCATTGATGTATAAAAGATCGCGTAATGGGTGCCAGGTAACACCACCGTGTACAGCCGGATCATATTGGGTAAGGGTGATGGCGGGTATAACATCTTTAAGTGCCCACTGCATACATGCGGTAGCAGATGTAACGACAGCCTCCACATCGAATGGTGCAGCCTGGGTTAAAGGCCCCCTTGCCAATTGTGGCCGAAAACGCGGCGGCGTATGTACCACCACCGACTCCTCACAGTGGCTGCCACATGAACCGGCCAATGAATCGAGCGCGGGGTTTGCTTGTGGCACCATCGATGGTATCAGCGAACTTGTATTTGTGTCGGTTATGGTTAGGCCATAATCGGTTAGCACAATGTTGCCAAGCACTACACTGGTGTTATTATATGAATTGGTGCCGTTGCGCGATGATATGCATAAAGGCGCAGGCAATGCATCGGCATTGCTCCAGGTTATTTCGGTAACTGGCAGTCCGGGATCGGCCGGTGAGGCAATGTTGCCGTAAAGCGGGTCGTGCGACAGAGTTACCGATGTTAAACAAACTGCATAGCTGTGCGACGGGTCGGCATCTTCGGCGGCGCCGGTTTGTGGCCCGGCTATTTCTTTCAAAATAACAACCTGCCCGGCTTTAAGGTTCGGGAAGCTTCCATTAAGCGTTGCACTTGTTGCTCCCTTTGGCAGGCAGCATTCCGAATCGCCCCAGGTATAAAACTCAATTTGATTGTGATCAGTGTATAAGGTAACATCCTGCATCAACTCAAAAACCTGTGCGCCCGCATTTATTGCGGACTGGTATTCCTGCGAGTCAGGATTAAACACCGAAGTATCGTTTGGTAAAGTTTTAACGCGCGAAAGGATGCTGGTAGTAAAGCCGTTATTCTGCCGGTTTAGCTGTAATCCAAAAACATTGTCACCAACCTGCACCTGTACCCAAGCCCGCGCATTGCAGCCATCGCTCATAAAGTAATCTACCAATCGCACATGTCGTCTTACCGATACGCGCCTGCGGGCTGTACCCAGATAGGCTTCGGTTGCTATTGCGTCTTGTTTGTAGCTCAGGTAATCACCTGTATAGGCTAACAATTCAACCAATGCAACACCAAGGTCAGCAGGATGCCTTTCGGTCCAGCCGGGTAATAACAGGGCCATCCTGTCGAGCATCAGTTGCCGGAAACTCGCATAGTCTTTAGCCAGGTAATTAATGGACGGCACAGCCGGCTGCTCTTCTTCGCAATCGCAACCGGGCTTGCAGTCAAAATCACTGGTGCATAGTACTTTGAAAGAGAAATCGACAGCAGCCAATACCGGATCGAAACCTGGTGGCGGTAACAAGTGTTCCGCATCCTGCACCAGTTTTAAAGTATAGGTTGAAAAGTCCCCGGCTGCGTTAACTTTTACGGCAATTATATTTTTGCTGTAATCGCCCGGTGGCGAGAACGGCGTATCGGCAGGCGATACAAAAGTAACTTCGGTAACTTTAACGTGTTGTACGCGGTCGCCGCCGGTAATTATTATGTTTTTAACCTCAAGGCTTCCGGCAGCAACAGGCTTCAGGAAGTGAACAAATAACGTAGTCTGCCGCTTGTCAAACGGATCGGCAGGGTTATCCAGCACTTCCAGGAAATCGATACCGTTTAGGTAAGGATGCGCCTTTACAGCGTCGCGGCGGGAATTGTTACAGCATGAATAATTCACAATTTTATTTGTTAACTTGAGAATTGTGTGATAAAACTCTGTTGGGTACTGCGCACGGTATATGCCACAGTTACCGATATGGTCGAATCCTGGTTTTCAACGCTTACATCGCTCACGGCTATCAGGTCGCCCAGCCATTGCTGCAAAGCGCCTTGTACCATAAATTGCGTGGTTGCAGCCAGTTCGCTGCTGTTAGGTTGAAAAACAAGCTGCATTAAATTAGTGCCGAAGGTTGGCCGGTTAACCCTTTCGCCAGGTATAGTGAACAATACCTGTTCAATCAGCTCGCGGATATGGCTGTTATCGTCGGTTACGGCTGTGTGGCCGCTGTTATCGAACTGGAAAGGATATTTTATGTTCATGTTGTTTGAGTTAGAATCAGGATGTTAGAACCAAGAGTCAAGAGCCAAGAAATCAAGGTGGACAGTTCGACTGCTACTCACCTCTACCTACTCACACCCATTATGTGGCTATCACCCTCACCTGCGTTTGCACTATCATCAACGGTGTTCCGTTTGGAACACATATGGCCTGGCTATCCAGCAATAATACCGGCATCCCCATAACCAGCACCCTTACCGATGCGGTTACCCATTGGGCGGTAACACAGGGCACCGGGGCGCCGGCCACTACAAAGGGGCAACCTGCTACAACATATGGCGCCGGCTGTGTAGTCACCGGCATCCCGGTCACCATTACCCTTGGGGCCGGCGTGGTTGGTTGTGCCTGTCCGCCGTGCGCGCAGAGTACTGTAGCTCCCTGGTGTAAAATTGGTCCCGGCATCAGCAGTTATTTGTATTAGTCATAATTTAATGTTTTGCACCTCGCCCCGCCATCTCCAAAGGAGAGGGTCCAATGGAAGGCGAAGCAGAAGTCCTCTCGGTTGGAGAGAATTTTGGTGGGGTAAAACGCAAGCCTATATATGTAAATGATATAAAATCAGCATTTTAAGTGATGGTCAGTGCTCCCTGGTTAACAGTTATGGTTGGCCCCGTCATAATTATGCTGGCGCCTTTTCCGTTTTGGATATAAATTCCTGTATCATTTACTATTATAGACGCCCCTGTTGTGCTCTTGAGCATAATGCCACCCGTAGGCCCCGGCAGGTCACTAATTATCAATGAATTTTGCCCGGCCGTTTGAAACACAATGTTTGGCGATATTGGCAGCCCGGCATACGCCAGCGGCGGTATACTTCCCGAGCTCCCCCACCGGCAGCCCGACCATATCGGGTAATCGGGGTCACCCTGTTCAAATTCAACCCATACGGGTGTGCCAGGTGGCGGCACCATGTATGCACCCATTGGCGGCCCGGTTGGCCCGGCAAGGGGCACACAGGGCTCGGCCCAGGTCGAGGGTATAAGGCTTAGCACGTCGGGCACTTCCAGGGTAACACGTCCCCTAAACTCGGGATCCACGTTTACCAATATTGTGCCCCTGTATTTGCCATAATATTTTTGGTCGCTCATGGTAGTACTAATGGTGTATTTGAAATCAACCCATCGCGCGATAGGGTAAAGTTTTGTTTGTATTCGCCTGGTTTAATATTGTGGGTTACGCTGTCAACATAATACATCCCGTCGTACGCCAGCCCTGCCCCCCTTACGCCAACCATCAGGCGCGACCGCAGCATGTGCTCGTACCGCAAAACATCCAACGAGCCGGTGGCGTTTATGGCTGTCGAGTTGTTCATCATAAAACCAAGTATGGTTTGGGCAGCCTTTGCAGGGCTTACTTTTGAGCCTTCTTTCGATATCTCAATTTTTGCTGGCGGCGTAGGCCGTAAACCCAATGGAGGTTTAAATGCATTTACATTTGGCACCGGGATAGGTATCGGGATTGCCCCGGTAACCGGGTCGAGTATGGTGAAGATGCGTATTTTTTTCGCCTGCCCGTCCAGCGAGAAGCTCATCGATTCGACATTAGTTGCAGAATCCATGTTGATGGTTAAAGCAGGCTGAGGTATCGGCGCATTAACGTCGGGCCCAAAGTATGCGATGCTTTGCCCGGGCAAAGGCCCCGGTTCTACAAAAAATATGTAACCGTTTTGCTGGGCCAGCTGCTTTATATAGGCCCTGTCTGTCCCCCGCTGTGTGCGCCACTTGTTGGTAGGCGAGTCAACAATGGGGATAATTGGTGGTATAACAAGCGGTATAATACCCAGGAACGCATATTTTGCCAGTATCAGGTTCAATATAGCTACTTCTGGTAACACCGGATATGGAATTACAAGGTCCACAATATCCATCGCAAGGCTAAGGTCCTCGCCGGTAATAGTTATTTTTGATTGCCCCGGGTCGTTTGACGGGGCATATTCCTGGTGAGTTATCAAACCATCCATAATAACATTGGGGATACCATTCAAAGTGACAATTATCATTACCCTGGTTATAATCGGATCAAAATAGCCGGCAGGCAGCAAGGTGGTCAGCAACAATGAGTTCTTGGCGACCGTAAACGACATTTGAAAACCGCTCCTGTCTTTGCTGCTTGTTACCTGCAAACTGCTTAACGAATCTACCAGTTCTTTGGGCGCCGGTACGGGCACCCCCGGCCCAATCATTAACGATAAGTATATTCCTTTAAGCATCCGTTTTATCTGTTGCCTTGTATACCTTGTGGTAAGGTTATACGTATTTGCTGGCCCGGTGTACTAGTTAATTCATCAGGATCCATCACGTTGTTGGCGTCGCAAAGCTGCCAGAATAAGGTTGGGTCGTTAATATATTGACTGGTGATATTGTCCAGTCGCTCGTCCTTAACTACCGTATGGTATTGCAGCAAATAAAAGCTTGATGCAGGCGGGATAAACCGTCGGCGCAGATAGTTAACCGTTCTGCCATCTGCGGTTTCTATCGTTGCGGCGTCAATCGGGTAGTAACGGCTGCTTGGGGTAAAATAGCTTATTTTTTGCCCGGTTTGCTGTAAAATTGCCTGTAGTGGGTTTTGGTTTACCATGGGTTGATGATTGGTAATTATTTAAAAATCCTGGTTAGATTGAACAGGTTTTATCTTGACTCCTGGTTCTTGCCTCTTGGTTCTAATTATGGTATCGATTTTATACCAAGTTGACTTAAGTTACCACCTGCGAACATACCGGCCAGCGCTTCTTTATTTTGCTGATAGCTCATGTAAAGACTGCTGCCTTTGTGGTTGTAGTCAAGATCGTCGATATTTAATACCCGCATGCCCAGGCTAACTTTGGCCCGGATGGGGTTAAGATTTACATCGAAGGCTTCCTCGGTAACGCTGAAATCGGTAATTCGTACAGGCAAAATCCTGTTTTTGTTCCAGATAAACAGTGTGAGCGCTGTTTCCATCGGGGCTATTTCGAGGGTACCGATGTTGCTAAGCGTATTATTGCTTATAATTTGCGAACTGGAAGGATAAATCATTGTCTCTAAAGCGGCGAGCTGCGATAGGATGCCCGATTTTATAACAGTGTCGCTGGCATTTTTTACCATTTCAAGCTGGTCGGTTGCATCAATTTCGGCATCAATCTTTATGGTTTCAACCGGCGGCCCCATCAGGCGCAACGCTTCCGAACGGTGACTGTTGCCGCCGCCGACTCCCTGCACCTGCAACGTGCGTGAGATACTGTCGGGGTTATATTGCAGCGTGATTATCCTGATGATACTCGAAGTACCGGGGTCAATCAGCGCTATGCCGCCTTTCAAAATGTTGGGCGAACCCGGAAATGTGCCTATGTTGCTGTTCATATAACGTTTACCTCTTTATCTTGATTCCTGGCTCTTGGTTCTAAACCCTTATCCCACTTGCGTGCGTTGCAATCCTTTAAATACCGAGCCTGCTATTTGGTTGCCGACAGCGTTTGGCCTTGCATTTTCTGCAACATTAAACTGGCCTACTGAAAGTTCCCCAAATTCGGCTTCAGCAGATAAAGAAGATGGCAAGCCATGCATCTGCAATAAGCGCGTTAGTTCTGCCTGTACTGCCTGGCCGATGCGAAACGTATCGCCGGGGGCAATTCCATGCAGTATCAGTTCTTCAATATGCAGTTCGATATCACTATTCATCGTATAGCGCCTATTTCGTTATTATTTAATGGCTTCTCCAGCTTGGTATACTCACTGTGCGCAGCCCGCGATATGTGCGACATATGCACAGACCGGCCCTCGTGAGCCGCAATAAATGCTGCATTCATGGCTATGTTGCGGATATTGCCACCAGGGATATTGAGCCTTGATAACCGGCCGATATCCAGATCCCGGGTTGGCGTGCCTGCCGGGAAAACCCTTTTCCATATTTCGGCCCGCTGGACAGCATCCGGAAACGGAAATTGTACCACAAACCTGATCCTCCGCAAAAATGCCTTATCCATTGATGACCGCATATTGGTAGTTAGTATAGCTAATCCCCTGTATGCCTCCATCCGCTGTAACAGGTAGCTCACTTCAATATTGCCGTAGCGGTCGTGACTGTCTTTTACTTCGCTGCGTTTGCCGAATAAAGCGTCGGCTTCATCGAACAGCAATACTGCACCACCGGCTTCAGCCGCGTCAAATATCCTTTTAAGATTTTTTTCGGTTTCGCCGATGTATTTATTTACTACCTGGCTCAAATCAATCCTAAATAAGTCAAGGTTCAGAGCATTTGCCAATACTTCAGACGCGAGGGTTTTGCCCGTGCCGCTTTCCCCTGTAAAAAGCACGCTGATACCCAGGCCGCGCGGGCCCTTTGTTGCAAAGCCCCATTCGTCGTAAACTTTATTCCGGTTGCTTACCTGCGCAGCAACTTCTCTCAAAATGTCTTTCTGGTCGGCTGGCAATACAATGTCGTCCCAACCGGCTGATGATTCAATGCGCTGTGCAAGTTCGTCTACCTGTGGGCGGGTGTGTTTACAGCAGGTTTTCCATAGTTTGTCAGTAAAATCTTCGTCGGCTTGCTCGCCTGTAAACAACCTCGCTTCTGCGCCGGCAAGGTTTATAGTTTTTGTACTCAGATCAAATTGTGACGTAAGTTTTTCCAGTTGCAGGTCAGGCTGCTCAACCTGTTTGCCAAGGTTAAATTTCCAAAGCATCAGCTGTTCGGCCGGGATTGGTTTGTTAACATCCGACACCATTACCGGACGCATCAATTTTGGTGCCCATTGTGATGTGTTTATAAACAACATCCCGCTAACGTTTTCAATCAGCCAGCTTATCGCGGTAGCACGTTCTTTATCAAAAGCGTCCATCGACGAAAGATCAACCATTAACGCAGCCGATGCCAGGGCGGCGTGCCTGTTCCAAAGCCTAACCCATTCGGCAATTTCCTGCGATTGGTGCGGGATAGAATGAGCAGAGATACTGTATAAATCAAGCCCTAAAACATCGCAAACATGGGAGGCGATGGCTGCTTTATCAGTAATATTTTCGCCGCCCAACTGCATAACGGGCAACCGCGAAAATTCTGCCCGGTTGGAGCAAGCTTCAATAATATTACCGGCCAGCACCAGGTGCGATGGCACCAATTCTGTTTTATCGGTAAGGGGTTCAACTATCCGGCGCAGACGCTCATCAAGCTGCAATACACCGGTTAGGTAAAACAATATATTTTCATCAAGCTTTAGGTGATTGTTGGTCAGCATCTGCCCGTTGTTGTAGTCAATCAATTCAATTATCCGCCAGTAGCGCAACGGCGAATTCGGGGCCAGGGCGCTCCAATGTGCGTCAGGAAATACTGAAAGTGCCATACCAAACGACGGTAGCATGGTTGATGCCGAGCCCTGCAACCGGTTAACCAGTTTGCCAAAGCCGCCATCAAGCTCAACCCCCGCGCAGGTTAATATTATTTTTTTCTCGAATGATGAAAGGTTCATCGTGTCGGCAAGCACGTCGAGTGTTGCGGGCGCTGGCAGATTTTCGCGGGCTGCCGCTAGTTCCTGTTCAACATTTATTATAGTGGATCCCGGCGTTTTCCGCGCATCTCCATCCGACAGCGAGTACTCCAACTCCTGCTGTACCATTTTTAATGATGCCATCAGGTAGCGTTGGTTTGCTTCGTTCCAGTTTGTCAATTTGTCGATAGCCATAGTCTGCCTTGCGGCATGGTGTTTATACTAAAGTGATAAGCGGGGTATTGTATTTACCATTTGCGTCGGTATGCAATGGGCTTTCGGCGCCATCAATTTGAATGCGCGCCAGATATTTACCCGGCACTACCCCGCTAATGTGCACTAATATATTGGCAGTCGGTACCGGGGGGCTTGACGGTTCTATCAGCTGCGCTTTAAAACTATACGACAGAGCCGTTGCGCTGCCGGTACCCCCCGGAAAATATTGATTCAATATTAAAAATATAGTTTGTTCAGGGTCGGCAATGGGGCTGACTTTTAATTTAAGGTCGGCTGATAACCTGCCGCCACTATGAACGATGCCCGATATGCTAATTAATGCTGTTATTACCGGGCAAAGTGCAAATGTCGCCGGAGCTGAAGTAATACCTTTGTGCTGTGCCGGTGGCGAGCCCATTAATGCGGGATGGCTTACTGTTATTTCGTGAATACCTGCTGGTAAATTGGCGGGCAAAACGAATGATATCCTGGTATCGGTTACGTCAGTTTTATTCGGAATAATTACCAGGTCGTCGATGTTAATATGTACAACATCTGCATCAAGTTGTTCACCATCGATAATCAAGGTATAGCCTTTCAATATCTTCTGATTCTCAACAACCGGCTGACCAGGTGCCGATTGGGACTGAATGTCATTTATAACGGGGGTTTTAAATGGCTGAACATACAGGTTGCGTTGCTTAACAGGCAAGGCTGTTTTGGTTGATTTTTCGCTCTCTATCAGTACAACTGTTACCCGGTAAGCCGTAGTAGGCCGGTAATTTGTCTGAAACGCAGTCCACAGTTTTGAAATCTCTTCGGTGTTTAATACCTCGGGCACTATTTTAATCATTTCCAGCTGGTCGGCAAGGCCCGAGGTGGATAGCGACCGCAAATTTGGCGGCAGCGTGCCCCCTGTAAAACCGCCGACCGGCGATGTAAGCGATTTACGTATGGCCTCGCGTGGCAGCACCGGGTTTTCGAACAGTAATTGCATGGCATAACCCAACAATATTTCCTGGTGAAGCTCAAACGGGCTGTATGCCGATAGCAGGTAATGCAAATCGAGCGCGAGATATGGATTGGTTATCCGGTCGCCGTTTGCGTTCATCGATGGAAAATTCTGGTTGCGCCAACCCTGGTTTTGCGATACCATGTACATAAACAGGTTCAACTGGCTTTTTTCGTCGGTGCCCGAAGTTGGCACCCTGTCGGGCGGGAAAGAAGTTACCGCCACATCGACGCCGGTGGCGCCTGATACATCACGGTCGATAATTCCATTGTTTAACAAATCCTTGAGGACTTGTGTAACCGATGCGATTGCCAGGGCTGAACTCATTGTCCGTTACGTTTATGTTGACTTAAAAAATCGTCGAGCGTAAGCATAGGTTTTTGCGGCTCGCGGCGCTGAACAGGAGCCGGGGCCTGCGGGTGCACTGCCTTAACTTCTATACGCCCGATAGTTACTTTTATAACCGGTTGTGCAGTTTGTCCAAAGGACTTTTGCCCACCATCGCGCAAATTGCCGTTGCTTATATTGGGCTGCGATACAGTATTGATACCGTTTTGCATCGAATTGTTTAAGCTTTTAAAACCGGTTGGGGATTGTACAGGATTGTTGACTTGCACGCTTGGTGCACCGTCGTCCAATCCAATACTTTCGGCGGCCGCGCTGTTTTTTCTTTTACCGGTAAACAACGTAGTTTCCCTCTTATTTTCCGGAGCGTCCGGTTTGGGCCAAACCAAGCTATTTTCGCTATTTTTTACCGGACTAGATGGAGAATTTGTGTTGAAATTATGCTGATAAGGGGCTGCCGTTTGCCGTTTACCCAACAAGTTCAACTCATTTGCAGCGGCTTTTTCGGCATGGTCAGCACGCTTGTTTCCCGGCTTAAAATCGTCTGCAATGGGGCTAACCTCAAATGCTACCGGCCTCGTAAATGCTGCTCTGGCAGCGCTAAAGGTTACCTGCGAAGTTGCTTCGGGTTCGGGATCGGGCTGCTGTTTCATGCCGCTGTCGCGCCGGGTGGTGTTAGCCACAGGGCGGTAGGTTGATGGTTCGGTGTCAGCATCAGGCCCTTTATTTTCATCGGTATTAACGCGCTCCGAAAAAGTATCAATAGCATTTGCCGGTGCCGGGTTAACATCCTCATGAAAAGAGTTTTGCTCTGCCTCAAACCGGCCACGTAAACGGGGAACAATATTTGTTTCCGTATGCATGTGCCTGTTTATTAAATTACTTGCAAAACCTTTCATTAGCTTATCATTTCAATATAAAGCTGCCTGCGCCGCGGGCTCATTTTCAATATATCCTGCTCCGACCAATGGAACGATCTGGCCAGCAAATAAACCTCCTGCATAACATGCTTTGCCCAATTGTCAATTTCGGTCCACAGGTATCCCGCGATATCAAAATTTGCCGCCCACTCATGCGTGCAGGCGGGGCAGGTTAAAGCCATTTGAATATCTGCTTGAGGGTCCAGTTTCTCCATCTGTTGTTCCAGCGCGTCCCAGGCGCTTTCTGGCAACTCGTCCACAGCGATTTCTTCAACTCCTTTATTCGCTCCTGTAATGCATTCGGCAAGCAGTTTTTGCGGATTGACTGAATACGCTGGGTCGGAACTGGCCCTGAAAACATCATGACTGTTGGGCAGGCGGAAACTGATATGAGTGCCTTCTACAACCAACTCAAAAGTTTGCGGTGACGTTTGCCGCTGCGGAACCTGGAGCCGGATGTCTTCCAGTTCGGTTGTCCACTCAAGTAATTCGCCGCATTTTGGGCAATTGGCTTTATTCAACAATCTTGAGCCGAACATCCACTCACGTAGCTGCAGCAGCCGGGCATCGCGTTCACCGATGCTCCAGTCGGCCACCTGGTTTAGGTCGGGCACACCACAGGCTAGGCTCAACAGTTGTAGAGAGCGTTCCGTTAATGTAAGATTTAGTCCATCCTCCCAAACCCGGAGCAATTCGATGGAATTGAGGGTACGCATTATTTACTTTCTGATGTTAAGCAGCAGGATCAGTATAGCTTGGTTCACTTGGTTCGGTTACTGATGTATCTCGCTCCCAGCCTTCGTTTTCCAATTTAATGTGCTGAATAGCCACGGCATTAGCATTAGCATCTAAATCAGGCAGCGACTGGTATTCAGATACCCAGCAACGGTGCACATTATAGGCTATAGCCAGCTGGCCGGCTTCGTTATACATCTCGATCCGTACTTCCTTGCGGAAATCTTTCAGAGATACTTCCGAACCCAGCGCCGAACCATAGTTCCACACTTTATTTGCCCATTGTTCAAAATTAACATCGTGTGTTACACCGCGTTCAAGCGTAATTGCATCGTATTCGGTGCGTCCCGGCGATTTGCGGCTGCTGCTCGGGTCGCCGCCTTCGCGGTGTTTAACAACCTCGGTTGTTTTTTTTAGCCCGCCAACTTTGCTTACACCTGCAACATATTGGTTATCCCACTTAATGCGGAACTTGAAATTTTTGTAAGGATCGAAGCGCTGGGCGTTTACTGTAAATTGTGCCATAATCTTTATTATTAGGTTTAAACGTCTATTTGCCCAGCAAGCTGCTGGATTTGAATGATTACAAATTCAGCCGGCTTAAGCGGAGCAAAGCCAACCAGTATATTTACCACACCGTTGTTGATGTCGTTTTGGGTAGTGGTTTCCGAGTCGCATTTAACCAGGTAGGCCTGTTTTGGCGTGGTGCCCTGGAAAGCCCCCTGCCTGAACAGGTTTTGCATAAATGCGCCTATGTTAAGCCTTATCTGAGCCCAAAGCGGCTCGTCGTTCGGCTCAAATACAACCCATTGCGTGCCGCGGTAAAGGCTCTCTTCTAAAAATAAAGCGGTGCGCCTAACAGCCACATACTTGTAATCATCGGCAAACTGGTCGGCGCCGCGTAGTGTGCGCGCTCCCCATACCACGCTGCCTGCCAGCGGGAACGTACGCAGGTTATTAATACCCAGCGGGTTCATCTGGCCGTTTTCGGCATCAGTAAGAGATACCTGTAAGCCTTGCACACCGTTTAAGGCTGCATCAATACCTGCCGGCGATTTCCATACACCGCGGGTGCTGTCAGTTCTCGACATTATACCAGCAACAATACCACTGGGCACAAATGTGTCGGTTTGGTTATTGCGCAGCGGATCGGCTTCTATCACACATGGGAAATATAAGGCTGCATTGCGGGCGTAAGTACCGCTGAGGCCCAAACTGCTTAAACCGGCTAGGGCATTTGCTGTTGCTGTTGCCGGAGAACTGCCCCAGGCAATTGGCGGGTCTACCAACAGCATAGCCCTTTTATCAACGCATAGTTTCATTGCTTTTTGATAAGTGGTTGCAGCTGTATCCCTGCCGCGCTCAGCCGGTGGTATGCATAATATATTAAACAAATCGGCCTTTATCAGGGCATACATTCCTGTCTTGTCACCTTCATCCCCCTCGTAGTCCTGGAACGTAAGTACATCGCCATCATTACCTGGCAGTGGAGTTTTTTTATCAACCGCAACCGGCCTGCCGCCTACAATCCATTTACCCAAACCGTTCTTTTCGACGTTTAAAAGTGCGGACTGCTGCTGCAATACCCTCGGCAGGTAAAGTACATCGTTAGCGTTCATACTTACACCCAGGTATTTTTCCTTAATGGTGGGTTGGCTGCCATCGCTGTTTTGCATAAAAATGGTAAGGTTAAACGGATCGTTTACTGTAGGTGATACCGGCGATGTTGGTGGCGCGGTAGGGTCCTGCGTATTGTAATCGATAGTTACCAGCAGGTTGTTTGCCCAGGCACCGGGGCTTGTTGCCACCAGTGTAAAAGGGCCGTCAACCGGGCTTGCAATACTGGTTTGCAATACAAATGAAGCAATTCCATCGTCGGTTCCTGTTTCGTTGAAAACCCTTACGATGATGGCCTGGCTGCCGCCGTTCGAGAAAAAGTCGCGCACGGCGTAGCTCATGGTGCTCGGTATCCACAATCCGCCGAAACTTCGCTCAAAGTCGCTAAAACTGTTTACGATTGTAGGCTCGTTAACGGGACCGCTGAGGGCCCTGCCGATAAAAGCCGTAATGGAAGTGGCCACACCGGTAAGGGTGCGCACCCCGCTCGGTATTTCTTCGATGTACACCCCCGGATAAGTAGTTTGAACTGGCATATCTGTTAAAATTTGATGTGTAAAAAATAATGGACCGCAGGAAGATTATTCAGGAAAATAAAAGGTGATAAAATGAGCCCCGTAATGAAAACTGCATAAAGCTTCGCCTCCTCAGTCACATATTGCCTATGTGATTACAGCACAACGGGTGTTACCGGGTGCTGAAAACTGAATAAAGCTTCGCTTCCTCAGTCACATATGGCGTATGTGATTACAGCACAACGGGTGTTAATTGCTCAACTTAGAAGATTACTTGGATGCCTGCAACAAAGTGCGATAGATGTTAAAAGTTGCAGGCGTAATGATCGTTTTCACAGGTTTCTAAGTTTAAGTATAAGTTGAAATTAAAATTAATATTTAAGAAAATGAAATTTTTATGAAAAAAATTAATATTTAGCTATAAGCATTAAATTATATAAGATAGTGTGATAACTACATTATTAACAAAGCGTTATGATATTATTACTTAATCTAAATTGTCTTTTAAGTTAAAATAGTTTATAAAAATAACTAGCAGACTATTTCTTATTAGTTAATTACACAGGAACAATTTAATAAAGTATTTTGTAGAATAGTTTAAATGTTACAGGCACGCCCCTGGCAAAGGGCGCTTATTAGGTTTGATAAAGTTAGCAGATGCTTAAATTGAAAAGAATGTGGACAACACTGAAATGCACTGCGGAAAATACGTGAAGAGAATGCGTAAAAACCGCGGGCAAAAATCTATAAATAAAGGCTTTACGGCGTTTTTTAGCCAGGCTGAGAACTAAAGTACAATTGCCGGATAATTAACGCAATTCTTCACTTTTAAAACGATTCGTTCAAATTAAGGAAGAAACCCTTGTTACCGAATTTACCGAAGGCATAATCGAGCGCCAGGTTGGTGCGGGTGGCTTTGTTAAACAGCACGCGTAAGCCGCCGCCATAACCGGGCTGAAATACCTGGAACAGTTTGGTGCCGTGCTCATCATTACCGGTCTGCATACTGCCAAATACAACACCACTGATAAATTTATTGGCCAATATAGGGAAGCGGAATTCTGCTTCGGTATCATTAAACTGGGTGCCTTTAAAATATTGCGAGGTATACCCCCTCCCGCTTCTGAAAGTACCGTCTCTGGCGGTACCGGGTAACTCAAGGTATGGTATGCTGCCGCTTAACAGGTACGAACCCCAGTTCCAGACAGCAAGGACAGTTTCGGGGCTGGAATCAGACAGGCTGAAGTATTTCCTGAAATCGGTGGTAAACTGCATCGCATTTTTTGTACTGCCTATCCATGTTTGATTGACCCTTATCCCGGCATCAAAATAAATGCCGCTGTAGGCGCGGTTCGGGTTATCGCGGGTGATGTACTCTACGTTAAAAAGAAAGCCGTTTGCTGAATAATGATCCTGCGGAAACCCATGCTCATTATTATATACGCTTGATGGCGTTGCATTATTTATTGTATCCTTAGTGGTAATTTTTCCTCTTATTTCAAATGACAAGCCAGCGCCTAAAAAAAGGTTTTTTGCAACTTCTTTATAAGCTTTTTCCCTTATATTGAGATAGTAGGAATGAATTGCATAGCCTTTATGGGCGGCATCGGCTAAAATTTTGTCGGTAGCGCTTCCGCCATCGTCGGGTCGACCTATGCCCAGGCCAAAATCCGGGCTAACAGTTTTTGCAATTACAAAATTCCCCTGGAAATTCCACTTATTGCCCGGCGTGAAGATGTTATGGTTTACGTAGAAATAAATTATCCCTTTGCTGGTAATAGAAGCTGATGTTGCCGCAACAGACAACAGCGTTTTGGGGTCGTTGCCTAATCTTCGCCCTGCTACCGCTTTGATACCCAACTGGGCGCCGATGGTTGGATTAGCTGCTATATTAGGTACAATTGTTATACCCGACCCATGGTGCAGGCTGTCTGCTTTTCTTTTAGGGTGAAGAATATTACGGGTTAAATCGCCAAAATCATATTGTTTGTTCAGGTTATCAGCACGCTTTTGCTCCTTCATAGTTTTGGCGCGTAACGAGTCGGCTTTGAGAGAATCTGTTGGGGTGATCACCTGGCTGTGGGCAAGTGTACCCAAACTTATAAATAATAATATCAGTAGCGATTTTACCAGGAAAAACCTTTTGTTGAGGGAGTTGGACTGCACAGTTCGGTATAAGTATTAATATAAAAAAATCAGATATAGCTATAATAGCTTTATGTACTTGTTAAACCAATATGCATGGTAAATGTTTTACGTACAGATTTGTCCAGGACAACCAGGTCCAGATAGCTGCAACTCCTGCAGTCTTACTGTGGATTCTCGGACCACTTTTTATGGCCTGCCATTGATGAATTGAACTATATTTTTTAGTTTAGTTTAAGTATGATAGAAACGTTAAAAAAACAATATGCGCTGGTCCAGGAGTCGCGGAGCATCCTGTTAAATTTTGTTGAAACGCAAGTTGACGCCGATATTGACACACCGGTAACCGCATACACAAACAAAACTATTCGCGGCTTAATGGAGCACACCACTTCATGCTATTTTGTTTGGCTTGCTTACTTTTGCTTACGCCAGCCTTACGGTTCTATAAAGGATAAAGGGTCTGCAACTTTCAAGGAATTGCGTCAACTTTATCAAAAAGCGGATGAAACTGTAGCCACATTTCTGCAAAACTTTGATGGTAAAATGGAGATACCCATAACAGCGCAGCATTGGGACGACGAGATATTAACGTTTACGCCACTTCGATTATTTACCCACGTTGTTACCCATGAGTTTCATCACAAAGGACAGATTGTGATGATTTGCCGCATGTTGGGTTTTGTGCCGCCTGATACCGATATATGATATGCGGTTTCCGTCAAAAAAAAGCAGAGTGAGAGGTGGTACTTGTTCTTTCCTTCTATAGTGATATATTTACTCTACCTTTATTATTATAAAAACTGTATACCAAACCTCAGCATCATGAAAGCAATTAAACTGACCTTGTTTTTGGCGTTCCTGTTAAGCGCCAGTGTCTCACCGGCCCAAAGCCTTTGGAAATACTTTACCCCAGCCGACTTTGCGGCGCGCCGGGCCAAATTAATGGAGAAAATTGGCGATGGCGTGGCCATTATACAAGGCGCTGAACCTACAGAAGCCTACATTAAATTCAGGCAGGATAATAACTTCTATTATTTAACGGGGGTTGAATTTCCCAGCTCGGTATTGATATTAAATGGCAAAACAAAAACGGCTACGCTATTGGTTCCCGAGGGGCGTTTTGCGGATATAAAGGATGAGGCGTTGATTAAGCCAGGCCCGGACGCGGCAAAAGAATACCAAATGACCAGCGTGTTGCCCAAATCCGCAATGACAAATTTACTGGCACGCCTGGCCGGTGGAAATCAAACCTTTTACCTGGTTACCTCGCCCGGCGAAACCGCTGAAATGACCCGCGACCGCGGCGAAGTTTTCATCAACACACGCTTAAGCGACCCATGGGACGGCAGAATATCAAAAGAGGCCAACTTTGCGAATAAAATTAAGGAGCGTTTTCCGCTGGTAACTATTAAAAGCCTTAGCCCAACGCTTGACACTATGCGCTGGGTGAAGGATGCCAAGGAAATTGCTGTAATAAAAGAATGCGGAAAAATAGGCGCGCACGGTTTTGACGAGGCGATGCGCGTTACACGCCCGGGTATTTACGAGTACCAGGTAGTTGCCGCCTGCGACTTTGTTTACCAAAATGAGGGTGCTATGAGTCCATCCTATTTCCCCATTGCGGCTTCGGCCGAACGTGGCTTAAGCTGGCACTACAACGCCAACAATCACACCATTAAAGCCGGCGACGTTATGATGATGGATTATGCCCCCGAGTTAAACTATTACTCAACCGATATTACGCGCACCTGGCCGGTAGAGGGTAAGTTCACCGAAAAGCAATTGGCCATGTATAACTGCATTAAGGATGCATCTGAAACGGTCATAGCAGCTATGAAGCCAGGTATAACCGTAGAGCAGATGAATGATATTGCCAAACGGGTGTACGCCAAACATGGGTTCGAAAAATATTACCCGGGCGGGATAGGCCATTACGTAGGCATGGCAGTGCACGATGTTGGGCCCTACGATAAACCATTTGTGCCGGGCGTAGTTTTCAACGTTGAACCCATAATAGAAGATAAAGACATGAAGATGCACCTGCGGATTGAGGACACCATAATCATCACCGAAACCGGGGCAATAAATGCAACTGCCGGTACCCCTACCGACCCTGAAAGCATGTATAAACTGATGAAGGAAAAAGGAATAGGCGAAAAGTAGCGAATCATAGTTTAACAAAATTTTAAATAAGAAAGGCCGTTTCAATAACCGAAACGGCCTTTCTTAATTCAATCCATTCCCAACCCAATATAACCAGTGGGGCCTTGCATAGCTCTTGAAAAAATATTTTAATGAAATTTTGGTTTTTTTCTTTTGATAAGATGCTCTTTCATTTAACAATATTTACCGGCTTTTTATTTTCATCAATAGCCACAAAAGTAAAGCTGCCGTGAATCGCCAGCTCGCGGCCTTCTGCATACATTTGTTCAATATAGATCTCTACATTCACCTTTAAGCTGGTATTGCCTACATGGCTGATCCTGCCAACCAGTTCGATAATCGTACCGGCGGGAATGGACTTTTTAAAATCAATCTTGTCGCTGCTCACGGTCACCATTACCTGGCGACTAAAGCGGGTAGCGGCTATAAAAGCCACTTCGTCCATCATATGCATGGCCGTTCCGCCAAATAAAGTGTCGTAATGATTGGTCGTGTTCGGGAAAACCGCTTTGAAAATGCGGGTTTCCGATTGCTGTATGCGTTCTTCTAAATTCATGATCGTTTAATCGGAGCCAGTATGGCCCGCATTTTTTGTCGGGTATTATTCGTGCTGATCTCGTGTTTAATGGCCTGGAGGCAATGCCGGCAAAGACAGTCGGTGTAGGTCAGCCGGATGTAATCCCACTCCGCATCGCTGAAAGCCAGCCCGCTGCATTGGCATTGCAGTATGCTGCCGACCTTGCATTCAAACGGTGAATTACACCGCGGACAGTGTTTGGGTTCGTGTTGTGCCATAATGGTTAAATAAGCCGGGCGGCAAATGCCACCCGGCAGATATTAAAAATTTAAACAGTAACAGTTTCGCGCATTGCGGTAGCAGCTGCTACCATTTCAACCAAAGCCTTTTTGGTTTCGTCCCAGCCGCGGGTTTTTAAACCGCAATCCGGGTTTACCCAAAGCTGACTTTCGGGTATCACCGCTTCTGCTTTTTTCAGCAGGTTAATCATTTCCGCCCGGTTGGGTACCCGCGGCGAGTGGATATCGTAAACCCCCGGCCCGATTTCGTTCGGATATTTAAAATCAGCGAAAACATCCAGCAGTTCCATTTGGGAGCGCGAGGTTTCAATGGTAATTACATCGGCGTCCATATCAGCTATGCTTTTTATGATGTCATTAAACTCCGAATAGCACATATGGGTATGTATCTGGGTATCATCCTGCACACCACTGGCGGAGATCCGGAAGGCTTTAACCGCCCAATCGAGGTAAGCTTGCCAGTCTGCTTTTCGTAACGGCAGTCCCTCACGAATAGCGGGCTCATCAATCTGTATAATTTTGATGCCCGCTTTTTCCAGGTCAACAACTTCATCACGTATGGCGAAAGCAATTTGCGTACAGGTTTCCGAACGGGGCTGATCGTTCCTAACGAACGACCATTGAAGGATGGTTACAGGTCCTGTCAACATGCCCTTCATCCACTTTTTGGTTAAGGATTGCGCATAGCCCGACCATTTAACTGTCATAGGTTCGGGGCGGGATACATCACCATAGATAATAGGTGGTTTAACGCACCGGCTGCCATAGCTTTGCACCCAGCCGTTTTGGGTAAAGGTAAATCCGGCCAGTTGTTCTCCGAAATACTCCACCATGTCATTACGTTCAAATTCGCCATGCACCAAAACATCCAGGCCTATCTCCTCCTGCCATTTTACCGCTTTTTCTGTTTCCTCTTCGATCAGGTTATTGTATTCTGCTTCAGACAACGTGCCTTTTTTGAATTGTGCGCGCCAGCTTCGTACTTCAGCTGTTTGCGGAAACGAGCCGATGGTAGTTGTTGCAAATAAAGACAGGCGCAGCAGTTCCTGCTGTTGTATTTTTCGCGCCGGGAAGGCCGAACGGCGGTGAGCATCTTTTTCGGTGATTGAACTTACCCGCTGTTTAACCGCCGGATTGTGTATTAGGGCCGAGCCGTTCCGGTTAGTATTGGCTAATATATTTTCAGCCAACTCACGCTGACAACTGCCGCCGGACACGGTAATATTTTTAAGCAATACCACCTCATTTATTTTTTGTTTGGCAAAAGCCAGCCATTGTTTAATACCTATTGTAAGTACCGCTTCGTTTGTTTCACTGTCGAGGTCGCAGGGTGAATGCACCAGCGAACAGGATGGCGCTATCCATACGCGGTCAGCGCCAAGTTTTTCAACTGCTTTGCCAATAATGGCCAGCGAAGCTTCAAAATCGTTCTTCCAGATATTGCGGCCGTCGACGATACCTAACGAAAGGATTGTTTTTTCCGGCAAATGCGCGATTACTTCCGCTAACTGCTGCGGCGCTCGAACTAAGTCAATGTGCAATGCGTCCACAGGCAACGAAGTGGCCAACGCGGCATTATTACCAAGGCTTTCAAAATAGGTAGCTATTTCTATTTTTAAGAAAGGGAACTCTTTGCGGATCTGTTTATAGGTGTCTTTATAGGTTTGTTGCTCTTTTTCAGACAGGTCAAGCGTCAGGAAAGGCTCATCAAACTGTATCCATTCTACGCCCAAAGTTTTTAACCTGGTAATAATCTCTAAATAAACCGGCAACAAGTTTTTAATCAGGTCCAGCTTTTGAAAACCGGCTTCTTTTTCTTTGCCCAGTAGCAGGTACGTCACCGGGCCGATCAATACTGGTTTTGTAATTATGCCCAATTGTTTGGCATCATAAAACTCATCGATAATTTTAGTCGAAAACAGTTTGAATTGCTGATCCTTATAAAACTCGGGCACAATGTAATGGTAGTTGGTATCAAACCACTTGGTCATTTCCATTGCTACGATATCCAGCCCATCTTTCTGATAGCCACGGGCCATCGCGAAGTAGAGGTCAAGTTCGTCATTCCCTTTTTGTTGGATCACTTCGTGGTAACGTTTCGGGATGGTGCCAAACATAAATGAGTGGTCTAATACCTGGTCGTAAAAAGAGAAATCATTTGAAGGGATTAGGTCGATACCGGCTTCTTTTTGTAATTGCCAGTTTTCATGACGAATGTTTTTACCTACGGTCTGCACATTTCTCAGCCCGGTTTTGCCTGCCCAGTAATTCTCGCAGACTTTTTTTAATTCACGTTGGCTACCAATACGCGGGTAGCCTAGATTTTGCGTTAGCATTTCTTTTAATGATTAAATGAATAATTCAGTTAAAAGCTCCTGGCTAAACTTCGCAATGCAAGGGATAATAAAAAAGGGAGGATTGCGTGCAGGCGATTACTATAGAGAATTAATAGCATCGTAACACACCAAACCAGACCCTGCTTCATACCGCGAAAGCATTGTCAATTCAGTATGGCAGGTCTCCTGACTTGTAACATTTTTGCCGCCCTTCCCATCCGTTGGTTAACAGAAAGTGGACATCATTGGCAAAAACTTTTTGTGTTACTTACAGTTGCGCGACAGTCCGTGATTTGCACACGATTCCCTATTAATCTACACTTAAGTAAAACCTATACCGGTTGATGAAGGAAAGTAAAGAACTTGTTTCGGGACAAATGTAAGTAAATAAGAGAAAAATATACTATTGCAGTAACTCCCGTTAAAAATGGGAATGATGGAATAATAAAAGAAAATCAATCGCCCTCCTGCCAGGTGGGCAGGTTGACGGCAACGACGTAACCGTTGCCGATATGGGAGGCAACGAAATTACACGGGGTTAATTGTTAAAAGATTTCGCCGTGAACGACAGCCTCCAATATTTCTATTGGCTTTTCCACCAACAATAAATGCCTGACATTTTTCAACTCAGAAACTTCGGACTAACTTGAAGCAGCCATCTGCTGCTGAAACGTAATTACTATAAACTCAGCCGGGTGAATAACCGCGACTTTTACAACAACGTTCATAAATCCGTTTAAAATATCATCACCGGTCATAGTTGTTCCCAAACCGCACGCAACTGAGAATGCTTCGCTTGCACTGGCTCCCATCAGCCCTCCTTCTTTCCATACGGTCGTTAAAAAGCTGCCAATCATTGATGTCACGGCCTCCCAGGTATTTTTATCATTGGGCTGATATATATATGCCTGTGCTGCAAGTTTGCAGGACTGCTCAATAAAAATCAATGTTCTTCGTACAGGCAGGTATCTCCAGTCCTGGTCGTTGCCATCGAGCGTGCGGGCGCCCCAAACCAAAATGCCGAGGCCGTTAAAAAATCTTATGGAGTTAATTGATTTCCCTGAAACTGCGTCCACATTTAAGTTTGCTTGTTGGGTGTCTGTCAAATTAATTGGCAGCGAGGCCGCGCCAACGATCGATGTATTTGCCGGGGCCTGCCACGGGCCAACCTCGTTATCCGTTGTAGTTATAACCCCGGCCATCGCCGCGCTTGCCGGCAATAAATTGGTATCCGCCAGTATATAAGTAATAACCTGGCTGTAGGTGCGGCTGGCATTAAGCAGTGCACTATTATTTTGTGCAACTGTTAAAGGTGGATTACCGGGGTTTTGAATATTGTTTAAAATGGCGTTTATATTAGGATCGGGATTTGTGGGCGGATTGATTATTGGAGCCAACTGTGATACATCACCGCCAAAAAGGTTAGTATAATCAATATCCGGTGATTGCATAACGGTGATACCAATAAAGGGATAGTAGGCCGTGCCATAGTCGAGGCCAACAACACCGGTACCATTCCTGAAGGTTTCAATATCAGTTGTATATTGGATAGGGTCGGGCGCCTTGCCTCCTATAATGTCAAAAATACTGACGGCGGTTCCCATGTTCGAACATTGCTGCAGCATGGCCTCCATCAGGGTTGAATTATCTGCAACAGAAAGTAAAGTAGCCTCGGGGCAAATGTACATGGTTGGTTCCTGCTCATTCAGCAGTAAATAAAGGCCGGCCATCAAGTCGTTTAATTGGACGTTTGGATTTATTATTTGCTCTCCCGGGGTAATGGGTTTTCCGGATGGCGGTCCGTAACTCCCTACTGAAACGATGTAGGCATCGCCTCCCCCATTTTCATAAAAAAGCCGGATGCTGTTATATAGCTAATATATGGTATTAGGGTCGGGTACTATTGAGTAATAATCACCATTTATAACCATATAATTTTTGTATGTCGGCTGGCTTTTTTGTTGCATTAAATAATACTGGGGACTATATTGTTTGGCCGGCGCGGCAGGTACAGGTGAGTCGGGAAAACAATAAAACGCCTGGAAGTCGGCAAATGAAGTAATTTTTTGAGCCACATTGGTGTACGACTTTCCTTCGTAAGATGCCAGCGGGGTGTAACCTATAAATGCAGGAACAGCCGTTGGAATTCCAACTACAGAATTTGGGAAAGCATTTATTTCGTTAATGTATACGCCGGGAGATTTGATATTAGATAAATTCATAGCTTCCTGTTTTTGTATAGGAGGTGTAATGATATAGGTTTATTAGCTTTGAAATATACGACAAATAATTATTCGCCATTATAATTGTATGAAATTTGTTGATTAAATCAGATGATTAAATAATTTGATTAAATCAAAAACGCTTTTTATATTTGTCCCGTCAACCATCGCAACAAAAGAAATGGACGAACAAGAAAAAGCTGAAGTTAACCTGTCGACCGAGGAAAAGTTTAAGGAAGCCGCGCGTATTGTATTCACTAAAAAAGGATATGCGGCTACCAAAACCAGGAATATTGCCGAACAGGCCGGACTTAACCTGGCGCTTTTAAACTACTACTTCCGCAGCAAAGAGAAACTTTTCGAGATTATTATGATCGAGAAAGTGCAACAGCTTTTTGCCTTTATATCGCCTGCCCTGAATGACACAAACACCAGCCTGGAAGAAAAAATTGATTGGGTGGCTGTTAATTATATCGAAATGCTGACCAAAAACCCCGACCTGCCAATTTTTGTATTGAGCGAGATAAGGACCAACCCAGAGCGTTTTGCCAAAATAATACAGCTAAACACGTTTGTTTTAAAATCGCATTTTGTAAAACAACTGGCAGAGCGTAAACCAGGCATTAACCCGGTGCAGCTTTTCCTCAACTTTTTAGGTATGCTGATATTTCCGTTTATTGCCAAGCCTGTTTTTCACTCAACCAGCGCCATGAGCGACGATATGTTTAACCAATTGCTGGAGGACCGTAAAACACTGGTTCCCAAATGGATGAAATTAATGCTCGAATAGGAGAAAAAAATTTGCCTTAAGTTTAATCAAATGACTAAATCAAAATATTAAATAAATTAATACTACATGAAAAAGCGAATATTTTTATGTGCCTTTTTTGTACTGATGGCGGTCTTTGCAGGCCGGGCACAATCGCCACAGCAGCTAACACTTGCCGATTGTTATAAGCAAGCCGAACAAAACTACCCGCTGATAAAACAACGCGAGTTGATTGCCAAAACGTCGGAATATAATATCGATAACATACAAAAGGGCTACCTGCCGCAACTTAGCTTTACAGGGCAGGCAACTTACCAATCAACAGTAACCCAAATACCTATTAAACTGCCGGGGGTTAACATACCGGCCTTAAGCAAAGACCAATACAAGGCTTACGGAGAAATTAACCAGGTGCTTTACACCGGCGGCGAACTGGAGCAGCAAAAACAATTGCAAAAAACCAGCGAAGCCATTAACCGGCAGCAACTGGAAGCCGAATTGTACCAGCTAAAGGGCCGAATTAACCAGTTATTTTTTGGCGTACTGCTGCTTGATGAGCAGATAAAGCAAAACGACCTGTTAATAAAGGATTTGCAGCTCGGGTTGAATAAGGCAGAAGCGTCCATAAAAAACGGCACCGCATTTAAAAGCACCGGCGATGTAATAAAGGCAGATATTTTAAAGAATAAGCAGCGCACCATCGAATTGCAGGCATCGCGCAAGGCCTGCGTGGATATGCTGGGATTGTTTACCGGCACCAACACAACTGCGGAAACCGTATTGGCTAAACCACAACCCATCACTGTATCAGAACAAATTAACCGGCCCGAACTGCTGGTTTATAATGAGCAAGCTAAAAACCTGGATGTGCAAAACAAGCTGCTAACCTCAAAAACGCTGCCCCGATTGGGACTATTCCTGCAGGGCGGTGTGGGCAGGCCAGGGCTCGATATGCTTAGCAATAGTTTGGATGCTTATTACATCGGCGGCATCCGCTTAACATGGTCGCCCTCGGTTTTTTATACGCTGAAGAAGAGCCGGGCGCTTATCGATATCAATCGCAAAACTCTCGATGTGCAGAAGGAAACCTTCCTGTTTAACACCAATTTGACGGTAAAACAACAGGATGCTGAGATTGGCAAATACCAGCAGCTACTGGCCAGCGACGATGAAATTATCAACTTGCGTAGCAGGGTAAAAACAACTGCGATGGCACAATTGGAAAACGGCGTTATCAACGGCAACGACTTTTTAAGCCAGGTAAACGCCGAGGACCAGGCCCGTCAAAGCAAAATACTGCACGAAACACAGTTATTAATGTCGCAGTACAACCAGCAAACAACAACCGGTAATCAACAATAAAACTTGTCATGAAAAAAATACAAATATTATCAACCATACTATTAATAGGCCTCACAGCCTGTAATAAGTCCGAAGAAAAATACGATGCGTCCGGCACATTCGAAGCTGTGGAAACCATTGTATCCGCCGAAGCTACCGGAACAATAAAGCAGCTTGACATAGAGGAAGGCCAGGTTTTAAAGGCCGGGCAGCAAATAGGCTATATCGACAGTGTGCAACTCTATCTGAAAAAGAAGCAACTGCAAGCCCAGGCTAAGGCCGTTTTAAGCGGCAAACCCGATATTGCGGCGCAAACCGCTGCCCTGCAAGAGCAATTGCGCCAGGCCGAACGCGAGCAGAAACGTATTACCAACCTGTTAAAAGCAGATGCGGCTACGCAAAAACAACTGGACGATGCAAATTCGCAGGTGGCGGTTGTGAAAAAGCAGATATCAGCCCAGCAATCGTCGCTGGGTATTATGTCGGCAAACCTTAACGAACAGACTGCGCCTCTTGATGTGCAGGTGCAGCAAATAAACGACCAACTGGAAAAATGCCGCATCATAAACGGCGTAAACGGTACGGTGCTCACCAAATATGCCGAGGTAAACGAAGTAACCACCAATGGCAAGCCTATTTACAAAATAGCGGAGCTGAATTCTATTATCCTGCGGGCCTATATTACCGGCGACCAGATTTCGCATGTAAAAGTTAACCAACAGGTGAAAGTGTTGGTGGATGATACGAAAGACACCTACAAAACCTATCAGGGTACTATTGAATGGGTAAGCGACAAGGCAGAGTTTACCCCAAAAACCATTCAGACCAAGGACGAACGGGCCAACCTGGTTTACGCCGTTAAAATAAGGGTTAAAAACGACGGCTACCTCAAAATAGGCATGTACGGCGAAGTAAAGCTATAGTTATGGAAGCGGCTGTAATTGTAAAGGATTTAACCAAGGTTTACGGAGAAACTACCGCTGTGGATGCGGTTTCATTCTCTGTAAACCAGGGCGAGATATTTGGGTTGATAGGCCCCGATGGCGCGGGCAAAACCAGCATCTTCCGGGTGCTGACTACCCTGCTACTGCCGGACGGCGGCTCGGCTACGGTGGATGGTTTCGACGTGGTGGAGGATTATAGCCAGATACGAAGCCGAGTGGGTTATATGCCCGGCAAGTTTTCGCTGTACCAGGATTTGAGCGTTGAGGAAAACCTTAATTTTTTCGCCACGCTTTTTAACACCACTATCAAAGAAAATTATCACCTGATAAAAGATATCTACGTACAGCTGGAGCCTTTTAAAACTCGTCGCGCGGGTAAGCTATCGGGCGGGATGAAGCAGAAACTGGCATTGTGCTGCGCGCTGATACACAAACCTACCGTGCTGTTTTTAGATGAGCCCACAACCGGAGTCGACCCGGTATCGCGCAAGGAATTTTGGGAGATGCTGAAACAACTAAAGGCGCAAAATATCACCATTGTGGTGTCAACCCCTTACATGGATGAGGCAAACTTGTGCGACAGGATTGCGCTGATACAGGGTGGCAAAATCCTTTCGGTTAACACCCCGGGGAATATCATTAAAGCATACCCTAACCAGCTTTACGCAATAAAAGCCGACAACATGCATGCGCTTTTAAAAATATTAAATGGATATGATGAGGTATTGGCCAGCTACGCGTTTGGCGAATTTGCACATGCATCATTTAAAAACAAGACCGTCGATTTAGAGGGCGTAAAATCGTATTTAACAAAAAAAGAGCTGACCGGCATCGAACTAAAAAAAACCGGGACAACCATCGAGGACAGCTTTATTAAATTATTAAAGGATTAAACCATGGGCGAAACCGTTATAAAAACCGACAAACTAACCAAACGCTTTGGTGACTTTATTGCCGCTGACGAGATAACCTTCGAGGTGGAGAAAGGCGAGATATTTGGCTTTTTAGGCGCCAACGGAGCCGGGAAAACCACCGCCATGCGCATGCTTTGCGGGCTTTCTATCCCCTCGTCGGGCAGCGCTACTATTGCCGGTTTTGATGTGTACAAACAAACCGAACAGATAAAGCGGAACATCGGCTATATGAGCCAGAAGTTTTCGCTTTATGAAGATTTGACCGTGATTGAAAACATAAAATTCTTTGGGGGAATTTACGGGTTGACCAATCTGCAAATCAAAACAAAAAGTGATGAATTACTTCATAACCTTGGGCTTGAGCAAGAGGCTAAAAAGCTGGTGGCCTCCCTCCCGTTGGGCTGGAAACAAAAGCTGTCTTTTTCGGTTGCGGTGCTGCACGAACCCAAAATTGTTTTTTTGGATGAACCTACCGGAGGTGTCGACCCGGTTACCCGTCGCCAGTTTTGGGATTTGATATACAATGCTGCCGATCGCGGCGTAACCATATTTGTGACCACGCACTACATGGATGAAGCCGAATACTGCAACCGCATATCGCTAATGGTCGACGGTAAAATAAAGGCGCTGGATACCCCGCGAAATTTAAAAAACACCTTCGGGGTAGAAACGATGGATGAGGTATTTTATAAACTGGCACGCGGCGCAAAACGCGGCGATTAAACTTATTGCAATGAAACAGTTTTTGGTATTTATAAAAAAGGAGTTCGCCCATGTGCTGCGCGACAGGAAGACATTACTCATCCTGTTCGGCATGCCTGTAGTGCAGATACTGATATTCGGCTTCGCGCTTACCAACGAAGTAAAAAACAGCCGGATAGTAGTAATGGACCAGGCCAACGATGCCGCATCCAAAGAAATTATTACCAAAATTGGGGCCAGCCGGTATTTTGATATTGTACGGACTGTCATGAGTCACCAGCAAATGGAAGATGCCTTTAAACGGGGCGATATCCGGATGGCGGTTATTTTCCCTGCAGGCTTTAATAACGATTTGCTGCATCAAAATGCTGCCCAAATACAGGTAATAGCCGATGCATCCGATCCGAACAACGCCACTACACTAACCAGCTATGTAGGCTCTATAATACAGGATTACCAGGCACAACTTAGCAAAACATCAAAAGTTCCTTACCGCATTCAACCCGAAATACGGATGTTGTATAACCCGCAACTCAAGGGCGCACCTAATTTTGTTCCGGGCGTTATGGCCTTGGTGCTAATGCTGGTTTGCGTAATGATGACCGCCGTATCTATTGTAAAAGAAAAAGAAACCGGCACCATGGAGATATTGCTGGTATCTCCGTTTAGGCCTATACTGGTGATCATTTCAAAGGCGATCCCCTATCTTTTATTGTCGCTTATTAACGTCGCATCAATTTTATTGCTAAGCGTTTTTGTGCTTGATTTACCTGTAAACGGGAACATACTGTTGCTTTTTGCCGAGAGCACCTTGTTTATAATCACCTGCCTTACCGTAGGGATTTTTATATCGGTAAAAACCAATTCGCAGCAGGTGGCTATGTTGATTTCGCTGATGGGCATGCTATTGCCAACCATATTGTTCAGCGGGTTTATGTTCCCCATCGAGAATATGCCAGTGCCGTTGCAATGGTTTTCAAATATCATCCCCGCAAAATGGTACTACATTATTGTTAAAGATATTATGATAAAGGGCTTGGGCTTTAACGCCATCTGGAAGGAAACGCTTATCCTTTCGGGGATAACGGTCGCGCTGCTTATCGTCAGTTTAAAAAGTTTTAAAATACGCCTGTCATGAGGACCATTAAATTTTTATTGCAAAAGGAGTTCCGGCAGATATTCCGTAACAGGGCCATACTGGCGATGGTAATGGTTATGCCGGTTATGCAGTTGCTGATATTGCCGCTTGCCGCAAATTACGAAGTAAAGAATGTAAACATAGCCGTCATTGATAATGACCATTCCTCCTACTCGCAAAAGTTGATCTCAAAAATTACGGCTTCAGGATATTTTAAACTGACCGGCTACGATTTTTCGTTCAAAGAAGCATTCAAGCTGATTGAAAGCGATAAGGCCGATTTGATCCTCGAAATTCCGCACGGCTTTGAACGCAACCTTGTGCGCGAGGATGAGCAAAAGCTGTTTATCGCCGTAAATGCCATCAACGGCACAAAAGCCAATTTGGGTGGGGTTTATCTCACGGGCATTATCAAAAATTTTAATGCCGATGTTCGTGTTCAACTGGTACAGCCCGGCAAATTTAACCAGCAACCAACCATAACTATTGCCTCATCCAACTGGTTTAACCCCTATTTAAATTATCATGTATTTATGGTACCTGGCATATTGGCGATTCTGGTGACTATGATAGGCGGTTTTTTAACCGCACTGAACATAGTGAAGGAAAAGGAAGTGGGCACCATCGAGCAGATAAATGTAACCCCTATAAAAAAACATCACTTTATATTAGGCAAGCTCATCCCCTTTTGGATATTGGGGAACGTGGTATTCACCTTAGGGTTGATAGTTTCATGGCTGATATACGGCATCACCCCGTTGGGAAATATATTATTACTCTATGCATTTATCGCGGTTTACCTATTGGCCATATCCGGCTTTGGGCTACTGATTTCTACTTTTTGTGATACCCAACAGCAGGCCATGTTTGTGATGTTTTTCTTTATGATGGTGTTCATACTGATGGGCGGCCTGTTCACATCGATTGACAGCATGCCCGACTGGGCCAAATTTGTCACAAAGTTTAACCCGGTGGCCTACCTGATAGATGTAATGCGGATGATAGTACTAAAAGGCAGCGGATTTAAAGACATAGCAAAGCAGTTAGGCACTATCGGGTTGTTTGCCGTAGTGCTTAACAGCTGGGCGATTATTAATTATAAAAAGACGAGTTGAACACCGGACTACCCCCATCGGGCAATCTCACTAAGTTAGCACGGGTTCGGGCGAAGAAACCCGGCAAATCGTTCCATTTTTCTCAGCGGAACACCCCGAACGCTGTGAAACATATTGATTATCAAATGTTTATTTTACAACAGATGTTCCTATTGTAAAAATGGAACGCTTAAACTGGCAATAAAGCACTATAATATTAACCCTTATATCGAATTCACCTTAAGTTAAGCCCTCCCACCAGGAACCGATATTGGACTCTTAACGGAGCCGATTATCGGGTTTTAAAGATCGTTTGTCTTAGCTCTTGATTCTTGACTCTTGATTCTCGGCTCTTAATCCTTGATTATTGACTCTTGAACCTTATCAATGCAAATTAAAAGCAACCATAGCCCTGATGGTGTAACCATTTTGGGTACCCAATATGCCAACATCCCTTATTGCTTCCGAAGGTAATACGGTGCTGTGCGTGGCATGAAACACCGGCCCGCCTGAAACAGAAAAAGAGAACTTTGAGTTGGTCGGAGCCACATGTATTGACGGACCAACCAGCAGCTTGGCGCCACCCTCGGTCTCGTCTGCTTCCCAAAAACCTTCCAGGTCCTCTCCCACGGCTTCAATACCTGCAAAAACCGGCCCGGTAATACGGTGCTGGAAACCGATGCTACTAACAAGGTCGATACGGTCACGGGTTTTGCTGAAGGCTTTTTCAAACCTCATGTTACCGCCAACCCGCCATGAGGCAGCCTCGAATGATGCAGTAACCCTGCTGAAAATAGCACCCGTGTTTGAAAAATCACGATTTACGCCCAAACCTAATCCAAACCTGGCTCCCGAAAATGTTTTGCCACCGACAAAGTCGCGGATTACTTCCGCTTGTTGCGCTGTTGTTGTGCTGCCATTATGGGCAAAGCCCAGGTCGGCGTTGGCAAAAAGGGTAAAGCGGTTGCCCAGATAACCCTTAACAGCAAACTGCTGGTCGACGCCATCGTAGCCAAAAGGGCCTGCGGTATGTTCGCCATAACTGCCGGTGTAATTAAAATTCCAGGCAGGGGCATCTTCTGTGAGGGTGTTAACCGAAAACAGAAAAGGTTGCGTGGTGCCGCCGGATGTGGAGCCTAATGATTTTGAAAATTGCTGGTTTTGCGCTTTTGCAAAAACGCTTGTTAACAGTATAATAAACAGGGCAGAAAAGTATTTTTTCATAAAGTAGAATTAGGTTTCTATTAACTTGGGTCAACGTATGGTAGCCAAATATACATTTGAATGAGCTTTATTTCATAATAGATCGCATCGAAAATACATCCCGCCAATCCCATTGCCAAAACTATATTTTCAATGTTAAGTTAGTTTTAATTCAGTAAAACGGTATTGATACCAGTGTTACTTGCTTTTATTTATTTCCTATCTTCGGTTAATTAAACCATCACCGTATGAAACCTTTAAAGCTAATCTCAGTGTTACTGCTAGTTGCAATTACGTTTGGTTTTACCATTGTGAAAAAGGACGGCTGGAGACCGCTGTTTAACGGCAAAGATTTAACCGGCTGGGAGACCTACATAGGCCCCGACCTGGACGACAACGGCAAACCCATTACCGGCACTCCAATTGGCCTGAATAATGACCCTAAACATGTTTTTACTATTGTTAACGATGAAAGCGAAAACGTCATCCGCATATCAGGCGAAAACTGGGGCGCTATATCAACCCAAAAAAAATACGAAAATTACCACCTGCAGTTGCAGTTTAGATGGGGACAGCTTTCTTGGGGGCAAAAGAAAGGCAAAAAGAAAGACAGCGGACTGCTGTACCATTCAGTAGGTAAATATGGTGCAGATTATGGCGCGTGGATGCGGTCACAGGAGTTCCAGGTAGAGGAAGGTAATTGCGGCGAATATTGGGGAGTGGCCGGAGGGTTTGCTGATATTCCGGTAGTAAAAAAATCCGAAACTGAATACGTTTACGACCCAAAAGGCACCCTCACTACTTTTAAAGAAGGCGGCGCTCAAGGACGGCACTGCATGAAAAGCACAGACGCCGAAAAACCATCCGGCCAATGGAACACACTTGATTTATATTGCCACGGCGATACTAGTATACATGTGGTAAATGGCAAAGTAATGATGATTTTATATCACAACAAACAAATGGATAATGGCCAGGAGTTACCGCTGACAAAAGGAAAAATTCAGATACAATCAGAGGGAGCGGAGATTTTTTATAAGGATATTAAGATACAAGCGATTACAAAACTACCGGCGCTTTTTACCAAATAACCTGAAACTCCACATTTATACCGACTTCTCATTTCTTTCGGGCAACTCCCGTTGATACCTTATAAACCGGATGATTTACTTTATTTTGCAAAGTAAGCAAAAGGAGTATCACGGCCATTATTATCAAATAGCCTACTAAAGAAAACTTTAACGATGGTGCCATAAAACAATTAAACTTATGATTTTAGCGTTTGTCGTAAAGCAACTTCATTCCTTACAACAATATACTGTATCCTAAATATCTGCAATATCTTGTAAGGTCTTTCTGGCATGAGCGACGAAGTATCTGATTACCGGTTTGGTAAATCACATACTATTTTAAACATTAAGACGCATGAAGTTTTTATACCTGCTTGTAATTACAACCATTATCTCGTATAACGCTTTTTCGCAGGGTTGCAGCGATGCGGGGTTTTGCAGCCTTGGCGTATTAAAAAACAACACTAATGACTCCGTCACTTTACGCAACAAAAAACATGTAATTGATATTGGCGCCAATTATGGGTTGGGTGAACAAAACACCAGCACGATTAACAGCTATTTGGAATATCTTTTCAACTTAAATAGCCGGTTTTCTTTCCAGTCGAAACTTACAGCGACTTACGCTAGCGGCTTTCTTGGCAGTAACTTTAACATTGGGGACCTATACGAAACTGTCAACTACGCGCCTAAACAAAACAGTGGCAACGAGTTAGCTTTCGTGGCCGGGGTCAAAATCCCACTAAGCAGGAGCAACGATAAAAACAGCGACGGTAAGAGCCTGCCACTGGATTACCAGGCAAGTATCGGCACTTACGATGTCATTACCGGGCTAAACTATGTGGTCAACAAAAAATGGGAATTTGATGCGGCCGTACAGGTGCCGGTTGTGCAGGTAAACCAAAACAGTTATTCGCCTGCCGAATTTTCAGATCCACGTGTGCTCAAATTTGTCCCTACAAATGATTTCAAACGTAAAAGCGATCTTTTGGGAAGATTGGGCTATTATTTCTATTTACAAAAAGATAATGTGAGCGTAAAACCAAGCCTATCATTAATTTATCACGTGGGCGAAGACAGCTACGTAAACATAGCCGGTCGGCGGGCAGCTATCATTGGGTCGCGGGGGCTTACAGTAAACGGGAGCGTTGTGGTAACCAAAAACTTCAATAATGGCAATCGCTTCGAGGTGGTGGCAGGAGCTCCTTTTAAAACCAGGAAAGTGAGGCCGGACGGTTTAACGCGGGATGCGGTTTTAAACCTCCAGTATTCTATAGTTTTTTGATCGGATATGTGACTTTTACTACCAACAATGCCGGATGACCTGGCTAACAACTGTCATAAATTTTTTTTTAATCTGCCGATATCGTTCTTTTCCGCCGATGTCCTGCTACCCTAACCATCTGCAACACTACGGAAAGTATGATCAACCCAAGGCCGCAATAAAATCCAACGGTGAGATCCCTGTTCTCTTTAAAAATCAAGATGGCCAGTATAATACTGTATAACGGTTCAAGGCCAAAGGTTAGGTTAACAGTAAAGGCCGAAATTGTTTTTAGCGCATAGGTCGACATCAGGTAAAGCAGCACTGTACAAAACAAGGCCAGTATCAGCAAATAGCCAAAATCCGGCAACGAGGGTAATGCCATTTTAACCGGAAAGAGATAAAGATATACAGGTAAAAATAGCGTGACACCTGCAAAGCCGCCAAACATGGTGTAAAGTGTAATGGTTTCATTAGCAAATACTTTGGTAAGCCGCTCATTAAATATGGTGTAAAAGGCCACTAACAATGAAGATATTACTCCAAGAATAATACCGGTACGATAATGTGCATCCAGCCCGAAAATAAGCCCGATTCCGCATAGGGTTAGTCCGCTTAATATCAATTCGGCCAATGAGAATTTCTTTCGGTTGAGCAGCGGCGCTAAAATAGATGTAAAGAAACTTGTAAGTGAAAAGCAAACCACACCTACCGAAATATTGGAATACTTAATGCTTGCGTAAAAGAAAACCCAATGCAAACCAAGAAAGGCACCTGCAGAACCAATCCTGACCGCATTTTTAAAAGTGATTTTTTTGAGCCTGCCGCTTGCCGCCAAAATCAACAGCAATAACAATCCTGAAAGCATTAACCGGTACCAGCTGATTAGCCCGGCATTAAGAGTTATCAGCCTGCCAAATACGCCCGTAAAACCAGCAAGTACCACAGCGAGGTGCAACAAAATGAATGCTTTCTTCATTATAGAATTATTCGTGCTCGTTATTTAGGCGCTTTATCGCGCATTTGCGTGGTGCGAATGGCAACCGGCTGCAATGCGGGTAAATTATCAGCAGGCTTATCCAGGTAAAAATAAGCGGTTGCAGATACGTCGTCCGAACGGTAGAAATTCGCCCATCCATCAGTCAGCGCGATTTTATCCAGTTGCTGCACCTCGCCCTTTTTATAAAACATGTGGAGTTTGTCGTCATACGTAGTTATCGGTATTAATGGCGCTTTCGCAGCCTGGAAACCGGCAACCTTTTGCTTTGTGTCGCCGCCAATTTGCTGCATAGTTATGCGGCAATCAGTTTTAAAATAAACCGGATCGGGCACATGGAAGCGGTAAAAAGCCCATTGCAGCAAACTATCGCTGGCGACGGTACAGCCCGAATATTGGTTAATAAACTTCGCTTGTCCCCAGCCTGTGCCGATATAGTCTTCGGTACCGGTACCATTTATAGATGGATAATCCCTGTCGCCATCCAAATACATCTTTACCTCACCTTCGCCAAACCACGATTTGCCATAAACCGGATTAGCGTTAACACCCATATTTACGCCCAAAAACCTGCCGCGGCCCTTAACGCGGGGCAGTATCTCAAAATCCTGCGCCAGCGTGGTTGCGGTATCGCGGCGCCAGGCGGCATGGAAATACATATTGCTGTTGTTCCATTCGGGCAGCAGGCTATAGTCCACGTCGAAATAGATATTATGCAGCTTAAGTTTCGATTCATTAGTTATCACAATCCTGGCACCTTTCTTAAAAGGCATAGGGATATAGCATATAAACGAGCGGGCTTCCGGGTCAGCAAAAAAAACGTTCTGAAAAGCTGTCGTGCGACCAAGGCCAACGCCAAAAAAATCGCCAATAGGAGCAGAAACTGCCGGTTTTTTCTCACCATCCCAAAACATTTCGATTTTTAACGAGCGCAGCATTTGCGGCGACCTGTCATCAATAGTTATCCATATGCGGTTAATGATGCCAGTTCCCCGGATATCAAGTAAAGCTTTCGAACTGCCCGCTTCTATCCAATCTGCCGGATGGCCCTTGGCGCCGTTATTTTCTTTACCACCAGCCCCTTTTTTACCGTTCAGATTTTCGGGGCTGCTCCAGCGGGTTTCGGCATTGCCATCAAATTGATAAACACTGCCGGCCGAGCTGCTTTGGGCCATTGTTGCATGGGCAAACATAATAACCAAAGCAAATATCAACGACCATTTTATTGCTAGTTTTACTGCGATACTTTTTGTGATGCTCATTTGGATATTTTTAAGTCGTTCTCATTATCCAGCATGTAACAATGCTCATGCCGTGTCATCCCTATTTTTGGATAGTATCCCACGGCAGCGGGCGCCGAAAGTAAAATTAGTTTTGCCTGCGGCGTAAGCCGTTTAGTTTCTTTTATCAGCCGAGTGCCTATCCCCTGCTTTTGCAGGCTTTCATCAACAGCCAAATCGGATAAATAGGTACAATAAATAAAATCAGTTAATGAGCGTGCCACGCCTACCAGCTTGCCGTCTTTGCGGGCCGTAACTATTAAATTAGCGTTTTGGCACATACATTTTATCCGTTCAGCGTCGTCAATCGGACGGCGTGCGGCAAGGGTGCTGCGTTTTAAAACATCAATAAATTCTTCGGGGTGCAGGGTTAGTTCGCGTGCGTAAACTATTTCGTTATGCTCCATATTATTTTATGCAGATCGGTTGTGCTAATGCACAGCAATTTATAAGGTTATCTGCAATTAAACAATGGGTATTGGTAATTATTCGGGGAAGGTTTATCATCTGCAAAATAACCAGGAAGTGCGTCGCTGATATACCTTATACACAATTATTTGGCAGATATAGAGCAGAGCGTAATTTGGCTAAAGCCCGACTTTCTTAATCTCTTCCCCGTCGGTTAAAACCGACGGCAATGAAGACAAAAAACAAGGCATAACTCATTGCCGTCTGGCTTAAGCCGACGGAACTTAAAGCGTAAACTAAGATGGCTTTAGCCAAAGTTCTTAGCGAATAAACAAGGGGCCAAACTAACCAGGACGCTACAATTTTCCGTCTGCTTTTGCCGCTATTTTTGGCATATCGTCTTGCAGTTTTATCATCAGCTCATCCACAGCATTTTCGCAAAGGGGCAGCACTTTTTTGGGAGTGAGGAATGAAATACCTGCAATCTGGCTCCCTGTCAGTTGCGATATGGCAGTTTCGGTTGTTGAAAACACTTTTTTGCCGTTTTTATCAAACAAAAGAATGTGAACGCTGGCATTTACCTTCACCAAAGCCACACCGCCAAGGCCTTTTTTCTCCATGCTAAAATCGAGATAAACCTTCATTATGCCATCGGCGGAGGCAAACATGTTAGCCAGTTTTTTCTCGTTGCCCTTATCTTTCAAAGGCAATACCACTTTATAACCTTTCGCGGCAAGAGTCAGTTCATCCCGCAAGGCACCTGCCGCGGCAGGGTCGTTTGGAACAAAGTCTTTATAATCAGAATTATCTATTACCTCGCGCTCAGGCAATAGTTGGAAGGAGAATTTTTTGCTGTAGTTTTTAAAAAACTGATCATGAAAGTTTTTTAAAAACGAACTCATATCAAAATCAGGGTCATTACAAAGCTTCGTAACACTTGCCTCAGCAGACTTTGTGGCAACCCTGCTGATATCAATTTGTTTATCAGCATAAAAAGTAACAACAGCCACTTTTTTATCCTGGGCATAAACAGATGCTGATAAAAAAATTAAGGATAAATTAAAGAATATAAATAGTTTTTTCATTTCGTTGTTTTGGGTAGCTATTAACCAAATATTTAAAGGGTAAATGTAACTAAACAAAAATTAAGCCCATTTTATTACTCCGTCATTTTTTTGCTTAAAACAACAGCTTGTTTAAAAGGCGGCAATACCGCCAACTGTCTTTACAATTTATTATCCGCCATCCATTTAGCAATAAGTTCTTTGTAAACCCCTACGCCGCCCGTTGTGCTGCGGATGCCATATCCGTGGCCGCCGGTTGGGTACAAATGCATTTCGGCAAGTACTTTTGCCCGCTTAAGTGCTAAATAGTAGAACAAAGCATTTTCAACATTAATGGGGTCGTCTTCGGTTTGAAAGATAAATGTTGGTGGTGTTTTGGCCGATACCAGTATCTCATCGGCCAGTTTGCCCGGTTGTTTTTCGTCAATTAAATAGGCAGGGTAGGTTAATATGGTAAAATCGGGGCGGCAACTTATATCATCTGCAGCATCTACATGCGCGTAAGCCCGTTTCTCGTTCGTATTGCTTACCAATGCGGATAAATGTCCACCTGCTGAAAAGCCCATGATGCCTATATGATTGGGTTTTATGCCCCATTTGTCAGCATTAAGGCGAACAAGGCCCAGTGCCCTTTGCGCATCCTGCAGCGGCAGTTCGTACCGCAGCTTCCCGGGCAAAGTCGGTACCCGGTATTTTAACAATATGGCGGTTACCCCTATAGAATTAAACCATTCGCAAATTTCGGTACCCTCCAAATCCATTGCCAAAATGTAATAGCCACCGCCGGGACAAACCACAACGGCCGTTCCATTTGGATTTTTTGGTTTGAAGACTTTTATTGTGGGGTTGGTAATATCGCCCAGCCTGATAACCGCCTTGCCCGATACTTTGTCATCATTTGGCTTGCTGATGTCATGCTCAACTAGTTTTTTTCCTTTGACGGTATCAATAAGCCTGTCTTTTGGCCATAAGTTAATTTCAACCGGGGTTTGGGCGTTTAACATGGTAGTCATAAAACAGGCAATAATTATCAAGTATTTTTTCATCCGGGGGCAAAAAGTAAATGGCGGTGGCCTAAGATAAAGATATGCAGATTATGCTGCAATAACCTACAATTAATCTAAAAATGTTACAATAGAGCCTAAAACAAATGATTTGTACGACGTGTTATTACCCTACCAATTATAATTTCTATGTCTCAAAAAATACTTGTAGTTGAGGACGACTACGAAATCCTGAACTTATTAAAAGACGTACTGGAGAGGGAAGGCTATGAAGTCACAGCGCTGAATTACACCGAGTCCATCATTAAAAGTGTAACTCAACATAATCCCGATTTGGTAATGCTTGATTTTTTGCTGGCGGGCATTAACGGAGGTGAACTTTGTCACGAGATAAAAGCGAATCCCGGAACCGCTTTGCTGCCGGTAATTATGCTTTCTGCATTCCCACGCGTACTTGATTCATTGGGCAACTATGGTTCGGATGCTTTTATTGCAAAACCGTTTGATATTGCGATGGTGTTAAAAAAAGTGAAGGAATGCCTTGAAGACCGGATGGCACACGCGTAAAAGCTGTAATGATATTCAATAATGAATTCGAATATCAAGCCAACCTGTTATTTTCATTTTGTTATTCGATATTAAGCGCTCAGCATTTAACTTTTTTTGCGGGCTGCTGTGCATTCACTTGCCAAAAAACTTTATTACCCAAATGCCATCTCCCGGAAAATATTGCTGATATATTTTATTCCGCTTACATAAACCGGTTATATCAAATCTCCTCCCAGGGTCGTAGGGTAAAAGTTTGTGCCTTTATTGAATATTTACCGGTAATACGAGGTAATTAATATGCCCCAACACAAATTTAACGCCGAAATTTAAACAGGTGTTATAACTTTACCCATACCATTACCATAAACCACAAAATAAATGGCTCATTCGCTAACCTATATTCTTACACTTCTGGCAGCCGGCATCGGGCTGATTGTTTTGCTTACGACAAAATATAAGGCCCCCGCTTTTTTTGCATTGTTCTTAGCCTGTTTGGTTGTGGGGCTCGGTATCGGCCTGCCTTTAAGCGGCGTGATAACAACGATGAAGGATGGTTTCGGCAATATTTTAAAATCGTTGGGGCTGATAATTGTATTGGGCACAACGCTGGGCCTGCTGCTTGAATACACCGGTAGCACAACAGTGATGGCAACTTATTTGATAAAGAAATTAAGCAATAAACACGCTCCCTGGGCCATGAGCCTTACCGGATTTATAGTTGGACTCCCCATTTTTTGCGACTCAGGATATATTGTACTTAGCGGACTAAATCGCTCAATGGCGCGGCGGACAGGCATCCCAATAACCATCATGTCCGTCTCCCTCGCTACGGGTTTATATGCCGTACATTGTTTAATTCCGCCACACCCCGGTGCTTCGGCCGCGGCAGCCACCATAGGGGTTGATTTCGGCAAGCTGATTCTAATTGGAATCGTAGTAGCCATACCAGCCATGATAGTTGGCAATTTATGGGCGAAATATGCGGGTAAAAAAACAATTGAACACGTAACAGATGAAGTTTTTGATATCGATGATGAACACGCACGCCTGTCACTGATAAAAGCTTGCCTGCCCGTTTTTGTCCCGATAGTTTTAATCGGTATAAAGTCGTTTTTAACAGCGTGCGCGCATACTTACCCGGCCTTGACTACATTTTTGCTCACCCTGGGCGACCCGGTAATGGCCCTTTTGATTGGCGTGCTGCTGGCATTTAACTGCAAACGCGGCTGGAAAAAAGGCGAATTGAGTAAATTATTGCAGGAAGGGGCAGAAAAAGCCGGCGGCATATTGGTTATAATTGGTATGGGTGGCGCGTTTGGCGCTATTTTAACCTCGGCAAATATCGGTGCACATTTTAGCCAATCGCTGGCACTGGGCAGCATGGGTATTTTCTTTCCGTTTTTATTGACGTCGGTTTTAAAAACGGCACAGGGTTCATCAACGGTTGCCATAATTACCGCCGCTTCTATAATGCTGCCCTTGCTGCCTGCATTGGGGCTGAATACCGAAAACGGCAGACTGTTTTGTGTGCTGGCTATGGGTGGCGGCTCTATGATGATATCGCACGCAAACGACGCCTATTTTTGGGTGATCGCAAAATTTTCGGGGTTGGAGATGAAAACCATGCTGAAGGTTTACTCAACTGCTACCATTTTGATGGGCACAACGACAATCATTATGGTTTATATTTTATCAAAGGTTTTATAATATGCATATCCTCATTGCTCCGAATGCTTTTAAGAACAGCCTTGATGCCAGGCAGGTTGCTTTGGCAATTGAAGATGGCTTAAAGCAAAGCAAACTGGATTGTACCACCCAATGCTTCTCCATTGCCGATGGCGGCGATGGCACCGGCAGCCTCATTGTTGAAAGCTGTAAAGGCAAAGTAGTTTGGAAGGAAGTTAACGACCCGCTTGGCCGGAAAATTAAAGCTTCATTTGGCTTGATCGACAATGGCAAAACAGCGGTAATTGAAATGGCGGATGCATCGGGTTTGCGGCTGCTGAAAAAGGAAGAGCTAAACCCTTTAAAAACATCGTCATACGGAACAGGGGAATTGATAAAATTCGCTCTGGACGAAGGCGCAAGCCGAATATTTATAGCCATGGGCGGCTCTGCAACTGTTGATGGCGGCTGCGGAATATTAAGTGCTTTAGGTATTCGTTTTTTGAATAATGCCGGCGATGTATTACAAGCCGTCCCCGAAAGCCTGGTTAATATAGCTAAGATTGACGCATCTGACCTTGATAAAAGATTAAGCGATTGCGAAATAGTTATTCTTTGCGACGTAGATAATAAGCTGCTCGGCTCACAGGGAGCGGCAACTGTGTTTGGCCCTCAGAAAGGAGCCTCGGTAGCTGATGTGACTTTTCTGGATGGCTTTTTAGCAAATTTCGCGAAGATATCAGCCGCTCAAACAGGCAAAAGCATGGCTGATATTAAACATGGCGGCGCGGCAGGCGGCGCAACGGCAGGCCTGAATACCTGGCTAAACGCAAAGCTGGTAAACGGCATTGAATATTTTTTAAAGCTTACCAACTTTGCCGAAGCGCTGCAGCACGCAGACTTAGTAATTAGCGGCGAAGGCAGCATAGACAGACAAACTTTACAAGGTAAGGGACCTTACGGGGTTGCATTACAGGCGAAGCAGGCTGGCTTAAAAGTTATCGGCGTGGCCGGCGTAATTCCGCCTGAACCGGATGAGGAACTCGATCGATTTTTTGACCAGCTGATTTGTATCAATGAGCCTGGTACCGATATGGCAACTTCGATGGCCAATACCAGGGAAAATCTTGTTAAAACCGGCAACAAAATTGGCGATATGCTGGCTTAAAAAGCCAGGTTTTGCTTTCGTGTTTGTCAGTGTTGTCACCAATCGTGGTGTAAATTTACACGTCAAGCGTTCCATTTTTGCACATGGAACACCCGGAACGCTGTGAAACATGCTGATTTTCAGGCTAATTGATTTACAACGTAGAGACGCAATGCTTCCCGTCTCTACATGGGTTCGTTTTGATTACCTCCCTATTTCTCCAACACTATCAAACTCACCGCAAACGGCTTCAACTCAATCGAGCCTCCTTTAACAGTGCTTTCAATTGCAGCGTTATCACCAGATGCAGCATCAATTGTGCTTACTTTGGCGCCTGCAAAGCCTGCAGGCAATTTAATAGTTATCGATTTGTTCCGTTTGTTAAGTATCAGTACTTTTTTGCTCCCTGCACTGCTCACAAACCCCTGCGCATGTACATCGCCATTACCGTTATTACCTATACCCGTTTCTACCAAGTTGTCTCCTGCATGGATGTTATCCTTTATTAGCTTAAGCACCCAAAAACGGGCGTTCGGTTTGCTGTTGGTGTAGTTGATCATGCTCACATCAGGGTATTGTGTGGGGAAACCTACCAGTTGCGATTCGCCGATATAATCTATTCCCTGCCTGGTCAGTTCGATAAAGAAATAAGCATAAACAGATGCCGACAGGTTCCAATATTCCTGCGTAATCGGTTGCGCACGCATCGCATTGCTTACAAAGGTGCCCAACTCGTTGATATCCGTTTTGGTTTTTGGCGATAAGCGTTTGCGGATGCTTTCAATAAAGCTCACTTTTTCTAAAAACAAGTCGGCCTTATCAAACAGCGTGTACTCGTAGGCATCAAATTTTTGCCCATCGTTTGCGTTGGCATAACAGTGGTATGATATTACCTCCAGCGGGATGCCCGGCTTATGGTGTTTCGGATTTAAAAAGTATTCAAACCAGTATGGCTTTTCATAGGCCAGGCCAAGTCCGACAATTTTCGTTTTTGGCGATACTTTATGAATTGCCGTGTACATGGCATCATAAACTTTGGTGTACATCTCCGGGGTGAAATTATGCTCCAAATCCGGCTCGTTTAGCACTTCCCAATACTGAAACTCGTAATGATAGCCCGATTTATGGTATTTTCCCAACTCATCCGTGAAACCGCCTTTGGTGTACCAGCTGATCAAACGCTCATAATAGCCGATTAATTCCTTCATGGTTGGGTCCCTGAATTGGGTGCCGCCGCCATAGCCCCAGCCAACTTCGTTAGGGTCGGCTGGGTAAGGTATCTTCTTGTCAGTTTTAAACATCCATTGCGGTATGGTGCTAAAGTTCATGATGATAGAATGCCCCTTGGTGGCCTCCAAAAAATCGATCGTCATAGGGTCTATCAAACTAAAATCCCACGAGGTGGTGGTGGCAGTTGGCGGTTCCAATTCGGCAACTGCAAGTTTTGGATACGGAAACCAGGGCACATAACGCACATAGTCGGCGCCCAAATCCTTCAGGGCACCAAACGAACCATCGTGCATACTGGCTCCACGGCGCAGCATAGGGTTGCCCACAACCTGCAGCGTGGCAGTCGACTTTGAAACCATCGTTGTTTTATCCCATTTTACGGAGAGGTCCATATCCTGTGCTATGCCAATTTGCACTGCAAAAATCAGTACGGCTATAAGTGTGAATTTCCTCATATGCTTTGGTTAAAAATTAATCCGGTTTTAAGTTTTTGATCCCATATTGCCCGGTGTACAAATCCATTTTTCTTAATGGCGATTTTGCCGGTAAATTATAATTGGTAAAGGTTTTCAATTGCGATGCCGATGTTATGGCACTATTACCGGCGTTTTTAAAATCAGGGCATAAATTGAGGCCGGTAAATTTTCCGTCCTTTTGCTCATTCCCTGTTTTAGTCGCCCATTCATTAATATTGGTTATGCCATCAACATAAAATTGTTTGTTGATGCTCCACCAGTCGTTATCATGATATTTTGCATCGCCTATTTTATCCCTGCCCCAAATTAGCGAATCTTTACCAACAAAAATATTATTATAAAACCGGATGCCCCTGCTTGCACTAACTTTCGAAAAGCAAATGGCTGCTACTTTTGCGTTGTAAATTATATTGCCATACACATCGCAATCGTATAACTGCTTTTCATCGTCCGAGCTGTTCCAAACGTACAGCCCTGCCTGCGAATCTGAAACCGTCCCGTCATTTTCGCTGATGTTGTACCTGAAGGTGTTGTGATGCCACGGACTTGCACCCCAATATTGAAAAATGCAGTACCCGCTGCCCTGGTTACCGTACGACACATTGTATTGTACGAGGGAGTTCGTCACTCCCCCATCCAAATCAAAGCCGCCGCCATCAGCCCCGCCTTTCGAGGTTTTGTTTTTGTAGGATAAACAGTGCTGAATGATGACACTGTCAGCTTCATATGCCCAAATACCTACCGGGCCATTACCTATACGCGGCATGTCCCACCCGTTGTTTGTGGCGGTACAATGATCAATCAACACATTTTTACAATCGCCAACTACAATGCCATTGCCGCTGTGGTTGGTAAGGTTTGTTGGGTCGCCCGGATTATTTTCGGCGCGGCAGTTTAATATTTTTATATAGTTGCTTTTCCGGGTTTGATACGGGCCCTCAACGGTAATACCGGCCGAGCCATTATCATGAACAAATACCCTGTTTACTCTTATATTTTGCGACGAGTAAACAAGCAGTCCCGATTTCTGAAAGCCTGAAATATTTAAGTCATCAACATTAATATTTGAACTGTTTATGATTGACAGACCATCTTTAACATTACCGGTTTTACGCCCCGCCCCCAAAAGCTTAAGGCGCTGTATTTTTATATTTTCGTTTTTATAGATGACGATGGCGCTGCTGTCTTTCGCATCAATAATTGCCTGACCGGTTCCGTACGATGTAATTACGATCTGCTTTTTTGTTGTGCCCTTAACGCCTTGCGCAAGTTGCAGCGTGCCTTTAAAAGTTTGGGCACCCTTAAAGTAAACTGTATCACCAGCTATTAAATTGATATTGTTTATTTTATTAATGGACTTGAAAGGTTCGCTTTTTGTACCTGCATATTGGTCGTTTCCTGCGGTATTAATATAGTATGCCTTTGAACGACTCACATTTTGAGCAAAGCTATTGTGATTTGTTACCAGCGACAAAATGATGCAACACACTAAAAATTTTATACAAGGCATTTACAATTGGTTTTGTTTTATTAATCAAAGCTAATTATCCCGCGGTTAAATTGTGGATAAATTGCCATGGTTTACTTAATTTTCGATAGTTAAGTATTAATCCTGTATTTCTTTATCTATCAACAATGTAATACATTTGCCCCTTACATTAAGCAAATCACTTTTAAAAATGCATAAATACTCTAAACAAACCCGTCACTTATTAGCAGTAGATTGTATTATTTTCGGGTTTGATGGAGAGACTTTAAAAATACTATTAATAAAACGTGGCTTTGAGCCCGAAAAAGGCAACTGGAGCCTTATGGGCGGCTTTGTGGAACAAAACGAAAGTCTTGACCAGGCATCAAACCGCATATTAAAGCAACTTACCGGTATTGATGGTGTTTACCTGGAGCAATTGCACACCTTTGGCGATACAAACCGCGACCCGATTGAACGCACTGTATCAACCGCCTACTTTGCTTTAATCGACATTCATCAATACGAAACGCAACTCAGCAATGATTATCATGCAGAGTGGTTTCCATTGAAACAGGTACCAAAGCTTATTTTCGATCACCAGGAAATGGTTGAGGCGGCTAAAAGGCGCATAAGGTACAAGGCAGCCCTTCACCCTATTTTATTTGAATTGTTGCCGGCAAGGTTTACCATACCACAATTACAAATACTTTACGAAAGCGTGTTTAACACCACCATTGATAAAAGAAATTTCAGCAAAAGGGTTTTAGCTACCGGCTTATTGATAAAGCTTGCCGAAAAAGACAAAGCAGGTTCAAAAAGAGGAGCATATTATTACCAGTTAAACATGCAGAACTATTATGCTAAGTTCCAGGCATTTTTAAACTTTATCCCAAATCCGGATACCCTGATACTTTAATAATTACGAAAGTAAAAACATTAATTTTTTTTTCTAAATTTCGTTTTGTCAAAAAATAAGTGTTATTTCGACACTAAAAATAAAACCAATTATGACCACCCACCAATTTGTGATTGGCGTTGACTATGGAACGGATTCTGTTCGCTCGGTTTTAATCGATGCCGCTAATGGCGAAGAAGTTGCCACTTCGGTATTTAATTACCCGCGCTGGCAGCAGGGATTATATTGCAATGCCGCCGAAAACCAATTCAGGCAACACCCGCTTGATTATATTGAAGGGCTGGAAGCGACAATTAAGGATTGTTTAAAGAAGGCTGGCCCGGACGTTGCAAAGGCCGTTAAAGGCCTGGCGGTGGACACAACAGGTTCAACCCCCGTTGCTGTTGACAAAACCGGCACCCCATTAGCTTTAACGCCTGGTTTTGAAACCAACCCGCATGCCATGTTTGTGTTGTGGAAAGACCACACCGGCGTTAATGAAGCGGCGCAGATAAACGACCATGCTACAAAATTCGATACAAATTATTTAAAATATGTGGGTGGCATTTACTCATCCGAATGGTTTTGGGCTAAACTGCTACGCACCTTAAGGGCTGATGAACAAGTCGCCAAAGCCTGCCATAGTTGGGTAGAGCACTGCGACTGGATACCGTTTTTATTAACCGGCGGAACCGATGCTGAGCAAATAAAACGCGGCCGCTGCTCAGCTGGGCACAAAGCCTTGTGGGCCGAAGAGTTTGGCGGGTTACCGCCTGATGAATTCTTTTCATCGCTCGACCCGCTATTATCCGGTTTTACCGAACGTTTATTTAAAGATACTTATACATCCGACGAAGCAGCAGGTACTTTAAGCCCTGAATGGGCCCAAAGGTTGGGCCTCTCAACCGATGTGGTTGTTGGCGTAGGCGCGTTTGACGCCCACATGGGTGCCGTTGGCGGGCAAATTGAGCCATACCACCTGAGCAAGGTAATGGGTACCTCAACTTGTGATATTTTAGTGGCTCCGGCTGCAGACATTGAAGGCAAGCTTATCCGCGGTATTTGCGGGCAGGTAAATGGCTCGGTAATTCCGGGAATGGTGGGGCTTGAGGCAGGGCAATCGGCTTTTGGTGATACTTATGCCTGGTTTAAAAATATTTTGGCCTGGCCGTTGAATGCTTTGACGTCGTCAACCCTTATCGACCAAAAAACAGCCGAAGCTTTGAAAGATGAACTTGTGGCGAAGATAATTCCTGAACTAAGCAGACAAGCGGCATTGTTACCTGTTGACGAAGATAATGAACTTGCGATAGATTGGTTTAATGGCCGCCGCACACCCGACGCCGACCAAACACTTAAAGGTGCAATAACCGGGCTGGGGTTGGGCAGCGATGCCCCGCGTGTGTTCCGCGCATTAGCCGAGGCCACCTGCTTTGGCGCAAAAAGTATTGTGGACAGATTTGTAGAAGAAGGCATACCGGTGAAAGGGCTGATCGGCATTGGCGGCGTTGCAAAAAAATCGCCTTATATTATGCAGATGATGGCCGATGTGCTGGGTATGCCTATCCGGATACACCAGTTTGAGCATACCTGCGCATTGGGTGCAGCCATGTTTGCAGCAGTGGTGGCGGGTATTTATCCGACAGTTGAAGATGCGATGCAGGCAATGGGCCGTGGGTTTGATGCAGAGTATTTTCCGAATGAAGAACTTAATGAGATTTATCAAAATAGATACCAGCAATATGCCGGGTTGGGGAAATTTATTGAGGGCACTAAATAAATAATTATCGCGAATTTCGCGCAGGGCGGTGCCCTGCGCTGACGAATTTGACCCTTTCAGGGTCAGCAGTAATTGGTAGAACCCAAAGCTAAAAGCCCTGAAAGGGCGAAATTCACCAGCACAAGTCGCAGGCCTGTGCGATAACGAATTGAAAATATACTAATGAGCAAATATCAGCGTATAAAACAAAGCGCGTACGATGCAAACATGCAGCTGCCCAAACTGGGGCTGGTGCTGTTTACCTTTGGCAATGTAAGCGCCGCCGACCGTGAACTTGGTGTTTTTGCTATAAAGCCGAGCGGCGTGCCCTATGAAGAGCTTTCGCCTGAAAAAATGGTGATTGTTGATTTCGACGGCAATACCATCGAGGGAGACTTAAGACCTTCGTCGGACACAAAAACCCATGCTGTGTTGTATAAAAATTGGGCGGGTATTAACGGAATAGTGCATACCCATTCAACCTATGCAACGGCCTGGGCACAATCGCAGCGGTGCATACCGATATTTGGCACCACCCATGCCGATCATTTGACGGTTGATATCCCCTGTGCGCCGCCGATGGATGATGAAATGATAAGGGGCGATTATGAATATCAAACCGGCTTCCAGATTATCAATCATTTTGAACAAGCCGGATTGGACTATAGAGAAACAGAAATGGTGCTGGTAGGTAACCACGCCCCTTTTACATGGGGCAAAACTGCCGAAAAAGCGGTTTACAACAGCGCGGTATTGGAGTCGGTAGCGCAAATGGCCTACTTAACAGAGCAGATAAACAACAACGCACCCCGATTAAAGGATTCGTTAATAAAAAAACATTTTGAGCGCAAACACGGGCCGGATTCTTACTATGGACAGAGTTGAGTTAGCAGTTTTGAGTAAGCAGTTCGCAGTAGATAACTAAGTAAATGGCTTTTTCAATCACTAATTCACTAAATCGCTAATTCACTAATTATAAAAAATCACTAATTATAACATGATAGATCTTAAAGCATTTGAAGTGTGGTTTATAACCGGGAGCCAACACTTATATGGTGAAGAAACTTTAAAACTGGTTGCAGAGCATTCTCAGCAAATTGCAAAGGGTTTGGACGGTGCGGCAGGTACGCCCGTTAGCGTGGTTTACAAACCGGTTGTTAAAACCCCGGAAGAAATTTACGCCACCCTCCAGGATGCCAATACCACAGCAAATTGCATCGGTATCATAACTTGGATGCACACCTTCTCCCCTGCCAAAATGTGGATTCGCGGCTTAAGCATCCTGCAAAAACCAATGCTGCACCTGCATACGCAGTTTAACCGCGATATTCCGTGGAGTTCTATCGATATGGATTTCATGAACCTGAACCAAAGCGCCCATGGCGACCGCGAGTTTGGTTTCATCGTATCACGCATGCGCAAAAACCGCAAAGTTGTGGTTGGCCATTGGCAGGACCCGGAAGTATTGGGCCAAATAAATGCCTGGGCAAGGGCCGCAGCCGGCTGGCACGACTGGCAGGGCGCAAAATTTGCCCGCATTGGCGATAACATGCGCTATGTTGCCGTTACCGAGGGTGATAAGGTAGAGGCTGAATTAAAATTTGGTTACGCTGTAAATACCTATGGCGTTGGCGATTTGGTGAAGATTATTGATAGCATAAGCGATGATGCAGTTAACGAATTGCTTACAGAATATGAAGCAACTTACACCATGGCTGCTGATTTGCAAAAAGGCGGGGCAAAACATCAATCGGTATATGATGCAGCAAAAATTGAACTCGGCTTAAAGAAGTTTTTAGAAGACGGTGGCTTTAAAGGCTTCACTGATACATTTGAAGATTTACACGGCATGATACAGTTGCCGGGCATTGCAGCCCAACGGTTGATGGCCGCAGGCTATGGCTTTGCCGGCGAGGGCGACTGGAAAACTGCCGCGCTAGTGCGTGCCTTTAAAGTAATGGGTAGTGGCCTTAAGGGAGGCAATGCCTTTATGGAAGATTACACCTATCATTTCGACCCAAATAATCAGTTGGTCTTAGGTTCACATATGCTGGAAATTGATGCATCGTTGGCCAATGGCAAAGCAGCGTTAGAAGTTCACCCTCTTGGCATCGGCGGCAAAGCCGACCCTGCAAGGCTGGTATTTAATGTGGCAGGTGGCGCGGCATTAAACGCTTCGATAGTAGATATGGGCAACCGTTTCCGTTTGTTAATTAACGAAGTGGAAGCCGTTGAACCGCAGAATGATTTGCCAAACCTGCCTGTTGCGCGTGTACTTTGGAAACCGTACCCAGATATGAAAACCGGCTGCGCAGCCTGGATATACGCTGGAGGGGCGCACCATACCGCTTATAGCCAAAACCTGACCGCCGAACATTTGCAGGATTTTGCAGATATAGCCGGACTGGAATTTATTCGTATTGGGAAAGATACAAAACTTGACCAGTTACGGAATGAATTGCGGTGGAATGATGCGAGTTATAAATAAACACGATTGAAGGATTGGCAGGATTAGCTTGTAGATCATTAATGAACGAACCCTGTTAAATGGAAATTTTAACAGGGTTCGTTTATTTTAAATCATCCCGCAAAAAGCAAAACTGAAAAATAAGTTATAAAACGTATTTCATAGTTTTATAACTTAAAAATAAGTTGTAGCTTTGGTTTATGGAGGAATTAACCAAGACCGAAGAACGTGTAATGCAGGTAATATGGAAGTTAAAAAGCTGTTTTGTTAAAGACATTATTGATACTTTGCCCGACGAGCCAAAACCGCCGTACAACACCATTTCATCGGTTGTAAGGCTGCTCGAAAAAAAGGGTTATGTTGGCTATAAGGCTTACGGGAAAACTTACGAATACTTCCCGGTTATCTCCAAAGCCGCTTACCGTAAAGCCTCGTTCTCCAAATTTTTTGCGGGATATTTTGACAACTCAGCTGAGAACCTGTTTTCATTTATGTTAAAGGAAGAACAGCTAAGCAATGATGAAATAAAAAAATTACAGGATATCATCAATAACAACCAGGAGCAATGAGCGTAGTCGTATATTTTTTCCAGGTATCGGCTTGTACAGGCATTTTCTACCTTTTTTACTTATTGCTTTTACGCAGGCTTACTTTTTTTACCATTAACCGGTGGTATTTGCTTGCTTCTATATTGCTAAGTTTTGCCATCCCGGCAATCAAATTGCCGGTAACTCCACAGCAACAATACATACCTATAGTGCAGCAGGTAATTTATGTAAATACATTGCAAAAATTTCCATCGTCAGTTACTCCCGTATTGAAAAGCGCAATTGTGCCTGCGGGCAATTTCAGCTGGTTGGTATTGCTAAAAACGACTTATCTTTTCATCACCATTGCGTTAGCGTGCCACCTGTTAATATCAATTATACTTTTATTAAAACGGTTAAGCCGGCAAAAGGGCGTCAAAGTAAATAATGCGGTTATATTAAGGTGTAATAAAAGGTTAGCTAATGGCTCCTTTCTTAATTATATTTTTTTAGAAGAAGGCAATCTGTCAGAAATTGAGCAACAACAGGTAATTGCACACGAAATGCTGCATGTTAAGCTACATCACTCGGCCGACCGCATTCTGCTGACGCTGGTTCAAATTATTTTATGGTTTAATCCTTTTGTTTACTTGTATGCTAACGCGGTAGAAGAAAACCACGAGTTTGAGGTCGACAGGGAAATGGCGTTATCAACTAATAAAAATAATTACGCCAACCTCTTACTTAGTCTGGCCGTTAACGGGCAGAGCATGTTGTGCAATAATTTCAGCAAGGCCCCGCTAAAAAAGCGCATTGAAATGTTATTTACTAAACCCTCAAACAATATGAAAAAATCGGTTTACCTGCTTATAATACCGCTGGTGTTATTAAGCTGCCTGGCCTTTGCCCGGCTACAACACATTCATGCTAAAAAAGCCAGTATTGCTGCGCGACAGGCAGTAAGGTATCGCCAAAATGTTAAATTAAGAGCCGGCGAATTGCGCGCGCAGGCAAAATTTGAAGTTTACCGAAAAACCGATGACTATAAAAATAAAAGCAAAGCCTTAAATGACATTAGCGGCAAAGAGCTAAACGTGGTTATCCAGGACGTTATTAAGGATCAGCATACTGATAAAACCACTGGCTTTTTGATTAACTATAACAATAACAACTTTGAACTTCGCTCGCTATACGGACAGGAAAAACAATTGAATAACCTGCTGAATAAAGGAGATAAAGTAAGCATGAAAGTATTTTCCTGTTCTTTTGGCGAAAACCAGCCTATTACAATCAGTCCGGCTTACGTTTACAAAGATGGTGCAAAAATATTCCAACTGGCCGAAGCGGACAAAATACCTGCTTACCCATTTTTGTATGAGCGCAATAAAGTAAGGTTTGCCGACGGGCAGGTTACCAATATTGAAAAATATCCCGGTGGAAAGTGGAAATCCGCGATTTTCGAAACGGTAAATGGCTATAAATTTAACCTTAGTTTTAAACCAACCGCCCCTGATCTTAATGTCGTCGAATCCGGAGATCATGTGAGACTACGATTTGTTCACGAATTACAAAAGGGTAGCAAAGAATATATGATAAACGACTGGGTTTCAATCTCGCCAGACGAAAAAGACTACGGTATTAAAAACCCTGATTTGTTTTATAAATTTTATACAACAATTTAATATACTTCATTTAGCTGGATGATTAATTTGTATCAAACTTTTGCCCGCTAAAACTGTCATAGTGTTATGAAATATTTAAATCTGCTTTGCATAATATCGTTGTTGATTGCGTCATGCTCGTCAAATAATAATAAAACTGAAAATAAAGATGCAGATAAGGCAGATTCAACTAAAATAACGGCGGCGTCTGCGACGGCTACCGACACCTCGCGTTGTTTTTTATTAACTGAAGGCACTAAAAACCAGGACAGCACAACTATTGAGCTTGCTATAAAAAATAATAAAGTAACCGGCCAGATGAACTGGCTACCTTATCAAAAGGACAGCCGCAAAGGAACGCTTACAGGCACTGCAAAAGGCGACACCGTTAACGCTGTGTGGAGTTTTATGCAGGAAGGCATGACAGATACCATCGGTTTGAAATTGGTGTTGAACGGTAACAGGCTAATGCAGAAACCGCTGACATTTGATGCAAAAACAGGCCGCCAGCATACCGACGAAAAGGCTGGATATACGGTTGTTTATAAGGAAACGGGCAAAGCGAATAAATAAAATTTTCCCTTGTAGAGAGACGCGATGCTTCGCGTCTCCCGCGGATAGGTAACAAACCTTACAAATCCGCCATTTATAGCTGTAGACGCGAAGTATCGCGTCTCTACAACACCTCAATTAATACATTATCAACCATTTATCTGTGTTAATAACCCTTTCTTATACAACTGCCCTACCGGCACAAATTGCTGGTTTGACAGCACAATATTATCCTGCACTATACGGTTAATAAAAGCCTTGTTTACAATGTACGAACGATGTGTTTGTACAAAAACTTCGGGGTTCAATTTTTCTAAAATACCTTTTAAGGTGTGGTAGATTATATGCGTTTGGGTTGCCGTTATAATTTTTACATAATCACGACAGCCCTCTACGTAAATAATGTCCGGCTGTTTTAGTACTAACAGGCCTTGTTTATCTTTAATGGTAAGCGTATCTATCGGGCCTTCTACCATTTGCACTACCCCATTTTTTACCTTTTCAACAGCCTTTACAAAGCGTTCGTACGAAAATGGTTTTAACAAGTAATCAACCGCGTCCAACTCAAATCCTTCGTAAGCATATTGTTTATAAGCGGTTGTAAAAATTGTTTTAGGCGGCTTAGGCAGCGCTTTTAAAAAATTGATACCATTAACCAGCGGCATTTCAATATCAAGAAACAGCACGTCGACGCTGTTTTTACCCAGGTACTCAAAAGCATCAAAAGCATTTCGGAATGCGCCGGCCAGTTGCATACCCGGTGTTTGGGCAATATAATGCTCCAACACCCGGTGCGCCAGCGGCTCGTCATCAATAATTACACACTTCATTTATAGTTAATAGTTAGCGCTGCAATATAGCCATTGCCGCTTTTCAGCAGCGAAAACTGGTATTTATTTAAATAATAAAGTTCAAGCCGTTTTTTAATATTGATAAGGCCAATGCCGCCATTTACGGGCTTCCCGGCCGGTGGTGCCTGCTGGTAAATATCGTTTTTTATAGTGAAGCTGATGCTATTGCCGATAATTTCCAGCTTTGCCTCCACTCCTGCTGTATCTTCAATTTTATGTTTACCATGCTTAAAAGCGTTTTCAACCAGCGGCAGAAACAGCAAAGGTGGGATTTGTACTTCCGGAATTAACGCCGGCAATTCCAGCGTAATTTTTGCATTAGGGAATTTCTTTTGCTCCAGCTCAAAATAGCCCTCCAAAAAAGTGGCTTCGTCCTGCAGGCTCACAGTTTCTTTATCACAATCATACAAAATATACTGCATCATTTGCGACAGCAGCAAAATAAACCTCGGGGTGTCTTTCGAGCCGGTGAGGCTCATGCCGTACAAGCCGTTCAGGGTATTAAATAAAAAATGCGGCTGTAATTGAGCTTTGAGCATACCCAATTGTAGTTGTAAGTTATCAGTTTCAATTTTATGGCGCAGCTTTTCGTTCTGGTAACTAAAGCGGGCGAAAGCAATGCAGAAAAAAGCGAGTAAATCTGTAAATATAGAGTTTATATCGGGCCTTAACCAGGCGTACATACCCACGAAGAACCTGTGTACCACCAAGCCTTTGGTACACTGCGCAAACAGCCAGGCAAACGCAAAATCATTAAACGGGCTTATCACCAAAAACACCAGCAACGTTGTGCCGAATAACAGCCAATACCGCTTGGCGAACAACAATCGCGGTACTGCCCATCGATAATATGGGATCAAATAAAGCGTACGGCAAAAGCTAAACGCGCAAACCTGCAGGTAAGGGAAATTGGCCGTGCGGATTACAGGCAGACCAGCCTGGTCGAGGTAGTACGAATACTTATATAAGCCTACATAAAGCAGCCATATCAGTACTTCGAACGCTATAGGGAATGTTATTCGGTTTCTTTTTTGCACAGTGCTAAAGTGGGGCAATTATCATTTCTATCGTTGGCATTTTCGACTAAACATACTTTTTGCCCGACTAAACCTTTCCTGTTTTTTTTGGTGGGGCGAATTTAGCCTGTGGTCGAAAAGTGCATAAGTCAGCACCATAATCGTGCTTGATTTGCAGCATAAATAACGAAAAAATATGAAAACTACCTTATTTACATTTATCGCATCAGCGCTGTTGACAGTAACCGCTAACAATTTTTTATCGGCGCAGCCAAAAGCAAAAACGCAAATTGACCTGAGTCTGAATGTCGCCGCAGCAAACCCGGTAAACATGCAAAGCTATGAAGCCTTCAAACAATCCATTAAGCCCCTTATTGAAAAAATGGGCGCCAAACAAATTGTTGGTCTTGGTGAGGGCACGCACGGCACTGCCGAGTTTTACAAGCTGCGTTATTGGATAAGCCGCATTTTAATTGAAGAAAAAGGCTTTAACCATATTGCTTTTGAAAATGATTACAGCGATAGCTGGTTGCTAAACAGCCAGCTGAATACCAGCGCCAACCTCGACAGCCTGATGAAAAAGCACATGCTTAGCATCTGGCAAAATACCGAAACCAAAGAACTGCTGACCTGGGTAAAGGAATATAATAGCAAGCATAGTAATAAAGTAACCATTGACGGTATTGACTATGTGTACATAACCGCTGATATTGAAATGCTTAAAACCTTGCTGGCAAAAACCACCGCGGCAAATTTGCTGGACTCAATGACCACTGTTGAAAAGGCAGCAAATTTGCAGGATGCCAATTGGGAAGGAATGAACAAACCCGGCTTTAACGTTGATTATGAAGCCGTTGGAAAAAGCAGTGCCCACGGCTATAAAGTAGCCGATAAGTTGGACAAGCAAATTGCAGCATCGGGTTTATCGGAAGGCGATAAAGCTGCATGTCATTTAGCTTTGCTAAATATTGAGCAGGCATTTTCTCCTTTTTATGATGAGGCGATGAAACTGCCCGAGGCATCGCGCGATAGCAACATGGCTTACAACGCATCATTGATAATGAAACAGCACGGCGCCAAAATGATTATCTGGGCGCATGATGCCCACCTGGCAAAAACGGGCATTTACAACAACGAAGTTGGCGGCACGGGTGGCAAAATACTTAGTATGTTCCCTAACAACTATTTTGTGCTGGGTAGCGGCACGGCAACCGGAACATTTGCAGCCACAAAAGAGCCACGCGACACTTATACCAACGCAATGGCCGCCTATACGTTAGAGAAGCCGATTGCCGATTCATGGGAAGAAACATTAAATAATATTTCGGGTCCGGCATTTTATTTTGAGCCGGCGCAGTTCAATCCTCAGAAAACAAGCAAGCAAATGCGCTTTATAGGTTACGGCCCTGATAGCGGTATAAAAACCTATGACAAAACCAATGTGAATGATATGTACGATGCGTTTTTATTTGTGAAGGAGACGCATGCGGCAACGCCGTTGAAATAAAACTTTTCCAATACCCACAAAAAAATCCCGGCCGGCATTACGCCAACCGGGATTTTTCACTATTAACCTTATTAACACGCTTTCAGTACTTTGCCATCAGCTCGCAACTCAGTAAGTTCAATAACCGGCGCTTCGGGTTTCTTTTCTTTCATTGCGCTGCGGTATTTATCAAGGTTGATGAGCAGCACGCTGAATAAGATGATTGCCAATCCAGCTATTTGCAGCACAGAGATATGTTCCCCTGCAAAAAGCATCCCCAGTAACAGTGCGATAACCGGGTTAACGTATGAGTGTGTGCTTACCTGTGTAACCGGGCGTACCTGCAGCAGCCATATGTATGCGCTGAACGCACCGATAGAACCGAATATTATTAAATAAAGTAAAGCCATCCATGCCTGTGTTGGTACATGTTGGATGTTAAAGCTGCCAACCTCGTGGTGTGCAAAAGCCGCAGGCACAAAGGCAAGGCCTGCAATGATCATTTGCCAGGCGGTATTTAAACGAGCTGGACTACTGCTGCCTTTCCTTTTCGAAAATAATGACCCCGCCGACCATGCAACTGTTCCAAGCAATAACAAGCCAACCCCAAAAAGCATTGAAGGATTATAATTACCGCCAAGTGCTTTACTTAACTGCTCACCAAATAATAACATTACCCCAGCAAAACCAACAAGCACCCCTAAAATAACGGCCTTGTTTCTAAAATTGGTGCGGTAGTTGACTTTATCCATCAAAACAAACCAAATAGGGCTTGCCGAAACCAATATGGCAACCATGGCACTGGGTAAAGTTTGTTCAACCCAAATTACGATGCCTGTTGCCACAAACAGCGTAAGCAAACCGCTGATGCCCGAGTTGATGACGTCCCGTTTAACCCAAATTTTATCGCCTTTAAATGCACTGTAACCAAGCAATAATAAGCCCGCGGTAGTGAAGCGAAATGCTCCCATTAACATGGGTGGGAAACCATTTACAGCCATTTTTATAAAAAAGTAGGTTGAGCCCCATACGATATAAACCGTAGCGAACGCGATTATCACCAATAATGCAGGCGCTTTTTGCTGAATTGTTTTCATGATTGTTGATTTTTATTTAATAGTGAATCTATACTCCATTTATAATCCGGAAGTGATGCCAATAGCAGGCTTGCTGCGCTAACTGTAAAAACCGAATAGCCCAAAGGCGATTCAATTCCGAATGATATGGCCATTGAAATGCCAAAGGCTAAGGCCAATAAGCCACTGCCTATTGCCGCAACCCTTGTGAAAAATCCGGTTAACAGCATCAGTCCGAATAACCCTTCGCCTAAAGTGGCAATTACAGCGAAAATAGGTATTAGCCCGGCAGGCATAAAAGCCATGGTTTGGCGGGCATAATCCAAAAAATGGGCCCAGTCGCCCCAGCCTACATGTGGCTGGCCATGTTTGCCAATGATGCCCAGTCGATCGGCAACCTCCCACAGGTAGCTGAATGCCAGCCCTGCCCTTAGGTATACCGATGAATATTTTTTGATGAGTTGCATATTATTTTTGTTTGCTGCTGTAAAATTAATACGTCATTGGACTATCTTTATAGTCCAGAAAGCACAAACAAGGTAGTCCAGTATGCAATTTCCCAAAGGCCTCATTATCATCGACAAAAACTCGCATGTGCCGGTTTATTTGCAGATAGCAAACGGCATTATCAGCCATATAAGGCGCGGCACGTTAAAGCCCGCATCGGCACTGCCGGGAAGCAGGATACTGGCTGCTGACTTGCAGGTGCACCGCAAAACAGTGGTGGCGGCTTACGACGAATTGTATGCCCAAAGCTGGGTTGATGCCTACCCGCGTAAAGGCATTTTTGTTGCCAAAAATCTGCCTGATGTGTCACCAAGGAAAATCAAAGATGAGTTACAGCCAAATGCGTATCCTGGTAAAACATTTTTTGAAGTACCGGTCAGTTCTTCACCGTTTTCGCAGCCTTTCCAAAAAAAGCCGGAACATAACCTGGTTTTTGATGACGGCTTCCCCGATACGCGCCTTGCTCCTATTGAGTTAATGGTACGCGAATACCGCCGTTTTGCCCGGTATCATTTTACGTCGAAGTACCTGTTGTACGGCCCCGAACAGGGTTCAGAAAATTTACGAAATGAGCTTGCTCGCTTTTTTGGCGAAACACGCGGCCTGCAGGTTAACCCCGAAAATATTTTGATAACCAAAGGCGTGCAGATGGCCTTGTATCTCATCGGGCAGGTGTTAATCAGTAAAAACGACATTGTTATTGCAGGAGACCCCGGTTATACCGTAGCCAGCGAGATTTTTGAACTGGCCGGAGCTAAAGTACAGTTGGTACCGGTTGACGAAAACGGCATTAATGCTGACGCTATCGACGACATCTGCAAAAAGAAAAAAGTCAGGCTGGTTTATGTAATCCCACACCACCATAGCCCAACAACGGTAACTCTTAGTGCTGAACGACGCATGCAATTGCTCGAACTGGCACGCAAACATAAATTTGCCATAGTTGAAGACGATTATGACTTTGATTTTCATTACGCCAGCAGCCCAATATTGCCATTGGCCAGTGTTGATTATTGTGGTTCGGTCGTTTATGTAGGGTCGTTTTCAAAAACCATCGCGCCGGGTATCCGAATAGGTTTTATGATAGCACCGCAAAATTTAATTATACAGGCCACCCGTTTCCGCAAACTGGTCGACCGGCAGGGTGAGCAACTGATTGAAGAAGCCATGGCCGCCCTGATCAAAAACGGGGACATAAGCCGTCATCTTAAAAAGGCAAACAAAACTTATCACGAGCGGCGTGATATATTGTGCCGCCTACTACAGGAAAAGTTAGGCGAATATGTGAAGTTCAAAATACCGGACGGAGGGTTCGCCATCTGGATAGAATACTTAAAAGGGCTAAAGCCCGCAGAGGTGGCAGCAAAAGCAGCAACTATGGGGCTCACTATAAGCGACGGCACCGATTACTACCATGACCCCGCCTATCTCCATAATCACGTCAGGATTGGCTTTGCATCATTAAATCCAAAGGAGTTGGAGCAAGCGGTTGATATTTTAAAAAAAGCAATTGTTGCATTACTGGCAAACCCACAAGTGGCAATTTCCTTATGAAGCTTATTATTTGTTGTATGTATTAGGGTATTAAAATATACCCTTGGTACGGTATTGGTAAAAAACTATGAAAAGCTAAATTTGAAAGTGCCCTAGTTTATATTGACACATAGCTGAAAATCAGATTGATTTATTAGATTTAACCAAAAACCGGGATGCGAAAAAACAATATAAAAAAAGCATTAAAATATATCTATATAATACTATTGCTTTTATCGGCCAGTTTGTCAAAAGCACAGGAGGCAGGCAACGACTCATTAGCTGCTACCACATTATTCAGCCAGGCCAAATCACTGTTCCTTTCCGATCGTACAACGGCGCTGTCAAAATCACTGGCGGGCCTCGAAATCGCCGAAAAGATAAATAACAAAACGCTGCAGGGTAATTTTAACAATGTTATTGGGCTCATTTACACCTATCAAAGTAAATATGATGTTGCTGCCAAATATTATGCAAAGGCTAAAGAATTTGCCATTCAAATAAAAGACAAGGTAATGTTATCGAAGGTATATAACAATCTGGGACTGAACTATATGCAGGAGGGTAAACAATTGGAGGCCATACAACAATCTTTGAACGCAATAAAGGTGCTGGAAGAAATTGGAAACACCGCCGGCCTTGGCGATACCTATGCCAATATCAGTAATTCATACATCAGGCTAAACCTTTATGGTAAAGCCCTTGCTTATGCCGATTCGGCTTTGAAGTATTTTAAGCAAATAAACAAGCTTTCGGGTATGGCAAATATCTATAACAATTATGGCTTTATTTATTCGGATACTAAACAGATACCAAAGGCGCTGGTCTATTTTGCAAAATCGCTAAAAATAAAGGAGCAAATGAACGACCAGGACGGGCAGGCAAATACCCTAAGCAATATGGGTACTGCCTATCACGACCTCAAAGAATATGGAAAAGCAATGGATTTTTTCAATAAAGCCGAGAAGTTGTACAAACTTGCCAACGACCCCAAAGGCATTGCGGAAGTACAAACCAACATGGCCAATGTTAAAGCGGCCATGAAAGACGGCTCCGCCCTTGCCGACTCAAAGAAAACCTATGAATACGCAAAAAAGAATACGACCCAGGAACAGCAACGGGACATAGCCCTGGTGGTTTCCAAAAATTACCGGAATATTAAAGATTATGAAAACAGCCTAAAATACTATAGAATATACGACAGCCTGAAAGATGTAACCATCAACGAAGCAATGCTAAAGCAAATTGCAACCCTTGAAGCGACTTATCAAAACGAAAAAAAGCAGCAGCAAATAAAGCTATTAAGCAAGCAAAACACCATACAGCAATTACAGCTTAACAAAAAAAATCTCACTATTTACATTATTGCCATAGCATTCCTGCTGTCGGGAGTTATAGTTTACCAGTTATACAGCCGCAATAAAATAAAGCAGGCTGCCAAATTGCAGGCTGCCATAATTCATCAGCAAAATCTTGCAGCTAAAGGCATAATTGAGGCCGAAGAACGGGAACGCAAACGAATTGCCGGCGATTTGCACGATGGCGTCGGCCAGCTGTTTTCAGCCGTTAAATTAAACCTGGGGGTTTTGATAGATAAGTACGTGGTAAAGCAGGACGCGGCAGCGAAACTATCAGAAAAAACGATGGCCATGGTTGATGAAAGCTGCGTCGAAGTACGCTCCATAGCTCACCAGATGATGCCAAACGCCCTGATAAAAAGTGGGCTGGTATCGGCCCTGCGCGATTTCATCAACAAAATACAGTCGGACAGACTGAAGATACAAATTGAGACGCAGGGCATTGACAAACCGCTCGACAGTAATGTTGAAACGGTGCTTTACCGGGTAATACAGGAGTCGGTTAACAACGTTATTAAACATGCACAAGCATCGGTGCTCGATATTTTTTTGCTGTGCGATGATAAAGAAATTACGGCAACCATTGAAGACAATGGTAAGGGTTTTGACATGGCAAGTAAAAAGGACTTTACCGGCATTGGCTTAAAAAACATAATTAGCCGTGTTGAATTTTTAAGAGGCAGTGTTGAAGTGTCCTCCTCGCCCGGCAAGGGCACGCTTGTTGCAATCTATGTTCCATTAGCCTGATATGGAAGGCGCAGCAATTATACGCGTGTTTATTGTTGATGACCACCAGGTAGTAATTGACAGCTTACGCTTATTGCTGGGCGAAATACCAGGTTTTTTAATTGCAGGCGAAACCACCCAGCCATTATTGGCAATACAAATGCTGGAAAGCACACCGGCCGATATACTGATAACAGATGTAAGCATGCCCCGCATGAATGGCATTGAACTAGCCAGGGCCATAAAACAAAAATTTCCGGCAATCAGGGTATTGGCGCTAAGCATGTTTAGCGATAATCATGTAGTTACCGAAATGATAGATGCCGGTGCATCCGGCTACCTGTTAAAAAACTCCGGCCGGCGGGAAATGGCGGAGGCATTAACCCAAATAGCCAAAGGCGGGCTGTATTTCAGTTCCGGGGTATCCGCCTTGCCGGAGTCGCCGTTTAAGTCGAACCAGGGAGCCATAAAATTTACCGAACGCGAACTGGAGGTAATGAAGTTGCTTGAAAAGGAAATACCTGATAAAGAAATAGCCGCTATTTTAAACCTGGCCGAGCGCACGGTTGAAATCCATCGTAAAAATATCCTGAATAAAACCAACGCCAAAAATAACCCGAACGTGTTTTAAACGTCGACCACAGGTTAAGGCCTATTTTTATTACCCAATCTTTTTTGTGGATATGCAGTAAGAAGTGATTTCCTTCAGCTTTCCATCAACAAATTTATAAACATCGCACGATGATATGTAATTTACCCGGTCTTCAACATAAAACTCTGCTGTACCGTTTATGGCAACGCAATTTTCATCAACTATCACATTATCCAGCTCAAATTTGGTAGTCAGCGTGGTGAAGTACTGCGCCGTTTTGTTGCAAAAATCAATAACCGCATCTTTACCAGACACAATCTCGTTACCAACAATATTGAAGGTAATATCATCCGCAAGGTGTTCATAACAAAACTCAAAATTGCCGCCTGAAAAGGCCAGGGCTATTTGTTTGTGGAGGGATTGCATATTTCAATTTAGTTGATACTTCTAAATATCATTCTTTTTTAACACATTAAGCAAGCAATTTTGTTAGCAATTTTTGACAATGCGTAACCAGCCGTTGCCTGTTATAGCTGTCACTTATTTATTATCTTTGCCAGCATCGTTACATACTTATGGAGCAAACCCAAATTGTTAAGGGACTTAAGATAAATTTTAAGGAAACCGGTGAAGGTAAGCCGGTTGTTTTACTGCACGGCTGGGGCTCAAACCTGGAGGCTTTTACCAGGGTACAACAGAACCTGGAAAGCGAATTTCACGTTTTTTCAATCGACCTGCCGGGTTTTGGTAAAAGCCAGGAACCCAACGAAGTATGGGGCGTTTACGAATACACCGCATTTATCGAAGAATTTTTCAAGCTAAAAAATATCAACAACCCAATTTTGGCCGGCCACTCCTACGGCGGCCGGATATCTATTGTTTATGCATCGCGCAACCCGGTATTAAAGCTGGTTTTGTTGGATAGCGCGGGCATCAAACCGCACCGGCCCTTAAGCTATTACATAAAAATATATACTTACAAATTTGTTCGGGCCGTGTTGCCATATTTGGTTGGGCGTAAAAAAGCCAACGAGATAATCGAAAACTACCGCAAACAAGCCGGCTCGAGCGATTATAAAAACGCATCGGCTATTATGCGGCAGGTGCTGGTAAAATCGGTTAACGAGGATTTGAAGGCAGAAATGCCAAACATAAAAGCCCCCACCCTGCTGGTTTGGGGCGAAAACGACACGGCCACCCCCGTTAGCGATGCCAAAACAATGGAAAAGCTGATACCCAACGCCGGCCTGGTGGTATTAAAAAATGCAGGCCACTTTGCCTTTGTTGAAAAACTGGGCGAGTTTTTAATAATATTGAATAATTTTCTGCAGCCCGATAAGAAGAACAGTTAATGGAGAACATACTATTTTTTGCCGCATTGGCAGTAATCCTGGTTTATGCTTTTGCCAAATTAAGGTTCGAGTTGCACATGATGCAGCTAAACTCGTACCGTAACGACCGCTATTTCAAATGGCTTAAAACCAACCTGGTAATTACTAACCGCGTGCTCGAAGTAATTACGCTGGTTATTACCGGCCTGTTAATTCTGCTTGCAGGTGCAACCGTGGCAACTATAGCAATCATCCTTTTATTTGCATTACTGGCCTACCTGCTTTTCATCAAAAAACAAAAAAAACCGGTGGTGTTTACCAAAAGGGCGCAAAGGTTGTTCGGGCTTACGTTTTTGCTTTCAATAATTGCCGGTGGCGTTTATTACATACTAACCGGCAAAGCGTTGTGCACGCTTTGGGTTGGCGGTTTTGCACTGTTGTTGAGTTTCGTAATCATCGCAATAGCGAACGTTTTAATAGCCCCGGTTGAAAGGGCAGTTAACAACTGGTACTATAACGACGCAAAAAAGATACTGGAAAGCAGGAGTGATTTAATTATCATCGGCATAACAGGCAGCTACGGCAAAACCAGCACCAAACATTTTTTGCACCGCATGTTAAGCGAAAAATACAACGTGCTGATGACACCCGGCAGCTATAACACCACCATGGGCGTTATAAAAACAGTGCGCGAGCAACTACAGGCCACCCACCAGGTTTTTATTGTAGAAATGGGCGCCAAACAGCCTAACGACATCAAAGAAATTTGCGATTTGGTACACCCGCAAATTGGTATACTCACCGCCGTTGGCGAGCAGCATTTGGAAAGTTTTAAAACTATCCAGAATGTCCAAAAAACCAAGTTCGAGCTGATTGATGCCTTGCCATCAGGGGCGTTGGCGGTTTTGAATGCCGACTACGAGTTTATTGCCAACCGCCCGGTGAGCGACAGGGAAACTGCCCTTTATTCCTCGGATAACGAAAAGGTTGATTATTATTTGAAAGATATCAGTTACTCTGCCCGCGGCTCGGCGTTTTCGGTTTATCATAAAGGCGAAAAACTTGCTGCTTTTGACACCAAACTGGTGGGTAGCTACAACCTGTCGAACATACTGGCGGGTTATATAGTGGCCCGGCATTTGGAAGTTCCGGATAGCAGCGTTGCTTTTGCCATAAAGAAACTGGAACCGGTGCAGCACAGGCTTGAAGTAAGAGTGCATTCAAACGGTGTTACCGTTATTGATGATGCGTTCAACTCAAACCCGGTTGGCTCAAAAATGGCGCTGGAAGTTTTAAAAGCAATTGAAGGTCAGCGCAAGATAATTATCACCCCAGGCATGATTGAGCTGGGCGAAAAACAGGAATATTATAATACTTTATTGGGCGAACAGATTGCAGATAGCTGCGATTATGCTATACTTGTAGGTAAAAATATCACATTACCAATTATGGCCGGGTTAAAAAACAAAAATTACCCTGACGAAAAAATATATGTTGCCCAAAACTTTAAGGATGCCGTTAACCATTTAAACGGTTTTACTAAAGCGGGCGATGTATTGTTATACGAAAACGATTTACCCGATACATACGAACTTTAGAACCAATTACACAGCTAGAAAAAATGAAAATTAAAGTTGGCGTTATTTTTGGCGGTCGGTCGGTTGAGCATGAAATATCAGTTATTTCGGCACAGCAGGCCATCGCAGCATTTGATAAAAACAGTTACGACATTACCCCCATCTACATTACCAAAACCGGCAAATGGTATACAGGCGACGCGCTTTTAAATGTAGATAACTATAGAAATACCGATTCGCTTTTAGCGCAATGCACCGAGATTTATTTAACGCCAACCTTTGGGGATTTCACTATCAACGCTGTACAAAGTTCGATTTGGAAAAGCAGGGAATTGGGTAAAATTGACATTGCGTTCCCTATCATCCACGGCACCAATGGTGAGGACGGCTCGCTTCAGGGACTACTTGAATTGAAGGGTATTCCTTACGTTGGCTGCGATGTACTTTCATCGGCCATCGGTATGGATAAGATAATGATGAAGATGGTGCTGAAAGAAAGCAAGCTGCCCGTGGTTGACTACACCTGGTTTACCGACCGCAGCTGGCACATGGATAAAGACGCCATTATCGAAAACATCAAAAAAATTGGTTTCCCGGTTATCGTTAAGCCATCAAACCTGGGCTCGAGCGTTGGGGTTTCAAAAGCGGCCGACGAAGCCGCGCTGATTGAAGCTGTTGAGCTTGCGGGCCGTTTCAGCAGCCGTATTTTGGTTGAGCGAATGGTAGTTGACCTTAAAGAAATTAATTGCTCTGTATTGGGCGATTCGGCCAATCAAACCGCATCGGTATGTGAAGAACCGCTGGGCGCAGGTGATATATTAAGCTATAAAGACAAATACGTCAGCAATACCAAAGGTGGCTCATCAAAAGGTATGACCAGCACCAAACGCCAGATACCAGCCAATATCCCTAAAGAGCAAACCCAACTGATACAGGATCTGGCGAAAGAAACGTTCAGAATTTTATCCTGCTCCGGTGTGTCGCGTATCGACTTTTTGGTTGATAAAAAAGACAACAAGGTATACGTAAACGAAATAAATACCATCCCCGGTTCACTATCATTTTACCTGTGGGATGCTACCGATAAAAACTTTGCGCAACTGCTTAAAACACTTATCGACGTGGCCTTAAAACGCCAGCGCGAACGCGATAATTTAGTGGTAAGCTACGGTGAAAATATATTCAGCATGGGTGGTGCAGGCGGATCAAAATCGGGCAAATCTTAAAATAATCATCCCATGGCTGCCAAATACGTATCCATAAATAATGAGCTTGTTTTAGCCGCCGATGCCAAAGTTGGCGTTGGCGACCTGGCCATGCACCGTGGCTATGGCATTTTCGACTATTTTAAAGTGGTTGATGGTCGCCCGATATTTATGGAGGACCATTTTAACCGGTTTTACAACTCGGCGAAAGAAATGCACCTTGAGGTAATGCTTAACCGGGATGAGCTGAGGAAAACCATAGCTGAGTTAATGGAAAAGAACAACATGCCAAACTCGGGTATAAAGTTGTTACTTACAGGCGGCTACTCAGAAGATGGCTACAAAATGGGCAAACCAAATTTGATCATCTTGCAATACCCCCTCAGTTTTAAGGAAGGGAACCAGGTAGAAACAGGTTTAAAACTTGCCACTGTAAACCACCAGCGGCAGCTGCCATCGATTAAAACCATTGATTATTTAATGGCTGTTCGTCTCCATCCCTTTATGATGGAGAATGGTTTTGATGATGTTTTGTATCATAACAACGGTACTATTACTGAATGCCCGCGGGCCAACTTTTGGATCGTATCCGGTACCGAAATTATAACCGCTGCCAATAATATTTTGCGTGGCATAACCCGCAGCAAGGTGTTAGCTTTTAAAATAGATGGATATACCATTGCAGAAAGAGACTTTACCCTGGATGACCTTGCAAATGCGCAGGAAGCCTTTATAACCAGCACAACCCAATATGCCTACCCTGTTGCAGCAATTGATGGCAAAGAGATTGGAGATGGGAAGATTGGGCCAGTTACCCGGGTGGTTAAGGAAATGTTGTTGAAGCTAATTAACGCTGAATAACCAAGGGGATTGTAACTATTAAAACCTCTGGTTAGCTAGGCCAGATTTAACAAACAAAGGCATCAAAAAAAAGTATCTGTTCCTCAGATATTAGCTACTCAAAAACATACACAACGGACTCATCCTGGTATTTTCAACTAAAATTTCAGCTATTTACTTCTTCGGCAACAAATAACAACATTCCTATTCTTTGTAAGGAATATTAAACGCCTGCGACAAACATCTGTTAACACTTATAAAACGTTTATTAAACCAAACAAAAACTATTTATGGAAAAGTTTGCATTATTAGCCCGTGTTGAAGCAAAACCGGGCAAAGAAACCCAGGTGCTTGAATTTTTAAAAAGCGCACTACCACTTGCGCAGGATGAGCCCCAAACGGTAAGATGGTATGCTTTACAACTAGGGCCCTCAACGTTTGGCATATTCGACACCTTTGAAACTGAGGAAGGCAGGGATGTCCACCTTAACGGCCAGATTGCCGCAGCCTTGATGGCCAATGCATCGGAACTGTTAGCAACAGCCCCGGTTATTGAAAAAGTAAACTTGTTGGCGATTAAGTAGGGATTAGTATGCAGCCAATGGTCTTGGCTCGGAAGTCTTAAGTCGAGTTTTCGTCATTTTCGACTTAGGACTCAAGAGTTTCGACTTGAGACTATTCAGCCTTATTAAGAATCTCCGGGCGGATAAATCCGCCTGGAGATCTTGACAGCAGGTGATTATCACATGAGGCCCCGGACCAGGTCGACGGGGTGAAATTCCAAACTCAATATTATAGCTTAACGGAACAGGCTTTTTCGCCCGAAATCAGCTATCTAAAAAAATTTAAAAAAACTGAAACTTTCAAAAAATTATTACCGTATAAGTACACTCATTGAGCGCCCTGCTCATCAATAATTTATCAAATCAAAAAGACTCCTGGCGCGAGGCCGGGAGCCTTTTATTGGAACTAATATAAAAATTAATTTTTATATAGCCAATCACCGATAAGTTAACAGGGCTTGAGATTTTAGTTTAGATAGTTAATTATGAATGATGGAGTTTAATAGCCGGCAAACAGATGTTTACCGGCTATTTTTTATTTAATGATTTCACCGATTGGAGGATGATTACACCGATTTTAACCGTTGATTTATCTGATTGCGTTGATTTCGCTTATTGAAAAATTTGATGATTTGAAATTTCCTCATCCGCACACTTGCATATTCACGCGTCCGTAGACCATTTTTCCTCATCCGCACATTTGCACATCCACGCACCCGCACATCTTTTTTTTCTCCCGAATAATCAGCATATTTACGTGCTGACCTGTTAACTGACTATCATGAAGAAACTATACGTTCTGCTATTTTTATTTTTGCCCTTTATTACCCTCGCTCAAAATGCCGATTCGGTTTGGTTTGTAAATAACTACATAAAAAAGGAAGTAAGTATCCCGATGCGCGACGGGGTAAAGTTGTTTACTTCCATCTACCAGCCTAAATATCAATCCGAAAAGCATCCGATATTAATTACTCGCACCCCCTACTCCTGCGCGCCATACGGCATAGCTTACCGCCAATACTGGCGCAGCTATATGATGCAGTACGTAAAGGAGGGTTATATTTTGGTGATACAGGATATCCGCGGCCGCTGGATGAGCGAAGGTAAGTTTGAAGTGGTAAGGCCATTTAATCCCAATAAAAAAACAAATAAAGATATTGACGAAGCAAGCGACACTTACGACAGTATCGACTGGATGGTAAAAAATATTGAAGACAACAATGGCAACGTGGGTGTAACCGGTATTTCGTTCCCCGGTTTTTATGCTACCGAGGCTGCTTTGAGCGGACACCCTGCATTGAAAGCTGTTAGTCCGCAGGCGCCGGTTACCGACCGCTTTTTTGGCGATGACGACCATCATAACGGCGTTTTATTTTTGATGGATGCATTTGATTTTCATGTGGGATATGGCTTTAGCCAGCCACGGCCTGCGCCCACCACCAAACCGGCTAAAACTTTTGACATCAGCGGAACAGATAATTACGCCTGGTATTTAAAAATGGGTGCCTTGCCAAACTTTACCAAAGTAACCGGCGATAGTTTGGAATTTTGGGATAACATGATGAAGCACCCCAATTTGGATGCCTGGTGGAAGGCCCGCGATGCAAGATCTGGCTTTAAAAATGTAAAACCTGCCATGCTGGTTGTTGGCGGTTTGTTTGATGCCGAGGATGGCTATGGCGCATGGAACACTTACCAGGCGCTGCTTAAAAAAAGCCCCGAAACTACCAGCAAACTGGTGATGGGTCCCTGGTACCATGGCCAATGGGCCAGTAAGGACGGTACGCGGCTGGGCAACGTACGGTTTGACAGTAATACAGCGGAATGGTTTCAGAATAACATAGAAGTACCTTGGTTTAATTACTATCTGAAAGGTAAAGGTTCACTGGACGAAATAAGCAAAGCGACCATTTTTTTCTCCGGAGAAAACAAATGGCGGAAATTTAAAGAATGGCCCCCCCAGGACGTTACGCCAACCCCTATCTACCTGGAAGAAAATGGCAAATTATCGTTTACCAAATCGGCAAAGGGGCAGTCGTTTGACACCTATATCAGCGACCCGGCTAAACCGGTGCCTTATGCCGACCAAATACATTTTAACCGCACCCGTGAGTATATGACGGATGACCAGCGTTTCGCTGCCCGCCGTACCGACGTACTTACTTTTAGCACTGATACCCTAAAAGAAGATATTACACTCGCCGGTCCGCTGGTGGCCGACTTGCTGGTTAGCATATCAAAAACCGATGCCGATTTTGTGGTAAAGCTGATAGATGTATTGCCCGAAAAAACACCGCGCAACCCGGTTACGCGCTACCCTATGGGTGGCTACCAGATGTTGGTACGCGGCGATATTATGCGTGGTCGTTATCGTAACAGCTTTGAAAAGCCTGAAGCTTTTGTGCCAGGCAAGCCAACACAGGTAAAATTCACCCTGCCCGATGTGGCGCATACCTTTAAGAAAGGCCACCGAATTATGGTGCAGGTACAAAGCAGTTGGTTCCCGCTTGCCGACCGTAACCCGCAGCAGTTTGTAGATATTTACCAGGCAAAGGATTCGGATTTTGTAAAGGAGACGATTAATATTTATCATGATGAATCGAAGCTGATTCTGCCGGTTTTGAAATAAAAAACTTGTCATTGCGAGCGAGGAACGAGCGCGGCAACCGCGAACTCTACAAGGTGGCCATGCATAGTTAGCGGTTGCTTCGTGCCTTGCAATGACATAAGAAATAACAACCTAAATAATTGTAACAATGAAAAAACTTTATGCCCTGTTAGCCCTGCTTATTCCTGCAATCAGCTTCGCTCAAAATGCCGATTCGGTTTGGTTTGTAAATAATTACACCAAAAAAGAAGTGAGCATCCCCATGCGCGATGGCGTTAAGCTGTTTATATCAGCCTACCTGCCCAAGGATAATACAGAAAAGCATCCGATACTGATGGAACGTACTCCCTACTCCTGTGCGCCGTATGGTAAAGGCAAGTACCGCCCGTTTTGGGTTAACCACCTAGTAGAATACTGTAAAAAGGGCTATATAATGGTAATTGCCGATGTGCGTGGCCGCTGGATGAGCGAAGGTCATTTTATGGACGTACGGCCGTTCAATTTCAACAAAAAAACCAACAAGGATATCGACGAGGCCAGCGATACCTATGATACTATCGACTGGATGGTGAAAAACCTGGAGAACAATAATGGTAATGTGGGCGTATTCGGTATTTCGTATCCCGGCTTTTATTCAACCATGGCATCATTGAGCGGGCACCCGGCTTTGAAAGCTGTCAGCCCGGAAGCGCCGGTTACCGATTGGTTTGTGGGCGACGATTTTCACCACAATGGCGCATTTTTCCAGATGGATGCTTTTGCATTTTATTCGGGATTTGGCTTCGGTGCACCCCACCCTAAACCTACTACAGTTGCCGCAAAAACCTTTGACTATCCTGATTTTGATAATTATTCGTTTTATCTAAAAACCGGTGCAATATCAAATTTGACAAAACTAACCGGCGACAGCCTCGAATTTTGGAACCAGATTATGGCGCACCCCAATCGCGATGATTTTTGGATGTCGCGCAATGCACGCGTCGGCATTAAAAATGTAAAACCGGCCATGCTGGTTGTCGGCGGTATTTTTGATGCCGAGGATTGTTTTGGCGCCTGGAACACTTACCAGGCTATCGATAAGCAAAGTCCGCAAACAAATAACCGCCTGGTGATGGGCCCGTGGTACCACGAACAATGGCGAAATAATGATGGCACCCATTTGGGCAATGTGCAATGGGACAGCAACACCAGCAAATACTACGCTGATAATATAGAGATTCGGTTTTTTGAATATTACCTGCGCGGTAAAGGCACGGTTGACAGCATCAGCAAAGCAACCGTATTTTTCACCGGCGAAAACAAATGGCACCATTTAAAGCAATGGCCGCCTGTAGATGCAACGCCAACCAACCTGTACCTGGAACAAAAAGGGAAATTATCTTTTGATGCTATCAGCACTTTTGCGCCCGCATTCGACAGCTATGTGAGTGATCCCTCCAAACCCGTTCCTTACACCGAAGACGTACATTTTAACCGCTCCCGCAATTATATGACAGACGACCAGCGTTTCGCTGCCCGTCGCCCTGATGTGCTGGTTTACGAAACGCCGCTACTGGATAAAGATATTACCCTTGGCGGTCCCGTTGTAGCCGACCTGATGGTTAGCATCAGCAACACCGACGCCGATTTTGTGGTAAAACTGATTGATGTTTTCCCGGATAACGCCGGCCATGATGACGTTGATATTTATGCTGAAACAGACGCCCCAAACCGCGTGCCAATGGGTGGCTACCAAATGCTGGTACGCGCCGAAATAATGCGCGGCAGGTACCGCAACAGCTATTCAGCCCCGGAAGCATTTGTACCCAATAAACCCACCCAGGTAAAATACACCCTGCCCGATGTTGCCCATACCTTTAAAAAAGGGCACCGCATTATGGTGCAGGTACAAAGCAGCTGGTTCCCGCTGGCTGATCGTAATCCGCAGCAGTTTATTGATATCAACCACGCAAAGGACGAGGATTTTATTAAGGAAACCATTAACGTCTATCAAAACCAATCGAAGATAATTTTGCCGGTGGTGAAGTAAGGGTTGGAGATTAGAGATTAGAAAATCGGCTATAAGTCTTACTAATCTCTAATCGACCAATCTCTAATTACTTTAACGATTCATTAATTGCCTTTTGCGCCAGCGGTTCCATCGCTTTATACCCTTCAAGGGTTGGGTGTATACCATCTTTAGCCAGGTTTACAGGCAAGCCTTTTTCACCGTCGACCATTTTTGAATAGTAGTCGAGGTAAACGATATGGTTTTTATCTGCGTACGCCTTCAGCATAGTATTAAGCTGTATTACCTTTTCAGTTGGGGTTATTGCAGGGCGCCAAGGCAGTTTGTTGGCCGGCAGCACTGACGATATTACCACTTTAATATTGTTGGCCTTTGCAAGCTCGGCCATCGAAGCTATGTTGCCAAAAACATCCTCCAGTTTTTCTGGCCCGTTATTTTGGGCGATATCGTTTATACCCGCAAGTATCACTACTACTTTGGGTTCAAGGTTTATTACATCCTGCCGAAAACGTACCAGCATTTGGCCGGTAGTTTGTCCGCTTATACCACGGTCGACATAATTATTGCCGGCAAAAAAGGTAGAGTCATTATTCACCCAGAAGTCGGTAATTGAATCGCCCATATAAACGGCGGTGATTTTACCAGCAACGGCAGGTTGCAATTTATGGTTAGCATCGTCGTAATGGCCGATATTAGGCCAGTCTTGCGCCCGGGCGCCAATTGCAAAAGTCATCAATAAGGCAAAAAAGAGTGTTTTGTTCATGTAAATTGGGTATTTTAATTTAAGTGTAAAGTTTAAATGCAAATAAAGAAACTTTTAGCATATGCGGAATAGAATGCGCAATTTGTAAACAAAAATATTTTTCAATTAAACCATTGGCAGGCGAGCTGGTCATACTTTCTTTTTAACCCGGCTTTAAAGTATAATTAAATGTAGAGTTATGGCATCTACCTATGCAAAGCACCCCAGTATTATACTTTTCGCCAAAACTGCTTTTTTGCTGGTTATTATTACCTCAATGCAGGGATGCAAAGGCAATAAGCTGACCTACAACAGCAATTGCGATGAAGGCATTGCGTTTAAAAAGGTAAAGTTTAATGAGCTGGTAACTCATATTAAAACTTACGACCAGCAGTACGTTGAGGTTTCGGGTACCTATATGGAATCAAAAGAACAATCGGCGTTGTATAACGACAGTTTGTTTACCGACCACTCAAACAAGCATGCATTATGGATAAATTTTAGCCAGGATTGTCCGCTGTACCTTAAAGGGACCCGTACAGGTTTATTTGAACCCACCAACGGCGAATTTGTATTGGTAAATAATAAAGAGATAAAGATCCGCGGTAAAGTCGATTTGCATAATACCGGGCACCTCGGGCAATATTGTGCGGCTATTGACAGGATTAGCCTTGTCGAATTTAAATAAATCCGTTTTTATATTTCAAGCTGCAGGCCATCATAAGCCAGTTCAATGCCGCGGGGCAATTCTTTAGCTATATCCCTGTGCCTGCCAAGCCTGTGACTTATGTGGGTAAAATAGGTAGTTTCGGCACCCATTTCCTGCGCAAAGGCAACCGCCTCGTCAAGTGTGAAATGCGAAATATGTTCCTGCCTCTGCAAGGCATTTATTACCAAAATGCGGCTGCCTTTAATCTTTTCTTTCTCTTCACCTGAAACGGTTTTTGCGTCAGTGATGTAGGTAAAATCCTTCAATCTGAACCCCAATACCGGTAGTTTATAGTGTAAAACTTCAATCGGTATAAAGTGCACGTGGCCAATATCAAATGGCTCGGCGCCTATGGTATGCAGGTTTAGCTGCGGGATACCCGGATATTTAAATTCCTCGAAAATATAATAGAACTCGCGTTTGAGCGCTGCCTGTACCCGTGCGTCTGCATACACATCAACAGGCCCTTGCTGCCGGTAATTATAAGCGCGGATGTCGTCAAGCCCGGCTATATGGTCTTTATGTTCGTGGGTAAAAACAATGGCATCCAGCCGCTGCACGTTCGCGCGCAGCATTTGCTGCCTGAAATCCGGGCCAGAATCAACAACAATAACCTTTCCCTTATCTTCAATTAAAATAGAGGTACGCAGGCGGTTATCCCGCGCATCGTCCGAGGTGCAAACCTCGCAGTTGCAGGCTATTACAGGTACACCCTGTGAAGTCCCGGTTCCTAAAAAAGATATCGTCACAGTTCCAGTGTTGTTTGTTTAAGCTGCTGGTGAAAAGCTATTTGCTTATCGTCCAATAAATTATAATCCATTTCAAGATCGCGGGCCAGTTCGCTTATCGCCAATATTTTGCTTTCCAATCCCGAAAATTTGTTTACTACCACCACTTTACTGTTTAACAACAGGCATGCCCCGGTTTTGAAGTTACCTTTCTCGTAACGAACCCGGTAACCCGCCGTGCGCAGCAGCAATTCCAGTTTTTCGAGCGTGTGGTTTGTTATGGTAAGCATGGAATTCAAAAGTAGGAAAAAGTCCGGACGTCCGGAAGTCGGTAAAGTCCGAAAGACGAAAGAAAAGCTGGAATCGCATCAGGCGATTGCAACAAAAATAATCTTTGCTGACTTTACCGACTTTTCCGACTTTCGGACTATATTGCACCTCGATAATCCTGATACAACTTAACCTCCTTTATTGAACAATGGACCAAAACCCGAATAGGTTTCTTTCGCTTGATGTATTTCGCGGAATGACAATCTGCTTTATGATTATTGTAAACACGCCCGGCAGCGGTGCTACAGCATTCGCCCCGCTTGAACATGCCGCCTGGTTTGGCTTTACCCCTACCGACCTTGTATTCCCATCGTTTTTATTTGCCGTAGGCAACGCAATGAGCTTTGCCATGAAAAAATTTGCCGGCCTAAGCAACTCGGCTGTGGTATGGAAAATCATCAAACGCACAGCATTGATATTTTTATTCGGGTACCTGATGTCGTGGTTTCCGTTTGTGCAGCATACAGCAAGCGGCTGGTCACTATCACCAATAAGCCATACCCGTATTTTGGGCGTGTTACAGCGCATAGCATTATGTTATATGTTTGCGTCGCTGATGGTGCATTTCATCAAATCAGTAAAAGTTATTGTAATTATCAGCGTTTTGCTTTTGTTTGGCTACTGGTTCTTGCTCCTTATTTTTGGCGATCATGCGCAGCCTTATGGCATGTTAACAAATGCCGGCACCTATCTTGATAAATTCCTGTTAGGCGACGATCACCTTTACCACGGCGAGGGCGTAGCTTTCGACCCTGAAGGCTTTTTAAGCACCCTACCGTCAATAGTAAACGTTATCTGCGGCTATTTTGCCGGCAGGTATATCCAGGAAAAAGGCAAGCGCTACGAAACCATATCAAAACTAATGCTTTGGGGCGCGTTGTTTATCTTCATTGCCCTTTGCTGGAACATGACTTTCCCCATTTCTAAAAAATTATGGACCAGTCCGTTCACTTTGCTTACAGTAGGGCTGGATTTGATAATTATATCGGCCCTTATTTACATTATTGAAATACGGGAATGGAACAAAGGCAACTGGACGGCCTTTTTTACCACGGTGGGTAAAAACCCGCTGCCGGTTTATCTTTTTTCGGAGTTGTTTGTGGTTTGTTTGTTTATGATTCAAATAACCCCAAAAAGCAATTTTTACGGGTGGATTAACGATGTGCTTTTCCAGGTTGTGGCGCCGGGGGCGATAGGCTCGTTGTTGTTTGCCATTTGCTATATGCTGGTTTGCTGGTGCTTTGGGAAAATTTTGGATAAGAACAAGATTTATCTGAGGGTGTGAGTTGGTGAATGGTTGATTAGTTTGAAATCTGTAAAATTTGTCATTGCGAGCGAGGTACGAGCGCGGCAACCGCACGCTTGCATAATCTTCGTACAAAGACGATGCCATTCATTTCGCTCTGTAAAGTTCGCGGTTGCCGCGCTGCGCTCGCAATGACATAGTTTTAATTGTTACACTATTATAGCCATGAAAAAAATTATAGTATCGTTATTACTCGTCGTGCTGGCTATTGCCCATACCTACGCCCAGCAAACAAAAACCTATGCCGAAAAGCTTGGTTGGCCCAAGGGCGCCAGGGTGCTGATACTGCATGTAGATGACGCCGGTATGTCGCACGACTCGAACGAAGGCGCCGAGATGGCTATTGGCGAGGGTGTGGCTACCTCAACCAGCATTATGATGCCCTGCCCCTGGGTGTCTGACTTTAAAAAGTATCTCGACAAAAACCCAAATACCGATGCAGGCCTTCACCTTACGCTAACATCCGAATGGAATAACTACCGCTGGGGGCCATTGGCCGGCAAACAGGCGGTGCCTGGCCTGGTTGATAAAGAGGGCTGCTTTCCGGCTGCAGTTGTTGGTGTTTATTTTAGCGCAAAACCGGATGAGATTGATAAAGAAATACGCGCCCAGCTTGACCGCGCCGTAAGCATGGGCATTAAACCCACCCACCTCGACTCGCACATGGGGACGCTATTCGCCAAGGACTCTTTTTTGGAGAAATATTTGAAACTGGGCATCGAAAAACAAATCCCCGTGATGTTTCCGGGCGGCGATGATACTTTTTTCCGCTCTGAAGCAAAAGCCGCCGCCATAGCCGACTTGAAAAAACAAGGCAAACACACCGAGGGGATGACCATACCCGATCCTACTCCGCTGGTTAAAGCAAAAGAAACCGGCGCTATGCTCTGGAAAAATGGTCTGCCTGTATTGGACGACCTGCATAACTCCAGCTATGATTGGATAATGCCCGATATCGACAAAAAAACCGACAAGGAAATTCAAAAATTTTACACCGACCATTATATCGAAAGTATCGGCAGGCTTAGCCCGGGTTTAACCATGGTAATAATGCATTGTACTAATCCATCCGAATCGTTCAAGAACATCTGCAACGAAAGCAAAAAACGTAAAGGTGACTTGATGGCCATGATGAACCCGCGCCTTCGTAAGTTTTTAAAAGACAACGGCTTTATTTTAACAACGTGGCGGGAAGTGATGGAGCGAAGGGTGAAGGCCGGGAACCAGGATTAAGGGACTTATTAGATTTTAAGGAGGATTTAACAAATTTTGTCATTGCGAGCGAGGAACGAGCGCGGCAATCGCGCACTTTACAGAGCGGCTGCGAACAGTTCGCGATTGCTTCGTGCCTCGCAATGACAAATAAGGGCAAGTTATTTCAATCTCTACCGCAAATCAACAACCTCAACACCCTTATGCGCTTTAACATCAAAGGTAAACATGGCATCGGCAACTGCCGGATTGGGTACAAAACTTTTTAAAGTATAAGTATACCTGTTACCGTTTTTATCAAATATCAGGGCGCTATAAATTTGACTTTTAGCCTTGTCAATCTCCAGCCTCACTTTAAAAAAGCCTTTTTTATCGTCTTCCGGGGTAAGGTCAATTTCCTGGTAAATATTACCTCCTATCTTTTTTAGACCTGTGTACAGGTATTTGTAGCCGTGTTCGTAAATGGTAAATATTTTGGCTGGATTTAAACCTTCGCCGCTGTTATCAACGTTATTTACCTGTACCTCGTTATCCTTTTTAAGATAGGTCCACTGGGTTTTGCCATCGCTGATAATTTCCTGCTGGGCCACATTTTTTGTAGCTGCATCGGCGCCGTAGAGACTTACCTTAAACTTATTCAATTTTGATTTTGCTATAAGTGTCCCTGTTTGGGTTTCTTTTACGCCAGCCTGCTGGTTATCAAGAGTAAACACAAAATCGGTTTTAACCACGTCGTACATTTTGTATTTGGCGCTTACCTTGCTTAAAATGGCTTTGGCGTCTGCGTCTTTTTGGGCCGATGCGTAACCGGCAGTTAGTACTGTTAGTATTGAAAATATAAGTAGCTTTTTCATTTTTCCTCCGGATCGAATCCGTATAGTATTAGAGCTTATTTTTAAAAAATTGTTTCAACGATTATCAAATCGCACATAATTAAGAACAAAAATTAAGACAAAGGTTTAATTGCCGCCTTTTTGCAGCGTTTCCAGGTGGCGTTCGAGGCTGTATTCATCAGGATATAATACATCCCGTGCCTTGCTGCCTTCAAACGGCCCCACTATACCTGCGGCTTCCAACTGATCGATGATCCTGCCGGCGCGGTTGTAACCCAGCTTCATCTTGCGTTGAATTAACGATGTGGAGCCTTGCTGGTGCAGCACTATCAGGCGGGCTGCATCTTCAAACATCGGGTCGCGGTTATCCGGGTCAAAATCTTTAGGGCTGCTTGTCTCGCCTTCGCCAACATACTCAGGCAGCAACATTGCCGATGGATAGCCACGCTGGTTACCGATAAAGTCGGATATCCGCTCTACTTCATGTGTATCTACAAAGGCGCATTGCAAACGAATCAGGTCGCTGCCGGTTGACAGCAACATATCACCACGACCGATCAACTGGTCGGCGCCGCCACTATCCAATATGGTGCGCGAATCAATTTTCGACAACACCCTGAATGCCAGCCTCGAAGGGAAGTTGGCCTTAATGGTACCCGTAATAATATTTACCGAAGGCCTTTGCGTGGCAATTACCAGGTGTATACCTACTGCACGGGCCAACTGTGCAATACGGGCAATCGGTACCTCCACCTCTTTGCCTGCGGTCATCATCAAATCGGCAAACTCGTCAATCACCAGCACAATAAAGGGCAGGTAACGGTGTTTTTCCGGGTCGCTTATTTTCCGGTGCACAAACTTTTCGTTGTATTCTTTTAAGTTACGTACCTGCGCATCCTTCAGCAAATCGTAGCGCTGGTCCATCTCGATACAAAGCGAGTTAAGCGTATTCACCACCTTTTTTGTATCAGTAATAATCGCATCAGCCTCATCAGGCAGTTTGGCCAAAAAGTGCCGCTCTATTTTGCGGAACAACGTTAACTCCACCTTTTTAGGGTCAACCAGTACAAACTTTAGCTCCGACGGGTGTTTCTTATATAGCAGCGAAACCAATATGGCATTGATACCAACCGATTTACCCTGCCCGGTGGCACCTGCAACCAGCAAGTGAGGCATCTTGGCCAAATCGGCAATAAATACTTCGTTGCTGATGGTTTTACCAAGCGCAATTGGCAAATCCATCGTGGTGTTCTGGTACTTTTCGGTAGACAAAACCGACCGCATGGAAACCATTTCGGGGTGCTGATTAGGCACTTCGATACCTATAGTGCCTTTACCCGGCATCGGGGCAATAATACGGATACCCAAAGCGGCGAGGCTCAAGGCAATATCGTCCTCCAGGTTTTTTATTTTGGAGATTCGCACACCCGGCGCAGGGATAATTTCATATAGGGTAACTGTTGGGCCAATAGTCGCCTTTATCTTATCTATCTCGATATTATAATGATTCAGCGTTTCAACAATTTTGTTTTTGTTGGCCTCCAGCTCGTCGGAGTTTACACTTATTTTATTTGAGCCATAGTTTTCAAGCAAATCAAGCGGCGGATATTTGTACGACGCAAGGTCGAGCTTATGGTCATAAATACCGAACTGGTCGAGCAGGCTTTTGGCCTTTTCATCATCGGCTGTTTCAATGTTTAAAACAGGGGTTGGCCTTTCCACACCAACCGTTAATGGGATGTCGCTTTCTGTTACATCCCGGCTCATCTCCGGGTCGGGAGTTAGTATCAACGGCTCATGAAAAACCGGGTTCTGTACAAATTCCTGTTGTTTAAGCGGCTCGGGGTTTACTGTTTTTTCAGCATTTTCCTTTATCCTGTTTGCGCGGCCGGGCCATTCTTTAGGAATCGAAATTTCTTCTTCTTCCAGTTCAATCGGCTCCGGTACAATGTCGCCAACAGGCGCTGTCTCTACCGTTTTTGGCTCGCGTTTAGGTATTTTAAAGTCGATGTTGTACGCTATGATCAATACTGTTAAAGCAAGGAAAACAAGTATACCTCCTGTGCCGGTTTGGCCTATTTGAGCATCAAGCAGCAGGTTAGTATAGTAACCGAAACCTCCTTCGACATAATTTGGTGTATCGCTTAAAAATGTGTGAAAAAAACCAATGGTAACGGAAATAAATATTAAAGCGAAAAAGCCATAGGCCAGCGTTTTACTTAGCGGCAACAGGCGAACCTTAAAAACCATGCGGTAGCCTGCTATAAAAAATATAAATACAAATACAAACGATGCCAGCCCGAACCATTCGAAAATAAACTGGTTTGACACCAATGCGCCCAATTTACCGGCCCAGTTTTCAACTACGGGGCTTTTCACGTGGTTTTCCATCAGCTCTTGCGTGGTGCGGAACAGGTTATGCCAGCCGCCGTTGGTGGGCGATACGTAGCTTTGGTCTTCCTGCCAGGTAAAAAGGTAGGATGTAAACGCCACCAAAAAATATACTGATAACAGCAGTAGAAATAACCCGGAAATTTTTATTAACTTGCTGTTCAGCAGGTCGCGAGAGTAGGGATTTTCTACTCTTTGTTTGATAGGCCGCTCCTTCTCAGCCTTTGATGCTGGCTGGCGTGGCTGATTTTCTGGCTTGAAACTATTTGATTTAAATTGATTTCCTTTTACCGGCATCCTGATATACCCCTGATATGGTGCAAATATAAAGTTAATAGATTAAACAACTTATTTACCTTGATTTTTTAATTTTTTAGTAATATTGGAAGGTGTTAGGAAATAAACGCTAAATTGGGTTAAAAAATTCTCCGACTAATTACATTTACCTTGGTATCGCAAGAAAAATATAGAGAATGGGTGTTGAGAAACTGGAACAATACATAACTACTGCCGACCTGGACAATCTTGATGCTTTGCTGCGCGAAAACCCCGCGCTGGCAAAAACCCGAACCAGTCACCAGGTTTCGCCGTTGATGTTGTCCTGCTATTACAAAAAGCCAGGAGTAACTGACATTATTTTAAAATATCTTGATGAAATAAACCTGTTCGAAGCATCGGCAGCAGGAAGATTTGATGTGGTTGCAAACCTTGTTTATGCCCATCCCGACGCCATAAATTTTTATGCTGAAGATGGCTTTACCCCGCTTGGCCTTGCCTGTTATTTTGGGCATGCCGAAATTGCCCAATACCTGGTACTTAAAGGCGCCGATGTAAATATGCCGTCGAACAATGGCTTCAGGGTTTACCCACTGCACTCTGCCGCCGCCGGTAATTATACCCAAATTGCCCGCATGCTGATTGAAAATAACGCACTTATTAACGTAAAACAACAAGCCGGCGCTACAGCCCTCCACTCGGCAGCACAAAATGGCAATATTGATTTGCTGATATTATTGCTGGAACATGGAGCTGATGTTACTGCGCGTATGGAAGGCGGCAAATTACCGGCCGACCTGGCAAGGGAAAAGGGGTTTGTTGAGATAGCTGAGGCTTTGGATTAAATTTTTTCTCCCGTAGAGACGCAATACTTGCGTCTCCCCCATGCAAATCAAATTAACAATAATCGTGTTTCATTCTGTGTTATTGGTCCGAGACGCAAGTATTGCGTCTCTACGAAAATTGACATCTATTTCCCATAAAAATCAACCGCAGCCTTCGCAATTTTGGCGATTGTGCCATCCCTTGTCGCCTCATCATCCGTTGAATTGCATACGAATACCGAGATAGCCAGGTGCTTGCCATTTGGCAGCGTGATTATGCCTACATCGTTGGTGGCCGGCGATAAACCTACATCATTTGTCGGTGATGTACCGGTTTTATGAGCTACGGGCATTGTTGCAGGCAACAGTCCCTTCAGGCGTTTTGGGCCGGTACTGGTTTCGAGCATTATTTTATATAAAAACTCAGTGCTGCTTTTCGAAGTGATGTCGCCTTTATAGAATCTATCCAGCAAAATGGTCATTTCAACAGGTTTACACCAGTTGGTATATTGCAGCTCCCACGACGAAGCCATATCGGCCTCGGTTGCTCTTACAGCAATTCCCCTTATACACAACCGGAGCATATAGTCCTGCACGGTTTTGGGGCCATCAATTTTTTTCAACAGCATATCGCAGGCTATGTTGTCACTCTGCGATACCATGTAACCCAGCAAATCGGCAATCGTAACGTCAACATCGCCATCCGGAAATTTGTCGCGCAGCGGGCTGTGGGTGTTTTTCACCATGTCGCGTTTTTTAAAATGGATTTTCTGGTCGAGTTTCAACACACCCGAATCAACCAAATGCAGCACGGTTAATGCAATCGGGAACTTCATTACGCTGTGGAGCACCAAACGGGCGCCGCCGTTAACTGAAAGTGTGTCGCGGCTTTCCAAGCCCATCAGCGATACCCCAACGATGCCTTTTATAGGTTTAGTGATCTCTTTTATTTGCTGGCGAAGGTCGCCTTGCTGCGCCTTCACGTATACCGGAATTAAAAAAATCAGTATTAAAGTAACTGAGTATATAAACTTTTTCATACTTAAAATAGGGTCAATATGTAAGCGCCAGGAACCAAGATTAAGGAAAAATTATATAAAATAGAAAGATATTTTTTTCTCTTGATTCTTGCTGTCTTGATTCTTGACTCTCTTACTAACGCATTTATTTTGTATGAATTTTAATCCAGTCGGCAATTATTTTCATGGCTGACGGAGCCATGGTTTCATCGATCTTTTCGTATTCCGAAACATCGCCTGTGGTTGCAGTTTGCAATAAGTGGTTTAGGCCGTCTAAAGGTCGCACCTCGACATTTTTATTACCGTTTTTGGTAAGTATCTCTTTTATCAAACCCAAATTGGCCGTTGCGTCAACCTGGGTATCCTTAGTACCGTTTACGGCCAGTACCGGGCATTTTACCTGGGCAAGGTCTTTTTTTGCGTCATAAATTATAAAATACCGCATCCATGGCAGGTTGTATAAACTGTTGTATTGTTTAAAAAGATCCGGACCGGTTAAATTGGTAGTACGGAGCGCTTTCTGCGTTTCTGGTGTTTGCGCCTTTTTCCAGGCATCAAATACAGGCGTTATTTTCGCATCCAGCGCCTCCACTGATCCTGATAAAGCAAACAGCGCTAATATATCATCATTCAAATCGGCAAAGGCTTTAATCGCAACGCTGTCGATCCCCAGTTTTTTAAGCTGGTAGGCATTTTGCTCGGTGTTTATTCTTGCACCGCCAACTTCCGACGCGCCCCACATAACAATAAAGCTTACATCCTTGCGCCGCGCTGCAACCATTGGGGCAATCATACCACCCTCGCTATGGCCGATAAGGCCCACGTGTTTTTTATCGACATCGGCACGTGTCTCCAAATAGTTAAGACTGGCCTCCACATCACGAGAAAAATCGAGGCTGGTGGCGTTTTTTATATCACCGAGTGTGCTTTTACCAGCGCCCCTGTCATCAACCCTTAAAACTGCTATGCCGTTTTTGGTGAGGTAGTCAGCGAGCACCCAATACAGCTTGTGACCGAAGATGGTACCATCCCTGTCCTGTGTACCGCTCCCGCTAATGATGATCACCGCCGGATATTTACCATCACCATTGGGACGGGTAAACGTTGCGCCATAATGCAGGCTTTTATCCATATTGGCGTACTCAACATCCTGGCTGTAATAGCCAAAAGGTGGCTTTGGTGTTTGCGTTCGTATCTTGTCTTTCCCTAGAGCTGCCTTTTCATCGGCAGTAATATGCTTCAAATTTAGCGGCGTACAGCCCCCGCCCTGCGAATAAGTGCCGGTAATATCGCTTTTACCATCCCACAAGCCTTTATAACCACCGCCGATCGCTGCAATTTGTATGCTGAGGCTATCCCCTTTTAATATCGCCTTGCTGCAGGCAATGCCGAATGCTTTTTGGTCCGGGCTATCAAAATTAGCAGAGTAGCCGTCTGCTGTTTTGGTAATGTTAAAAACAAGGTGGAGGTTTACGCTGGCGACAGATATGGTCCCCATCCAACTACCGGTTATATCCTGCGCCATTGCCTGGCCCGTTGCAAAAAAAGCCATGGTGCAAATAAGTAATTTCTTCATTTAGTTTTGGTTGGTTTGATGATTTTTAAAATAGATGTATGAGTACGTAACCGGCACAAGCGTAAGCACCGCTATGCTGCCAATAAACACGATGGTTGATAATGTTGCCGGCAATAACAGCGTAGCAATAGTTACTACAATGCCACCGACAAACCACAACCTGCCCGCCAGCCGATGCGTTGTGCGCCAGTTGTCTTCACTTTCCAGCGTCCACGGCGTGCGTATTCCTGCAAAATAATTTGGTTTAATACTATTCATTACGTTGCCCATAAAAGCGAAAAACAAGCCCGCCAGTGGCAATATCAACTTGTCGATTGCCAGCCCGTGGTGAACGGTTGCAAATATGATGGCAATATTCAATGCCGATAAAAACAAAACAACGGCAAAACCTATTTTCCTGAACGTCTCCTCGCCCACCTTTACCTGTTTCTTAGGGTCGATAGCAGGCAGAAATTTCAAAAGCAGGTACACCAATAAAGCGGTGAATAGCAAGATACCCGCCAATATTATCATTTCACTTTTATCGCCGTAACGATCAACTTTGCCACTAATACCATAATGAACAGGAACAATTGCAGGCAATGCGTTGTAAACACTTGCCAGGTACCCGGCAGGCAGCACCCAAACTACCAGTGCAGCCAAATCCATATATGTAAACTTTTTCATCGTGATTTATTTTTAATTTTTAGGTGATTGTAAACTAATAATCCATTTAAGCATTTCGTCCATTACTGTAGTATTCAGCGAGTAGTAGATAAACTGCCCCTCTTTAACTGATACCACCAGGCCTGCTTGCCGCAGCAAATCCAGATGATGCGAGATGCTGGGCTTCGAGATATTAAACTGGTCAGCAATCTCGCCGGCTGTAAGGTCTTTCTCCTTCAGCAGTTCAAGTATCTCCCGGCGGGTGGGATCGTTAAGTGCTTTAAACAACGAGTTCAATTTTCTTTGGTATTTATATATTTAGACAAATGTCTAAATACTTTGTTACAAATACAAAATGTTTTTTACCACGGAGGCGCGAAGTTGAAAACACAGAGGGCACTGAGCCTTCTTATTCAATATTTTTTTCTCTGTGAACTCTGTGGCTTCTCTGTTACTCAGTGGTTAAAAACGACCATGCAATGGCAAAATGATTTTTTTGTTACCATCACTATAATTCTATAAAAATTCGTTACTTGTAGGTATCAATCAAAACAGTATCATGCAACGAAGAAATTTCCTAAAAACCGGCTCGCTGGCGGGTTTAACTTTGGCTACCCTTGGCGCGGCTTCATGCAGTCCATCATCTTCAAAAAAAGAATCACCCGGCGATGCCGCTGCTAACAAAACTGACGACTTTGCTTTAAACGAAGTTACTATCGACACTTTGCAGGAGAAAATGAAGAGCAAGGAATATACTTCGCGCTCGATAACCGAAATGTACCTGAAACGCATTGATGAAATTGATAAAAACGGGCCGAAGCTAAATTCGGTTATTGAAATAAATAAAGATGCGCTTAACATGGCCGATGCTATGGATAAAGAACGCGCCGCAGGCAAAGTGCGCGGGCCGCTGCATGGTATACCCGTTTTGATAAAAGATAATATTAACACCGGCGACAACATGCACACCACGGCCGGGGCGTCAGCCATCGGCGACAACTTTGCAAAGCAGGATGCATTTATAGCGCACAAGCTGCGCGCGGCAGGCGCTGTGTTGCTTGGTAAAACCAACTTAAGCGAGTGGGCCAACTTCCGCAGCACGCACTCCACCAGCGGCTGGAGCAGCCGTGGCGGGCAAACCAAGTGCCCGTATATTTTAGACCGTAACCCCAGCGGCTCGAGTGCTGGTTCAGGATCGGCGGCATCGGCCAATTTGTGTGCTATTGCTATAGGCACGGAAACTGATGGATCGATTGTATCGCCATCATCAGTGAACGGGCTGGTAGGTATTAAACCCACCGTTGGTTTGTGGAGTCGCTTTGGCATTATACCAATATCAAAAACCCAGGATACCGCCGGGCCGATGGCACGTACCGTACGTGATGCAGCCATAATGCTTGGCGCCTTAGCAGGCGAGGACCCGCAGGACGTGTATACCCTTACCAGCAAAGGCAAAGTTGAACCCGATTATACCAAATTTTTAAATGCCGACGGCCTCAAAGGCAAACGCATCGGCGTTGAAAAAGACGGGATGAAGATTAACCCTGCCATGGATGCCATATTTAAGGAAGCCCTGGATACGCTGAAAAGCAAAGGCGCCACAATTGTTGAGGTTGAGCTGTACAAACAGCTAAAAGAGATTGGCAAAAATTCGTTTACCGTGTTACTTTATGAGTTTAAAGACGGCCTGAACAAATATTTAAGCGAAGCGAACTCGAAAACAAAATCGCTGGCAGATGTTATAGCCTTTAACAAAACCAACGAGCCTAAAGCTATGCCCTTTTTTAAACAGGAAATACTGGAACAGGCCAATGCCAAAGGCGGCCTTGACGCAAAGGAGTATCTTGATGCCGTTAAAAAAACAACAACCATTACCCGCAATGCAATTGATAAACTGTTAAAGGATAACAAACTTGACGCCATTACAGCTCCAACCAATGGCTTTGCAGTATGTATCGACCTGGTAAATGGCGATTATGATAACGGCTTCGGTTTTTCGAGCCCTGCCGCTATGGCTGGGTACCCGCACATAACTGTGCCTATGGGTTACGCATACGGGTTGCCGGTTGGGATTTCATTTATCAGTTCGGCTTATAAGGAAGCAGATATTATTACCCTTGGCTATGCCTATGAGCAAGCGTCGAAAAAGAGGGTGAAGCCGGAGTTTAAGGAGGTGGTAGGATAGTTGATTAAGTTGGACTGAGTTAGAATAGGTTGATTGAGTTGATAAATTATTAGCAAAATAAACCTGGCTACTTATCCGATTTGAGCCACTATTTACTACTTTTATCGCGTTCATACCATGAACTATGAACCATCAACTATCAACTAAATGGAATTTGGCCGCGTAACACCAGGAGAATTAATGGAAGTAGATTTTACGCTTCCGCCCGATACCGAGTTAACCATAAAAACCCTGGCTTCGGCTAAAAATGACCAGCCTTTGCAGGTGCATGTGGGTTGTGCCAAATGGGGCCGCAAGGAGTGGCTGGGTAAAATCTATCCGCCAAAAACCAAAGACGCCAATTTTTTGGATGAATATGTAAAGCATTTCGACAGTATTGAGCTTAATGCAACATTTTACAATGTTTACCCGCCAGAAACCATCGCTAAATGGAAAGAAAAAGCGGCAACTAACCCCGACTTTAAGTTTTGTCCAAAGTTTTCACAGAGTATCAGCCATATCCGCAGGCTAAAAAACGCCGATGATATAACCACCAAATACTATGAAGGCATTATGGCTTTTGGCGACAAGCTTGGCCCGTTGTTTTTGCAGGTGGCCGACAACTTTACACCAAAAAGTCTGCCCGAACTAAAAGCTTACCTGGAACAGTTACCGAGAGATGTCCCGGTATTTTTAGAGCTGCGCCACAAAGAATGGTTTGCTGATGCAGGTAACTGCTCTGCAGTGTTTAACATGCTGCACGAACTGCAAATCGGCGCGGTAATAACCGACGCATCAGGCCGCCGTGATGTGGTGCATATGGAACTACCTACCCCGCATGCTTTCATCCGGTTTGTGGGCAACAGCCTCCACCCTACCGACTATGCCCGCTGTGACGAATGGGTTGAGCGCATCGCGCAATGGCAACAAATGGGTTTGCAATCGGTTTGGTTTTTTATGCACCAGCATGACGAACGTTACTCGCCCGAACTATCTGATTACGTGGTTGAGCAGTTAAACAAAAAGTTAGGCATGGAACTATTGCGACCAACTTTCATGGACAGGGATAAACCGGTACTATTTGATTTAGATTAATGGACCTCGATTAATGGATTTTTGGGATTTAATGAGATTGAAGACTCGACCATGAGAATGTAAATCCATCTTCATCTGTAAAATCTTTTTAATCCCGGTCTTATTTCGAAACCAATCCAGAAATCACGTTTATACTCAAAGCCACAATAGCGGTATTAAACGCGAAAGATATCAACCCGTGCGCCCAGGCAATGCGGCGAATAATGCGCGACGATATTTCCACGTCAGAAACCTGGAATGTCATGCCGAGCACAAAAGAGAAATAAACAAAATCAAGGTAGTCCGGCTCTTCTTCGTTGGGGAACATCAGGCCACCCATCGGCTTCTTATTGTCTTCGGGGTTAGTTGAATAGTACAAATGCGCATAACGCAAACTGTAAATGGTATGCACAAGCCACCACGAAATTACCACTGCCGACATCGCCAGGATGACGTGACCCGAAACCTCGGCGCTGGAGCCGCCTTTTGACGATATTAACAAAAATAGTATCGCGCCCAAACTCATTACTGATGCGCTGATAACAAAGAGGAACAGGATATAGCGGCTCGAATCTTCTAAACTGGCAATTTTACGGATTTCGCGCGGGTGAGCCCAAAGGATAACAATCCAATCGAGTACTATTATAGTCGAAGCAAAAGCAATCCAAACGGATAATATAAGCGCCGGCATCGAAGACAAATCCCTGAAAAAAAAATAAGCCACCGCGCTTATTGCCAGCGAGATAAATATTTTATAATGCGCATCAAGCCGTAAAATCAGTTTTTTTTTTGGATGTATAATTTTAGCCATATTTTTTGGTGTGCCTAGGTAAAGCACCGCTCTAAGTTATAAAGTTTTAATAAAGAAATTAGTCTTCGAATATTTCGATAACACGGCCTACCTGCCCATCTTCCAATCTCACCTTAATGCCACGCGAATGGAATGCAGAACTGGTTAATAGGGCTTTCACTATCCCCCTTGTGCGTTTGCCGGAGCGCTGGTCTTTTTTTAGGATGATATCCACTTCAAGGCCTGGGTAAATATCGTTTCGGTTTTGTCCGTTCATACTTTTTTTGATTTCACCGATTTGAAGATAATTTCACCGATTAAGAAACCAATTGATTAACCGCCTTATCCACCTTCCCAAAATCAAAACTCCCGACCAATTTGTCAAATGCTGTCGTAATTTCCGCGTTCATCAAATTACCTATGCTGCCTTCGTGGGTGTGGTTAACTTGTTTATCAGGGTTAAAATCACCCTTTTCAATTGCGGCACCAACTTGCTTGTAAGCATCGCGAAAAGGTATGCCATCTAATACCATGCGGTTTACTTCTTCAACGCTAAACAGGTAGGCATATTTGGGGTCATTCAATATATTGGCATTTACAGTAATATTTTGCAGCATAAAAGTTGCCATGTGCAGGCAGTTCTTCAGGTCGGTAAATGCCGGAAACAGCAGTTCTTTTAAAAGCTGCAGTTCGCGGTGATATCCGGAAGGAAGGTTGGTGGTCATCATGGCCACGTCAGTTGGCAGGGCCTGCAGGCGGTTGCATTTGCCGCGCATAACTTCCCAAACGTCGGGGTTCTTTTTATGCGGCATAATACTGCTGCCGGTAGTGAGTGTATCCGGGTAACTTACAAAAGCGAAGTTCTGGCTTAAATATAAGGCCTGGTCCATTGCCATTTTGGCGAGGGTAGCGGCGATAGATGATAACGCCTGCGCAATTATCCGCTCAGTTTTACCGCGGCCCATTTGCGCGTAAACCACGTTATAATTTAAACTATCGAACCCTAAAAGTTGGGTGGTTAAAGTACGGTTTAGCGGGAATGACGACCCGTAACCCGCAGCGGAGCCTAAAGGATTTTTGTTGGTAATTTTATAAGCAGCCAAAATCAGCTCCAAATCGTCCGCCAAACTTTCGGCATAGGCACCAAACCATAAACCGAACGACGATGGCATGGCAACCTGCAAATGGGTATACCCAGGCAGTAAAATGTCTTTATGTTTCTCGCTCAGTTCAATCAGCAAGCGGAAAAGTTTTCCAGTTTCTTCAACAACATCCTGTAACTCGTGGCGGAAAAATAGTTTCAAATCAACCAGCACCTGGTCGTTACGGGAGCGGCCGCTGTGGATTTTTTTGCCGGCATCGCCAATGCGCTCGGTCAGCAGCATTTCTACCTGCGAGTGCACATCCTCCACTTCGGGAGCAATCGTAAAATTACCCTGCTCAATATCTTTGTAAATACTTTTTAATTCCTGTTGAACCAGCTGCAAATCATAAGCACTCATCAGTCCTATGCTTTCCAGCATTTGGGTATGCGCAAGCGAACCAAGCACATCAAAAGCAGCCATCTGCAAATCAAACTCGCGGTCGCGGCCTACGGTGAAGTTTTCGACCAATTCGTTAACGGTAACAGATTTTTGCCAGATTTTTGCCATGGTACAAATATGGTGTAAATATTTTTTACAGTTATAACCCACTATGTCATTGCGAGGAACGAAGCAACCGCGAACTATGCAGTTGCGCTTTGCAGTTTCTACACCGTTCTATCTGCTCTGTAAAGTTCGCGGTTGCCACGCTGCGCTCGCAATGACATAGTTTTTTATGCGTTCCATCAATTTATGCTTTCCAGCATCTTTATATACAATTCAATCCCTTCCCTAATTTCATCCACATACACAAACTCATCCGCCGTATGCGACCGTGCCGAATCCCCAGGACCGACTTTAAGCGATGGGATATCCAGCAGCGATTGGTCGGATGTGGTTGGCGAGCCATAGGTTGTACGGCCCAGCGCAACGCCCGCTTTTACAATCGGGTGCTCTTTATCAATTTTCGACGGTTTTAGGCGAATGGAACGCGGCGTAACATCGCAGCTTACGTGCCGGCGGATAATTTCCAATACTTCTTCGTTTCGGTATGCGTCGGTCACCCGCACATCAACTGTAAACATACAGCTTGCCGGCACCACATTATGCTGCGAGCCTGCATTGATAATAGTAACGGACATCTTTATCGGCCCAAAAACCTCCGATTCTTCGGGGAAACGGTAAGTGCGGAACCATTCAATATCTGCAAGGGCCTTGTAAATGGCGTTCTCACCTTCTTCTCGGGCGGCATGACCGGCTTTGCCGTGGGCCACGCAATCCAGTACCATTAAACCGCGCTCAGCTATGGCCAATTGCATTAAGGTAGGCTCTCCTACTATGCCGAAATCAAGCTTGCCCAGTTCGGGGATAATCAGTTCGAGCCCGTTGACACCTGATATTTCTTCCTCGGCAGTAGTTGCCAGGCAGAAATTGTACTTAAGGTTTTCCCTTTCATAAAAGTAAAGGAATACATTTATCAGCGATACCAGGCATCCCCCGGCATCATTACTACCAAGGCCATAAAGCTTGCCGTCCTCTATTTTTGCGTCGTAGGGGTTGCGGGTATAGCCAGAGTTTGGCTTTACTGTATCATGGTGCGAGTTGAGCAGTATGGTGGGCTTCGCGACGTCAAAGTGTTTGTTATATGCCCATATATTGTTGAGTTTGCGGTGTGTTTTCACGCCATTATCCCGCAAAAAATGCTCAATTACATCGGCGGTGAGGTTTTCCTCTTTGCTGAAAGATGGTATGGCTATTAATTGTTGCAACAAGGATATTGCCTGTTGATATAGTGTGTTTGTATCTGTCATATAAATGCAGCTGCAAAATTAGCGTTTTTTACGAGGCAGATTTGCAAAGTTTAAAAACTTACAATTTGAGAACGTTTTTTTAACACGAGGTAAAAATGTTATATCGTAAAAATTCCGGCCAGGTCATTATATTTTTACATGTCAGTCACACATTTCAGCATTTTAAATCTCTATTATTGCGGCTTAAAACGAGAACTCCAACGATGAAAAAAATATTTGTGCTAGCCACCCTGCTATCTGCCCTGATTATTAATACTGTCTCCGCACAAACTTCCAAAGTTTATATAAGCAACGGCTACAAATTAACGCTCACCAATAACGATGCCACCGTTGACACAGCCGAACTAACCCGGTTGGTTAAAACATTTTATATTGTTTACCCCAAACTGGCTGCCGAGTATAACCCCGGCACGCTTAAAGAAGTAAAAATGGCGGTTGATACCAGTTACAAAGGGGTAGCAGCTACTGCCGATGGTAAAGTTACCATCGCCTCAAGCTGGCTTCACAAACGCCCGGAAGATATCGACGTGGTTACCCACGAAGTGATGCACATTGTGCAGGACTATGGAGAAACCGTCGGCCCGGGTTGGCTCACCGAAGGCATTGCCGACTATGCACGCAACAAATTCGGCGTAAATAACCCTGCTGCAAAATGGGTATTGCCTGAGTTTAAAGCTACCCAAAACTATGATAATGCCTACCGTGTTACCGCCCGTTTTTTAGTTTGGATTGAAGAAAAAAAGAAACCCGGACTTGTAAAAGAACTGGACAGCCAGCTAAGAAAACATACCTACACCGATGCCGCCTGGAAACAGCAAACCGGCAAAACGGTTGATGAGTTGTGGAAGGAATATGCTGCTAATCCGGCGATATAAATTCTGAACCTGGATTAAGCGGATTTTGGGATTAACGGGATTGTGAACAATTAATCCCAATCAGAAAAATCCAAAAATCTGCTTAATCCAGGTTCAGATATTAATCCTCAATTTTTGAATGCTTGCGGGTATCGTTCATAGTAACATACAAAATCAGCGAAAGCACAATACAAATGGTAACGTACCAGTAAAACCATTCGGCGTGATGGTCATTTTTAAACCAGAGGGCTATGTACTCGGCGGTACCGCCGAATAATGATACAGCTATGGCGTATGGGAACCCTACACCCAGGGCCCGCACATTTGCCGGGAACAGCTCCGCTTTTACCACGGCATTAATGGAGGTATAGCCGCTAACGATAATCAGCGCACACATAATCAAAGCAAAAGCTATCCAAACATCTTTGGTATGCGTAAGTGCTGTAAGTATAGGCACAGTGGTCAAAGTCCCCAGCACACCAAAACCAATCAGCAATGGCTTGCGGCCAATTTTATCAGACAATAAGCCAAATACAGGCTGAAGCAGCATAAACCCTACCAATGTAAGCGTTGATATGAGTGTGGCGCTGTTTTTTGAAAACCCGGATGTGTTTACCAAAAACTTTTGCATGTAGGTGGTGAAGGTGTAAAATGCAACGGTGCCGCCAACAGTTAAACCAATAACGGTTAATACCGCCCTTGGATGTTCGGCCAGTGCCTTAATGGTTCCGCGGTTTGAGCGCGTTTTAACATCCTCATCAATAGTTACCGATTCCTGCAAACTGCGCCGTAAATACATTACCGTTACCGCCAGCACAGCACCTATTGCAAAGGGTATCCGCCAGCCCCATGTGTGTAACTCTTTATCTGTTAAAAAAGCCCGTTGCAATAACACCAATACACCCAATGCCAGCAATTGCCCCATTATCAGCGTAACGTATTGAAAACTTGAATAAAACCCACGGTGTTTTTTTGTGGCCATTTCGCTAAGGTAGGTAGCGCTGGTACCGTACTCGCCGCCAACGCTAAGGCCTTGTATTATGCGGGCCAGTACCAGGATAAAAGGTGCCGCAACGCCTATTTGCTTGTAACCAGGCGAAATCGCAATAATCAATGAACCTACACTCATTAACAACACCGACAAAGTCAATGCAGCCTTGCGGCCCTTCCGGTCGGCATAAGTTCCCATTACCCAGCCTCCAATTGGTCGCATTAAAAAACCTATAGCAAAAATACCTGCTGTGTTTAACAGCTGTACCGTTTCGTTTTCCTTTGGAAAAAAGGAGCCCGAAAAATATAAAGAGAAGGCCGTGTAAACATACCAGTCGTACCATTCAACCAAATTGCCTAATGAGCCACCTATGATAGATCGGATGCGCCCGCCGGTTGTTTGGGGTACGTTTGTCGATTGGTTTTGCATAATTTAGCTGGTGCCGTATTGTTTAAGTTTCGCCATAAATCTATAATTTTTTAACAGGATAATAATACCGGTGAATAAAATTGTCGGGCAGGTGCATAGCTGGAATTTTTATTTAATTTTAGGCAATATAAACCCTGGTTACAATTTAAATAATGGATGATAATTTCAAGTTTCGGGCATCAATGCGGTCAGACGACGAACTTCGTGAACGCGTTGACAACCGCGAAAAATATTTACCTGAAACTGTAGAAGCTTCGGTCGAGGAATTAAAAATACGAGGCTTTGAGTTCTCGGAAGACGAGGACCGTGTAATAGCCGAAGATATGCAGGCCCGTAGAGACATTGCGGCAGCTAATGGTAATTCGGGAGGATTTAACAGGATCGACAAGGGCTTATACATTGAAGACCCGGACGCACCGGAGTATTATACAAAAAGAATTATTGTTATTTTCTCTATGCTCTTCAGCGTTTTATTTGGCTCGATATTGATGGCCATTAACCTGAGTAAAACGCAAAATGCAGCCAAAGCAGTTTTGGTTGTGCTGTATGGTTTTGCGTTTACTGCAGTTGTGGCAATAATCGCCGCGAATTATAACATTAACACCGGCATCGCTATCATATCAGGCTATATTGGCGCCTATACTATGGAACTTTTATTTTGGAACCGTTACATCGGCGCAACAACTTTATACCGCCCGAAACCATTCTGGATTCCTTTGATTATTGGCCTGGCATTTAGCGCTGCACTTATATACCTTATTATTAAATACGGAAAAGTATGAAAAAGCTATTACTTCTTTTGTGCCTGCTTCACATTGTTGTGGGACTAACCTACGCCCAGCAGAAAAAAGTCCCTTACGGCAACAACCCTGCCGCCGGCAGGTATTATAACATACGTGGTATTAAAATGTATGTTGAAGTTTATGGCCAGGGCAAGCCACTACTGCTAACACATGGTAATGGCGGCAGTATTTTTGCATTTCGCAAAAACATCTCCTATTTCGCAAAAAAATATAAAGTAATTGCGGTGGACAGTCGCGCACATGGCAAATCGACTGATGGGCGCGATTCATTAAGCTTTGAGATGATGGCCGATGATTTTGCAACATTATTGGATACCATGCACATTGCTAAAAGTTACGTACTTGGCTGGAGCGACGGCGGCATTAACGCCATATTGATGGCTATGCGGCACCCGGATAAAGTAATAAGGTTTGCCGCCACCGGTGCCAATTTGTGGCCCGATTCAACTGCATTAACTCCTGCCACATGGAAAGACATGCGTGATTATTATGGCAAAAACAAGGATAAAAAGTGGACCACCGCCAAAGAAAAAAACAACTGGAAAATATTTATGCTCGACTGGCTGCAGCCAAACGTAAAACTTTCGGCGCTAAAGACCATCAAATGTCCGTCACTTATCATCTGCGGCGACCACGACCTGATACCCATTGAGCATACGGCTGCCATTTATGAAAACATTGCCAAAGCCTATATGTGGGTGGTACCCAACTCGGGCCACGGTACGCTGATTGAGCATACCGATGAGTTTAACAAAAAGGTAGACGACTTTTTTATGGGGAAGGGTTTCTGATATCGATATCAAAAAAGCAGCCCCTCTCTAAAAAAGAGAGGGGGCCTAACAACAACAACTCAGCATATTGCATTAAAAGTCCGCTCCCTCTCACTGGAGCAGATTATTTGCCGCAATTTTTTTTATAGCATTTATTAAGGTGCATAGCCTTCCCGGTTGGGATAAAGCTTTTTATCTCAATAAAATATCAAATCAAACTTATATAGGTAACATCACCCCGTCTTTCGACCGGCTGACTGCCCTTCTTGTCCGGGCCATGGGGTAAATTGTTTATCGATAATCTCGCCGATTTCGTCAATCGGGATTATCTCTGTTCCGAAAAGGTGTTGTACGCGTTTCCATATCCCATAATCGTTTTTAGTGATGATGTGGCAGGTTGCGTAGTTAAACACACTAAAGGTATATTTATCCGCATTGTTGCGTAATATCCTAAAGGTTTGGTCGCGTATAATTATTTCTATTGCACTCATGGTTTAGTTAAGACAAATTTAACCCGTAATGCAGTAGCACACAAATAATTAAGGGGGGTATTTTAACCCAATTTCAGGGGGGTGTTTTAACGGGGTAGGTTTGGGTTATTTAACGGTATGGGAAAGAAAAGACATTGAAAAATTTGTCAATTGCGAGCGAGGAACGAGCGCGGCAACCGCGAACTTTACAGAGCAGATTGAACGGTAGCTGAACTGCACTGCGGTTGTGCACGGCGTGCGGCTGCCTCCGCTGGTTAGCGGATCGCAATGACATGTCGGGCGTTCTAAATTATTTATCCACTAACTTCATCGCCCCATCGGCATAACGCATGCCTGTGTTTGGATATTTATCCATAACGGCCTGTATATCCTGCAATTCGCTAACAGAAAGATCAATATCAACAGCGGCTGCGTTTTCGCGCAGGTATTTCGTTTTTTTGGTGCCGGGGATGGGGATAATATCCTCCCCCTGTGCCAGTACCCAGGCTATAGCTAACTGTGCGGGCGTACATTTTTTTTGAGCGGCCAATTCAGCAAAAGCGGCAGCCAGGTTTTGGTTATTGTCTTTATAGTCATCACCAAACCGTGGCAGGGTTTTACGAAAATCTGTACTGCTCAACTCATCAAGGTTCAGCGTGTTGGTTATCAATCCGCGTGAAAGGGGGCTAAAGGGCACCAGCGAAATACCCAGTTCACGGCAGACAGGCAAAATACCTGCTTCCACATCGCGCGTTAATAATGAATATTCGCTTTGCAGGGCCGCTATCGGGTGTACGGCATAAGCCTTACGTATCGACGCAGCCGAGGCTTCAGACAAACCCAGGTAACGCACTTTCCCCTCTTTCACCAACTCAGCCATCGCCCCTACCGTTTCTTCAACAGGTATATTGGGATCGATGCGGTGCGCGTAGTATAAATCTATGGTATCAATGTTCAGGCGTTTAAGGCTGCGTTCGCAAGCTTGTTTCAGATAAGCTGGCGAGCAATCGACATATGAACCAGAAGCACCGGGGTATGCATCGTTCCCCTCCCGTTGCCTGAAGCCAAATTTAGTAGCTATAAATATTTTGCTGCGATTTAAGGATAGCACTTTTGAAAGCAGTTCTTCGTTTTTTCCATTGGCATACACGTCGGCGGTGTCCCAAAAGTTTATACCAAGGTCGATAGCGAGGTGTAAAGTCGCTATTGATTCTTTATCGTCGAAAGTGCCGTAGCCGTGGTTCATGCCCATGCAGCCCAAGCCGATCGCTGATAATTTTTCGCCGGTTTTGCCAAGTTCCCTGGTTTTCATAGTTGATGTTTTTACAAATATAATAATCGTAAAACCATTGAAAGCGCGTAATATTTGTCATACTACTCTGTCCAGTTTCATGCAATTGTCAAAATGAGTGCATAAACACGTTTTTATTAAATACATGTTTAAACATATATTATCTTTGACCCAACAAAAAATAAAAACTCTAAAAAAGAAAAAACAATCATGAAAAAATTATTCATTATAGCCGCAGCCGCTTTATTAAACACTGCCGCTTTTGCACAAACCACCTGGAATGTCGACCGTGCACACTCAAAGTTAACTTTCACTGCTACCCACTTATTGGTATCGGATGTTGACGGCGAATTCAAAGATTTTTCGGCAAGCATTGTAGCTGCAAAACCTGATTTCAGTGATGCTAAATTTACCCTTACAGCTAACACCGCTTCGGTAAACACCGGTGTTGACCAACGCGACGGTCACCTTAAATCAGCCGACTTTTTTGATGTTGCAAATTTCCCAACATTAACATTTACTACTACTGGCGTTACAAAAGTATCTGATAACAAATACAAGCTTAATGGTAACCTTACTATACATGGTGTTACCAAACCAGTTGCTTTCGACCTTTGGTACCGCGGAACAATAGCCGGAATGGGTGGCAAACCTGATGCTGGTTTCCAGATTACAGGTACCATCAAACGTGCCGATTTTAACTTAGGTTCAAAATTTGGAAATGCCATGATCAGCGACGAAATTGCTGTTAAAGCAAACGGCGAGTTCGGGCAGGCGAAATAAGGTATTAGAGGTTGGAGATTAGTGAATGGGACTTGTGTTTATGTATGGTTAGTCTCCAACCCCTAATTAATATCTGAGCAGCGTTGTGGAAACATAGCGCTGCTTTTTTGTTTAAGCAGATTTTTCGGACGTTACAGCTTACCTCACCCGCACAAATGTCATCGTTTTCCCGATAAACTTAAAATGCCAGTAGCCTTTCACCTTTAGTTCCCCTTTTTTATCAATATACGCAGCAGAGTTCCATTCTTTACCGTGCTTCGAATCGTAGATTACCCCATTCTCCCAGCTGTCGGTACCTGGCTGGTATTCCAGGTCGCGCAAAATACTCAGACCTAATATTTTGCGGCTTTGCAGTTTAGGATCGGGGTTATGGCGGTCGGTCCAGTAATCCATTGGTTTGCCGCCGGTTTCGCTGAACCATATAATTTTCGCCGTAAATTCCGACCCTTCCATCGACACCTGTATGCGTAAAGTCTTCTCCAGGTTTTCCCATCTGCCGCAAATTCTTTCATCCGGTTTAACCGGGTGTCCCTTTGAAGAGACGGTTGTTAAGATAAAAAAGGCAATAAAGGCAAGAAAACGTCTGATGAGCATGTTTACAGTTATTTACTGTATACAGGCAATGTTGATGCCAGTTGAAATTTCCCTCGGTATAATCTTTCCCGACACAATTTTTGTTTGGTATGCCGAACTACTTTACTGACTTTCCGGATTTCCAGGACTTTCGGACTTCTTCCAACCACAAACTTTTTACATCACTACAATAGTGTGTCTCCTACACAACGCCTATATTTGAAATACCAATTATCCTGTCCCTATGAAAAAACTGCCACTTCTGCTACTACTCTGCTATTGCTTTACAACATCCGCCCAGGAAAAATCTATCTACCACAAAGGTTGGGTTGATTTTAACAAAAACGGCAAAATGGATGTATTTGAGGACCCATCGCAAACCATTGATAAGCGTATTGACGATTTGCTGAGCCAGATGACAGTAGATGAAAAAACCTGTCAGCTGGCTACGCTATACGGCTATAAACGGGTTTTAAAAGAGGAAATGCCCACACCATCATGGAAGAACGAGGTTTGGAAGGACGGCATAGCCAATATTGATGAGGAACTGAACAACCTTACTTCGAAAACCGATGACGCGCCAACGCAGTACTCCTACCCTTACAGCAAGCACGCATCAGCCATTAATACTATACAAAAATGGTTTGTTGAGGAAACCCGTATGGGCATCCCGGTTGATTTTACTAACGAGGGCATCCACGGCCTTAACCACGACAGGGCTACATCATTACCCGCCCCTATTTCCATAGGCAGCACCTGGGATAAAGCATTGGTACGCCGCGCAGGCCAAACTGTTGGTATGGAGGCAAAGGCGCTTGGCTATACCAACGTTTATGCGCCAATATTGGATGTTGCCCGCGACCAGCGCTGGGGCCGCGTAGTAGAAACATACGGCGAAAATCCATTCTTAATTGCTGAACTGGGCAAACAAATGACGCTGGGTATACAGGAAGAAGGCGTGGCCTCAACCTTAAAACACTTCGCAGTTTATAGCATGCCCAAAGGCGGGCGCGATGGCGCTGCCCGTACCGACCCGCATGTTGCGCCGAGGGAAATGTACCAGCTATATCTCTACCCTTTCCGAAGGGTGATACAAGAGGCACACCCGTTGGGTGTAATGAGCAGCTATAACGACTGGAACGGCGAGCCCATAACCGGCAGCTACTACTTTTTAACGGAGCTGCTACGCCAGAAATTTGGGTTTAACGGTTATGTGGTGTCCGACAGCGAGGCTGTTGAATATTTATTCAGCAAGCACCATGTGGCCGGCGATATAAAAGAGGCAGTACGCCAGGCATTTGAAGCCGGCCTGAACGTACGCACCAACTTCAGCATGCCGCAAACCTATATTATGCCCTTGCGCGAACTTTACAAAGAAGGTAAAATCAACATAAAAACCCTCGACTCACGCGTAGCGGACGTATTACGGGTTAAATTTAAACTCGGTTTGTTTGATGACCCATATGTTAAAGACCCAAAGGCGGCCGACAAAATTGTGCATACCGAAGCCTCATCAGCGATGGGTTTGCAAATGAACCGCGAATCGATGGTGTTGCTGAAAAACGCAAACAATTTGTTGCCGCTTAACAAATCAGCTATTAAAAACATATTGGTAACAGGTCCGCTGGCGGCTGATAAAAGTTATGCTACCAGCCGGTACGGCCCGTCGCACAACCCTGTAACCAGCGTACTAGACGGGATAAAGAATTATGTGGGCACCAGCGCAACCGTTAACTATTCCAAAGGCTGCAACATTGTTGACGCTACCTGGCCCGAAAGCGAAATTATTGAAACCCCGCTGACGGATCTGGAACAGGCATCTATTGATTCTGCCGTTAGCGCTGCAAAAAAAGCTGATGTGGTGATTGCAGTAGTCGGCGAGGATTCGCAGCGGGTGGGCGAAAGCCTGTCGCGCACCGGGTTAAATTTGCCAGGTCGCCAGCTGAAACTGATACAGGCATTGCAGGCAACGGGCAAACCTGTAGTTATGGTGATGATAAACGGGCAGCCGCTAACCGTAAACTGGGAAAACAAATTTGTGCCCGCCATACTGGAAGCCTGGTTCCCCGGCCCGGAAAGCGGTAAGGTTGTTGCAGAAACGCTGTTTGGTGATAACAACCCCGGCGGCAAACTCTCCATCACCTTCCCAAAAACAACAGGGCAATTGGAGTTTAATTTCCCCTTTAAACCTGCCTCGCAAGCCGGTCAAGGAGGCGCCAACAGCTGGGGTAACACCAGTGTTAACGGTGCATTATATCCTTTTGGCTTTGGTTTAAGCTACACCACTTTTGCCTACGACAACCGGCAGGTATCGCCCGAAAAAGAAAACCAGCAGGGCGATATCACCGTCACCGTCGACGTTACTAACACCGGCCAGCGCAAAGGCGACGATGTAGTACAACTTTACCTTAAACAGGAAATTAGCAGCGTTACCGTGTATGACTACGACCTGCGCGGCTTCGACCGCATAACCCTTGCCCCCGGCGAAAAGAAAACCGTAACCTTTACCCTGCACCCTGACGACCTGGCCATTCTCGATAAAAACATGAACTGGACGGTTGAGCCCGGCAAATTAATGGTGATGATCGGGCAATCATCGGAAGATATTAAGTTGCAGAAGGAGTTTGAGGTGAGCAAATAGATGTGCGGTTTTTTGATGTGCGGATGTGGAAATAATTTGAAGATGAGTTGATTTAAAGATTTGAAAATGAAAAGTGTTGAGTATTTTTTCGCCTTTGTTGGTGTTGTCACCAACAAAACCAATTGCTTTGTGATGTGCAGAAAGCCGTGAACATCCGCAGGCTTTTCGGTTACACATTGTGCATCCTGCTTGTTGGTGACAACACCAACAAGGGCAGGGCGAGAGTTAGGATTTGGGGATTTAATTTAACGGCTTACTGGAGTTTATGAAGACTGTGTCCATTGGTTCTTTAACCTTATTTAGCTGAATTTCGATCCTTTTTACGAGGCAACGCTTAACAATACCTTCGCATATTTGTAGCTTTTTATATTTATTTAAGGAATCTAAATTAAAAATGTAGATATATTGTTTTGCAGAATCGGGCAATTCACTTAGATTTCCCTTATCCGGTCTTGTGGAAAGGTCCTCAGACAGGCCTGGTTGAAGATAATAGTCTAAGTTTATCATGTCATGGCATAGTATACTATCAGGCAGTGATCCATCCCATTCGGCACCCGCGAGGTCACTCTTTGTGTTATTTTTTACATAGCCAATTCCAATATGCAGCTTTTCACAGGATTGAAATAATATAAGGCTTACCACTACGGCACATAATGCTATTTCGGCGTAAAATTTTTTTTTCATTATTGCGAGGTTCGCTCTAAGTTACTAAGTATTATGATAAACGTTTATCTTTAATCCAGAAATCGATTCCGTCTAAATGAAAAAAATTTACGGCTTAAAAGAATGGGCTTTAGATAAAAGCATTCTCAACGCCAAAAGGTTTGTTGATGTAAAAATCGTTTTTTCGTATCCTGACTTGAAACAGCTTATTGAATTTAAGCCTAAAGAAAGAATCAAAAAAATAGACGATATTTTTAAAAAAAATCTAAGCCGACTTATTGCTCTAAACTTATTTGAAACGTACGAGGTTAACGGGACAAAAAGACGACCGCGAGGAGTTACAGCAAAAATAAAATTCAATTTATTAAACGCCATTGCAAAACTGGACTTTGTAGCTAGCTGCTGGATTGAATCGATAGATTACGCTACAAAAATTGAAAAGAACGAACCTCTTAAGCCCCGGTACTTTTGTGTTAAAATGACATTGGTTATCGAGGTTGAAGGCATTAAATCGAGGAAACAAAATATTGAACAACGATTTGTGCTAATAAATGCAACATCAAGCGACGACGCCTACGATAAATTGGAAAAGCAAAAGGACGATTATAACGAGCCGTATTTAAATTCGGATGGACGTTTTGTAAGATGGCGAATAGACAGCTTTGACGATTGCTATGAAACAGACATTAACACCCCAAAAGATTTGGATTGCCCGGAAGGCTTAGAAGTCTATTCAAAGTTAAAATCGCGCAGATTAAAAGATAAAACCGTTTGGGATGGCAAATTTTGAATTTCGGCTTTTGTTGGTGTTGTCGCCAACAAGGGCTAGAAAAGTGCTGACACTAATTTGTCAGCACTTTTTGCATTTTTTAGCGTAGCAGACAGTGTAAAAAGTGCATTAATACTGCAGAAACAAGCTTTTTAGCCTTTGCGTAGGATCTTTTGCTGTTCCACCCTGTTCCTTGTGTTTCACTGTGAACAGGAACGATATATTGCCAATTTTCCATTCATTTAAGAGCATTTAAAAAAGCAATATACGCCATGAGTCATCCACCCAAAGCCTCCTATTTTTACCCCAATTTTATTTTGTTAGCTTTTATGCTATAAAATGCCCTTGTAAGTTTCTGCATTATTCCTATTTTTAGAAGATAAAAATAAACCTGCCGCGGGCGCGGCCGTTAAGCTATTAACCGATACTGTTTGAATGGAAGTTAAAACTAAAAGTGTGAAGGGCATGCAGCTTAAGCACATGATAACCAAATGCCTTTATTTTGATAAGGCTATGTCATGTGCCGAATTGAGTGAGTTATTTGATAAAAGTATTCCATCAATAGCCAAGGCACTAAATGAACTGATTGAAAAAGGCTTTGTGGTTGAGCAGGGTTATGCGCCGTCAAGCGGGGGCCGCCGGCCGCTCATGTACGCCATAAATGCCGATGCCATGTACATACTGGCTATTGCTATGGACCAGCGGTCCACCCGCATACAACTAGTGGACCTGCGCAATCACCCCGTTGCAGAAATGATGGTATTTGACCTGAAACTTGCCGGCAACGATTGTGCGCTGAATATACTGGTTGAAAACATTAACAAGTACATTGACGGCTGCGGCGTTTTAAAAGAGAAAATTACGGGCATAGGCATAGGTATGCCCGGCTTTATCGACCCCGACAAAGGAATAAACTATACCTACTTAAAGAGCGGCGACCGCAGCCTTTCGCAATATATTGCTGAAGAGACAGGTTTGCCAACTTACATAGACAACGACTCGAGCTTAATAGCCCTCGCCGAACAAAAGTTTGGCATAGCCAAATGGCAAAAAGAAGTGATGGTGATTAACCTTAGCTGGGGCATTGGCCTGGGCATGATCGTTAACGGCGAATTGTTCAGGGGCCGTAACGGCTTTGCCGGGGAGTTTAGCCATATCCCGCTTTCGGAAGATGGCGCATTGTGCGAATGTGGCAAACGCGGCTGTTTAGAGGCAGAAGCATCGATGTTGGTGGTAGCCAACAAAGCGATAGAAGGGATTAAGCAGGGCCGGGTTACCAGCTTGAAAGTTGTTGGCGAAGCGCAAAGCAAACAAATGAGCGATGCCATAATGGCCGCAGCAAATGCCGGCGACCAGTTTGCTATCGAACTATTCTCTGATGCTGGCAACAAAATAGGTAAAGCGCTGGCCATATTGATACATATCATGAACCCCCAGGCAATAGTTTTGAGCGGTCGCGGCGCCAAAGTTGGCAAAATATTGATGGCCCCCATCCAACAGGCGTTGCATAAATATTGTATTCCCCGTTTGAGTAGCGGTACCGAGCTAATGGTGTCGGAACTGGGTTTTGACGCTGAACTTATTGGTGCCGCCATACTGGTGATGGAAAACTTTGATAAGGAAGAGATGAACCAGGTGGTAAGTATTTAACTATGCTCCGCGATATTGACAATTATTTCTTAAACAAGGACGAACCTGTAAAAGGCTGCCTGCTGTTTTTACGGGAGTTTATCCCCGCCTTTGACAACAACATAACCGAAGCATGGAAATACGGGATGCCATTTTATTGTTACAAGGGCAAAATGTTTTGTTACCTGTGGGTTGTTAAAAAAAACCACAACCCTTACCTTGGCGTTGTTGACGGCAACAAAATCGATCACCCTTTACTGGTAATGGAAAAGCGAGCCCGCATGAAAACCATACAGTTTGATGCCCGGCAGGATGTCCCTGTCGATACGATACGGGAAATATTAGGCATGGCACTGGCGCTACGCCGTTAAATTTAAATACCATCTATAAAAATAAAACTATGCAAAAACCCGACAGCCTGATATTTGATATGGACGGAACCCTATGGGATGCCGTTGACACCTATGCCGAATCGTGGAATATTATTTTCAGGGAAATGGGAATTGATATTGTGGTTAAGCGAGAAGAACTTGCCAAAATGGTGGGTATGGAAGGCCGTAAGGTAATCGGCCTGATAATGCCGGATTTTGACGAGGAAAAACGCAAGGAGATATACACAATTGTAAACGAACGCCGCCGCGAAATACTACCCCAAATGGGTGGAGTTTTATACGATGGAGTGCGGGAAGGCCTGCAGCAACTGGCAGAAAAATACAAGGTATTTATTTTAAGCAACTGTGCCAAAGGCATCATCCCTGTATTTATCGACTGGGCCGGGATAGATGAACATATTACCGACGAAATGGCCCATGGCGTAAACTTTATGCCTAAAAACCATAACATCAAGCTGCTTGCCGAAAAACATGGCCTTGTAAACCCTGTTTACATCGGCGATACTCACGGTGATGGCCAGGAAAGCCGCCAAGCCGGCGTACCGTTTGTATTTGTAAGCTACGGCTTTGGCGATACCGATGATTATGATTTAAAGTTTGATGATTTCAAATCGTTAACGGATTATTTTATGGGGTTGTAATCCTCCCACCGTCACGCTGAACTTATTTCAGCACCCCACATGCTAAGCCTACGACATGCTGGCTAAATATAAACGTCAACCTATATGTGGGTCATCTGTCCCATGAGGTGCCGAAACAAGTTCGGCATGACGAAATGTTAGGTCTCTTCAACTTTTTTCAACTAATTAAAATCCTACTGACATAGGGCTGTCATTAACGTGTGTTTATTTTGAATCAACAAACAAGATCAACAACGATTAAAGACAAAAATTATGGAACTGTCATGAGCAGCATTGAATAATATTATAGCTCATGACAGCTTCATGGCCATTAAAAAACAAATTAAACATCATGAAAATCATCCCAATGTTATTAAAAGAAATGGCCGAAGAAGCCCAAACAACCCGTAAATTTCTTGAGCGTATCCCGAATGACAAGTTCGACTGGCAGCCACACCCCAAAAGCATGACCATAAGGCAACTGGCCACTCACCTCGCCGAGCTCACTACATGGGTAAGCCTAACCATTGACACCGACGAACTTGATTTTGCCGCCAGCCCATACGCCCCAACCATCACCAACAACACAACAGAACTGCTGGATCTGCTCGAAAAATCACTAGCCGAAGCCCGCGTCGGGCTCGAAAAAACTAACGAAGATGAACTGGTAAAAATCTGGACATTGCGCAACGGCGACCAGATTTACAGCGCTACTCAAAAAGTTGAAGTAATTCGCATGACGTTTTGCCAGGTCGTACATCACCGTGCACAGCTTGGTGTATTTTTACGCCTCCTTGATGTGCCCATCCCCGGCAGCTACGGCCCAAGTGCTGATGACGCAGGCTTTTGAGAAATTGAAACAAAACTTACGGAGTTTTCCCATGTGGTTATTAAAACAATAATCCTCTGGTTAAACTTCGTAAATTTAACATATTTAAAAATGAAAACATTTAAACTCAACCTTTCTGAAGCCGAAAAGCAAAGGCTTAAACAAAACAAGATTAAAATAAGTCAGTTGCGGGACTATGCCCCCGACGAAATTGGCAAGCTGGTATGTGCGGATACACAAAGGGCAAACGAAATTTATGCGCTTATTGATTTCCAAAGCATCCCATCGGTAGGCCCAAAATTCGCCTGCGATTTAATGTCATTGGGGTATTTTAAAATTGACGATCTGCTTGAAAAAAACGGGCACGAGTTACTCAACGAACTGGAGTTAAAACAAGGTTTCTGGACAGACCCTTGTGTGGAGGATCAGTGCCTGCTAGCCGTTCATTATGCAAATAACCGCGGCAGCAAAAAGAACTGGTGGGATTTTACCGCCGATAGAAAAGCTTATCGCAGCACGAACGGGTATCCTGAAAACCGGCCGGTAACAGCATGGCACCACATCTAAATTCCCGTTGCCGCCGGCAAGGTAAAATAAAAAGTAGCCCCCCTGCCCTCTTCGCTCTGCACCCCTATGGTGCCCCTATGGCGCTGTATGATTTCGCTCGACAGGTATAAGCCGATGCCAAACCCCGAGATATTTTTCATTTTGTCGCTCTCAACGCGATAAAAACGCTGGAAAAGTTTTTCCTGGTCTTTGGCTTTAATGCCGATGCCGTTGTCCGTGACCAGCACTTTAACATTGTTATTTTCGATGGTGCAGGTTACGGTTATGGTGCTGTCTTTATCGGAATATTTCAACGCATTACTTAAAAGATTTCCGATTACCTGGCCTATTTTTTCAGCGTCGGCTTTTACAAATAGCTGCCGGCCCGGCTCAAATTCTATCGGGTGGCCCGGACTAAGCAATTGGGTTTCAGCAATAGTTTCCGCAACCAGTTCATTCATATTAAATACGTCCAGCTTCAATTGCAACTTACCCGACTCAAGCCTCGATAAATCGAGAAAACTGTGTATCAGGTCAGTCATTTTTGTTACCTGGTTGCCTGCTTTCATCAAGGTGGTGTTTACAAAGCTGTCGTTGACCGGAATAAGCCTTTTAGTCAATATTTGTATATAAGCTTTTATTGATGTAAGGGGTGTTTTAAGTTCATGGCTAGCCATGGCAATAAAATCATTTTTCCTTATTTCGTCGCGCTTGGTATCGGTTATGTCAATGACAGTGCCCAGCATTCTTACCGGCTCCTTTTTATCGTCATAAACAACAATTCCCTGAGTTTTTATCCAGCGCAGTGAGTCATCCGGCAAGTGTATTTTTACTTCATAAACATAAGTACCTGTCAACAATGCCTTATGGTAAGCCGGGACAACAATATTTTTCATATCGTCTGCATCAATTTGCGTTTGCAAATTCTCACGAACTACGGTAGTATCTGCACTAAATCCAAATATTTCGGCCAGCCTCGGCGAACAGACAAAACTATTATCAAGCAGGCCCAGGTCCCATGTAGCCATTGCCGCCGCCTCGGTAGCCAGCAGTAATCGGTTTTCGTTTTCTGTACTGGCTTCCCTGGCTCGCACTTCGTCGGTTATATCAACAACGGTGTTTAGTATATAGGCAACGTTATTGTCACCATCAAAAATCGGTGTGTTGCTACACGACCAATGGCGTTCAGTATAGGTTTTCGTATCTGTGTTAAAAACATCAAAACGATAAGCAGGCACATCAATTTTTTGCCTCGTGTTAACTACCCTGGTAAATATAATACGGGCATTGGTATCATCGCTCAGTGTTTTGTCTTCAGGAAAGGCTTCGAAAAATCCCTTCCCTACAATTGCCTCACGGGTGCTCGAGGTCACGTCAAGGTATGTATCGCTTGCCGCAACAATAGTAAAGCGTGGCGCATCGCCTTTAACTAATAGCGATCCGGGCGATTTTTCAAATACGAGTTTAAAAATATCATCGGGCAAAACAGGCAGTAAATCAGCACTCATAGGTTTATATCGGCCTCACAAATTAAAATATGAAAATAAACAGATATACCCGTAAAACGAAAAGTAATTTAACGATAAGTTCAACAATAAGCCGCAGAAACTGTTTACCTTACCATTGTAAAGTCGACATGAAAAAACAAACCAAAACCCCAGCTAAAATAAAAAGCTTTTGGCGTATCCTGGGGCCGGGCCTTGTAACGGGCGCCGCCGACGATGACCCATCGGGCATTGCCACCTACTCGCAAACCGGTGCGCAATTTGGCTACGGGCAGCTGTGGACGGCTCTTTACATGCTGCCTTTAATGACAGCCGTTCAGGAAGCATGTGCGCGTATTGGCCTTGTAACGGGTAAAGGCATAACCACCATAGTTAAAGAACAATATAGCAAAGGTGTTTTATACGCGGTGGTATCGCTGGTTGTTGTAGCCAATGTTATCAATATCGGTGCTGATTTAGGCGCAATGGCGTCGGCTGCGCAATTGCTGGTGCCGGTACCATTCGTGGTACTTACATTGCTATTTACAACAATTATATTGCTGCTTGAGGTATTTACCAATTACAAAGTTTATTCAAAAATTTTGAAATGGCTGGCTTTAACCCTGCTTGCCTATCCAATAACCCTATTTATTGTACAACAACCATGGGTAACCATCCTAAAGGCTTCGGTAATACCTCATGTCGAATTTTCTTTCGCTTTCTTTTTTATTATTACCGGTGTGCTAGGCACAACTATTTCGCCATACATGTTTTTTTGGGAAGCATCGCAGGAGGTTGAAGAAGATAAGGAACGGCACCTGATAAAAAACGGCAAGCCTGTGATCAGCAACATCAGCATAAAACGCATGCGTATTGACAATTCATTCGGGATGATATTTTCGGAATTTGCCACCTGGAGCATTATTGTGGTTGCGGCAACAGTACTTCACAATAGCGGCGTTCGGGACATTAAAACAGCCGCGGATGCAGCAAAGGCTATAGAGCCGCTGGTGCATAGCTTTCCAAATGCAGGTTTATTGTCGAAACTTATTTTTTCTATTGGCATAATCGGCCTGGGAATGCTGGCTATCCCGGTGCTTTCCGGCTCAGCTGCATATTCGGTGGCCGGGGCCTTTAACTGGAAAGCCAGCCTGAATTTAAAATTTGGCAAAGCAAAAGGTTTTTATGTAATAATAATAGCAGCTACCCTTGTTGGTTTGATATTAAACTTCATCGGCATCAACCCTGTAAAAGGCTTGGTTTACGCGGCTGTATTAAACGGCGTTGCTGCAGTGCCGTTATTATTTTTGGTGGTAAAAATATCCGGCGATGAAAAAATAATGGGCGAATTTAAAGGCGGCTGGCTTTCAAAAACGGTTTTGTGGGTAACATTTGTGGCGATGGCGGCAGCGGCGGTAGCTATGTTTTATACAATATTGTCGTAGAGACGCGGCGGATTGCGTGCCCAAGTGCGATCATTGTAAGCTTTGCCAGTTATCAGCAAAAATGTTGATTGCCTATCCGCAGTAGATGCAAAGCATTGCATCTCTACTAGGGTTCATCAAACACAAAAAATCCTGCGTCAATAAAACCCTTTTTCCATTCAGGCCATATTTTATCAAGATCGGCCCGCTTAAACTCAAACGCCTTTACCAGGTTATCTTTTGCGGCTTCGACGCTATCGCCGCGCTGCATATTTTTCAGAAAATGGTATTGTGCCTCCCTGATAGTAAACAGCCCCAATTTATAGTTATGCCTTGTAACCGCACAATAGCTTTGTTCGGGGAATGGCAGTTCCGGCTCCCTGCCTTGTATCACCTCAAGATAATAGCTGCAAATTGGATATTGGTGGTGAAACAGGTGAAATACCGGCGCAAGCTTTAGCATTTCATCCGGGGTATCGTGCAAAATAACGGCAGGCTGCTCATCGGCATGCTCATCAAATATAATCGATAATGCATACTCAAAGCCTGCCAGCTCAATCATAAAGTCGGGCCAGTTTTCTTTTTGTTCACGTCCAGCATCAGGCCGGGTTTCCTGCAAAAACTGCGCGAATTTTTCTCCGAGCGTGTTTAAGGTATAACTTTCGGAAGGGTAAGTATCCAGGTATTGGTCGGCAAATAGTTCAAATAATTCGGGGCCAAGCGCATACGCCAAAGCATTGAACTGGCTTTGCATACACGACCGCAAACGGGCAATATAACTGTGCCGGTAAATATCAAGATGGTGCACGGCACTTAGTCGCTGCGAAGGGTTAACAATATCCTCAACAGCAGCGGGCAAAACGATATCCTGCATAGGCGCGTGATGTACCAACATGCCCTGCATCCAGTTTTGTAATTGCGTTAAGGAAAAATTATTTGAACTCATCTATTCAAAAAGTAATCATCAAAAACTTTGTCATTGCGAGCGAGGAACGAGCGCGGCAACCTCTTCGTATGAATATAGAACATTGCAGAGCGAATATTGCCTGGCGACGAGATCGCTTCGTTCCTTGTAATGACAAATGGGGGTTACCAATTAACATTATTTACTAAAAAGTTAACAGGGTTTGAAACTACCTCGCTGTCAGCAGCAAGCTCTTCTGCATCAAAAACAAAACTGCCTATACTACTCATGTATTGTTTCGCTTTTAACAACTCGGCATGGTAAACATCAAATTCGGGGATATTCCCATCCCACTCCAGTAGGGTGGCTACGCCGCCGGTGAGTTGCCAGGCCAGGGTAAAAAGCTTCCAAACATCGTGCGCCACCTGCCTGTCGTGCGTATCAATAATGTGGGTGCCACAATGTTGATGCCCGGCAATGTGCATCTGTACAATCCTGTCGTGCGGTAATTGGCGGATATAATGTACCGGATCGAAATCGTTATTAAATCCCGATACGTAAACATTATTGACATCGAGTAATAAGCCACAGCCCGTTTCTTCAGTCATATACCGCAAAAAGTCCCACTCGTTAATAGTCGACTGTTTAAAGGTTAAATAAGTACTGGGGTTTTCAAAAACTACAGGGCGTGCTAAAAAATCCTGCACCTGGTTTATCCTCGTGCAAATATGTTTTAATGATTCATCGTTTAAAACTACCGGGAGCAAATCGTGTGTGTTCAGGCTATTTACGCCAGTCCAGCACAGGTGATCACTTATCCAGAGTGGTTTTACCTCGCCGGCAAGCCGTTTCAATTTGGTAAGATATTCTTTGTTCAGCGGGTCGGTGCTGCCTATAGAAAGCGACACACCGTGCATTACAACAGGGTAACGTTCCGCTATTTGCCGCAATACATAGCGCGGCCTGCCACCCGAATCCATAAAATTTTCGGAAATAACCTCTAACCAGTCGACCGCCGGGTTAAGTTCCAATATGTGGTTAAAATGTTTGCTGCGCAGGCCAAGGCCAAGCCCGGGATCAGGCAGGCTTTTTATTATATTGATATAATTGTCCCCGGTTTTATTCATTCACTACACTGTTTGACTCCGCCTGTATTAAGCGGTGAATAACCTCCATAGCGATGGGTTTTAAACCCATCGCTATAAATGAATTTGTCTCTTTTATTCGCACATCCGCTACTCCCTCTTCCCTTCACAAAGCCGCTTGGCATTATCTTCGGGGTCATTAAAACCAAACGAACATGACTTATCGCCGCTATTACCACACGAGTCATAGCCATCCAACCACCTTACCAGCAACGCTTGGGGCGGACCGCACTTATACGGAGACGGGCCGACATTTCTGTTTGCTTTTTCCATACGTTCTTCAAACAATTTGCGGGCCTGCAACCAAACGCTTTTACCTCGTTCGGGGCCAAGCGTACGAAAACGTTCCGCCTGTATAGGCACGGCACAACTGCCCTGCCACGCACACTCATTATTTCCCGGGTTGCTTTGCGCCTCTATATCGCCATAAAGTCCGCAGCCGCCCTGGCCCTTGCAATTGTTTAACGTTTGGCAGTTATGCCTTTCGGCAGTAGCACAATTTCCAGTGCCGGCACAGTTGTTTGTCCCCAGGCGGTCGTGTCCTTTACAGGCGTTTAGCCCCATACAAACGTGCAATTCAACTGGTACTTTTGCTGGTGTTGGGGTGGGTTTAGGGCCGCCGCACAAATTTCCTTCTGGTGAATATTTTATAGTAGCCATAGTATGCTGTATTTTTTCGTGTGATTAAAAACTGTTAGTTGAACTTACATTTGGAACGTCAGGCAAGTCATGTATACGCTGCCCCAGGTATTGTATTTTAGGGAAAACTGCCACAGCTTTGTTGAACAGTTCTATCATTTGCGCTTTAGGGCGCGACTTACCGTCAAATTTGTAGTCATTAAAAGTTGGCGCCACGACATATTCCTTGCCTTCATGTGTATATTTCAGCGACATGATATCGCCGCAAATAGAGTTAAGGATAAAAATCATGGATTTATGTATCCCGAACATAAATATCTCCCACTGGGTATTGCCGCTTTGGCGGTAACAGTCCTCAATCATTACAAATATGTAAGTGTATACCGCGTTCAGCAAATTTGCCACCGGGACTACATTTGCGGGATAATGCTCAATTTTAGGATTATCTGCAACGTTTACAACAAAATAATCATACATATCAGTAACCCCTATATCCAGGTTTTTAAACCTGTCGTTTAGGCTATTGTAGGTACAGTATATCTGAACAAATTTTTCGAAGTGCGATAGCTCCTTTTTTTCAGGATCATCAAAATCGCCCGGAACAAGGGCTGTGCAATTAACACGGTCACCGGGCTGTATTAAACCTTTATCGTCAAACCCCTCGCCCTGGTCAACAATACATTTTATCGCCTTTATTGCCGATGCTTTATCATGCACATGGCAAAGATCGCCGCTATCGTCCATGTTGGTAAAGTGCGGCCTGTGTTTTTTGTCGTAATAAACTGTATCGATGTTATTTTGCGCATAAAATGCCTTTCCTTCTATCAACTGCGGCCCATCCAGGTATTTTAAATCGTTTTTTTGAATACAATCTATAATCATCTGGTAAAACTTGCCGATGGTGGTATAGTTAATGGTTTTAAGCATACGCGGGTCAGGCAAATCGGTAGGGCTTTCAATTTTCAGGAAAGTTATCAGTTGGTCCTGCGAAAGCTTTGCCAGGTTGATAGGGAACGGAGGCTGATGGCCCGCAAGTGTTGCCGGAAACACCGGCGATTTGCCAACCAGGTCCGGCATGCCGGCAAGGGCTTGTTTTAAATTTGACGACAGTGCCATGTGCAGCATCTCCTCTATCGCAACGCTCATGATTAATGCACCCGCTTTGTTGGCGAATACCACAAGTTCGGCCGATAGGTCTATGGCCTCCTCCTCTGCCTCGATAGGCGGCCTGCCTTTGGCTACCAGCTTTTCTATTATCGACGTTTTAATAGCTTCCTGGTCAGGAGATCGATTAATGGAATAATAGGTATAAAGGTAAGTGGGGATGGTGGCAATTTCTATTTCAATTGCTTGCTGAATAGCTTCGCCGAGGTTGTCGGGGGTCACCGGGTCTGCTCCTTTTGCAAAAAAGTCTTGTGTCATGATGTAATAAGGTTTATGTGATAAATTTAGAATTAAGTTCTGATATAAAAAATTAAATATTCGGAAATTTAGCGGATGTTTTTCAGTCCCACGGAAAAACCAAACGATATTTTGATTCTGCCTTTAAACGCAATTTTATAGCTTTGCAGCAGGATAAATTATTAAAACCAATACCCTTATGAAACAAACATTACTTATTGCATCATTTTTGTTGATATGCATAGCCGGCTATTCGCAGGCAACTCCACCTAAAGACACTACAAAATACTGGACCATACACGGCCAAAACACTTTGCTTATAAACCAAAGTTCGTTCTCAAACTGGGCAGCTGGCGGCGTAAACTCTGTTGCTGCCAATATTGTGCTCGATTACGATTTTAACTACAAAAAAGGCGTATGGAGTTGGGATAACAAAGCCATAGCAGGCTATGGTATCAGCAAGCAAAACGGCACCGGCTGGCGTAAAAACGACGACCGGATTATCCTTAACAGCTTACTGGGCCGCCAGGCATCAAAATACTGGTTGTACACTTTTTATATGAACTTTCAAACCCAGTTTACAAAGGGCTATAATTATGATGCTGCCGGTAACCGCACGTTGATATCAGCGCCTTTTGCGCCTGCCAACGTTACTTTCGGGCCGGGTTTTGCCTATAAACGATCAGATAACTTCAGGATAAACATCTCACCTGCTGCTGCGCGCATTACCGTTGTACAAAACGATTCCCTTTCATCAATCGGTGCATTTGGTGTAACACCCGGCAAAAAAAGCCTGTTTGAGTTTGGCGCCTCGCTTGATGCCTACTACAAAGTTAACCTGGCTACAAATATCGCTTTCGAAAACATCCTTAAGTTGTATTCAAATTACCTGAAAACACCGGGCAATATCTACATGGACTATACCGCCAACATTTTCATGAAGGTTAATAAACTTGTTACTGTAAATGCCGGCCTGGAACTGATTTCGGACCCGAATACCAAGATTCCGGTGCAGAAAAATGGTATAACGGAATATCATTCGCTTTTGCAAACCAAACAGATATTTGGCGCGGGTGTAACGTACAAGTTTTAACATTATTTGAAGCGTATTTATATATAAGCAACACTTCGATGTGTTGCTTTCTTTGTTTTTTTTTATTTTATTATTAGCAAATATTCTATTACTAATAGTTAAAAATTCCGACGATTTTGTAACATTTTCCTTAAAAATCAAACTCTTAAAAACAATTTTCCTTAGTTTTTATTATTGCTCTTATTAATATCAGAAGCAATTTTTTAAATTAATTTTTAATATAAAAATTGTATTAGAAATTAATTTAAAACTATTTTTATGCGATTCATAAATTATCGTAATGGCTAAGGAAAGTAAAAAAAATAAAAAAGCAGCCGATTATCCGCAGATTGCAAAGACGCCAACGGGTATTACCGGTCTGGATGAAATAACCGGCGGCGGCATCCCTACAGGGCGCCCAACGTTAATATGTGGTGAAGCGGGTTGCGGCAAAACATTGGTTTCGCTGGAATTTATCGTAAGGGGCGCAATTGAGTTCAATGAGCCCGGTGTATTTATGGCTTTCGAGGAGAAAGCTGAAGAACTGGCCATGAATGTAGGCTCTCTGGGCTTTAACCTGGAGCAACTGCAAAAAGATAAAAAGCTAAAAATCGATTACGTACACATCGATCGCAGTGAGATTGAAGAGACCGGCGAGTACGACCTCGACGGCCTTTTTATCCGCTTGGGCTATGCCATCGACACTATCGGTGCTAAACGCGTAGTACTTGACACCATTGAGAACCTTTTTGCAGGGCTCTCTAACCAGGGCATACTTCGCGCCGAGTTGCGGAGGCTGTTCCAGTGGCTTAAAGAAAAAGGCGTTACAGCAATAATAACCGGCGAACGTGGTGAGGGACCATCACTAACCCGCCAGGGGCTGGAAGAATACGTGTCGGATTGCGTGATACTGCTCGACCATAGGGTTATTAACCAGATATCAACCCGCCGTTTACGTATCGTAAAATATCGCGGCTCGGTACATGGTACGAATGAGTATCCATTTTTAATTGATGAGGACGGCATTTCGGTATTGCCGGTAACTTCCTTACGTCTCGAAAAGGAAGTTTCATCCGAGAGAGTGTCATCAGGCATCCCTTCGCTCGATAAAATGCTGGGCGGTAAAGGCTTTTTTAAAGGCGGCAGCGTATTAGTTTCGGGCACCGCCGGTACCGGAAAAACCAGCATAGCGGCCTGCTTTGCCAACGAAATTTGCAACCAAAAACAACGCTGCCTTTATTTTGCTTTCGAGGAATCACCAAGACAGATTATCCGCAATATGCACTCTATCAGCATGGACCTGCAAAAGCACGTCGATAATGGCCTGTTGCAATTTATGGCGTCGCGCCCTACTTTGCACGGCCTGGAGCAACATCTTGTGGCTATGCACAAACTGATAAAGCGTTTTAAACCGCAGGCGGTTGTGCTCGACCCGATTACCAACCTGATTACAGTTGGTTCGGTTAGCGAGGTTAAAGCAATGCTAATAAGACTGATTGATTTTTTGCAGGAAGAGCAGATAACTGTAATGTTTACCGCCCTCACCCTTAACACCGTAGTTACCGAACAAACGGACGAAGGTGTGTCATCATTAGTTGATGCCTGGATTTTGGTGCGGGATATAGAATTTAATGGCGAGCGTAACCGTGGCATGTACATTATGAAATCGCGGGGTATGAAACACTCCAACCAGGTGCGTGAGTTCATTATAACCGACCGCGGTATTGATTTAGTGGAGGTTTATTTAGGGCCTGATGGCGTGCTTACCGGTTCGGCCCGCGAGGCGCAAAAATTGCAGGAGCAAACCGGCGAAGTGTTGCGTAGCCACGCCATAAGTGTGAAAGACCGTGAAGTGCTGCGTAAACGTAAAGTGCTCGAAGCTAAAATTGCTGGTTTGCAAAGCGAATTTGAATCAGCAGAGGAAGAACTCAACAAAATTTATATAGAAGAAGAACTGGTAAAAAAAGTGGCCGAAGGCAACCGCCAGGAAATGTTAAAATTGCGCCGGGGCGACCAGGGAGGCAACGACAGAAAGGTAAAAAGTAATGAAAACAAAAGAATATAAGTACGAGTTAAGGTTATACATAGCCGGTAAAACTGCAAAATCGCAGTTGGCGCTGGCAAACCTGAATAAATATTGTGAGGAGTATTTGGAGGGCGAATACAAAATTGAAGTGATTGATTTATTGATTAAACCACAGCTTGCGGAGGGCGACCAAATTTTTGCGGTACCCACGCTGGTACGTAAGGTACCGGAACCCATTCGTAAAGTTATCGGCGACTTATCGAACGAAGAAAAAGTGCTGGTTGGTTTAAATATACGCCCTGCTAACAAAAAATAATAATGACGGAGCAACCACAACAACCGCCTGCAAGTATTGATGATTTAGAAACCGGTGATTTATATCGCTTACGATTATTTGTAACTGGGGCAACTCCAAATTCAACAAGGGCAATATCAAACTTAAAAGAGCTTTGTGAAACCCACCTCGCAAACAAGTACGAGTTGGAGATAGTGGATGTTTACCAGCAGCCACTAATCGCCATCAGCGAGCAGTTAATTGCACTCCCCATGCTTGTGAAACTATCACCATTGCCTCAGCGCAGGTTAATTGGCGATATGTCGGATACCGGCAAAGTGCTTAGGGGGTTAGGCTTGCCGGCTATGTAATTTTTTCTATGGACCAATTGAATAACACATATAGTGTGCTTCTAAAAGAGAACGAAGAGCTTAAAATACAGCTGGAGGAGGCAAACGATACCATCGACGCTATCCGTACCGGCCAGGTTGATGCGCTTATAGTTAATGACGGCGACGGGCATCAGCTGTATACATTAAAAACAGCCGACCAAACCTACCGTGTATTTATCGAGAAGATGAATGAGGGCGCGGTTACCATAAACCGCCAAGGCCTTATTTTGTATAGCAACTCGCGATTTGCCAGTATGGTGGGTATGCCGCTCGAGAGAACTATAGGCCTTTTATTTGAAACATTTATAGCAGATCAATCGCGGGATGCCTTTGAGGATGTAATAGCAAATGCGTGGGAAGAGGATTGTAAAGAGGAATTGCTTTTAAAAAACACAGAGGGCCACTATGTGCCCTGCCTGCTATCGTGCAATACGCTCGAATTGGATGAGGGTGTTGCCTTAAGCTTAATACTAACAGACTTATCGATACTTAAAGAAGCTGAAAATCAGCTCAAAATTAAAAACCTGCAGCTTGCCGCTGCCCGTTTAGCCACCGAAAAGCTGAACAATGAATTAGAAGATACGGTAAAGGAACGTACCAACGAGCTTTTTTTAAGCCGCGAGCACTTTAAATACCTGGCCAACAACATTCCGCAAATGACATGGACCAACCTGCCCGATGGAGAGGTTGATTATTATAACCAGCAATGGTATGATTATACCGGGCTTGACCAGCAAGACACGAAAAAATGGGGCTGGCGCAAGGTTTTACACCCAGACGACCTGCAAGCTACTATGGACAGGTTTGCTGAATCGTTAAAAACGGGTGAAATATTTGAGATTGAAAATCGCTACAAGCGCGGTTATGATGGCGCCTATCGCTGGCATTTAAACCGTGCTATTCCACTACGTGACGAAAAAAACGAAATAGTTTTCTGGGTGGGCACAGCAACTGATATTGAGGACCAGAAAAAAGAAATGGAGCGGAAAGATGAATTTATAGGTATTGCCAGCCATGAATTGAAAACCCCGCTTACCAGCCTGAAAGGTTATTTACAGCTGATAGCATCCTATAAGCGCGACGAGTTGCCGTCAGTGGTAAAACAGTATATAGAAAAAGCCAATACATCATTAAACAAACTGCAACGACTTATAAACGACTTGCTGGACGTGAGCAAAATACAAGCCGGCAAACTTGAATATGCGTTTACAAAGTTCAATATAACCGACCTGATAAAGACGTGTATTGAAAACGCTGAGCACATTCATCCCGATAACAATTTCATTATCCGCGATGGCAAGGATTATACCGTAAACGGAAACCCCGAACGCCTTGAGCAGGTGGTAATGAACCTTATAAACAATGCTGTAAAATACTCGCCTCAAAATAAGGATGTAATCATACATATTACTGACCACGCCGATTGTGTGCGTGTTTCCGTTACTGATTTTGGAATTGGCCTTTCTGCCGAACAGCAGGAACGCATATTTGAGCGCTTCTATCGCGTTGAGGATAAAAAGTACACCACCAGCGGCCTGGGCATGGGCCTTTATATCTCTGCTGAAATTATCAGCTATCACAATGGCAGCATTGGTGTAGAAAGCGAGGTCGGCAAAGGCTCGACGTTTTATTTTGGATTACCGTTAATTAGAGATTATAGGCTGGAGACCAGAGATTAGAAAATTGGAGGAGTAAATTTTATAATTCTTTGATTCAAAACGTATCAGTCCAGCTTCTCATATATTAACGGGAATACTTTGTTCAAAAATGGCATCGAAGCTTTAATCTTGACAATAAAAACAGGAATATTTTTTTCATAATTAATTAGGCGAGAGTAAGCTGACTATTTTTTCTGCGGATAACAAGTTCGGCTATAATAAGATTAGGCACCCAACACAACCAGGATATAATTCGATACGAGGTTACAAACTCCATGTGCCCCAAACCGGTGGTCAGCGGCAGCCAGATGCGCAGGGTAACGGCCGCAAATGCCAGCGCGTAATTGCGTATCATCCATGCTTCGTGCTCTGAGATCCTTAATTTACGGATGCTAGTATAAGCCATCACATCGGTATAAAGCCAAAGGAGCGCAAGCGCGCCAAACCCAAGCGAACAAATGATGCCACCGCTTGCAAACAATGCAATATAAAGCCCGGCGCAGCTACTTATAAAAACAGATAACACATATATTTTACCCACCAGGCGATGTACCCTTAAGTAACGCCCGCGCAGCTTTTTACTAAATTGCGTCCACCCAATCAGTAGGGCAAGCCCACCAAATGATATATGCAGATAAAATACGGTGTGCCAAATGGGGTTACGCAATAATTCAGCGGGTTTACTTTGAAAGAGGCCCTTGTTATGCATATCAACAAAGTAATAAATTAGCGGATAAAGGCCGATAGCTATTGCGAACAGCGCAAAAGGTATCCAGGGTAGGTTTTTAAGTTTCATATATTTTTAGTTAGAGTCAAGAATCAAGAGGTTAAGAGTCAAGATGAATCTTCAGTTGCCAGTCATTCTTCTTATCTTGATTCCTGGCTCTTGACTTCTTGATTCTAATTTACGCCATTTTGACTTCACTTACCACCTCTTAGTTACAAGCCGTTTTCGTCCGGTGGTCACCAAAAATCGTCCACTGGTCAAAATAGTTTCCACAGGTTGCACAGGTGCAGTTCCTTTACAGAAAAAACAACCAAATGGAAACTTCACAACGACAAACCTACCTTGATTGGTTACGCATAATATCAATAGCAGGCGTGCTATTTTTTCATTCGGCCATGCCTTATGTAGCCGAGGATGGCTGGCATATCAAGAACCACGAAACCAGCAGCCTGCTGATGGAATCAAACCATTTTTTGCACCTTTTTCGCATGCCGCTGCTCTTTTTCATTTCAGGTACTGTAAGCTATTACATGATGCAGCGGCGATCTACTTTAAGCTTCATCGGCTTACGTTTCCGCAGGCTTTTTATACCCTTGCTGGTGGGCATGTTCATTATTGTGCCCCCGCAAATTTATATGGAACGCTTAAACAGTGGTTTTAAAGGCAGCTACTGGGATTTTTATAAAACCGTTTTCAATTTTGTACCATATCCCAAAGGCAGTTTTAGCTGGCACCACTTGTGGTTTATCGCCTACCTGTTTATCTACGATTTATTATTTGCGCCCATGTTTGCCTGGATGATCTCACCCAAAAGTGACGCCTTTAAACAAAAACTAGCTACACTGGCAAACGGCAAATGGGTTTATTTATTGATGTTTCCCGGCATTATATGGTTTACACTGCTGAGCGGGAAATTACCTGAAACCAACGACCTGGCGCATGACGGTTGCTACTTTGTTTACTGGTTATTGTTCCTGCTGGCTGGTTTTATCTGCATATTACAACCCAAACTGATGGACAGCCTGGAGCGCAACCGCCGATTTGCTTTGAGTGCAGGGTTTTTAACCCTGATGATATGGGAATGCATGAGGTGGAATAAAGTTGAGCCGGGGTATGCAAACTGGCCATTTCAAAGCAACTTATTCAATTATTTGTTTATAGCCTTAAGGCCCACCATTGCCTGGGGATGGGTACTGGCATTGGTGGGCTACGGTAAGCATTACCTCAATCGCAAGCATGCCATACTTAATTACCTGAACCAGGCAGTGTATCCGTTCTACATCCTGCATCAAACGGTGATTGTGCTGGTGGTTTATTATATCGTGCAAACTCAAAATGAAAGTATCCTGTCGAAATATATCTATACCGTTGGGATCACTTTCTTTGTAAGTGTGCTGATCTATCACCTGTTTATCCGTCCGTATGCTTTTACAAGGTTTTTGTTTGGTATGAAGCCAAAGGACAAACCGAAGCCGGCGATGCAGGTGGAAAAGGAAGATATTAAACCTGTGGTAGTGTTATCTGCATAAATTTGTAATTTAACAATATGAATTTTTTGAAAAAATGCATATTCCCTGCCTTGTACGGCTTGCTGGTATATTTTACAGTTAGGCTGCTACATGATACCGATATCCACCAGCGCTTTTGGGAAAGGCGGTTTTACATCAATGCGGTGGAGATGACCTGCTCGGCCATTGTGGGATATTTATCCATTTATATTTTTCAAAGATTATTTAAGTATTATGACAAGCGCTGGCCCGTACAGTTATCCTACTGGGGAGTGGCGAGGGAACTCGTGATATTGGTGGGCATTAACCTGGTATTGGTCAATGTGATATTCGTTCCGATGGATATGGCCCTGCACCAGGACGACTGGAAAGCCTGGTGGATACCCTGGGCTGACGTGGCAGATATCAACATGATCCCGACCTTATATGCTATTATTTATTATGGCATAGCGCGTAGCAGCACCTGGTTAAAGGCCTATGTTAGTAATAAGGTACAGTTAGAAAAGCTAACTAATGACCACCTGCAAACCGAGCTTAAATTCCTGAAAGCACAATATCACCCGCATTTTTTATTCAATGCACTTAACACCATCTACTTCCAGATGGATGATGACATTGAAGGTGCAAAAAACAGCATCGAAAAGTTTTCGGAACTGATACGCTATCAACTTTACGATCAGCAACAACAGGTGCCTGTAACAAGCGAGATTGAATACCTGCAGAGTTTTATCGACCTGCAAAAAATACGCAGCAGCGATAAGTTGCAGCTAAACGTCAATTTCGACCCTGCGCTAAACGGGCAATTGGTTTACCCCCTGTTGTTTTTGCCCTTTGTTGAAAATGCTTTTAAATTTGTAGGTGGCGAATACAAGCTTGATATTAAAGCTGAATTGGCCAATGGTGAAATTATTTTCGCCGTTCAAAACTCGCTGCCAAATTTTAAAGCGCCCCTTGTCGAAAGCAGCGGTATAGGATTGGAAAACCTAAAACGCAGGCTCGATTTATTGTACCCCGGCAAGTACACACTGTTTACCGAAGCCGCTGCTGATACTTTCACCGCCGAACTGAAACTACAATATGAATAACATAAGCTGCATAATAACCGATGACGAGCCATTTGCACGTAAAGGATTGCAGGGCTATGTAGAAAAAATAGGCTTTCTTGATTTAAAGGGAGTGTGCGAAGACGCACTGCAATTAAGCGATATGCTGCAGCGGCAACCTGTCGACCTGCTTTTCCTTGACATTCAAATGCCCCACATTACCGGTGTCGATTTTATTCGGGCATTGTCAAAGCCGCCGAAAGTTATTTTCACCACAGCCTTTGAGCACTATGCCCTGCAAGGCTTTGAGCTGGATATAATGGACTACCTGCTAAAACCCATCAGCTACGAACGTTTTTTAAAAGCCGCCTGGAAAGCCCGCGACTACTTTGCGTTGAAAGAAAACGCGCCAGCGGCACCGGCAGTCGCCTACATTTTTATAAAAGCAAACGGCAAACTGGAGAAAGTGAATTTTGATGAGATATTGTTTATAGAGGGGATGGAAAATTATGTAGCCATCCACTTACCCGGTAAAAAACTGATCACGCACAGTACTATAAAATCCCTGGTGGAAAAATTACCGGCAGGACAATTTCTGCAGACCCATAAGTCGTTTATTGTCGCCATTAGTAAGGTGGAAGCCATCGAAGGCAACACGCTGCATATTCAAAAGCACCAGGTGCCAATCAGCAAATATTTACGGGATGTTGTTTTGGGGCAGATTGTGAAATGAATTTGATTTGAAGATTTGGCAATTTGAAGATTTGACGGTTGAACAACTTGAAAATGTGGAAAATGAACGGGTACTACCATCTTCAAATTAAAAACTCATCTTCAAATTTTCAAATCATTTCCCCTTTTCCCAAGCCAGCGTCAAAGCATCCCTCAACATACCTTCCCTCACGTTATCGAGTTCAACGAATGTTGCACCCTTTAATCCCCATTTGTTGGGTACAGGATAAAAAATAGTTGGGTCAAATGAATGAAACACCGATTGGTCTACAGGCGACAAGGTCACCATCATCCGGCGCTCGGGTATCCAAAGGGTCGAGAATATCCGTTTTGCTTTAAATGCCGGTTTGCCAAAATGGTCCTGCTCAATAGTACCAGGTAAACTTAAGGCAATTTGCCGGGCAGTTTCTATATCAACCATGTTTTTAAGTCTTAAGTCGGGAGTCTTTAGTCTTAAGTCAGGAATATCCAAGCTCCATCTTTGGGCTTTAGACTATCGACTCTTGACTTAAGACTACTTTCTACTTGTCAAAGCAATTTTAACACCCAAGCCTATTAATATAAAACCTGTAATTTTCTCCTGCATGGCCCATATTTTAGGGTTTTTGCTGAAAAAATCTTTGGTTTTACCTAGAATACAGGCAACAACAATTAACACCAGTGTGCCCTGTATCGCAAACCACAGGCCCAATACCAGCAACTGCAATTTAAAAAATGGCGATGCAGCATTAATAAACTGTGGCAAAAACGAAAGGAAAAAGATGGCTACTTTGGGATTCAGTGCATTCGTTATCGCGCCTTGTTTAAACAATTTCCAATAATCAGCTTTCCCTTCACTGTCATTCTTTGTATTTATACTTTGTTTGGATAGCAACGCCTTTACGCCAAGATAAATGAGGTAAGCCGCACCCGCGTATTTAATCAACTGGAAAAGGTATGCCGACTTTGCAATAACAATAGACAAACCCAGAACTGCAGCCGCAATATGCACCGAGCAACCGGCAAATATGCCCACCGCCGATATTACACCTGCCTTTATTCCATATGATACACTGCGGGACGCGACATAAATCATATCATTACCGGGTGCCAGGTTAAGCAATAGCGAGGCAATAAAAAACAGGTACAAGTTTTGAAAACTAAACATAACCCTAAATTAAATAAAATCAGTCATTGTTAATTATCACTGCCTGCTATTTTCGCCGGAGTTTTAATTTAAATTTGACCACCATAATCTCCAACCAATATGCCAACCATAGAAAATGGAAGTGTAACTCTAAATATAAGTGATAGCGGTATTGCAACTATCACCTTTTACCATCCTGCACAAAACTCGTTACCGGCTGCTTTGCTTGATGAACTTGCCGAAAAAATAACAGCAGCGGGCAATGATGCGCAGGTCCACGTAATAGTTTTAAAAAGCGGCGGCGACCGTACCTTTTGTGCCGGCGCCAGTTTCGATGAGTTGCTACAGATAAAGGACAAAGAGGCCGGTGCTGTATTTTTCTCGGGCTTTGCAAAAATCATTAATGCCTGCCGCAAATCGTCAAAAATTGTAATAGCACGCATACAGGGCAAAGCGGTAGGAGGTGGCGTTGGCCTCGCAGCTGCGGCCGACTATTGCCTGGCCACTGAAGCCGCGTCTATAAAATTAAGTGAACTGGCGATCGGCATCGGCCCGTTTGTGATATCCCCTGCGGTTACACGCAAAATTGGCTTACCTGCTTTTTCGCAACTAACCATCCGCGCTACCGATTTCCAAACCGCTCACTGGGCTATGGAAAAAGGCTTGTACAACGAAGTATACCCTGATATTGCTGCATTGGATGCCGCAATGGACGCGCTTGCCGAAAAACTCGCCTCTTATCATCCTGAGGCATTAAAAGGCCTCAAAGAAATTTTATGGGAAGGTACCGCCGACTGGGACGAACTTTTAACCGAACGCGCAGCTATCAGTGGGCGGTTGGTGCTGTCGGAGTTTACCCAACAATCGCTGCACGGTTTTTTGAGCGGCAAGAATAAATAATACCTGTAATAATAAGAAATTCAAAGATACCCAAAGCTGATTGCTACCAAATTTCTTGTTTGTTTTCCATATCTATTATATCAACCATATATTACTGTCCGTTACTTTTTATTCCTATTTTTACTATAGCAAATTATTCATATCCTTTTAAAGTACGCACAAATGCATTTTACCGAAAAAGTGAAAGCCGTTACTGTGACAAGTTTAGTCAGTATTTTATCAGGTTTAGTGGTTATAGCCGGTTGGTTTTTTAGTATCCCCGTTTTTCAAACCGCTATTGCCAACCAGGTATCGATGAAGTTTAATGCAGCATTAAATTTCGTTTTATTGGGTTTTGCCTTGTTGCTTACACAAAGCCTTCCTAAAAGATTTTATAATTCGGCATTTGTTATACTTTCATTAACAATTCTAATAATTGGCCTTGTCTCACTGCTTCAAACCGTCTTCCATTTCAATTCAGGAGCTGACGAGCTTGTTATTGCCGACAAGTTATCCATTAAAAGTAAATCTCTTTACCCCGGACGCATGTCGGTCAACACCGCGATATGTTTTGTTTTATTCGGGGCGGCACTCTTGGGGTTAAGCGCAAAAAGCAGGTTAATCCATATGTTGTCCCAATACTGTTTAAATATTGTTACTGCTGTTTCAGGTGTAGCCCTGATTGGTTATTTGTATGGACTCCCGTTATTTTATAGTTTATACACTATCGGATCAATGGCATTTCATAGCGCTATATTATTTTTCGCGCTGTCAATCACAGCGTCGCTGCTACAGCCTGAAGTAGGCGTTACCAGTTTATTTACCGGCAACCTGGTAGGCAACAAGATGGCGAGGCGGCTATTTGTACTCATTATGTCTGTTATTGTCATTTTCGGCATATTCAGGGAGGAATTATTGCGCCGCCAGTTGTTTTCAATACAAACCGGCATATCGCTGTTCATATTTTGTTTGCTATGTGCAGGGCTTGGGCTAATATGGCATACTGTTAACTGGCTGAACAAAATTGACATACGCCGCCATGAGGCGGAAAAGAACGTATCGGTTTTGAACAATGACCTGGAAAAGATTGTTAAGGAGCGATCGGGCAAATTAATTTTAATGTTTCAGAAATTCAGGGAAAGCGAAGAGAAATTCAGGGCAGCCTTTGAATCTTCCGCAATAGGGATGGCTTTAATTTCGCTAAAGGGCAGCTTATTAAAGGTAAATAAAAGATTTTGCGACATGATTGGATACAAGGAACATGAATTGCTTACTATGTATTTTAATGACATAGCCCATGAAAAAAATGCTACAGCCCCTGGCAATTTGTTGAATATTGCGTTAAAAAACGGCAAACCTTATAAAGCTGAAAAAAGATATGTGTGCAAAAACGGCGCTATTGTTTGGGTGTCAGTTAATATAGCAACGGTAATAAATAAAAAAGGCAGCCCTGTTTATTTTGTAAGCCAGTTTGAAAACATTACCACACGAAAAAAAGCCGAAGAAAATTTAAAAAAAGCATATGAGCAAATACAGCAGCAGGTTAGGAAACAGTCGCATCTTATACGCAGTCCGGTGGCTAACTTAAAAGGGTTAACCTCCATACTGCTGGAGGAACCCGCAAATAGTGAGATATTAAGGTACATACAGGCAGAACTTGAAAGATTAGACAATGTAATAATTGAAATGGCCGAAGATGCGGCGGCGCAGGGCGCCGTTAACATCATAGTAAAAAAACGCGCCTTTCGTAAAGTATCTTAAGCGGCGCCCGGCAATACTCTAAAATTAGACGAGTATATTTTAACGTTTCCTAAATCCATCACAATATAATAGCATAATTCAAGTAAAAAGCGGCAAGATAAAACAACCTTTACCGGCACAAGTCGTATAAATGGCTCGTTACGCGGGTATTATTTTACTTTTATTTGCAAAATTAACTATCGGTTATTGTTAAAGGTTTAATAGATTTACGTGATGATTATTGAGTATTAATTTTAACACACCTGTTATTTTCATTGTATGTTTTATTGGTTATTTACCGCCGTTGTATTAGCTGCAATTCTTATTGGTTTCTATATCTATAATTATTTTGACAAGCTTAGCACTACACGCCGAAATTTAGAGCGTATCCAAAACAAATGGGGCAGGCCGGTAAACGCCCGCCGTAACTTTAAGTTAATAGCAGCTTATTTAAATGGCTTTGATGGCCCCGGCAAAATATCGGGCGTTATAGCCAATGACCTCGACCTGAACAACGTTTTTAACTACGTCGACAGGACAAACTCAAAACCAGGAAAGCAATACCTGTATAAACGACTTTTTACACCCGATACTAATTTCGAATCGCTATTAAAATTCGATAAAAAAATAGACACCCTAAATATGCCCCGGCCGGACCAGGAACTCATTGAGCTTGAACTGGCAAGGCTCAACAGCCCCGATGCTTATTACCTGGCCGAACTGTTTTTAAAAGAGCATGAATTTTTACTGGTACCCTTGATGAGCATTTATATCCGCTTTTCGGGTGTGGCTATCATTGGTTTAATTATTTCGTTATTCATAGTGCCTACGGTGGTATCGTTTATGGTATTGATAGCACTGCTTGTTGGCAACATAGCCCTGCACTTTGGCACCCGTAATAAAATATCATCATACACGCGGTCGCTACCGCAGCTTATTATATTGCACAGTGTTGCCAAACGCCTGTCGAAAAAAATAACGCAGGAAAATGATGAGCAATTACGCGTTAGTTTAAGCCGCCTGTCAGGTTTAAACCGCACTTTAAAGTTTACCAATTTTGAGAGCAAAATAGCAGGCAATCCCGATAATTTGAGCTATGCTTTTTATAAGCTGATAAAAATGTTTTTTCTGTTGGAGCCCCTGATGTTTATATCATCAGTAAAGCGCATCAACAAATATCGCGGCGATATCGAGGTGCTTTACAAATATGTTGGCGAAATTGATATGCTGATAGCCATACAATCCGTCCGCGTTGGCTTGCCGCATTACAGCAAGCCGGTGTTTTATACCGAAAACATGAAAATGGATTTGGAGGACATGTACCATCCGCTTATTTACAATTGCGTACCAAACTCTATCCATACCCGTACGGATGAAGGCGTGCTGATTACAGGTTCGAACATGTCGGGTAAAACCACATTTATCAGGTCCATTGCTATTAATACGTTGTTAGCACAAACCATTTACACCACCTGTACAAGCGCTTATAAGGCCCCGTTACTAAAAATACAAACCAGCATCCGCACTACCGACGACCTTGGCGAGCATAAAAGCTATTTCCAAGCAGAGGCATTGTCAATCCTGGACATCATTAACCAAAGCGGCGGCGACGAGCAGGTAAAGAGCCTCATCATTATCGACGAAATTTTCCGCGGCACCAATACCATCGAGCGTATTGCTGCAGCCAAATCGGTGCTCACATATTTAACCGACAACAAAAATTTTGTTTTCGTATCCACCCACGATTTGGAATTGGCCGAGTTGCTGGATAACGATTACGCAGTTTATTCTTTCGAAGAATCGGTGAATGACACACGCCTGGTGTTTGACTATAAAATGAAGACCGGTGTGCTAAAAAACAAAAACGGTATCGCCATCCTGGAAACCATCGGCTACCCCGAAACAGTGGTGGAAGATGCCTATATTGTAAGCGAGGAGTTGAAAAGGAAATACGTATTATAGAAACAGCCACAAAAAATTGCGAGGCGTCCTACGGGGCGCCTTTTTTGTTTTTATGGATTTTGATAACGCCTTACTCCACCCTATTCCTCAGCACCCGCATCTCTTCCTGCATTTGCTCTACCCGCTCCAACAAATGTACTATCGCTTCAATACCGGCTACGTTTATTTCAAGTTCATGGTGTAGGCGAATCATCTTTTCCAGCTTTTGCAACTCGGTTTCGGGCACATAGGTGTTTCTTTTTACAATCTTAAACTTTACCAATCCCGCTTCTCTAAGCGAATCAATAAATGTGTACTCAATCCCGTGGTAGGTACATATATCGGTAGCTGCTATTAAGTTTGTCATAAAACGGTTTATTAGTTCACTGGTTCATTAGTTCATTAGCGGCCTTTCTGCCAACTTGCAACTGCCAACTCTTACTCAGGGGGGCCGCCATCTCTTATTTCTTCGAATAACTTCTTTTGTTTTTCAGTCAAATTGGTTGGCACCTGCACATCATAAGTAACATATAAATCGCCAAATTGCCCTTCTTTTTTATAAACAGGCATCCCTTTCCCCTTTAGTTTTACTTTGGTGCCATTTTGGGTTTCGGGCTTTACCTTAATTTTTACTTTACTATCTAAAGTATCAACGGTTACTTCGCCACCGAGCACGGCAGTATAAATGTCCAACTTTGCGTTGCAATATAAATCGCTGCCCACACGCTTAAATTGCGGGTCGTCGGCCACTAAAAACGTGATGAATAAATCACCAGCCGGTCCTCCGTTTGCACCGGGACCACCATGACCCGCAATCTTAATATTCTGTCCGTTTTCAACACCGGCGGGTATGGTAATGCGGATGTTTTTGCCGTTTACCGTCAAGGTTTGTTTATGCGTTTCGGCAGCTTCTTTTAGGCCAAGCTTTAACTCGGCGTTGAAATCCTGGCCGCGGTATTTTGATTGCCGGCCGCCGCGAGCGCCCCCTCCTCCTCCAAACATAGATTGAAAAAAATCTGAAAAATCATCACTGCCAAAACCTTCAAAACCGCCCGATGGCGCGCCACCAAAACCCCCATGTTGCTGACGGGTTTGTTGCTGGCGCCGGGCTTGCTCATATTCAGCGCCGTGCTGCCAGTTCTCCCCATATTGGTCGTACTTTTTACGTTTATCAGCGTCGCTTAAAACTTCGTTGGCTTCGTTAAGTTGCTGAAATTTTTTGTGCGCCTCTGCATCGTTAGGGTTAAGGTCGGGATGGTATTTGCGGGCCAGTTTGCGGTACGCATTTTTTATGTCTTTATCCGTTGCTTTTTTATCAACGCCTAAAACCTGGTAATAATCAATAAATGCCATAGTAAATGGTTGTAAAACCGAAAGTATATTAACCCAAATTTACGGTTCCCGGTTTTCATTATAAATATAAATGTTTTTAACGGAGATAATTAATGCGCAGGAAACAAACACAGAATGACATACATCACTAATTCAAATTCCTAAAAGTTGTATTAGTACTGCGTTAGCTGTCATTCAAAACCCGAACGCCCGATAATTGTTATCTTTATGGCGTTGATTAAAAATTAAAGACAGATACATTAAGTTAATACCCTGTAATGATATCAGCCAGGATCCCCGAAAATGAAAATGTCCGCCTTTCGGCACTTCACGAAATCGGCTTGTTAGACAGCCCTCAAGAAGCAGAGTTTGATGAGATTGTGAAATTTGCCTCAATGCTTTGCAATACGCCTATTTCATTGATCAGCCTCGTCGATTCCGACCGACAGTGGTTTAAGGCAAGGATAGGCCTTGACGTTGACGAAACTAACCGCGATGTTTCATTTTGCAGTCATGCCATTTTGCAGGACCAGCTTTTTGAGGTGCGCGATACCATTTTGGATAATCGCTTTGCCGACAATCCGTTGGTTGTTGACGATCCTTCCATCCGTTTTTATGCAGGCATGCCCCTGGTAACGAGCGGCGGCGATAGGCTCGGCACCTTATGTGTTATTGACCGGACTCCCGGCGAACTATCCGAAAAACAGCGCTTCGGCCTTAAGGTATTGGCTAATAACGTGATAAAAATTGCGGAGTTAAGGATAAAAAATAAAGAACTATACTATTTAACCGAAACTCAAAAACGCATCATATCAATATTAGCGCATGATGTGCGCAACCCGCTGGCATCCATTAAAAACATCCTGGAGTTAAAACAAACGCAAATTCTGGATGCGGATGATGCTACCGAGATGATAAAAATGGTAACAGGGCAACTGAACAACACCATCCAAATGGTCGATAATGTGGTAAACTGGGGAGAGATGCATTTAAAATTCGGGCAGCTGAGCCTGGTTGATTTTGATTTGCACGACCTGGTAGTACGTATTTTTGGCTCCGAAACTTTAAACAGCGTTGCCAAAGGAAACAGGCTTGTAAACAATATACCCTACGGCACTATTGCACACTCGGACGAACGGGCTTTAGAGTTCATTCTGCGTAACCTGGTAAGTAATGCCAATAAATTCACCCAAAACGGCAGCATTTCAATAGATATAAAAAGAGAGGGAATAAAAACTACTTTGTGGATAAGTGATACCGGAGTTGGCATGCCCCAAGAAAAAGCTGTAACATTGTTTATTGGCGATGTTACTTCAACCCTTGGAACAAACAAAGAGAAGGGCAGCGGCCTTGGCTTACTGCTTGTTAAGGAGTTTGTGGAGCGCTTAAATGGTTCGATAGCGGTGGAAAGCCAAATTAATCGGGGAACGACAATTAGAATAGAATTATAAATATGGATACATCCATTTTTCGCAATTTTAGCGACATCGACGTAAAAGAAATAGCCCCCGGTTTTTTTTCAAAACTGATTCACACCGATACCAATACTTTCAATTTTATCGATGTTAAAGCCGGCTGCTCGGTACCTTATCACCAGCATGTGCATGAGCAAAGTTCCTTTGTAATCGAAGGCATTTTTGAATTCAATATTGATGGCACCATTAAACAACTTGACAGCGGCACGTTTGTAATTATCCCATCGAACGTTTGGCACAGCGGCAAAGCCATAACCGATTGCAAGCTGATTGATATTTTTAGCCCCGTCCGCGAAGATTACAGAAATTTATAAATAATCCCCAGTCGCATAAGATAGCAAGTCCGTTTACCCTTGATTCCTGGCTCTTGGCTCTTGATTCTTGACTCTAGTTTCCCTACGTTTGCGCTTTCAAAAAAACATTATGCCTGTAAGCCAAGCCATCCGCACTGATGTAGCCGAATTAAATAATTTAGTAAACAGCGCCTACCGCGGCGAAACCTCCAAACAAGGTTGGACAACTGAAGCCAATTTGCTGGATGGCCTGCGCATTGACGAAGAAACACTGGACACGTATTTTGATGATGATGCAATTATCATTTTAAAAAACACCGACGAAAATGGCAGGATAAATGGCTGTGTTTACCTCGAAGTACGCGAGCCCCAATTATACGTAGGCATGTTTAGCGTATCCCCATTACAACAGGGCAATGGCATTGGGCGCGATTTGTTACTGGCCGCCGAATCTTACGCCAAACAAGCAAACCTCCACACGCTTACCATGACCGTAATCAGCGTCCGCCACGAGTTAATTAACTGGTACGAGCGTCGCGGCTTTAAAGCTACAGGCGAAATAGTGCCGTTCCATGCCGACAAAAAATTTGGTGACCCAAAACTACCGATTGAATTGATCGTGATGGAAAAAAGTTTTTAATTCTTCAATTTCGGGCGTTTTATCCATTTAAATTTCTGAATTACAGCTATCCGAAAAAAAAGATTTAAAAGCATACAATAATATACGAAAGTATTCGTATATTTATTTTGACTTTAATGACGGAGTGAATATCCTGTCTTTTTTAACCGTTTGAGATTTTGTGATAAAGATTTAAAAAAAGGGTGGATTTTATGCAACCTTCTAAAAAAGTCGTCGTCTTATAACACAAATGATAACACCACTATTAATTCAAATGGAAGAGATAAATCCTCAGTTAAAAGAATTTATAGTCAATTATTGTTCCAAGTACAAAATCAGGAAAGTTGACCCTTGTACTTTGAGCCTGGATACGAGCATCGACCTTGATTTGGATATTGTTGATATCGAGATAGACTTGTTTTTAGCCGAATTTGCTGAAACATTTCGTATTGATCAGTCCAAATTCAGCTGGTATAAATATGGGTATCCAACAGGCTCGGCAAGTGTTAAAGTTATCCGTACTGTTTTTGGGTACAAAGCGCAATGGGTAAAAAAATTATCAAACCGCATTTATAAACCCCGTTTCAGGGTGAGTAATTTACAGGATGCGGTCACCAGCGGGAAATTAGTATAACCTGCCGCACAGGTAAACCATTACGAGGTACAAGGCAAGCCCTAATGGGCCAACAGGTAATTGATCAGCTTGCAGCGATCTTTTATTTAACGGGCTTGCTGCGTACCTCGTAATGGTTTTTATATTTTAATCAGAAAACTAATCTTTTCAGCTTACATTTATGGCTATATCCAATCGCGATAAAACCATAAATTATGTTGTTGCTAAAACGCCTGCTATTTTTTACGTGCCTGTTTATTTCGGCAAAAACATTTGCAAAAACAATCATCACTGTTCAATCTCCCGATAAACAGATAAAATTCTGGCTAAGCACCGACGCTAACGGCCTTTATTACAAAGTGGCTTACAAAGGTGTTTTAATGGTTGATATTTCCAGGCTCAATATCAACTTTAAAGAAGGCGGCTTATTTAACAACAGCCTGCATATTGCTTTGGCCAAGCCTGAAAGGTTTGCCGAAGATTATGAACTGATGACCGGTAAAGCCAGCAAAATACACAGCGAATGCAACCGCGTTATTATTCCCGTTACTGAACAATCCGGTGCAAAACGAACCTTGAATATCGAGGTAAGGATATTTAACGATGGTGTTGCTTTCAGATATTGCATCCCCAAACAAGGCGGTTGGCCGGAAGCCGTCTATGTTACCGATGAATTGAACACCTTTAACCTTACTCAAAACCCTAAAGTTACCACGTTGTTGCGCGAGAGTTATACCACATCGCACGAGGGTATTTACACCAAAGCTTTGTTATCCGACTTAAAATCAGACACACTGATGGATATGCCCGCTTTGTTTGAATACCCCAAAGGCCTTTACCTCGCAATTACCGAAGCAGCACTCCGCGATTATGCGGGCATGTATTTGATGAAGCAGAATGGCGTGCTGGAGAGTCGCCTTTCGCCGCTGCCCCATCAAACTGAGTTAAAAGTTAAAGCTACTTTACCACACAATAGTCCGTGGCGGGTATTGATGATAAGCGATAAGCCCGGTACTTTCATCGAATCAAATATCCTGACCAATTTAAACGAACCAAGTAAGATAAAGGACTGGTCGTGGCTTAAGCCGGGCAAAACCACCTTCCCGTGGTGGAACGGAAATGCCATACCCGACACTAGTTTTGCGCCTGGCAACAATTACGAAACCAATATGTACTACGTTAATTTCTGCGCCAAATATGGTATTGAATACCACTCGGTGGTGGAATATGGCTTGCATGAATGGTATGTAAGCGATGGGCAAGGCTTTCAACCAGGCCCGCATTCCGATCCGTCAAAAGCGGTTCCAGGTCTGGATATGCAGCAATTGTGCGATTCGGCGGCAAAGCGGGGCGTGGGCATACGGGTATGGGTGCATTTTTATGCCTTGTACCCTAAGTTAGATGAAACCTTTGCCCAGTATGAAAAATGGGGGATTAAAGGCCTGATGTGCGATTTTATGGATCGCGACGACCAGGAAATGGTAAACATGCAGGAAGAAGTACTTCAAAAAGCCGCGCAGCATCACCTGCATATACAATTCCATGGCGCTTACAAACCAACTGGTACGAGCCGAACTTTCCCCAATGAGTTTACCCGCGAAGGCACATTAAATTATGAAAACGACAAGTGGAATGATATAGTAACACCCGATGCCGATATTAATATCCCTTTTACCCGCATGCTTGGCGGCTCAACAGATTATCATTTAGGTGGATTTGCGGCAGCCTCACCACAACAATTCAAGGTGCATTATACCAGGCCGTTTGTGTTAGGAACCCGCTGCCATATGCTGGCGATGTACGTGGTTTTGGAAAATAATCTCGGCATGGTTTGCGATGCACCTGAGCGGTACATTAATCAGCCGGGGTTTGAGTTTGTGCAGCAGGTGCCCACCACATGGGATGAAACCCGTGTGCTGGATGCCAAACCCGGCGAATACGTAGTAATAGCCCGCCGCAAAGCTGAGAATTGGTATATTGGTGCTATTACTAACCATGAAGCGCGAACTATAAAACCATCTTTAGATTTCCTGTCCGACGCTCAATACAACGCCGAAATTTATAGCGATGCCCCGGTCAGCGACCCCAATTTAAATCATTTGGTAAAAGTGGTTAAGCAGGTAAATAAACAAACTGTATTGAGCATGATTTTAACAGCAGGCGGCGGACAGGTGGTGCATTTGTATCCATTGAAGAGGTGATGTATAAATCCCACTTGTCATTGCGAGCGAGGTACGAGCGCGGCAATCGCAAACTCTGCAGGGCGAAATGAACAGTTTAACACCTGCGCAGTGGTTGTGCACGGCGTGCGGTTGCCGCGCTGCGCTCGCAATGACAATGTTTTTTAATCAAGAAATCCTAGAATCAAACAAAGCATGGTTCAGACAATCCCCCTTACAAATCTGTAACCCTGGTATGCACCCGTTTCACAAATTTGCGGATATCAAGCACAATGCCTGCGAATATGTAAAATACAAGCGGAAAGCCGACTGCTAAAAATGATGAGTATATAAAAAACAAACGAATTTTACCTATAGATACATTGAACTTTTCGCCCAAATAGGTGCAAACCCCAAATGAATAACGTTCAAAAAAAGTGAGAATCCTTTGCAACATATCAACCTAATTTTAATATTTTATTACCAACGCCGCATTGCAGGCATTTCTTATGGTTACAGTAGTTATTTTTTAACTCCAGCAATGCCTGCGATTCGAACGCGGTATTAATTTTCACCCCTAAGTTAACAAAATCTGTGATAATATTGTTCGTTTCGTTTGGCAAATGTTCCAAAAGCTTAAGGCTGCGGTTAATATAATGTTGATTTTGGTTGTGTCTGCCGTAACTGAATAGAAACAACGCCAGAGTATTCAGCAACAAAATATCGATGGATGCAGCGCCCATGTTTTTTGCTGAGGGAGCCGATTCAACGTCAAACCTATAATGGTTTTCCCAGTAGTCATTAACCTTAATTTCCGAAAATAAATTCCGCAATGCCTTTACATCCTTTATCTCCAGCACCTTCGAAAATAAATGGTTGGAATGAACAATTAATGAAGAAAACTGCGCCAGCCTTATGGTAGGGAAGTTTTGAGGGCGTAACCGCATAAATTTCCACAGGTGATTTTCAATCGGTGTTAGTTTATACTTTTTCTGCAAAAACTCGTATTCAGCTTTGAGCCTCCGGGGATACTCGTCTTTTAGCTCACCGCTTAAAAAACCTGCCTGCCCAAATATCAACGCCTCAATTTGCAGCGGATTGTTTTTATGTTTGGCCAGCGTAAGCTGCGGTATCGATTTTGCCAGTAGTTCGAACGGTACAGCATTAGTTTTAAAACCAAAGTTTGCGGCCAAAAATTGGTAAAACGTTTCTTCCCAATCGCCACGATTAAGATTTAATGCATTGATTACCGCTTCCGAACGTTTTTCAAGCCGTTCAACGAGCACCCTTGTAAGCCAATTATACATGGTGAGCCCATCAACCGCGCCAATATTTGCCTCGCAAGGAATTATGGTTTGTTCGCCAAAAATGAGTTTGTGATAACGGTTATACAAATCATCCGGGATGCGGTTTTGTAACTCCAGTGTTGGTACACGCCGGCCGTTCGGTAAAACCAGGGGCTTATCGTCTTTATAAACTACGTGCAATATAACGTTGCTATAAGAATCATCTGTGGTATGTCCATGCCTTTGCCAGTCGGACGAGGTAATATGCACTTCCACGTTGCCTGCCCAAACGGTATCTCCTATCCTGACTCTTGCTGTCTGAAAATCGGGCCCCGAATCTGAGTTGTGCATCCCTGCCGAAAGTACTTCCAGTTCTTCGCCATCGGTAGTTTGCAGCCCAGTTCGTTCAAAAAGCCTGAACTTCCACACGTAATGCAAAAAATCTTCAGGGAAAAGCATTTGTTAGTGATTAGAGGTTAAAGATTAGTTAAAAATTGGCTAAAGTGCTAACGCTTGCTTTAACGCAAGCATTGAACAAGTATAATTATTTTCCTTGAAACTAAAACAGCGAGTTGTCAAAATCTTGCACCTAATCTCTGATCTCTAAATCCTCTCCCACTTCCCCGAATCTAAGCTCCGGTAAATAGCGTCAACCACTTTCATGTCTTTCAGGCCTTCTTCGCCGGGTACGCGGCTGGGCTTGTTGAGTGTTACGCAATTGGCAAAATCATCCATTTGTGCAGCCTGCTGTACAATTTGCGGAAATTTCATGGGCGTTCCGTTTACGCTACCTTCGATACTACCGTAGCCGTAAGCTGGACCAAGTTCAAAATTGCCCATTTCGGCCTCTACTTTAAGGTAACTCCAATCGTTGTTGTAGCTCGATTTGCCCGTGGTTTTAAGTCCGCCCGGAAACTCAAGTTCCCAGAAAACGGTTTCGTCCACTTCTTTAAAAAACTGCGGCCTTAATTTTTGTTGCGTTGCTTTAACCGAGATGGGCTCCTGGCCCATGGTATAGCGGGCCCCCTGTATACTATAGATACCCATATCCATCAAACCGCCGCCACCGGCCATTGCTTTTTTAAGCCGCCATGCATTTGGGTCGCCATTATAGGTAAAACCGTTACCGGTATCAATTTTTTTAATGTTACCTAATATGTGTTGTTGCCCCAGGCGCATCACTTCCATATTGTGCGGCTCAAAGTGCAGGCGATAACCTATCGACAGTAATCGATTTGCTTTTTTGCAGGCTGCGATCATTTCTTCACAATCCTTAGCATTTAGCGCCATCGGCTTTTCGCAGATAACATGTTTGCCGGCTTGTGCTGCTTTGATGGTATATTCCTTATGCATAAAAACCGGCAGCACTATATACACAATGTCGATATCCGGGTTATTGGCTATCTCGTGAAAGTTTTGATAGTTGTAGATATTTTTTTCGGGGATATTGTACTTTTTAGACCACGATACCGCTTTTGCAGGTGTGCCCGTAACTATGCCCGCCAAATAACAGTCCTTAGTATGTAGCAAGGCAGGACCAAGCTGACCGTAACTATAATAACCTAAGCCGACTAAAGCTACACCCAGTTTCTTTTTTGCCTTTCCCGCAGGCATGGCCAGTGCCGATAAGGCCGGTCCAAGTGCCAGAGCGCCCACACCCAGTGAGGCATTACGGATAAAATTGCGACGCGAAAATTTGTTTGATGCTGCCATAACAGGTAAGTGTTTTAATCAGCATAAAAATAAGAAAAATTGCAGTGCAGGCTACGAAAAGACGATTATTCTACAATAATTCCTTCAATTCGCTAAAATTACTAATGGTTGCTATCTGCCCCTCCTCAACCTTGCCAAATCCATAATCGGCAAAAATAAACGGCAGCCCGGCTTTGGTGGCCGAGTCGTAGTCGCCCATGGTATCGCCAATATAAACCGGGGCTTCCAGGTTATGATCGTTAACTATGTCTTTAATGTTTTCGGCTTTGGGGTTGCCTTTAGTTCCGAAACATTGGTGACCAGCAAAATAGTGTTCCATCCGGCTTATCTTAAAAAACACCTCGATGTAGCCGCTCTGGCAATTGCTTACTATAAACAACCGGTATTTACCGGCAAGGTAAGCTAACGTTTCGTCGAGTGCGGGATAAAGTTCGCCGCCCCTGGTATGCAAAATTTCCAGTTCGTGCTTGCCGCAAAGTGCCTGCACCTCGGCGCGTTGAACGGCATCCAATTGAGGGAAAAGCTTATCAAAAATAGAATCGTAAGTCATGCCTGTTATCGAGCGCACCCGCTCCTGGGTCATTACCTCATCTAAATAATCAACTTCATCCAAAGCCGACTGCCAGGCCAGGGCCACATTATTGGTGCTGTCCCAAAGGGTGCCGTCAAGGTCGAAAATTATACCGTCGAATTTATTTTTTAATGATGAGCTCATACGTGCGATTAAGCGGCAAAACTAAACTATGATTTTTAGGATTAAAGGATTTTTTAGATTTTTTTGTCTTAATCATGAGTTGGCTGATTAAAGGACTGCCTCGATGACAGACACTTTCAGATTTTCAACTAAGGACATCTGGGTTTACATGGTTTACACTTATTATGGTTTACATTTATTTATACAATTCAAAATCAGATAATTACACATAATTTATCAGACATTTTGGGTTACACTGTTAACCCATTAAGGGCTGGGCTTGAGTTCCGGGACTCTTTTGTCATCAATCCCTCACAATACTTCCATTTTCAGTCGCTTAACTAATCTTTTCTTAATTTTACTTAAACTAAGATAAAAGAAGGATAATATTTGAATACCGCCCGCCCGCCAAAAAATACCCGTACCGAGCCATTAACTTTTAAAGACCGCCTTGCGGCCCTTAACAACCTGCCTGCATTTTTTAAACTGGTATGGCAAACCAGCAAATTGTTCACCATTATTAATGCCATGCTGCGCATTGTCCGCTCGGCTATGCCGGTGGCTTTGCTGTATGTGGGCAAACTGATTATCGATAACGTGATTTTTTTAAGCCGCCATCACGAAACCAGCAGCACCCATTTATGGCAGTTGGTAGGGCTTGAGTTTGGGCTGGCAATTGCCACCGATGCGCTTAGTCGTGCAATTACCCTTGTAGATTCGTTACTGGGCGACCTGTTCAGCAACCATACATCAATAAAAATAATGGCCCATGCGGCCACTCTCGATCTTGACCAGTTTGAGGATTCGGTGTTTTATGATAAACTGGAACGCGCCCGGCAGCAAACTATTGGTCGTACTATATTGCTTTCGCAGGTGATGACGCAGGTTCAGGATTTAATAACAATGGGCTTCCTGGCAGCCGGACTGATGGCCTTTAACCCATGGCTAATTATTTTACTGTTGATTGCCATTATCCCGGCATTTTTAGGCGAATCGTACTTTAACGACCAAAGCTATGCCCTTACCCGGGGGCAAACACCCGAACGCCGTGAGCTTGACTATGTTAGATATTTAGGCGCCAGTGATGAAACGGCCAAAGAGGTGAAAATATTCGATCTTTCAGGCTTTATTATCGACCGGTTTAAGCAGCTATCAGGTAAATTTTATTTTGATAACAAGCGGCTGGCTATAAAACGAAGTTTATGGGGAACCTTTTTTGCCATGCTTGGCAGCGTTGGCTACTATGCGGCCTATGTTGTCATCATCATAAAAACAGTCGACGGTACGGTTACCATAGGTATGCTCGCGTTTTTGGCTGGTTCGTTCAGGCAATTACGTAGTTTGTTGGAAGGAATTTTGAGCAGGTTCACCTCAGTATCACAAGGGGCTATTTACCTGCGCGATTTTTTTGAATTCTTCGATATTAAACCAAAGATAAAGGCATCGGCCAACCCATTACCATTTCCAAAAGTTATACAACAGGGCTTTGTTTTTGAGAATGTTGGTTTTAAATATCATAACAGCGAACGCTGGGCAAACAGGCATTTAAGCTTTACCCTGCATCCTGGCGAAAAGCTTGCGCTCGTTGGCGAAAATGGGGCAGGCAAAACCACACTGGTAAAATTGCTTGCACGGCTTTATGACCCAACCGAAGGAAGGATATTGCTGGAAGGAAAAGATTTGCGGGAATACGATTTGACCGATTTGCGGTTGAATGTTGGAATTATCTTCCAGGATTACCTGCGTTACCAGATGACTTTTGCACAAAACATTGCTGTTGGCAACATTGGCCAGGTTGATAACCGGCCGTTGATTGAGGCCTCGGCAAAACAAAGCCTGGCAGATATACTTGCGGCAACCTTACCCGACAAATACGACCAGCAATTAGGCAAACGCTTTGCACAAGGCGTTGAACTATCCGGCGGCGAGTGGCAGAAGGTAGCGTTGGCACGCGCCTATATGCGAAATGCACAACTATTGATACTTGACGAACCGACATCGGCGCTTGACGCCCGTGCCGAATACGCGGTGTTTGAGCGCTTCGCCGAATTGACCAAAGGCAAATCGGCAGTGCTGATATCGCACCGGTTCAGTACGGTACGCATGGCCGACAGGATTTTAGTGCTCGAAAAAGGCGAACTTATCGAAATAGGCAGCCATGAGCAGCTTATTCAAAAAAACGGCCGCTATGCCGAATTATTCAATCTCCAGGCCATGGGCTACAGGTAAAAATCTATAAAAAAGATTCACCTGCTATTTACAAAATTAGCCTGTGGGTAATTACGTAAAACTACGTACGCAAATTCAGTAATTATGCGCGAGCATACCTCCCTATGCGTTCTTAACTTTGACTCAAGTTATCGCGCAAGGCAGTAACTTATTTACCAGGTTATAGTAAACCGTTATTTATTTCCAGGCTTTGGTTGTATCGCAATTAAAGCAAAATACTTTAACGGTTCCATCCTTAAATTTTCAAAAATTTAAGCGACACAAACAGACTGGTGAAAAATAGTTTTTAGTTTGTAATCAAACGGTTAGTTGGTTAATTAGGGAGCAGGCAGTTGTTACGAAAAGTAGCAGCTGTTTTGCTTTTTGTACCCATTCCATCTACAGTTTTACGGCAGCCTCGCGCTGCAAAATCAATAGTATTATTATTTATTATTAGCCGATTTATATTATTATCATATCTACGTACCTGACTTTATCAAAACTATACACCAGGTGTTGGCAGTGGTAATTTTTAGTATCGGCACCGTTAGCTTTATTAGTAAAGGATAACAGCTGTGTGTTAAATTTCTTTTGGGATTGTTTAGTAAATGATGTGGCGTGCGCCTATCAAAAATACTGTGATCAATGGGATAGCTAACATAACAAATACGCGTGCCATTTGAATTGGGTTAGCATTGCCTTCAACAAAAACGTTGTGCAGATCAGTTTTCAGGGTGTTTAATTTGTGTTCCATGATTTGGGTGAATTAAATTTTTAGTAATCAATTAATTTATCAGTAATATAATTTATCAAATTATGTCCTCTTGTACGGTGTCTAATTTCATAAGGTTACATGTTTGATTAAAATATTTATAAAAGGATTAAAATATTTTAAAATAAATAAGGGGAATACTGCTCCTAATAGCTGCATTCCCCTTATTTCCGCATTGCTTATAAATACCAGGCTACATTTAGTTGTCTGTACGGTTTATACTAATCCCCCTTGAATTACCTTCGTTATGGTAGCGAATAGAACTGCCCGAGAACCTGGCGTATTTGCTTTTGTACTTACTGTAAACATCGGCGCTCATTTGTTTTCCGTTCACTTTCATACCGTCTGTTGATATTGTTAACTCGTGCAGGCCTTTTTCGTCGGGTACAATTCCATCTTTTACCAGGTCGCTAATCAGTTGCTTCATCAACTCCTGGTCTTTTTTCGCTTGTATTTGATCCCGCCTGGCTTGCTCCTGATCGCGCTTTGCTTGTTCCTGGTCGCGCCCTGCCTGCTCCTGATCGCGTTTGGCTTGTTCCTGATCGCGAGCGGCCTGTTCCTGGTCAAGCCTTGCGCTGGCCTGTTCTTTTACAGCTTGTTCCTGGTCGCGTTTGGCCTGCTCCTGGTCTCTCCCTGCTTGTTCCTGGTCGCGTTTGGCCTGTTCCTGGTCTTTGCCTGCCTGTAGCTGGTCGCGACTGGCCTGTTCCTGGTCACGCTTTGCCTGTTCCTGGTCGCGGCGAGCCTGGGCCTGGTCGAGCAGGGCCTGCGCCTGGTCTTTCTTAGCCTGTATTTTATCTCTCTTTATTTGCTCCTTCATTCGGGCTATAAAATCGGCATAGTCACCAAACTTGCTTTCCGGTATTTTTTCACCATCAACATATAATTCCGTTAATTTGCCGTTCACCAGGGTTAATTCATAATCTTTTCCATTCTCGTCGGTCCTGATATGCTCTTTACCATCGCCATTTTCGCTCGAATACATATTACTGTAGCCATAGCTGGTATGAGCTTTTTTAGCGGTTTTTTTTGTTTGTGCACCGGCGGCTGTTGTAAATGCAACTGCGGCTATTAGTGCGCTGTATTTAATAAAGTTGGTTTTCATTTTAATTTGATTTTTTTAAAGTTTAAAAATTTGGCAATACAATAGCCGCCCTGCCTTTGGCGGGTTTTAAAAATATTGCGGTCTGTTTGGTTTATTTAGCCACGACTATGGTATTACAGGTGCGCAGTCTGTAACAGTAGCCCTGGTATATGGTTCCCGGGATATACTATCCCGGCTTTTGGTATTGTGCTATTTAATATGTCTGGTATCTAACATAGGCATCCGTTAAATATTAACATTCACTTGCTGTTTTGTATTGGCTGCTTGTTCCTTCTTAGCCTGCTCCTGGTCACGCCTGGCTTGTTCCTGGTCGCGTTTGGCTTGCTCCTGGTCGCGGAGTGCTTGTTGTTGGTCACGCAATGCCTGCTCCTGGTCTTTTCTTGCCTGTTGCTGGTCACGCCCCGCCTGTTCCTGGTCTTTCTTTGCTTGCAACTGGTCACGCATGGCCTGCTCCTGGTCGCGCATGGCTTGCTGCCGGTCTAATTCCGCCTGGCGCCTGTCCGCATCCGCGGCTTCCTGCTCAGTAGCATTTTGTTTAACAGGTAGCGTAATTGCGGCAATCCTTTCTGCCGGTAGCATTTCACGGTGCTGGTCAGCACGCTCGGGCATAGTATACGAAATTTCTGCAGTTAACTTATTTAGCTTGCTCTTTAAAGTGTTATGCATTTCCCTTGCGAAAGCGGCTTCTTTTTTAATAACTGTTTCCGAAAAGCCCACAGTATGTGAAGTAACACTTACAGTATGTTGCTCTTTGTTTTTAACAATATCCTTTACCTGGGCTACAGTAACTGTGGCAACCAATACCAAAAGGATAAGCACACTGAATCCGAAAAACACCTTTTCGCCGGTACCAAAGGTTTTGTTTTTGTTATTTAAAAGTCTTACCACCCGGCGCATCAGGTAGTTCTTTTTACCGGGGAAAGCAGTGGAATAGGCCGCCCCGTAAAGTTCATGTTCCTTGAAACTGATAAGTGCCTGCACAAATTCAACCCGGTTATTGGTATGGGCTACAGCAATATCATCGCAGCAATTCTCGCGCTCTTCTCTCAATACCGATGATATCCACAGCAAACCCGGGTTAAAGAAAAACACGGCTTCCGCAATATTCTGTAAAAAGTTAACAAAGTAGTCGTTACGTTTAATGTGGGCAATTTCGTGCAGTAATATTGCCTCTACCTGCTCGGCTGGTAAGCCTGCCAACAGGCCAGCCGGAATCAATATTATAGGCTTTAAATGGCCTACTACCCCCGGCACTTTTATATAACCCGACTGCAGTATTTTAACAGCCTTACCTATGTTCAATTTTTTAGAATAGCTATTTACCTTATCAACCCAGTATTTTGATGGCTGGTAAACCTGGTAGTTTTTAATGCGTTGGTTATAAGCAATGCACGAAATCATCCTTACACTTTTAAACAGGAAAACCATAAACCATATCAATATGATAAATGGCGCATTCGCAGAAAAATAGCCGGTAAAGCTGCTAACCAATTGCTTTACACTATGCGCATTAAAAAACAGCGACGATGCATTAACGGCGATATTCCCTGCTAGCGGCGTTAAGGCGGCAGGCGCAGTTGCTGCCGTCCATTCATAAACAAATGTTAAACCACAGGTAATAATAAACATCAGGAATAAAATAAACGCCAGATTATACCTGTATGCTGCAGATGCCTTTTTTGCAATTACCAATGCCACCCCGGCAATAATAGCCAACAATAACCCCTGCCACAACGAATGAATAAGCATCCAGCTAAAAGCTGTGATTATTTTATTTAGTGTGCCGCTTATAAAAACGAGGTGTGCCATAAAATTATTTATTTTCCAGTTTGCTTAACATCTCTTTTATTTTTTGCAATTCTTCGCCCGATGTTTTGTCGTTATCAAGCAAAGCCATCATTAAATTACTTGGCGAACCGTTGTACATCGAGTCGACAAAGCGGCCCAACATATTGCCTTTTACCTTTTCTTCAGCAACTGCTGCGCTGTAAATATGCTTCATATTGGTTTCATCCCGGTCAAGCATCCCCTTTTCTTTCATCACCTGCATCAGCTTCAGAGTTGATGTGTATTGCACAATCTCTTTATGTTCATTCAACTTATCATGCACAAAACGGACCGTTTGTGGTCCGTACTGCCATAGCACCTGCAACACATCCATTTCGGTCTTTGTCGGTACTATTTCCGAGGCCATATCCTTCTTAAATAACATCATGAATCAAAGGTATGTATTAAAAACGTACGTTGCAAATATTATGTTGGATTTTTAAAAAAAAAAAAAACAACGTGGAACTTCTATTAATAGAATATAGAAAGGCAGGAATTATGAAAAGAAGGAGCAACGCGAAGCTCCATTTTTAAAAAGATGTGATAAAGGTTTGTGGGGGATCACCCAAATAGACTAAGGCGCCTGGACTGTAATGGTGTTCTACTGAAAAAGCAGGGTTTGCTCTGCAGCCAAACTTTTGCAGGCAGCAAAACATTCATTGCGGATAACTGCCGGCAGTTCGTCTTCATTTTTGAATTTAAAAGCTGCAATGCCGCCTTCGAAATGGTAGTGTATGTGATGTTGCAGTTTATCGTGCCGGGCAAGCTTATTTTTTGCGTTGCGGCCATTAAACCACGACGAGTAGATGCGCTCTATCTCAGCCAGCTTACTGTTAAATTTCTCAATAATTTTTATGCAGGCACGAGATTCGTCGCCTATGTATAAAATATTGTTAAAACGGTTCCAGTTTGTTAGGGTCGCACTGTTCATCATCAATAGTTTTGGGGCAAGGTAGCCAGCTATTATGAAATTGTAATGAAACAGTGAATAACTTACTGTTAAATGATGTTAAAATGAGAAACGGGGTTCAAGAGCCAAGAATCAAGAGTCAAGATTCAAGACAGCTTCACAACCGTAAACTGTTTAATTTTGAATTATTTATACTTTACTTGTCACTATCATGTAAACGGTTATTCTTAATTCTTGGCTCTTGATTCTTGATTCTAAATCTCCTTATCCCCGCTTGTTTCGGGCTGATAATGCAAACCAGGTGTAAGCCAATGCAATAACATAATACGCGAATACCTGAAGTTGAAAGGTGATAATAAAACGCCTACCGATATAATGATAAGTACATACAGCCATGGGTTGTTACTACCGGTTAGTACGTGTATTGCTACCGCCAAAGTCACCATTTCGGCAACAAACATTGCGTAACTTACCAGCATAGCCACATAAAAGTAACCTGGCTCGCGTTCAAAAACCATCCCGCAATGTGGGCAGGTTTTGTTCATTATCTGGGCCTTAAAGCTGTACATCGGTGTCGCAAACATATCGCCCCGACGACAGCGCGGGCATTTTCCGTGAACGATTGCAGGCCAGGCGGGCAGGGCCTTATTTGGGTTATTCATGATTATTTTGTTTAAGTATGTTTTTTCTGAACTCTTCGGGTGTTATTTCTTCCGTTTTCCTGAAAAACTTGGTGAAGTATGAATTATCATTAAAATTAAGTTCGAGCGCAATTTCTGTAATAGTTAGTTTAGGATTCGTAAGCAAACGCTTGGCTTCCAGTATTATCCTGTTACGGATAATTTCACCGGCTTGTAAACCCACCAAATCTTTACAAACTGCGTTTAAATGATTGGGGGTTATGTACAATAGCGAGGCGTAGTCTTTAGGCAGTTTCAGTTTTTTATAATGTACTTCAACCAGCTTTTGAAAGCTTTTTAACAATGTTTGGTTGTACGATGCCGGGCCTTTATTAATACCATCGGTGCTAACCCGGCTAACCAATATGAACAGCTGCAACATCAATACGCGCATTAAATCGGTGGTTTGCGCAGGCGAGTTTTCCCACTCCCTAATTATATCTTCAAAAAGGGGCCTGATTTTACCGGCTACATCAGCAGGCAAGTTAATTACTGCGTCGTGCACGTTGCCGCTAAAAAATCCGAAATTTTCGCAGTAAGCCGCATTCAATAAAAATGATTGAAAAAACGAGTCGGAAAAATTGATGATATAACCGTCGGTAAAACCCTCAAAGGCCCAGGAATGTACCTGGCCAGGAATCATAAAATAGATTTGATCAGGCTTTACACTAAAATCCTCAAAGTCGATGTTGTGGCTACCGGCGCCATCGGTAAAAAATACCACATGGTAAAATGTATGCCGGTGTGCTGCATAGAGGTTTTTGTGATGTTCGAGGTATGGGGCAAAACGGCTTACCAATATATCGTCCTGCCTAAAGTCAGACAAGCTGCAAATATCAAATATCGGTGTGCTTTGTAACATCACACAAAATTATACACAAATACACCATAAACAGTGGTATTATTTAACGTTTTTGTGGTATTAATTATGGATTTGAGAAAAATCAAAAGAAAAGAGGCAGAAATCAAGAGGAAAAAGCGAATGGATTATCCTTTCTCATGTAAATATGCATCTTCCTCGTCCTGATTCCTGACTTATAATTTATTTCGCGTCATTAACTTCAACCCAAAAGCCATCAGGATCCTGCAGGTAAATTTGCTTTACCCCGTCAGCGCGAAGCTGTATTTTTTTAGGTTGTTTAGTCCAGTTAACGTAACTTACGTTAATGGCATCCAGGTGTTTTATAAAAGCATCCAAATTTGGCACAGCGAAGCAAAGGTGAACACCGATATCGGGTGAGGTTGAACAATTACCTTGTATAATGTGCAACGCCAACCCCTCGCCTACTTTAAGCCAAACATGCACGGTATCATTAAACGGGTGTTTTATTTCCTGCAGCTGAATAACGTTACGATAAAAGTCGGCAGTCTTCGGCAAATTCTTTGCGCACAAAGCCATATGGTTAAAAACCGGCTGGTTGGCGTTTTGCGCCTTGCTTAGCTGCGGCAAAGCCAGCGCAAAGAGGATAATAAATAAACCGCTACGGATTAAATGAATAAAAGGTAATTTAAAGGGATTGCTCATTTTAAGTTTTTAAGTACTAAACATAGAAAAATAAATGCCACTTACATAGTACAGTGGAATGTAATTTCTTCAATACATTAAAGCCCGATAAAAAATAAGCAGTAATTAAGGTGGTTACCAGGCCATCATTGGGCTCCGGTTAAAGTCGATAGAAGCTGAAGTAATGGTATTGTGGCGGTTCCAGTCGTCGATATCAATTAAACCAGGCATGGTTTGGTAATGGTTATCGTTTCTTGAACATTTAACAACATAGCCAATTTCTTCAACCCTGGCAATTACCGGCCGCGCTCCGCACTCCTTACACAATTTGCAGTAAATTGATCCCGGTATATTTACATAGCCCTTCATACCGTGTTATTACGTCACCAACTAAAAAAAAGTTGTGGGAAAATTGCTTTTTTATTACAACAAAATAGAAATAAATCCAAAAATGGCCCTGGTGCTTCAGAAAGCCATAAAATATTGAATATCAAACAAGCAAATAATTTTTTTGAATATAGATTGACGCAGTAACTGGCCGGTATTTAACAGTAAAAATGCTTTTATCAACACCTATTTACGATATACTTTCAACCAAAGGCGATCGCGAATTATTGTATTCTATGTAAACTACCTTAAAATAGTCACCGAACCCGACATAGGCTTTTTGCCATTTTTCAGATCGAGAATATAATAATAAGTACCAACTGGCAGGTTGCTCCCACTTGTTGTGCCATCCCATGGTTTGCCATAACCAATAGAGCGGTAAACCACCGAGCCGTAGCGGTTAAACACCGAAAGGCTGCAGTCAGGGTAATATAGCAATGCCGTAATATTCCAAAGGTCGTTAATGCCATCGCCATTGGGTGTAAACGTATTGGGTACAACAATAATGCATTGGCTTAGCGGGTTAAAGGCAACCGTTATCGCATTTGAGGTAGCTGTTGGGTTTACCAGGCATTTTCCATCGCTGGTAATTACACAGGTAACAATATCGCCATCGGCCAAAGTCTTAGTGGTAAAGGTAGCGCTGTTGGTACCTGTGTTTGCACCGTTAACCTTCCACTGATAATCGGGCTTAAGCGCCGGCAAGCCAGGTGTTGCGGTAAACGTAATTTCGGCGCCGGCACAAACAGGGCCTGTTAGCGATGATACTATGGTAACAGAAGTTGTAACCGGTGGATCTAAAACAAAAGTCGCTTCGTTTGAAGTTGCAGTCGCGCTGGTTACACAAACCAGGCTGCTGGTGAGTACGCAGGTTATCTTGTCGTTATCGTTTAATGTGGTGCTTGTAAAGGTCGCAGCATCAGTCCCGCTGTTTTGCCCGTTAACTTTCCATTGGTAATGAGGTGTGGTACCACCATTTACAGGGATAGCCGTATAGGTAACCGATGCTAACGCACAAGCATCCGGCGAAAGTGGCGATATAGTAACAGATGGTACCAGCGCCGTGGTAACTGTTAATATTTGGGGGTATTTCGACCTGCCATCATCGGCCGTAATGGTGGTTGTCCCTGCACCCACGATATGAATTTTTCCGGATACAATGGTCGCCACGCTAAGGTCGCTACTGGAGTATATTATAGGAGTTGAACTGGTAGCGCCCGGGTCGAAATCAACGTCACACACTGTTTTGTCAGGTATAGGCGCAAATGTTATGGTTTGCCCGTCAATTACCTCGATACTCACCTTGGCCGTAGCACTACCATAAATATTATAGGCTGTTATAGTATAGATTGTAATTGGCGATACAACATCAGGTTTGCCACTAATAATACCGGTAGTGCCATCAAACACCATACCCGATGGCAAAGGCTTATCAATGGTATATCCAAGCGTATAAGCTGTGCGGATTTCGTTATTAAACGAATCGGCAATGTATAATTTCCTGCCGGCATCCAAAGCGAGCCCCTTGGGGCCGGCAAAACTGGCAGCCGTACCAGTATTGTTCAGACTGCCCGCAACGCCATCGCCCGCCAATGTAATCACATTGCCCGCCGGGTCAATCATCCGGAGAATGTTGCCGCCAAAATCCGAAACAAACAAGTCGCCTATATCATCAACCGCAATGCCGCTTGGTTTGTTAAAGCTTGCAGAAAGTGCCGGGCCATTATTGCTGCCTGCCGATCCGCTACCGGCATAGGTACTAACATCGCCCGATGGGGTTATTTTACGAATGACATTGTTGCCCAAATCGGTTACAAAAACATTTCCGGCAGCATCAACTGTGAGGTTTTGAGGCATATTGAACGATGCACCAGTACCATTGCCATTATTATTGCCAGGCGCACCGCTACCTGCTAATGTTGAAACTGTGCCATCGGGTGCTATTTTCCTTATTAAATTGTTAAAGGTGTCGGCAACATAAAGGTTCCCGGCGGCATCAATGGCCAGGCCTTCCGGGGTATTAAAACTTGCTGACAAAGCAGCGCCGTTTGCCGAACCTATCGTTCCGGTACCGGCAAAAGTTGTTACTACAGCACCAGGCGTTATTTTGCGGATTAAACTATTGTTGGAATCGGCAACGTACAAGTTCCCCGCTGCATCAATTACAATACTGCTGGGTTTGCCAAATACTGCTGTTGTACCTGCGCCGTTTGAAAAGCCAATATCGCCGCTGCCAGCAAATGTTGTGGATATACCGGCGGGAGTTATTTTGCGAATTAAATTATTCAGATAGTCGGCTACATATAAGTTGCCTGCTGCATCGAAAGCAACGCCCGATGGTTGTTTGTACGTTGCCGTTATAGCATCGCCATTTGCACTGCCAGGCGTTCCTTTGCCGGAGAAGGTTAGTGTTTGGCCAAAATTTATAGGCGGTACAGCGCCGCCTGACGATGTTGGTGCCAGCGGGGCTATAGTTTGATTGATATTGTAGGTTTGAGGCGACTGGTACGATATAACCGGCGGACTTCCCGGGCTATTACTCTTTTTAACCTCAATAATCAAGGTTGCTGTGCTACTTCCTGCAGCATTAATACCGGTTATTTTATACGTTGTAGCTGGCCATAATGAGGTTGGGGTTCCGCTTATTGTGCCTGTTTTGGCATCAAAAGTCAATCCCGGCGGCAAATCCTTGTCAATAACGTAGCCGGTAGTAACAATTTCTCTTACTAAATTATTCTGCAGATCAGTCACCAGCATATTACCGTTGCTATTGATAGCCAGCCCGTGCGGAAAGTTAAACGATGTGTTAATACCATACCCATCTTTATAACCCGCAATGCCGTTCCCGGCAAAAGTTGTTACGACGCCATCAATGGTTATTTTCCGTATAAGGTTATTACCAGAATCGGAAACATACAGGCTGCCGTCCTCTCCAAATACAATTCCCTCGGGACCATTAAAGGTCGCGGCCGAGCCTTGTCCATCCTGTTTCCCTTTAACGCCTGTACCGGCAAACGTGGTAACAACACCGGCGGGGGTTATTTTCCTTATTTCGCTGTTATTATAATCTGCCAGAAAAATATTTCCTAAAGCATCTATCGCCATGTAGCTTGCTCCGCTAAATCGTGCATTAGCACCAACTCCATCCGTGTTTCCCTTAGCACCCTGCTTTCCCGCTAAAATGGTAACAACACCGCCTGGGGTTACTTTTTTAACTGTATTACCCGCATATTCAGACACAAACAAGTTACCGGCAGCATCAATTACGATGCCATTTGGTTGACTTAAACCAGACACGAAAGTTGAGACGGAGCCGCCAGGGGTAACCTGTCTTATCGCATTATTATTCGAGTCGACAACATATATCTTACCATCCGGACCAATAGCCATGGCAGCAGGTGCGTTAAACTTTGCCGAGGAACCTAATCCATCCTGGTAACCGATGTCGCTTCCTGCAATAGTGGTTACATTGCCGCCGGGCGTAATTTGCCTAATAAGCCGATTGTTATCCGTTATGTAAACAGTTCCATCGGAAGCGACTATAGGGTAATTGGGAAACGAAAACCCAGCTGTTGTCGTGGTACCGTCTACCACTCCCCTTAGGCCGTTACCGGCAAATGTTGTTACCTGCCCATAAATATTGGGAGGTACTGCCCCGCCTGTATTGGTTGGCTGTAAGGCCGTGATAGCAGTATTAGGTGCATAAACCTGTGGCGTTATATAGCTTATGTTTGGCGGCGCCAAACCGGGAATAACCTGGTTTTTTATTTCTATATCAACAGTGTTGGTGCTATGGCCGCCTTCGTTGTAGGCCGTAATGGTATAGGTGCTAAGCGGTGTAACCTGCGCGGGTGTGCCGCTTATTATGCCTGTTGTTTGGTCGAAGGTTAAGCCCGGCGGCAAGGGTTTATCAATGGTATAGCCGGTGGTTGGTATTTTTGCAATGGTGCTGTTACCCGGATTAGTGACATAAAGGTTACCAGATGCATCGACCGTAAGGCCCAGCGGAAAACTAAAAATGCCCCCGGCGTCTGACAGTATGCTTTCTCTACCCGTATTCGCCTCTACTTTAATAATCCTGCTATTTCCCGAATCCGAAATGTATAAGTTACCCAACAAGTCAACAGCCACCCCGGTTATTCCCTGGAAACGGTAATAAATATTGTCTTTTATTAATGTGCTTACAGTGCCGTCAGGAGTAATTCCGCGGACCTTGTTATTGCCCTCATCGGCTACGAAAATATTGCCAAATGCATCAATCGCCATTTTTTTCGGATTTTTAAAACTTGCAGCAGCACCTTTTCCGTCAGCATATCCTGAGCTGCCTGAACCGGCAATTGTTGTAACAATACCTGCAGCACTTATTTTCCTTATATTCCCGCTTCCAAATTCTGATATATAAATATTGCCGCCATTATCAACAGCAATACCCCAGGGCACTGCAATTTTTGCAGTAGCGACGGGGCCGTCAACCTCACCTGGCCCATTCAGACCTACTATGGTTGAAACCAACCCCGTTGGCGTTATCTTCCTTACCGCATCGCCATACGAATCCACTACATAAATATTATCACTACCATCAATAGTTATGCTGGTAGGGCCTTTAAAGCTGGCAGCGGTTCCCTGCCCGTCGGTAACCTGCGATGTCCCGTTGCCCGCAAAAGTGGTTACCTGCCCGGTAGGCGTTATTTTTCTTATCAATGAATTGTCCCTGTCGGCAACATAAACGTTTCCTTTCGAGTCTGTGGCGACATCGGTTGGGAAATTAAAGCTTGCATCAGTACCTATATTGTCGTTATTGCCCTTCGACCCATTGCCTGCAAACACGGTGGCCTTGCCGAATGCTGTTTGCGGCACCGGGCCGCCAGTGTTGTGGGGCGTTAACGGAGGTATGGGCGTACCCGGGGGATAAACCTTCGGACTATCATAACTGATTTGGGGCGCTGCCGGCAGCGGCACTGCCACAACATTTACTGCAATACTTACAACCGTTGCATAATTGCCCGCCGCATTATATGCTGTAATCGTATAATCAGTTGCCGGCGATGCGGCTGTTGGTGTGCCGCTAATATCTCCGGTATGCATATCGAACACTAATCCTGGCGGCAGCGGCTTATCAATCGTAAAAAAATCAGCTGCTATTTTTCTTATCGAATTATTATTGGTATCGCCAATGTAAAGGTTGCCGTTTGCGTCGATAGCTATACCGAAGGGGGTATTAAAGGTGGCTGTACCCAAATCGCCATCGGCTGCGCCTAAGGTTAATTTACCGGCAACGGTCGTAACTACTCCTGCAGATGTTATCTTTCTTATTTTATTGTTTTGTGCATCGGTTACGTATAAATTGCCGTCAGCATCAATCTTCATCCCGATCGGGTCTTTAAAGGATGCCGCCGCACCCGTGCCATCAGCATCACCTTGCGCCCCGCTGCCTGCAAGGGTGGTGACCACTCCGGTAGTGGTTATTTTGCGGATTAAATTGTTGTAACTATCGGCCACATACACATTCCCCGCCACATCAACCGCTATACCTATCGGTCCGTTAAATGAGGCTGCTGTACCTGTGCCGTTGGTACTACCGGTAGTGCCGCTGCCGGCCAGCGTAGTCACAACACCCAATATGCTTATTTTACGGATAAGGCTGTTGCCCGAATCGGCTACATACAAATTGCCGGCAGCATCGATGGCAATGCCCGATGGCAGCCTAAAAGTTGCCGCTGTGCCTGTGCCATCAGCATGGCCTACGGTGCCATCGCCTGCAATAGTGGTTACCACACCTGCAGACGTTATTTTGCGGATACGGTGGTTATTGGCATCTGCAACATATAAATTACCGGCGGCATCAACAACCACATCAGCCGGGTTATGAAAAAATGCCCCGGTGCCCATACCGTCAGCAAAGCTCGCAATTCCGCTTCCGGCAAATATAGTGACGATGCCCCCGGGAGTTATTTTTTTTATCAGCGAGTTGGCTTCATCGGCTACATAAACATTACCGTTGTTATCAACCGTTAAGCCTTCGGGGCGATTAAAATTTGCACCGGCACCTGCCAGGGTAGTAACGCCCGAAAAATTGCCCTTGCCAATCGGTCCGCCAGAGCTAACCGGCGACAGCGCAACTATAGCTGTATTTACCTGGTAAACCTGCGGTGTGGGATAACTTATTTTGGGAGCCTGCGCATAACAAACACCGTTCCTGAAAAGGAACGAAGCCAGCATCAGAAATAAACACATCCATTTATTGCGCAGCATACTCACTTTCATTTCTTAAATACCGCAACAACAATGTGGTATATTTAGAGAAGTATTTTTTATCAAATTTTAAAAAAAAGCACTTATCTTGATTTTATCGCAATAAATAGCCTACTAAAATAACTTTTTGATTTGATATTTAATGACTTGTTTTTCTGTAATTTAGTAAACACTTAAACATTATTGATGACAAATACTACCGACAACCAAACATCAAACAAAATAAAATGGGCATACACCGCTTTGGTGGTTATTATTACCTGGTTTGCGTTAGTGTTGCAGTTCAGTATATCAATACCTGAATATATGCACAAAGGTTGCTCGCTCAGAAGTGCGCTGATACAACTTTTTAGCTTTTATACCATATTAAGCAATCTACTGATGGTTGTTGGGTTAACCACCATTTTAATAGCCGCAAAGTCGGCATGGGGCAGGTTCTTTTCAAGGAATACCGTGCTAACTTCTATCGTGCTGTACATGACCACTGTTGGCCTTATTTACAACGTAGTGTTGCGTAGCGTATGGCACCCTGAAGGCTTGTTTAAATTGGCTGATGAACTGCTGCATGTTGTTAACCCCCTGTTATTTATAATTTACTGGCTTGCCTTTGTGCCAAAAAGCGGCCTGAAATACAGCAATGTTTGGCCATGGTTATGGTTCCCGTTTCTTTACTTTATTTATGTGTTGATACGGGGCGCCATCAGCGGGAATTACCCATACCCATTCCTTGATGTCGCAAAATCAGGATACCCGCAGGTTTTACTCGCTGCTGTTATTTTGTTGCCTATTTTTTGGGGACTGGGTGCATTGTTTGTTTTTATTGCCCGGCAGATGAGTAAGCCTGTTTTGTAGTCAAATCAACCTTATTAATATACACTTTTCATCCGGGTTTAATCATGCTTCCAGCATTTTAGGCCTACGCAGCCCTATTCACCTATTTTTCACACATGGCACTGTAATTGCCTGTATACTAACATCTATCTTAAAAAATAAATAGTATGAAAAAGTATATTTTAGGGGTTGTTGCGTTGCTTATACTTGCTTCTGCCACCCTGCCGGGCTGTTCAGTTGAATACCGTGAACGCCATGGCCGTGGGCACGACAATGGAAATGGCCGCGGCCACGACCACGATAATGGCCACGGCGGTGACCATCATTACAGGAATAACTAAATTTCAGTTCGATAATACAACAAGGCCTCGCGGGATTTTCCAACGAGGCTTTGTTATTTTATGGCGATAAGCCTGTTAATTGGCGATTTTAGTTACCAGTACCCAATCAACCACCACTTTTGCCTGACCGGCTTTTATTTTGTTAACCGTGTTTTGCGACATGCCGAAGTAAGGCTCCTTCACTTTATTCACCCCGTTTGGATAGCCGCCACCCAATGCAAAATTCAGGATAATAAATTTAGGGTTGTCAAAAGCCCAGCGTCCATATTTCTCTGCCATGGCACGGGTTACTGTGTAAGTTACTTTGTCATCCACCTTAAAAACTATGCTGTCGTGCGTCCAGTCGGCCGAATAGTTGTGCCATTGGGTAACATCGGTACCGACAGGCAAAAACGCTCTATAGGCTAAAGGCGTGTCGCCAAAGTAACCGGGGCCATGCAGTGCGTTGCTTGTCCAGCTGCTGTCGCCAACAGTTTCCATTATATCAATTTCCCCGCAATCAGGCCAGCGACCATTGCCAAGCAGCCAAAAGGCAGGCCATAAACCGGCACCCGAGGCCATTTTCATGCGGCAGGTAAAAGTGCCATAGGTAAACTGCATTCTGTGTTCAGTATTTATCCTGCCCGAAAGGAAATCGTACTTTTTATTTTCCTTGCTTGTATAGCCCGGGTGATAAACCGCATTTAATATCAAAGCGCCGTTGGTTGCACCTTCCCCGGCAGCGTTATTCATGAGGTAAATAGTCGATGCTGAATCAACATAAGCCTGTTGCTCCTGGTTAACGGTGTTGCCCGTAACTTCAACGTTCCATTTGCTGCGATCAAGGGCTTTTTGGTTAAAATCTTCAAAAAATATGGTATCGCCTTTTTTAGGCTGATGTTGCTGGGCTATGGCAGCGGTTATGCTAAGCGTTGCAGCTATGGCTGTAAGGAAGAAAAGTTTCATGGTTGGGTTTTATTGGGTGGGATAAAAATAGGATTTATCTTGCTGAAATAATATCACGCTCGTCATGGCGAGGAACGAAGCCACCTCTACGTAGGACAATCACGAACCTAACTGTTTGTGAAGACCTAAAAGCGGCAGATAGGTAACCACAAAGTTTTTGTTTCGTTGATTAGCATGTGCAGTCCGCCAGCTGGCGGATCGTTCCTCGCAATGACGTGGTGGTGAGATTGTTCTGTATCACCACCTTGCCCGACACACCGATACAGTGCGATACAAATTACTTGCAATAAGTACATTTAAACATTTGCGGCAACGCACGTCAGCATAAAAACCGCCGAAAGTAATCCTGTAAATCCTTTTAATCCTTTAACGACGAAGTCCTCTTGAACGCCGTTAAAAACAGACAAAAGTGAAAAATCGTGTTTATTCGTTATGCATCGCCGCAGGCTCTTCCAGCTTCAAACTTTCTTCGTGTATGGCGTTCATCAATTTCTCAATAAACTCTGCCGACAAGCCCTCCTTTTTACCGGCTTCCTTGGCCTTTTCAACCACTTGTTGGAAACGTGCGGGCTGTAAAGGTGCAATATGGTTTTTGGCTTTATAGATGCCTATCTCGCGTACTATCCGCTCACGAAAGCCAATAGTTTTTATCATCTGGGCATCCAGCGAATCAATTTTAGCACGGCCAGCATCAAAATCAGCTTTGGTGAAGATGGGTTTGGTTTGGGCCTGGCAATTTGCCGTACCGTATGTTATGAGTGTGATGGCGGTTACCGATACAATCGTTTTTAGGGTATTCATGGTGAAATATATTGATGCGGCTAAAATCAACATAAAAAATGAATTTTCTTTGATGGTGTAAAGCTATCACTGTAAAAAAACAGCCCGCTTTGGTATAAGCGGGCTGGATATTCTGGTGTATTTATATCGTTTTAACCCTACAATCCATCAAACAAAAAAGTGTCCTTAATAAACGGCTTCCTGGGCAAAAGCTCAGGGCGGATAGCGCTTTGATAAACAAAAGACGCTACAATTATTGCTGACTGTTTTAAATCCTCAATCGCCAAATGGTCGTAGTCATCCAGGTCGGTATGGTGTGTCCTGTCCTCGTCAAGCGGATCCTGGATAAACTGGAAACCGGGGATACCTGCCCAATCGAACGACAGGTGGTCGGTAGACCCTGTGCTCTTTATGGTTACCGTTGTTGCGCCCAGGTCATGGAATGGCGCAAACCACTGTTCGAATATTGGTTTGATAGCCTTGTTGCCCTGCGCATAGATACCCCTTACCTTCCCGGTTCCATAGTCCATATTAAAATAGGCCGATACTTTGCTTTGCTCGGCATTAGGTGTACCATCAGCCTTCATAAAATGATTCTTTACATAATTAAATGAACCGTAAATTCCCTGTTCCTCGCCTGTCCACAGCGCTACCCGGATTGTTCTTTTTGGTTTAAGGCCAAGCGAATCAAGCAGGCGCATAGCCTCCAGCACCACAACGCAGCCTGCAGCATTATCAGTAGCACCGGTTGATGACTGCCACGAATCAAGGTGACCGCCCAGCATCACCAATTGCGCTTTCAGCTTAGGGTCTGTTCCGGGTATCTCGCCAACCACGTTGTAGCCTTTAGTATCGGCGGTGGCGAACCTGCCCTGTATATTTATTGCCAGCTCAACCGGGTGGCCCGACTGGATAAGGCGTTTAATGCGCTTTCCATCCTCGTACGACATGCTTATCTTCGGGATGCCTACCGGGTCGGTGAGTTTGTAGCCTATGCCTGCCTGTACGTGTATGGTGCCGTTCACGTTATCGGGCGCAGCCCAGATACGGCCCAGCACACCAACCTGTTTTAATATGATATCTAATCTGATACGTGCTTTCTCCCTCGCTATCAGTTGCTCAACCATTGCGCGGGTTAATGCATGTTGCTCGTCGATGGTATCCAGTGCACGGTCAGTAAGCCGTTCAGCTCCCGGGCGAAAATCCAGTAATGTCGGCAATGGACTAATCGCCAACAAAATAAATTTCCCTTTAATTTCGGCGCTATGGCTGAGCAGGTAAGTTGTATCGGCGGCCTGTTTTGGGGTGAGCAGCACTACGGTGCCCTGCTGTACACCGTTGGTATTGCCGCACCATGGCTCCGGGTAGGCCCTGAGCGGTTGATAGTAGGGCACTTTTAAAGCAATGCTAAATTCTTCCAATTCCCATTGTTTGCCAAATTCGCCATAGGGCTCCATTGCGGCATTTGCCAGGCCCCATTTTTTCATGGTGGCCACGGCCCAGGTAGCCGCCCGGTTAAAGCCCTCAGATCCCGGCAGCCTTGGACCCGAAACATCGGTTAGGTAATGGGCAATTTCGGGGATGTGCGAGTTGGTTAGTTCAGCATTCCTGATTTTTGCGAACGCGGCTTCATCTATTTGTTCCTGCTGTGCAAAACTTGTTGCACCTGTTGCCATCGATAAGGCTAATAACAGGCAGAGCTTTTTGTATATCATTTTCATGTTTGTTTATTTTTTAAACAAAACTATCCCGCCTGTTCCTAAACGGGGGTTAATTACAGTTAAATAGAGTTAAATCGTATCTTAAAGCGGTGATAAACAGCTAAATTTTAAGGAACTTCACCTCATGAAAAGGCTCAGGTCAAAATATACAACCATATTGATAGTGCTTTCGCTGGTGCTGAGCGCAGGGTTGCAGGCTGTATGGCTGCGCCAGCTTTTTTCGGCGCAGCAAAAGCAGCTGAAGGATGATATAGAGCACTTTGTAAGCACCACCGCCCAGGCGCAAATGTACCGCAGCGTTACTTCGTTCGAAAAACCTAAGAACCTTCCGCGTGTTAAGCAGCTTTTTCTTTCGCCGCAATGGGCCCAGCTGCGGCAGGCGTTCGACAATATGAAAGCGCTCGGTATTTCGTATAACTTCCAGATCAACAGCGACGACGACAGTACCTCGGTATCCATGAATTTCAGCCTGAAGGATAAACCTGCAAAAGAAAGAAACAGGGGCCCGGCCACCACCAATACCGGGCTTACGGCGGCGCAACTAAGCATGGTTGACAGTTTATCGCTTATCGCCATGAAAAAGGAAGTGGCTGCCGGCCTGCAGCAAATGGGTATCACCTCCGCCATTTACTACAACCTTTACAATTACAGCATGACCGGTCTGCGTGGTGGTGATGTACCTAAAGGCCTGGCAGCCGCCTACGCCAGCAAAAAATACCTTTATGGCATACAGGAGCATTACCGCTACCAATTGATATTATCCGCAATTAATAATGTGGTATGGTACCGTATGCGGTACTACGTGGCTTCCTGCTTGCTGATGCTATTGCTTACCTGCGCCGCCTTTTACTTTATAATGAGACTGTTGCGCAATGTTCGGCTGTATGCCGATGCCAAAGCTGATTTTACCCGGAACATGACCCACGAGTTTAAAACACCTATTGCAACGGTATCCCTAGCGCTCGAATCGATCCAAAAATATAACCTGGCGGAGCAACCGGAAACTATGCAAAACTACCTCGACATCAGCCGGCACGAATTGCAGCGGTTAGATTTGATGGTGGAGAAGGCCCTGAACATCGGCAATGAAAAAGATGCGGAAATACCGTTTAACACCGAGCTTTATGATGTGCAAACAGGCTTGCAGCAGGTAATTACTTCCATGCAGCTGCAATTGTTAAACAGCGGGTCGGAAATTGTATTCAAGCCCTCTGCCGAGCCATGCTTTGTATTTGGCGACCCTGTGCATTTAACCAACATTTTTTATAACCTGGTCGAGAATGCCATAAAATATTCAGGCACCGGTTTGGTTTTGGATATTAGCTGTGCGTGCGATGATAAAACGGTAACCATTAGTTTTAAAGATAACGGCCCGGGGATTGATAAAATCTACCATAAAAATATCTTCGATAAGTTTTACCGCATCCCGGCTGATGGCAATACCCACGACATTAAAGGCACCGGGCTGGGCCTGTATTACGTTAAACAAATGGTTGAAAGGCATAATGGTACCATTAAAGTTAAAAGTGAAACTGGCAACGGCACCTGTTTTATTATTACCTTACCCGCTGCATCATGAACCTGAAAGTATTATACGTGGAAGACGAGCCGTTCCTGTCGCGCATTGTAAGCGACGGGTTGAAAAGCAGCGGCTATTACGTGCAGGCTGTCGCCGATGGTAACCTGGTGATGGATGCTTACGCTTCTTTTAAACCCGACATCTGCATACTTGATATTATGCTGCCTTCGAAAGATGGCTACACGCTGGCAAAAGAACTTCGCAAATTCCAGCCTGATTTGCCCATCATATTCCTGAGCGCAAAAGTGTTAACTGCCGATGTGGTGGAAGGCTTCAAATCCGGTGGTAATGATTACCTGAAAAAACCCTTCAGTATGGATGAACTGCTGGTACGCATGGAGGCTTTATTGCATCGTTTCAAAAAGCAACCGGATGCTATAACTAATGAAAATCCAAAAGTATATTCCTTTGGCAATTGCCGGCTGGATACCGTGCAGCAGCGGTTAACAACATCATCCGGAGAACATTCACTATCATTTAAAGAATGCGCACTATTGAAAATGATGATCCTGAAAAAGAACGACGTGCTGGGACGCCAGGAAGCCCTGCTTAAAATATGGGGCGAAGACAGCTATTACAACACCCGCAGCATGGATGTTTTTATGACGCATATCCGCAAGATACTAAAGGACGAACCGGGGATTCAGATTATGAATTTGAGGGGATTGGGGTTTAAGTTGATTTGTTAGGGGAGGAAAGACGCGAAGCATTTGCATTAACGCCGCTTGCAGAGTTTACTCACCCGGTCGACGCTTCGCTGGACCTCCCTCTCTTCGCTGCGCGTAAAGAGGGAAGAGGAAATTAAAGGTTCGAAAGTGTTTTTAGGATAGTGTGTAATACATCTTTGGTATTGTTAATTATCTCATCGTTTTCAAATCTTAGAATTTTCAAGCCTAATGCAATTAATACTTCCTCCCGGTTTTTGTCATATTCCTTTTTAAAGTTATGAATAGGTCCATCGGCTTCAATAACTAATTTCGCTTTATGGCAATAAAAGTCGGGTATGTAATAAAGATTTCTTCCGAATGCAAATTGAACACAAATAGGATATTGGCGTAAAAACTTATGTTCGAATAGTTTCCTGTTTCTTAAATGAAACCACAGAACCTTCTCGGCAGGAGTTTCCATTTGCCGCAATTCACGGCACAAATCAACAATTGACGGCATCTTTAAAGATAAGATTTTTTTTGCCCTCTTTCCGCGCAGCGAAGAGAGGGCCGACGAGCGAAGCAATGTCGGGGTGAGTTTACCCGCCATGCATTTACGCCAGTGCATTTGCGTTAACGCCGCTCGCAGAGTTTACTCACCCGGTCGACGCTTCGCTGGACCACCCTCTCTTCGCTGCGCGTAAAGAGGAAAGAGAAATTAAAAGTTGGAAAGTATTTCAGGATAGCCGTTTTTGCCCTCTTTCCGCGCAGCGAAGAGAGGGCCGACGAGCGAAGCAATGTCGGGGTGAGTCTACCCGCCGGACAGGTCGTCACCATACATCTCTCCCTTTCCCCCATGAACTATGAACCATCAACTATGGACTCCCTCGGATAAAAACCCGCTACAACCTGCCAATTTACAGTTAGTAATCCCCGCCTGCCCCGCCTATTTTTATCCTGTAGTAATTTACCCTATATTTCACCCGCCAAAACTAATACACTAAGTATGCGCGTCAACAATCTTTACCAGCAATTTAAAACTATCATTAAACCGGCTTTTATATTTTTCATCCTTTTTGGGTTGATAAAAACCTCATCTGCCCAAACTGCGCCAGCCAAATCGCCGCTGTATGAGCAGGCCAGCGAGGTATCCGGACTGGTTATACAATACGGACAGGATATAGATGCCATCCGCAGCTTTTATTCGCCGTATACTGCTATCGACGGGTATAACAACCAATCGGTTCAAACATCGCCCGAAGAACGCAAACGACTCATGGATATCGGTAACGATTACCTGGAAAAGCTAAAACAACTTGATTTCGACAGTATGAGCATTTACGGCAAGGTGGACTATACCCTGCTGAAAAAACAAATAGTGTACGAGCTTGGCGCTGTAAAGCTTGATGACGACGAGTACAACAAAATAACCACCTACATCCCTTTTGCGGATGAAATTTACCAGCTGGAAAAGAAACGCCGCCGGGGCATCACTGTCGACGGGCAGGAAGTGGCAATGGAACTGCACAATATTTTAAAGGAACTTAATACAGCGAAGACATCATTCGTTAAGCTGCAAAGCCTGGATATGCCATTGGCACGCAAGGGCAAGGCTGCACTGCTTGGTTTAAAAAGCCGCCTGAAAAGTTTCTACGATTTTTACGATGGCTACGACCCGAATTTTACATGGTGGACGCCCAAACCGTATAAACTGCTCGACTCGGCGCTAAACGTTTATGCCGATTTGGTGATGAGCAAAGGCAAAATAAACACCACCCAAAAGCCCGACAGCAGCGGCATAAAAGGTGTGCCCATCGGTCATGATGAATTGATGCGCCAGCTAAAGGCCGAAATGATACCTTACACGCCCGAGGAACTGATCAAGCTGGCCAACAAGGAATTTGCCTTTTGCGATGCGGAAATGCTGAAGGCCAGCAACGAAATGGGCTTCGGTAACGACTGGCACAAGGCTTTGGAAAAAGTAAAAAACAGCTATGTGCCCGCAGGCCGCCAGCCCGAAGCCATCTTAAAATTGTATAACGATGCCCTCACCTTTATAAAGGCCCGCGACCTGATTACCATACCGGCCCTTGCCGAAGAAACCTGGGGCATGACGATGATGACACCCAAACAACAACTGGTAAACCCCTTCTTTTTAGGCGGCAGCGAAATCATTATCAGCTACCCGACCAACACCATGAACGAGGCCGACAAGCTGATGAGCATGCGTGGTAATAACCCTTATTTTAGTCGCGGTACGGTGCAGCACGAGCTGTTGCCCGGCCACAACATGCAATATTTTATGAACAGCCGCTATAAAAACTACCGCGGCATGTTTAACACCCCGTTTTGGATTGAAGGCTGGAGCCTGTACTGGGAACTGCTGCTGTACGACCAGGGCTTCGCCAAAACACCTGAAGAACGTATAGGCATGCTGTTTTGGCGCATGCACCGTTGCGCCCGTATCATCTTCTCGCTCAACTATCACCTTGGCAACTGGACGCCGCAGCAATGCATCGACTTTTTGGTCGACCGTGTAGGTCATGAACGCGCCAATGCCGAGGGCGAAGTGCGCAGATCGTTCCAGGGCGGGTATAGTCCGTTGTACCAGGTGGCCTACCTAACCGGCGGTCTGCAACTCATGAGCCTTAAACGCGAACTTGTGGACGGCGGTAAAATGACCTACAAGCAGTTCCACGATGCCATAATGAAAGAAAACGCCATGCCGATTGAGATGGTAAGGGCAACGCTGATCAATCAACCATTAACGAGGGATTTTACCACGCAGTGGAAGTTTTATGATTTTGGGAAGTAGAGGTTGGTGAGTGGTTGAGTAGCGAGTGGTGAGTGGTTTTTGTTGCCGTTTTGCTTCACTGGATGCTCATCCAACACGCCCTTTCCACGCGTTCCCCCCGCACGTCATTGCGAGGAACGAAGCAACCTCTACGTATGCAAATCAATGAAGCAAAAGCCTTGTGGTGACCTAAACGCAGCTGAAAGGTCACCACAAAAATAAAGGTCCGTGAATGTCCTTCGTAGAGGTTGCTTCGTTCCTCGCAATGACGTGGCGGTGAGGTTGCTTCGTTCCTCGCAATGACGTGATGGTGGGTTGCTTCGCTCCTCATTGACGTGGTATTGAGGACGATGTGGCGAACCCCTACTCCTTCACCTTATCCCAGCTATCCCGGTTAAAGGCCAGCACTTTGGTAACATTGCCGGCGGCATCTTTGGTAAATTTCAGCGGGAACATAGCCTCTTTATTAATAAACTCGTTATCGGCTACATTAATAAAGCTGATTTCCTTATTGTCCCAAAGTTCTTTTAATACCAGGCCATCGGCGGTAGCGGTTATGGTTAAGAAGGTGCCTTTCCGTTCCTCAAATTCATATTTGCCCTGGTAGGCTTTTAGCTGGTCGGCGGTGAGTTTGACTGCTTGCACGGGCACGTAGTTTTTTACCCTTGTTATTTCGTCCTTATCGCCCACCGATGCGCCGGTGATTTCGCCTGCCGGGTTTTTAACAAATGTGATCGGGATATTTTCGTCGCCATCACCGTCGAGGGTTTCAAAAACAAGATCGCTTTTGCGGGTTAACACAAATTGTTTGTCGCCCTCCATTACTTTGGCGAGCAGGGTTTTATTTGCAACAGTAATTTGCACATGGGCATACTGGTTGCTTTTCATCTGGTAAATGCCCTCGAAGGCCTTCATAGCAGTGGTATCAGCAACGGTTTTACTAACGGCGACAGCTTTTGCATTGCCGGTAAAACAAAGGCTCAACAGTAAAAATGGCAGCACCAACAGGTACCTGTAAAGCCGTTTTGCGGGGGTAGTTTTTAAATTGGTCATGATGATCAGGTTTTGTTTGTTTGATAACGTAGCATTTAGTTATTAAGTATTTAGGGATGTATCGTGTATCACTGTATTGACTCCATTGGTGATACAAGCGTTACAAAAAACCTCTCCACGCGTCATTGCGAGGAACGAAGCAACCTCTACGCATGCAAATCAATGGAGTAAAAGCTTTGTGGTGACCAATCAGCGGCGTTTAGGTCACCACAAACACTAAGGTCCGTGAATGTCCTATGTAGAGGTTGCTTCGTTCCTCAATGACGGGTTGGTGGGTTACTTCGTTCCTTACAGTAATGACGGGTTGGTGAAAATGCTGTATCGCCTGTATCACTGTAGTGACTCAGTTGGTGATACAGTGAAACAAAAACACCCTCTCCACGCGTCATTGCGAGGAACGAAGCAACCTCTAAGCTATGCAAATCAACGAAGCAAAAGCTTTGTGGCGATTTATCAGCCGCATTTAGGTCATCATAAACATCAAGGTCCTTGAATGTCCTATGTAAAGGTTGCTTCGTTCCTCGCAATGACGTGGTGGTGAGATTGCTTTGTTCCTTGCAGTGTTGGTTACGTTGCTTCGTTCGTTATAGCGTTGACGTGATGATTAGTATTATTCTTCCATCAACTTATCATACAAGTCAATCCAATCCGGGTTTAACTCGTTAATCAATTTGATTTTGGTTTTCCTGTTACCTCCTTTTAATGCTTTTTCAACTGATATGGCTTCTTCAATACGAGAATAAAAAGAGTAATAAACAAGCTTTTCACATTTGTATTTGGAAGTAAAGCTATCAGGATAAAAATGTGTTTTATGCTTCCAAGCCCTATCTGCAATATCAGAAGTGACACCAACGTATAAAACTGTATGCAGCTTATTCGTCATAATGTAAACACAGCCGCCCTGTATAAAAACCATGTTGCAAAATAAAAAATTATCTTATATTGTTTACTCTCTCCAGGCAATGACGTTGTGGTTGGTCGCTGTATCGCTGTAGTGACTCAGTTAGTGATACATATGATACAAAAACACCCTCCAGTCGTCATTGCGAGGAACGAAGCAACCTCTACGTATGCAAATCAATGGAGCAAGAACTTTGAGGTGACCTATCAGCCGCATTTAGATAACCATAAACACTAAGGTTCATGAATGTCCTGTGTAGAGGTTGCTTCGTTCCTCGCAATGACGTGATGGTGAAAATACTGTATCGCTTGTATCGCTGTAGTGACTCAGTTGATGATACACTGACACAAAAAGAATTATCCTTATCATACATAAAAAAATATAATTATAACTTTTTCTCCACATTTTCTTTACCAATCCAGAAATAATCCCTACCTTTACCCCTGTTGCTTTTCTGCAATTATTAAGCGGGCCTTATCCCCTGCCAATCCATCAACATAAAAAAATATTATAGCTGTACTGTATCACTGTACCATTCCGTGTGCCGATACAAGCGATACAGTACAAGCCAAACCTTACAACAAATTATGCCATTTAGCATACTATACATAATCATAATTCTTTAAAACCTCTTTATTTATGTCACATCCTCAAAACTTCCCGCTGATCAGCGGACAACAAGCTATCAATGCCGGTTCTATCCGCCGTGAGCTTGACCGGTTGCTGCAATCCAACGCAGCCCAGCCCGACCAGGGCAACCAATTATTCCGCCTGCGCAGCGCCTCCGACTGGATGGAGCAAGCCAGTAAACGCCCTATCCCCAAAATGCTTTTCGGTGAGCTGTGGTTCCAGGGCGAGCAGTGTATCATGTTTGCCGACAGTAACCTGGGCAAGTCAATCCTCGCCGTGCAGGTGGGGGATAGCATCAGCAGGAATGAGCCGCTTGGGCCGTTCAGGCTGGAGGCCGGGCAACAACGCATTTTGTATTTTGATTTCGAGCTGGCCGATAAACAGTTCGAGGCGCGGTACTCGTCAAATTACATCCACCACTACCCTTTCACCCACGATTTCCTGCGTGCCGAACTCGACCCTATGGCCGATGTGCCTAAAGACTTTGGCACCTTCGAGGACTTTTTGAATCACCAACTGGAGAACCTCGTCGTTACCACCGGCGCAACCGTGCTCATCATCGACAACCTAACCTACCTGCGCAGCGAAACCGAACGCGCCAAGGACGCCCTGCCGCTGATGAAGCACCTTAAAGCGCTTAAAACCAAGCACAACCTAAGCATACTGGCGCTGGCACATACACCCAAACGCGACCCTGCACTCCCCATTACCCGCAACGACCTGCAAGGCAGCAAAATGCTGATGAACTTTTGCGACAGCGCCTTTGCCATTGGCGAGAGCGCGAAGGACAATACCATCCGCTATATTAAACAGATAAAACAGCGCAACACCGAAGAGATTTACGGCGCCGGTAACATCTGCCTGTTTACCATCACCAAGCCTTACAACTTTTTGCAGTACGAATTTATGGCCTACGGTCGCGAATGGGAGCACCTGCGCCAACCCGATGATGTAGACCGCGAAGCACTAAAAACACAAGCCACAGAGCTTAAAGCCCAGGGCAAATCCCTCCGCGAAATTGCCACCGAAATGGGGATTACACATACCAGGGTAGCGAGGTTGTTGAAGGTGAAGGAGGAAAGTCAATAGTCCATGGACCATAGACCATAGTAGGTAACGGAAGGCCTACAAACAATGACTCAATGACATAATGACCCAATGACCAATCCACCCCGTTACACCCTGCAACCTTACAAAGGCATATGGAGCCGCTACACCTGTCCGCAATGCCTTCGGCACAAAGTATTTAGCCGCTATATTGACATTACTACTGATGAGCCTATCGCCGATGATGTGGGCAGGTGCAGTCGCGAGGTGAATTGTGGTTATCATTTAAAACCGTCGGAGTATTTTAAGTCCATAGACCACAGACCATGGACCATAGCCGGAAATGGAAACGGTTTTGGCTACCAGCCACTTACTTATAAGGATTTTGAGCCGTCATACCTGCCTAAACGGGTGATAAGGCAAACGGTACGGCATTATGATGATAACCATTTTGTGCAATACCTTGCCGCTAAGTTTGGCCGGGAAGTGGCATACTCGCAAGCCAGGCTTTACCTGGTGGGCACCTCAAAGCACTGGCCGGGCGCCTGCATCTTCTGGGAGGTCGACAATGCCGACAGGGTACGAACCGGCAAAATAATGCTCTACAATGCCCAAACCGGCAAACGCGTAAAGGAGCCGTTTAACCATATTGCGTGGGCGCACGTTTTAAGTCAAAAGTCGGGAGTCTATAGTCAGAAGTCAGAAAAGACTAACGACTCAAGACTTTGGACTAAGGACTTCAACCTAAAGCAATGCCTGTTTGGCGAGCATCTGTTACAATACTATCCAAGGATGCCGGTTGCCATTTGCGAGAGTGAGAAGACGGCTATTATCGCCTCAATTTATTACCCCGAGTTGCTTTGGCTGGCTGCAGGCAGTTTGCAGGGCTTAAATGCCGGCAAGTGTAAGTGCCTTGAGGGACGTACCGTTATTTTGGTGCCAGATGTTAATGCGTATGAGCAATGGGTAACCAAAGCCGGGCAACTATCGGCAGCATTACCGGCAGTAAATTTCAGGGTGATGCGTTTTTTAGAAGATGCCGCTACCCCGCAGCAAAAAGCAGCCGGCTGGGATGTCGCCGATTATTTATAATGATGGGTCTGCATCGCGTGTATCGGTGTAATGAGCAAGGTGGTGATACAGTACAGTGCGTTCTACTCCCCCTGCGCGTCATTGCGAGGAACGAAGCAACCTCTGCACATGCAAATCAATGAAGTAAAATATTTATGGTGACCAAGCAGCCGGCTTATAGGTTCACACAAACAATCACGGTCCGTGATTGTCCTCCGTAGAGGTTGCTTCGTTCCTCGCAATGACGTGAAGGTGAGTACTTTCACCTCCCCTACATCCTCGTCAAACTAAAATCACCAGTCAAAGTGTAAGGTGTCTGTACGCCGGCATTATCCACATTGACTCCAGAGCCTGAAAAGGTTCCTCGCACCAGGAAGCCTTTAAGTGGCATAGCCGTTATGGTGATATTACCGCCGCTCAATATAAATGCAGGCACTTCGGGATAATTTGATATCATGATAGACAGGTGGGCAGAGTTATCGTCAAAAGTAAACGCCCGCTGTTCGGCAGCAGTGATTACGCCGCTTGCAGAGATGCGGTCGTCGCCTTTGTCGTTATCTGCGGCATAAAAAATAGTTAGTTTGCCATTGTTGTCAACCGGGTACAGCATGCCATCGTGGTTTTTATATTGGGTGGAGAAAAACTCTTTACGCCCCTTATATTCCACAACAACGTGAAACGTAGCGCCCGATACGATAGGGGCAGATTTCTTGCCGGCCCTTCGTTGAGCGACGGCGGCAACGGTAAATAACATCAACAGGATGGTAATAACTTTAGTTCTCATAATGCAGGCAGGTGATTTAAGTGTAAATGCATAGACAATGTTATGCCATTTGCATGCACTATTTACCTCCCTTTTTAGTCAGGTTTTTTGTATCACCCTGTTGCGCAATGTGTTGTTTGATTGGCGAACGGAACAGTGCGGTGCCTCCTCTCCAAGCGTCATTGCGAGGAACGAAGCAATCGCGAACTGTGCAAGACCACTTTGCGGGTTCTACACCATTCTATCCACTCTGCAAAGTTCGCGGTTGCCGCGCTATCGCTCGCAATGACAAAGTTTGTTATAGCCTAACATCTAATCAACTAATCTCCAACCTCTAATCTCTAACCAACTACTTCACCTTCCACTCATGTATCCCCGCCGAATTATCAACCGGCAGCACCACTTCCATTTTTAAAGCGGTAGTTTCCACCGGCTCAAAGGTTAAAGTGTTGTAGGCATCCTTGGCGATGGTGTAGGGCGTGGTTTCTTTTACTGGCAGCCACTCTTCGCCTTTTTTGTAGTACAGCTTGTAGGCTTTGGGGATAGCGCAGCCGCCGAAGGGTTTGTCATCGTACCAGTAAACTTGTGATTCGGAAACGGTATGCGACTTGTCGAAATCGTATTGCACGTATTCGGTGCTGTTTTGTTTGGGCCACCAGTGCAGGTAGGGCATGCTGTGGTCGTTCGAGTTTTGGGGGTCGTACTGGTCGTTAAGAGCTTTGAGCATGCGGCTGCTTTTTATCGAACCACTTAGCTTGCTGGTGCTGGCAATGGTTGGCGCCGGCTTCGGCATCGAGGCTGATGCCTCGTAAGGTATCCAAACGGTCATTTCACTTGGGCCACGGTTTGCCCAGGCATAGTACGGTATGGCGGTAACCGGCTGGTCGCTTTCAATCAGCTTGTCGGTATTGAGCTGGCGTTTGGTGCTTTTGCCTTCGGCGGTAATTACCTCAATGCCGTTCAGCATATCGGCTTTATAGCTGGCATTGGTAACCGCCATTTTATCAACGGTGATGTTTTGCACCGTGCTGTCGCGGTTGTCAGGACCTTCCAGGCAATAAACTATCGGGCCGCGTTGCAGGGCGAAACGGTTAACATCGGCCTTAACCAGTTTGTTGGCAATAACCTTTTCGGTTTCCATAGGCAGGTTCATGGTCACTACGTCGCCTTTCTTCCAATGGCGGGTTATTACGGCGTAGCCTTTTTCGGTAGTATAGGCAAGCGCTTTGCCATTTACGGTGATGGTAACCGGCTGCTGATTTTGGTTCATGTAAGTGTACAAACCGCCGGGGATAGGCTTGTTTAACGCCCAGCCGGGTATGCGCACACGCAGGTTAAAGGTCGTCGCTTTGGCCGGATTTACGGCTATGGCTACCTTGCCCTTCCATGGGTATTCTGTTGTTTGTACAATGTTTATTTTGCCGGCAGTAAGCGTAATATCGCTGCTGTTGCTCATAAACAGGTTTACGTAGAGGTCGTTTTTATCGTGCGCGTAAACATAGCCCGGAACCGATGGCAAAAAGCGCGTCATGTTGCTGATGCAGCAGGCGCAGCTAAACCAGGCGCTGCGCTGGTTGGTCCCCATTGACGACAGCACGTTGGGATAAAAGAACCGGTTACCGCTTAACGATACGCCCGAAAGCAGGCCGTTGTACAGCGTCCGCTCCAAAATATCAACATACTTGGCATCGCCATGCAGCAAAAACATGCGGCTGTTCCAGTACACGTTGGCAATGGCAGCACAAGTCTCCGCATAAGCCGACATGTTGGGCAAATCGTAAGCATCGCCAAAAGCCTCGCCGTTGCCGGTTGCGCCAATACCGCCGGTAATGTATATTTTCTTGTCAACGGCATCTTTCCAGATATCATCAATGGCATGCAGGTAATGCTGGTTTCCGGTTAACGCGGCTACATCCGCCATACCGGTATACATGTAGGCAGCACGAACGGCATGTCCCTCGGCTTCGTGCTGGTCGGTTACTTTTTTATCAGCCTGGTTGTAGCTTTCGCCTTTAGGGCCACGCACATCCAAAAAGAACTTAGCCAGGTCAAGGTATTTTTTGTTGCCGGTTACGCGGTACAGCTTGGTAAGGCCTGTCTCCACAATCTGGTGACCGGGGTATTCTTCAATCTTGCCCCAGCCAAACACGCGGGTAAGTAAGTCGGCATTTTTTAGGGCGATGTTAAGCAGCGTGCGTTTGCCGGTTGCCTGGTAATGTGCCACGGCAGCTTCGTACAGGTGACCAGCATTGTACAGCTCGTGGCTCAATACTTCTTCGTTCTGCCAGCGCTTCTCGCCTATCCACTCGTGCGGTTTTTTGGCATTGACGGTGCGGAAGGTATACAGGTAACCATCAGGCTCCTGTGCAGCGCCGATGATCTTGATGAGGGTATCAACATACATGTCGAGCTTTGGGTTCTTCTGTACCTGCATGGCGTACGATGCGCCTTCTATCACTTTGTAGATGTCGGTATCGTCAAAAGGATATTCGCTCATTTTGTCGCCTGGCTCCAGCTTGGCGGCGCGTAAAAAGTTATCAACCCGGCCGTTCAGTTTGCATTGCTCCAGCACGTAAGGGATGGTAACATTGGCGTTAACCTCCATTTTAGGCTGCCAGAATTTATCGTTTACATGCACCTTTGTAAAAGGCACGGGCTGTATAGGATAATCCTTCTGCTGTGCCGACAGGCTGCCCGCGCATACCATCGACCCCAAAAAACCTATTGCAACTATTTTATTAAAGCTGATTTTACTGCACATGCGCCGTTGAATTTATGTTGATGTAAGATACGTTAAAATTAGGCACCACACCGAAGGTTTACTAACGATAAATTAACAGATATTAACGGGATATTAACAGGGGTTGGTATAAAAGATAGATGGACGAGGTAATTTTGTGGAAGTGATGGGTATCAGAAGTTGATTTTTGTTTTTCGATATCGTTTATTGGAACTAACGCCAATTGTTTGTAAATTTGAATATGACAGTAACGGTAAACTTACAGACTGAAGAACAGGAAAAGGTTTTAATTGAGTTTTTGGAAAAGATGCATTTTGATTACCAAAGCGACCACACCAATTTTACCCTTACCGAAGCGCAGATGCAGGAAGTTATTAAACGTGATAATGACTTTATTAACGGCAAAACCACCGCCCGCGACTGGAACGATATAAAGCGCGATTTAAAAAGTGTATACTGTTAAGCAAAAATATCTATGAATGCAATTCACCCGCAATACATAACCGATATAGATGGAAAAAAGGTTTCTGTAATACTCCCACTCGCCGAGTTTGAGCAGATAATGGAAGAGTTGGATGAGCTGGAAGATATCCGCCTTTATGACGAAGCAAAAGCTGATAAAGAGCCGGCCATGTCGTTTGACGATTTTGTAAAGCAGCGTTTCTCAAAATAATGTCCGTCTATAAAATTACCATTTCGCGCCCTGCACAAAAACAACTTCAAAAGTTACCCGATAATATTGCCAGGCAATTGACGATCGCGATTTATAAACTTGCCGAAAACCCACGTCCTGTAGGTTAAAAAAAATTAAAAGGCAGGGACGGTTATCGTATAAAATCAGGCACTTACCGAATTATTTATGAAATATTTGATGAGGTTTTATTAATCGAAGTTGTAGCGCTGGGACATCGCAAAGATATTTATAACTAGCATTCAAATCCGTTTATCAGAGTAAATCTAGCCTATATTTACTCTTCATTGTTCGCGGGGGTACCGACACTAATGCAGGACGATATAAAATCACCAAAAAGCCTTAAAATAACATCTAAAGCACTTTTTCTTTAAACGAAAAGCCTATATTTACAATTAGTTAAATTGATGGCTATGAATACATTTCATCCACAGTACCTAAACGATTCACAAGGCAACACAATCTCGGTGGTAATCCCTCTCGCCGAGTATGAGCAGATAGTGAAACAACTGGACGAACTTGAGGGCATAAGGCTTCACGTAAACACCCACACCGGGAAGCGTCCGTCGATACCATTGGATGAGTTTGTACGGCAACGTATGGCCTTCAGCAAACCCATTCCGCCAGCTCATAACGGTGAACCTATCGGGTCTCCGCTGTTATAAAATAAAAAAGCCGGATGCCTTTAATAAGAAGCACCCGGCCCTAAACTCCCAAATCAACTATTAATGTAATGCCGTTTTACTGTATAAGTGATACTCACCAGGTGCCAGCGTCATGCTGTAACCCGGGGTAGTAACATTAATGGTTGTGCCTGTAAAGTTATCAACCCATGTACCTGTAGCCGGGAACGTTATGGTTGCGGTTTGCGGCACCACGGCAAAATTACCAACCACCTCAATACTGTTTGATGCATCAGTCATCTGGATGGTTTTAACTGCATCGCCCAGGCTATAAGTATAGGTTGTGCTGGTAAATACCGGGTTGGCTATTTTCCACTTTATCATTTGCGAATACACTTTAAATAAATGCCTGCGGTTGGCATCGTTCATAAACTCCCAGTGCGGTGGTTTATCGCTCAGCCTGTCAGGATTAATGCTTACATCGTAACCGCGCTCACCAAATTGCCAAAGCATTTTAGGCCCCGGCGATGAGAACATAAAGGCAGCGCCCATTTCGTCGCGCTTTAAGCCTGTGGCTAAATCTTTAACACTATAGCTGCCGCTTACATTACCATAGGCGCCGTTTTTAAATTGCAGGCGTTCCTCGTCATGGCTTTCAAAGTAGCTAACCAATGCGTAAGGATTTGTAAAGCTAAACCTGTCGTAAAACAAGCCCGAGATATCCCACGAACCGCCTGCATCGTTATAGCTCATTAAAGCCTGCTCGGCGTTGAAGCTCTGGTTATTCCAGGTCATCATGCCTTCGTTAGCCAGTTCATTTTCTTCCTGGTTGCTTGCAAAATCTTCTAATATCACATACAATTTAGGGTCGACACTCTTAATGTAGTTGTTATAATCCTTCCAGATGGCAACACGGCTGGCATCATAATTACCCCAGGCGGCCACGTCATTTCCGCTGTTGACTTGGGTAAACCCTTTAGCCAAATCGAAGCGGAACCCGTCGATGTGGTATTCCGTCATCCAAAACTTCACTACGTTTTTCACAAAGTATTTTGTTGCCGGGCTCTCATGGTTAAACTGGTACCCCACGTTAAACGGGTGTGTGGGGTTGGTATTGTACCATGGGTTATTAGCAGGCACCCCACCACTCGAATACAGCTGCACCATTGGCGACGAACCAAACGAGTGGTTTAATACGATATCCTGTATTACGGCAATGCCTTTAGCGTGGCAGGCATCAATCAGCGCCTTTAAATCATTCTTGGTACCGTAGTATTTATCGGGTGCAAAGTAATAGTTAGGGTTATATCCCCACGAGTCGTTGCCTTCAAACTCGTTTACCGGCATTAGCTCAAGTGCGTTAACACCAAGGCGTGCTATGTAATTCAGGGTATCTTTTATGGTTTTATAGCTGTGGGTTTGCACAAAATCGCGCACCAGCATTTCGTATATCACCAGGTTTTTAGGGTCGGGCCGGGTAAAGGTGGTGGTTGTCCAGCTATAAGCCGGCTGGTTTGCCTGCATTACGCTTACTATGCCGGTAGTTTTGCCGGTTGGGTAAGCCTTCAGGCTTGGGTAGGTACTTGCGTCGATATATTTATCATTATCGGGGTCAAGTACCTTTTCGCAATACGGGTCGCCTATTTTAAACGAGCCGTCAACATAGTATTGGTAGGCGTATTCAGTACTTGGGTCGATGTTGTCAATTTGAATCCACCAGCGGGTGCCGTCGGTAGAGTTGGTCATGTTATATTGCTTATCGGTCGACCAGCCGTTAAAGTCACCGGTAACGGTAACGGTTTTCTTGCCGGGGGCATACAAATTAAAAATAACGGACTTGCCATCGTTAATAAACGTGGTGCCGTCTTTAGCTCCTGCCGGTACATCTTTAGCTGCAGGGTTAGGATCGGGAACGTTCCCGGAACCTCCGCCAGAAGAAGGCGTTTTACTGCATGAAGTAACACCGATCAACAAAATGCCGACAAGCAAAAAGTACAAGTTCCTGAATTTCATATCTCTTTCGCGTTAAAATTGGTGCATAAAGGTAAGGCGATTTTTTGGAATTATTATTTTTTTGTTGGAAATGTGTAGAGGTTGTAGTTGTTGACGTAATTGTAACGTTTAATACATTTACAACTTTTACAACTTTTTAACTCCTCACATGCTTCTTCACTATCTCAACCAGTACATCCATATCAAAGGGCTTTTGAAGGTACGAATCGGCAAGGCCTTCTTCTGCAATTTGTTTAATGTTGCTTACTGCAGAGATAATTATTACCGGGATGTGCTGTGTTTTGGGGTTGGTTTTTAGTTGCTTGCTTAGCTGCTGGCCATTGGCATCGCTTTTCCATTCGGTAAGCCAATTGTCCATAAGGATTAGGTGCGGGTTATGCTCGGTTACATTTTTCAGGATTTTCGAATCGCCCGATGACAGAACATCGTATCCTTCTTCTTCCAGTATGTAAACAATTGTATCCCGTATATCTTTATCATCTTCAATAACCAATATTTTTTTGGCCATAGCGTTGTAAGCTCCTTTGTTACTATACAACAACTGAGGGTATGGGTTTTGTTTTAGGTTGATGCTTTTTATTTTTCAAAAAAGTGGCTTTAAACACGTCCGAAGGATATTATAGTTGGTTTTACATCTCATTTTTATTATTTTCGTGTATAATATTACGTCATGACACATCTGACAATTGATAAAAAAAAATATGTGCTTTTGTCTGAGGAAAGCTATCAGGAGCTGCAAAAAACTGCAGCCTTGAAATGGAAGCCAGAAAAAACATTAACCGTTGAGGAAGCAAGGGCTTATAGCAAAGAGCTAATAAGAAAATGGGCCTCAGAAAAATAACCATCAGGCAGTCAGCGGTTGAAAGTATTACTGCAATATCCAAAAGAATTTACTGGTAGCGTCAATTGCGAAAAAAATTCGATTTTGTATCACCCGTATCACTGTATCAGTCCCCACAGTGAAACAGAACAGCTTTACGCTTCGTTCGGCAGGTTATAGCATATCCGGCAACGCGGTTCATAGCTTTCCTTTTCGCCTAACAGGATGCGGCTTTCACTCGGCACCAGCCGGTACGAATACATGGCGGGGTTGCCGCATCTTACACAAACGGCATGCAGCTTGGTTACCGATTCGGCCATGGCCATAATAGCCGGCATGGGGCCAAAAGGGCGGCCCTTAAAATCCATATCTAACCCGGCCACAATTACACGGATCCCCCTGTTGGCTAGTACATTGCACACGTCGGGTAGTTCAGCATCAAAAAACTGGGCCTCGTCAATGCCTATCACATGCACATCGCTGCCCAATAATAATATAGATGAAGCATTCTCGACAGGCGTAGATGGAATTGAATTTGCATTATGCGATACCAGCGCATTTTCGTCATAACGGGTATCCGACTTGGGACTAAATATTTCAACCTTCAGCCTGGCTATCCGGGCGCGGTTAAGGCGGCGTATTAACTCTTCGGTTTTACCCGAAAACATAGAACCACATACTACCTCTATACTGCCACCCAGTTCATTTCTCCGCTTAAAAACATCTTCTGTAAACAAAACCGCTAAATTTTATAAGTTAGTCCGAAAGTCGGAAAAGTCCGGAAGTCCGAAAGAAAAGACAGCTTTTAGTCGCCAAATATTAGCGTCACTTCAAAGGCAGTTAACTAGTCTTTAACCCCTAATCACTAATCTCCAACCGCAAATATCAGAATTTAATCTTATTTTTGATTGGCATTTTCCCAACATCCATAATGAAGCAAAAGGAAGTATTTAAAAAGATAGGTGGCATTATACAAGAGCTAAGTGAGCAATACGACTACCTTCAAACGACAGTTGATAATTTAAACGACCTGGAACTTGAGCTGTTTGTTGCCAACGCTCATTTTTTAACCGACCACATAGAGATACTGTGTAAGCTTAACCTGCAAAACAGGCCCAGGCGCCCACTAATGGAAAAGCCGGAACCCGCTAACTACCAGCAAAAGTTTTTTGAGCCGGTGGTACAGCAAATGAAACCCGGGCCTGGTGTGAAGGATATTAAAGCGGTAAAAACCACACCAAAACTGATTGAAGTTGCCCCGGTAAACAAAGAACCGGAACCCGAAAAACAGGAGGAAGAAACAGTTGAACAACCGGTAGAAGTTGTTGTAGAAGTTCCGGCGGAGAAACCGGCAAAAAAAGAAAAACAGCCCGAGCCAGAAGAACAGGCCAGCACACCTGTATTTGATTTTACCTCACAGGCTCCCGAAGATTCCTATTCATTTATTCGCGAGGAACCCGAAACTATAAGGCACGAATTGATATTGGACGAAGCCGACACCTGGGACGAGGAGGTTGAACCCCTGGTTGAAGAATTAAAGACCGAAGATGAAAAGGTTGAGGAAATTGAAACGCCGCCAATAGCCGAAGAAGCGGTTGAAGAACCTATCGCAGAGGTAGTGACTAATGGGCCTGAAGAGGTGCCTGTAGCCGAAATTGAGGAAGAAAAACCTGAAGAAGCCCCCATTGTGGAACTGGCCGTTGAGAAACTTGATGACAAGGTACCTGCAAAGGACGAAGACGAAGTGATTACGCGCAATCAGAAAATATCAGCCCAGATGGGTGATAAAGCGGTTTCGAAAACCGACCAGGCAAGTATAAAGCCAATAAGCGATATTAAGCTGGCCATTACCCTAAATGATAAGCTGATGTACGTAAAAGACTTGTTTAACGGCTATAACCTGGCCTACAGCGAGGCTATTGAAATATTAAACCGCTTTAACACTTTCGAGGAAGCCCAACGCTTTTTGAAAACCAACTACGTAACCAAAAACAACTGGGAAGGCAAAGCAGCCACCACGGAGAAGTTTTATGCGTTACTGAGGAGGAGGTATGCTTAGTTTGAAACAGTTGCAGTTATTAAGTAGCAGTAAGTTACTGGTTGGCTAACTGTTTTTACTTGATTTTTTCATTATTTATGCCTGATAAAATAACACCTGGTCTCGGTAAATATATCGATCCATTAGTTGATTTTGCTTTTAAAAAGATATTTGGAAGCGAGCCCAACAAGGATTTGTTAATTGCATTTTTAAACGAAGTATTTCGGGGGCGTAAGCATATCATTGATCTGGCGTACGATAAAAATGAGCATCATGGTGATATAAAGGAAGAGGGTGCAGCTATTTTCGACTTACTTTGTACCGGCGACGACGGCGAAAAGTTTTTGATAGAAGTGCAGCGTGGCAGGCAGGGTTATTTTAAAGAACGGTCGTTATTTTATACTTCGAGGCTCATCAGTGACCAAGCCCCAAAAGGCAGGCGAACCGAATGGGCCTATAAATTGAGTGGAGTTTATCTTGTTGCTTTGCTGGAAGACTTCACATTACAAACAGAGAAAAGTACCGAATATCTGCATCATATTTGTTTATGCAATATTGAAACCGGTGAAGTTTTTTATGACAAGTTAGGTTACACTTACATAGAATTACGTAAATTTGTTAAAACAGAAGGTGATTTAGAGACTGATTTAGATAAGTGGCTTTATGTTTTAAAAAATATGAGCCATATGGATAAGATACCGGGATATCTGCGGAAGCCGATATTTGAAAAATTGTTTAATATCGCTGAATATACTAATTTGACTAAGGAGGAAAAAACTATGTATGATAGTAGTTTAAAGTACAAATGGGATAATAAAAATGTACTTGATTATGCTTTGAAGGAAGGATTCGAAAAAGGTATTGAAAAAGGTATTGAAAAAGGTATTGAAAAAGGGAAATTGGAAGAAGCCAAAGAAATTGCACGCGAAATGAAAAAAGATGGTCTGCCAATTGCCCAAATTTCAAAATTCACCAAATTATCTATTGAAGAAATAGAAAAATTGTAAACACCCTATCAGTTCTTTTTTAACTAATCGCCAGATACAACTCGCAGACTGCCTAAACAATCCCCATTCTATTCGAATCCAGTTTAAGCAGCACAAAAAGCAGTAGCGTAAAGCTTATCAGCGATGAACCGCCATAGCTGATAAAAGGCAGCGGGATACCTATTACGGGTACAATCCCTATCGTCATACCCACATTTATCATTACGTGGAAAAATATAATCGAGGCTACGCCATAGCCGTATATTCGTGAAAATGGCGATCGCTGTCGCTCCGCAAGCATAATTATGCGGAGCACTAAAAACAGGTACAGGCCGATTACGGTTACCGATCCGGCAAAGCCCCACTCCTCACCCACGGTACAGAAAATAAAATCGGTACTTTGTTCGGGCACAAACGAGTACTTGGTTTGGGTACCATGCAAATAGCCCTTGCCCCAAAGCTTGCCGGAACCTATTGCAATTTTTGATTGGTTTACGTTATAGCCTTTGCCTTTTAAATCGCTTTTTATACCCAATACAATATCAATACGCACTTTTTGGTGTGGCTTAAGCACACTGTTGTAAATAAACTTAACGCTTAAAACAAACACAACACAAATGGCCAGGCCGGCCAGCAAAGTTGTTACCAACCGTTTATTACGCCTGAACAGCAGGATAATTAGTGCCACAATCGCAATAATTACGCCGATGACCGCCAGCGGGCTAAACAATATTGCCGATACAAATAGTGCTATAAATAAAAACCCGATGATCAGAAAGTATGGCGACAGGCCTTCGCGGTACAACACAAAAACCAGCGAAATGAATACCAGTGTCGAGCCCATATCAGGCTGCAACAATATCAAAAACATGGGCACGCCAATAATAGCCAGTGCAATGGCAAACGACTTTATTTCGGAGACCTTTATGTTTGGGCCGCTTAAATAACGGGCTAAAATCAGGCAGGTCGAAAACTTGGCAAACTCCGCCGGTTGCAGCCTGAAACCGCCGCCAAGGTTTATCCAGGCCTGGTTGCCGCCCACCCTATGCCCAATAACCAATACCAGCATCAGCAACAGCAAGGTGCCTACATAAAAAATGGGAGCCAAAGCAGTAATAAACCTGCTCTCGAGCAGTAAGATAATACCACCTACTATTACCGATACAATAATAAAAGTAAATTGCTTGCCATAATTAGTGGCACCATCAATAATGCTTGGATGCCGCTCATCAAAAACAGCCGAGTGGATATTGAACCAGCCGATTACACAAAGCGCAAAGTAGATAAACACCGTTACCCAGTCCACGTTAAAAAAGAAACTGCGCTGGTTGTTCATCTCTTTTTAGTTTTTAATTGTGTTGCCTGGGATTTATTTTCCTTGCCCGATGCTGTTTTAAGGCCCTGAGTTTTTTGCAGGGAATCTTTTTTTTGTTTTTTAGCCGTATCGGCCGGCACTGGCTTTCTCCTGAACTTGTTGTAATACAAAGCAGAATCGGGCAAGCGGTTGGCATTGGCAAAATGCTCGACGGTAATACCCGATTCACGCTGGGAGATTGTGCCTCTTAAATACTTTTCTACAATAAAGCTGGCAATCGGCGCTGCCCAATGCGCACCCTCTCCAGAGTTTTCAACTATCACAGCTATGGCTATCTTGGGATTCTCGCGCGGAGCAAAAGCCACAAATACGGAGTGCGACTCGCCGCCGGTATTTTGTGCCGTACCTGTTTTTCCGCACATAATAATACCCGGTATTTTCGATCGAATAGCCGTGCCTCTTTCAACCACTGCCTCCATCCCATTTATTACCGGTTGAAAATATTGAGAGTCAATCCCCACGTAATTTCTTACGGTGTATTCCTTTTTGATAACATTATGAGTGCCGATTGCTTTTATCAAATGTGGTTTGTAATAAAATCCTTCGTTAGCAATGGTGCATTCGAGATTGGCCATTTGCAGCGGCGTTGCCAATAGCTCGCCCTGGCCAAAAGCCACGTTGATAACCGTACTTGAACGCCAACCGCCTTTGTGGTAAATATTATCGTAGTATAATGAGGTAGGCACATTGCCCCGGCTTTCGCTGGGCATATCAAGATCGAGCCGGGTACCTAAACCAAATTTTTTAACATTGTCACGCCATTTATTAAATTCTTCTTCGGTGGCCTTACCGCCGTACCGGTTTATTATTTTTTCGAACACCATCATAAAGTACCCGTTGCACGATTCAGCTACTGCACTGCTTAGGTTTACCAAACCATGCGATTCGCCGTTATTGCATTTTACCCTCCGGTTACCGGCCTGGTAGTAGCCAGGGCAGTAATAAGTAGTTTGCGGTGTAATAATGCCTTCCTGCAAGCCAATAAGCGCGCTCAACGGTTTAAACGACGATCCGGGGGGATACTTGGCCTGTATCGGCCTTATAAAAAAGGGATTGTAAACATCGTTATACATTTTGGCAGCGTTGTTGCCCCGCTCGCGGCCTACCATTAAATTAGGATCGTAAGTGGGGCCGCTTACATAACAAAGTATTTCACCGGTCGACGGCTCAATCGCCACGATGCTGCCCACCTTATTTTGCATCAATTTCTCACCCAGCTTTTGAATATTGATATCGAGAGATGATGTCAAACGTTCCCCTGCTACTGCTGCCGTATCGAACAAGCCATTTGCATATTTCCCTTTCGGACGACCGCGTGAATCGACCATTTGGTTGAGCACGCCCCGCTGACCGCGAAGCACAGTTTCGTATGATTTCTCTACTCCGGTTATACCAATAAAATCGCCCTGGTGGTAATAGCCGTTTGAGCGTTTGATATCCGGTTCTTTTACCTCGCCAATAAAACCCAGGAAATGAGCAGCTACCGAGTCGGGATAGGTGCGCAGGTACCTGGTTATGGAGCTAAAGCCAGGAAACTCAGATAATCTTTCCTGCACCGCAGCATATACTTCGGGGGTAAGTTGCTTCTCAAAAACAGATGCCGTTGTTTGACCAAATTTACAGGCCTTTATCCAGCGTTTATCAAATTCGGCCTTGTCAATCCCCAACAGTTTACAAAGGGCAAGGGTATCAAAGGGTTTCACTTTACGCGGTTCAACAACAATATCGTAAAAAGGCTCGTTTAATACCAGCACTTTGCCATTACGATCGAGGATGGGGCCACGGGCAGGGTATTGGATAGTTTGCCTTAAAACATTTTTACCGGCGTATATGGCGTACCGGTCATCAATCACCTGCATATAAAACAGCCTGGCAAGCAGTATGATGACGATGGTTATGAAAATTCCGGCAATAACGTAGCGCCGCTCAAAAAAACTATTCATTTACGCTCTTTCCTCTTGAAAAATAACAGCCCCGAAATTAACATTAAAAACACGGTAAATAATGAACTCAATAAAACACGGCTTATTGTAAATTCCAATTGCGAAAGGCTGAAAGCTTCAAGGTTGAAGAGAAAGAAATGATGAACAAGGGTTAAAACGGACGCATAGGTAATAAACCATCGGAGCCCCATAATTCCCAGGGTAGGCTCGGGCTCATTATCAAAGCCATCTTTTTGAACAGTAACGCTGATAAATATAATACGCACAAATGCCAATATCACACAGGCAGCTGCATGCAGGCCGGGCGTATCGTAAAAAGCATCAATGGTAAGGCCTAATATAAATGCCAGTGCGAAGAGCAATATGTTTGGTGTTTCAAACGGCAGCAGTAAAATAAAAAGGACATAAAAATATGGGGTCGAAAAGTTATACAGGTTTATATTCTTCAATAAAAAAACCTGTATAAAAACCAGTACCAAAAACCTGATAATGTTGATTATGATGTTCCTACTCATCCTTTTTTTGCTGGGCCTCCAATCCCTCCTGCTCAGTAGCAAATTTGTTATTTATAACATCAACATATTGCAGCTTGCTAAAGTCGACAGCCAGGGTAACTTCCATGTTAAGTGCGTAGCCGCCTGCCTTTGTATGCAGATTACTTATCTTCCCGATGGGTATACCAGTTGGAAAAAGCGAATATCCCGATGTTACCACCTCCTCGCCTACCTTCGGCACAGCGTTGTTGGATACATCCTTTAAAATGCCCTTACGGGGATTTAAATCATCGCCCCACTCAATGGTGCCGATCTCTTTATTGTTCGCCAGCATAGCACTAAACTGCGAATCTTTATGCAGCAGCGACTGTATTACCGAGAAGTGCTCCGAAACAATAATAACTTTACCTACAATGCCCAAATTGCACATCACCCCCATGCCTTTCGCAATACCTTGCTGGCTGCCTTTATTAATGGTAAGGTAGTTATTGGCATGGTTTGTCGAATTATTTATCACCCTTGCAACTATGTATTCGTACTGCCGTTTATAAATAGTGTCGGTTACCTTGTGTTTATTCACCGTATCCACATAAAACGACGACTTGAGCTGGTTTCGCAGCCCGGAGTTTTCGCGGGCAAGCTCATCATTTTCTTCCTTTAACTTCAGGTAGCTGTTAAACTCACTCATTTTGGCATAAAAGCCACCGGTAACCTCGTTGGACGAGTTAATAAAGCTGGCTTTCTGAAAAGAATTGTATTTGATATAAATTATCAGCGAAGCAACCTCGAAAATTATAAACAAAAAGAATGCGTTATACTTAGTGATAAATATCAGGAGATTACGCATGGTGGTGAGTGGTGACTGGAGAGTAGTGAGTGGTGAATAGTGAATCAGTCTTAAAAACCACTCACCGTTCACGACTCACCGCTAACCAAATTATTGCATTAGAAATTTAAAATTACCGATATTTTTAAGCGCTGTTCCGGTTCCGCGTACTACGGCGCGCAACGGGTCTTCGGCTACGTGCACCGGCAGTTTGGTTTTGGCGGCTATACGTTTGTCAAGTCCGCGCAGCAATGCACCGCCACCTGTTAAGTATATACCGGTTTGATAAATATCTGCCGAAAGCTCGGGCGGCGTAATTTCAAGCGCTTTTAAAATCGCTTCTTCAATCTTCGAAATCGACTTATCCAAACAATGCGCAATCTCAGAGTATGAAACCATTATCTGTTTTGGCACACCGGTCATTAAATCGCGGCCCTGTACAGCAAAGTCGGTTGGTGGGTCAGCAAGCTCTGGCAATGCAGCGCCAACTTCGATTTTTATCTTTTCTGCCGTACGGTCACCAATCATGATGTTGTGCTGACGGCGGATGTATTGAACAATATCAGAATCGAAGTTATCACCCGCTACACGGATAGATTGATCGCAAACAATACCCGATAACGCGATTACTGCGATCTCGGTAGTACCACCACCGATGTCTATAATCATGTTACCCATTGGTTCCTCCACGTCGATACCGATACCTACGGCTGCAGCCATTGGCTCGTGTATAAGGTAAACTTCCTTGGCACCGGCAATTTCTGCCGAGTCGCGTACGGCACGTTTTTCAACCTCCGTAATACCGGATGGGATACAGATAACCATACGCAACGACGGAAAAAACCATCCTTTGCCCTGGTTAATCATTTTTATCATGCCGCGTATCATGTGCTCGGCAGCGTTAAAGTCGGCAATTACACCATCTTTAAGCGGACGAACCGTGCGGATATTATCGTGAGTTTTGCCTTCCATTTGCATGGCCTGCCTGCCAATGGCAATAACTTTATTGGTGGTGCGGTCAAAAGCTACTATCGACGGTTCGTCGACAACAACTTTATCGTTATGTATAATGAGGGTATTTGCTGTACCTAAATCGATGGCGATTTCCTGTGTAAAAAAATTAAATAAACCCATTTAGTTTTATTTCAAAAATATGCTGCAAAATTAGTAATAAGAGCACGAATTTCACGAATGTAAACTAATTAAAACGAATTAAATGCACGTGCCCTTAACTAACGTCAATAATCCGTTCATCGTGTTTTTAATTCGCGTAATTCGAATAAATTCGTGCTATTCGTGTTTAAAAATTAGTGTTTAAAATGGCGTACGCCGGTAGTAACCATCGAAATGTTTTTTTGATTGCACATTTCAACAGAAAGCTTATCATTTATTGAGCCACCCGGTTGTAAAACAGCGGTAATCCCTGCCTCAGCGGCCAGTTCAACGCAATCAGGAAAAGGGAAAAAAGCATCAGATGCCATTACCGCCCCGTTCAAATCAAACCCAAAGCTGTTCGCTTTAATAACCGCCTGCTTTAATGAGTCGACCCTTGATGTTTGCCCTACCCCGCTTGCCATTAGCTGGCCGTTTTTTGCAAACACAATAGTGTTTGACTTGGTATGTTTAACAACCTTGTTGGCAAAAAACAAATCCCTTTGTTCGTGGTCAGTCGGCTTCCTGTCGGTAACCGGTGTCATTTGCTCCGGGCCTTCAATTACAGCGTCCTTATCCTGCTCAATAATCCCGTTCAACAGTGTTTTAAATTGCTTTACCGGCAATTCAACTACCTGGCGAATCAGTATTATACGGTTCTTTTTCTCTTTTAGTATAGCAACAGCTTCATCAGTAAAAGCCGGAGCTATCAGTACCTCGTAAAATATTTTACTTATTTCAGTAGCGGTTTCCGCATCAATTTCGTCGTTGGCAATTATTACACCACCAAATGCTGATACCGGATCACAGGCTAAGGCATCAATCCAGGCTTCTTTTATAAAATTGCGCGATGCTATACCGCATGCATTGGTATGTTTTAAGATGGCTATGGTTGGCTCAGTAAACTCGTCAATTAAATTTACCGCTGCATCAACGTCGACAAGGTTGTTGTATGATAATTCTTTACCGTGCAGTTTGGTAAACATACGGTCAAGCTCACCATAAAACACGCCGCCCTGGTGTGGGTTTTCGCCATAACGCAAAACCTGGCTGGTTTGTATACTTTCTTTAAATACCGGCAGGGGCTCTTCGCGGTTAAAGTATTTATAAATAGCGGTATCGTAATTTGACGAAATATTGAACGCCTTGTGGGCAAACGAACGACGCTGGTCGATGGTGGTTGTTCCCCCCTGCGTTTTCAATAAATCTTCCAATACTGAGTAATCTTTTTTCGACGCAACGATCACCACATCTTTAAAGTTTTTAGCTGCTGCACGGATCAATGAAATGCCGCCAATATCGATTTTTTCGATAATCTCGTCCTCTTCAGCGTTCGACATTACGGTTTCCTCAAAAGGATATAAATCAACAATCACCAAATCAATTTCCGGTATTTCATACTGCGCCAGATGTTGCTCGTCGGGTGCAAAATTTCTTCGGGCTAAAATGCCGCCGAAAATCTTGGGGTGCAGTGTTTTAACGCGACCACCAAGTATAGATGGGTATGATGTAAGGTCTTCGACCGGTATTACGTTTACGCCTAAATTGCGGATAAAAGTTTCTGTTCCGCCGGTTGAATATATGTTGACGCCGAGGCGGTTTAACTCGTGGATTATCGGCTCTAAATTGTCTTTATAATAAACTGATATTAAAGCATTTTTTATTTGCACTGACTCGCTCATTTACAGGATGTTTTTTGAGCCGCAAAGGTAGGGATTAGTGATTAGAGATCGGGGGTAAAATGGTAGTTTTTTTTATTTTTTTCAACGATGAAAAAACTCGTGGTTATCCTTGAGTTTTTCCCGTTTATCGTCTCCCAAATTAATGGGGCAATGTTGTAGCATTCAATCCTGCTTTATATGTTATTAAAAGCACAGGCGGATAAAGTTTGTTTATATTTGGCCAAACCTTACTCATTAAACAAGTATGAAATCTGCCCTATTTGCATTTTGTTTCGCTTTAGTTTCATTGTTGGCAAAGGCTCAATCTGCCGACTCATTGGTTACCAAGCCGGCGCCACCAATAATTTTCCAACAAAGCATTGGCAAACAAGTACCCAAAGACTTTTATAAAGGCAAAATTTTAGTACTTGATTTTTGGGCAACCTGGTGTGCCCCCTGCATTGCCAACTTTCCTCATTTTAACAAGTTGGCAGATACTTATCAGCGTAAGGAAGTCGTTTTTGCAATTATTACCGATGAGCCGTTAAAAACAGCACAACGATTTTTCGACCGTACAAAAAAACAAGTTCACGGTTTAAATTTAATGGATACAAGCAAAACCACCATGACCACATTTAAGGTAGATTTCATACCATATAGTGTTGTTATTGATAAAAATAATGTGGTTAAGTGGGCAGGCCCCGGACAGGATTTGACCGACGATATCCTTACAAAAATCATAAACAATCAGCCACTTACAGTACATGTTAACGATGTGGCCAAACCATCGACTGTTATAAAGAAAAAAGCTAAAGTAAAAACCATATTCTCTTTTACAGCTACACTTGCCGATACAAGTGTTAAAAGCTTTCCCGGCGGAGGCTCATCAAACTATGATGGTGATTATATAAGCGTTTCAAAAACCAACGATAAATTGGGAGATGTGTTGGAGGATATTACGGGTTTTGGCAAAAGGGCAAGGATAGTGGCGAACGATACAGCCAAACTCAATCAGCTTATAAACCTAAATTTCTACAGCCGGTTTGATACAACACAGTTTAGAAAATACAGTAACACCCTATTATTAAATAAGCCCCGCAGAAATCTCATTGTCTCCTTACTGGGCGATGCATTTAAATTCAATGTAAAAATTAACAAGGTAACAAAAACGTATTATGAACTTACAATAACCGATACTTCGAAACTCCGCAGCTTTTTATCATTACAGAATGGTCACAGTAGTTTTGACGCGGATACCTTCCCCAGGTTTGAGATCGTTGGCTATTCGCTTAAAAATATAGCTAAAGAGCTTGAAGGCAGTGCTCACTTTATAGTCGCAACTCAAATTAAAGATAGCAACAGGTACGATTTATCGCTTGATTTGAGCAACATGAAAACAATTCAACAAACCCTGAATTTTCATGGATTGGGTTTAAAAGAAGTAACCGGCGAAGTTGAAATGCTAGGCATTGATTTTTATTGATGAATGGTACCGCCGCAAAAGCCTAATCTCTATTGTCAAGTTAACTAATCAACTAACCTCAACTCTTCATTTTCTTCAGCAAACTCTCAATCACCCTTGGGAAATGTTGGTGCTCGAGTTGCTGGCCCTTAAATTTAATAACCTCCAGGTTATCACCTGGCTCAACTTTAAAGCGCGATTGGTGGATTATTTCACCTTCATCAAATTGGTCACTCACAAAATGGATGGTGATGCCCGATTCGTCATCGCCTTCGGCAAGTACTGCTTTGTGCACGTGATCGCCATACATACCCTTGCCGCCGTGTTTTGGTAGCAGTGCAGGATGCAGGTTAATTATTTTATTAGGAAAAGCATTCAATAATGACACCGGTACCAGCCAAAGGAAGCCTGCCAGCACAATTAAATCAACCTGCAGGTTTTTTAGCAGCCTGATAACGTCGTCGGTATCATAAAACTCGTGCCTGGTAAAAATATGTGAGGGAATTTCAAAATTATCGGCCCTTTGCAAAACGTAGGCCTGCGGATTGTTAGTTAATATCAAAACTACTTCGGCCTCCGGATTACGCTTAAAATGCTCCATTATTTTTTGAGCATTTGAACCCGATCCTGAAGCAAAAATTGCAATTCTTCTTTTCATCAAAACTTATCCTAATTAATTGTAATGGGTTCTATATGTACATAAACACCAACAATTGATTTTTGAAGGTAACATTTTGGTTACATACAGCAGTTACAATATGTCAAATATATGGTTTTCCTTGCAATAATTGTTTCCTAAACAGTATTTAGGCCGTTTTTTAATTATTAATTACGCAGGATTTCCTTACATGAAAACAAGCGGTGATTATTAGTTGGTACTAACACTAGTTTGCCGTACAAACCCGTATACTACAATTCTGCGGTGCTGTGTTAGTGAGTAGTTGGGTGCGATATCGCCAGTGTTTAAAACCATTGAATACTGCCCGAGGGTTTGAATCTGGGTATTAATAAAGGGCTGCGAACTCCCGCTTTTGGAAGTATCCTTCAAAGTTACATCTGCATTCAAAAAAAGCTGGTTTTGTGTAAGCGACCAATTGCCTTTTACAGTTTGAGTCATGCAGTTGAAGTTGGTATACGTACAGGTTTTATCAAGATTAAATGTAAAGTATTGCGAACAGGTATCGTTCATGGTAGTGTCTTTAACACCCTGGTTGCCAACAAACTCTTTTACTTCTATCGAGGCCAGTTTCCAGGTACCGCCGGTAAATAAAGTTGCGATGGGGGTTTGCCCTGTTTTTTTACAGGAGTTAATAATCAATCCCAGTATAATTAAAGCAGCTAAAAACGGATATCTTTTCTTCATCAGGCGTATATCGGCAAAAATAAAAATTTGGCCGCAGATTATTTGGATTAAACAGATTTAGTAGATTATTATTGTTGGGAAGTCCGAATGTCGGGGAAGTCCGGAAGACCGAAAGAAAAGTTTGTTAGTTTTATTTGTCTTTCCCAAATTAGCGAATTCTAACCCAATCAACTTAATCAAACCCAATCAAACCAAATCTAACTCAATCAACTCAAAAATGCGCATTCCATTTGAAACCCTGCAAGCCGAATTTAAACGGGTATTGCTTTCATTAGATTTTCCCGAAGAGAAGGCAAACCTTTGTGCCACCATTTTTGCGGAGAACAGTCGGGATGGTGTATACACGCATGGCTTAAACCGTTTCCCTGTTTTTGTTGAGTTTGTAAAAGAGGGATTGGTTATACCCGATGCGGAACCGACGCAAGACGCTGCATTTGGCTCGCTGGAGCAATGGAATGGTAATCTGGGGCCCGGAATTTTGAACGCACGTTTTTGCATGGACAGGGCCATGGAATTGGCTAATATAAACGGCATCGGGTGCGTAGCGCTGAAAAACACCAACCACTGGATGCGCGCCGGGGCTTACGGCTGGCAAGCTGCTGAAGCCGGACTGATCGGTATTTGCTTCACCAATACCATCGCCAACCTGCCGCCCTGGGGTGGCGTTGACCCGCGACTTGGTAACAATCCTTTGGTAATAGCAATACCTCGCAAAGGCGGGCATGTAGTGCTTGATATGGCTATTTCCCAATATTCGGTGGGTAAACTAAACCAATATAAAAACAATAATGAAGAGCTGCCCCTGCCCGGTGGATACAATGTTGACGGAAATTTAAGCACCAATGCCGCCGAAATACTGGAATCAAAAAGGCTGCTGCCTGTTGGGTTCTGGAAAGGTTCCGGGTTATCATTAGTGTTGGATTTGCTCGCAACCGTGCTTAGCCAGGGAAAATCGACAGCAAAAATCACTGAAAGCGAAAGTGAGTCGGGCGTATCGCAGGTATTTATCTGCATACAGCCGGAAGACAGTTCATACACCCAACAGGCCGTCGAAGAAATAATTGCCTATACCAAAACCAGCCGACCTGAACATGAGGGTGGAGCTATCTCCTATCCCGGTGAAAATACGTTACGAACAAGGGAGAAGAGTTTGAAAGAAGGCGTACTGGTGGATGAAAGGATTTGGGTGAAGGTGCTGGGGTTGTGATGAGGAATGGTTTGCGAAGTTTTCTACATTTGTATTAATAAATGCCGAAGCAGCTTAGAAAGGAGATAATTAATGAAATCCGACGTTCCAACCAATAACGAAACATATAAGTTTAAGACGCATAAATCCTATTCGGTAGAGGAAGTTTTAGCCGCTGGAGGTGCAACGGCATTTGGTTTAAAAACCGGCAAAACCGGGCAAAAGCTTATTGAGGCTCTAAAAAATACTCCCAAAATTGACCCATTTACTGATGAAGAATGGGAAGACCTACAAAGACAAGTTGCTAACGATAGATAGCACGGTAAGATTTGTCAACTTTTGAAAAGTTGACAAATCTAATCAAAGCCGATTGAGCATTCTCCCCAATCCATTAAAAATAATCTCCACCCTATTTAAATAGTTTCGCCCCTTTAAAAAACATCCGGTATTTAGTTTGAAATAAAACTGACCCGGATGAAAAGAATCACTAAACTATTTACCCCAGCGTTACTTCTTGCTGTTTTTATAAACACCAATACCAAAGCCATTACTATCTCCGCCGATACCAATAAGTATTGGGCCGAAGTAAAAGCTTTCGCCCCCGGTGAGATTCCAGGCGTGGCTAACAGGGCTGCTGCACCCGCGTTTTCGCCCGATGGTAAGGCTGTTTACTTTGGCACATCGCCTGTCAAGGATATTACCATTATGGTTTCCTATTATAAGGATAACAAATGGACTGAGCCTGTTATTGCACCGTTTAGTGGTGGCTTCCATAACCTTGAACCTGCATTTGCGCCAAATGGCAAATACTTAGTGTTCGCATCCAATCGCCCGGCTTCGGCAAGCGGCGAGATAATTGACGGTTATTGGGGTAAAAAAAACTACCCTGGCAATGGCGGCAACCTGTGGAAGGTTGACCTTACAAAAAAAGGCTGGGGCAAACCACAGCGCTTACCAGATGTGATTAACCAAAACAATTCGATCTTCAGCCCGGCCATTACTGCTGATGGCAGCGTTTATTTTATGCTGCCCGATACCTCTGGCCGGTTCCACATCCGCCGCTCGCAATATAAAAACGGGGAATACCAAACGCCTGTGCGCCCCTCGTTCAGCGTTGATGCTTATGGCGATGTTGACCCCGTAGTTGCTCCCGATGAGTCGTTCCTTATTTTTTCATCAGGCAGGCCACCTGCGTTACCTCATACTGCCGACTTGTTTATTGTTTTCCGCACCCCAAAGGGTTGGAGCGAACCCCTTGATTTACGCCAACTGATTTCAGACAAAGTATTCGGAGTGGAGGCCCGCCTGTCTCCCGATTTAAAAACGCTTTATTTCAGCAATCAGCGCAATGCAGCCGGGGTAACTGTTAATACCGACCAGTACATTTGGCAGGTAGATATAAGTAAGGTATTAAAGGCACATGGCTTGTAGTAAACGTATCTCAACTATCACTTTTTAAGGTGACAACTATCATATTTTAAAGCCCGTTACCGGTGCATCTTTGTTTTATCATCACTTATAATCAAAAGATAAAATTATGGAAGCATTAATTGAGGAAGCGGTTGCAGATAAAGTACAACCCGAGGCAAAATTACTGGCAAATGGCTCGGTTAAAACCATGAAGGCGCTGGTGTATCATGGGCCCGGCAAAAAGGCATGGGAAGACAAGCCAATGCCCACAATAACGAAAGCTACCGATGCTATTGTAAAAATTTATAAAACCACTATTTGCGGCACCGACCTGCACATAATGAAAGGCGATGTACCGACCGTTACAGACGGCAGGATAATCGGACACGAAGGTGTTGGCGTGGTTGAAGAAGTTGGTACAGCTGTGAGTACCTTTAAAAAAGGTGACCATGTGCTTATATCGTGCATAACATCGTGCGGTAAATGCAGTTTTTGTAAAAAAGGCATGTATTCGCATTGCGAAGATGGCGGCTGGATACTGGGAAACATGATTGATGGCACACAGGCCGAATACGTGCGGATACCACACGCAGATAATAGCCTCTACCCTATCCCGGCAGGTGCTGACGAAGAAGCTTTGGTTATGTTGAGTGATATTTTACCAACCGGCTTTGAGTGCGGCGTATTAAACGGGCAGGTAAAACCCGGCGATACCGTAGCCATAGTAGGCTCGGGGCCTATAGGTATAGCGGCTTTGCTTACTGCACAGTTTTACTCACCAGCCGAGATTATTATGATTGACCCCGACCAAAACCGGCTCGACGTTGCCAAAACATTCGGTGCAACGCAAACCATTAACGGTTCGCAGGAAAATGTACTTGAAAAACTGATGAGCCGTACAGGCGGCAAAGGTGTTGATGTGGCTATAGAGGCCGTTGGCATACCCGAAACTTTTGAGCTTTGCACTGAAATAATTGCACCTGGCGGTCACGTTGCCAACATAGGTGTTCACGGCAAAAGCGCTACGCTGCACCTGGAAACTTTATGGGCAAAAAATATAACCATAACCACCAGGTTGGTTGATACTGTTACTACGCCAATGTTGTTAAAAACGGTACAATCAAACAAATTGCAGCCAAGCAGGCTTATCACGCATCATTTCAAATTAAGCGATGTGATGGCTGCTTATGACACCTTTGGCAATGCAGCTAAGGAGAGAGCGTTGAAGGTTATTTTAACGAACGAGTAAATTTTAGTCCAAAGTCTATAGTCGAAAGCCTTGAGTCGATAGCTGTTTAGCTGTTGGCTCAGGACTTTTTAATTTGCTGACTGCAACTGCCAACTCCAAACTGTCAACTGATTACCCCCCTACCATCATCCCTTCAAACCGTTCCCAAAAGCCATCCTTAGGCACCGGTGCAATAATTACAATAGGTTCTTTTTTTATAGGATGAATAAACTCCAGCCGCCGGGCATGCAGGCTGATGCTTTTGCGCAAGCTGCCACGGGGATAGCCGTATTTGTTATCGCCAACAATAGGACAGCCCAGGGTTGATAGCTGTACGCGTATCTGGTGCGGACGGCCGGTTATAGGATCAACCTCTATTAAATAGTAGCCGCCAAGTTCAGCAACCAATTTGTAGTTCAACTCAGCACGCTGGCTGCCCTGTACTTCTTTATCATGCGCTTTGGTAACGTTTTTCTGCGGATTTTTTACCAACCAGTGTACCAGGTTACCTGCTGGTGGTTGCGGTCGGTTGCGCACCACTGCATAATAGGTTTTGTGCATTTCGCGGCCCTTAAACATGGCGTTTATACGCTCGAGGGCCTTGCTGGTTTTGGCGAAGAGTATAACCCCGCTAACCGGCCTGTCCAACCTGTGCACCACGCCTAAAAATGCGCCGTTGGGTTTGTTATACTTTTTGGCGATATACTTTTTTACCTTATCATCCAATGATTCATCCCCGGTATCGTCAACCTGCACAATATCGCCTGCCCGTTTATTAACCGCAATTAGGTGATTATCCTCGTAAAGGATATCATCGTCGGTGATGTCGTGGTTAATATATTTTATGTTGACTTTGGGGTGGTTCATAGTTCATAGTTCATAGTTCATAGCAGAATGGGTAGCTGATAGCTAAGTTGCAAGTTGCAGCGGCTATGAACCATCAACCATGAACTTCCTCCTAATATTCCTCCTTCTCGTTGGGGAAGGTTTTGGCTTTTACTTCAGTAACATAATTCTGGATAGCATCGTTCATTACCTGGTGCAAATCGGCATACTTACGCAAAAAACGGGGCGAAAACCCTTTATTGATGCCCAGCATATCGTGTATCACCAGCACCTGCCCATCGCAATGCTGACCGGCGCCTATGCCTATTGTTGGTATGTTCAGGCTTTCACTAACCTGCTTTGCCAGTAACGCCGGTATTTTTTCCAATACTATCGAGAAGCAACCCAGTTCCTGTAGTTTTAATGCATCCTCGCGCAGTTTTTGCGCCTCTGCCTCCTGTTTAGCCCTAACCGTGTAAGTGCCAAATTTATAGATAGATTGCGGCGTAAGCCCCAAATGCCCCATCACCGGGATGCCTGCAGTAAGTATACGGGTAACCGATTCTGCAATTTCAACACCGCCCTCCATTTTTACACCGTGCGCACCCGACTCCTTCATTATGCGGATAGCCGAATTAAGCGCCTCTTTTGAATTACCCTGGTACGAACCAAAAGGTAAATCGACAATAACCAGGGCCCTTTTTGCCGCCCGCACCACTGATGATGCGTGGTAAATCATTTGGTCGAGGGTTATAGGTAACGTAGTTTCGTGCCCGGCCATAACGTTTGACGCCGAATCGCCCACCAGTATAATGTCGGTACCGGCTTCGTCGACAATGGCCGCCATCGAAAAGTCGTACGCAGTAAGCATGGCGATCTTTTCGCCACGGTTTTTCATCTCCTGCAAAATATGCGTGGTAATTCTTTTAACCTCTTTATGAACAGACATGGGTTATGGTTTTGTGCGGTACAAAGGTAATGTTATTTCGGATTTCGGAATTATTCTTTTTTTGGCCTGGATGGAATTATATATTCACCAAACCATTCCGCAATCGGCATTCCGATTTCCGCATTCAAAAAAATCCGACATCGGACATCCGACTTCCGAAATCTTTTTCTACCTTTGCACCCGTGAATCCAGAAGTAACGCACTTCAATATTTCAGTCTGTTTTCACGGAGCGCCGCACCAGGCAAACCGGGTTTTTAATCATTCAATTTTTTTATATAATGACTTATTTCACCAAATTACCTGCAGTATTACTACTGGCTGACGGAACTATGTTTTATGGTAAAGCTGCCGGAAAAATGGGAACTACCACCGGCGAAATTTGCTTTAATACCGGCATGACCGGCTACCAGGAGATTTTTACCGATCCTTCTTACTTCGGGCAAATTATGGTTACCACCAATGCGCATATTGGCAACTATGGTATAGCTGACGAAGAAGTTGAATCGGGCCAGATCCAGATTGCCGGACTTGTTTGTAAAAATTACAACATTGCCTATAGCCGCAAACAAGCCAATGAATCGATACAGGATTATTTCCAGGAGCAAAATATAGTTGGTATATCTGATATTGATACCCGCCAGCTGGTGAGGCATATCCGCGATAAAGGCGCAATGAACGCCATTATATCCTCAGAGATTTTAGACATCGATGAGTTGAAAGCAAAACTCGACGAAGTACCATCAATGGATGGCTTAGAATTATCATCAAAAGTATCAACCACTGAAACGTATACCTTCGGCGACGAAAGCGCCACCTACCGCGTAGCAGTGCTCGACCTTGGCGTAAAGAAAAACATCCTGCGTAATTTTGATGACCGTGATGTTTATGCAAAAGTTTTCCCGGCCAAAACGTCGTTTGAGGAAATGGAAAAGGACTTTGCCCCTACCGGTTACTTTATTTCTAACGGCCCTGGTGATCCATCGGCTATGCCTTACGCAATAGATACGGTTAAAAAGGTTTTGGCATCGGAGAAACCGATGTTTGGTATTTGCCTTGGTCACCAGTTGCTGGCTTTGGCAAATGATATCCCAACCATAAAAATGTTTAACGGTCACCGTGGCTTAAACCACCCGGTAAAAAACGTTATCATCAACCATTGTGAAGTAACCTCGCAAAACCATGGTTTCGGTGTGGTACCTGAGGCCGTAAGGGCATCTGACAAGGTAGAGATTACCCACATTAACCTTAACGACCAATCTATTGAAGGTATCCGCGTAAAAGGCAAAAAAGCATTCTCGGTACAATATCACCCCGAATCATCTCCCGGCCCGCATGATAGCAGGTATTTGTTTGATGATTTCATCAATTTGATGAAGAACTAAAAGCATAAATAAAGCGGTTGATGAGTTAACCGCTTTTTTGTTTCACCCTGTTTCAGGGTGTGCGGTACAAAAAGAGAACGGAACAGTGCTTATCACCTTTTCAGGAATTCTTGTCTATCTGTAATTAAATTATATTAAAATACTCCTCCTTGCATCCCAATAAATACTGCATCATCAGTAATTACTATTGAGTTATATACCTATCATTAATATAATATATTTTATATTGATATAATTTATTTGATAGATAACCTGACGTAGCGTTTCGTTAGCTTTGTGTTCGGCACACTCCGAATCAGCGTGAAACAGTATATTTCAATTGATATAACTTACTGAAAGCATTCACCTGCTATAAGTGTTCCGTTCGCTTTGTGTTCGGCACACTCCGAATCAGGGTGAAACAATATATTTTCAATTGATATGATTTTACGTCGACAGCAATATTAGCCGCCGTGCTGTTTCACGATGTTGCACGTTGTGCGGTTCAATACCCGAACGAAACAGCACGGGCGTTTACTTTGATGGTTAGGGAATAAATTTACTTCTTCAAATAATAATCCGGCACCTTAAGCGTGGGTTTCTCCACATCCCAGATAATGCTTGATACCCTCCACCCTTTCGGCGTTTTAATTAATTGGAAGCTGTTTACGCCTCGCTCTGCCGGTTTATCGCGGGTATTTAAATAGGTAACATAGGTGCTTATGCGGTGTGCTACTTTGCCAAATTGTTCGGTACGGCCAAATGCTTCTTCCTCATAAAACATATGCGTTTGTGTTTGTTGCAGAAAGCTTTTAAACAGATCTTCAAACTGTTTCATATTGAATATCTGCGCAGTATCGGTGCGGAAATTTATGAATTGCACCTCGGGAATAAAATAGTTTGGTATCTCGCTGTACCGGGGCTGCTCACCTTCTTTAAAACTAATGGCCATATAGGCATCCTGTACGGCTTTTGTTATGGCGCTGTCTTCAGGCACGGTGTATGTTTTGGTTATGGATGTGTCGGCATCGCCAATGGTTTTCTTAACCGAAACATGGCAGGATGATAGAATAACTGCACAGGCAAGCAGGATAAATAAGGCTTTCATGATGATTTTTTTAATTGCGATTAACTTTATGGGTTGATACTCATCTAAAGATATAAATTCCACCGATAATCCGGGGGATACCCACCGATAATTTCCATCATATTCGGCGACAGGGGTATTATATTCACCGACATTTTACCGCATTTCGCCTAATACCACTATGCAAAAAAGCGTTTTCACAGCAATTTTGTGCCGCAAATCAAATCATTGTTATGAAAACTTTACTCGCAATTCAATTGGTACACCTGGTAGTTAAAGCTGCCGAACACTTACATTCAATATTACATTCTATCGGGCATTTAATAAGCTAATTACTATAATTAAGCCCTATCCCACTCTTTTAGTCTCCCCTCAGGGGGAGATTAAAATGAGAAACCAGTAATTTTTATGCCATTTAACTTAAACCTCATTGATAATTCACTAATCCGTTGCACTTTTACACCATGGCAGACAAACCCATTATAACTGTAAAAAACCTGGTAAAAAACTATGGCGATTTTGCCGCTGTAAAAGGCATAAGCTTTGAAGTTTACGAGGGAGAAATATTCGGCCTGCTTGGCCCCAACGGCGCCGGCAAAACCACCACCCTCGAAGTTATAGAAACCCTGCGCAATAAAACCAGCGGCGAAATAACCGTCGACGGCTTTGACATCGAAACCGGTGCCGACAGTATTAAGCAGATAATAGGTGTACAGCTGCAGGCTGCCGGGTATTACCCAAACTTAAACCTGAGCGAACTGATCAATCTTTTCTGCGGCTTATATGGCATCAATAAGACTCCGCTGGAAATGCTGGAAAAGGTTGCCCTTACCGATAAAGCCAAAGCAAAATACAAGGACCTGTCGGGCGGGCAAAAGCAACGCTTCTCGATAGCTACCACACTAATAAATAATCCGCGCATTATATTTTTAGATGAGCCCACCACAGGCCTCGACCCACAGGCACGCCGCAACCTTTGGGATTTGATACGCGAAATAAGGGACGCCGGCACCACCGTGGTAATTACCACCCACTACATGGATGAAGCTGAAGAACTCTGCGACCGTGTGGCATTTGTGGATGGCGGCCATATCATCGGCATCGATACCCCCAATAACTTTATAGATAAATTGGTAGCAGGCGGTTTCGAACGCAAAAAGCAAGTAAAACTGGCTAACCTGGAAGACGTATTTATAAACATGACCGGCAAAGAATGGCGGGAAGGTTGAGAAGGAGTTAGCAGTTTTGAGTGGGCAGTTGGCAGTGGATTTTGCACCAATTACTACTTACCAGCCAACCTTCGGCCATGAACTATGAACCATTAATTATGAACTAATCGAATGAACACCCCAAAAAGATACAGCAATTTTAATGCAACCATGGCTATTGCCAAGGCCAGCTTCCGTTCTATTACCCGCAGTCCATCGGCAGTAGTGTTTAGTTTGGCTTTCCCGTTAATATTTATTGTGGTGTTTGCCAATATAGGCGGCAGCGGCGTATCGGTTGATGTGGCTGTAGCAAAAACCTGCGATACAACCGGCCCGGTTTATAGCGCATTGAAAAAAAATCCGCTGGTGCATTTTATAACCAACAAGACAACTGCCGAAATGGCCACCAGCCTGTCGAGGGGCGATATTGCGGCTATCATTAACATACAAAAAAACAATACCCTGCCGCTTTATACCATTAATGTGCAGTATTCAAACGCATCGGCACAAAAAGGCGGTGTTTTTAAGTCGGAACTTACTAACTTATATTTCCGGATCAACAGCAGCACAAATAACGCCCCCCCAACCGTTGCCGAAGTACGTTCGACCACTATAAAAGGCAGGGAATATAAATATATCGACTTCCTGCTACCGGGTATGCTGGGCTTCTCGCTGTTAAGCAGCGGGGTATTTGGTACTGCCTTTGTGTTTTTAAGCCTGCGGCTTACACTGGTAATTAAACGTTTTTTTGCCACCCCTGTAAAAAAATACAGCATTGTTTTGGGCGAGGCATTGGCAAGGCTGGTATTCTCGTTGCTGGGCGCCGTGTTTATTATTCTGGTCGGGCATTACTGGTTTGGGTTTACGCTGATACACGGTGTGGTAACGGTGCTGAATATGCTGGTGCTGGCATCAATAGGGTTGATCATATTTATGGGCTTCGGCTTTGTAATATCGGGCATTGCCAAAAACGAAAGCAGTGTGCCCCCTATCTCCAACATCATCACTATGCCGCAGTTTTTGCTGTCGGGTACATTTTTCTCAGTAACAGCGTTCCCGGTTTGGCTGCAAACCATCAGCAAAATTCTACCATTAACCTACCTTAACGACGCCATGCGTGAGGTTGCCTTTGAAGGAGCCGGCTTAGGCGATGTTACTCACCAGTTATTGATATTGGGCGCGTGGTTTATCGGGATTTATGCAGTGGCGGTTAAGACGTTTAAGTGGGAGTAGATTTGGGATTTCACCGATTGGGGAATGATTTCACCGATTAATTTTTTTTATTGTTAATTTTGGTTAAACCGCCCTATCCAATTACGCGCCGATGGAAATATTTCTCCTAAAGATTCTGTATATCCTACTCTTCTGTTCAATCGATGTTTTGGTTTATTTCAGGGTGGTTAAGAAAATGACTGGGCTAAACAAATTCCTTATCTCTGTCGGTATTGTTTGGTTTATCATGTTTTTATTACACCTGCCATGGATTAACGTACCTCACCTGATACCATTTAAAGACTTTTGCAGCTTTTCTTTTATGGTAGTACTACAGCTTTTGGTCTATTTTTGGAGCTTTTATAGTATCAGAAGGATAGCGCGATCAGAAATGAGAGAAGATTTAAAGCAACATGCTTACAAGTTCGCGCCATTACTTTTTCAAAAATCAATTCTTGTGTTTTTTCTGATTGTTCATTTTCTTTTTATCATATCGTGGCCGGGATAAACAAATAATAATCGGTGTAATCAATAATCCCAAATCGGTGAAATCCCAATAAATCATATTAAATTCATGTTACCAATCAGTGAAATCATTCTCAAATCGGTGAAATCATTAATAATCTTTCGTCGAATTTATTTGAAAGTGTATATTTGGAAGCTAATACATAGTTGTGTACTTATTACACTATGTGGTTTTATTAACTAATTACCCTTCAAATGAGCTTAATAATTGATGTCCATGCCCGCCAGATACTCGACTCACGCGGCAATCCTACTATAGAAGTAGATGTTTTAACCGAAAATGGCGCCCTTGGTCGTGCTGCAGTACCATCAGGTGCTTCAACAGGCGTACATGAGGCCGTTGAGTTGCGCGATAACGACAAAGCGGTATACATGGGCAAAGGCGTATTGAAAGCCGTTGCTAACGTAAATGATGTAATTGCCAAAGAACTTCAGGGTGTTGATGTGTTCGACCAGAATGGTATCGACGCATTAATGATTGAACTTGACGGTACCGAAAATAAAGGAAAATTAGGCGCTAACGCCATTTTAGGTGTTTCGTTAGCAGTAGCAAAAGCAGCAGCGCAGGAAAGCCGTCAGCCTTTATACCGCTACATTGGTGGCGTAAATGCTAACACGTTGCCGATCCCGATGATGAACATCGTTAACGGTGGCTCGCACTCTGACGCGCCGATAGCTTTCCAGGAATTTATGATTATGCCAATTGGTGCTTCATCTTTTTCGCAGGCATTGCAATGGGGAACTGAAGTTTTCCATAACCTTAAAAAGATATTGCACGACCGCGGCCTTACCACTACTGTTGGTGACGAAGGCGGTTTTGCCCCAACCTTTGAAGGTACCGAAGATGGTGTTGAAACCATTTTAAAAGCTATTGAAAAAGCCGGTTACAAACCGGGAGTTGATATTTGCCTGGCATTTGATTGTGCCGCTTCCGAGTTTTACAAAGACGGTAAATACGACTATACCAAATTTGAAGGCGAGAAAGGTGCTATCCGCACCAGCGCTGAACAAGCCGATTACCTTGCTTCGTTAACTGAAAAATACCCTATTATCTCTGTAGAAGACGGTATGGCCGAAGACGATTGGGAAGGTTGGAAAATGTTGACCGAGAAAATCGGCGGTAAAGTTCAGCTGGTAGGCGATGATTTGTTTGTTACCAATGTAAAACGTTTACAGCGCGGTATTAACGAAGATATTGCAAACTCTATACTGGTAAAAGTTAACCAGATCGGTACCTTAACCGAAACCATCAACGCGGTAACTTTAGCACAAACCAACGGTTACACCTCGGTAATGAGCCACCGTTCGGGCGAGACTGAAGACTCAACCATTGCTGATTTGGCTGTTGCTTTAAATTGCGGCCAGATAAAAACAGGTTCGTTGTCCCGTTCAGACAGGATTTCAAAATACAACCAGTTACTTCGTATTGAAGAAGAATTAGGGGATAGCGCTAAGTTTATCGGTAAGAATTTCAAATACGCTAAGAAATAATTAAACACTAATTCGCTCGAATTTATTCGAATTTCACGAATTTTTAAAAGCCCGGTAAATAATACTGGGCTTTTTTCGTTTATGCTTTAAAATATTAATTTTACATCTGTTAAAATCGTTTAAATCTGTTAATCCCGGTTCCGGTTCAATGAAAGTTCAAGGCGCGTTACGAATCCTGCTTATACTGCTTATGCTTAGCATCAATATTGGCTGCGACCAGGTTTCAAAAACAATAGTTAGGCATAAGCTGGAGTATTACGAACAGGTTAGGTTTTTGGATAACCACTTCACCCTGGTAAAGGTTGAAAATACCGGCGCGTTTTTGAGTGTAGGCAATTCACTTTCGGGTCCGTTGCGGTTTATCCTGCTAAACCTGCTGCCGCTAATGGCTGTTGCCGCCGGGCTGGTATTCATGCTTACGCGCGAACTTACCCGGACGACCCTCTTTAGCGTAATACTGATTGTTGGCGGCGGTTTCGGCAATATTTACGACAGGATACGCTACGGCTCGGTAACCGATTTTATGCATATCAAATTCGGCTCACTGCAAACCGGGATATTTAACGTGGCGGATGTATCGATCATGCTGGGTATGCTCATTTTGATAGTGCATGCGCTTTTTAAGAAGCAGGAGGTGGTTACTGAAGAATCTGCTGCTGAAGAGCCACAAGTCTAAACGGCGTATCCGTCACTCCAAAATCCTATAATCTACAAATCCGATAAATCTAAGTTTAAATTGCGTATCTTTGCGCCTAATTACCCGTTAGCTTACGGTTTTGATTTATCAGACGACTCTTCAGACCCGCTTATGCAATCGCGTTAGCAACATATTTTAAAAACATTACATGTTATTTCAAGATTTAAATATCATTGAGCCTATTTTACGGGCTTTAAAAACAGAGGGATATACTACCCCTACCCCTATACAGGAACAAGCGATACCCATTTTATTACAACAAAAAGATTTACTGGGTTGCGCACAAACCGGCACGGGCAAAACCGCCGCCTTCGCCATCCCTATTTTGCAATTACTTTACCAGGACAGACTGCAACACAAAGAGCAAAAAACAATAAAAGCCCTTATACTAACCCCAACCCGCGAGCTGGCCATACAAATTGACGAAAGTTTTGCAGCCTATGGTAAACATACCGGCTTAAAACACCTGGTTATTTTCGGTGGTGTTAACCAAAACCCACAAACCGATGCTTTACGCCGCGGCGTTGACATTTTGGTGGCTACCCCTGGTCGTTTATTGGATTTAATGAACCAGCGCTTTGTACACCTCGACCATATAAAAATGCTGGTGCTTGATGAAGCCGACCGCATGCTGGATATGGGTTTTGTGCACGATGTTAAAAAAATCATAGCGAAAGTGCCCGCTAAAAGGCAAACGCTTTTCTTTTCGGCCACCATGCCAAAGGAAATTCAACAACTGGCCGATACTATACTTAACAAACCAGAAAAAGTAGAAGTTACCCCGGTATCATCAACTGCCGACACCATACAGCAGGCGCTTTACTATGTTGAGAAAAACGACAAGCGTGCTTTGCTTGCCCATATATTAAAAGATAAGGAAATTAAGACCGCCCTGGTATTTACCCGCACCAAACACGGCGCCGATAAGGTGGTGAAAGATTTGGTTCGCGTTGGCATTACCGCCGAGGCTATCCACGGCAATAAATCGCAGAATGCGCGCCAAAGGGCCTTAACCAACTTTAAAAACCGTACTACCCGTGTGCTTATAGCAACCGATATAGCTGCCCGTGGTATTGATATCGACGAGCTTACCCACGTTATCAATTACGAGTTGCCTAACATACCCGAAACCTATGTGCACCGTATTGGTCGTACAGGTCGCGCAGGATTAAATGGCATAGCCCTTTCGTTTTGCGACCAGGAAGAAATTGAATTTTTAAAAGATATACACAAGCTGATTTCGAAAGAGATACCTGTTGAAGAAGCGCACCCCTACCCTATGAGCCCCCAAAGCATTGTTGCCAAACATGCCGAAGGCCAGAAAAAAGGTGGCGGTGGTGGTGGCCAAAGAGGCCGTAGCTTCGGTCGTGCCGACCGTGGTCGTGGTGGCAGTGGCGGTAACAAACCTGCAGGCGGCAGCGGCATGAGCGGCGCAAGCCGTGGCGGTAACCGCGGAGGAAGAAGAGATTAATTTTAGTTGAATGAGTTGATTAGGTTAGATTGAGTTGATTAAGTTCGGCTTTTATAACCTAATCAACCACTCACCTAATCAACCACACCATGTTGAAAAGTTTAAAACCATATTTGTATACCCAGCGCATTATGAATAGCTTTAACTCAAATTTTACTGGTATGGCATTTCGCAGATTGATAAACCTGTTCAGGAACAAATATTTTTTGGTTTCGCTGGCGTTTGTGGTGTGGATGATATTTTTTGATAAGAACGATTTATTCTCGCAATATCAGTACCACCAGGAGGTTAACAAACTGAAACAGGAGCGCGATTTCTACCAAAAAGAAACCGAAAAGGTAGCCAAAGACCTTAAAGAACTTACCTCAAATCCCCAGCAACTCGAGAAATTCGCCCGCGAAAAGTATTTGATGAAGAAGGATAACGAGGATGTTTTTGTGATAGTTGCTCCAAAAAAGGAAGAATAGTTTTTAAGTTAAGATTGCATTCAAAATTATCCTTAAACAAAAAAGCAATGGCCCTTGTGCGATTCCCGCCTCGGGGCGGGGAAGGGTGGGGTTTCTCAAACTATCCATTCCGAATATACATATCAGGGGTAATTGATATATTATAAGCCTGGCAATATATGCCCAAAATCATTCCATACAATAAAAATCTAAAAGCCTTAGCCCGCAAACTCCGAAAAGACATGACTTTTGGTGAAGTACTGTTGTGGAATGAACTAAAAGAAGATAAGCTTTGGGGATTTGATTTCGACAGGCAACGGTGCATCGACAATTACATCGTCGATTTTTACTGCAAAAGCTTGAGGTTAGCCATAGAAGTTGATGGTATGTATCATTATCGCGAAGAAGTTTCTCTAAAAGATGATGTCAGGCAACAAAAATTAGAAAGTTTGGGTGTACGGTTTTTAAGGTTCACCGAAAGCGAAATGAAAAACGATATGCAAAATGTGATCAGGGCTATAGAAGGTAACATTCGTGAAATCATTGCGCTTGAAAAGGATATCAAGCTACCGAAAGGATTTGACCATGCATCGCTTGAATAAATAGTCCATTAACCCCACCCTTCCCCGCCCCAAGGCGGGAATCGCACGGGCCACTGCTTTTTGCCCCTCGTTATTATCTTATCTCAGCCTAGTCAATACGCGGTTCCTTAACCTCAACGCAGGCCTCTCCACCAAATACCGCATTAATAACGCCGCCAATACCACTGCGATAAAACAGCAAACCATCATCAACCCGCTATCCTTATTCATCCCGAGATTACCCAGCTGCACCTGTGTTACATGGATAACAATTTTGTGAACCAAATAAATGGAGTACGACAATGCTGCCAGTTGCGAAGTAACCCTCGATTTAAACTTATAAAGCACACAACCAGGACAAACCGCTGCCGCTACAATTAAACCATAAGCAACCGATATTACCGGGAAGCCATAAGTTCCTGCAATAAAGCTCTCCTTTTCCAGGCAAACAAAATAGCCCCCAACAAGTCCGGCGATGCCTGCAAGAATTAGCAGGTTGCTGTATTGGTTTACCCATGCTTTTACTTTTGGATAAAAGGTAAACAGGCCGGCAATGCTTACGCCAACAAGCAGTCCATCCAGCCGGTTATATGTGGGGTAATAAACATACAGGTTCCAGAGCGGGCGTATATTGTCTGATGGTAATTGAGGGACGATAAAATGGGTCCAGCAGTAAATACGCGTCGCAAAACCTCCGATAAACAACGCAGCAAGCAATATCCAGGCTTTTTTCCCGGCCTTAAACCGGGTAAACAGCCAAAAGCACAGCGGCAATATCAAATAGAACTGCTCTTCCACACACAACGACCATGAATGGGTGAAGGTTCCATATTTTGATAAGTCGAGGCCAAAGTTTAGCGTGAAGGTGAAGTACCGCCATGCGGGCGAAAGATGCCCCCACTCGCTTAAAGCGGGGAAGGAGAAATAGAGTATCAGCACCAGGAAATACGGCGGGATTATCCTAAAGAAACGTTTGATAAAAAACTCATGCGCGGCAATCGGTTTACCTTTGGCAACGCCGGCAAACAGCTGCCCGGCTATTAAAAATCCGCTTAAAACAAAAAACAGGTCAACACCAGTCCATCCGAATACGCCTATTGGAACCTCCCACGCCGGGTGACCGAAAAACTTGTAGTGAAACAGCAGTACATAAACTATGGCAAATGCCCGCAGATGGTCGAGGCCCAATAGTTTGTGTCTATCGTCTATGGCGGCGGTGTCGGAGGAAATGGGTTGAGGCATTATACTTCTCCTTCCCGCTTCCGTAAAAACCACTCAAGCCCAAGCAGCGCCAGTATGATCGCAAACACCCATTTTACATCTATAATATCGTTGTAACGCTTGTCTTCATACACCACAGTCTTGATATTTTCATTTTTACGTATAAGAGCTGCAAGCTGGCTAACCTCCGAAGGCATCAGCATTTTGCCGCCGCTTTGTTTGGCGATGGTATTCAATAGTTGGTGATTGGCAGCGCTCTGGCGCGATTCAAGATTTAACGGTTTAACAGTTAGCTGACCGGCAGCGGTAAACGATTTATCACCATTTTTTGTAGTGGCAGTATAGTTGTATTCGCCAACCGGCAGGGTGCCTGCATCCAACTGGTAGCTTTTATCATCACGGCTAAAAAGAAAGCTGTAGTCCTTTCCTGCATCGTTTTTAAGTTCGATACGTACATCGGGTGTATTGATCAGCTCGAGGGCATCGTTGTACAGTTCCGCATTTATCAGCACATTTTCGCCTTCGTCGAATACATGTTTGGCGGTATAAACTATAAAGCGCTGGCGGTTGGCATTGGCGGTAAGGTATTGCACACCCTGTCCAAACAGTTCTTCCATAGCGTGGTGATTGCCGTATGTTTGAAACTCGGCCAGTTGCCAGCGCCAAAGGCCCTCGCCGTTTAACACGCCTGTACGTTGCCCGCCTTCATCAGCGAATGACAGCAACGGAAAAGCAGTTTCCACACTGCCAATACGTTGCTTTAGCAATACATCGCCAGGCGGTGGCAAGGTGTAGCTGCCATAAGGCGCCAGCAAAGGCGGCAGAGCGGCTATTTTTTTGCGGGATGAATCGGATAATGTAAATGCCGTAAAATCGTTAACAGGCTGGGCAAATACCTCCTGCATCTCCAACCTGCCCGAATTGATGCGGGTTACCTTTTGCTGGCTGTTAAAGTTGCCCAAATCTGTTTGTCCGCCAACTATGTACCACAGCGGCAGCTTGCTTTTTATAATACTTTGAACGATGCCGTTACTTGCCGGTGTTAGCTGGTAAAGTATGACCAGGTTATAATCAGCAGGCTTAACATTTGCCAGATCGCTCACCAGGCTGGCTTTAAGCTCGTAGTTCTTGTTGTTCTCTATCGACTGTTTTATAACACTGATATCCGGGTGCGGTGCTTCGTACAACAGTAATATCTTTTGTTTGGCGTCCAGCACATCGATATAAACTGTTTCCGAGTTATTTTGGGTAGATATTTCGTTTTTAACCGACGCTATGCTGATGTTAAATTTTCGCAAGCCCTTTTTATCCGCATTGAGTTTAACCGTAACCTGCTTTTGAAAGCTGTTTGAAGTTACGGGTAGATTTTGTGAGTTAACCTGCCGGCCATCTTCGGTAATGTTCAGCCGGATGTTTTCGCCTTTGCTTTGGTACGCTTCTGTTAAAATCTCAATCTCGAAATCGTTGCCTAAAAATGCAGTTCTGTTGTAGTTTACATTACCGATCAACAAATCGCGTTTGGCGACGGTATCACCAAGGGCAACGGTGTAAATGCTGTTTTTAAAATTTTTGGCTTCGTATTGCGGGTCGGTGCCCTGGTTGTAGAGGCCATCGGTGGCCAGTACGATGGCGCCTATATTCTGGTTTACAAACTTGTCGTTTAACTGGTGAAGCGCTTGCGAAATATTGGTTTGCTTGCCATTAAAGCCTCTATCAAAGCCGTTGCTTAAATCTTTATCAAAATGAAACTCCTGAACATTGTATCCGTCACCCAATTGCTGTTTTAAGCCTGACAGTCCATCTATTACAACTACCGGCGCCGTTTGTCCCGGCGATTTAAACATATTCACCGATTCCGAATTATCCTGCAAAACCAAAACCAGCGGCTTCTGCGGGTTATAGCTTACCGATTTTACCAGCGGCGATACCAGCAAAAGCGCAATAAACGTTACCACAATAGCCCTTACTGCAAAAAGGATATAGCGAAACTTATCCGCCAGTTGTACCGGTTGCCGGTACAGTAACCATGCATAAAGCAAGCCAAGCACAAGGCAGGCAGGTACCCACCATCCCGAAATTGTTCCCCAGGTAATTGAAAATAAAAGGTGCATATATTCGCGTATCACTAATACGCTTTACGTTGACTTGCAAAATGCAAAAATATTGTGATATGATTCAGAATAAGTTATTATTCGCCAACATCTATTGTTACCGGCAACGTGTATAAAAACGGAACAGCCTTTCCATTGCGCTTAGCCGGTTTCCATTTTATCGATTTAACGACTTCGAAAATCTGTTTGCTAAAAATTTGTTTATCTCCGGACGGCTCCCGGATAACTCTTTCACCATCAATTTTGCCGTTGGGTTCTATTACAAAGGCGACAATTACCCTGCCTTCATATTCAGCCTCTCCTGCCGGAAATCTTATGGTTTTTGAAAGCTGTTTAATAAGCGTTTCGAGACCGCTCTTGGGCCTTGGCAATTGGTCGGCAGATGTGTAAATAAATTTATGTAACAGGGTATCTTGGAACCCTGTGAGCTTTCTATTCTGGGCTTCTGCACTACTACAAACAAAACATGACAGGCAAATCGCAAATAATATAAGTTGAATAAACTTGCGACCGACTGTCATGTCTCTTTTATTAAATCCGAAATCGAAATTCCGAAATCCGAAATTCCTCCCTATAACATTCCCCCATCCACAGGTATTACCTGCCCGGTGATATATGATGCCATATCAGATGCCAGGAAAACACAGCAGTTTGCCACATCTTCAGTTCCCCCGCCACGTTTTAGCGGGATGGCCTGTGCCCAGCCTTCAACAACTTTTGGATCCAGCACTTCGGTCATTTCGGTCTTTATAAAGCCGGGGGCCACCACGTTGGTACGAATATTACGCGAGCCCAGTTCTTTTGCTATCGATTTGGAGAAACCAATAATACCCGCTTTTGAAGCGGCATAATTGGCCTGGCCGGCATTACCCTGCACACCCACCACCGAGCTCATGTTAATAAACACACCGTTGCGGTTTTTCATCATAATTTTTGATGCCGCTTTAGTGATATTGAATACAGATTTTAAGTTAACCTCTAAAACGTCGTCCCATTGTTCTTCGGTCATACGCATCAGCAAACCGTCTTTGGTGATACCGGCGTTGTTTACCACAATATGCAGGGTGCCAAAATCGGCCAGGATATCGTTGATCAGCTTATCAGCCTGGTCAAATTTTGAAGCGTCAGACTGGTAGCCTTTTATTTTGGTACCAAAACTTTGCAGTTCCTGCTCTAAAGCCAGTCCTTTTTCAACAGACGATAAATAAGTAAAAGCCACATTAGCGCCATGTTCAGCAAACTTTTCGGCAATCTTGCGTCCAATTCCTTTTGACGCTCCGGTTATTAACGCGGTTTTTCCTTCTAATAATTTCATAAACTTTTAAACAATCCGTTTCGGGCAGCGAAGATAAGAAATTAGGATGAAAAGTTCATGAAAGCGCGTAAGTGTATTGCGCACAAGGAGATATCAATAAAAAGCCCCCTACTGTGAGGGGGCTTTTAAAATCTTTAGCTTAAGTAAGCC
>NZ_JANYGQ010000026.1 GCF_025359345.1 Mucilaginibacter sp.
GAGACCCTTACGGCCGACATTGGCGGGCCTGAGCAACAGTATGAGGCCGTGTTAAAGCCAATGCCCAAAAGCAAGTATGAAACCTGGCTGCCCAAAGGCCCGAAAGTTGACGGCAGCGATGATACCAAAGGGGATGACAGCGCAAAGTTTTATGTAGAGGTGCACGACAAAACCAACCCCAATAAGCTATACCCCGGCAACTTTACTGTACGTTATGAGCTAAAGGATATTACGCATTACAAAGGTTTTAATAGTAATTACCCGGTTTACGATGGCGACGAAAAAGCGGATATAAAGATATGCGACAGCACAAGATTTTTTTCGATAGCCACTTTTGACCCCACGAAGTGCACCGACAGTGTAGCAACATCGGTGATTAATAATGGCAATTTGGCGATTGTACAGTTAACGACGATGGATTACGGCGCCTGGGCCAAGCTCACGGCCAAGGTAACGCTGGACGATGGAAGCGAGCTTGACGCGAGCCCTTATTACGATAAAGGAGAAACATTTATCACCTTACCTTTTGACAGGGACGAGAATAAAATAGCCGACATTTGGGAGAAGCACGAAAATATATTTGGAAAAGGATACGGACTGGATTGGGATGAAGACGTAAAGCCCGATAACGGGCACCCTGGCGATGGCATAGCTTTATTAGATGAATACCGCGGGTTTTTAACCGAAGACGATAGCTATAACCCCATATATAAACGATTTTCGCCGCAAAAAAAGGAGCTAATAACCATAGGCCTTGCAAACCTTACTGCTAATGGCTCAACTTATAAAAAAGAAATAAAGGATGGTGCAATGGGTTTTGGCAGGGCGTCGGATGTGGAAGTGTATCATTTTACAAACTCGAAATATGGTTACCACGAGGAGGGCGTTAGCGGCGCCAACTATGGCAGGTGGACAAATTATAACAGCCCTTTGAAACATAGCCATGGGGTAGTTATTTACGCGGACGATCACCGCACAACCGATCCCGCATTTGCCAAAGCGCTTGCGACCACTTTTCCAACATTTGCATTAAGCAGGGCTGGATATCTTGGCGGACAATCGCCCGAGGAAACTAAAGAGGTGCATCTATGGACCGTCTACATTATAAATGATGTGCCATTTAAACCCACTGAGTTTATGCCGGACCATCCGGAAGGGATGTCGGATCCATTTGAACAAAGGATGTTCAGCAATATAGCAGCAGCCAACGCCGAATTTCACGTAAATATCGACCCTAACCATGCGTCGCCGTTAGTAACGCTGAACCTTCCGGATAATATTAAGCACATAGTATCGTATTCAGTTTCGCACGAACTGGGGCATGCAACAGGAATTCATCATCACAATGCCAGCAATGCAGGGCCAAACGATATCAACTTTTACAAGGGCAGCCCTAACTGCGTAATGCGCTATTGGATGGATAATAAATACCCCGACAATTGCCTTACCTGGATGCAGATGTGGATTTTTGGGCTGTGGAACCCCGCGACTATGATAACACCCCATGGAGGCGCCGACTTTATAAAACTATGCAAAGGAGGGGATGATTGCTTTCACCAAATGAATTTGAAAAAGCTTTAGCAGGGAATATCAAAGCAGGATTTATTCGTTGCAATCTCCGTTGTAGCGCCGGGTTTTAACCCGGCGCTACAATATGGGCCGAACATACGGTTCTTTAAATAATTCACGCCATGTGCTTTTGGGACTGGCTTAAGAATCGTGTGGGCAACGTATAATTATTCATCAGTTACTGCTTATGTCTTAAATCGTTTGGATAATCAATATTTGCAATAACAATCCCGTCTTTCGCCGCTTCCTCTACTGTAATTGATTCTAGTTGAATAAGCTCAGGCAGCTTTATGCGTTTAAGTATATTTAAATTTTGGAGGCGATACTCTCTATAATAGAAAACATCTTTTTTTCTCGTTATCTCCACTCCGTGGAAATTAAAGCAGGTCACAACTTTATCTTTAACAACACAGATATAATTATCATGCTTTTCCTGGTAAACAAATACCAGATAATCATTATACCATTCAATCAGATGGCAATCGCAACTATCGTTAGTTATCGGCTCCCAGCTAAAATATTCGCCATTATTATAAAATAATCGAAGTAAATGTTTATCCCAATAGTTTGATTGAAACCATGCCAATTTTCCATTTGAATAATCAATGTCAACTTCAGATATATGGCATTCATCATTAAAATCGTCATACCAAACTATCATGCTTTCGTTGCAGGTAGCATTAATGCCCTCATGCTTTAATCTATCTATAACAATCTTTGTAACATCCATTAGTCGGTAATTTATTACTTAATAAATATATGTCAATAGTTTTAAGCCCCGCGAAAAATAATTTAAACTTTATAAATAGGACAAAAAGTCTGGACATAGGCACTGATTTCTTAACCCACATCAAGTATTAGGAATGCAGCACTGAGTATCTTTGTATATAAATTATCAAGGAGAGCAAAATGCAAAAGCAAATTGAAAAAATATACAGCCGCCCTGCCCGTCCGGGTATGGTTGGCGACGGTTTCAGGGTATTTAATTATTTCCCTAATGCCGAATTGACACAAAAGCGGGTCAGCCCATTTTTGATGATGGACTTTAATGCCGAATATGATTTTGGCCCGTCGGATCATATTCGTGGGGTAGATGTGCACCCGCATAAAGGTTTTGAAACCGTTACCATTGCCTATAAAGGCAGTGTGGCCCACCACGATAGCACCGGCAACAGCGGCGTAATAAACCCCGGTGATGTACAGTGGATGACAGCCGGCGGTGGTATATTACACAAAGAATACCACGAGGAAAGTTTTTCGAAAAAAGGCGGTCCGTTCGAGATGGTGCAGCTTTGGGTAAACCTGCCCGCAAAAGATAAGTTGACCGCGCCCAAATATCAGCCTATAACAGCTGCCGAAATGGGCAAAATTATGTTGCCGGATAATGGCGGTACGGTAAATATTATTGCCGGCGATTTTAATGGCAACAAAGGCCCTGCTACTACTTTTACTGCAGTTAACATGTTTGATATTAAATTAAACAAAGGCGGAAAAATGAGCGCGAATATCCCGGCAACCCATAACTCGGTATTGCTGGTTGTGGAGGGTAAAGTGGTTGTTAACGGCCAGAATTTGGATGAGCATGATTTTGTGTTGTTTAAAAACGAAGGCGAGGAAATTGCCATTACTGCTGATGAAACCAGCGTAGTTTTATTGCTGAGCGGCGAGCCTATTAACGAGCCTATTGCTCAATACGGTCCGTTCGTAATGAACACGCACCAGGAGCTTCAGGTTGCATTCCAGGAATTTCAGTCGGGCAAATTTGGGGTGTTGGACTAATATAATTCTTAAGTTTTAATAAAACAGGAAAAGCGGCTTAGTGGCCGCTTTTCCTGTTTTATACTTTTTCTTTTTAGTTCGATGCAGAGCTCCAGCCATCGCTCCAGCCGCCGTTAAGGCCCTGGCTTTGCGAATCTTTTATCAACTTTTGATATTTAATAACCTGCTCCGGAGTTAATACGCTTTTTATTTTTTTGATGGTGGCAGCACGCAATGGCCTTACATCTGCCAACATTTTATTGGTATTGCCATTTTCTTTTACCTTGATTTTATCAAATTTCTCAACCGACTCCTTGTAAATATCGGTAACCTTTTCAGTTTGCCTGGCCGAAAGGTTCAACTCTTTTTGTAAGCCTTTAGCCTTTTCTACCGGATCGGTAACCACTTTTTTGGGTTGAGCAATAAGGGCAGTTGTCATACCGATAAACAAGCCGCATATTAACAGAAGTTTTTTCATTCCTTTATAGGTTAAGAGTTTATATATTATTATAAATATAGTATCTTTTTTTAACAAAATAAAGGGGTTAAGGTTTTGTTTGCCTTAACCCTCAGTTCAATAAAGTTTAGGGGTAGTATATTATGATACAGCAGTACTATTTCACCTGACTAATCATTGGCATACAAACAGGCGGCTTGGCCAGTTTTTTATAAGCCAACTTTTTTAAATGGATTACTTCGACAATGTTATTGCCCTCGGTTAGATGCAAAAACTGGTTTGGCTTAACGTTTTTAAAATGCTGCACCGCATTATCGCCGGCCCATTGTATTTCAATATCGTCAATTACCTTAGCCTGGCCTATCCCAATTTCCTGCCGCAAAGGCGATGAGCCAAAACTTCCGCCTGAGTTAACGTCTTTGTAAACATTCCGTTTTACGCCGTTATCAACAAAACTTAGTTTAATATGACTGCCGATGGCGACCCGGTTGGCCTTAACGCCTTCAAGGTTAAGGCTTATCCAATTGTTGTTACTTTGACCGGGATTAACGTAAAGCGAACTGGTGTACGAATCGCCTATATAAGCGCCGCCCATTTTGATATAAATATCCTGGATACCTGTGTTCCTGATATCGGCGAAGGCGACACCGTGACCTTTTTGAAGGTTGCCGGTGCGGGAGGACACGGTTACATCAGCAAATTTCTTACCGCCCAGGTTCTTAAACATTTTATTAGGTACCAGCGACTTAAAGTCAGGATTACCCGTTCCAAAATACATATCCAGGTAACCGTCATTGTCAATGTCACCAAAATTAGCGCCCATACTAAACGTTACTTTATCAAGACCAGCTTCTTTACTTACATTGGTAAAAGTGCCATTCTGGTTATTGTGGTACAGGTAAATAGTGCCGGCATCCGGAACCGGTTTGCCCATGCCTTCGGCCCCTGCATAATAAGCAAGGCTTTTCGACCTGAAGTTATAATCGCAAACCAATACGTCGCTCCATCCATCGTTATCGTAGTCATAAAACCAGGTGGTAAAAGTTCTTGCGTGGTTTGAAGCAATCCCGGCCTTTTCGGTAACATCTTCAAAGTCGACACCGTCGCCTTTTATACCTTTGTTTCGCAGTAAGTATTTCTGACCATTCATCGTAGAAAGAAATACATCGGGCCAGCCGTCATGGTCAAAGTCGGCAGAGGTTACGCCCTTTACAAAAGCCATCATATTGCAATGCGCCTTTTCGGCAATATCGGTAAAGGTTCCATCATGATTGTTGATATACAGCATGCACCTTTGCGACCCTCCTGCGTCATATTCACTGGAGTCTTCAGCCCCGATAAATACGTCGAGCCAGCCATCGTTGTTAAAGTCGGCCCATACCGCGGCCTGTGTTGGGTGTAAGAAGTATAAGCCCGCTGATAGGGTGACATCAGTAAAGGTGCCATCACCGTTGTTACGCAGCAGCGAACTGGGCTGATTGCCGAATCCCTGGGTGTTCCAGGCTCCCCTTAAAACAAAAATGTCGAGGTTGCCATCATTGTTGTAGTCGGTTTGCTGAATGTTTAATCCACCGGTTATGCCCTTTAGCCCGCTTTGCGCAGTTAAATCGCTAAAGGTTCCGTCTTTGTTGTTTTGGAAATATTGTATCGGGTCGCTTAGGTCCCATGCCGAGCTTACAATGTCAAGGTAGCCGTCATTATTAAAATCGTCAACTATAACACCGCCGGCCCTGCCGTTCATATTCAAACCCAGGTCGGCAGCCATATCGGTAAAAGGTTTTACATCAAATGCATTGCCTTTATCAAGTCCGGGGATGAGAAATTCTTTGGGTACATCGTTGGGGTATTTCCCAAGTGTCATAAACGCTACGTTTAGCAACCACCTTGATTCATAGTCCTCCGGGTTGGTGCGTAATATTGTCTCGTAGGTTTCAATGGCCTTAGTCGATCCGGTTTTGTTTAAGTGCACCCCGCCGTCTTTTATAGGGAAAATGCACGATGAGCCGTTGTGGTTGAGCATGCAATTGTTCCGCTCGCCCATGCGCATATAAGCAATACTAATGTCGGGCATTAGGGCGCTAAGGTTCATGAAATCCTCTTTGCTGGCAATATTTTCATAGTCCTGCACTGCCTGGTCCTCTTTGCCGACTTTAAGGGCGAGAGATGCACGTGCGTTAAGCAGGAAAAGACTATTTTCATTGCCGGGCATTTTCAGCAGTGAATCAACGTACTTAAATTTCACCTCCGGGCTAAAGGGATTTTCGATGGTGGAATTTTTGTTTCTAAGACCCGTAAGTATCTCAATCATCTGCTGATGCGTTGACGCAGGACGGTAATAGGAAGTGATTATGATAGCAAGGAGCAGTAAAACTGCAGCCCCGCCAATTTTTATTTTAGTAGTCATTTAAAATCAGAATAATAGGTTCGTGGATGTTTGTATTTAGCTGCATTGATATAAATGGCAAGATGATACTATCATCAGCATAAATATTAGCAGTGGGAAAGGAGTGTTTTTCCCGGGTATCAAAGGCACATACTACATAATAATAATGGACGCTATAAAAACAGCGCTCAATTATTAAGTGACGGATTTGATAAACAGAAAATTTAACAAACAGACTTGGGTGGCTGCTCGGGGATGTCGAGACTTTGGCAGGTTGTTGGTAACACCGGCTGAATGGCTTTTTTTGCCATTCCGTTAAATGGTGCTTTAAACTGATACTTTATAAAGGTAAAACTTAAATTATAAGCAATTGTAGTTTTGCCGTAAGGAACATGCTCCTTTTTAGGGATCTGCATATCGATGTTTTCAGCATGTATTACATTCTCTTTGGATAAACGGGTAGTCTCGTAGTTAGGAATACATTTAAGATAAACGGCATCGTGTGTTACCCGCATTTCTACATAATTGTAAGCTGCATTGGCGAAATGTATGCTGCCGCTCACTTTTTCGTAGCCCGCCCATTCAGATACATTGGGCATATTTGCCGGAATCTTTATTTCGGTAAGGTCGCTAACGTTATATAGCCCTTCGCTTGTTTGGGTCTTGAAAAATTTGGCCGTGCGGTAGCTTAAATATTGATATACAGCCAATTGCCCACATAAACTTACGAGGTAAATACTGAGGAATAATATGGCTACTAACTTTTTCAGCGGTGGTATGGGTTTAGTATTAGTGCCTAAATATGGGTTTTTTAAACGAACATTCAAAAAATTTTTCCAATTGAAGGGTAAGTATTACTAAGATTTAATATTTTACAGAGATTATTTTGCCCGTTAACTATTAAACATCCAACCTTACCTATGCGAAAAATTTTACTGATAACCGTTATCCTGTTAAAAACAGCCGCATCGTTTTCACAATCAAAATCCGACAGCTTATTGCAAGCTGGGAACGTATTTTATAAAAGACACGACTATATAAAAACCGCCGAAATATGGACAAAAGCCGCGGAAGCCGCTGATAATAAAATCAGCAAAAGCACTATTTATTTTTATGCCGCCAGCGCTTATGCTGGTGGCAAGGATAGTAGTAACAGCTTTAAACTTTTGGAACTGGGTATTGGTAAATACGGGTTTAATGATATCCCCATGCTAAAAGCCGATGACGATTTTGACTTTATGAAGCAAAGCGAGCACTGGAAGAAGGTTATCCGTAGTATTAAGCCGGCCTACTCAACCAATCCGCGGAAAGCAAAAATTATTGATAGCGATGTTAAAAACTTTTGGGCAGCATTTGACAAAGTTGCTGCTGATACCGCTCATGCTGAAAGCATCTATAAAAAATATTATTTTGATAAAGGCACTGTGGCATTGCTTGATTACTATGTAAACAAGATGGGGCACAACCTGTATTCGTTTACGCGGGATCATAACGGGATGAAAAAGTTTTACACCAGTATCCGTCCCAATACTTTTAAAGCTGCAACTTACAAGCAGGATTATATTAATAGCTACGTAGCGTTTAAAAAACTATACCCTGATGCCATTTTCCCTGATATTTATTTTGTGATAGGGAAGTTAAATTCGGCCGGGACTTCTACAGGTAACGGCCTTATTCTTGCCGCCGATCAATCGGCAAAAACCAGCACTACCGATTTGTCTGAAATAAAAAGCTGGCAGTTGCATTACCTGAATCCGCTGAAAGGCCTGGTGCATATTGTAGCGCATGAGCTAATCCACTACCAGCAAAACAGCATGGCGTCTGACACTACACTGCTGCGCGAGGCTGTAATTGAGGGAATGGCCGACTTTATGGGCGAACTGATTTCGGGCAAACAAACCAACGACAGGTTGGTGGAATTTGCAAAAGGTAAGGAAAAGAAAATTTGGGCCGATTTTGCAAAGGAGATGTATCTTGACCGGAAGCAAAATTGGATAGGCAACGGTGACGATGACCGCCCCGACCACCCCGCCGACTTGGGTTATTGGGTTGGTTACCGAATTTGCAAGGCCTATTACAGCCACGCAAAAAATAAAAAACAAGCCGTTTATAATATGCTGCACATACAGGATTATAAAAAGTTTTTGGCGGATAGCAAGTTTGAGGCGGAGGTGAATGCCCTTTAACCGGCGAAGAATTCTTAAAAAGCCCGTGGATGGAATCTCACATCCCCGGGCTTTTTACCTACTCGCTATTACCTTTTCACCAACAACAATTGACCGTTATGTGAGCTTAAATGATTGGTGCGGCTTATCAATAAATTCAATTTATTCCTTTCGGGTTGGGTAGCAAATTCTTCGACGGTAACATAAGTATGCCTGGAAAGCCACTCTTCAACTGTCATTTGGTTGAATTTTTCATTGAGGAATTGGTGCAGCTTATCCCAGCTTTCCTTTAACCATGCTGTTTCAGGATACACAGCATCAGGCTGCTGGGCGTCGATGAAAAGATGGTCAAGGTCAGCGTGCGAGCGTTCGCCCAGTTCCAGGGCTTCCACCATCCTGTCGTGCACAGCCAATAAATGGCCTATTACATACACAACTTTATTGCGGCCGGGAGCAATCTCCTCGTCCATTGCCCATTCGCTCAACGAATCAAATAATTTGGTGGCCTGCGCAACGCGCTGTTCCCAGGCCGCAAGGCATTGGGTGATAATCAATTTTTCAGACATGTGTTTTATAATTCAGATTAATATTCCGTTGATATCAGTCATTAGCACTTCGCTCATGTAATCGAGAAAAGGCCGCGTATTTTTAAAGGCCTCGTTTATCAAATCGATAAAATTATCGCTCAAAACTTCCTCGTCGGTAAACCGGCGCATTACCAGGTATTGTTTAAAGCGCAATAAGTCGACGGCCTCGTGCGAGCCGTCATAACCCTTAGGTTGTGTTTTTAATTGTTCACCCTGCAGAGCACCAAAAGTGTTTACAAAAGTTTCGTTACTAAGAATGGCCCGCAATGGTGCCGGATCAAATGCAATATCATCACGCACTAATTTGATATCCTGCGTGTTTGGTCCCCAAAAACCGGCCATTACAAAGCTTTTATCGCCGGGTTCAAAATGGTAATAATATCCCCCGCGTCTTTGCTTGCCCGCCCGTTTAAAACGCCCGCCCCAATAAGTGCTGAAAGGGGTTTTATCCTTAGAGAAACGAACATCGCGGTAAATGCGGTACATGCTTTTTGCCCCGCCGGCAGTTTCAATAACATCGTGCAGGTTTAGCTCGCGCAGCATGCGGTCGGCAAAAGCAGCTACCCGGGCCTGCTCTTCTAGGTATGTAGGTTTATTAGCCGCAAACCAATTGCGGTCGTTACTTGCTTTTAATTCGTTAATAAATTTAAAGGCCGATGCCGGAAATTTTACTTTAGCCATTTTTTAGTCCTTCATAGAGCAGGAATGTTTGCCTAAACCCCCGGTTTTCATTGGTTGGTTTTGTTTTTCAAATCTAACCGCTGTTAATGTAATTGAAGCTTGTTTGGTAAATCATTACACAAGTATTACTTATATTGAAAATGTGACGAAGAACCATTTGTTTCATTTCAAATGTAGTGACTAAACACACATAGAGTACGGTTTGTCATTACTTTAAGTTATCGAGTATTCCTCTTTATGATATAAAATACATTAGAATGCTACCGATACTTGCATCAATAAATAATTTATAGTTATGCAAGTACTACAGCCGGCTGCAAACTCCCGGTCGTTAATCAATATCAACGTTCCTACAAAAAAGGTGATATTTATCATCTGCGTGGCATTTTGCCTTACGCCTTTCGCCAGCCCAGCATTAGCTCTGCTGGCGGGCCTGGTAATAGCGCAATTAATCGGTCATCCATATCTGCACCTTAATCATAAAGCAACTCATATACTGCTCCAGGTTTCGGTTGTTGGTTTGGGTTTTGGCATGAACGTGCATAGTGCCCTCCAGGCCGGTAAACAAGGTATTTTATTTACCGTGGGTTCAATAACAGCCACATTGATATTTGGTTACTTTATGGGTAAATGGCTCAACATCGAAAAGAAAACCTCCTTCCTTATTTCCTCCGGAACTGCTATTTGTGGCGGGAGCGCTATTGCGGCAATTTCACCTGTAATAAAGGCCGAAGAAAAACAAATTTCGGTTGCTTTAGGGTGCGTGTTTGTACTTAACTCTATCGCGCTGTTTGTGTTCCCGGCTATCGGGCATTACTTCAACCTGTCGCAAACGCAGTTCGGGCTCTGGTGCGCCATTGCCATACACGATACCAGTTCGGTGGTTGGTGCGGCAGGCAAGTATGGCGCCCACGCGCTGGAAGTTGCCACAACTGTTAAACTGGCCCGTGCGTTATGGATAATCCCGGTAACTTTTATTGCATCCGGGTTCTTAAAAAACCGATCTAAAAAAATCAAAATACCCTATTTTATCGGGCTGTTTATTCTGGCGATGATAGCCAATACTTACCTTCCGGAAATCTCAGCTATAAGCCCCTATTTAATTGCGATTGCAAAAGCGGGGTTAACGCTTACATTGTTTTTAATTGGCGCAGGCTTATCACGAACTGTATTATGGGCTGTGGGCTTTAAACCTTTTTTGCAAGGAGTGGTATTATGGATTGCTATTTCGGCTACGGCTTTGTATGCAGTTATGCACCTGGCGTAAAAAAATAATTAAAGTTTATTTCACAATCTGCACCGGGAAATCGCTCCCAAAACCATAGCTGGCCGGATACTGCGGCGTACCATTATATTTCTTCATCAAATCGGGAACCTGTACTTGTAAATAGTTTTTGAGGCCATTTACCGTAACCATCTTATTGCTGGTCGCCTCACCCTTCATGGCTTTTAACAGTACATACGTAAACGCCCCATGCCCCAATTGCGAAAACTCGTTGGCAAACTGTTGGCTGCCACTGGCGGCTATCCAATGCGTGCCTGTACTGCGGGCAACCAGCGCCAGGCTTTTCAGCTTGCCGGCATCGTTGGTCATCAGCGCGGCAAAAGCGCCGGCGCTTTGGCAGGCATCCAATATAAACACCTGTTTCTGCGCGGATATATCGATGGCATATTGCTGCAATAATTTGGATGGGATGCCATGCTCCGCCAATGCTTCATCTACATTTTTTAAGTCGGCAACATCGGTCGGTACCAGGTAAAACTCTTTATTTTTGTCGCTGATAACGCCGTGGCCTGCATAGTAAAAAATAAGCACATCCTGTGGTTTGGCGTTTTGCTGCACCGTTTTAAATGCCTGTAAAATACCGGCTTTGTCCGCCTTGTCATCAGTAATAAAATAAGTTTTAATATTGGCCGTAAATGTGGCTGCATCGCGTTCGGCCTCTTCTTTAAATGCTGTTGCATCGGCCAGGGCGTAGTTGAGGCTCATTTTTGGGTTTTTATATTGATTGATGCCAACCACAATTAAATGCACAGTGGCGTCCTTATCAATCCCGGCAATAAAAGTGTTTAAATTATTTGCGGCAGGTTTGGCTGGTGTGTTGGCTTGCGCTGTGCCGTTGTCATAACGTATGGCTATTTCGTCTGGCACACTCTCTGTGCGCTGGCTGTTAAGCGCAACTGCGCGGATATTGTTTACCCCCGGCAATAAGTTTAACGTATATTTTTTGCTATCGGTGCCGGTGGTATTATCAGTAACAAACAATCCGCGGGTGGCAAGATTTACAATTTTACCATTATGAAAAAGGCGTATCTCATCAATTTTATCATTTTCTGCAGATGCATTTACGGTAATCTCGGCAATGCCGGTGGTGTTGGTGTAGGCTGGTACTTTATCATCAACCACGTTCAAATTGCGGTAAATCTGTTTGTAGCTAATCTTCACTTTTGGCACCGCTTTGATATTTACATCCACGGGAGCAAATTTTTCGCCGGCAACTATGCGGGCAAACAGGTTAGGCGTGTAAAACTTTTCGAAGTAAGCGCCGGGGTCAACAAACTCGTTACCGCGCACGAAGTAAAATTTTTTGAGGCTCTCCATATTGCCGTCATACAGGCCGTCGGGAGTAACGGCAATCCAATCGTTAAGGCCTTTAAAATGGGCAAGGTCCACTAAATGCCTGGCCGTTACTCCATCGTATATCTGCACCATGTTGGTTATCTCGCTCATTAAGGCAACCAGGTAATTATTCCCTAAAAATGATATTTCATCTGCACCCAAAATGTCCCCGGCGCGGCTAACTTCTTTGCCGGTGGCAAATTCATAAACAATCAGCATATTATTTTTGCTCATGTAGTAGTCGCCACGGGTGCGATACGATACTGCGACGTATTTTTCATCGGGCGAAATGGCAAATTTGTTCACCCGCATACCACTAATTTCAAGCAGCGGTATTTTTGCAAGTTGACGCCCGGTGCTTACCGAGGTGGTTATTAAGCTTGGCGATTGCGGGCCCTGGTCGTGCAAAACATTAACACTGTATAGCTTATTGCCGGCACTGTTGAAAATCGGGTAGTCGCCAACCTGCACTTCTGCGGTTATTTCGGTATTGGCCCGGTAGTTATAAATATTTACACGCGCATCAGGGTAGTGCTGATAAACAACTGTTTGATTATCAGGCGAGGCAAAATACCTTGGGTAGGTTAGGCCGATAGTTTTAATTACGGTCCCGCTGGTTAAATTAATAATGTTGCCGGCGCCTGCTTTTTCTATAAAGCCTATGGTGCCATCAGGCGATATGCTTTTTACTCCTTTGTCCGAGGTAGTCAATACACTGCCGGTGTTGATATTAACAACTGTTTGCTGCGAGAAATTACCCGACAGATAATAATCGCCCTGGTCGCCAAAGGCAGAACTGTAACGGTTTGAGCCTTCTTTGGTGGCAAAGGGAATTGTTTTTTCAAACCTGTAGCTGCCGATGTTCCAAAAACGTGCTTCGTTTGCTGCGGTAGTAAAAATAAGCTGATTTGTTTTGGTGTTTACAGTCATCAGCTGCAGCCGCGCAGTTTCATTTTTTAAATCCCGTAACTTTTCAAAATTTTCCATAGCATATAGATGCCCATCACTGGTTTCGCGGTCGAAAAACACAAAGTATTTTTCGCTGGCAGCTACAATAACATTGTAGTCCATTTCAAAAAAGTAATGCAACTCCTGGTTAGTTGCCCTGTCAATCACCCGGCGGGGCGACATTAATACATATTTGCCATTGTTCGAAAAGCTAACAGCATCTACAGTTATGGTTTTTTCCTCTAGCACCGTTACCAAACGAGTATCAAGGTTTACTTTGTAAAGTTTGGTTTTGCCGTTAACATAAAGCTCGTTATTGTCTGGCGCAAGGCCAATTTGGTCGGGCTGGGCGTCGGGTTGTTCAAATTGCAGGGCAGCACTATTGTCTATATTATAAACCAGCAGTTTTCCACCTTCTACTATAGCGATATATTTTTTGTTGAATTTGATATTGTTAATATTAAATGAACCATCCGGGTCAGGCGCTTTCCAATTAATGGTTTTCAAAAGCGTTCCGTCGGCAGTATTGCGTATCATAATTGTTCCGGCGCTAACTACGGCAGCCATGGTTCCGTCGGTTGATATAATGATGCCTATTTTATAGTCACCTTTCATTTTGGCTCTCAAAAACTCGTACTCCATTTTTCCGGCAAGCATATCCCAGTACTCCCATCCGCTTTCCATACGCACGGTGAGGTGGCGTTTATCTGCCGAAAACTTTAGCTGGCCCTGCACATCATCACTTAGCTGTAGTGTTTTTAACTGCATACCGTTAGCTATACTCCAAATTTTAACTGATTTGTCTGACGCGCCGGTGGCGATGTATTTATCATCGGGCGATATAGCCACCGCTTGCACATACCCGGTGTGGGCAATGGGGATACGCAGTTCCAGCTTTTGGGCTACTGCATTGGATATGATAATCGCCAGTAAAAAAGTGAATATTAATTTCATTATACCTCGTATTTATTTTATTACCCCTACCGGGAAATCGTTCCCCAAGCCATAACTGGATGGGTATTGCGGTGTGCCATTATATTTCTTCATCAGATCGGGCACCTGCACCTGTAAAAAATTTTTCAGCCCGTTTATGGTTACCATTTTATTGCTGGCTGCTTCGCCCTTCATGGCTTTTAACAACACATAGGTGAAAGCGCCATGCCCCAATTGCGAAAATTCGTTGGCAAACTGCTGACTGCCGCTGGCCGCTGTCCAATGCGTACCTGTGCTGCGTGCTACGGTCGCCAGGCTTTTTTGCTGGTCGCCATCGTTGCGTAACAGCGTTGCAAACGCCCCGGCGCTTTGGCAGGCATCCAGTATAAATACCTGTTTTTGGGCCGCTATATCAATGGCGTAGTGTTGCAGCATTTTTGATGGGATGCCGTGTTGTTCCAGTGCTTCATCAACGTTCTTCAAATCGGTAACATCATTGGGGACGAGATAAAACTCTTTATTTTTTTCGCTGATAACCCCGTGTCCTGCATAGTAAAACACGAACACATCCTGTGGTTTGGCATTTTTTTGAACTTCGGTAAAGGCGGCTATAATGCCGTTTTTATCGGCTTTGTCATCGGTAACGAAATAAGTTTTTACACTGGTTATGATGGTTTTTGCATCCAGTTCGGCGGCATCCTTAAATGCGGTAGCATCTGCCAGTGCATAATTGAGGCTCATTTTTGGGTTTTTATAGGCATTGATGCCCACAACTACCAGATGCATGGTGGCATTCCGGTCAACAGCATCAATTATACCGCCGCTTTTGTTAACCGGCGCAGGCACATTGGCCTGCCCGCCGGTGTTATAGGTTACGGTTATTTCATCCGGCTCGCTTTCAGTGCGCTGACCGTTCAATGCAACTGCCCGGATGTTATTTACGCCCGGCAACAGGTTAAGCGTGTATTTTTTTGTATCGGTGCCGGTGGTGTTATCGGTAACGAAAAGTCCGCGTGTTGCCAGGTTAATGATCTTTCCGTTATGAAACAGGCGGATCTCATCGATCTTATCATTTTCGGCAGATGCATTTACTGTAATTTCGGCAACGCCGGTTGTGTTTTTATAAGCCGGGTTTTTATCATCCACCACATCAAGGTTGCGGGTAACCTGTGCGTAGCTTATCCTCGCACTGGGTTGCGGGTTAATGATCATGTCTATCGGCGGGAATTGTTCGCCATTAACCAGCCGTTGGTACAAGTTTGGTGTGTAAAATTTTTCATAAACAACATCCAGGTTAACCTTTATGCGGTTGCGGTAATAATACATTCGTTTTATGCCGCCATCAGTTCCGTCAAAGCGGCCGTATTGGTCTAAAAAAACGAAGTCGTTACCATCATTAAATAAAAATATGGTACCCAGCATCTTCCCGGTAGCCGGTTGCCATACCTTAATGGTTTGGTCGGTTGATACAGTGTACATAATTGATCCGTCGGGTGTAAACAACGCATCGCGAATAGATGAGGTATGCGCCTTTATCGTGTACAAAACCTCGCCTCTTAAATTGATAGCTGTTACGTTGCCATTGTATTCGCACTTAAATAATATTGATAGGTCTGGTGTGCATTTGTAAATGCCAAATTGCCCGATGGAGGAGTACTGAACAGATTTTGACAGCAGATTACCCGTACCCAGGTTATACAACTCCGTGGAATTGTTATGAACAAGTAGTACACTTTTTTTATCGTTTGATAATGCAATATAATCGCAGCGGTCTTTACCTATCTCCTTATCAAACAAAACAGTACCATCTGTTATGTTCCAAACTTTAGCATGTTGTTCTCCTGCAACTCCGTCAATGCCTGCCATCAAAGCTTTATCCGGGTGTACAACAGCGCCACTCAGGCTGCGGTAGCTGAGTACTTTTGTTATAACACCGGTTTTTAGGTTTATGCGGTTTAGCGTGTTTAGCTGTCTGGGAATGCTGAACGTGGTAAAGTAAACCTGCGCATTATCTTTACTAAAAAAGAAGCCTTTCATTTGGTTTGTGGAAGCCTCCTCAACCAATTTAAGGGGAGGCAGCAAAAGTTTGCCGGTTACCAGGTTTTTTATATAAGCTTTATGATAATTAAATGCGGCAAGGGTATCACCGGTGACGCTAAAAGTTGTTATGTCTCCGTTAATTGGCAATGGTTTATGGCGCGTTGGTTTTAACTTAACCAGGTTCACGCTTTTATAAACGGTATCGTCGGTAATTAAATTGAGCACGCCCGTTTTGTAATCATATTCAAGCGAGTTAAACACATCCATCCCCAAATCGGCTACCTGCCTTTTGAAGTTGGCGCCGGTTTTACCAGTGGTTGTATTTACAATATAAACATCAGAATAGTGCGAGCTGATAAGCGTGTGCGATGCTCCCATAAAATAACCGGCATCAATGCTTTGTGCCTGGCGCAGCTGGTTTACCGGTAAAAAAGTAGCGCCGTTGTAAACAGTATACGTTTTTCCTTCAAACTCGCCCTTGTCCATAATAAACTGCTTATTATCTGCCGACGGGATGAGCGTGTACTCGTTTCTTTTGATGGGCAGTGTACCCAAAACCTTGCCGGTATAAACATCCCTGAAGGTTACCTGGTCGAATACGGAATTATAGGCCATCGCATGGATATTTGGCAGGTAAGTGTGCCTGAAAGCATTTTTATCCACCTTGTATTCATAATCTACTGTTTTTGTTGCTGTGTTAAATGCCTGCCAGCCCAGTTCGTCGTACATTACAATGTGCGATGCGTCGAGCACCTCAACGGAATTTTCAAGGGTTGCCCGGTTGCTTTTATAAATTACCCTTTCGGTTTGGGTGGCCACATTTATTGCAATAACACCGTCGTAATTGGTATATATTTCGCTGTCGTCTGCCGAGAATTTGGCGGAAAAGCCGTAATAATGTTGCCGGCCTTCGAAAAGCTTTTTACCTGTCACAGTCGAAAAACAAACAAGGTACGATTTACAACCCACAGCCAGTTTGGTGCCATCGTTACTTAACGAAATGTCGGTGATCTTTTCCGCTCCTATTGGGAAAGTGTACAGTTGCTCATGTGTTTTTGCATCCCACATAATGGCCTTTGTATCTTCAACTGTATACAAATATTTGCCTTGCTTGTCCAGCAAAACCTTTTCCACCTTAAGCGCGTGGCCAGCTGGGATAACAATATTTCCTGTTTGCGCAGCACTGCCAACCCATACAAAACATAACAAAACCAATATTAGCTTTCTCATATCTATTTAAATTATTTTATAACCCCCACCGGGAAATCATTACCCAGGCCATAGCTTGATGGGTATTGCGGTGTACCGTTATATTTCTTCATCAAATCGGGCACCTGTACCTGTAAAAAGTTTTTGAGCCCGTTTATGGTTACCATTTTATTGTTTGCCGCTTCGCCTTTCATTGCTTTTAGCAGCACATAGGTAAAGGCTCCATGCCCCAGCTGCGAAAACTCATTGGCAAATTGCTGACTGCCGCTGGCGGCTATCCAATGCGTGCCCGTGCTGCGGGCAACTACGGCCAGGCTTTTCTGCTGATTGGCATCGTCAGCCAGTAAAGTGGCAAATGCGCCCGCACTTTGGCAGGCATCCAAAATAAATACCTGTTTTTGCGCTGCTATGTTAATGGCATACTGCTGCAGTATTTTTGAAGGGATGCCGTGCTGCTCCAATGCTTCATCCACATTTTTTAGGTCGGTAACATCATTCGGTACAAGGTAAAACTCTTTATTTTTTTCGCTGATAACACCGTGGCCCGCGTAGTAAAACACAAAAACATCCTGCGGTTTGGCATTTTTTTAGACCTCTGTAAAGGCGGCTATGATGCCGCTTTTGTCGGCTTTGTCGTCGGTAACAAAGTAAGTTTTTACACTGGTGATGATGGTTTTTGCGTCCAGTTCTGCCGCATCTTTAAATGCTGTAGCATCGGCCAGGGCATAGTTGAGGCTCATTTTTGGGTTTTTGTAATCATTGATGCCAACCACAACCAGGTGCATAGTAGCATTGCGGTCGACCGCATCAATCATACCGCCGCTTTTGTTAACCGGCGCAGGCACATTGGCCTGCCCGCCGGTGTTATAGGTTACGGTTATTTCATCCGGCTCGCTTTCAGTGCGCTGCCCGTTCAATGCAACTGCCCGGATGTTATTTATGCCCGGCAACAGGTTAAGCGTGTATTTTTTTGTATCGGTGCCGGTTGTGTTATCAGTTACGAAAAGCCCCCTGATAGCCAGGTTCACGATCTTCCCGTTATGAAAAAGACGTATCTCATCTATTTTATCATTTTCAGCAGATGCGTTGACGGTAATTTCGGCGACCCCGGTAGTATTAGCAAACGCGGGTATCTTATCATCAACTACGTTTAGGTTACGTACCACCTGCGCATAGCTTATTTTGGTACGCGGTTGTGGGTTAATGATGATATCAATCGGCGGGAATTGCTCACCGGTTATCAGGCGTTGGTACAGGTTGGGGGTGTAAAAGCGTTCGTAAACAACGTCCAAATTTACCTTTATGCGGTTGCGATAATAGTATATGCGCTTAATGCCGCCTTCGCTGCCGTCGAAGCGGCCGTAGGGGTCCAAAAAAACGTAGTCGTTGCCATCGGCAAAAAGATATAGAGTCCCTAGTAATTTGCCGGTTTGGGGCAGCCATACCTTCATCGTTCCATTGTCGGACATGGTGTACATTAATGATCCGTCTTGCGAAAAAATGATGCCGTGGATAGGGCCCTCGTGCGCCTTAATATCGTACAATATCTTCCCGCTTGTATCAACGGCCCTTAGCATCCCGTAGATTGTTGCGTTAAATAATATCGACTGATCGGGCGTACTGCCAAAAATATTTCCCAAAATAAAGGGTTCAATCGTCGATAGTAATTTACCCGTTGCCAAATTATATGTTTGCCACTTTTTGTTAACGATCATCAGTAGTTTTTTCTTGTCTTTTGATACGTTGATGAAATCGCAATTATCCTCGCCCATATCTTTGTCGAACAATAACTTGCCTGTAGTTACATTCCATACTTTGGCGTGCGAATACTTGTAACTTACATCAAACGCTGCCAGCAGGTCTTTGTCGGGGTGCAAATTTGGCGAACGTGTACCATGAAAAGTGATCATAGTTTCCACTAAGCCAGTTTTAACGTTTACCCGTTTTAAAACATGTACTTGTTTTGGTATGTCATGCACAGTGTAATAAGCATGGATGCCACTATTATCAAAAAAGAAATTATCACTTTCGGTTGTGGCGGCCTCATCCGTAAGGCGCATCACGGGCAGTAATAATTTGCCGGTCGCTACATTTTTAATGAAGCCTCTTTTTTCATAATCGAACATAGCAACGGTATCACCTGTGGGGCTGAAGGCTATGCAGCTCATTTGGGGTAATGGCTTATACCTGAAAGGCTTAAATTTAACCATATTGATGCTCCTGTAAACCGAGTCGTCGGTTAGTAAATTGAAGAGCCCACTGTTGTAGTTATAGTCAAAAATCTCCTTGCCCAAATTAGCCACCTGCCTTTTAAATGCATAATTTACGGTTCCCGTTTTAGTATTTACAATGGTAATATTACCTAGCGATGGTGCATACACCGTACTTGCATCATCATAAAAATAAGCGGGAGAGATTTCCTCCTTCAATTTAAATTTTCTTACGGGCATCCATGTTTCACCGTTGTAAACTGTGTATGTGTCGGCATGCAAATAATCGTTTTCGTTCAAAATGAAATATTTACTATTCGCCGATGGAAGCAGCCACATCCTGCTTTCCTTTTGCTTAGCGATGGTTTTTACTGTTTTGCCCGTGTATATGTCTCTAAGGGTTACAGGTGTTTCGCGTCCGTAATCACCCATGCAATGCAAGTTGGGCATATAAAACACTGAACTGCCGTATGGATACTTATATTCAAAATCAACTTTACCGCCTGTTACATCAATAACCCGCCAGCTATCGTTGTTTGCCACCAGCACATGGCCGTTATCCAATGCGGCAACCACTTGCGGAATGATGTACAAAAATTCTATTATCCTGGTTTGCTTTTTAGTTGCAACATCGGTAGCAAACAAGCCGCTTCCGGCAGTATAAATTTTAGAGTCATCGGTAGAGAATACCGGGTTATTTCCAATTATTTTAAACAAGGACTTTCCCGTTACGGTAGAGAAGCAAGTATCGCCCATTATCAACTTTGTGCCATCGCTGCTCAAGGACATCTGTTTGCCATTATTTTTAAACGTGTATAGCTGGCTATGCGTCTTCACATCCCACATTATGGCTTTATTTTCCTCCTGGCTGTACAAGTATTTCCCCTGTTTATCAATCAGTATATTTTGTACCGCATTGGCGTGGCCGTCGGGAATAATAATGTTGCCTGTTTGGCCAATACAGTTAATAGCGTATAAAAGCGTTATTGATAGTAACCAAAACAGTTTTTTCATATCTTTTATTATTTAATCACCTCTACCGGAAAATCGTTGCCCAAACCATAGCTCGAAGGGTATTGCGGCGTGCCGTTATATTTCTTCATTAAATCGGGAACCTGCACCTGCAGGTAATTTTTCAAATCGTTTATGGTCACCATGTTATTGCTGGCCGCTTCGCCCTTCATGGCTTTTAGCAACACATAGGTAAATGCGCCGTGACCAAGCTGGGCAAACTCGTTGGCAAACTGCTGGCTGCCGCTGGCGGCTATCCAATGCGTGCCCGTGCTTCGCGCTACAACGGCAAAGCTTTTCTGGCGGTTGGCATCATTGGTCATCAGCGTGGCGAAGGCCCCGGCGCTTTGGCAGGCATCCAGTATAAATACCTGTTTTTGGGCGGCTATGTTAATAGCATATTGCTGCAGCATTTTTGAAGGTATGCCGTGCAGTTCAAGCGCCTCGTCAACATTTTTTAGATCGGTAACATCATTCGGTACCAGGTAAAACTCCTTATTTTTTTCGCTGATAACCCCGTGTCCGGCATAGTAAAACACGAATACATCCTGCGGTTTGGCATTTTTTTGCACTTCGGTAAGGGCGGCCAAAATGCCGCTTTTATCCGCTTTATCATCAGTAACAAAATATGTTTTTACGTTGGTTATCATCGTATGTGCATCGCGCTCGGCTTCATCCTTAAATGCGGTCGCGTCGGCTAATGCATAATTGAGGCTCATTTTGGGGTTTTTATAGGCGTTTATGCCAACCACCACCAGGTGCAGCGTTGCATTTTTATCGATAGCAGCAATTATGCCGCCAGCGTTTGTACTAACCGGGGCCGGGGCGACTGCTGCATTGCCCCCTTTATAAATTACAGCCAATTCATCGGGCGCGCTTTCTGTGCGCTGCGTGTTTAGCGCCAAAGCACGGACGTTGTTCTGGCCGGGCAGCAGGTTGATGGTGTATTTTTTTGTAACTGTGCTTGCCTTGCTGTCATTTGTTACTATCAGATTCCGGGAGGTAAGCGTTACAATTTTACCATTGTGAAAAACCCTAATTTCATCAATGGCATCGTCGGGCGATGTTGCTGTAACACTAATTTCCGCTACACCGGTTGTGTTATTAAAGGTGGGGATATCATTGCTTACAACAAGGTTGCGCTGCCCGGCCTCGTAGGTCATTTTTACTGTTGGCACCCTTTTAAGGTTATTAATGTCAACCGGCAGCGGCGCAAACCGCTCACCATTAAGAACCCTGTTGATAAGCAAGGGGGTAAAAAATTGCTCGTACAGTCCCTCGAGTGGTATAATTTCCTTCCCCTGGGTGTAATACATTTTCTTCAGCATAGTGGGTGTAGCATCAAATCTGCCATCGGGGGTAAAAGCCGCCCATTCTTCATTGTCATCAAACAATACCAGTTTCAGCAGCTCTTTTTGGTTTTTCCAATCCCATATCCTTATGGTATTATCAGCCGAAGAAGATATAAGGTATTTTTCGTTACTCATAAATGCGCTATAGCTCACATTATTGGGGTGACCGGTCAGTTCGCCGGTTTTAGTAAAAGTAGCCAGGTCCCAAATTTCAATTTTGCTGCCAACGTTTAGCAAGGCATATTTCAGGTCGCTGGTAACCACCGCGTTGCTTATCTGCTTGCCGTCACCAAAAACTTTTAGTTTAATAGGCGCACCGTCACTTACATTTAGCCACATTGCCTTATTCTGGTAATGGTCAATACAAAAAACCACCGCGTTATCCCTGCTGAAGTTGAAGGAGTAATCCCCCCCTTGTCGCTCCCAAAGCTTTGCACCTGTCGTAACATTAAAACAGGCCATATAACCAATGGGCTCACCCTTCCTGATACTAAAAGCGATAAACGTTTTGTTATCCGGCGAAAATGCACCGGTACCTGTTTTTCCCTGAAACAAATAATCATCCCCGGTGGGAATTTTTTTAAGCACCTTTTTGCTTTTTATATCAATTATTCTAACCTCTGCGCCTCCAATGGTGGCCAGCAACGTTCCATCGTTCGAAAAAACAATTTCCTGGGGGCTGGATGTTTGCGGAGTGTCAATTGCGTCATATTTTTCGCCAGGGGCTTCCGTGTTATAAAGATTAACAGAATTTACAGTTGCATTTACCCCCGTTTTTCCATCGGGGGAAATACCGATGAGATCAGGTATAGTCATGAAGGGCCCGGGCTTATTAAACGACAAGTTATGAGCCCTAAAGCCGTTGCGGGTTATGCTCAGCTGCTTAAAAGTTTTATAAATGCCGCCAAGTAATATGGTACTGGCCAATGCGCTTGATTTTAATGATCCAACATACATCAGCGCATCGCCAAAATTATCACCGGCTAAATTATTGTTTGTATTAATGGGGTACAGCTTAACTCCACCCTCGGCAAATGACTGTGTTCCAATAATAAAAACTCCAGGCTTCGGCGTAAAACACATACTGTAAGCTTTGCCAACAGGCACGAGGTATAAATTTGGTGCCGTGTGATTTACATAATCAAAAACCGCAAAATCTTCGCCAGATGCTAACAAACACTGCCCGGATTTTTTATCAAACTGTATTGTTTGAAAGTTAAATTCATAAGAAAAAGTGCCCTGAAACGTGATGTTTGTTTCCCAGCTTACTTGTTTTGTATCTGCATTAATCAGGCGTATGGTATAATTACGACTATTTTTTTCCAATTCCTTTATGCCCATCATTTCACCATTGGGGAGGAAACACAATATTTTTACATCAGTATTAAATCTCTCTAATTCTTTACCGGCGGTATCAATCAGCGCCGATTCTTGACGACCGTTAAAACAGAGCAGTTTGTTCTGTTGTTTATTTAATGTTATCCTGTAAATGGCAAAATAATAATTATCAGCAGACGACTGTGTGTACAGCTTTTTAACCGAAAAATCTTGTAGGTCCATGCTAAGGATAGTTGCCTTGTAATTTTCCGGCCGGGTTGATAGGTACAGTGTCCGGTCGTTAGCCGCCAGTGCTGCGGATACAAAACCTTTCAATGCAACCTGTTTGGTTATTTTGAATTTGCCGAAATCAAAGATCATTAATACATCCTTGCCTAATGCAAGCAATTCCGTGCCGTTGTTTCTAAAAATAAACTGGTCAAACATATAAACCCCGCCGGCCGCTGTTTTATCCGGGAAATTATAAAGCAGCTTGCCCGAGACCATCTCCCAAATCTTAGTGGTGTTATCGTCGGACGAAGAAATAAGGTATTTATTATCCGGCGATACAATCGTTGATGCGATGTGGGCAGTGTGCCCGGCGGGTAAAGTAAGCACGGGGCCTTGCGAAAAGCCTTTCAATCCTAAAAAACAAAATATCAGCAAAAATATTTTTTTCATGGCCTTATTTATTTAATCACCTCCACCGGGAAATCATCACCCAAACCATAGCTCGATGGATATTGCGGTGTACCGTTATATTTCTTCATCAAATCAGGCACCTGTACCTGCAAATAATTTTTAAGGCCATTTATGGTCACCATTTTGTTGCTTGCCGCTTCTCCTTTCATGGCTTTTAGCAACACATAGGTAAATGCGCCGTGACCAAGCTGGGCAAACTCGTTGGCAAACTGCTGGCTGCCGCTGGCCGCTATCCAATGTGTACCAGTGCTACGCGCTACAACGGCAAAGCTTTTCTGGCGGTTGGCATCATTGGTCATCAGGGTAGCGAAGGCGCCAGCGCTTTGGCAGGCATCCAGGATAAATACCTGTTTTTGGGCGGCTATGTTAATAGCATATTGCTGCAGCATTTTTGAGGGTATGCCGTGCAGTTCCAATGCTTCGTCAACATTTTTTAAATCGGTTACGTCATTGGGCACCAGGTAAAATTCTTTGTTTTTTTCGCTGATAACCCCGTGGCCTGCATAATAGAAGACGAACACATCCTGCGGCCTGGCGTTTTTTTGAACATCGGTAAGGGCAGCTATAATACCGGCTTTGTCGGCTTTGTCATCGGTTACCAGGTAGGTTTTAACGCTGGTTACCATTGTGCGGGCATCACGTTCAGCTTCATCCTTAAAAGCCGTGGCATCGGCCAGCGCATAATTGAGCGCCATTTTTGGATTTTTATATTGATTGATGCCAACCACCACCAGGTGCAGCGTTGCATTTTTATCGATAGCAGCAATTATGCCGCCTGCGTTTGTACTAACCGGGGCCGGAGCGACTGCTGCATTACCCCCGGTATAAATTACAGCTAATTCATCGGGCGTGCTCTCTGTCCGCTGCGTGTTTAGCGCCAAAGCACGGACGTTGTTCTTGCCCGGCAGCAGGTTGATGGTGTATTTTTTTGTAACCGTGCTTGCCTTGCTGTCATTTGTTACTATCAGATTCCGGGAGGTAAGCGTTACAATTTTACCATTGTGAAAAACTCTTATTTCATCAATGGCATCGTCGGGCGATGTTGCTGTAACAGTAATTTCCGCTACACCGGTTGTGTTATTAAAGGTGGGAATATCATTGCTTACCACCAGGTTGCGCTGCCCGGCCTCGTACGTCATTTTTACCTTTGGCACCATTTTAAGGTTATTAATGTCAACCGGCAGCGGCGCAAACTGCTCACCATTAAGAACCCGATTGATAAGCAAGGGGGTGAAAAACTGCTCGTATAGGCCCTCGAGCGGGATAATTTCCTTCCCCCGGGTGTAATACATTTTCTTCAGCACATTTGCCGATGCATCAAACCTGCCATCGGGCATAAAGGCCACCCATTCTTCATTTTCATCAAACAGCACCAGTTTTATCAGCTCCCTATGGTTTTTCCAATCCCATATCCTGATGGTATTATCCCACGATGCTGATACCAGGTACTTTTCGTCATTCATGAAGGTACTATAGCTAACAAATGCATTATGTCCACCCAATTCGCCGGTTTTGGTAAAAGTATTCAGGTCCCATACTTCAATAGTGTTGTCCATATTAAGCAACGCAAATTTCAGGTCATCGGTAACTATTGCGTTGTAGATGGTGTTGTCGCCAAAAGCTTTTTCGGCGATAAGCTCGCCGGTATTAGCGTTTAACCACAACGCTTTTTTATTATAGCGGTCGATACAAAAGACCACCTTGTTGTCGGCGGTGAATTTGAATGTATAATCTTCTCCTCCGCGTTCCCAAAGTTTAACACCCGAAGCAATATTAAAACAGGCCATAAAACGCGAAGGCTTTTCCTGCCTGATACCAAAAGCTACATACATTTTGTTATCGGGCGAAAACGCGCCTATCCCGGCAGTGCCAGTTACCGCGTAATTGCCTGTTGCAATAGTTTTAAGTACTTTTTGAGTTACTACATCAATTATTATAACCGCTGTTCCGCCCGCCGAGGCCAACAGCTTCCCATCTTTCGAAAAAACAATATCCACAGGAATGTCTTTGTCTTTTTGTGGAGTTTTAATTTCGTCGTAATCGTCGCCTGGTGCTTCTGCGTTGTACAAGTTTACAAAATATGCCGACGCGTTTACGCCGGTTTTACCGTCGGGCGAAATACCTATTATATTGCTGCCATAGTTGTGGCGCAGGTTATCGACCGAAAATCCGTTGCGGGTTATATTAAGCTGCTTAAAATTTATTTTATCGCCGCCTAGCAATATAGTACTGGCCAATGCCGGTATTTTTAATGATTGAACAGACAACAGTGCATCGCCAAAATTATTCCCGGTGAGGTTGTTGGTTGTATTAAAGGCGTACAGGCTCACGCCAACCTTGCCCTGCTTGTTTGTTCCGATAATATACTCTCCAGGTTTAGCTGTAAAACAGGTACTGTTAGCTTCGCCCTGGGGTACTGTATACAAATTGGGGGCTGTATGGTTTACATAATCAAACACAGCAAAATCCTTACGCGATTGCAACAAGCACAGTCCTGTTTTTTTATCGAATTGTATGGCTTGGAAATTATAATAAAAGCTAAAAATGCTTTTAAATTCAATGTTAGTTTCCCATTTTAACTGTTTCGTACCGGCATCAATTAACTGTATATTATACTTACGGCCGCCGCTTTCCTTTACGCCCATCATCGTTCCATCAGGCAGGAAGCTTAACATCTTTACATCGCTGTTAAATATTTCCAATTCTTTACCCGCGGTGTCGATAAGTACCGAGCCTTTCAGGCGCGTGTAGCAAAGTAGTTTATCTTCCTGTTTATTTAATGATATCCGCGCAAATTCAATATCATAATAATCCGGCGCCGAAAGCTCGTATAGCTTTTTAACCGAAAAATCCTGCATATCCAGACTTAGCACATCCGCCTTGTACTGTTCAGGCTGGTTCGTGATATATAAAGTGCGGTCGTTAGTTGCCAAGGCTCCGTACACAAATCCTTTAAGCGCAACCTGTTTAGTGATCTTGAATTTATCGAAATCAAAAACCATCAAAACATCCCTGCCCATAGCGAGCAGCTCGGTGCCGTTGTTTTTGAAGATAAACTGGCTAAACGAATAAGGCTTACCTTCGGCTGTTTTATTGGGGAAATTGTAAATCAATTTACCTGAGGCCAGCTCCCAGATTTTGGTGGTGGCATCAGCCGACGATGAAATAAGATATTTATTGTCCGGCGACACGATTGTTGCCTTTATATCGCCAGTGTGCCCTGCCGGCAGCGTAAGCACGGGACCTTGCGAAAAGCCTTTCAATCCTAAAAAACAAAATATCAGCAAAAATATTTTTTTCATGGCCTTATTTAATCACCTCCACCGGGAAATCATCACCCAAACCATAGCTCGATGGATATTGCGGTGTACCGTTATATTTCTTCATCAAATCGGGCACCTGTACCTGCAAATAATTTTTAAGCCCATTAATGGTTATCATTTTATTGCTGGCTGCCCCGCCCTTCATGGCCTTAAGCAGTACATAAGTAAATGCCCCATGGCCCAGCTGCGAAAACTCGTTAGCAAATTGCTGACTACCGCTGGCGGCTATCCAGTGCGTTCCTGTGCTGCGGGCTACAACGGCCATGCTTTTTTGACGGTCGGCATCATCTGTTAACAATGTAGAAAATGCCCCTGCGCTCTGGCAGGCATCCAGTATAAACACCTGTTTTTGGGCGGCTATATCAATAGCGTATTGCTGCAGCATTTTTGAGGAAATGCCGTGTTGGGCCAACGCTGCGTCTACATTATTCAGGTCGGCAACATCGTTTGGCACCAGGTAAAACTCTTTGTTTTTATCGCTGATTACACCGTGGCCTGCATAGTAAAATACAAACACATCCTGTGGTTTGGCATTTTTCTGCACCTCGGTAAGGGCAGCTAAAATGCCGCTTTTGTCGGCCTTATCATCGGTAACAAAATAGGTTTTAACACCGGTTATCATGGTTTTTGCATCCTGTTCGGCCACATCCTTAAATGAAGTAGCATCGGCTAATGCATAGTTGAGCCTCATTTTAGGGTTTTTGTAGGCGTTGATGCCCACTACTACCAGGTGCATGGTGGCATTACGATCAACCACATCTATGATGACGCCGCTTTTATTAACCGGCGCAGGTGCATTTGCTTGTGCGCCACTATTGTAGGTTACCATTATTTCGTCAGGCTCGCTTTCAGTTCGCTGCCCGTTAAGTGCTACGGCGCGGATGTTGTTTACACCCGGCAGCAGGCTTATTGTATATGTTTTTGAATCGGTGCCGGTTGTGTTATCGGTAACAAAAAGTCCGCGTGTTGCCATGTTTACGATTTTACCATTTTGAAACAGCCGAATCTCGTCCACTTTGTCGTTCTCGGCCGATGCTTTTACAGTAATGTCTGCAATGCCAGTGGTGTTTTGATAGGCAGGTATCTTATCGTCAACCACGTTTAGATTACGGGTAACCTGGGCGTATGATATCTTTATCAACGGCGACGGATTAATGACCACATCAATAGGATCGAACTGCTCGCCATTTACCGAACGTTGATAAAGGTTAGGGGTATAAAATTTTTCGTAAACAACATCCAGCGGGACCTTGCGCCTGTTGCTGTAATAGTAAAGCTTTTTAATGCCAGCATCAGTTCCCTCAAACCGGCCGTATTGGTCTATAAAAACAAAATCGTTGCCATCATTAAACAGATAAATTGTACCTAACAGCTTACCGGTTTGTGGCTGCCAAACTTTAATTGTGTGGTCTAACGATACAGTATACATGGTTTTGCTATCAGGCGCAAATAATGCCTTACGGATAGCCGATAAATGAGCTTGTTTGGTGTAAACCGGCTTGCCCTGTATATCGTAGGCCGTCATTTCGCCGTCGTAATTTAAAGCAAAAAGTAATGATAGGTCCGGTGTGCAACTGTAAACACCAAAGGGCCTTATTTTAGGGTAGGCTGCCGACTTTGATTCCAGGCTGCCATCGGAAAGGTTGTATTTTTCGGTGGTGCTATTACGCACCAGCAATACATTTTTTTTATCAGCTGATATGGAAATAAAATCGGTGGTTTCACCATCGGGGATGTCTTTATCAAACAAAATAGCGCCTGTGTTTATATTCCACACTTTAGCATGGTTATATTGGTAACCTTTTTCCATCCCTGCAAGCAAATCCTTGTCTGGATGCAAATAGGGGGTTTCGGTACTTTTAAAGTTAAATACTGGTTGACTAATACCCGTTTTGACATTTATGCGATAAAGGGTGTTTAGTTGCCGCGGCACCGAAAATGTTGTGTAATAAACATTAGCGCCATTTTTTGAAAAAAAGAAATTTGCCCTTTCATTGCTCGATGCTTCATTCGTTAACTTAATAAATGGTTGCAGCATTTTACCGGTAACTATGTTTTTGATATACCCTTTATGGTCATCAAACACGGCAACTGTATCGCCTGTTGCACTAAATGTGGTCATTTCTGTTCTAACCGGGAGCACTTTGTGCCTTATGGGCATTAATTTCACCAGGTTAATGCTTTTAAATACCGAGTCGTCGGTCATAATGTTCAGTATGCCCGTTGCATCACTGTACTCCATCGAATTAAAGGTACTCATACCCAGGTCAGCTACTTTTCTATTAAACAAGTGCCCAACATGATTATCATTTGTGTTTACATCAAAAATTTGAGCCATATCGCTCGCGTAAACCGTATTGCTTGCAGGTATAAAACTGCACACGGTATACCTGCTGTTGATTTTTAACTGACCGACAGGCGTAAATGATGCATCGTAGATGGTGTGATTGAAGACAAATTGCTTGCCCGGGCCTTCTGCAGGTATCACATAGCCCTTACCCGGCACCGACTTTAACAGCTTGCCAGTGTACACATCATAAATATCGGCGCTTACCTGGCTATAGTTCTTCACTACATAAGTGACCATAGCATCCATATTAGGCAAATAATTGAAGGGGCCGGTTCCGGCAGGAGGCCGATATTCGAACACCATTTTTTTTTGTGCAGTGTCCCATATTTGCCAGCCGGTTCTATTAGTTATAACCAGGTTGCCCGTTGTGGTTATATCGATACCTGTCCTGTCATCGAGTGGATCAATCACCTTCACAACTTGCAGGCTTTTTATATCCAATTCGTTTATCTCGCCATTGTAGTTTATTGAGTACAGTTTGCTGTCATCGGGCGAAAATGCAACGTATGTGCCTGAAATTTTTAGGTTGAATAGCAGCTTACCTGTTACGGTGGAATAAATAGTATAACCGTTCACCACTATTTTTGTCCCATCGTTGCTGATAACGAAACTTCGCAGCCCCCCTTTTCCTACAGGAAAAGTGTATAATTGGTCGTGCGTTTTAATATCCCACATCACTATCTTTTCATCCTCTGTACTATACAGGTATTTGCCTTGCCGGTCAGGTATAATCCTGTTAATTACCAATGAATTTCCGCTAGGAATAATAATGTTACCTGTTTGCCCATAGCTGCCATAGACGAAAAAAAGTACCGCGCACACTAAGAGGGTTATCTTTTTCATTTTTTTACACTTAATATCCTATTTGATAGCCCCGCCGCCTAATGCTATCCTATAGTTTAAAAACAGGTTAGCATTAGGCACAACAGTAGCATATGTTATCGTTTTTGCGGATGCAGGCGTTTGTGAATGTGATATTACTGGTGCTTTATTTCAACCATTAACGGCACCACGCTGCCGGTTGTCGGCCTTTTGTCGTCATCGGTAACGGTTAAATTGCGGGTTGATAACTTTTTGGTGCTGAAACCAACCTTGTCGCCGGCATATTGAATATTGGCCTTGTCAATCAATTTGTTGCCAAGCACGGTTTTTATTTTAGTGCTCAGGTTGCCCTTCATGCCGTTCATTTTATCTGCAATGGCGGATGCATCCAGTTTCTGGGCCGAGTACAATATCAGCAGGTAATCCACTCCCTTTTGCTCATCCAGCTGGATCACTTTAGTATCCGATGGAAAAGCGATAGTACTGCCCGCACCAACATGGGTGGATATCATATCGTCAAAAGGCAAAATGCGGTTTACCTTGCCAGTTAAGTCGCTGGCAAAGGCATATACGTAGGCCTCATTGTCTACATTCATATAAAACCTGAACTTGGTGCCGCTGGTGTAGCTGCCTGCCATGGTATAGGCCACTAAATCTTCTTTAGCGTTGGCATCATCCTCAACGGTTAAATTGCGGGTAGATGTTTTATTTACAGGCATATCGTCACCGGTGTTTAGTTTAAATTCCAGGTTGCCGCTCAGCGCAAATGTTGGCGATTCGGGTACCGGAACAGGTTTTGGTTCCGGTTTTGGCGTTGGCTGCGGAGTAGGAGTAGGAGTAGGCGTTGGAGTAGGAGGTACAGGTTTCGGTGCTTCATCTGGCGCAAGGGTATTGGGGTCGCCAAATACTTCCACGGCAAGCTTACACCAGTTCGGAAAATCGGAATAACGTATCCAAACAAAACCGCCATCGCCCCATTTGGTGCCCCAACTGTTCATGATGCGGAATGCGCCGCCTTCAATATGGTCGTCATAACCAACTATGGCCATGGCGTGGCCGTTATGCTTCCAGTCTTTCAATTCCTCATTCGGGTCGGGGTGCCAAACTGCCGACTTAATACGAAAAAACGACTCAGGTATATGCCAGCCGCCAGATACCGGGTAGCCCTCGGCCAGCGCCTTTTTTACCGATGATATCATCACATCAGCCGGCTGAATGTATTTGTCCTCGCGCATCATCCCGGCTGCGGCAAACAACATTGCGCCATCCTGTACCTTATAATTTGCCGCTTCAGATTTTACATTATCTGTTAGTTGGAATCCGCATTGGTACGGCACTTTGCTTAACAACGCATCCCCGGTTTTTATCATAAAAAAAATGGCTTTTATGGCGTCCAGGCCATCCTGGCAATCGGCATCGGTGGCACTTTTTACCTGTTCATAAATATAAGTTGGCGAAAAAGTGTATTTATTAATTAAAGCCTTATCGGTAATATTATGAGTTTTTGCATATAATATGGTGGCTATATCATAAGCACTGGTGAAAGCTACGCAGGTGCCATGGTTGCCCTGGTCGCCGGGAGTTGGGCAATACTTTTCGAGGCTTACACTTTCAGGAAGTCCGCGAAAGCTTCTGAATGATAATGTGACTTTTTGAGGCGCGGCCGCAATACTTTCAGCGTTGAATATTGCACCCATTCGGTGTTCCTGGGCAAAAAGTGTAGTGCCCGCAAACAGGCAAGCAAGGGCAAACAGGTAAGTCTTCATTTTATAGGGATTATTTAAACTTTGTTAATATTTCTGCCACTCAGCGCAAAACAGTATCTGGTTATAAAAGGGAACATTGTTTGATAAACGAAACCGCATCCACAGGGGGCAGGATGTTGTAAACACAGCTGGTTATATGCGTTTTTTATCGTTTATCAAATCAATATCTAAAAATAATATTATTTTTTATATCATTCATACTAAGTGTTGTATGAAACAATATAATTATATAATATTTGTTTATGCCGGAATGATTTGCCGCATTATATAATACAAAGCTAATCCGTGGCATAAAGTTGGGCAATACCGTTAATGGGGTATATTTATATGCGTGTTAACCCGCAATAATAAATTTATGCGGCGGGAGTATATTGGAAGGTTGCAAACGGATAATATCTACAAACCTATAATGGAAATTTTGTCGGCCTGTGTTTTAAAATGGATAAATGCCTCGGCTACTCTTGCGCCTGCTTCCAACCCCCTGAATTCTTCCAGCGGTTTGAAATAATCGTTGTAAGTTTCAACCGGGCGTTGTGTTTTGTGGGCGAACATTGCTGCTTTCTTTTTTTCGTGGGTTGATGTTATGTCAACATAATCGGTAGGGGTAAAGGCCATGGTTTCAACGCCGGTATTTACCTCGTAAAAATAGAGGTGAAACTTCCGTCCCGATTTTACCCATGCAGTTAAAGCAAGCAAACCGGTAACCTGGTGGTCCGGGTGTGAGTCGACGGGCCATTGTGTGAACACGATGTCCGGTTTTTGGGCAAGAATAAGCTTCGCCATCTCCTCGTTTTTCGACTTGTCGAGAACCGTATTGCCGTCTATCTGCCCGGCAAACTGGGGTGTTGCGGTTAATATTTTACAGGCGGCTTCAGCCTCTTTAGTACGGAGGGCAGCCATTTCTGCGTAAGTTTTATTAGGGTCGCCGGCTTCGCCGCGTGTTAAGTACAAAAAAATAACATTATGGCCGGCTTCGCTGTATTTTGCCATGGTGCCGCCGCAGCCAAACTCCGGGTCGCCAGGGTGGGCGCCAAGGCAAATTATGATAAGTTTTTTATTGTCATCGTGAGGATTGATTGAACCCGGCGTGTGTGCTGCCGCAATTATAGGTGCAGCGGTGAGGCCTCCAATAGCCAAGGCAGATTGCTTAATAAAATTGCGCCGGGCCGGGCTGTTTTTTTCCATGCATAAATGTAGTTTTTATTTGCAAATACCAGCGCCGGGCCAAAACACAAAAGGCCGGGCGGTTAGGCCCGGCCCTAAACAAATATACAGAGGTTAGTTTATTTTGAAATCCACATCCAGGTTTTCCCAGGCAATTGATACCGCACCCTTTTTATTTACCGTATACAGCAACTTCTCGTTAAACGCCGCAGCCTTTTTTGGTTTGGCTGTTACCCTTAAAAAGTCCTTCGCTGCGTCATATTTAAAAGCACCCCATTGGTTTGGCACCTTGTTGAATATGATGATCCACTCTTTTTCGCCGGGGATGGTGAAAAAGCCGTACTTGCCGGCCGGCAGGGCCTTGCCTTGTACCTTAATATCCTTGTCGGTTTCAAAGGTAGTGGCCTCGTTTGCCCCGGTGCGCCAAACCTGGCCAAACGGAACCAAATCGCCCCATACCTTGCGACCTTTTACCGATGGTTGCCCATAATTTATGACAACATTGGCGTCACCAACTTTTGCGTTGGCCATTGCCGGCGGGCTTGGGCGTTTGGTTTTGTCTTCGTCCTGGGCGCTTGCCTTAAACAGGTTTGCAGTAGCTACGGTAATTAACAGCAGCATAAAAGTACTTTTAAAAATCTTTTTCATATCAGTAATTCGTGTTTAAATATTTCCGTCAAAGTTGAGGCATTCACCTGTTTTTAATATTTCAAACACATTTCAAGTTCATTCAAATGCATTCAAATTGAAACAGTATTTTTTCTCCCCCTATTTTTAGATGATACAGAATGGAGTAAATATCCCCCCGGCCGGGTTAAAAATATTCAACGTATATATCTTAAATTCGGCACGGCGACAATAAACCATCGCTATAACTTTATTATCATCATGGAGTGTATTTTTAATGCAAAGGGCAAAGTTGCCATTGTTACCGGCGGAGCATCGGGAATTGGCGAAGCAACGGTTTGGAAATTTATTGAAGCCGGGGCGACCGTCGGTATTTTAGATATCAATGATGCGGCCGCCAACAGTCTTGTAGCCCAAATAGAAAACAAGGGCGGCATCGCCAAATACGTGCATTGCGATATGCTTAGCGAAGGCAGTATCAAAACATCCACCGATGAAATTGTTACCGCTTTCGGCAGGCTCGATTATGCTTACAATAATGCCGGCATAGGTGGAGATTTTGCCAAAATTGAAGATTACCCCACTGATAATTGGGACAAGGTGATGGCCATTAACCTGCGTGCTGTTTTTCTTTGTATGAAATACCAGATCCCTCACATATTGAAGCAGCAAAAAGGGGCAATTGTAAACTGTGCGTCGGTATTAAGCACCGTAGCTTATATAAATGATTCGGCTTATGTAGCCTCAAAATTTGGCGTGCTGGGGCTTACCAAAAACGCAGCGCTCGAGTATGCAACAACCGGCTTGCGCATAAATTCCATAAGTCCCGGTTTTACGCTGACTCCTATGATTAAAAATGGCGGCGAAGAAAAATTAAAGCAAATAGCTCAAAAGCACGCCATACAGCGGCTGGCCAGCCCAGAAGAAATGGCACAGGGCGTAATATGGCTTTGTTCGGATGGCGCCTCATTTGCAATCGGCCTTAATTTGCTGCTGGATGGAGGCTATACTTTGCAGTGAGGGGGTGAATAGTGAATGATAATTGCCAAAAAACGTTGCTGTTCACAGTGAAACATATAGAACATGGTGGAACGGTAAAATTCAATACACTTTCGTAAAAAGTGCATTTCCGGGATATTACGACGGCTTTTTATTAAAAAGCGCCACCAAAAACTCTAAAAATGCTGACAAAACAGTGTCAGCATTTTATCGTTTTTTAATGACGAAATTTGCAGCCGCATGGATATCCGCCTAACAAATTGTCTATCGGGTAATAAATAATGAACAGCGAAGTTGACGACCCTTTAATTCTAAAAAAATAAGGGCATAAAAAAAGGAATCCACACCTCGCGTAAAGATTCCTTAATTAACTATTAACTAACCTTATCATCAATGAAAAATTAGTTGATCAAATATATAAGCCGTGTTTATCGGTCGATATGCTATTACAACCAATTTGCATTAGCTGTGTATATCGCAGGCTAAAAATACCCCCTGCGGGGTGATAGATTAAAGCTTCGTTGAAGGTATCTTTAGCTTTGGCAATCGAGCGTGTTGTATGTCAATTGTGAAGGCATGTATTCGGCAATGTCAACAGATGATGGAAAAACCTGCCAGGTGTCATAAACTAATTCTTATATCGTAAAAATAACGGGCAAAACTATATAAACTAAACACCAAAACTGAAACAGCGGGCGCGAAAGTGCCTGCTGTTTTTTTGTAAAATGTTTACAATAATTTGGCTATGATTTTAGTTTAGTTTCAACATATTTGTTTACTTAATATTTGTACATCAACCTAAAATGAAATCATTAAAACTTGTTTTTCTTGCACTGTTAATCGCATCTGCTTTTACATTGTCTGCGCAGGATAAAATGGACATAGAAACATATAACCCAAAATCGACACTTGTTGTAAAACAGCACTTAATTAAAAAAGCCAAGTACCCCTTTATTGATGTGCACAACCACCAATGGGATATGCCCAGCCAAAACCTGGGAGAGTTATTAAACGATATGAACGGCCTAAATATGGCGGCGATGGTAAACTTGAGCGGCAGGGGTGGTAAAATGGTTGATAACTACTATAAAGGGCGCAGTTTATTCAGCGTAAACGGTCCTGAATATTTTAACCGCACAATGGACAATGTGCGTAAAAATGGCAAGGGCAGGATACTGGTTTTTACCAACATTGACTGGACCGGAATTGGCGACCCGAACTGGACTAAAAACACCGTTGCACAGCTTGAAAAAGATGTAAAAAATGGCGCCAGCGGGCTGAAGGTATACAAGGAGTTAGGGCTTGAAATTTACGATAAAACCGGCAAACGGGTGGCTGTTGACGATCCGCGCATCGATCCCATTTGGGAAAAATGTGGCGAGCTGAAAATACCTGTGCTGATACACACCGGCGAACCTATTGCCTTTTTTGATAAAATGGATAATACCAATGAGCGCTGGCTTGAATTGAAATTACACCCTGGCAGGGCCAGGCCGGCACCGCAGTATCCCAGTTGGCAACAGGTAATGGGCGAGCAGCACCGCGCTTTTGCAAAGCACCCGCACACCACTTTTATTGCCGCGCATTTGGATTGGCTGCCCAACAACCTTGACGCACTAGGCAAACTGCTCGACTCATTACCTAATGTAATGACCGAGTTTGCAGCTGTAATGGAAGAAATTGGAAGAGAGCCCAGGACTGCCCGCAACTTCTTTATTAAATACCAGGACAGGATATTGTTTGGCAAAGATACCTGGAGCGTACCCGAATATGGTTTTTACTTCAGGATGTTGGAAACGGATGATGAATACTTTCCGCCGCTAAGAAAATACCATGCTTTCTGGAGCATGTACGGGCTAAACCTGCCCGATGATGTGCTTAGAAAAATTTATTATAAAAACGGGCTGAAACTATTTCCCAAAATAGATAAATCGTTGTTCCCCGGATAGGGTTAAGCGGCTATACCGGTTCTGAAATTGCCGGGGGTAATGCCATACCTCCCTTTAAAAAAGCGGATAAACGAGCTTACATTATCAATTCCAATCATACTCACAATTTCATTTATCTCGTAACGCGTGTTTTTTAACATGTGTTTAGCCTGGCCAAGCCTTACCTGTATTAAATATTGATACGGAGAGCAATGGAAAGTTTGCTTAAATGTGCGGCAAAAATGTGTTTGCGAAAGGCATGCGTGCTGGCATATCTCGGTTAATGTTAAAGCCTGGTTGTAATTGCTTATAATATAGTCTTTGGCAATATTTAAACGCTTAAACAACTCTGTGCGGGTTTTATAACTAAGCGCCTTCAGTTCGTTACTTTTTGTTAAAATTTCTTTGTTATATATCCTGTAAAAGTTTATTAATGAATGCAGCAGGTACTGATCAATCAACATGTCATCAGTAGTATCCGTATTAATAATTTCCTGCAAATGCAGCAGGTTATATCGCATGTCTCCTTTCAGCGGATAAATGGTTTCTAAAAACACAGGGGCTGAATTTTTGGGAACAAAAAACGGCTCATCAAGCAATAGCGATTGAGCAGCGGTTGCGCTGTGATGAAAGGAATTTAAAAATTGTGAATCGTATAGAATAGAAATTGTATTGACCGGTACTTCTGAATAGATTTCCCTGCCAAACACCGTTCCTTCATTAATAATCAGGAAATTTCCGGGCAGGATATTCAGTTTTTTATTGCCTAGTTTATATTGTTCCTGCCCGTCGATAATCATCCTTATCGAAAACTCGTGGCACTCGTTAGCATAAGTGGCGTTTGTAGTTATTTCGCTGTATATTTTGTTTTGGTTATTTACAATCTGGATCTTTTTCATAGTTCATCGTTATAATCCCTGTGTTCTATCAAGGTGTATCTGGTGCCGATGTTGTCTACAGCAACTGCTCTTAGCCCATCGCTGGTATAGCCGGGTATTCCGTCAAATTGTACCCCTTGCTTATCAAGCAGGTAGTAATCCTTCAGGCAGTCGTCGGTATTTATAACTATTGGCGAATTATAATCGTCATGATCAGCGTGCAACGCGATGAAATAACTCCGTCCCGATTTGTCGCGGAGCAGAAACCCGGGCCTGCCGGGTTTTTCGGCATTATACAGGTTACTTACTTTAACAAAGCCCAGGTACTGCGTAAGGAACTTTAGCGTCGCCCGGGGCTCCTTCACACATATTTCCGCATAAGTTAGTTCTTCCGTCATGTCCTTCAAGTTTTAGATGGTCAATTACTGTATAAGTTTTAGGGGCCTGTATTTTAATGCATTACAAAGCTACCTGTAATGGCTGCGGCTGCCATACCCCTCAAGGGGGTATTTTTCAGAATAAGCCCTTGACGGGCCTTCCAGGGCGCAAAAAGGCTATAAAAGCATATCGGGTTACAGGGGTAATATCTAACATTACACTTTGACTAATAACTGACCATATGACTGCAATTTTGTACAAGGAGATCCCTCCATGATTCCGACTCCCTTTATTTAGGTGCTGCTTAAAATAGTCAGCGATGTAAAACTTCGACTAATCATTAAATTTTTATGAAAAAACTATTACTACTAATACTAGTCATCGTAACTGCCCAGGTAACTGTTGTTTTTGCACAAAGCCGCACAATAACAGGTACCGTTACGGGTAAGGATGACAATTTCCCGCTTCCCGGTGTAAGCATAAGCGTACCCGGCACCCAGATTGGTACAGTAACCAACGATTATGGTAAATACACTATTAAAGTACCTGCATCGGCAAAGTCGATGGCTTTCTCGTTTGTGGGTTACAACAGGCATGTTGCCGAACTCGGCGCTACAGACATTATTAATATAGCGCTCGAAACAAATGCAAAACAATTAAAAGAAGTTATAGTAACCGGCGGTTACGGCATTAAGCAAACAGCAAAATCAAACTCCAACTCGGCGCAGGTAGTTTCTGCCACAGAATTAAACACAATTCGCGAGCCTAACATTAACAATGCGCTTGCCGGTAAAGTTGCCGGTATCCAGGTGCGCAGCCAGTCGGCAGCGGCGTTGGGCCGTAATACCGAGGTAAGGTTGCGTGGCGCATCGGGTTTTGGTGCGGGCCAGGGCGCTCTGTATGTTGTTGATGGTACAATCCTTCCCAATGCAGACGACTTAAACCTCGACGATGTTGAAAGCGTTACCGTTTTACAAGGTGCGGCTGCTGCAGCTTTATTAGGCTCACAGGGTGCTAACGGTGCGATCGTAATTACCACCTCGAAGGCTAAAAAGAATGGCGGCCTAGGAGTAGACCTTAGGATAGGCGCAACTTTTGACAAGGCTTATATACTACCAAACTATCAGAATACCTACGGCGGTGGTAACAACCCGGTATTTACCCAGTACACCTGGAAAGCAGGCGATCCTGATCATTGGAAATCATTAAGCGGTAAATATTACCCTGATTATTCGGATGATAGCAGTTGGGGCCCTAAAATGGTTGGCCAGGAATACATCCCATGGTATGCGTGGTACGCAGGTACCCAATATACGGGCAAAACTGCCTCATGGACACCACACCCGACAAATGCAGCTGACTTTTTTCAAACAGCACCGCTGCTTGATAACAGCCTTACATTTAATAAATCGGGCGAAGATTATAGTTTTAAGTTAGGATACGGCAACCTTTATCAAAAAGGCCTGATACCTAACCAGGATTTGAAAAGGAATACGCTAAACCTGAACTATAACTACGATTTAAACAAGCATCTGTCGTTAACCTCCAGTATTAACTACACTAACCAAAAACAAAATGGTTTAGTAAATGACGCTTACGGAAACCCCGGAACAGGTGGTCTAACACAATGGTTCCACAGGGATTTGGATATGAGTAAATTAAAGGAACTGCGCCATTTGCAATACGGCCCCGGCCAATATGCAACCTGGAACCACAACGACCCGGCGGCATGGAATCCAGCCAACCCGACTGCGTTTTATGGCGCTAACTTCTGGTACAATTACTATTCATACCAGGATTTGTTGAAAGATCCTTCAAACACCGATCGCTTTTTTGGAAACATTGCGCTTACCTATAAAGTGAACAATGATTTGAGCTTCAAAATGACCTATCGCAAGCAACAGCTTACAGTATGGCAGGAAAATTACACGCCTACTGAATTGGAAATAAGCGCCAATCAAACAGGTGTAAAAGCCGGCTATTCTTCAAATAACGCTTACTCAAACAGGGAAAATCTAGAGTTTTTGGCCACATATAGTAAAAAAATAAAAGAATTTAAGGTTGATGCCAACGTAGGTACTGATAAATTCCACTGGACATTCAAAAATAACTTTGCTGCAACAAACAATGGTTTAACTATCCCGGGACTGTATAATGTCGGAAACAGCGTTGATCCGCCAACCATAGTCAATACAAGGATAACCGAGGCATATAATGCAGTTTTAGGCCACGTGGCTTTTAGCTGGAAAGATTTAATTTTCCTTGATGGTTCGTTACGTAACGACTGGTTTTCAACTTTCCCGCAGGCTAAAAACGATGTATTATCAAAATCGGGTGGTATATCATTCGCATTTAGTGATTTGTTGAAAAGCCAGGACAAATGGTTGAGCTATGGTAAACTAAGAGCTACCTACGGGCAAATTCCTAAGGCATTGGGCAACACCAATGAAACCTTTGGCGCTTACCTTTATCCGGGTGCATCATATACCGTAAACGCACAAAAACTTAACGGGCAACTGGTACAAACCACGCCTAACCAAAGTGTTGACGATAAAATCCACGGCTCAACCGTAACGCAAAAAGAGCTGGGCTTGGATCTGCGTTTCCTGAGCGACAGGATCGGAATTTCCGGCACTTACTGGACAGGTTCAGAAACTGGTATACCAGCATCAATAGGTGTTAATGGGGCCAGCGGTGTAAACTCAATATTAACCAACTTTGGCGATGTTGAGAAAAAAGGCTTTGACTTAAACATCAATGTCTACCCGGTAAGGATCCCGAATTTTTCGTGGAACATCTCGTTAACGTACTCTAATCTTTTAGAGGATAAAGTTGTCGAGATCAGCAATAAATATAACGTGCAACAAATTATTGTGGCGCTAAACACAAACTTTGGTTCTGCAGGCGTTCCATTCCTGGTTCAAAAAGCTGGTTTACCATGGGGACAGATTTTCGGACCTGGCGTGTTGCGTAATTCTGCCGGCGTGCCAATTTTAGGTGCCGACGGATTTTACCAGCGTAACCCAAGCGTTTATTTTGGCAGCGCGCTCCCAAAACATACAGGTGGTATACAAAACACGTTCAACCTGTTTAAGGATATCGCTTTCAACTTTAACATAGATTACCAGTTTGGTGGCAAATTCGCTTCATTAACTGATGCCTTCGGTTCATTCTCTGGTACAACTTACCGTACTGCAGCATTAAACGATAAAGGTAACCCTGTGCGTGATGCTGTTGCCGACGGCGGTGGTATCCACCAGGTTGGTGTTGACGCAAACGGCAAACCGGTTAGCATGTATGTAAGTGCTTATGATTACTATCACAATAACTTTAACAACGGTACTGAAGATGAGTTTGTTTATGACTTAACCTTCATTAAACTGCGTGAGGCCGGTATTTCATACAAAATCCCGGTTAAAAAGTGGGGCCTTAGTAACGTCATCAAAAATGCAACATTCCAGATACAGGCGCATGACCTTTGGTTAATTTATGCTAAAACCAAAGATTTCGACCCATCGCAAATAAGCGCGGTACAGGGCGAATCGGCGCAGTTGCCTGGCACACGTGGCTTTGGATTTAACTTAAAAGTAGGTTTCTGACAACTAGCTAAAACGAAAACTTAATTTAAATATTTAAAGGATGAAAAAGATTTATATATACACGCTTACTACCCTGATGCTTTGGGGAGCGGCGAGTTGTAAAAAACCCAACGATTTTGGCACTACTAACCTGAACCCCGATGCGGTTACCCAACCGGTTGTTCCGGCCTTGTTGGCAAGTGTCGAAAATGACCTCCCGGTGTACGGCTCAACCGGCTTTGCTTTGGGGCAGGGCGCATACGCGCAGTATTTTTCTGAAACACAATACCCTGGCGTTTCACTCTATGCAACCCCTGCAGTGGGCTTTACCGGCCCTTACGTAACTGATTTGTATGATTGCCAAAACGTGATCGGGCTTAATCAAAGCAAAAACTCCGTTGCAGTGGCTACCATTATGCAGCAATATATTTACTGGGTATTAACCGATACTTTCGGCGATATACCTTATAGCCAGGCATTGCAGGGATTGAAAGCTATTACGCCGGCATATGATAAGCAAGAGGATATTTACAAAGGCATTGTTACCAAAGTTGCAGCTGCTGTTGCTTCAATGGATGGTGGTACGGTACCCGGAGACCTTTTTTATGGCGGCGATGCTGCCGGGTGGAAAAGAGCCGGTAATTCGTTAGTAATGATGGTTTCGATCCAGGCATCCAAAAAGGTACCAGGTGCAAGCGATTTTTATGCGACGGCTTTTAAGGCAGCATTAGCTGCGGGGCCGATTACTACCAATGCCCAAAACTTTGCTTTCGCTTTTCCAGGGGGTACCTATAAATCGCCATGGTATGCTTTATACAACGGACGTACCGACTGGGCCGAAAGCAAAACCATGACCGACTACACCAAGGCAACGGGCGACGGGCGCCAGCTGATGTTTGGCGGCTCGTTTAGCGACCCCGGACAAACAACAGGCGGAACCGTTACGTCCAGCAATGGTGTGCCATACGGTGTGGACCGCACAACTGCTAATAATTACATAGCTGCAAATGCTGACTGGGCGCTTGTGATGCGGGCCGACCAACGGCAAGATGCAGCGACGGTTAACATCATTGACGCGGCTGAAGTTACCCTGGCAACTGCTGAGGCAATCAACATTGGCTGGGTTACCGGCGATTTGGTAGCTACTTATCAAAATGGTATAAAACTATCATTTGAGCAATGGGGCGTCGATCCGCCTACTCCAACTTACCTCGCTAACGCGAGTGTTGCAATTAGCGCAACACCAGGCGCTGCAAACGCAAAAAATATTGCGGTGCAACAATGGGTAAGCGGCTATCCTGACGGGCACATTGGTTGGAACATCTGGCGTAAAACCGGTTACCCGGTGTTAACTCCTGCGCCTGCTGCTTCAAATGCATCAAAAAAAATAGTAAGGCGGTTTATTTACACTTCGGCCGAACAGCAAACAAATGGTGTAAGCGTAAATGCAGCCATTGCCAGGGAAGTACCTACCGCAGGTACCGACTCGCAGGATAACGCAGTTTGGTGGGATGTAATTGGCCAAACTCCGTGAGTTTAATTTAGCTTTTAACAATAAGTCAAACTATCATGGGCGGCAATCAAACACTGGTTGCGCTCATGATAATTAAACAACACTAAAAGAATTAAAGATGAAAAATAAATTTTTACAATACACGTTCCTCGGCTGCTTGCTGATGCTTCTTTTTAGCGCCTGCCGCAAAGACCCTTTTAGCGGGACAGAAACAAAGCAATCGGGTAAAACTTATGTTTATATTACCGAAGCCCAGGAAAATGACCTGCATTTTTTGCCATTTACAGATAAAAAAACGGTAACAGTATTTACCTTAAGGAGAGATGCTGCAAATAGCGCCGACCTGCAAAAATTGGCTTCAATTGTTTTAACCTCGCTTGATTTGGCTGCATTTAATACAGCAAACGGAACCGACTATACGCCGATACCGGGCGCACTTGCTACCCAGACTGCCGATGCAAGCATAGTAACTTCGGCAACCGGTGTCACTTTCAACCTGGCTCCAGGTGTTTTTGCTAAAAACTATTCGCTGGATATCGATGGTTCAAAATTCGACCCGTCAAAAAAATATGCAGTATTGCTGGCAATCACAAATTTTAGCGGGTATTCTAAAATGCATGCCCCTAACGGTGTGGCGTTAGATACAATACTTGTTACTTTGGGGGTTAAGAACATATATGACGGTATATACCACGCAGCCGGATTATTTACCAGGTTAAACGCTGATTTGAGTCAAATTGATCAAAGGGTAATTAACCAGGACAAAACATTAGGTACGGTTGATGCCTCTACAGTTTCCTCAACTGCAGCTGATTTGGGTGATGGCGATCCGATAACGTTAAAGGTTAATGCAGACAATTCTGTTACTGTAACCTTCGTCGGCAGCAGTTTAGCCAATTTACCTCCTCCTTATACACAAGTAGGCGACAATTGGTATGACCCAACAACAAAGACTTTTACGTTGCATTATCAATACAGGGGCGGACTACGAACCACTGAAGAAACACTTACACTGAAGTAATAAGCCAGGTATTAAATTAACAAGAAGGCCGATCATAAAAAATGATCGGCTTTGTTGTTAAAAAAGGCGTGCATCCAGTTTTAAGCGGTGTTTAAACAATACATTATTTGGGGGCTTTGGCACATTTGCTTACTATATTAATGTATATTATTACCGCATATACAATAAAGTGTAAAAGGTGCATGTACATATAAACGCCCCGGCAATGAATGATAAAATACGGACGGTAATAATAGAGGATGATACTATTCTTAGGGAAGGGTACGCGTTATTGATCGACAAAACAAACGGCTTCGAGGTTGTAAACTCCTATTATTCGTATGATGAGGCTGCTGTCAATATCTCAAAAGATATGCCGGATGTTATTTTGCTCGATGTACAATTGCCCGGAACCAACGGTATTGATGCCATTCCCGAAATAAAGCGAAACCTGCCGGGTTGCCAGGTTGTAATTTTGAGCGTGTATGAGTTTGAGGATTTAATAATTAAAGCCTATGCTAACGGCGCCTCGGGCTATTTAACCAAAGATACACCGCTTACAAATATCATTGATACAGTAAACGACATAGTGAATGGTTATAAGCCGATAAACAGGAACCTTGCCAGGCTGATTTCACGGCTCTTTAAAAGGAATAAGTACGAAGGTATTTCGCCGCTGGAATGCCGGATTTTGGAATTATTGACTAGCGGCAAGGGTAAAAATCAAATATCCAGGGAGCTGTTTATTGAGGCCGACATGGTTTCATGTTCGGTAAACGCGATTCATCAAAACTTTTTACTGAATATCCGCGCTGCCTCGTAAGAAGAAGTCGTTAGTCTTGAGTCGAAAGTCTTAAGTCGGATTTTTCTTTTTTGACTTTGAACTTAGGACTTTCGACTTAAGACTAATTAAATAAGCCTGTTTTTTTTGACGACTTTAAGCGCATCGCTGCGGGAGTTAACGTTAAGCTTTGAGTAGATATTTTTGATATGCGTTTTTACGGTTTCAAGTTCGATAAATAATTCATCGGCAATCTCGTTCCTTTTTTTGCCTTCGCTGATCATTTTTATGATTTCTGTTTCGCGTTTTGAAAGGGGCGAGTCGGTGTTTTTTTGAAACGATTTGATGACGATAGATGCGATTTTTTTTGACATTGGTCCGCCGCCTGCACGGGCATCGTAAATTGCCTCAATAATTTTGGCCGACGAAACATCCTTGGTTAAATAGCCTGATGCACCATTGGCAAGGGCCGCAAATATCTGCTCCTCAATTTCGTATACCGTAAGCATAATAACCATTGCCTTGGGTACCAGTTTTTTTATAAGCGGGATAGCCTGCACACCATTAGTGCCCGGCAATTCTATATCCAGTAAAATAATGCCGGGATCATCGGTAACGAGTTTTTTTTCGGCGGCGTCGAAACTACTGTAACAGCTAACAACCTGGAACCCGCATTCATCCTCAATCAGCTGTTTGTATGCGTGCTGCAATATCTGGTCGTCTTCAATAATTACTATCCGTATCGTTTTTTGCATAACTCTTGTATTAAGGAATGGGTAATAATAAAACACTGGTTGCGCCGGCATTATTATTTGATATAAAAGTTAACGATGCGTTGAGTTTTTTTGCACGGTTCCGCATGTTTTTAATGCCGTTACCTCCCGAACTATGTGCAGGGTCGAAACCGCGCCCGTTGTCGGTAACATCAAACTCAATGCAGCCATCACTCGTGATAAAAACTGCAAAAGTTACAATATTTGCTTTTGAATGCTTTAATATATTAGTAAACAGTTCTTTAAATATCAGTATAATGTTCCTGCTGTGCCCCAGCGGCAACGTAATTTGTTTTAAGCGGAGCTCATCTGCAGGGAGGTCGAAATTTAACTTAACATCTATATTCATAAATAGGTTTTCAGCAAAGCCCTTTATTACATCCAACACTTCTGCCAAATTATCATTGTCAGGATTTAAGGCCCATAAAATATCTTTTGTGCCGGCATACATTTCAGATGCACTGAGTTGTATTTGCTCAACCAATTTGCTTTCAGATTCGCTATGCCGGGCAAAATTGCGGGCCAGCAGTTCTGCGAGCATGTTTATACGGGTTAGCTTATTGCCAAGGTCATCATGAAAATCTTCGGCAGTTTGCCTTCGTACAAGGTCCTGTTCATGATGTTTAAGCTGGTTTATATAGGTTAATTTTTTGCGATGGCTGTAGATTTTATAAAGATAGATGCCAAACACCAGCGAAAGCAAAAAAAGCAGAATGATAAACTTAAACTCGGCGGTTTGGTATATGGTGGGTACGATAGTAAAGGTGTACAATACAGTATCACTTATCATCCCGTCAACAATGGCTTTTACCTTAAATGTATAAGTGCCCGGCGGAAGCTGTGGATACTCGACGGCGTTATTTTGAACAGGCCAGCTGAAATCTTTATCCAATCCCTCAAGCTTATAACGGTAAAAAATATCGCGGTTGTCGCCAAATTCAATAGCCTGGAATTTTATGGCCAGCCTGCTTTCATCGGATGGCAGCTCCAGCTTTTCGGGGATTTTGTAGCCGTTTTGATATATCGAATTAAACTTTATATCCGGGTTGTTAACCGAAACCTTCTGAATAGCCAGGTGAAGCGATAGCGGCGGCTGTTTTTTGACATTGTTGTCGAAAACTATAATGCCATGCGTTGTGCCTATCCAAACCTTATGATCGGTTAATAAAACAGCATTTTGATTGCACTCATAAACATCAGCAGGGGCAATTAACTTTTTGAAAATAGGAGTTTCGTTACCTTCAATCATATAACGGTTTATCGACCTCGAGGTGCCGAGCCATAATTGGTTCCCCACAACAAGCATCCCCGATATGGTGTTGGGGCCAGCCTGGTTTGTAATGTCGATATTTCGCAGCTTGTCTGTTCGTGTATCCAGGGCATATAAACCCTTGTCGGTGATGCCAATCAAAATAGTTGTTCGGTATTTCTGCATGCAATTAATACTGGAGCCCTGGAGCAATCTGCTTTCGCCTGCTATTTTTTTATCCTTAACCAATACCAGCCCATCAAACGTGCCTACATACATCGAATCGGCACCCATCGTCAACAGGCTGTTGCATTGGTAATTGAGCCCGTAAATTGGGATAGTCTTATTGTTTTGAATATAAAAGCAGCCAAAATTAGTAGTAAACCAAATTGTGCCGTCCCTACTTTGGGTTATAAAAGTGCAGCTTAAGTTGTTTGATATTTTAACCGTTCCGTTTCTCGTTTTCTTCCACAAACCAAAGTCATCGGTACCAATCCAGAGGTCATCATTGGTGTCGACATATAAACAGTTTATGCGGGCATCTTTAAATTCCGGCGGCAGGTTTTTAATCTGGGTGATTTTACCGTCGCTACAACTTTGTAATCCGCCTCCGTAAGTAGCAATATAAATTTCGCCGCGGCGGTTTTTAACCATGGCCATGGCCAGTTGGCTGGTGAGCCCCTGCGATTTATCATAAACCAGGTAATCGTCAAGCTGGTATTTATATAAACCAGCGCCGTCGGTGCCAAACCAGATATGGTTTTCGTAGTCAACAAATATCGAAAATACCCTGGTGTTGGTAAACCCGTTAGTGTCGTCAAAGTGCTTTAAGGTGTGGTTTGATAATAAAAACGCCCCCTTATCGGTACCCAGCCATAAATCAAGGTTATGGTCAATGGCGAGGCATACTAAACGCGTATTAATTTTGCTGATAAGCGCATTATCCACCGTTGTTGTGACGCTGTCTTTAAGGAAAAACAGCTGATTTTGAGTAATCATGTAAACCTGGCCGGCATGGTGTGGCACTACTGCAAATTGAATGATATAACCAACGTTTTTAAACGCATTCAGTGGCGCAAACGGTTCCCATTTGTTATAGCGTAATTTGTAAATACCTTTATTTTGGATGGCGGCATAAATGCTGCCACGTTCGTCTTTTTCAATATCGGTAATAACTTCGTTATCAACTGTTATTTGCTGTTCTACAAGTTTTTGATTAACTATTTTAAATAGCTTTTGATCGCTTAGCGCCCAGATATTATCGTGCCGGTCGCACACAATCCGCCGTACAGGCCTCAACGTATTTTTACCGGTAAACGGGTAATTAATTAATCCCTTTGATTCAAAACAGGTTAATCCCCCCGAATTACCGCACCACACCCGGCCGTTGTTATCGGTGGCTATGGCGAAATTAAAATAGTTTTTAATGCCGTTACCCACCGTAAACGAGGTAAACTGCTTCCCGTCGAAACAATTTATTCCGCCTAAATTCGACAACCAGATCTGGTTCAATTTGTCTTTGGTAATTGATGTTACCTGCGACTGCAACAAGCCCTTATCGATATCATAGTGTTGAAAATTATATTTTTGGGCAAATAGGGCCGGGGCAAATAGCGTTAAGAGGATAACGATAAACCAACGGATATAATATCTTGAGCTAACTGGGGCCATGTTTTACAATCGGAACATAAATATACGATAATAGGGAGTTTAATGGGCGACCATTAAAAGACCTTTGGCTACAGTTTTGCGAGTATTTATATGCGTGCGTAAACTGCTTGCTGTTAGTATAATAACAGGCAAGCTAATGGTTATTTGAAATATCTTTTTCATTAAGTGGTTAATAGTTAATCAGCTACTGTTATCAAAAGTACTTTTTAGAAATTGATGAAAAATACCCCCGGAAGGGGGATTTCCGGTTCGCGTTAAAGTGTTAAAAATTGCCGTTGCGTTTACAAATACCCCTGCCGGGGGGATGTTTCCGGTTTAGGATATCGATAAATTTGATGAACAAACCCGCAAAATGAAAAGAGACCTCACAATTGTTTTTTCCTTACTGCTTATGGTAATGTTTTTTAGCGCGTTCAACCTAAACAGCAGCGGAAAACAAAATGCTAAAAACGGCCCCGATTCGATTTTAGCTGATCGTAGGCACTATGTTGATGAATTAAGACTGGCGATAAAAGGCAAGGAAAACATGCCGGCCGATTCTGTTTTTAAGAATATTAAATTATTGAAAGGCGTACCTGCCGGCAAGCTTATAGCTATCATGAATTTCGGGTACTCAAACTCCCTTGGTGTAAGCTGCGGCCACTGCCACGATCCCGGGCATTGGGAATCGGAGGTTAAACCGCAAAAAGAAATTACAAGGCAAATGGCAGCAATGAATGCCGCCATCAACAATCAATTATTGAAAAACATAAGCGGGCTGCAAAGTGCTAATCCTATTGTTAATTGTACCACATGCCACCGTGGCTCGGTTAAACCGGCGTTGGATATGGGTACGCCGAAGTGACGTTAGTCTTGAGTCTTAAGTCGAGAGTCCTAAGTCGAAAGTCTTAAGCCCGGATTTGACCCAATACTTCGGACTTAGGACTTTCGGCTCCGGACTTCAGACTAATTAAATCCCGTCACTCAACATTATTTCTTCCTGTTTAACAGCAAGTGCTTTGTTCATTGCTTTTCTTTCAACCATTTTGCTTACCCGGCTCAGCAGTAAAATACTGCACACCGAGGTAACCACTATCACATAACCTACAATATTGTAATTTTTAAGCGGGCTGAATTTGGTTTGCTGCACCACAATCATGCCGGCTGCCGCCGCCGCAACGCCACCGGCAATCTGTTGCAACGATGCGTTGATGCTCATAAAGGCACCCCGGTCTTCCATGTCGGGCACTGCGCTGGTAAGGGCCTGCGATGGCACCATTCTGCTTAGCACACCCATCATCAACAACACGTTAAGTATAACGACTAACCAAAATGGAGTCACAGCCAGGTTAGTATACACTATACACATTATCATTGTCCATATCGATGCCACGGCAAACAGTTTGAACTTGCTGATTTTATCGCTCAGCTTACCTACAATTGGCATAACAATAAGAGCGCTTGCACCCGATATCATAAATAGCAATGGCAATTGCTGCTGGCTCACATGCAGGTTATTGATGGCAAAGGCGCTGCCGAAAGGCATCATCATAAAACCACCAATGGATAGCAGGGCCGTAGCGGCGAAACCTATGCGATAATCGCGTTTGGCAACGGCATGCCATAAATGCAGCAGTGCCGATTTATCGCGCTGCACCAAAAGGTGGGCGGTAACGGGTTTTAACTTGGCTATTATAACAACGGCAATTATGCCTGCCAGCCCGGCTGTTAAAAAGAAAGGCATTTCCCAACCGAAATGATTGGCAAGATATAAGCCAATAGGTACGCCCAACACCTGGCTGGCGCCAAACCCCATTTGGATAAAACCCATTACCCGGCCGCGTTGTTGCAACGCAAATAAATCGGCAACAATAGCCATTGATATGGAGCTGATAACGCCGCCAAACAAGCCGGTTATAATACGGCCCGCCAAAAGCAGGGAATAAGTGTGTGCCATGCCGCACAGTACGGTGCCTGCAGTAAAGCCAAGGTAAAAGAACAGCAAAAGTTTCTTCCTGTCGAATTTATCGGCAAACCCTGCGGTAAGCAGGCCTGATATACCAGCGCTAAAAGCATAAGCTGATACGGCAACGCCAAACGCGGCAGGCTTCAAGTTCATTGATTTCATCAGCATATCGCCAAGCGGCGACATAATCATAAAATCGAGTATTACGGTAAATTGGGTAAAGGCTAAAATAAAAATCACCAGTTTTTGATAGCCGGTAAACGGTGTAATTTCTTGTTGTGTTTTCATTGTGTTTATACTAGTTCGCAGCAATGATAGCCGCTTTGGTTTAGTAAATTTATTATTTGTGTGTTCTTAATTGTGTAAGTAATTATCCGTAAAACACAGTCGCAATCATCAAGGTCCAGGTTCCATTCCTCAATCCCTGGCTGCTGCGACAGCAAACATTGCAGCACCTGTTTGTCTGCAATAGTTCTGCAATCGGTTTTAAGTAATAGTATATGATCAAAATTCTCCATTAATAAATAAACATTCACTTAGTTAAAAATAACTAAAATTTTCTTTCCCAGTTGTTTCTAATCTCTAATCAACCAATCTCTAATCAACCAATCTCTAGCCAACATTCTTCAACGCCTTCACCACCAGGTCGAACGTTTCCCATAAAATCTCGTCCGAAATTTTAAAGGGCACTCCGCCTACGCTTTGGCCCTCGTTGTGAAAACGGATTAAAGCATAGAGCGGCGCAAACGCAATCGACCAGTAAACCTCAAGCGGCATTTTGCGAATCTCGCCACGGGCAACCACGTTGTTCATGAATTCAGTTACAGGTGCTTCAAAGTTTTCTTTAAATGATTTTAAAAATGACGCGTGATAACTCGAGCTGCGTATCTGTTCAAAAAACACCGTTATGTACGGGTTATCCATCATGTACTTAAACCGGTTCTTCCATTGCATCCGCAAGCCGTCTTCAAATGATGCTTCAATGTCAAAATCTCCCAGTATGGTCTCAGCCATTTTCACGCCTTCCTCTTCCGTTATTTTTATTATCAGGTCGTCGCGATCCTTATAATATATGTAAAGCGTTGCCACCGATATTTTGCACTCCTTTGCCAGCTTATTCATGCTGAAGCCTTCGAGCCCATGTTTTACTATACCCTCAATGGCTTTTTGCTTTACCAGTTGTTCTTTGTCAACGTCTCTTGCGCGCATATATTTAATTACGTTACAAATATAAATGAATGTTCATTTAGTTATCAAATTTATTTTAAAATTTTGTAGAGACGCAATACTTTGCGTCTTTGAATTTGCATTCTGAGAAATGATTTTTGATTTGAATGCGGGAGACACAAAGTATTGTGTCTCTACAGTTAAACCAACCCCAGCCTCGTCTTCATCTCATCCCTATACGTACTCCCGATAGGTATTTTATGGGCGCCAATAATCACCTGGTGGTTCTCAACCATGGTAATATGCCGTATAGCAACCACGAAGGATTTATGCACCCGTACAAAATTTTGTGCTGGTATCATCTCAAAAATATCAGCCATATTTTGGCGAATAAGAATTTTTTTCTCGTTAAGTACAACCGAAATATAGTTGCCGTCTTTTTCTAAATATAAAATGTCGGCAATTTTTACCTGGTAGGTTTGCGGGCCGCTTTTAACAAACGCATATTCGGGTTGCTCATCCTTGCGCTGGGTGTTGCTTTTTAATGTGTGCAGGCTTAAGGCTTTGTTAACAGCGGTTAAAAAACGCTCAAATGTTATAGGCTTAAGCAAGTAATCAATGGCATTGAGGTTATAGCTTTCAACTGCGTAGTCGCTGTACGCGGTAGTAAATACAACCATGGGCTTAACCGCAAGCGACGAAAACAACTCGATGCCATTAATGCCGGGCATGTTTATATCCAAAAAAACAAGGTCGGTATGGGTGCGGTTCAAAAACTCCATGGCCTTAACCGGTTCACGAAACGAAGCCTGCAGTGTTAATATACCGCTTTTTGCGCAGTACCGCTCTATTACTTCGAGGGCTTTGGGTTCGTCGTCAATAGCGATGCAGTTCATCAGTTTAAATTTATTTTTAGTTCGACCCTAAATTTATCTTCATCATTTTTTATCAGCAGCTCATGTTTGCCCGGGTAAAGCAAATCGAGCCTGCGCTTTACATTCGCTAACCCTATACCGCTTTTGTCATCATGCATCTTTTTAACAAAACTATAGTTCTTATTGGTGCATGTAAACAGTAATTCTTTATCCTTAACAGATATAGCGATATCAATAAACGAGGTATTGTTAATGGTTACACCATGCTTAAATGCATTTTCAACAAAAGGGATGAAAATCATCGGCGCTATAAATAAATCGGGTGACAGTTCGCTATGCCGAAAATCGACAATCGCCTCATGGTCGGCATACCGCAGCTTATTTAGCGCAATGCAGCTTTTAATATATTCTATTTCGTTTTTAAGCGGTACGGTCTCGGCATTGCTTTCATAAATCATATACCGCATCATACCCGATAGTTTTGAAATACCGTCTGCCAGTTCATCATTGCCCTTATCCTGCGCCATCGAAAACAGGTTGTTGAGTGTGTTAAACAAAAAATGAGGATTCACCTGCGATTTCAGGAATTTTATCTCGGTACTGAGCTGATGGGCTTCCAGTTGTTTGCGGAGAAACTCGCTTTTGATCCACTCTTTCGAAAAAAAGTAAGCGATCGCAATGCCGAGCATCGAGAGAAAAGTAATGACATGTGTAACCTGGAAAAGCCCGATCCGCCTAAAAATTACTGGGTCTTGCGATGTACCCTTAAAGTCCAGTACGGCGGTAGTAGTTGATGCCACGTCCATCTTTAAAATATCTGAAGCAGGCGAAACAAAAATTAGTGTCAATGCATAATCGAGCATGAATACAAATGCCGTCCAGCCTAATACAGTGGCTACACGCGCCATGCTGCTGTTAAACGTCATTATTTTTTTTAACAGCCAAAATGCGACGCTGTAAAACAAAAGCATCAACATTGATAATGTTAAAAACGACTGTGTGTAAGCCGTTTTGATGGTTACAATCTGCTCAGTCTTTCCATTCACAACCTGCCTGAATACCTGGAAATGCTTTGCCGAGTTCCCCGTGGTGTAAAATATGGCCGCCCAAAACAGTACGTGCAGTACTATTTCAACCAACTGATTTCTTTTGATTCGTAACATATTAAAACTAAGGTAATACTTATTGCATCAGCTTAAAAATATGTGGTGCCTATTGCCGATAATAGGGGGCAAACCATACTTTTTTTGAAAAGCCGGATAACAAATATTGGGCTTTCACAGCTTAAAATCACGTGTTTACACCTAAGTTTTTGCCATACCCTGCCAACGCTTTACAATTGAAGAAAAATTAAGATTATGAAACCTATCAACTCAGTTTTCCTACTTATTGTTGTGTTTAGCATACTGTCGATCAGGAGCAGGGCACAACAAAGCCCCGAACGGGCACAACTCGTTGTTCATTACAATTTTTCGCACCTGCGGGATACAACCAAACGGGCGGAGCCTTATACCGAAAAAATGATTTTGTTTTTAGGCAGCCACTCCAGCGCTTATAAAAGCTACGATAAAGCAATGGCAGATGCCTTAATGAAGAAACAAATACAGGAGCAAATGGCCGCTAATGGGGGCGGCGGTGAAATACGAGTAATGCGGGGCAAAAATTCGGGTTCGAGTACCGAATACTACCAGTTTGCCGGTAACGGAAAATTAGTGCGGAGAGAAAAACTGATAAACAGTTATTTGATTGAGGAACCGTTGCCAGCAATTAACTGGAAAATAAACAGCGATACGGCAACCTTTGGCGGCTTGCATTGCCAACAGGCTACGGCCCATTTTAAAGGCCGTGATTATGTTGCGTGGTTTTGCCCAGATCTGCCTTTTCATACCGGTCCGTGGAAATTAAATGGTTTACCCGGTGTAATCGTAGATGCTCATGATACCAAAAACGAAGTGGTGTTTAAATTTGACGGGGTAGAAGATATAAGTAAGGCTCCGCTTGTTGCAGACGCCACGGTTAGTGCCCCGTCCTCGCCCAACGTTACCATTGTAACGATTGGTGGTGCTGACGACGGCGACCCCAACGTAATACAATTGCCCCAAGGCGCTATAAAAACTACTGATAAAGAATATACAAACTTACGCGAAGCGATGCGGAAGGATCCTGATGCTTTTACGCAATCGGCAATGGCTGGGGCAGGTATGGGCGCACAAGGTGGTGGCGGCCCACAGCCGGTTATTAAACTCAAAATTGGACCTGGCCCGGTTATTAATAACCCAATTGAATTGCCCGAAAAGAAATGATGAGCAACTTCAAATTTGCGCTGCCGGTTCTTCTGTTTATGCTGCTTGCTTTTACCGGATTCGCACAAACAATAAGGGGGACCGTTAAGGATACTGCCGGCAAAGGGGTACCCTATGCCAGCATAAACCTGAAAGGTACGGGCAGTGCCATAATTGCCTATACCGTTACTGGTACCACTGGTCAGTTTGCGCTTAATTTGCCTGCGGATGCCCCTAAAAGCGGCTTAAAGGTGGAAGTAAGCTGCATTGGTTTTAACAAACAAGCTAAAGAGCTGACAGACTTTACCGCACCTTGCAATTTTACACTAGGCATAGCAGTAAACCAGCTGCAGGGCGTTGTAATAAAAAATAGCAGGCCGTTTTTAAAAACAAGCGGTGATACCACCGGCTACAAAGTATCCGACTACAGCAGCCCGCAAGACAGGGTGATTGGCGATGTAATAAAAAGACTGCCCGGCGTACAGGTGGCTGCAGATGGCAAAATATCATACAACGGCAAGCCGATATCAAATCTTTATTTGGGTGGCGATAATTTGCTCGATGATAAATATAACATCGCAACAAATACCATCCCCCACGGCGCGGTAGACCAGGTGCAGGTTATTGAAAACCATCAGCCAATTAAAATGCTGAAGGATAAAGTAGTGAGTGAAGACGTTGCCCTCAATCTTAGTTTTAAAAAAGATGCCAAATTGCAGCTGATAGGGCAGGAAACACTTGGCGGCGGTATACCCGGTAAATACGACGAGAACCTTAACGCCATGATGTTTAAGGATAATTACAAAGCCATAAACTATCTAAAAGGCAATAATACAGGTTTTGATGTAGCCGAAGATTTGATATCGCACAACGTGCAAAACTACTTGCAGCGTATTGATAATAATAAACCCGGCACCATGTTATCTACCGGTACAGCCGGCGACCCTGATTTGCCGCGTAACCGTTACCTTTTCAATCAATCAGGTATCATCAACCTAAATAATCTTGTGCATTTAAAAAAGGATGTGCTGTTACGGGCCAACCTGTATTACCTGCGCGATACCCAGTGGCAGGATTATCAAAAGCGGGCCGCCATTTATTTGCCAAACGATACGGTAAATTACTCCGAAACTCAGCACAATAAACGCCGGCCGGATATTTTGCATGGCGGCTTAACCTTAAATATTAATAAGGATAACTACTATTTAAACGATGACTTTATTGCCGATTATAACCACAATACCAGCTACTCGGCATTAACGACAAACGGCACGCCGGTTAACCAGGTTTTAAAAGATAATATTGCTGATTTTTCGAACGAATTTAACCTGATGCAAACCTTTAAAAGTAATAATATTATTGAGCTGTCATCGTACATTAACCACATAGCCGAACCGGAAAACCTGGCGATAAGCCCCGGCTTAAACCCACAGTATTTTAACAATGGATTACCCTATAACAAGCTAAACCAAACAGTTAATGTGCCAACATGGTTTACAAATAACTACGTATCATACAAAATACCTTCTGACTATGTAATCCAAACCTACCGGGCAGGTTTCAGCCTGCAAAAGCAAACGCTGGGCTCGGGTTTAAATACTACGCAGGTTGATAACTCAGTTAACGCGGTTACCGATAGCACCAGGAATAATTTGAATTGGTCGCGGCAAAAATTGTACACCCAGGCGATTTTCGATTACCCCGGCAAGGTTCTTAAGGTAAACCTTACGCTGCCTTTAAGTCTCCAGCAAACAAATTACAGCGATGGCTTTTTTGCAGTGGATAAAAAGTCTACCCATTTGTATTTTAATCCCAGGCTTTTTGTTAAATACCAAACCGGTGTCGAAAATTACCTGAGCCTTATATATGGTATCCGTAACCAAACAGGCAACATAACCGACATCTATCGTGGTTATATTTTAAAAGATTACCGCACCCTGCTGGCCAATAACGCCGACTTAACCGAGCAACGGGACCAAACGGCAGCGCTGGGCTTTAACTATCGTAAAGCTATTACACTTTTCTTTTTCAGCGTATCGGCGGCTTACGACCATATATCGGCCAATAATATTTCGTCAAGCATCGTCAATAACAATATAGCACAAAATATAGTGCTGCCGTTTGCAAATAGCACCAACTCGCTGTCGCTTAGCGGCTATATCAGCAAATATTCATTTGCATTGCGCACTACTTTTAGCGGCGGGCTATCGTGGCAATCAAGCAGTTCAAACCAGGTGCAGAATAATATATTGCTGCCTTATAAAACTATATCTGTAACCGAAAATGCGGGTGCCGAAACGAAACTGAGCAGCACGGTAAATATAAGCTATAAGGTAATTTACAACCAGTTGAGCAGCAAATCATCCGCTGCTACATCGACAACTGCAATCAGGAGTGTTTTCCAGCAGGCCGCCATTAATTACAATCCTACTGAAAGGCTTGAATTTAAATTAGCAGGTGATGATTATTACACCCATACGGGTACGTTGAATAACCAGAAATATGTTTTTGCCGATGCGTCGGTTAGGTATAAATTAAAAAAGCTGAAAACTGATTTCGAGCTAAGCGCCAACAACCTCTTCGACACAAAAAAATACAATGCGCTGTATTTATCAGCCAATAATTTTACGTCGAATACCTACACCATCCCCGGTAGGATTATATTGTTGAAGGCTACGTTTAATTTATAGAGAGAAGAAAGACTCAGGAATCAAGAGGTCAAGAGTCAAGAGGCCAAGAGTCAAGAATCAAGAGGTCAAGAGTCAAGGATCAACAGGTCAAGAGTCAAGAATCAGGAGCCAAGATTAACGGACACATCGCTTTATGTCTTGATTCTTGCATCTTAACCCTTCTAATTAGGCATCCTGTTAAGCGTAGTATGCAGTTTTTTACCATCGATGATAATATTCATCGATATGGAGTCGCCGCCGGCATAATACCTGCCGGTATGCACAAGCACGGTCCCGGTTTGGTTAGTGGTTGAAAAATTAATGTCACTGCCGATTGCCCTGCCTTCGTTTATATCCATTAATTCCATGTCATCTTCCAGGCTGCCGATGAGGTTGTTATTCTCTATCCTAAAAATATAGGTCACCGGGTATTTTCGGCCTTTTGATACTTTTACCTCGCCCGTCCATTTACCGTTCAAGTCGGCAATAGCCGTAAAACATAGCATTAAGCAGCCCACCAATGCAACGGCGATTGAAATCTTATATCTCATTGATTTTATTTTAAAGTGACAATTTTTTCATTTCTTGTCAGCAGTTTTGGTGGTACCCGGCTGCGCCATGCATTTACAAGCAATTCGGCTAAGTCATCCGGTTTTACCGCTTTAAGGTCGACCAGCATGTAGTGGGTATTTAAATAATGGTCGGTAACATAAAATATAGTTGGGTCAGCATCAATCCATTTATCACGGTCGATATTGTAAACCACAAGTGTTTCGCCATCCTCACGCAACCGGCTGAATAAGTTTTTGCTCGCATAAAAACCGGGTGTGCTGTAACAGGGCTTCTCATTGACGCCGGGCAGCGACATTACCGTTTTGCGGATAAATTCCAGGTAAATGATGGTGGCCGGCTCTTGTAGCTTTTGGGCAACATTAAACCGCCATTGGTGCCTGTTATTCATGATGTTTTAATTTATTTTACTAATTTATCATTTGGGTAGCACCCGTTATAAATTTTAACGGAATATTTTTTGCAGTGTCCAATTACGTTAACCTCGTTTGATATGTGGTAAATAAATAGATTTAACAACCATTAAAAATTACGAACATGAGAAAATTAACAGTTTTTAACCACATATCGCTCGACGGATATTTTGTAAGTGCCAACGGCGATATGAGCTGGGCCCACCGCGGTAGTGACGACCCCGAATACCAGGCTTTTGTATCGGGCAATGCCAGCGGCGATTCCGAAATGCTTTTCGGCAGGGTAACCTACGATATGATGGCAAGCTTTTGGCCAACGCCCATTGCCCGTCAGCAAATGCCGGTAGTGGCCGACAAAATGAACAATGGCCGTAAAGTAGTTTTCTCCCGCAAAATGGACAAAGCTACCTGGAACAATACCAAACTTGTAAAAGGCAATTTGGTTGAAGAAGTTAAAAAAATGAAGGCAGGGGAAGGGCCGGACATGGTGATAATGGGCAGCGGCAGTATTATTGCACAATTGGCGGCCGCCGGGCTGATAGATACTTACCTGATAGTAGTAAACCCGGTTGCCCTCGGCGATGGTCGCACTCTGTTTGAAGGTTTGCCCAATATGTTAAGCCTGAAACTTAAGTCGAGCAGAACGTTTAATAATGGTAAGACTTTCTTAACGTACGAAGCTTAGAATAGTCATTAATTGAAAAAGCGGGTCAGCCCGCTTTTTCAATTAATATTTAATTATAGCCTTTAATTTACCCCAAAGCTCGTTGTCAAAATCAGATCCTGCCGGTTTAACTCCGCCTGCCGTGGTGCCCATACGGATAATAACCAGTTGCTGTGATGGCACAACATATATTTTCTGGTCGTTTTTGCCCAGCGCGGCGAATAGATCTGCAGGAGCATTGGGGATTATGGCGCCTGGGAATACAATTTGCGATTGCGGCAACATGTTACTGCTTTTGCCGTTAAGCCAGGTTAAATAACCATAGCTCAGGTTTATATTTTGCGAAGTGTTTACCTGGCTGTGGAAATAATTTGTATCGCTTAATATGGCAGTAGTGTTCCATTTGCCTTTATTTAATAACAGCAAACCAAACCTGGCCATACTGCGCGGGTTGCTGTAAAATATATTGTTCGAGTTTGGTGTTTTTATCCATAAACCATTCATTCCGATTTTATCCCTTATTTTTTGCTGGAAATAGGCATTATAGCTTAAGCCGCTAGCTTTCTCAACCACGGCATCTAACAGGGTATAAGCCGCATTGTGATATGTCCAGCGCGTGCCGGCGGTCGCTTTAAAAACAAGGCAGCCCGGCAGGGTGCAATCAGGGTCTGCCACGCCGTCGTCAAGCCCGGTCGTCATGGTTAGCTGGTTTTTTAGAGTGATTAAATTTTCTTTGTCAGCGGGTTCCGATGTCCAGCCCGTTCCCAGGTATTTCGAGGTGCGGTCGTTGATATTCAGCAAGCCTTCCTGCTGGGCAATGCCTACTAAAAAGCCGGTCATGGTTTTACCTGCAGATGCCCAGTACCAAAGGCTGTCGGCTGTAAATGTTCCGAAATATTTCTCGGTTACTATTTTGCCGCCTTTAAGTATGATGAATGCTTTTGTGCCCTTGCTTTGAAGGTAAGGGTAAAGGTTGCTGAGTGCAGTGTTGTCCCAGCCAAGCGAAGCAGCGGTAGTAGTTTGCCATTCGGTAGTTCCTGATGGGGGAAAGTATAGTGGTTGGGTTGTGGTGCTTTTATTTGGATCACTGCTTTTTTTGCATGATGCAACAAAAATGAAGGCGAGGATTACAACGCAGGGGTATATTTTTTTCATATTGACGTTATACGACTTTATGCTTGGAAGGTTGACACGTTGAAAGGTTTAATGTTATAATTTGAATTGCTATATTTGTATATGGACGCCTTGATTGTTTACCCGGAAAATAAAGAACAGCTAATTGCTTTAAAAGCAGTGATGAAAGCTATGAAGATTTCTTTTGAGCAAAAAAGCGAAACATATCCTGATTATGTGCTTGACGGAGTAAAGGAGTCGTTGAAAGAAGCAGACGACGGAAAACTAACGCCATATACAGGTATTAAGGACATGTTGGATTTGGCATGAGTTTGTCAATATTTTACACACCTCGTTCAAAGCAAACACTTGCCGCTGTTCACAGCTTTATACAAAATAAATTTGGAACTAAGGCCTCCGATAAATTTATAATTAAGGCAGAAAAAACTATTAAGCTCGTGTCGGTCCATCCGTTTATGTTTAAAGCAAGTTCAATTGATGACCGTGTGAGAATCGCTTTAATCACGAAACAAACATCGTTGTTTTATAGGGTTACAGATACATCGGTACATCTTTTGTTCTTTTGGGATAATCGTCAGGAACCAATTCTGCCAAAATATTAAAATTCTACCACCATGCCCGAACTACCCGACCTCCAGGTTTTTAGCCATAACCTCACCAAGCTATTTAAAGGTAAAAAGCTTGAAAAAATTGAGATTAAAGTTGCCCAAAAGCTAAACGTGCCCGAAAAACAGGTACAAGATGCTTTGGAAGGTAGTAAGCTTGACAAAGTTGTTCGCGTGGGCAAGGAGCTGCAATTTGAGTTTGACAACAATCATGTGCTGGCTACTCACCTGATGCTGCATGGCCAGTTGCAACAATTTGATAAAACCAATAACCACAAATTTACCATAGTTGAAATGCTGTTTGAAGGTGACAAGGGCCTTGCCTTAACCGATTTCCAAAAAGCCGCCACCCCCACTCTCGACCCTGAAAAGCTGGATACACCGGATGCACTTGATTTTGATGAGAAGTATTTAGAAGACAAGCTAAGCAAAACCAAAACGCCGGTTAAAACAGTCCTGATGGACCAAAAAGTATTGAGGGGCATTGGCAATGCCTATGCAGATGAAATTTTATACGATGCAAAATTATCACCGTTCTCATTATCGAACAAAATACCAGCAACTAATGTAAAACAACTGGCGAAATCGATAAAGAAAGTGTTGGAAGAAGCCGAAAAACAGATTTTAAAAAATACGCCCGATATCATCAGCGGCGAATTCAGAGATTTTATGCTGGTGCATCAGCCCAGGAAGAAACAAACGCCAGCTGGCGAAATGATCCACCAAAAACCTCTGGGCTCGCGTAAAACCTATTATACAGAAGAGCAGGAATTGTTCGGCTAGGCTGATTTCATATAACGTTTACTGTCGCGAAGCCCCCACTCGGCCATTGCATCTAATACCACTGTTAAGTCTTCGCCTGCTTCGCTCAGGTAATAAGTAACAAATGGCGGCACTACATTTTCGGCTTTGCGGATAACCAGGTTATCTTCCTGTAACTGTTTTAAATGCTGAATAAGCATCTTTTCTGTAACGGCTGGGATAGCCCGCTTTAGTTCGCTATAGCGTTTGGGGCCACTCATTAACTGATATAATATAATAGGTTTCCAATGCCCGCCAATTTTATTAATGGCGTAGGTTACCGGGCACGAGGTAATTGATAATCCCTTGTTAAAATTCCGGGTCGAGCTTTCTTTTATTTGTGTCATACGCTTACATACTTTGGGGTAAGTACTTGTAAAAAAGTAAGTACAAATATACCTTTGTTCTCAACAAATAAAAACACAAAATGAAAATTACAATAACAGGATCATTAGGAAATATAAGCGGGCCATTAGCCGCCGCTTTAGTTAAGGCGGGTCACCAGGTAACCGTGGTTAGCAGCAGCGAAAACAGGAAAGCCGAAATTGAGGCTTTAGGAGCCACGGCAGCCATCGGCTCAGTCGAAGATGTTGATTTTTTAACAGGTGCATTTAAAGGCTCTGATGTGGTTTACACCATGGTGCCGCAACAGCACGACTCGGACGATTATAAAGGCTTCATCCGCAAAACAGCCCAAAATCTTGCTGACGCAATAGCGGCGGCAGGCGTAACCCACGTGGTGAATTTAAGCAGCGTAGGTGCACATTTACCAGCTGGAACCGGCCCGATAGCGGGTATGCACGATGCCGAAGGTATTTTAAATAAATTAAACGGAGTTACTATCAAACACCTGCGTCCGGCATCGTTTTATTATAATTTTTTCTCCAATATCGGCATGATTAAGCACGGCGGTATATTAGGCGGCAATTATCCCGCAGATACCCGCCTGGTTTTGGTTCACCCTAAAGATATTGCTGATGCAGCTTTTGAGGAAATAACAACGCCATTTACCGGCAAGTCAATCCGCTACGTTGCCAGCGACGAAAAAACTGCGGCTCAAGTAACCGCTATCATCGGCGCGGCCATTGGCAAACCCGAACTGCCATGGATTGAATTTACTGACGAACAATCCATCGGCGGTATGCAGCAAGCCGGGCTATCAGAAGATGTTGCTAAAAACTTAACGGAAATGGGTAATGCGACTAAAGCTGGTATATTATTTGCGGATTATGATAAGTATAAACCGGCTTTTTCTAAAAGAAAATTTGAAGAATTTGTGAAGGGGGAGTTTTTGGCGAAATATAACGCGTAACGTTCTTAATCTATTTCTTTCTCCGCTCTCTTCGTGCTTTCTTCGTTATCTCCGTAGTTATTTTTTTACCGCGTAGGTCGCAAAGAAGGCACAAAGTTCGCGGAGTTTTATTTTGGTATCGGTTTTTAATTTGTTTTAACTTACACCGGTTATAAATTTCCGCGTGTCTAAAATGAAAAAACAGCTTTTTAAAATCGGTTTGGTTCTATCCATTACGTGTAACCTTGCGATGGCACAATCAGCAAGCAACACTGTAACTCCCGATACCGCCTACCTCTCCGCCATCATCACCCAACTCAACAAACAATGGCCGACAAACCGCACCATCAATCTTGTTTTTCACGGACACAGCGTTCCATCCGGATATTTTAAAACGCCTGTTATTAATACATTGGGCTCATATCCGTACCTGCTGCTGTCAAAACTAAATGCTAAATATCCCTATGCCGTAATCAATATCATCAAAACCTGTATCGGTGGCGAGAATTCCGAACAAGGCGAGAAACGTTTTAAGAAAGATGTATTAACCCACAAGCCTGATGTCGTTTTTATCGACTATGCCCTGAACGATCGCAACCTTGGCCTCGAACGCGCCCGCACGGCCTGGGAGAAGATGATAAAGGCCGCCTTAAAGAAAAATATAAAAGTTGTGTTGCTAACTCCAACGCCCGATGTTACAGAGAATATACTCGACCCTAATGCCCCACTGGCACAACATACCGCTCAGATAATTTCATTAGGTGCAAAATATCATACCCCGGTTATTGACAGTTACCAGCAATTTAAAAATATTAAGGCCGGTGGCCAAAGTCTCGAACCTTATATGGCCCAGTTTAATCATATTAATGAAAAAGGGCACGAGATTGTTGCTCAACAGATTGCGGTTTTGTTTAATGCTGAACAACACTAAGTTACAAGCGAAGAGTTGGCCGCTATCCCTAAAAAGATTGTACGGGATAGTATTATCAACTCAAGAAAATAGATTTGTACATCCCTGCATTAAACCATGTATAAACAAAATCTACTTATCCGGCTAACTGTTGCCCTGTTTGTGGTAACCGGCATTGTTCAGCAGTCCGCTGCGCAAACAACCGACTTAAAAAAAGGCTTTCTTAACCCACCCGCCAGCGCCAAACCCGGTGTGTACTGGTATTTTATGGATGGCAACATGACAGCCGAATCAATGACGAAAGATTTGGAGTCCATGAAAAAGGCCGGAATCGGCAACCTGATTTTCCTTGAAGTAAACGTTGGTATCCCGCGTGGCAAGGTTGACTTTTTGAGCGAAGAATGGCAAAAATTATTTACCCATGCCGTAAGAGAAGCGGAACGCTTAGGAATTGAAATTACTTTAGGTATCGGTCCGGGATGGACGGGCAGCGGCGGGCCATGGGTGCCGGCAAAGCAATCTATGCAGCACCTGGTTTCAAGCGCCGTAAATATAACCGGCGGCGTTAAACAAAAAATAACCTTACCGCTGCCCGCGCCAATGAAACCCTATTTCGGCGAAGGTTCGTTTACCCCCGAGCTGAAAAAAAGGTGGGAGGATTTTTATGAGGACGTGGCCGTGCTGGCTTATCCCACCTCTTCCATCAGCAAAAAAATAGATGATATTAATGAAAAGGCGCTGTATTATCGCGAACCATATTCGTCAGTAAAAGGCGTAAAGCAGTTTTTGCCTTCGATAGCGGTATACGATAAAGTGCCGCAGGAAGCTATCATCTCTAAAAATAAGATAATTAACCTGGCTGGTAAACTAAAACGAGATGGCAGACTCGACTGGACACCGCCGACTGGTAACTGGACTATCGTAAGGTTTGGAACCCGCAATAACGGTGCAGTTACCCGGCCCGCGCCCATCCCGGGTGTAGGCTTCGAATCTGATAAGTTTGATACTGTCGCGCTTTACGCACACCTTGATAATTACGTAGGCAAGCTCATCCGCAAAACTGGTAAGCCGCAGCTTAAAAATGCAGGGGGCCTTAAGCGCCTGCACATGGACAGTTGGGAAATGGGGGCCCAAAACTGGACCGGACATTTCAGGCAGGAATTTATCAAACGCCGCGGTTATGACCCGCTTCCGTTCTACCCGGTTTACGCGGGCAACATCGTGCAGAGCCTAGAGATAAGCGAACGTTTTTTGTGGGACTTGCGCCAAACCTCGCAGGAACTGGTGCTTGAATACCACGCTACAGCCGTAAAAAAATATGGACACAAAAATAACCTAAGCCTTTCTATCGAACCTTATGATATGAACCCTACTGCCGATTTGGAGCTGGGCAACATCGCCGATGTGCCGATGGCGGAGTTTTGGAGCAAAGGCCTTGGGTTCAACTCGTCGTTCAGTTGCTTTGAGTCAACCTCAATCGGACACGTAAACGGCAAATCATTAATACCGGCGGAGGCTTTTACTGCGCAGGATGATGAAGGCTGGAAACAATATCCAGGCTCAATGAAAAACCAGGGCGACTGGGCGTTTGCCAACGGCATCAACCGGTTTACCTTCCACACCTTTCAAAACCAGGTATTGCCCGATTCGTTGCGGCCCGGCATGACGATGGGGCCATATGGTGTGCACTGGGACCGTAACCAAACCTGGTGGCCAATGGCCGGTGCCTATCACCAATACGTTTCGCATTGCTCGTATTTGCTGCAGCAGGGCAATACCGTTGCCGACGTTTTATACCTGACGCCTGAAGGCTCGCCGCATGTGTTCAGGCCGCCGTTTTCGGCTATCGAGGGCGATGTTGTTATCCCCGACCGTAAAGGTTATAATTTTGATGGCTGTGCGCCGGGTCAGCTGTATAAAGCAAGCGTTAAAGATGGGAAAATTGTTTTCCCCGGTGGAGCTAGCTACCGTATTTTAGTACTGCCTGATGTAAAAACAATGACGCCGGCATTACTGACAAAAATAGGTCAACTGGTTAAGGATGGCGCCGTAGTAGTTGGCGGTCCGCCAATAAAATCGCCGGGGCTGTCTGGCTATCCCGCGTGCGACCAAAAAGTCACCCTTCTCGCGAAAATGATTTGGGGGGATACAAACCAGCCCGAAAAGCAAACCACACGGATTTACGGAAAAGGAAAGGTTATTTGGGGCGGGGAGCTTGAAAAGAATATCGACAATCTGTACCCTCAATATGATTTAACAGCCGCAATTTTAAAATCTATGAGTGTTAAGCCCGATTTTGAAACAGAGGGGCAGGTTAGGTACACGCACCGGGCAACTGCAAACTGGGATATGTATTTTGTGTCGAACCGCAGTGACGTGGTTACTGAATCAGCCGTTACGTTCCGCACAACAAAGGGTACGCCACAGTTGTGGGATCCGATTAGCGGCGAGACCAAATTCCTTCCTGAGTTTAAAATTTCTGAGGGCCAGGTAACGGTGCCGTTGAAATTTGATGCCTATCAGAGTTATTTTATCATCTTTGATAAAAATATCAGGGTTAAACTGGTTCCGGGAAAGAACTTTTTAGAAGACGTAACAGTCAGCACATTAGATGGTCCATGGCAGGTAGCATTCGACCCTAAGTGGGGCGGCCCGGCAAGTATAACCTTCGATAAATTGACAGATTGGATAACACGGCCGGAGGAAGGCATAAAATTCTACTCAGGCACTGCCGTTTATAAAAAAGAATTTGGATTGCCGGCTAACATCAGCCCGGATAAAAACGGTAAAATTTATCTTAATCTTGGCGAAGTGCATGACATGGCCAGGGTGAAACTTAATGGTAAAGATTTAGGTGTGATATGGACTGCTCCGTGGCGCGTGGATATAAGCAAAGCGGTTATTAGAGGGCCAAACAAGCTGGAAATTGAGGTAGTAAACCGTTGGCCAAACAGGTTGACAGGCGACTCAAAATACCCCGACAATGGCGTGGTTGACGAGCAATGGCCCGAATGGCTTTTAAAAGGCAAGCCGCGGAACAGTAAGAGGTTGACTTTTGCAAGCCATAATTTTTATGATGAAAAATCGCCGTTGCTGAAGTCCGGCCTGGTGGGGCCGGTTACTATTCAACACAGCGGACAATAACCAATATTGATAATGGAAGAGAATTTTAAACCCAGGTTGAAGGTAGGTCTTTTTGGGATAGGCTTGCAGGCTTACTGGGAACAATTTGAGGGATTAGAGCAGCGGCTTAAAGGTTATGTTGATGTGGTGTCCCAGCGACTGCAGGGTTATGGGGCCGAAATTGTAAACCTTGGCCTGGTAGATACACCGGAAAAAGCATTTGAATCGGGCAGCCGTTTCCGCCGCGAGGAAGTTGATTTGATATTTTTATATGTTACCACCTACGCATTGTCGTCGACCGTGTTGCCGGTGGTAAGCAGGGCGAAGGTGCCGGTTATTGTGCTCAACCTGGCCCCTGAGGCCGCCATTAACTACGAGGTTTTTAACCGGATGGATAACCGCACCGCCATGACCGGCGAGTGGCTAGCCTTTTGCTCAGCCTGCCCGGTGCCCGAAATTGCCAGCGTTTTCAACCGCTCAAATATCCCATTCTATCAAATCACTGGTATGCTGCACAACGACCCGGTTGTTTGGAATGAAGTGCAAGAATGGATAGAAGCCGCGAAGGTTGCTCATACGATGTACTATAACCGACTGGGGGTTATGGGCAGTTATTATAATGGCATGCTGGATATCTATTCAAACCTTACCCTGCATTGCGCAACCTTTGGCGGGCATATTGAGATTTTGGAGGTTGATGAATTATCCGGGTTGAGGGGAGAAGTAACCGACGGGGAAACTAACGAAAAGATAAAGGCCTTCCACGAAGTCTTTGAGGTGCAGGCTGATTGCCCGGATGATGAACTAAAGCGCGCGGCCATTACTGCGGTGGCGTTGGACAAACTGGTGGAAAAGCACAAGTTAGGCTCGTTAGCCTATTTTCATAAAGGGACCGGTAACCCGCAAAATCTGGATACCATGACATCGGTAATATTGGGGACATCACTGCTAACAGCCAACCATATCCCGGTCGCCGGCGAATACGAGGTGAAGAACGCACAGGCCATGAAGATAATGGACAGCTTCGGCACGGGTGGCTCATTTACTGAATATTATGCGATGGACTTTAACGAGGATGTGGTACTGATGGGACACGATGGTCCCTGCCATCCCGCCATCGCCGAAGGCAAAATAAAAGTAAAACCATTGCGGGTTTACCATGGCAAGGTAGGTAGCGGTTTGTCAGTTGAGATGTCGGTACAGCATGGGCCAGTAACCCTGTTATCGCTCGTTGAGACGGTTGACGGCAAGCTGCAACTGCTGGTTGCAGAGGCCGAGTCTGTAGCGGGACCAATACTGGAAATTGGTAATACCAACAGCCGTTATAAATTCCCGATAGGGGCGCGGGCTTTTGTTGAAACCTGGAACTCTTACGGCCCGGCACATCATTGTGCAGTAGGCAAAGGGCATATTGCTTCGAAAATTAAAAAGTTGGGTAAATTGCTGGGTATACAGTTTATAAAAGTTTGTTAACCTCACTTCAGCCCCAATTAAAATGGAAACCATCGCTTTTAAAATGAAGTTGCATCCCGGTCAAAAAGACGAATACCGCCGGCGTCATGCCGAAGTATGGCCCGATTTACAACAATTGTTAAAGGAATACGGCATAAGCGATTACAGCATCTTTTTAGATGAAGAAACCAATATTCTGTTTGCTGTGCAAAAATTGGAGGAAAAAGAACCACGCATTGATTTACGCAGCCATCCTGTAATGAAAAAATGGTGGGATTATATGGCTGATATTATGGATGTAAATTCGGATAATTCGCCGGTGGCTGTTCCGCTTGAACAGGTTTTTTATATGGAATAGCAATTGAATATTTGTAGAGACGCAAAACATTGCGTCTCCTGCTGATAGGTCTGCGGCGGACAACGGAAATTTACATTAATTTTTTTGCGGAGAAAATACAAAGTTCAATACCCTTCTACGGGAGAAGCGAGGCATCCCGTCTCTAAGTGGATTCCCGATTAATTCCTTCATTCGTCATCCAATCGTCAAATAGAAATTTTATATTGAAACAAACGTTTCAATATATTTACATTTGTATTGTCAATTAGGAATAACATAGTTGGCTATATTGAAACGATTGTTCTAAAACAAAAATCAAACAACAAAAAAATGATAAACTTAACAAACAAAGTGGCCGTAGTTACAGGTGGTAATAGCGGCATAGGTTACGCATCAGCAAAAGAACTTGCTGCACAAGGCGCAAAGGTGATCATCACAGGCCGCAATAAAGAAACTACTGAAAAGGCTGCCAGCGAACTGGGCGTAACCGGCATAGTGGCCGACCAAAGTAACACAAAGCAAATTGATAATTTGGTTGCCGAAGTAAAAAGCAAATTTGGCAAAGTAGATGTGTTGTTTTTAAACGCTGGCGTTGCCAGCTTTAGCCCGGTTGAATCGGCTACCGAAGCACATTACGATACCATTATGGATTCGAATGTAAAAGGCGTTTATTTTACTGTTCAAAAATTCATCCCTATATTAAACGATGGCGCTTCGATTATCTTTAACACATCGGTAAATGCAGTTTTAGGCATGCCAAACAGCGGCGTTTACGCAGCCAGCAAAGCAGCCCTGATATCGTTAAACAGGGTATTGGCCGTTGAACTTGCCGCCCGCAAAATACGTGTAAACGCTGTGTCTCCCGGTCCGGTTGCCACACCTTTATATGGAAAAGTAGGTTTGACAGAAGAAGAAGTTAACGGCTTTGGCACCGTGTTGAGCGAACGCATATTGCTTAAACGTTTTGGCCAGCCAGAAGAAATTGCCAATGTGGTGAGGTTCCTGGCTTCAGACGATGCCTCATTTATAACCGGCAGCGAAATTACAGTTGATGGCGGCTTTACTGTAAATGCCATTGTTTATTAATTAAAAAATTTATACCTAATTGAAACAGTCGTTTCAATTAGGTATTTTTGTAACTGCAATAGATTCTGACAAATATTCATTGCCCTGCGCTTTAGCGCGGGGGTTATTATAATTAAGGAATATTGGCTTTAGCCCAATTGCCGCGCGGATTTCGGCTAAAGCCGCTGTTGTATTTGTTTTTATCCCCGACTTAAAAGTCGGGGCAATGAAGTTTAGTTATTTGTAATTGAAAATTTTATGCCACGCAAAAAAGAATTTGATGAGGATGAGCTGCTGGAAAAAGCAGTAAACCTGTTTTGGCAGAAAGGCTACAACGCCACCTCGGCGCAGGATTTGGTTGATGGATTGGGGATAAACCGGTCGAGCCTTTATAATGCTTATACGGATAAACGAACGCTGTTTAAAAAATCATTAAACCATTACCAGCTGAAGCAAACCAATGCCATGATAGCGATGTTGGGCAGGGCGGAAAATGCAAAAAAAGCACTGAAGCAAATATTTGCTGGCCTGATTGAGGAAAGTGTAAACGACCGCCTGTTAAAAGGCTGCTTTATGGTAAATACCGCTGTTGAGCTTGCCGGCATAGACGAAGAGATTGGCGACATCGTAAACAAAAACAACAAAAGCGTTGAAGATGCCTTCACCAAAATAATTGAGAAGGGGCAAAAGGATGGTCAATTTTCATCGAAGACAGATGCCCGCGCCTTTGCCAGGTTTATTTTTGGAAACATTACCGCCATAAAAGTAGCCGCACGTACCGGAGCTGAAAGAAAGGCCCTGGAAGATATGGCTGAAATTGCCCTAGCTGCATTGAAGTAAATTTAGAAAAAATTTATCCCTACTGTCCAGCCAAGCCAACGGGTGTATTTGGGGTTATTTGTTTGGTGATGATTGGGTTCGTTAGGTACAAAGTTGTACCCGGCGACCGGGTTCTTTTGCTGGTTATAAAAAAAGTTTAATGATGGGCCGGCCTGTATCCCAAACGAGTGGCCGAGCTTAATATTTAAGGTTTCATCAAGGCGGTAAAGCACATTCAGGTACCTGCCGTTACCCTGGTAAACATAGCTGGCAGTGGCTTCGGTATTAAATGCCAGGAAGTTAAAGACAGGCAGTTCATTACCATAGCCTACCCCATAGGTGTATTGCTTTTTGTTTTTATCCAATTTTGCGCCCGCAGTTATGATGTTATAAAACCAATGCGTGCCGGTTTTGTAAACCAGGTTAGCATCTGTGGTTTCGTTACTGTAAACGCCACCCGCATGGTACCCGTTTTGTACAAGATTTAACAGGCCTATGCTTACACCCGATGAATTATCCGAAGCATTTATCAGCCCAATCTGTATCCCCTTAAGGTCCTTTGCATAATTAAACAAGCCGGCAAGCTGGATGCCTGTGAATTTTCCTGAAGCTATATTCGCTGGTGCAATTTGTAAGCCGTTTACATCGCCCGATGCTATGTTAAGTATAGCAAATTGCACGCCGTTTAGCTTTTTGGCAATGTTAAAGCCTGCTGCCCATTGCACACCGCTAACATTTCCTTCCACATTGTTAAAGCCAAGGGCGGCTTGAACCCCGTTAACATTTTTTAAAACCTGGTTAAAAGCGCCCCCAATTTGTATTCCTTCTACCGAGCCGCCAACTACGTTAAATAGTATCCCCAACTGGAAGGATTTTACATCGCTTTTATCAAGGTTAAATAAACCCAGCTCTACGCCGTTAACGCCCGCGTTATAGCCACCAGCGATATTTAACGAAACGGCATTAACCACCTGCCCGCTAAATGCCCCATGCGTGCCCAAACCCGGCGCCAATGATACCTGGAAAGGTGACTGCGTTATTAACCCGCCCAGGTTCAATGATTGTATTTGCTGCTTAGCCGAAATAAACAATTTACCAACCCCCGATTTTTCAACGCCCGACAAATCGCCCGGCAGGTAACGATAAGCGCCATTGCTGCCATTAGTGCCGCTGGTGCCATTTTTGTTTTCAGTAACCTTAACGTCCGATAAAAAAGTCACCGACGTGTCCTTATAGTTTTCCTTGCTTACCGTTAATATAACCGGCTGGTTTTCGTTCCTGATTTTTATTTCGAAGTGACCATCTGCATCGGTAAGTGCAGACGCTATGGGACGGCGGCAGTACACACTTGCATTTTGAAGTTTCTGGCCGTTCCGTTCGTTAGCCACATACCCCGTTATCACGCAGCTTTGGTCGTCGTTTAAAAACTTGTCGGTCGACATAGCCAACTGGTAAGGCGCATACCGTAGTATCACAAAGTTTTCGGCCTCGCGATATTCAAACTGGTTATTCAGCAGTTTATTAAGCGCGTCTTTAACGGTTTGGTTGGCTACGTGGATATTAACCAGGCTGTCCTGGCGGATAAGGTTACTGTTATACGAAAAATTGAATTTTCCCTTATCTTCCATTATATGCAAAACACTGCCTAGCGGCTGGTCGTTCACATTCATGGTGATGTTGCGGTTTAGCACAGGTTGGGCAAGGCAGGGCGTAAACGCAACGCCAAGCAGCAATAAAAGCAATCCTTTAATGGCTGAATATTTCGGTTGCATCCGGTTATTTTAAAAGAATTTGCCCGCCCTTATTTTCAACTTTAATCTTGAAAGTTTGGCTAACAATGTTTAGCACTTGTGGCAGGGTTTGGCCCTTAAAGGTGGTGGTTATAGGCAAATCGCGCAGTTGATTGTTGGCGATTTTAATATTGCTGCCGTACACCTGGTTAAGCTTGTCGACCAACTCATACAGAGGCGTGCGGTCGCAAATAAGCGCTTTGGTAATGTAATAATTATAAAGGCTGCCGCGTGTTTCCTGTACCACCAGGTCGGCCCCGCCGGTTACAACCTTTTGGCCGGGGTGCAGCAACACCTGTTTGCCGCCTTCATTTACTTTTACTATGCCGGTTTCAACTATCACTTCTGTTTTGCCTTTAACGTTCTTTACGTTAAATGACGTGCCGACAACGCTAACCGTTGCAGTATTTATTTTTATTATGAAAGGTTTTGTTTTATCAGGCGTGATTTTGAAGAAACCCTCACCGCTCAATTGCACCAGCCTTTGTTCCCCACGGAAGTGCATGGGGTAAATAATTTGAGAATTACTGTTCAGCGTAACCAGCGACCCATCGGGCAGGTCTTGGGTTAAGGTTGCCAGGCCACTGCCCTTGCTGATCAGGCTTGTGTTAAAAAACTGGTTGTAGGCAAAATAACCGATGGCACTGATCAATAATATGGATGCCGCAATTTTTAGCCAGCCAAATTTTGAAGCAGGTTTAACTTGCGGCTGTTGTCCGGCAGGCATTTTGGCAATACGGCTTTGCAACCGGAGCCAGGCTCCGTCTTCGTCCGGGTTGCTGGTTGCCGCCAGGCGTTCGCATTCCTGCCAAATCAGTTTAAAATCTGCATAATACTTTTTGTTTGCATCGTTGGCGCTTATCCATAGCTCCGCCTCACGGGTTTCGGTTGCATCCGTTTCGGCAAGCAGGTATTTCACCAGCAAATCATCAGTTATATGTTTGTTATCGTCGCTCATTTATATAACCGTGCAATAATGAATAATATAATGGGTAAAAACTCCGCCAGTTTTTCCCTTAAAACTTTTAAAGCCTTACCCATTTGGTTCTCTACCGTTTTAATGGATAAGTTTAAATGGTCGGCTATTTCCCTGTATTTCAAATTCTCGAACCGGCTGAGCTGAAAGATAATGCGGCATTGCTCCGGCAAATCGTTAAGCGCCTGTTGTATGTGCCCGTCAAGTTCGGCAATCATTATTTTTTCCGATGCCTCGCCGGTAAGTTCTTCACCGTTGTTGTTGTAATGCACCTGGAACGCGGCCCGTGTTTTTTGGTGTTTTAAATAATTCAAACTTTCGTTATGCACAGCACGGTATAAGTAAGCTTTAATCGAGCCTTCCGGTTTCAGATGGAGCCGTTTCTCCCATATCCGGCAAAAAACATTTTGTACAATTTCTTCAGCCTGTTCGTCGTCCTTGATAAATGTATAAGCATAAGCGTGCAGGCTTTTAAAATACTCCCTGAATATTTTTTCAAACGCGCGCTCATTCCCTTCCCTTAATAAATCAATAACAGTGCTGTCGCTGTACTCCACTTTAAAAGGCTGATTATACCTTTCAAAGATAATGGCTTTCGTCAATTCACCAAATTTTCACCCGGGCGCCCGGCAGGGACGGTCAGCTTGCAATGGCCCTTTGGGGCGCCCGGGGGAGTAAAATTCTTAAATACGCGTCATTGCGAGGAACGAAGCAATCTCTGCACGTGCCAATCAACAACACACAATACATTTGGGAAACTGGCAGCCGGCATATAGGTTGCCACAACACAAAGTTTCCTGAATGTCCTATGTAGAGGTTGCTTCGTTCCTCGCAATGACGAGTTTGATATTTGTTCAGTTCTCACATCTTCACCACCGGCCTCAACTTACTCCTAATTATCATATCCTTTATAAACCCCGGCAAAATGGCATTCAGCACCACCATCAACTTATTCACCCCGCCGGGGATAATCTCCTTTTTACCCAAAAACATCCCGTGGATAGCTTCGTATGCCACACGGTCGGGTTCGGTAATGGTGGCTTTGGCAATGCCAGTCAGGTTGTGGTTCATCACCAGCAATTCCGGCTTGGTATTTATGCCGCCGGGGCTAAGCAGGCTTATGCTGATGTTGGCGCGGTCCATCTCCAGCTGCAGGCACCGGGTAAAATAGCTGATGAATGATTTTGTTGCCCCATAAACCTGCTTTTTCGGCACCACAAACCGACCAGCAAGACTGCCAACGTTCAACAAGTATGCCCTGCGCTCGTCATCGACCTGCGCCAAAAACAAATGGGTAAGCAATACAGGGGCAATGGTGTTCAGTTCGATCTGCTTTTTATAAAATCCGATACTCATGTCCTCAAACCACGCCCAGTTGCCCAAACCGGCATTATTTACAAGGATATGGGCCGTAATGCTTTCACTTTTCAGTAGTGCAAATAAGGTGCTGTAGCTTTCGGTCACCGTTAAATCAGCCTCAAAAATGGTTACTTCCACTTCGTGGTTTTTACGGATATAATTAGCCAGCTCGGGCAGGCCGGACGCAGGCAGCGATACAAGCACCAAATCAATTTGCCGTGAGGCCAGCTCGAGTGCCAGCGATTTGCCAAGCCCTTCGCTTGCACCTGTTACTATTGCGGTTAAACGGCTCATAAGCTTTTTATGTGATGAATGGTTTTTGCCATGCCCTCGGCAAACGGGGTGATACTATAGTTTAACTGGGCAATAGCTTTTTGGCTACTGTATTTCTGGTCTTTCCTTAATCGCGCAGCAAACTCCGGTAAAAATACCGGTGGCAAACCGGTCAGCGTAGTTTTTACCAATTCGAAACGGCTATAAGCTTCAATCAACCTTTGCGGTAGTTTATACATGCTTTGTTTTATCCCGGTGATATTTTGCAACGTGCCGAAGAAGGTATTGAAACTGACATCCTCTCCACCCAAAATATAACGGTTGCCGCTAACGCCTTGCTCCATGGCGGCTATATGGCCGTGTACTACATCGGGCAAATAAGCATAGTTTGATACCTGGGTGCCCTTGCCGGGGATAACGCGCCATTTGCCTTTTAAGTAGCCGCTTATCATTTTGCCAACGGTGTTGCTGTCGGTTATCGGCCCTTCGCCATATACCCGCGACGGGTTCACCGTTACCACGTTCAAACCCTTTGCCGCATAAATGCGGGTCTCAATTTCGGCCAGGTGCTTGGTGCGTTCGTAATCTATAGCAAAGCCGTCAATGCGCGGGTCGTTCTCGTTCATGGGGTGCTTAACGGTTGGTCCCCAAACGCCACAGGTTGAGGTATAGACAACTTTATCTACCGATAAATCTGCCGCCAACTCCAGCAAATTGCGGGTGCCGATTACATTAATGTTGTAGAAATCGTTTTTATCGCGGCACCACATTTTAGCAAGCGCCGCTGTATGGTAAACCTGTTTGCAACCGCGCACTGCATTAGTCAAGCTTTCCGTATCAAGTATATCGCCTTTTACGGGGATAATATTTTTATGGGCGATGAGGTACGGATGGTTAATATTGCGGCAAAGCGCCATCACCGTATAGCCTTGTTCGGCAAGTTCAAAACATAAATTTCGGCCTATAAAACCTGTGGCCCCTGTTACTAATACTTTCATGGTTAGGCCAGCTGAATTTGAATGGTGTATAATGAATGGTGGATATCAACCCGGCTGCAAACCCCGTTGGCATAAGTGTAAAAGTTGTAATTGCCATCGGGCAGGTTAATGCGGTAAGTATGGCTGCCAGTTTGTTCAACCTTTACAAACTGCTGGAAATTGTCCGAATAAATTTGCGACAGGCCAACAGGCTCCTGCAAATACATCAGTGTAAGATTGTTATTTATTTGTTTTTGGTTGATACTGCTAACCTTACCACCGTCGGTAAGCTGGTAGCTTTCGCCATTGGCTTTTGTTGATTTATCAGCCTTTTGGCTGCCGTTTACCATGCGCGACACATGGGAGCTAAGCAATTTCCCGTTGCTGTAATGCGCATCTTCACGAATGCATACTTGTATGCTAAAGATAAACTTCATTTTAACATCCGAGGCTACGTTTAAAAACGTCTCGCCGCCATCTTTACGTTGCTGCAGTTTCATATGCCCAACGGTATGCCCGCTGTGCAGTACGTTGTAATTTAGCGTTTGTTCCTGCCCAAATGCCAGGCCACTTAATGCAACAAAAAGAACAGTTACCGATAACCGCTTAACCGGTACGGTAAACTGGTTAAAGAATGATTTATGCTGATTAAAAAACGGTCTGCCGTATTTTTTGAAGAGCCAGATTAGTAGTGCGGTTATCATATGGTTGTGTTTTGTTGTTTACTTTAATACATTCCGGCTTTGGTTTACCCCTATGCCGGTGGGTTTAATTTTTTATGTTGATGCAAATCAACCGGGTTTTTGCTTTCACTTTTTTATTATTCGACGAGGCCCTGGTTTTGCGCTACAGAAATGATATATCGTTTATTTGCAGGGTAAAACAGGGGTTTCGTCGAGCGCTTGCATGTTGTACAATAGTAACGGGCTATGCTATAGCCGTCTCCTCATTTCGCGATTTGAGTAGTATTTTATTTAGTAAAGGATAGCAGGGAGGAGTAAGAATATCGCCGTTTTTTTATGCGATATAATTTATTGCCGTATCTTTAGCTTGAGTTGAAACATATATAAAGCCCGGTAGTTATTAAGCAGGATAATAAACTATCACATTATTTGAACTGACCTCTTGTTATGAAAAAAAGCTTTACCCTGATATTAAGTTTATTATTTGTTTTTAAGCTAAGCCATGCACAGCAAGTAAAGCACGACAGCATCCGCATAGCTGTTGAACCTGAATACAACATCGCAAGCAACACGCACAGGTTTTTATTTGGAGAAAATTACCGGGCCTTATGGGCAGCGCCGGTCAAACTGCCCATATTCAGACTCGAAGATGAAAAGGGTGGCCTAAAAATATTGCAGAAGGGAGGGGGCTTGCAAACCCTGTCGCTACGCTTGCAGGACTCATCGGGCCAGCAGTGGGTATTGCGCACCATTCAAAAATACCCTGAACGCGGTTTATCGCCAAGACTGCGAGCCACCGTTGCCAAAGATATTTTGCAGGACCAGGTCTCGGCTGCACACCCGTTTGCGGCGCTAACCGTGCCGCCTTTTGCGCAGGCTTTAGGTATCCCGCATTCAAACCCTAAGATAGTTTACGTGAAAGACGACCCGGCCCTGGGCAAGTACGCCAAAGATTTTGCCAACAAGGTTTTTTTGTTCGAAGAGCGTGAGCCGCTGGATGCCGAAAAAACCGATAACACCGAAAAAGTACAGCGTAAGTTAAAAGAAGATAACGACAACCATGTTGATGAAAAAACGGTATTAAGAGCCCGCCTGCTTGATATGCTTTTGGGCGACTGGGATCGCCATGAGGACCAGTGGCGTTGGGAAAAAATCGAAGAGAAAAAAGGCAACTTATACCAGCCCGTTCCGCGTGATCGCGACCAGGTTTATTACCGCACTTCGGGTGTGTTCCCCTGGATAGTATCGCACCAGTGGCTGAAATCGAAGTTCCAGGGCTATAGCGACGAGATAAAGGATATTGATGGCTGGAACTTTAACGCCCGCTACTTCGACCGTTATTTTTTGAACCAATTAAGTGAAGACGACTGGCGTGAGCAGATTACCTACGTGCAAAAGACATTAACTGACAGCCTGATTACTGCTGCGGTAAAGCAAATGCCCGATACCATATTTAAACTATCCGGCCCGGCAATCGTCACCAAAATGAAAGCCCGGCGCGACAAGCTGATGCAGCAGGCGCTGGAATACTACCGCTTTATATCTATTTATGTAGAGGTTCCGGCATCAGATAAAAACGACAGTTTTAGCATCAACGAACAAAAAGACGGCGATGTGGAAGTAACCGTTAAAAAAATAAAAAAGGGCGGCGATGCCGATAAAATAACTTTTCACCGCATTTTTAAGCCCGATGTTACCAAAGAAGTACGGCTTTATGGCTTTGGTGGCAGCGATGTGTTTTCGGTAACCGGCGATACGCCATCACCGATAAAAGTAAGGATGTTGGGCGGTAATGGCGTCGACAGTTTCTATGTAGACAAAAAGCTGAACAACCGAGGCAACCTGTATGTTTATGACAGGTCTGATTCTTCGAATGTGCTGCCGTCGTCTGCCGATGCACGGCTCCGCACCAGTAAGGATACAGGCGTAAATAATTACGATAAAAAGAGCTTTAAGTACGATAGGTTTGAACCCATTATACTGGCAAATTACAACACTGATATCGGTATATTGCTGATAGGCGGTTTCTCGTACGAGAAGCACGGTTTCCGTGGCGAACCTTATTCGTTCAGGGAAGAGTTTTTGACTAATTATTCACTGTCGCGCAAATCGCTGCTGTTTACCTATGTGGCCGATTTTAAAAATGCCATCGGCAATAACGACATCCGGATTAATGCCCTGTCGCGCGGGCCAAATAACGTGAGTAACTTTTTCGGCATCGGCAACGGTACGGCATTTGTAAACCAGGGCAGCAAAGAAATTACGTACTATCGCAATCGTTATGATCTGGTTACGGCTGATGTTGGCCTTTATCATACCTACGGCAACTGGCGTTTAAATGCGGGTGTAGGTGGCCAGTTTTACAACAGCCAGGCTGGTAACAATACAACCAGGTTTTTAAAGGATTATGATGCAGCATACCCCAATGAGGATGTATTCTCAACCAAATGGTCGGTAGGAGTGGTTGCCGGGGCAGTTTATGATACCCGCAATAAAGGTACGCTGACTACTAAGGGCGTTTATTGGAACACTACGCTTACATCAATGAAGGCGGTAAACGGTTCGCATAATGCTTATACGCAGCTACAGTCTGAATTTAGCTTTTACCTTAACCCCGACCGTGACTCGGTATTAATAATAGCCAACCGCACCGGCGGCGGCACCTATTTTGGCAATGCCGATTATTTTCAGCAGATAAAACTGGGTGGCCCGCAAACTTTGCGCGGCTACCACACCTGGCGCTTTACCGGTCGTACAGCGGTTTACAATAACCTGGAACTGCGATTAAAGGTGCTGGATTTTACCTCGTACTTGTTGCCCGGCAGTGTGGGTATTCTTGGGTTTAATGATATCGGCAGGGTGTGGTCGGCAACCGATAGTTCCAATGCCTGGCACGATGGGTATGGGGGCGGTATTTATGTAATACCAGCTCAATTGGTGTTGATACAGGCTGCTGTGGGCTTTTCAAAAGAGGGTTCGTTGCCGTATATTTCGATAGGATTTAGGTTTTAAACCAAACGTCTAACCTTCATTATCGAACAGCGAGGGCCTGTCACCGTCAGCCTGTCGAACGGCGACGCGCGGAGAGGCCTTTGCCCGCATGCTTCGAGTGCCTCAGCATGACACCCGGGTTATTCTTCTCGGAATGTATTCCCAATTACCTTTTGATTATATTTTACTACCTTGCCCTACCGACTATCACCTAAATGAAATTTAAGTTAACCTTACTGCTGCTGTTATCAATCCGAACCCTGTTTGCGCAGGATTCTTTATACGCTCGTAGGATTGTTGATACCTTGACCTCACCTTACTTCTGGGGCCGTGGTTATACCAAAGATGGCGTGGGCAAAGCAGCAAAATTTATAACCAACGAGTTTAAAAGTTTCGGTTTAAAGCCTCTTGACGGAAAAGATTTTGTGCAGCCCTTTAGCTACGATGCCAATACCTTTCCCGGTAAAATGAAGGTGTCCATCAACGGCATCGCCCTAAAACCTGGCCGCGATTTTATTGTAAGTCCCGAAAGTAAAGGTATAAAGGGCAGCGGCGATCTTGTAAAAAGCGACAGCGTATCCTTTGTAAACCCCAATAACCGCATTGTAGTGGTATTGCAGGATAAGCTCACCTGGTCGGTTGAACAAAAGGCAGCTGATTACACGGGTATACTGGTAGATAAAAAGGCTTTGACCCAACCGCCTGCCACTGTTAACGTAGATATTGAAAATAAATTTATAGCCGGCTTTAAAACCGGCAATGTTTGTGCCTTTGTACGCGGCACGGCAAAGCCCGATTCATTTTTGGTGATAACCGCCCATTACGACCATCTGGGCGGTATGGGCGCCGATACTTATTTCCCCGGCGCTAATGATAATGCCAGCGGAGTGAGCCAGTTGCTTAGTTTGGCCAAATATTATGCGGCACACCCGCAGCGCTATTCCATGGCGTTTATATGTTTTTCGGGCGAGGAAGCCGGTTTGCTGGGCTCGATGTATTTTGCGGAACACCCGCTTATCCCGTTAACCAGTATTCGCTTTTTAATAAACCTTGATTTAGAGGGAACAGGTGAAGAAGGCATAACCGTGGTAAATGCCACCGTATTCCCCAGGGAATTTGACTTGATGAAACAGGCCAATACCACCGGGCATTACCTGGTTAAAGTATACTCACGCGGTAAAGCACCTAACAGCGACCATTACCCCTTTACCGAAAAAGGTGTGCCTGCATTTTACCTGTACACCATGGGAGGAATAAAAGCCTATCATGATGTTTTTGATATCAGTAGGACCTTGCCGCTGAATGAGTATAACCATTTGTTTAAATTGCTGGTTGATTTTAATGCGGGGGTGATGAGGTGAAAAAGTTCATAGTTCTTAGTTAATAGCAGGACTTGGGCTATCGAGTTAAATTTATTTGGATATATTTAATTAACCAATTCTAAAACCACTATGAAAACTTTGCTTTCAATCATCGTGTTTCTCTTTACCGTCCATTTTGCCACCGCCCAGGGCACGCTCTCTGGCAACCCCGTTGGCGACCCGGCTAAAATTTTAAAAGATGGAATTAGCCTGGCCTACTACAACCGCGATTATTTAAAAACATCCGAAGATTTTAAGGCTTATAATACTTCCGGTCAACCAATAAGTAAGAATGAGTTTTTCAGGCAGTTTGCTACAGGTAATTACCTGCCGATGCGGCTTCATTCCAAAAGCGGCAATTACTATCAACTACACAAGTTGGCCCCTAACGTTAGTGAGGATGTACACTCAGTGCTTCAGAGCTATGGGCAAAACGGGTACAAGCACTTTAAAATGGAGGGCAAAAAGCTGCCGGGTTTAAACTATACAGGCATTAATGGCGAGGTTTATAACAGCCGGAATACCAAAGGTAAAATCGTAGTGATAAAATGCTGGTTTTTGCATTGCCAGGCCTGCAATGAAGAAATACCTGCGCTAAATAACCTGGTCGACCAATATAAAAACCGGAAGGACATTGTTTTTGTAAGTCTCGCCTTCGATCCAGTGGACAAATTGAAAACCTTTATGAAAACTCATGTATTTAAGTACGCACTGGCTCACGTTCCGGAATCGTATATTGAGAAACAATTAGGCACAAACGAATACCCAACACATTATGTGGTGGATAAAAACGGATTGATTGCTAAGGTGGTTAACAATGCTGATGAACTGGCTGTAGCGCTTAAAACTGAGGCTGCAAAGTAACCTTTGGTTACTGCAATTTATCGGTCATTTCAAAGCGGTCTACCTCCCGTGTGCTCACGGGTTTCTCTTTGAAGGCAGAATAGAGCACATACTTTTTGTCTTTGTCAATCCCCGGCATAATCTTGCCTATAACTTTTCTTATTTGTGCATTTTCTTTTTTCAGGGCAACGGTGTCTTTCAGGGGGATGGTAGTTAAATAATGGATCATCGGGAACGAGCCACGGTCGTCGGTTTGGTTAAACACCCTGAAAATCCGGGGTTTGGTTGGCAGCTCATTTAATACATATGGGAACTTGTATTTTTCATTAGCCAGCGCAAGAATCCGGTTATAAAAATCGCCGAGACTGTCTTGTACGGCATATTGCCAGGCAGACATTGGCTGGTTACAAGTGACGGCAAGCGCCGCAGTATTTACTGCATCTATGAGGTAGCCTTTGTTGTATGCGGCCTTTGCCTCGTTGAAAAGTTCGGGGCAGGTTTCACCATTAAAGGTATATGGTTCAGCTTCGAGCCCGGTAACGCGCCAGCCATAGTTGAGCTTTGAATAAACAATGCTGATGAGGTATTTATTTTCGCCACCTTTTGGCAGGAATGTCGAAATATACATTTCGCGCGCCGGTTCCGTGAATGTAAGGCTGTGAGCATTGATGTCAGTTCCGGCTGCTTTTACCGTATCGGCGTCGATGTATTTGTTAACCAGGTAATATTCGTCAAGCAACTGGTACTTGTTGTCGTTAAAGCGGTTACTTAAATGCTCAACCAATGATTCTGTGCTGTTGTCCTGGTTTAGTTCGCGCGAGAGGAACCACTTTACTTTTTTTATTTGATGCAGTTTTATATAGCCAATTAGCTCGTCATTACGTGCATGGAAATCGGCCTTAACCCCTCCATTTATTTTTTCGTTTTTCCATACCCCCGGTTCGCTGGTACAGCCTTGCAAAATAAGGATCAGTATAAAAAAGGCGAAGAATTTTAAAGGGTGAAGGTTATGGACTTTCATTTCGGGTACTAATATAAACAGCGAGGGCAACAATCACAATAAATACAGCAAACGGTTAATTATTGATATTTGTCAATGTAAATAGATAATAAACCGGGTAGCTTTGTGTGCGCACACTTACCCCGGCAAGTTTGGCCAATTGTTTTACCGAATAGTTCCCTTTCATTTTACTTATTTCATTATTTAATCACAAAGCTATGGTATGACGTAGGGTAAGAGTCAAGTGTTTTTTTAAAATAAATTTTTATTCCGAACATTAACCCTTAAAAGCAGTTAATTAACTATGCAAAACATTTTGTTTTTTGGCGATAGCCTTACTGCCGGTTATGGTCTTGCCAATGCCGCCGCCGAATCTTTTCCGGCTATAATCGGCCAAAAAATTACTGCAGCAGGGCTTGGTTACCGGGTTGTAAATGCAGGCCTTAGCGGCGATACGTCGGCAGGTGGCTTGCAGCGCATCGATTACTGGCTAAATCAGCCGGTAAGTGTATTTGTGTTGGAGTTGGGGATAAATGATGTTATCAGGGGTATGGCGCCGCTAACCACTAAAAATAACCTGCAGACCATAATTGATAAGGTAAAAGCAAAATATCCGAACGCAAAAATGGCCATTATGGGTATGCAGATGCCTGTTTTTTTGCATAGCCCGGTGGCCGGGCAGTTTATGCAAATTTTTACCACCCTGGCTGCTGCAAACAATATAAGCCTCGTGCCATTCTTTTTAGACGGCGTTGCCGGCGTGCGCAACCTTAACCTGCCCGATAAGCTGCATCCCAATGTTGATGGTTATAAAGTTATTGCCGACAACGTTTGGCCGGTTATCCAAAAGCTGCTTTTATAGAATTATTATGGCGTACAAACACCCTTAATATGGCGTTTTCACACTTTGCCGCATACTTATTTAAGCCTTATTTTTGATAAAATAAAAAATAATAACATGGCAAACAACGCACAGGCAGAACCTAATGACGAGCACCTTGAACTTTTTGAAACCAGGAAAATACTGAATGTAAAATGGTCGAACCTTAACGACTCAAAGTTCCGCGAGTTTTGTATAAACAATGCCCATATACAGGACGTGAGCGCTACAGGCGTAAAAATTGTTGACGCTAATTTAAGCGATCTTGAAATTGAAGGCGCGCAGCTTGGTGGAGCCTATATTCATAACATCGGCATGCCGCCAAAAGGGCACCCGGCTTACGACCCCGCGGCCAAACAACGCCCATTGAAATTTGAAAACTGCGATTTAAACGGCAGCACTATCACTGATTGCGACCTGAGCAACGTAAACATCAGCGATTGTAATTTAACGGGGATGAAAATAAACGGCATTTTAGTAGAAGAGTTGCTTAAAAGATGAGCTATCTGTTGGCGTATTTTAAGTTTATCTAAAATATTTGATAAGGACGGACAACCGCGTGATATTAATTCTCGTAATTAAAATATCATGCCAAAGCCAATTCTTATATGCCATAAGTGCCGTGCCGTTTTTCATTTTTCAATTCCTAAAGGATGGTTTTTGAAAAATATCCTGTTTTTTCTACCTGTAAAAATATATTTCTGCGCCAAGTGTAATAAGCGACGCTACCTTTGGATGTCGGACGAAAATGAAAAAAAATACCAAAGGGTTTAGCGCCATCGGACTATAAGTTCGCCTCTTTTCTTTTCGCTCTCTGGAAAATACAAACCACTTGGTATTTACCGCCCCGCGTATAAACATCACTTTTGAGAAGGATGTTTATTATGAAAAAGCAATATCTTGTTTGTGGCAGATGCCGGGCGATATTCCATTTTGCAATCCCGCAAAGCTGGTTTATGCGGAAGGTATTATTCTTTTTGCCGGTTAAGATCTATTTCTGTGCAAAATGTAACAGGCGCCGCTATGTTTGGATAACGGATGCCGAAGAAGCAAAATACGAAAAAGTATAAGCCGGTATTGCCCTACAGGCCAGGGTGTTACTATAAACTTAAAGTGAGTTTTTTATAATGTGCTTAATTGCAACATCGCTTAAATTATCAGTTTTGAGGACCTATTTAAAAAACAGGATATGAAAAAATCATCTTTAAGGTGTCCCGTATGTGCCGGTAATTTCCAGGGCAGGGTAAAACGCAACTGGGTTTTACGCTACGTATTCTTTTTTATACCAATTAAAATTTATTGCTGCAGCGAGTGTAAAAAAAATGTTTACATAGTAGTAAAAGACAGGAAGCTGCCTGACATGAATATTTCCTAACTGCCAATTTCATAAGCCATCCTCATATACTTCCGTACTTCGTCGTTTATGTCTTCAATAAAATACATCCTGAAATGATGGTTGTAGTCATTGCTGCCAGTTACCGGCTTTATTTTATTGAAGCATAAATTATCTTCATATGGCTGTTTAAACGGGAACACCACATCGATAAAGTTTTTACCAAGCTGTATAACATAGGCAAACCTTGTACGCGCCGCAAAACTTATCATTGATTTTGCCGGGTGTAGCCGTACATCGCCAATTTGCCTGTATTCATCTACAAAATGGTTAAACAGGGCAATGGTATGTTCAGATTTTCCTGCAAAAAAATCGGCCAGCTCCTTGTCACGGCACGAGTGCACCTGGTTGGTATTTACAAATTGCTGTTGGCATAAGGGACAAATCCACATGGTTTTAGATTTTAGATGTGAGATGATTTCTTCAAATATAAAAAAAGCAGCTGTTGGTTGATTAGAGACCGGAGATTAGAGATTAGTTTCAACAGGGCAAATAAAAAAGCGCCCGGTATCTCATCTCCGGGCGCATTTAACTAAATCTCAAGCTCCGATGTTTGAAACTCAAGCTCTTTTTTAGTTTATGGTTGATCCCGCACGTGCGGGATGGTTCGTAGCCGGATGGGATTTATAGTTTGGTGAATAAGGCGAATGCAATTCGCCCCTACAAAAAACTGCTATTGCCAATTCTCGCTTCCTACTCACTTTTAAGACTTTTTACCGGGTTCATCAATGCCGCCTTTATGCTTTGGTAACTTACCGTTAACAAAGTAATGACCATAGCACCAGCAGCGGTTACAATGAAAATCCACGCTGAAATGTCAGACCTGTAGGAATATTTTTGAAGCCAGCTGTGCATAAAGTAATAACCAACCGGGGTTGCAATAACCAACGCGATGGTAACCAGGATCACAAAATCTTTTGATAGCAGCTTCCATAGTGTAAATACCGATGCGCCTAACACCTTGCGCACACCAATTTCCTTAATGCGCTGTTCGGCCATAAACGATGCCATACCGAACAAGCCCAGGCAACTAATGAAGATGGCCAGGGTAGCAAAAAAGCTTGCAAGTTTGCCAATGCGTTCTTCGTTACCGAATTTTTTGGCGTATTCGGTATCAGCAAACTGGTAGTCAAACGGCTGCGCAGGGTTGTATCTTTTAAAAACCGGCGCTATTTTTTCGATAGCCTCGCTGGTACTCATTTTTGGATTGATTTTAAGTATAACGACATTGCCGCTCCCCCGCATCATATGGTATAGCATGGGCCTTACGGGCTCGTATGGCGACTCGACAACCATATCTTTAATAACCCCAATCACCTTATAGGGTGCGCCGTCCCAATGTATGGTTTCGCCAACCGGGTGTTTAAGGCCCATAAATTTTGCTGCCGTTTCATTAAGAACAAAAGCCGCCGAGTCGGTTAAAAACTGCGCTGAAAAGTCGCGGCCATCTTTAAACTGCCAGCCCACGGTTTTGCCGTAGTCAGGCGTTACATCAATGTTAGGGAAATCAACGGCAAGTGTTGGGTCTTTTCCTTTCCAGTCGAAACCGGCATTGGTTGAATATACGGCGGTTGTAGGGCTGCCTGCTTCGGCAATGCTGGCAATTGCACCTGTTTTAGATAATTCATCTTTAACTGCTGCAAACTGCTTATGAACGTCGTCGCCTACCATCGACAGCATCATAACGCCATCACGGCTGTAACCTACCGGGCGATTTTTTGCAAATTGAATTTGCCGGTAAACCACTATGGTACCAATTATAAGCGTAACTGACACAACAAACTGCGTTACTACCAGTGCCTTGCGCGGGATAGCTGCCAGCCGTCCAACTTTAAATGTGCCTTTTAATACTTTTACCGGTTTAAATGACGAAAGGTATAACGCCGGGTAGCTCCCCGAGATGAGCCCTGTAATTAAGCTAAAGCCAATGCCAAGTATCCAGAACAGCGGGTTGTTCCAGGGGACTATCATCTTTTTGCCGGCCACATCGTTAAAAAATGGCAGGCCAAGCTGCACAAAAAGAACTGCCAGGATAAAAGCAAAAATAGTTACGAGTAACGATTCGCTAAAGAACTGGTAAATCAGTTGGCTGCGTGACGAGCCGATAGCCTTACGGATACCTACCTCTTTGGCGCGCTTTTCGGATTTTGCTGTGCTCAAATTCATAAAGTTGATGCAAGCCAGCAACAGCACAAACACGCCGATGATGCCAAACAGCCAAACATATTGTATGCGGCCGCCAACAATTTTACCATTCGTAAAATCGGAATATAAATGCCAGTTCTTCATCGGGTCCAGGAAAACCTGGGGTTTTTCTTTCAATTCGCTTTTATCTACCTTACTAAGCTTCACATCTTTTATCGCTGCCGATGCGTTTGTCATTTCAACGTTATGTTCAACCTGTGCAAATGCCATGTAACAGTTACACCGCCAGGTATCCTTTTGTTGTTTCATGCCTTGTGCGGTTTGCAGCAATTCCCATGGCGCAATAAAATTTACTTCGCTGAAAGTAGAGTTATAGGGAAAGTCCCGGTAAACACCGGTTACCTTCACCGTCATACTATTATCAATCTTCATTATCTTATTCATGGGGTCGGCATCGCCAAAATAGGCTTTAGCTGTTGATGCCGAAAGAAGGATAGATGCAGGGTCGCTAAGGGCGGTTTTGCCGCCCTTAAGCATGCTTACCGAAAACATATCAAGCGCCTGGGGCTCAAAAAATGTTCCGCTTACGTTAAGCTTTTTTTCACCTTGCGCAACGATGTGGCCGTAGATGAACGATGCCATGCTCACAGCCTTAAAATTATCGCCATAGTCTTTGCTTATTTGGCTGCCTATGGGCCATGGTACGCTGGTGCCGGTGGCCGTTTCGCCGTTCATCAAAACGTTTTGCTTAATCTGCGCCAGGTGGTCGTAGTTTTTGAAATTTTTGTCGAATGATAATTCGTCCCAGATCCAAAGGCCAATCAGCATGGCAACCGCCATGCCCACTGAAAGGCCGGTGATGTTGATAAGGGAATGCGCCTTGTTTTTAACAAGGTTTCGGTACGCGATTTTTAAATAATTCTTTATCATTTTATTGGTCATTAGTCATTATGTCATTGGTCATTGGTGGGATGCAGTTGTCGTTGGCATTATCAAAGGGACAGGCAATGACCTAATGACTAATTACCAATGACTAACCTCACTCCGACTTCAGGCTTTTCACCGGGTTTGCCAGCGCTGCCTTTATACTTTGATAGCTTACTGTTAAAAGAGTTATCAATAGCGTTCCGATTGCTGTAACGGCAAATATCCACCATGATAAACCGGAATGATAGGTGTAATTTTGCAGCCAATTATTCATAAAATAATATGCCCCCGGCGTGGCAATGATGAGCGATATAAGCACCAACAGCACAAAATCTTTCGATAACATTCCCCATAGGTTAAACACGGTTGCGCCTAAAACTTTACGTACGCCAATTTCTTTGGTGCGTTGTTCGGCCATAAACGTTGCCATGCCAAATAAACCAAGGCAGCTGATAAAAATAGACAGGCCGGCGAAGAAGCCCGCTAGTTTACCGACGCGCTCCTCATCGCCAAATTTTTGAGCATACTCCTGGTCAACAAATTTGTAATCAAATGGATCGGCAGCCGCGTATTTTTTAAAAACAGCTTCAATGTTGCTCAATGCTGCACTTGTGCTTATTTTAGGATTAAAACGGATATTTACAACGCCGGCGTAATCAACCATGTAAAAAACAGTGGGTTTTATGGGATCATAAGGCGATTCAACGATCATGTCTTTTGTTACCCCAAGCACCCTGAATTTTTTATCGTCCCAGGTTATAACCTGGCCCACAGGATTTTTCAGGCCCATATACGCAACCGCGCTCTGGTTTAGCACCAGGCCGCTTGAATCTGAGGGGGAAGATTTTGAAAAATCCCGGCCATTGGTAAACTGCCAGCCAACGGTATGCCCATATTCTGCCGACACAGCAAAGGTTGCAAACTCCCCGGCAGTCTCCGCACTTTTTGCCGGCCAGTTAAAGCCCCCGCTTGACCTGCTTCCCTTCGTTATCTGGTTGCCCGATTCGGCGATACCTACCACCGTGCGCGACTGCAATAATTCGTTCCTGATAACCTGGATATTTTTGTGAATATTCTCGGAATACGGCCTGACCATAACTAAGCCTGAGCGACTGTACCCAATCGGGCGGTCTTTTGCAAATTGGATTTGTCGCAGAACTACAATTGTCCCTATAATCATGGTGACAGAAAAAGTGAACTGAACTACTGTAAGCACTTTTCGCGGAACAGCCGCAAACCTGCCTGCCTTAAACGCCCCTTTTAAAACCTTTACGGGTTTAAAGGATGATAGATAGAAAGCAGGGTAGCTGCCTGCGAGCAAACCATTAATAAACATAAACCCGATGCCTGTTAACCAAAACAATGGGCTGGTCCATAAGATGGCAATTTGCTTGCCTGTAAGGTTGTTAAAATAAGGGAGTGTTAGTTGTACTAAAAATAAAGCGGCCATAAATGCCAACCCGGCCATAAACAACGACTCGCTTAAAAATTGCCAGATCAATTGCCCCCTAAGCGAGCCGATGGATTTCCTTATGCCAACTTCTTTGGCCCGTTTTTCGGAGCGGGCGGTGCTTAAGTTCATAAAATTGATGGCCGCAAGCATTAATACAAACAAGCCAATAATACCAAACATCCACACATATTTAATTCCGCCGCCAGAACTTAAACCGTTTTTAAATTCCTGGTATAAATGCCACCTGCTCATCGGGAACAGGAATATTTGCGGGTTTGATTTTTTGCCTCCCTCGTCTAAGTTCCGGATTTTGATATCCTTAATTTTTGACGAAACCTGTGCTATGCTTTTGGTGGTGGCTACCTCTGCAAAAATTTGAAAGGAGTTAGCGTTCCAGTTAGTTTTGGCTTCCTTTACATCGCTTGTATTGGCATATACTTCCCAGGGGGCTATAAAAGCGATGTTATTAAACGTGGAGTTAGCAGGCAAATCCTGGTAAACGCCCGCCACCTTTAGGTTTGTTCCGTCAAGTTTTACAATCTGATCAATGGGATTGTCACCGCCAAAAACAGCTTTTGCTACCGATTGAGAAAGGAGTATGGATGATGGGTCTTTTAAGGCGCCCCTTGTTCCCATAGTCATATCAAGCGTAAGCATTTCGGCAGCGTCGGGCTCCATGTAATTGCCGGCTGATGATATGTTTTTGTTGCCGAAAGATATGAGGTGCGGGTTAGTCCATGATGATAAAACGACATGGGAAAAATCGTTGGCATACGAATGCCGAAGCTCGTAAGCGGCGGCGATAGGCATCGCTTTTAACGAATTGACTTCACCATTTGCTGTTTGGTTTTGCATCACCCTAACTATGCTGTCGTAATTTTTGTAGTATTTATCAAATGATAACTCGTCCCAAATCCAAAGACCAATCAGCATGGCAACAGCCATGCCCACCGACAGGCCTGTTATGTTGATAAGGGAGTGCGCCTTGTTTTTAACAAGGTTTCGGTACGCAATTTTTAGATAGTTTTTTATCATTTTAGTTCATGGTTGATAGTTCATGGTTCCTGGCCGAATGGCTTTTAACTAATCTCTGGTCTCTAATCTCTAATCACTCAGATTTCAGGCTCTTCACCGGGTTTGCCAGCGCGGCTTTTATACTCTGATAGCTAACTGTTAACAGTGTTATTATCATCGCGCCCGCAGCCGCAATCACAAATACCCAGCCGGCTATTTCTGTACGGTACTGGTAGCTTTGCAGCCAGTTGTGCATAAAATAATACGCAACCGGCGATGCTATCAGCAGCGATATGATTACCAGCATTACAAAATCTTTGGATAACAGTTGCCACAGGCTAAATATGGTTGCGCCCAATACTTTGCGCACACCTATCTCTTTGGTGCGTTGCTCGGACATAAATGTGGCCATGCCGAACAAGCCGAGGCAGCTGATAAATATGGCCAGGCCGGCAAAGCAAGTAGCCAACTTGCCTATGCGCTCTTCGTCGTTAAACTTGGTGGCGTAGTCCTCGTCCATAAACTTTATGGCGTATGAGCCGGACGGGTCGTATTTTTTAAGGAGGCCCTTTATTTTGTCCATCGCTTCATGTGCGCTTGCCTGCGGATTGATTTTCAGGTTGATGTTACCCATCTTGGACCAATGCCTTGGCAAAAAAAACAGCGATGGCCTTGGCGTTTCGAAAACAGATTGGTTAACCATGTCGTTAACCACGCCGATAATCTTCAGGCTGTAATTGCCGTTCCAGTCTATAATTTCACCCAGCGGGTTTTTAAAACCGAGTTGCTTTTCAGTTGCCTGGTTGATAATAACGGCTAAAGTATCCGACGGGAAAGCAGCGTTAAAATCGCGGCCTGCAATAATTTTCCAGTTTACGGTTTGTCCAAAATCGGCGGTAACGGCCATGGTGTTAAATTGTTCTTGTAAGGCAGGGTCTTTTCCCCGCCATTTAAAACCACCATTGGTAATGTATACTCCGGTTATCTGGCTTTCGGATTCTGAAACATTAACCACCGCGCGACTCGCAAGGAGGTCGTTTTTTAAGGATAGGTATTGCTTGTTCAGGGAGGGGGTTTGCAGGTTAACGTTAACCAGGTTGCCGGTGCTGTAACCAACTGGCCGGTCTTTGGCAAATTGTATCTGCTGGAATACTACAATCGTACCGATAATCAGCACTATTGAAACGGTAAATTGAACCACTACCAGCACTTTGCGTGGAATGGCTGCGAGCCGGCCAACTTTGAACGAACCTTTTAATACTTTAACAGGCCTGAACGACGATAAATACAGGGCTGGATAGCTTCCGGCAATCAATCCTGTAAATAAGGTAAATGCAATTCCGAGCAGCCAAAACGTTGCGCTGCCCCACAGGACGCTCATTTTTTTACCGGCCAGGGCATTGAATTCAGGTAATGACAACTGTACTAAAAGCAGTGACAAAATGAAGGCGACTATCGCAATCAGCATAGATTCGCTGTAGAATTGCACGATAAGCTGGCTGCGCACCGAGCCGATGGCTTTGCGGATGCCTACCTCGCGCGCCCGTTTTTCTGACCGTGCGGTGCTTAGGTTCATAAAGTTTATGCAGGCCAGCAGCAGCACAAAAACGCCTATTATGCCAAACAGCCAAACATATTGAATACGCCCGCCTATGTTAAAGCCATCTTTAAAATCGCCGTACAGGTACCATTTGCTCATCGGGTGCAAAAAGAGCAGCGAATGGAAACGGGCGTCGCCGTTATGTGTTTTATTAAGGTCGTCGAGTTTTGCTTTTACAATTTTAGCTGAGACTTGTGCCATGTCGGCATTATCGGCAATCTGCACAAATGTCTGGAACCAACTGGCGCCCCAGGGATTATTGAACTGGCCAGGGAAATTCTGGTTGATAGCCAGCATTTGAAAAGGAGCTATAAACTCCAGATCGCCGAATGATGAGTTTTCGGGCAAATTTTCATATACCCCGGTAACCTTGGCGTTCAGATCATGGTCTATCTTAATTGCCTTATTTATTGGGTCCGCGTTTCCGAAAATTGCCCTAGCGGCCTTTTCGGAAAGTATTATCGAGGTGGGGTCGTTCAAACTGGAGGCGCTGCCTTTCAACATTTTTACCGAAAGCATATCGGTAATGGCCGGTTCCATATAATTACCGCTTTGCGTAACCGTACTGTTATTATAGGTGAGCAGGTGCTTGTTTGTCCACGAGGTTATAATAACGTGTTTAAAATAGTTGCCAAATTTGCTGCGCAGGGTTGGTGCCAGCGGCCAGGCCGACGCGTTCCACATCTCGATATGACCATTGATAGAATTGTATTCATCTACCCTGGCAATCTGGTCGCGGTTTTTGAAGCCAGAATCGAACGACAACTCATCCCATATCCATAAGCCAATCATAATAGCAACAGCCATACCGACTGCAAGCCCGCCGATGTTAATTAATGAAGCTATCCTGTTTTTAACGAGGTTCCTCCACGCGATTTTTAAATAGTTTTTAATCATTGTTTTGTTGTTAAAAGAATTAATGCCGCAGGTAACGCAGCAGCCAAAAAGCCACTGCTTACCATTTTCAGATATGTTTATTAATCTAAAAGGACATTAACCGCTTACGCCAACTGCAAACTGTCAATCGCCTGTTTTATTTAGTTCATGGGTGATGGTTCATAGTTCATAGCCGGAGTTGCATGTCGTATGTGGCTAATGCAATTCGCCCCTACATTAATATCCGCCACTGCTACTTCCCACTGCCACTTTTTTACTAACCTCTAATCTCTAATCACTCGCTTCTCAAACTCCTCACCGGGTTTGTTAATGCCGCTTTAATTGCCTGGAAGCTTATGGTGCACAAGGCAATAGCTACCGATATTATATCCGCAGCAGCAAATACCCATAAGCTGATGTTTATGCGATACGCAAAGCCCTGCAGCCAGTTATGCATCACCAGCCACGATATAGGGGCTGAAATGACAAACGAAATCACTACCAGAGTCATAAAATCTTTTGATAAAATATATACCACGCTTTTGGTTGATGCACCCAGTACTTTGCGGATGCCTACCTCTTTTGTGCGCTGCAAAATGTTATATGCTGATAAACCAAGCAAGCCAAAACAAGCAATCAGTATTGCCAGCGATGCAAACAGCGTAAACACTTTGCCAAATTGCTGGTCGCTTTTGTATTGGGTGTTAAACTGGTCGTCTAAAAAGAAATAGTTAAACGGGTCGTTGGGGAAGTATTTGTCCCAGGTTGTTTTTACGCTTGCTATGGTATTGGTTAAATCGGCAGTTTGTAGTTTGATAGAGTAGGCCTGGCGTGCATCGAGGCGTAATGTTATCAGCTGCGGATCGATTGGTTTTTGCAGGCCGAGGTGATGAAAGCTTTGAATCACCCCAATAACTGTCATGGTATCACCATTTGAAATTTTTCTGCCTATGGCATCGTCCGGGTTTTTAAAGCCCAGTTGCACCATGGCATTCTCATTTATAATAGCTGCCTTTTTATCGGTAGGGAAATCCTTTGAGAAATCCCGGCCGGAAAGTAGCTTGATTTTAAACTGCGAAAGAAAGTCATAGTCGACACCTAAGCGGTATAATGTGCCGGAGCCTAACTCCTTATGGTCGAGGCTTTGGTAACTGTTGGTCCAATAAATTTCTTTACCCATGACGCTGGTGGACACGGTCATGCTTTTAATTCCCTTGTTTTTTAATAAATCAGCCTTAAATGGCTGCAGCGAATTTAAGTACAGTGAATCGCTGATGGATTGTACCCCGTTTAATACCAGCGTTTGGTTAATATCGACCCCAAGCTTTTGGCTGCGCATAAAACTTACCTGCTGGTAAACTATAATGGTGCCGGCAATTAAAATAACGGAGATGCTGAACTGAACCACGATAAGGCTTTTGCGTAACAGCAGGCCGCCTGATGTATTTTTAAAGGCACCTTTCAAAACCGCCACCGGCTGATAACCCGACAAAATAAACGCGGGGTACAAACCCGAAAGCAATGTGCCTGCCAAAAACATCCCTGAAAATATTAGCCAGTATTTGGCCGACATGGAAAAGTCTGGAGCACTTTCGCGCCCCATTAAACTATTAAACCATGGGGTTAAAGTCACTACGGCAATTGCAGCGATAACGATTGCCATAAAGTTCACGAGCATGTTTTCGAACATAAACAACCTGATCAGGGTGCTTTTAGCTGCACCCAGCACTTTGCGTACGCCTACCTCTTTTGCACGCTCAACAGAGCGGGCTGTTGACAGGTTGATATAATTTATCCACGCAATAGCGAGGATGATAAAGCCAATCAAAAACATAAAATTAACAGCGCTGCCACTGCCGTTTACTTCGGCCTCCTGGTTGTAATTTGAGAGCAGGTGAATATCGCGGAAGGGAATAGTGTAAAGCCTGTCTTTTATATTATTTGCCTTTCGATAATCGGTCTTATTTATATACTTATCTGTAAACCCAGAAAGTTTAGCCTGGAATTGTTGGGCGTCGGTACCGGGTTTTAGCAGTATATAGGTGTAAAAATCATACCAGTTGAAAGCAGTATTGGCCAGGTCGGTTTTATCGCCACCACCGGCCAGCTCGCTCACAAGTGTTGCATACGATACCATGTAATCCAATATCAAATGCGAGTTAGAAGGATAATCTTTAAATACGCCCCCGATTTGAAATGTTTCGTTTGCCCTCGTACCGCGGGCCAGCAGTGTTTTACCCAGCACATCGTCGGTTCCAAAATATTTTTTGGCCATGCTTTGCGATACGATGATTTTGTTGGGCCCTTTTAATGCTGAAGCGGCGCTGCCGCTAAGCAGCTGAACATCCAGCATGTTTATTGCCGATGGGTCGGCATAATAACCCTTTGTTTCGGAGAATTTTATATGTTTGGCGTCGTTGCTCAGTAGCAATTCGTCATCAATCAGCCTGCAATAATTTTCTACTTCGGGGTAATCGCGTTTCAGGGCCGGGCCGATGCCGGGATATGATGTGGCTGACTGCCACATCAGTTTGCCCTGTTTGCTCTGATCGAGACGCAAACGCACAATTTGAGGCGATTTTGCCTGGAAGGTATCATAGCTTCGTTCGTATGATACATACTGAAAGATAAGCAGGCAGCAGGCTATTCCTATAGCCAACCCCAAAATGTTTAACGCGGTGTAGCCCTTCCTTTTTAGAAGGTTACGCATGCCGATGGTGAAGTAGTTTAGTATCATAGTTTTAGTTTATTAGTTCAATAGTTCATTAGTTCATTGGTGAGGCAGTTCATAGTTAATCCCGCACGTGCGGGATAGTTCATGGCCGGAGTTGTATAGCGCATAGGGCGAATGCAATTCACCCCTACATTAATAACGGCTACTTCCCTCTGCCACTATTTCCCTAACCTATAATCTCCAGTCTCTAATCACTCACTTCTCAAGCTCTTTACCGGGTTAGCTAATGCTGCCCTGATGGTTTGGAATGCAGAGGTGGCTAATGCCATCACCAAAAGGCCGCCTGCGCAAGTTGCAAATACCCACCAGCTCATGGTGGTACGCTGGGCAAAGTCCTGCATCCATAAATTTATTGCGTACACAGCCGCCGGTATGGCAATAACTGATGCCAATACGATCAGCAGCATAATTTCTTTCGACAATAACAACATAATGCTGGAAACGGACGCACCGAGTACTTTGCGTACGCCAATCTCTTTGGTGCGCTGGGCAGTATTGAAAATAGTGAGGCCCAGCAGTCCCATGCAACTGATCAATATTGAAAGCCCGGTTGCCCATTGCAACAGGGTAACTGTATGTTGTTCCTTGTCGTAAAGGCGGGCGATACCCTCATCTACAAATTGCAAGTCGTCTGCATCGTCTGGATAAACGCTGTGCCATTCGCTGCGGATGCGGGCCAATGTGCCGCTCCATTCATCGCTGTTTGCGGCAAGCAGTATGTGGAAAGTGCCGCTCATGCTCGCCTCGGGGCTGGTCATCAGCGCCATTGGTGCGATAACGTCATGAACCGTGCCTTGGTCAAAATCGGCAACTACGCCAACTATCTCCATGCGGCGGTCGCCGTTAAAATTATCGACGAACTTACCTATTGCATCCTGCGGGCGCTGAATGCCGGCGCGGTGCAAAAAGGCTTCATTTACTAAAAATGCATGGTTGGCATCGCCGGGTAGCAAGTTGCGCCCGGCCAGCAAAGGGATATGGTAAAGTTTGATATAATTCTCGTCGCCGAACTTCATCGCAAGGTCATCCATGTGGATGGTGGTTTTGCCGTCTTTGTATTCGGCCTCTGTGCTGCTGGTATTGTCTGATGCCGGCGCGTCGTGACCCATACTTACCATGGTTATGCCTGGGGTTACCCGTAATTGTGCAAGCAATGCTGCGTTTTGGCGGGCCGAATTGTTTTTAAAAGGCGCATTCAACGTAACAACGTTGTCTTTTTTAAATCCGAGGTCTTTATGAAGGGCAAAGTAAATTTGCTTGCCCACCATCGCGGTGGCAATAACGAAGAATTGCGCTATCACAAATTGTGAAACTGTAAGCGATTTACGCAGGAGCGTTTTACGTGTTTGTCCCTGTGCCTGTGTTTGATTTTTTAAGACCGATACGGGTTTATAACCCGACAATACCAGCGCCGGGTACGTGCCCGCAGCCAGCCCTACGCCGATGATAAGCAATAAGCCGAACCACCAGATAAACTGCTGATGCACAAGGTCAAGGTGGATGCCTTCGGGGATGAACCCGGCAAATAGTTTAAGTAAATAAGGCGTCATCATTAACGAGATGCCAAAAGCAACAATGGTTATAAGCAATATCTCGCCCAAAAACTGGTAAACTAACTGTGCGCGGCTGCTGCCGAGCGTTTTACGGATACCTATCTCTTTTGCCCGCTGGCCACCCTGCGCGGTGCTCAGGTTAATAAAGTTGATGCAGGCCAAAAGCAGCAGGAAAACGGCTATTGCTACCAGGCTATAGATAACACTTTTGCTCGCCCTGTTATTATAATCGGCAATGCCGCCGTATTTTGTATTGAAGTGGATGTCGTCAAGCGGCTGCAGCGCGAAAGCCTGGGTTTTGTGTTTGTTGGTATTATCCAGGTTACGTTTCAGCAGTGCATTTAGCTGTTTGGTTACGGCTGTTGCACTGGCGCCCGGCGCGAGCTGTAAAAAAAGTTGCGACTTAACCTGCGCGCGGCCCCAGTTGTCGAGTCGGAGCGACTGGCGTAGCACGTGGTCGGTCAATAAGGTGTTATATGATATAAAATCATGAAAGGTGAAGCCGGTGTTTTCTGTCAGCGGCGCCACTATACCAGTTACGGTGGTTTTAACCGAGTCGTAAACCACTACTTTGCCGATTATCTGCCGTAAAGGTTCGCCAGGGAAATATTGCTGCGCCCTGTCGGCGGTAAGCACGGTGTGGTATGGTTCGTTCAATGACGCGGGGTTGCCGGCCAGCCACTGGTAGTTAATGAGTTTAAAATAATCGGGCGTAGTAAAAGTAATATCCCTTTGCTGCCTGAATTTTTGTTTTTGGGCCGGATTACTTTCCCCCAATTCAACATCGGGAAATAAGGGCTGATCGAGCGGTACCACCAATTCGAGGCCGGTAACGGATGTTTTTGCAGCCATTGGCAAGGGCGAACATACACCCGGATTATATGCCGGCGTGCCGCTAAAGGTGAAATTGGTAACCACGCGATAAATGCGGTCGCTGTTTGTTTCAAATTTATCAAACGTGAGATCGAAATACGCCACGAGATAAATTACCAGTGCCGAGCAAATACCAATTGCCAGCCCGATGGTATTGATCAGCGTAAACCATTTGTTCTTCCGGAAAGTGCGAAACGCTGTTTTTATATAGTTTTTTATCATGTTAGTTCATTGGTTCAATAGTTCATTTGTTCATTGGTGGAAAAGTTCATGGTTAATCCCGCATGTGCGGGATGGTTCATAGCCGGAATTGTATAGCGCACAGGGCGAATTGCATTCGCCCTATGCGTTAATACCTGCTACTTCCCACTGCCACTATTTTCCTTACCTCTAATCTCCAGTCTCTAATCACTCACTTTTCAAGCTCTTCACAGGGTTGGTCAGCGCGGCTTTTACCGAGCGGATGCTGATGGTTATAAATGCTATCAGCATTGCTATTATGCCGGCGGCTAAAAATATCCACCAGTGTATATCAACCCTGTATGCAAAGCTTTGCAGCCATTTGCTGATGGCAAACCAGGCAATTGGCGTTGCGATAACCGCAGCGACCAGTACCAGCAGCACCAATTCTTTGGCGAGCATGTTTACGATGTGGCTTACGCGTGCGCCTAATACCTTACGGATGCCGATTTCTTTAACACGCTGTTGCGCGGTAAATGTTACCAGGCCAAACAGTCCCAAACAAGCTATGGCAATTGCAATCACCGTGAAAATCAGCAGCAGGTTGCCCTGTTTTTGTTCCGATTGGTACTGGGCGGCAAAGTTTTGGTCGAGGAAGTGATAATCGATTTTATTCTCCGGGTCAAATTGTGCATAAACCTGCTGCAGGTAATTAATTGCTGCAGGGATATTGTTTTTGCTTAAGCGTACATACAGGTTATCCTTGTCGTTCGGGACGTAAGGAAGGTTCAAAACCATCGGGCTTATTTTGTGCTGAAGCGAATAAGTGTTAAAATCGTTGGTAACACCAACAATGGTTGAGTAAAGTACCACGCCATGGTCTACGCCTGTAGGCACGCGTTTTCCCAACGGGTTTTTCCAGCCATACTCTTTTACCAGTGTTTCATTTACAAGGATGGCATGGTTAGCCGTGTCTGAAACACCTTTGATGAAATTACGGCCCTGCACCATTTTTATCTGCATCGCCGGGATAAAATCTTCATCAATAATTAACGACTCAACCAGTTTAGTGTCCGGTGAGTTGCGCCCGTCGGTACCGATGTTAAAACCCATTGATCCGATATCATTATTGCCGATTGGGTTACCTGCAGCGGCAACGCTTTGTATCAACGGGTTTTGCAGCAATTGCGCTTTAATTTGCTCTGTTTTTGCGCGGGCGCCTTTGTTGCTAATGTGGAAGGTTAATACTTGCGATTTGTTGAAGCCTAAATCCTTCTCCAACACATAATGCAGCTGCTGGTATATTACGCATGAGCCCACTATCATTACAACAGTTATCACAAACTGGAAAACTACCAGCCCTTTCCTGAATATTATGGTTGACGATTGGTTACCCAACTGCCCTTTCATCGCGGGAATAGTTTTAAATCCCGACAGGAACAATGCCGGGTAGATACCACTGATAATACCGGCTATAAAGGCGAAGGCGGCGAATATCAAGAGCGATTTGCCCGTCCCAAAATACCAGATGTCTAAGCTCTTTCCCGATAAATGATTGAAGTAGGGGATAGCGGTTTGTATTACAAGCATGCCGGCAACAGTAGCCAGCGTAGCCAGCAATATCGATTCGGCAAAGAACATCATTATTAAATTGGCTTTGCCTGAGCCGATGACTTTGCGGATGCCTATTTCTTTTATTCGTACTGATGAACGCGCGGTGGTCAGGTTAACATAATTTATAATGGCAATGGCCAATATTAGCAGACCAACTACACTGAATACGTACATGTAGGCAATATTACCGCTGTTACCCATTTCATAGTCGAGCTTCGAGTGCAGGTGAATTGAGGTGAGAGGCTGCAGCTCCATATTGTATTTAACACCCGCGAAATAGGGTTTTAAATACTTGTTGAAAAATGCGCCTGATTTAGCCTCTATCTTTTTATAATCATCGTGATTTTTAAGTAAAACAAAAGTGAACAGGTTTGCAGCGGGCCAGTTGCCGGTAAGGTTTGCGTTAAACGACCGCAGTGCGCTGAACTTAAAGGTAGAGTTTGCAGGCACGTCGTTAATTACCCCGGTAACCGTTTGCGCATCGTTTTTATCAAAATAGATGGTTTTATCAACGGCATAGGTGGCATCGCCAAATATTTTTTCGGCAAGCGTTTTTGTTAAAACAATCGAGTTTGGTTTTGATAAAGCAGTTTCCGGGTCGCCTGATAAAAAGTGGTAAGTAAACACATTAAATATGGCTGCATCTGCATATGAAATGTCGCCTGCGTCAATCCGCTTATCGCCATAAGTTATTTTGCCACCACCTTCCTGGTCAATGCGGATGGCTTCTTCTACTTCCGGGTAATCGGCCTTTAACGCCGGTGCATACGGTACCGAGGTAATGGCCAGGTTAAAGCCGCCGTTATCCCATTTGCCATGCTGTGCCACGCGGAAAATACGGTCCGATTTTTCGTTATAGCGGTCGTAGCTCCATTCGTCGGTTACGTATAAGGCAATAATCCAGAATGCAGCTACGCCTATTGCCAGGCCGCAAATATTTACCAATGAAAAAAAACGATGCTTGTGCAGGTTTCTCCAGGCAATTTTAAAATAGTTTTTTATCATGGTATTAGTTCAATTGTTCATTAGTTCATTGGTGGAAGTTCATAGTTTAAGGTTCATAGCCGAAGGTTTTCCTAATGTCTAACCTCCAGTCTCTAATCACTCTGACTTCAAACTCTTTACCGGGTTTGCCAGCGCAGCTTTAATGCTTTGATAGCTAACCGTTAATAATGTAATTGTCATTGCGCCAACACCTGCAACCGCAAATATCCACCAGGTAATTTGGGTGCGAAATTGGTAGCCCAACAGCCACTTATGCATAAAGTAATATGAAAAAGGCGTGGCAATAAGCAATGCAATAACTACCAACGCTACAAAATCTTTTGATAATAATTGCCATAAGTTAAACACCGTAGCACCGAGCACCTTACGCACGCCAATTTCCTTTATGCGCTGCTCGGCCATAAACGATGCCATGCCAAATAACCCCAGGCACGAAATGAAAATGGCAAGCCCCGCAAAAACGGTAGCAATATCGCCTATGCGCTGCTCGTCTGAAAACTTCCGTGCATATTCGTCATCAACAAATTTAAAATCGAACGGGCTGCCGGGATTATATTTTTGAAATACAGGAGCAATTTTACTTAGCGCATCATGGACAGCTGCTTTTGGATTTATGCGGACAGTAATCAAATTAACCCATCCCGGTTCCATGTGAAAAATGGTTGCTATTGTTTGTTTATAAGGCGACTCCATTATCATATCTTTTACCACGCCGGTAATAACGTGGTCTTTGCCGTCCCACCTCATTATTTTACCTACAGGGTTTTTAATGCCGCTAAGCTTTACGGCCGATTCGTTTAAAATAAAGGCCCCGGTATCCGAAGGGAAATTTCTTGAAAAATCGCGCCCTTCGATTATTTTCCAGCCAATGGTATTGCCAAAATCCTGGGTAACGGCAATAGTGCCGAAGGTAGGGTCGAAACCCGGCGTTTTTCCCAGCCATTCAAAGCCCCCGTTGTTTGACCATATTTGTGTAGTCGAGCTGTTTGATTCTGCCATATCCGCTACGGCGCCAGTTTTAATCAAATCGTTTCTCAAAGCATCGTAGTGGCCATGAATCTCGGGCGTATTCATGTTAACTGTAATAAGGCCGCTTCGGTTATAACCAACCGGGATATTTTTGGCAAATTGTATTTGCCTGTAAACTACAATAGTGCCTATTATTAACACTATCGACACTGTAAATTGAACAACTACCAGCGCCTTGCGTGGCAACGCGGCTAAACGGCCGGCTTTGAAAGTGCCTTTTAACACTTTAATGGGTTTAAAACCCGACAAGTAAAAGGCAGGATAACTTCCTGATATAATACCGGTTAAGAAAGTAAAAGTGACTGCGGTCAGCCAAAATAAAGGGCTGCCCCAGGGAATACTTACGGTTTTGCCTGCTATTGTATTAAAGTATGGCACGGCCAGTATCATCAATATTATTGTTAGCGCAAAAGCTAAAAACACAACCAGCATCGATTCGCTTAAAAACTGCCTGATAAGCTGCCCCCTTAATGAACCAATGGCTTTGCGGATGCCCACTTCCCTGGCTCTTTTCTCGCTGCGGGCTGTGCTTAAATTCATAAAATTAATACAGGCCAGTAACAATACAAATGCGCCGATTATTCCAAACAGCCAGGTAAACTTTATACGTCCCCCAACCGAAACGCCATTTTGAAATTCGCTGTACAAATGCCACTTCGCCATGGGGAACACCTGCATGGTTTCGTCATTCATTTTAAAGTGAGGCTTGGTAATGTTCCTTATTTTGGCCGATACTTTGGCAAAATCAGCTTGTGCATTCAGTTCTACAAAAAGATGGCAGCCATGGTTAGACCATGCTGTGGTTTGCGTGTTCCACCAGTTTGCCGGATCCTTCCAGGGCATCATAAACATGGTTTGGCTAAAAGTGGTATTATGCGGCAAATCTTCATAAACCCCGGCAACCTTCAGGTTGGTTTTATTGTCAACCTTAAGGGTTTGATTAATAGGGTTGGCGTCGCCATATAATGCCTTCGCTACGGAGGCCGACAGGAGGATTGATGCAGGGTCGTTAAAAGTATTATAATTGCCTTGAACCATCACCAACGACAGTATTGCGGGCAGATCTGGTTCGGCCCACATGCCATTCAGCGATAATTTTTTGGCGCCTATTGCCAGTATATGTGTTCCTTCCCATGTAAGGGCGACGCGTTTAAAATCAGCCGGGTACTTTATGCGTAATTCATTACTTAGCGGTACTACCGTTGAAGGAAAAGTCCCCGTTTCACCATTGCTGGTTTGCGTGGTCATCAGTTGTCCTATGCGGTCATAGTTCTGGTGATACTTATCGTATGACAATTCGTCCCAAATCCATAAACCAATCAGCATGGCTACCATCATACCAACGGCTAGCCCGCCAATATTTATTAGTGACGAGGTTTTATTTTTTATAATGTTCCTCCAGGCAATTTTAAAATAGTTTTTTATCATGGCAGCTAGTTCATTAGTTCAATGGTTCATTAGTTCATTGGTGGGGCGACGAAACCACACACGTAACTTTTCATGGATTTCTTAATTCAAAACTGTGCCGATAATTTAAAATATTGATTATCAATGGTTTAATACTGAATTAATGAGTGTGCGAATGATGCATATCCGTACGGTAAGTGTACGGTTTTGTTACAGTGTCTTAACAATAAAATATATTTCCATTGCCGTATAATTGGCTTATTATTAGTTGCTTATCATAAATATTTTTTTATAATATTGTGTACTAATTATTTAAACCTTTAAACCTAAATTTCATGAAGAAGCTAACCTTTATTTTTATCGCAACCATTTCACTGTCTTTCAGCAGTAAAACATCCTACAGAGCAGGTGACGCGGCTTTACGCAGTTCAGAATCCGTTCCCCACAGCGTAATTACTGCCAAACCGCTCACACCCGACTCCGTTATAAATTTACTAAAAAGTGGTAACCGGCGTTTTTACAACTTTAAACCGCTGCCGATGAACGACAGTGCCCGGATTCGCTTAACGGCAAAGGGGCAGAAGCCTATAGGAGCGGTTCTGTCGTGTCTTGATTCAAGGGTGCCGGTGGAGACTGTTTTTAATATGGGCATAGGCGATTTATTTGTAGCCCGCGTGGCCGGTAATATCGGAAATGAAGACATTTGGGGCAGCCTGGAGTATGCAACTTTCGTGGTAGGCGCCAAAGTAATAGTAGTATTGGGCCATGAGGATTGCGGGGCGATAAAGTCCGCTATCGACAATGTAAAGCTGGGGAATATTACCGCCTTATTAGCTAAAATCAGGCCTGCAGTGGATGCTGTGAAAATACCAACAAACCCGAAGGAACGGACATCAAAAAACAAAAAGTTTGTGCGCGCGGTGATGGTGAAAAATGTGGAGCTTACCATAAAAAAAATGCGCAAAGACAGCCCGATAATCGACAAACTTGTACGAGATGGGAAAGTTAAAATATTGGGGGGCATTTATGACGTTGCTACGGGTAAAATAGCATACTTATAATTACGGGCACAAATATTTTTATGGGTATTGGTATTTATCTGCATTGAAAAATGCACTGAATGTTTGTGCAATTAATTGAACCGGTTGATTATGAATAAATTGATTGGAAGGCGTTTGGTACTATTGCGTATCAAGCGCCTTCCAATTGACTATTAATCAATTATTTATATAGTAGTTTGTTCTTGTATAATTAATTTTGTTTGATAGATTTGGCCATTATAATCCTGCTATAACAATAGCACCCTCGCAATTCCTATTTTTATTCAATCATGAAAAGAAAATTCATTTCACTTTCCATTGCTTCGGCTTGTTTGGTTTTGGCCGCCGCTAACCTCGCCAATGCGCAACGAAAACACCTGGCGTATTCGGCTGCCAATAAATCGGTAAAAGTTTATGTAACCGCCAAAGGTACCGACGACCGTATGAAGCAAACGGAAACGCTTACCTTTAAAAGCAGCCCGCAGCCTGTTGAAACGGAAGTCGCCATTTTTGTGGACCCTTCAAAAACCTTCCAGACCATGCTGGGTATAGGTGGCGCTTTAACTGATGCATCGGCCGAGATATTTTATAAGCTGCCTAAAGACAAACAAAAGGAACTGCTGACAGCCTACTACGATAAGGAAAAAGGCATAGGCTATACCATTGGCCGCACAAGTATAGCGAGCAGTGATTTTTCCAGCGGGACTTACGGTTATATAAAAGATAATGATGTGTCGCTTAAATCATTTGATGTTAGTCATGATAAGCAATACCGTATACCATTTATAAAAGAAGTTACCAAAGCAGCAGGGGGTAAGCTTACCCTGTTTGCTACGCCCTGGAGCCCGCCGGGATGGATGAAAAGTAATGGCGATGTGCTGCATGGCGGTAAACTGCTGGCTAAGTACGACCAGCCCTGGGCAAATTTCTACATCAAATTTATCCAGACTTACGAAAAACTGGGCATTCCTATCTGGGGCCTTTCGGTGCAAAACGAGCCGATGGCAACGCAAACCTGGGAATCGTGCCTTTACACTGCTGAGGACGAGCGCGATTTTATCAAGAACTTTTTGGGTCCAGCCTTATACAAAGCGGGCATGCAAAGCAAAAAGCTAATCATTTGGGACCATAACCGCGATTTGCTTTACCAGCGTGCCAGCACTATACTGGAAGACCCGGCAACAGCCAAGTATGTTTGGGGCATTGGCTTTCACTGGTACGAAACCTGGACCGGCGCGGGTATGGACTTTGAAAGCACCCGCCTGGTAAATAAAGCTTTCCCTGATAAGAATTTAATATTTACCGAAGGCTGCGTGGAAAAATTTGATTTTAACAGGTTGAGCGATTGGTCGCTGGGCGAACGTTACGGACTGTCGATGATCAACGACTTCAACGCCGGCACCGTAGGCTGGACGGACTGGAACGTGCTACTTGATGAAAAAGGCGGGCCAAACCACGTGGGTAATTTTTGCTTTGCACCTGTGCATGCCGATACGCGTAACGGTAGTTTAATTTATACCAACTCGTACTATTACCTTGGCCATTTCAGCAAGTTTATTCATCCCGGTGCCAAACGCATAGTAAGCGCAGCAAGCAGGGATAAACTGTTAACCACCGCCTATATTAATCCCGATGGCAAATTGGCAGTTGTGGTAATGAATCGCGGCGATGAGAACATCGATTATTCGTTATGGATAAAAGGCAAGGCTGCTAAAACTACCGCGTTGGCGCATTCAATTGCGACGTTGGTGGTGGAGTAGGTTGATAAGATGTTTTATATTTGTATGCCCGTTCAGCAATCCATGCCCGAACGGGCATTTTTATCACAATGAATAAAATCGTACTACTACTATTGGTCCTTTTGTTACTCGCTTCCTGTTCTGACGAAGACAAAGAAATTCACATAATAAAGAATTTCTATTTGATTCATAATGGGGACGACCCAAGTTCAGGGTTGTATGTTGGTATGAAAACTAATGACAACAACTATGACATCTTAATTGATGGTGAAGATATAAAAGATGTTTATACGGATTCCACCCAGATATTTATAAAAACGGTATTCAATAATAATGACACCAGTTTTTATAAAATTAAATTAAACACTGATACCTTAAAGCGCCCGCTTGTAACCGAGGTATTGCGAAAACGATTTGAAGAAGGGTTGGCTGATTGCAGTTCTTGTAAGAAACTTAAATTCAGTTTATAGGTATATTACTCGTGTCCGACCGTTGATTTACCTGCTCCGTTTGACCCGGTAATGATGTAAGGAGAAGGCATTACAACAGATTAAAACCGTAACGAACCGATTGGGCTTCTTTGTCGGAAAGTTTACGGATTATTTCGAAAGAACGGGCATTGGCAGCAACAATTACAATATTTATACTTCCGTCCGGATATTCAAGATAACTTTGTGTGGATGGTAAATCTTTAGAGTTAATCATAAAAGGTTTGCCAGCAGCAAGTTTATTTTTCCTTAATCGCAATACTGCATCTGTTCCCGTTTTTTCTAAAATTTCAGCGTCGCTCATGAAAGACTTCCTTTAATGTCTAATCCAATTATAACAAAAAAGCAGTCATTAGTTGCTTTTTTGTTTACTAAATACCGCGTCCTGCCAACGATTTAAAAACAAAACCGGCTTTCGTGAGCACGGACGCCCACAACTATCAGCATTCAAGCGAATGACGCTTGAGCGGGCAGACGAGACAGTGTTTACGGAAAGTACTGACACTAATTTGTCAGTACTTTTCGCATTTTTAGCAAAGTAAATAAGGTGAAAAGTGCATTTTTAATGCAGAAACAAGCTTTTTAGCAACATAGGTTAGCTTTTCACTGTTCCACCCTGTTCCTTATGTTCCACTGTGCACAGGAACATAAAACTATACTATAATGCTGATATAGGTTTACACTTCGACATCGGTATAGCGACGGGGTTGCTGCGCTCGTACCTCGCTCGCAATAACAAGATTGGATTACTGCTAAACAAAAAAAGCGGCCACCAGCCGCTTTCACATTAATGTAAAATATCTTGTTAATCTTCTATCACCACACCCATATTGCAAAACTTGTTTATCCTGTCGGTAACCAGCTCATCAATATTGCGATCTTTTAGCACTTTCAAATCTTTTAGCAATTGTTTTTTAAGAATGCCGGCCATGGCAACCGGGTCCTGGTGTGCGCCGCCGATAGGTTCTTTTATTACGCCGTCAATCAGTTTATTTTTCAGCATTTCGGTGCTGGTCAGTTTTAGCATCTCTGCCGCGCGCTCTTTTTGCTCCCAGGTTTTAAACAAGATGGTGGAGCAATTTTCGGGCGAAATAACCGAATACCAGGAGTTATCCAGCATTAGTACCCTGTCACCAATACCAATGCCCAACGCACCACCTGAAGCGCCCTCGCCAATCACTACGCAAATAATCGGCACTTTTAATATCGACATTTCGAGCAGGTTTCGGGCAATGGCTTCGCCCTGTCCTCGTTCTTCGGCTTCAAGGCCTGGAAACGCTCCCGGAGTATCAATCAGGGTAATAACGGGTTTGTTAAATTTCTCGGCAAGCTTCATTAGTCTTAATGCTTTGCGGTAGCCCTCTGGGTTAGCCATACCGAAGTTGCGCATCTGGCGCTCCTTGGTGTTTCTTCCCTTCTGGTGACCGATAAACATAGCTGTTTGCCCGCCTATGGTACCGAAACCGCCAACTATTGCTTTGTCATCACCTACAGTACGGTCGCCGTGCAGTTCGATAAAATCGTCGCACATCAGCTCTAAATATTGCAGGGTGTAGGGTCTTTCGGGGTGGCGGGATATCTGTACTTTTTGCCAGCCGATTAAGTTGGAGTATATGTCTTTTTTGGCGGCATCCAATTTGCCTTCAAGCTCCAATATCGTTGCCGACATGTCCAGCTTGTTTTTATCTTCAACCTGCTTTACCTTTTCAATTTGCTGTTGCAGCTCGGCAAGTGGTTTTTCAAAGTCAAAAGTAATCTTCATTCAACAATTTATTAATAGTGAGATGAACTTCCTGTATAAATCAATTCAAACCCGTTTGGTGTTAATAAACATCAAAATGTTTTTACACTTAATTAGGGGACGCTAAATTAAATAAATCAAATGGTATTTCAGTGAATTACCTTTTTTCTATCAACTCAATTTTGCGAACCTGCTGTTGTGTGAGTATGCTTTTGGTAACAAGGCAGGATTGTAAAATGGTGTTCCGCAACTCACCCTGGTATAAGCCATAGCGGTTTGCGTAGTATATCAGCGAACCGTTATCCACCCGGTTGTATTTAAAAATACTATCAAGTGTTCGCTCATTGCGGATAACTATCAGGCCCATTTCCAGTATTTTGCGGCGCAGTTCTTTTACAATTGGCTTAAGTTTGGTTTCCTGCTCTGCGGTTAAATTAATCTCCTTTTTATATTTCAATGCTTTAACCGGTGATGGATAGTGATTCAAATCGGCCGCTAACGACATGTGGTATAAATCGGTGCCGTTTAATAAAGCGGTGTATTCTTCATCAGTAATAGTTTTGAGTTGAGATTTTTTGATGATGGCAGTGTCGGGAGATTGGGCTCTTGCTGAAATTGTGACTGCCACGACAATAAGGACAAGTAGTAGTTTCGGCATAATTTATTGATTTAGTTAGATCCGGATAGTGGTTACCCCAGAACACCTAATCCAACCAAATAAACTCAACGAAGCCAAATTTGTTCGGCTACAATTTAAAAAACACCTTTTTTCGATACAAAAAATAACAAATAAGCCATTCGAGTCCGAAAATGCAAATTGCACCAACGATAACTTTTAACAGCTCGCCTGCATTAAACCGACTTAATACACCATTACTAATCGCACTGACATATCCATTAAACCATCGGCTACCAACAATTTCGAAAAACAAGTAGATGAAGATAGAATTCATCCCGACGATGGTGAAAAACGTTAAATATTTTTTATGCCCGGCTACATCAACCCACCAATAACTAAGGGCCAAAAACCAGAGGCACCAGCCTAAGGAAGCAATGGTGAATGATGTGGTGGCGATGCGTTTAATTATAGGTGTGATGTTTAATAAGTCCAGGCCAAAACCAATAAGCAGGCAAATTGCGCCCCAGAGCATTATCCGGCCCAATTTGTTTTTGTTATCGCTTAGCAAGAGTTTGCCGATAAGCGCGCCGGCGATGGTGTGTACCGCAGTAGGGATGCAGTTTATGGCGACCCAGCCGCCCTTGTTTATTTTGTTCATCAGCAGCAAATCAATATAGTTGCCAAAGTTGTGCTGATCGGTAAATGGCTGATCGAAACTCTGTACATGGGTAAAGCGGTACAATACTTCGGTAAGCAACAGCAGCCCAATGCATATGCCAATTTGCGCTAATGAACTCCAGCGAAAAATGAGAAATGCTACCAAAGTAGTAAACGACAATTGAGTTAACACGTCCCATAGCTCGAATGATAAGCCTTTAGGCCGCACGGCATAATCCAAAACGCCCCAAAAAAACAGCCAGCCGCAACGCTTTAATGTTTTTATAAACGATTGGTTCCAGCTAACGCCATTTGCCCACTGCTTGTTTAACGAAAAAGCCATGACCACGCCCGCCATAAACATAAACGAGGGCTGCACCAGGTCCCAGAAATGGAGTCCATGCCAGGGATGATGCGTAAATTGCTCAATAAATCCGTTGTGGGTATGCTCGTATAAATAATCGTACAAACCCGTTGACTCGATAGCTAAAAGTACCATAATGAACCCGCGAAGAAAATCAAGGGAAAGCAGTCGGTTAGATATGGTTGTTGAGGCTTTGGCGGTCATTAATTTCCTGGGTTTATTGGTAAGAATTGTTGGCGATAATTAATAAAGCTAAGCAATAATTGGAAACTAAAAAGGGTAAATAAATGATTCAATAGCGCCATGTTTAGCATTTGATACAAATATGTATGAAAGTCTTTATCCACAGTTGGAATAAATAGGATAATATATCTGGGAATAATTGTTGCAGATAAGTTCAAAAAAGCAATTATTAGCTTAGCTCAATTGTTAGTTAAATATTATGATAATACCCCGGCCCATATCATTATAAGTATTAAAATTTATTACATTCGGTCGATTTAAATTATTACCCGGGCGTTTTTTTGAGAAAGTTACTTTTAGCTTTTTGTGGTTTTTTATTGGCTGTATCGGTTAACGCGCAAAGCATTAAAAGCTTTGCTCAGTTTGGCGTCGGTATTGATGGAGGTTCCACCCTTGGTTATACCGACCTGAAGCGGCAAAATCCAGGTTATAGCGCCGCTTTCCATTTCAATTATAATTTTAGCCCTTATTTCCCCATTTCGCTTGAATTACAACACGGGCAACTTTCAGGCGGCGGCAGTACTTTAGCGCTTGACAGCAACCTGCGAAAATATAAAAACAACTACACAGCCCTGGTTTTGCGTGCCGACATACAACTGGGTGAGTTGCTTGATTATGACAGCGACATCCTTGACCCGATAAAAGGTATTTTTGTAGGATTTGGTGTCGGCGGAATTAATAACCAGGTAATAACCAACAGGATTAAGCCCGATGGATCGCATTATATGTTCCCGGGGTTGGATCACAGCCGGGAGTTCATAGCCTCGGGCAGGATAGGATATGCCCTTAGGATATACAACGGATTTGACGAACCCCAGTTTGTTATCACTTTTTGCTACATCCACACTTTTGATATCGGCGATAACCTGGATGGGTATAACGACCCGGTTTCGAAGTTCAAAAACCAGGACACCGACCACTACCGCCAGATTTCAGTTGGCATCACGTATAATTTTGGACACATACAGCCTTATTATAAAGAGCGGTCGTATAGGAGGCGGAATTAGTTACTCTTAATCCAGTCATAATCCTTGCCATCCTGGTGAACCACAAACTTGCTCACTTTCCCAGTGGCATCTTTCACAAACCGCAGGGTAATTTCGCCAAAGTGAAATATAAAAGTCGATTCGTTTACAGCAAATATTTCGGTTTTAACAGGTATGTTGGTTTTTGAATCGGCCATTAAGCGACCGTTTTCAACCGTAATGGTGATTTTGTGCCCGGCATCCATGGCATAAATGCCAGCGTATTGTTTTAAAACAGCCTCATCAACTTTTGCGGTAGCAGGCCAGTCGAATTTGGTATATACAGTATTGTTTAGTACGGACGACCTGTCGTCGCAGGCATCGGCAATTAGTTTAATAGACAGTGCGTTTGCGATTACGCTGACTTTGTATTTGCCCATCACATCGTTATCGCAGTCGCTTTGCCCTTCTGTTTTTTTCAGGGTGAGCGTTGAATCAACGATGGCATAAACCATGTTTTCAATGGTTACACCATTGGTAAATGCGGTAATTTTCAGGGTGTCTTTTCCAAAATCGAAAAGGGTGGCTACATCGCCATTGATATTAAGCGTGGCTTTCCATTTTGTATTGGCCAACTGGGCCTTGCAATTGAATGCTGCGAAAAGGAACAACACTATGATTATCTTTTTCATGGGCTTAAAAATTGTGTATTTTGAGCAATAGTACTTAACGATTTCAATCCGCAATGCTCAAATCATGTTTTGAGCATTAATTTTTCCTTGTTTTTATATGTTGACAGGAATTGTTTGGGCGTGATGTTCTCGGCATTTTTAAACGTACGCTGAAATGTGGCTACCGAATTAAACCCCGATTCAAATGCGATGCCCGCTATGGTGATATGCTTGTTTTCGGGTAGCAGCATTTTTTGTTTTACCTCGTTAATGCGGTATTCGTTTATAAACTCACTGAAGCCCTTTTTTAGCTCGCGGTTTAAAACTGCGGATATGGTGCGTGAATTTACCTTTAGAGCATCTGCTAATTTGCCTACAGTGAGTGACGGATCGAGGTAAAGTTTATCGGTTTCCATCGCTTCTTTTAGCAAGGCAATGCAGGATTCAGCCTCTTCGGCGGGCATTGCATCCGCATAAATTTTAACGGCCTTTTGCTCACTCACATAAACTACGCTGCTATACCGGTAACCTTTAAGTCCAATCCAGTAGGTGAAAACCACAAGTATAATTTCGATAGGCGAAAAATATTCAATTGCTTGTATGTTAAATAATAGCGAGCCAAAGATGGTAGCACTCCAGATAACGGCAATTAATACAAGTATGGTAAGCAGGGCCCTGGTCCACTTAATAATAAGGGATTGTTCGCCGACATGCGGGCTGTTTTCGCCCATCGGCTGCAGCCCGCGTTTCTTAAACAGGCTGATTGACCTGACTAGATAAACCCAGAAAACAGCAACCATCAGTACTTCGGCAGCTGGTTGGTAAACGGCGTCGATACTGCCGGGCTTTATGCCACCGACAATCCCTTTATTATAAAGCAAGGCATAAACAAGCAGGCAGCTGCGAAACCCAAAATCAATTATGGCCGGTAAATAAGTTTTAAATATTGGGGTTGAAGGAATTTTATCGCCGTTAACAGTGGTTTTAATGTACAGGTAAAGGCTTGGCCCCGCTGTAAAAACAATAGTGTAAGGGTAAACAACATCATAAAATGCAAGCCAGCCAATGTTAACCCCCGAACTCCAGCAAAAAGTGCCGAAGGTATCATAAACCAGCATCAATATAAAGAAGGCTAAAAAATATTTGCTTTGCCGGTTATCTTTACCCGGAAACAATAGTACCAGACCTAAAATAAAGCCTTGCAGGGCTCCTAAAAGCACAATGATGTTAAACAGGTTAAAGTGTGCCGCCATAAATAAGGTTTTGCGGTAGGTTTGACTGGGACTTTGCGGAAAGGTTTAAATAGTTCATCGTTGATCCCGCACGTGAGGGATCAACGATGAACTCCGTCAAATAAACCTGATCAGATCGCTTAATTCTTTTTTATACGTTACGCCAACGGGTATTTCCTCGTCATCAATCCACAGCCTGTTGTCCTGAATTTTGGTGATATAATTTATGTTGATGATATAGGAGCGGTGCACCCGCAGCAGGTTTTTTGCAAAAGCAAGTTTGACCTCCAAAAAGCTTAAATTCTCGCTAAATATAATATGGCTCGCGTTGTAGTACAGTTCGCAATAGGCGCCATTGGCTTTTAAAAACCGAATATCGCTTACCATTATTTTTTTAAAGCTGCCGCCATCTTTAACAAAAATACTATCATTCATAAGGTAGGAAAATTCTGTTGCTTTTTGCGATGCTATTTCTTTGTTTGCGGAATGTTTTAACGCAAGATCGATGGCTATGCTGATATCGAGTTTAGTAAACGGTTTTGGAACATAGTGCACCGCGTTGGTTTCATAAATCGCTTTTTTGCGCACGCGTTCATCTGTGTTGTTGGTGATAAAGATAATGGTAGGGTCGCAAATCTTTTTAAGCTCAATTGCCGTGTCGATGCCGTTTGTATTATTGGCCAGCTCAATATCCATAATTATGATGTCGGCAAGGCCGGGTTTGAAGTTTTTGAGCACCTCAATTCCTGAGTTAAACATGGCCGTTACTTCGTATCCAAGGTTTTCCAGCATTATCCGCAATGCCTCTGCGATGAATACTTCGTCCTCTACGACTACAATTTTAACTTTGCTTAACATATTACCAAAGTTATAATAACAAGTGGTTAAAAAATTATATTAACTGTAAATTTTGTGCCTGATGCAGGTGCAGGTTTTGTTACGATTGCACGGTAAATTTTGTTACGGTGGGAATGTCGACTTTTAGTTAAAGTGCTAAAAACGCGCATTCACAAAGTAAAATAGCCAATTCGTAAACTTGATGCGGCAAAATTAATAATTGGAGTTAAATTCATACCAAGTTTAGAAGCTAAAGTTGCCGGTGCCCGATACACACCCGTAACATCAAGACAGTGCTTTGATAACCCACCTAAACCTTATCACATATTTTAAAAAGTACGTGCCCGCATAGTCGCCTTGACAGTATTTGTGCCGCCGTAACCATATTCAAACAAAATATCGGCGTCATGAACTGATATGTGATAACCAAAATTATGAAAAAGACATTGCCGGACAAGCAGGTGCAATAGAGGGCAGAACCTACCCAACCGCAATGACGCCTGCCCTCCTTAAACGAAAGGAGGTATTTAAAGTGCGTATATTTCTATGCTTTGTGGCAATATTATTTGCTATATCGATGATGGTAGGTTGTAAAAAAGACTCAACTGTAACCCCGGTAAAAAACTATTCGATTATAAAACTTGCTCCTGTCGATTCAACGAATTTGAACGGCGGCAAAAACACACCACCACCACCAAAACAATAATCCCTAATTTTTTAACAAAAAAGGCTGCATTATGCAGTCTTTTTTGTTAATTTTAAATTCGCAAGGTTTAAGGTTATCGATTTGAAACTTAAATTTGACCGAATAATCCTTATCGAATCTCTAAATAAATGGTATTATTAAAAAGAGGGTTGGCTTTGTTTGCAGGCATTTTTATTTTATTAAATAATGCTTACTCAATTTTTATTCAAGAAAATACATCACCGGAGGCAATGTTCAAAAAGGCTTCTGCAACCCAAAGTGATCCATCATTAGGTCTAAATCTAACAAAGCAGGCTTTACAATATGCAATACACCAAGGCAACAGAGTTATTATTGTGAAGTGCCTGAACCTGGAGTCGCAATATTACGGGGAGTTAAAAAAATACGACAGCGCTAAGGTTTGTGCCCACGAAGCACTTTCTCAAGCTGAGATTTATCATTTAGACTCCCTTAAAGGCAAGTCATGGTATACATTGGGAATGATAAGCTTTAGCAATAACAACTTGCAACAATCTATAGTCGAATACAACAAGGCGCTAGTGGCTTATAAAGAATCACATCAAACTGCCGGGGTCGGAACTTCATATCTTGGAATCGGAATTAGTGAACAAGGGTTGACAAATTATTCAAGCTCTATTGGTCATTATTTACAAGCTGCAGACATTTTTCAGAATTTGGGCGACGAAATGTATTTGGCGTATACTTTCAATTCAATAGCAGATTGTTTTAATGAATTGAGTAAGTATGGAGAAACTCTTGAATATAACAAAAAAGCGTTATTTATAAGGCGAAAATTAAAAGATGAACAAGGAATTTCTCAATCCTTAAATAACATTGGTTTTTTATATTACAAACTTCAAAAAGCCGATTCTGCTATTTATTATCTTTCCAGAAGCTTGGAAATTATAAAAAATGATAAGGATTCAAGCGGATTTGTGCTTACTCTTCAAGATATCGGCGCTGCGTATAAAATAAAGGGTGAATTTAAAAAGGCTGAAAAATATAGCTTGCGAGCACAAAATATAGCCTCTAATTATGGCATGGAGAAAGAGCTGGCCGGCGGAAACGCTGACCTTGCGGAAATTTACACCGGGCAAAAAGACTACGCAAAGGCTTTGCAACATGTTAATACCGCAATTGACACAGCAAGGAAATTAAATCTTACGGAATTGCTACTTAAGGCTTACACCATTAAGTATACCATTTACAAAAAAACAGGCGATTATAAAAACGCAGTAGTATATGGCGATAAGAGGGCCCAGTTAAATGATTCTCTTTTTACAATATCAGCCAATCGCGCAATCACAGAGATGGCGACCAAATATAAAACTGCCCAAACCGAAAAAGATAGAGATGCTTACAAAGTCCGGAGTCAGCTACAGCAAAAAATTGTTAGCCAACAAACAAAGTACATCGTCGTTTTATCCATAGCCGCGGTTTTGCTCGCCGCCTTATTCGTAATAGCTTACAATAACTTCCGCAAAAAGAACAAAGCCAACAAGCGCATACAAACCTTGATGCAGGATTTGCACCACCGCGTTAAGAACAACTTGCAGATACTTTCGGGCCTTTTTACCATGCAGATTGATAACCTTAGCGACGAAAATACCAAAAACGCGCTGCGCGAAAACGAGGCCAGGTTAACCTCGATGAACCTAATCCATAACAAACTGTATTTGGATAACACTACCACCAAAATTGAGATGAACGACTATTTAACCAAGCTGTTAAATCACATCAAAGACTCTTTTGGCGGTTACAAGCAAAACGAAATTAATTTAAGGATTGAAGTAAGCAACATTATGCTGGAGGCCGATAAAGCAGTTGCAATAGGCCTGATTGCCAATGAGCTTACAACCAACGCCTTTAAATATGCCTTCAACGGCCAGGTTCATGGCGAAATACACCTTGCCCTGCAATTGGTAGAAAAATCAAAAATATTGCTAACCCTTGGCGACAATGGCGTGGGACTAAAAGCCGAAAACAAAGACAAGGCCCCATCTTTTGGATTAAAACTGGTAAATTTAATGGCCAGGCAGCTAAATTCAACCCTGGTGGTAAATAACAATAACGGAGTATTTTACCAAATGGAGATCAGCATTTAGGAAGAGAGCCAGGAAGTTAAGAGTCAAGAATCAAGATTTGTTGGTGTAATTTCTAACTATTGTTATCTATCCTTTTTCAATCTTGATTCTTGACTCTTGACATCTTGATTCTTTCTTCTTCTTTTTTTTCAAAAACCTTTTTGAGAACAAAAAAAACCTCCTATATTTGCATTCCTTTTTGGAATGGATAACAAACCTAAGGAGATTGCCTGATAGTATAAAGGTAGTACGACGGTTTTTGGTACCGTTTGTCTAGGTTCGAATCCTGGTCGGGCAACAAAGTATTTCGGATTTCAGATGTTCAATTTCGGATTTAGGTCTGGTGAATATCGAAATCCGAAATTTTTTATAGCTGACTGGACACTAAAAGGGACGAAGATATTGGGTAATTAAACCCGAAATCGTAAATCCGGCTTCCGAAATAAACACATGCCTTTACAATTTAACCCTGTTAAATTATTTGCCGGTTCTGCCACGCAAGCGCTGGCGGCTCACATTGCAGCATCATATGGCCGCGATTTGGGCGAGGTTGACATATCGCGTTTCAGCGATGGCGAGTTTCAGCCGCATTTTAATGAGTCGGTACGAGGCAGTGATGTTTTTTTAATACAAAGCACCAACCCACCAACTGATAATCTGATGGAACTGCTGATGATGATTGATGCCGCACGCCGTGCATCAGCACATTATGTTACAGCTGTGATCCCTTATTTCGGTTTGGCCAGGCAGGACAGGAAAGACAAGCCCCGTGTAGCCATCGGCGCAAAGCTGGTTGCCAATTTATTGGTTGCCGCAGGTATCAACCGCATCATGACCATGGATTTGCACGCTGCGCAGATACAGGGCTTTTTTGATATCCCGGTTGACCACCTTGATGCTTCGATAATTTTTGTGCCTTATATCAAAAGCCTTAAGCTGCAAAATTTAACTATAGCATCGCCTGATATGGGCGGCTCGTACAGGGCGCGTACATTTGCCAAGTTTTTTAATGCAGAGGTGGTAATTTGCGATAAACGCCGTAAACGTGCCAATGAAATTGAATCGATGACGTTGATAGGCGACGTTACCGACCAGGATATAGTGCTGATTGATGATATATGCGATACTGCCGGCACGCTCGCAAAAGCAGCCGGATTAATTATGGAACGCGGTGCACGTAGTGTTCGTGCAGTTTGTACGCACCCGGTATTATCCGGCAAGGCTTACGAAACGATAGAGAACTCTGTGTTGACAGAATTGATAGTTACCGATACTATACCGCTTAAATACCAAAGCAATAAAATTAAGGTATTAACCACTGCAAATTTATTTGCAAGTGCAATAATGAATGTAAACGAGCACGGCTCGATAAGCCAGCTGTTTAAAGTGGACTGAGAAGTCCATAGACGATGGTCGATAGTCCATGGTGAAAATTGAAAAGCGAATAAAAATAAACCCATGGCCTCCGGGTCTTGGACTTAACAATAAAACAAATAAATAAAAAATGAAATCAATTGCTATTAGCGGTTCTCCAAGAGAGAACGTAGGGAAAAGAGACGCTAAAGAACTGCGTTACCAGAGCCTGGTGCCGGCAGTACTTTACGGTGGGCCAACCCAAACCCACTTTTCAGTGTCCGCAAGTGATTTGAAAGCCGTAGTTTATACGCCGGTTGTTCATTTCATCAACTTAGACATTGCCGGTACAAAATCACAGGCTATTATTAAAGACCTGCAGTTTCACCCGTTGACAGAACAAATTATCCACGTGGATTTTTTACTGTTAGACGAGAAGAAACCAATTACTATCGAAATCCCTGTTAAATTAACCGGAACTTCGCCAGGTGTTAAAACAGGTGGTAAACTTGTACAAAAATTAAGAAAACTGCGCATCAAAGCATTGCCAAAAGATCATTTGGACGCAATTGAAGTAAGCATTGAAACTTTGGAAGTTGGTAAATCTGTAAAGGTTAGTGACATCACAGTTAACAAGCTTACAATTATGAACGCTAAAGAAGATACCATTGTTTCGGTAACTACTTCACGTGCATTGCGCCAGGCTGAGCAGGAAGCTGCTGCCGGTAAAAAATAGCCCCCCGACCCCCTGAAGGGGGAGCAAAAAGGGAAAAATTAACAGCGATAAGTTTATACTTGTCGCTGTTTTTGTTAAAAGTAATATCTTCGCGTTTTAGTAATTATACATTTTGCAGCGCAGCTGCAAATAAAAAATTCCCCCTTTAGGGGGCCAGGGGGCATGAACTATTTAATTGTAGGTTTAGGAAACATAGGGCCCGAATATGCCGACACCCGGCATAACATCGGTTTTATGATATTGGATGAATTTGCGAAGCAGGAAGGCGCGAAGTTCTATAACATGCGCCTGGCTTACTATACCGAGGTTAGCCACAAGGCTCGTAAATTGTTTCTGATAAAGCCCACAACGTTCATGAACCTTAGCGGCAAAGCTCTTAACCATTGGATGAAGGAATTGAAAATTCCGATCGAAAATGTATTGGTGCTGGTTGATGATATAGCCCTGCCGTTTGGCACCTTGCGCCTAAAACCCAAGGGTAGCGCTGCAGGCCACAACGGCCTGAAACATATTGAAGCTACTCTTGGTCATAACAACTATGCCCGCCTTCGTTTTGGTGTTAGCGACAACTTTCCGAAAGGTCGACAGGTTGATTATGTACTTGACGCCTTTGATAAAGATGAGGTGCCTGCCTTACCTGAACTTATCGACCGCTCTATCGAAATGATCAAAAGCTTCGCCACCATTGGTGCAGAGCTTACCATGACGCGGTTTAACAAATAGCCTTTTGTTAAAAAGCGTGAAGCCCTTTTGACTCCCTCATTAACCTGTAATATTTATAAAGACGATACCAACGGCGATGGTTGATAAACCGCGCTCCCGGCCATTTGAGCGCAATATTTACTGCAACAAAGTAACAACTGCGTTACGTAACTAAAATAATAGTTAAATTGGGCTAAAACGTTTTTTTTATGCAGCCCGAGGTAATATCTTCGCGCCAAATATCAAAATACCCTTAATGAAACATTTTTTACTGATGGCTGTGTGCTGTTGTTTTTCGGCCATAGTTTTCGCCCAGCCAGCGCCAAAGCCATTAACCGTTAAAGGAACAGTTATAGATTCTGCAACAAAAGTCCCTGTCGGTTATGCCACCGTTTCGCTGATCGATGCCGCAACCAAACAGTCGGTGCGTGGCGGACTAACTAAGGATGACGGTACTTTTGAGTTAAGAACTGTGACCGGTAAAACATACCAGCTAACAGTAGCGTCAGTAGGGTACGGCAACAAAATAATAAAGATAACCGGCGGCGACGAAGAGGTAAACGTGGGGCGCATTTTTTTATCTACTGCAAAAAATCAACTAAAAGAAGTTTCGGTGACCGCATTAAGGCCAGTAGTAAAACAGGAAATTGACCGCCTGACCTACGACGTACAGGCCGATCCTGAAACCAAAACACAAAACGTGTTGGATATGCTGCGCAAAGTGCCGTTGCTAACGGTTGACGCCAGTGATAACATCCAGCTAAAAGGCGAGAGCAACTATAAAATTCTGATAAACGGCAAACCATCATCGCTGGTGGCGCATAACCCGTCGGATGTGTTTAAGTCGATGCCTGCAAGCAGCATCCAAAAAATTGAAGTTATTACCACGCCGCCTGCAAAGTATGACGCAGAAGGTTTGGCAGGTATAATCAACATTATCACCAATAAAAAGATAGACCAAGGTTATAATGGCAACGTTAACCTTCGTTATAATACGTTGTACGGCCCCGGTGGAGGCGTAAACCTCAACATAAAACAGGGCAAATTGGGTATTACCAATTATACCGGCTACGGTTACCAGAAAAAAAGGTATTCATCATCGACGTCCGACCTGACTTCCTATAAGCCGGATACCACTTTGTTAAGGCAAGCTTCTTCCAATATAAATTCAGGTCGTTTTATTTATACCAGTACCGAGATAAGCTATGAAATTGACAGCCTTAATTTAATAACCGGCTCTATCGATTTTAATAACGGGCAAAGCAATAACGAAAACAACCAGTTTTCGAACGAGTTTAATGATTTGGGCGCGCTTATCCAAAGCTACCGGATAAGGAATACCGGCCACAACAAAAATAACGGGTTTGATTTTGGGGTTAACTACCAGTTGGGTTTTAAAAGCAACAAACAGCGGTTGCTGACATTTAGTTATAAGTACTCCAACTCGCCAGGAGATAACACCACCAGCAACAGCATATTCGATAGGTTTAATTACGGGCAGCCAAGCTATACGCAGTTTAACAACTCGGGAGCACGTGAGCAGAATATACAGGCAGATTATGTTCACCCCCTAAAAAACCTCACTATTGAAGGTGGACTTAAAGCCATATTGCGGCACAACATCAGCGATTTTGAGAACAGCATTTTTAATGATACCACACAGACATACGCGGTAGATCCTAGAAGCGCTAATAACTTTATTTACAATCAAAACGTTTACGGCTTTTACAATACCTATCAATACAATAAAGATAACTGGGGTGTAAAAGCCGGTGTAAGGATAGAAGGCACTTACCTCAACGCAAACTTTTTATCACAGGGCGGCTTTCTCGACAGAAATTATTACAACTTTATCCCATCGGTATCGTTGCAGCGTAAACTTAAAAACAATGCGAGCCTTAACTTTGGCTTCACCAACCGGATACAACGGCCGTATATTGGTGACCTTAATCCTTTTGTAGATAAAACCAATCCGAGGTTCATTAGTTCGGGTAACCCCAACCTGGAACCTGCCCTTAACCATAGCCTGGAACTTAACTACAGCAAGTTTAGCAAAGGCGGTTTCAACATCGGCATGTCGTACTTCTTCTCTAATAATACAATTCAGCGCGTTACAAAACTGGTAGATACGGTTACTTACAGCACGCCTCAAAACCTCGGCACCAACAAAAACCTGGGTATTAACGGCAGTTTTAATTATCCAATCAGTAAAAAAATCAGCTTTAACCTTAACGCCCGCGTATCAAACGTTTGGATAAAAGGTTATTTCAACAACCAGCTTTACAGCAATAAAGGGCTAACAGGCAATGCCTTCACCTATATGGGCTATAAGATAACCGACACCTGGCGCGCCGGGATAAATGCAGGTTACTCCAGCGCCTATATAACGCTGCAGGGTAAATCAAGCTCCAATACGTTCACGGGTATCAGTACTTCAAAAGATATACTGAACAAAAAAGGTTCGATATTCTTTAACGTAAATAACCCTCAAAGCAAAAACCGCACTTATTCCAGCTACACCCGCGACCCTGCATTCTACCAAAGCAGTACTACGGAATACCCGTTGCGCTCGTTCAATTTTGGCTTTAACTACCGCTTTGGTAAACTAAAGGCCGAGATTAAAAAGAACCAGCGAGGAATTGATAATGATGATACTAAAGGAGCAGAGAAACCGACAACCGGAAAATAATATATTTGCGGTATGAAAGTTTACGGAATAACCAACTGCAATACGGTAAAAAAAGCGCTCGACTGGCTAAAGGCCAACCATGTTGATTACGAGTTTCATGATTTTAAAAAGCTTGGCGTAAGCCCCGAAAAGCTTGGCGAGTGGGATGCAAAAGCCGGGTACGAAAAGTTTATGAACAAGCAGGGCCTAACCTGGAAACAGCTTGACCCTGCCATAAAAGAAAGCATAAAAACCAAAGCCGATGCCCTGCAACTGCTGCAACAGAAAACCAGCATGATAAAACGTCCCGTTATTGAAGATGGCGACTTTTTGTTCTTTGGTTTTGATGAAGGGGAGTATGGGCGTAGGTTTATGAAGTGAGTAGTTGATTGGGTTGATTAGGTTATTGGCTGGTTGTCGTAATCACCACTTAATCAACTCAAAAACACCCTCCCCCTAAAGGGGTGATTTTCAAATTTCCAATAGTAACAATTATTTTACTTTAGGCAGCATTCCTCAATTAATAGTATACTTGCTGTATATTTTTATAAACTGACCTTTTTAAAAAATGAAACTAAAACTGATAGCTGGTTTTACACTGGCATTATTGGCTGTAACCGGTATCAGCCGTGCCCAGCAAACCACCCCTGCGCCAAACGCGCCTGCTGCACCGCCGGCTACAAATTATGATAATCACGAAACTTTTGGGTACTCGTTTTACACCAAAAATGGTACCGAATACCGTGCTGCTGATGGCGAGCCGGGGCCAAAGTACTGGCAAAACCGTGCTGATTACCAATTGGCTGCTACGCTGAACGACCAGACAAATGAAATTACCGGCTCTGAGGTATTAACTTATACCAATAACAGCCCGCAAAAACTTGGTTTTTTGTGGATGAACATGGAGCAAAACATGTTTAAAGAGGACTCGCGCGGCCAGGCCATTGTGCCTTTGCGCGGCAACGTTAAAAGCAGCCGCGACTGGGGCAACGGACAGGTTTTTGACGCTGGTTTTAAAATTAAATCGATAAAAGTGCTGAATGCAAAAGGCGTAGCCACCGATGTTAAGTTTGAGGTGAGCGATACCCGTATGCAGGTATTTTTACCCAGCGGCGTTGGCGCAGCAGGTGGCCAGGTAAAGCTTAAAATTGAATACAGCTTTATCCCGCCAAATTATGGTTCAGACCGTACAGGTATACTGGATACCAAAAACGGGAAAATATTTACCATTGCGCAATGGTACCCACGTATGTGCGTGTATGACGATGTAATGGGCTGGAACACCCTGCCATACCTTGGCGCCGGTGAATTTTACCTGGAATACGGCGATTTCGATTTCACCATTACAGCACCGGCTAACCACATCGTAGTGGGTTCGGGTGAATTGGTTAACCCACTGGAGGTTTATACACCGGCACAGGTAAAACGCTGGGCCCAGGCTGCTGCGAGCGAAAAAACCGTAGTTATCCGTTCTGCTACCGAAGTTACCGATCCTGCATCTCGTCCGGCCGGCAAAAAGATGCTGACCTGGCACTTTAAAATAAAGAATGCACGCGACGCGTCATGGGCATCTTCTGCATCGTTTATTATAGATGCTGCTAAAATGGATTTGCCAAGCGGAAAGAAAACAATAGCAATATCAGCCTATCCGGTTGAGAGCGATGGCGATAACGCCTGGGGCCGCTCAACTGAATACGTGAAAAAATCGCTGGAATATAATTCAAAAAAATGGTTCGAGTATCCTTACCCGGCTGCTACTGCCGTTGCTGGTGTAGTTGGCGGTATGGAATATCCCGGTATTGTTTTTTGTGGCTACAAGGCTACAAAGGGTAGCCTTTGGGGTGTTAACGACCACGAGTTTGGCCATACCTGGTTCCCGATGATAGTAGGCTCGAACGAAAGGCTGCACGGCTGGATGGACGAAGGGTTCAATACCTTTATTAATACACTTTCTACAGACGACTTTAATAAAGGGGAATATGCCCAGAAGAATCCGACTGATCTGCATAAGATTGCTGACGCCCTGACACGCGTTGGTGTTGAACCAATTTTAAGCCAGGCCGATGGGTTCAAAGAAAACGTTAAAGGCCTGAATGAATATTTTAAACCAAGCACAGGATTAGTACTGCTGCGCGAACAGGTAATGGGGCCTGAGCGTTTCGACCGTGCTTTCAGAACTTACGTTGAGCGTTGGGCGTTTAAGCACCCAACACCTGACGACTTTTTCCGCACTATGGAAAATGTATCGGGCGAAAGTTTGCAATGGTTTTGGAAAGGCTGGTTCCAGAATAACTGGAGACTTGACGTTGGTGTACGCAGCGTTGATTATGTAGATAACGACCCAACAAAAGGCGCCATTATTACCATTGATAATCTTGAAAAACAGGTAATGCCGGTTATACTTGAAATTAAAACCGTTAGCGGTAAAACCGACCGTGTAAAACTACCGGTTGAAGTATGGCAGCGCAATAAATTCTGGAGGTTACGGTACAATTCAACCGAAGCTATCGAGTCTGTTACTTATGACCCGGACCATGTTTTCCCTGATGTAAACGAGGCTAATAACGTTTGGAAGAAACAGTAAGCTAGTGAGTAGTGAGGGGTGAATGGTGAGTAGTTGGATATCCCTAATCATATTAAGTCGGCTGGCAATTTTACTGTCAGCCGATTTTTTTATGTATTGTCGATTGCATAAGAGGGTATGGCACCCATTCACTACTCTCCACTCCCTATTCTCCACCTCCGTGTAAAATATTTATCTAAATGTTAAAATCAAAACCTTTATTAACTAAATAAGGTTATTTTAACAGTGTAATTCATCTGCCATGAAAATGAGGTATATTTTGATTTTGCTGTTGGTTATAATAGCAACGTCAGCAAATGCACAGGGACTGTTAAAAGGAACCGTTTACGAAAGCGCGACTGGTAATAAACTAGCTGATGTTTTTATCAGGAACAGCAACAGTAAACAACTCGGGATTACCGATAAAAACGGCAACTTTAGTATAAAGGCCGAAGTTGGCAACCTGCTGATATTTGATTCGCCGGGCTATGTGTCTGATACCTTGTATCTGGTCGATTTGGTGCCTAAAAAAATACAAATGTTTACCAAAACCATCGCCCTGCGCGAGGTTACGGTTAACTCAACCCGGGAGGCATTCGATCCCCATAAAGAATACCCTGAAATATACACCAAGAGCAAGCTTTACGTACTATCGCCAACCACCTGGTTTGGCAAGGAAGCCACTGATGCACGCAGGCTAAAACGCTATTTTAAACGGGAACAGGAAGAGCGCCGCATTGATGCCGTATTTACCCGCACTTATGTAGGCAGTATAGTTCCGTTAAAAGGAATTGAACTGGAGGATTTTATGCTGATGTATCGCCCCACCTATGCATTTATTAAAGGCAACAACAATGTTTCGCTGGCGGTGTATATAAACGACAGCTACAAAAAATACCAGGCATTGCCGCCAGAGAAACGCAAACCACAGAGTTTGACGGGAGGGAATTGAAGTCTGAAGTCTGAAGTCTGAAGTCTGAAGTCTGAAGTCTGAAGAACATTATGTTAACCGAATGGCGAAATCGGTGAAATCATAAAATAAAAACAATTAAATATTTATGGTGGTTATACTTAAAAACACTACCATGAAAAAGAAAATAATAACCATGATGTTGCTTACCGCTGTGTATGCAATGTTGAGCACAAGTTGTGCCCCTCCAAAACATTTAAGTGCACCGCCCGCACCACCAGGAGCACCAGCCCATTAATTATTGGGGATTACACCGATTTTTAAGATGATTACACCGATTATTGTCTGAACCTTGATTAAAGGATTTTTGGATTTCATGATTATCTTCTGCTGCAAAAATCATATAATCTTAAAATCCTTTAATCATAGTTTACATTACATTACCCCACGTACTCTTATCCTTCAGCATAACTTCGCGGAGCAAACGCAGTTGCGGCATGCCGTGGTTTAGCACTTCATCATGGAATTTTTTGAGCGAGAAGCTGGTGCCTTCCTGTTTTTCGTAGTCTGCGCGCAGTTTCAGTATTTCCAGCTTGCCAATGGTATAAAATAAATAGCCGGGATCGAAAGTGCCACGCAGGGCTTCCTGGTACGATGGTTTTTCGCCCTGGTACCAGTTGGCCATAAAGAACTTTGTAGCATCGTTAAGCTTCATGCCCTGGCAATGGGTTTTTATGGAAACGCACAGCCTGCACAAACGCAACAGCGCATCACCCGATTGGGTAAGCCTGTATTTTGCTGCTTTAACCGTATCGCCGTTGTGCCCATAGCCTTCATCGGCCATCATTTTTTCGCAATAGTGCGCCCAGCCTTCCACAAAAGCATAGCTGCCAAATATCTTTTCAATTTTAGTAGCGGGCGAAGCATTCAGGTGTAAAAACTGGGCGTAATGGCCGGGGTATGCTTCGTGTATAGTAATATTATCGGTAGTATAGTAGTCAAACTGACGCAGCCAGTCTTCCTTTTGTTTGGCCGTCCATTTGGCATCAACGGGGGTAACGTAGTAAAATGCTTCGGTAGCCTTGGTTTCAAATGGTCCCGGGTCATCGTTTGATGCTGTGCTGGTTGCACGGGCGTATTGCGGGGTTTCAGTAACCTTCAGGTTTACCGAATCAGGCATCGACACAATGTTTTTATCGGTCAAAAACTTGCGGATAGCTTCTACGTTTTTCCTTACCTCGGGTATCAGGTTTTCGGCAGTCGGATGCTCTTTTTGCAGGTCCTGGTATACCTCGATGGGTTTTTTATTGGGGTTGATGGTTTTTGCAGCGGCATTAAATACGGCTTGTTCTTTTTTTAATTCGCTTAAGCCGATCGCTAATATTTTTTCGGGCTCAAGCGTCAGGCCTTCGCTGTAGAGCAGCATCTTCTTGTAGCTTATTTTGCCAATGGCGTACTTGTTATTTGCTTTCGGCAGCTTTTGTTTTTGCAGCCAGGTGGCGTAGTTATTTATGGAGGCTATAGCAGTTTTATTAACCGCATTGAAAACCTTCATCAGCGAATCGTTTTTAACATCCTTAAGGGCAATTTTTAAATCTCCGCCTAAAAAATCAGCTGTGCCGTGTGCAATTTCAATAGCAGTTTCAACGTATGGTTTGGCCAGTGTATCTTTAAGATTGGCTTTTGCTGCTATAAAGACATTTGCTGCATTTTTTTCGATAGCTATTATCGATTTCAGCCTTTCTTCGAGCGGGGCGAAGTTACGTTTAATGTAAATGCTCACATCAACAGCTCCGGCGTATGTCATGGGGTTACGGTCGAACTCGCCCATATCCTCGAAATTGAAAATCTCGTTCTTAATAGCCGAGCGTAATATCCTTAAATCAAAAAAATCTTTAGTGCTTAGCGATGCGGTATCTGTAGCAGCTAATTGCTGGTCAAAATCCTTTAACCGCCCCAACTCTTTGCCGATAGATTCCTTGCCCATGTCTGTTACCTTACCATCGTATTGATGATAGCCCAATGCAACGCCATTTGCCGGGCGCCAGGCCAGGAATCCTGTTAAATAGTTTTCCGATAATTTTTCAAACGCAGCATCACCCGAAACAGGCACCGCCGCTTGTTTGGTTTTTTGTTCGCAACTAAATAAAACTGCCAGGGGGATAATTAACAGGATGGATTTTTTCATGAGGTGCATTGATTGGTAAAGTCGAATTTAGGATTAAATTATTGGATTGTCATTAGTAAATTAGTCGTTTGGCATCGCAAGTCTTCGCCGGATCTTCCTAAACAATATACTAATCATGTCGTCATTGCGAGGAACGAAGCAATCTCTGAACTACGCAAGTCATGAACCTTTAATTATCGCGAAGAGGAAGCGGCTGAATGCTTCACACATGAATTATCCTCCCTGATTGTCCTATGTAGAGGTTGCTTCGTTCCTCGCAATGACGGGTTTGTTATTAAACCTCAGTTTTGATTATCATTAACTATTTCAAATACTCTGCCGGTATTGGGTTGTCCTTGCGCTCACCATCATAAAACCAGCCCAGTATCCAAAAGCGGGTGCCGTCGTTAAATAGTTCGATACTGTTGATGCCGCGGTCGATTATTGGTCCGCCGGCTACGTTGCGCGATTCGTAGGTGCTCCAAACATGATAAATGGCGCCGAACCTTTCGGTTTTGCGGGCTATTTCGCGCTCATCGAAGCCGTCTTTTTCTACATAGGGGTCTGATAGTTCATGAAATCTTTTCAGGCTAACAAAGCCGATTACCGGTTTGCCGTCCTTATTCATACTTACACCGCCAACCCTTACATCTTTCCAGTGCAGCAGGCTATCGCGTTCAAAATAAACCTTGCCGCCTTTTTGTACGCTAACCACATCGTAAAAAGCTTTAATAATGCCATCGAGTGTGCTTACGTTATCGCCGTATTTAGTTGTTACCTGTGCCGATGCGCGGAAGCCGGTGGATAATAAAAATAGTGCGATGATAATTAAGGCTGCTTTTTTCATAATTAACACGATTTACAGGATTTCTTTGATTATCAAATATAAGGTTTGGGTTTTACCTATTATAGGTGGATTTCACCTAACACGACTTAACTGTTGATTCTTTTTGATTACCTGCAGGGTTGATAGTATTTTCTCTTTGTGATTAATCCTTTTCAATTTAAAAGCATCCAACATACAAACGCCGCAACATTTGAGGCATTAAAATTAAAAGCTAATCACCATGAAAAAGAAATTTGTTGCATTCGCGCTAGTAATATGCGCTATAGTATCAGTAACCTCGGGTTGTATCGTTCGTGAAGGCTACGGCGGTGGGCACAGGGATCATGACCATGAGGGCCATTGGCATCACGGCCGTGATTATAATCGCGGTTATTAATTAAGATAAGGTTCATAGTTTTTGGATAAGTGAGGTGTGTTTTGAAGGCCCTGGTGCAAACCGGGGCTTTCTGTTTTTTTTGAGGGATTGCACCGATTGGAGTATGATTTTTTCCTTTTGCTTGTTTTTAAAGGCGCTCAAGAGGGTTTCGCCGTTGCACCGATTTTTAGCGCGGATGTTTACGGATGATTTTGGTGAAGCTGATGTTAATATTTATACTTTTGCTTTTAACAATCAAGCCTTGTTATGATCTATTTCAAAAGTGTGCAATTACCCTGTAACGAAAAACAACTGCTTGAAAAGGCAATGCGAAAAGTAGCGATTAAACGCACACGTTCACTTGATTTTGCGTCAGTAGCCTATAATACAGGTGCCGAAAAGCTTTTTTTGGGTCTTGATAATAAGCGCGACGTTAAATTTACGCGTTTGCATACTTCGCTTGAAAAGCTTTTGCCAACAATTATTATCAGTTTTCCAAAGGATGAGGCTGATAGCAGATACCGGCTGCGGCTTGGCTTTTTTCCGACACTCTTTTTTGCCCTATTTGTATTGCTTTTTTTGATACCGGGCGTTTTATGGCTTATAAATCACGACAGTTACGATGGTGACAATTACGATGTTATAGTTGTGCCGGTATTTTTCCTTGGTGTATTTATCTTGTTAACGTGGTTAGAATTAAAGATTGTTGATAGACAAATGAAGAAGGCGGTAGAACGGTATGAAAAGGAAAATTAGTGAGAATTTTCAACTTTGTTTTATTTCGTTACGAGAAAATATTTTTCTTTATTAAGCTGCGCTGACAAACGTTCGCATTGTTAACCGTTACTTTGGCGGCAGATAATCTACCTGTAACCGTCATCCCGGCCAGTAAAACCCGGGGTGACGGTTCATTCAAAAAATTTCCTGCTTATTATTCCACTGTTACGCCTGGAACGTTTGGAAAGGGGGATAACACGCGTTCCAGGCGTTACAAATACTTTAATGGTGCGAACGGCGAAGCCCTCTTGAACGCCTTAAAAATAAACACCTGTGAAAAATCATGGTTCAGACAAATTGCTCATGCAAACCACTGTAACGCCTGGAACATTTGTAAAGGGGAATAACAGGCGTAACAAGCGTTCCAGCTATTTCGTATTGAAAAAAGTTTACGCTGTCGACGATTAATCCTGTTGTGGGTTTACATTTTTATCTCCTGTATCGCTTGTATTGCTGTATTGGTCAGTACGATGATACAGAACAGCAGGTAAAGGTCTATAACTAAATTGCTATATTAAGAGGTATAAAAAGGCAATATATCAGTTAGAATTATTTTGATATACCAGTTAATTTTACTAAATTTGTTAGTATAAGATCCTTTTAGGCAATTCAATCAGTTTTCCCGGTATTTAGTTGCAAAGCAGTCCTTTACTTATAGTAGTAAGCGGGTAAGGAGGGAGTGTATTTAAATATCAAGGAGATATTTTGAACCTTGATAATCGCAGTTGAAATAAATGGAGCAATTACTTGTCCCTTGTAATCTCAACGCCATCCTTTATTGCTGCTTCAAGTACATCAATATTTATATCTTTTAATTTTTTAAACTTAATGCAATACCCGGTAACGCTTGCCTTGCCGAGGTCTTTACCATACGTTTGGGCCAGGTATGTTTTATCTGTAAGACCGAGAATATAGACCGATATCCCGGTTGTGTTAGCACTCAAACCAATCTGAAAAAAATCCCTGGTCTTTCCATCGGCATATTTTATGGTGTAAAACCCATAGCCAATATTAGGGTTGCTAACGGTTTTATTGTCGGCGTTTTTACCGTCCTCGAACCATAGTTTACAGCCGGGTAATGCCTGGAGTATGCGTGTATGCAATGCTTGCATTTCACTGCGTTTTGGTTCAGGCTGGCTGGTAATATAGTTTTCTATTTGTTCTGGTATGCTCATATTGATATTGAATTATGGGTTTGCTTAACTACCTTCTCAAATGGCAAATCAAATTGTAGCTCATACATTTTTGGCTAAAGCCGTCAACACGCTTTTTAAATCCCGTCCCTTAAAAGGGACGGCAATGAAATAGTTCGTTCTTTACTTCATTGCCGTCGGTTTTAACCGACGGTTAGGGAATAACGAAATGAGGCTTTAGCCAAATTCCACCATCCTGAAGAATTCAATATTAAGCATTTGAGCGATAATTTGATTTGTACCGCTGTATCGCCATGGCGACTAATACAGCGATACAAGCGATACAAATCTGCACAATTTAATAAGTAAAAGCTAAAATATATCTGTAACGCCTGGAACGTTTGGATTGGGGATTAACAGTCGTTCCAAGCGTTACAGTGTCATTTGTATGTGCCGGGTAACTCTTTTTCGTCATTGCGAGGAACGAAGCAACCTCTACGCACGCAAATCAATGAAGCATAAACTTTGTGGTAACCTGTCAGCCGCATTTAGGTCACCATTGACATAAAGGTTAGTGACTGTCCTTCGTAGAGTTTGCTTCGTTCCTCGCAATGACGCGGGGGGTAACCAATCCGCCAACCCCGCCTTTTCCCAACCCTTTCAGCCCCTGCAACTTAAACCGCAAACTTTTTTCATCAACCTATTGAAAATCACAAATTAAGTCCGTACTTTTGCAGTCCCGAAAAACTGCCCGCTGTGTTGGTGGGTTACGGGATAAAAACAAATAAACAAAAAAAGGAAGAATGCCTACTATTCAACAATTAGTTAGAAAAGGTAGAGTAGCTCTGGTTGACAAGAGTAAGTCGCCAGCGTTGGACAGCTGTCCACAGCGAAGAGGCGTATGCACACGCGTGTATACCACTACCCCTAAAAAACCAAACTCAGCAATGCGTAAAGTGGCCCGTGTGCGCCTTACCAACGGAAAAGAAGTTAACGCTTATATCCCAGGTGAAGGTCACAACTTACAGGAACACTCTATTGTTTTGATCCGTGGCGGACGTGTTAAGGATTTGCCAGGTGTACGTTACCACATCATCCGTGGTGCATTAGATACATCAGGTGTAGCAGGCCGTAACCAACGCAGAAGTAAATATGGAACTAAACGCCCTAAACCAGGTCAGGCAGCAGCTGCGACTAAGGGTGCACCAGCTAAGAAAAAGAAATAATTAAAGGAGGATAGTAACAATGAGAAAGTCGAAACCAAAAAAAAGAATCCTTCTTCCTGATCCAAGATTCAATGATGTTCTGGTAACCAGGTTTGTAAACAACATGATGTATGACGGTAAAAAATCTACCGCATATTCTATTTTCTACAATGCTGTTGATATAGTTGAGAAAAAAACTAACGAAAACGGCCTTGATACATGGAAAAAAGCTTTAAACAATGTAATGCCTGCTGTTGAAGTTAAAAGCCGCCGTGTAGGTGGTGCAAACTTCCAGGTGCCTACTGAAGTTCGTCCTGAGCGTAAAGTAGCTTTAGGTATGAAATGGCTGATCAGCTATGCCCGTCGTCGTGGCGAAAAAACCATGATGGAGAAATTAGCAGGCGAAATTATTTCGGCAGCTAAAGGTGAAGGTGCAGCAGTGAAGAAGAAAGAAGATACGCACAAAATGGCTGAAGCCAACAAAGCGTTCTCGCACTTCCGTTTCTAATAAAAATTAGTGATTGAGTGAATTAGTGAATTAGTGATTTAGTAACATTATGCTAATCGTTAATTCGTTACTTCGCTCTTTCATTCAGATAATTAGTGTTTGGTGCACATAAAATTCACTAACTCACTAATTCACTAATTAAATAATTAACATGTCAAGAGATCTTAGATATACAAGAAATATAGGTATTGCCGCTCACATTGATGCCGGCAAAACTACTACTACAGAGCGTATACTGTACTACTCGGGCTTTAGCCACAAAATTGGCGAGGTTCACGAAGGTGCAGCTACGATGGACTGGATGGCACAGGAGCAGGAGCGTGGTATTACCATCACTTCGGCTGCTACTACTATCGACTGGAAATACCGTGGCAAACAATACCACATCAACATTATTGATACCCCGGGACACGTGGATTTTACCGTTGAGGTAAACCGCTCGTTGCGCGTATTGGACGGTTTGGTGTTTTTGTTTAGCGCGGTTGACGGTGTTGAGCCACAATCTGAAACTAACTGGAGGCTTGCCAACAACTACAACGTTGCCCGTATAGGTTTCGTTAACAAAATGGACCGCAGCGGCGCCGACTTTTTAAATGTTGTAAAACAGGTGAAAAGCATGTTAGGCAGCAACGCTGTTCCGCTTCAGTTGCCAATTGGCGCCGAAGAGAACTTTAAAGGTGTTGTTGACTTAATTAACTGGAAAGGTATTGTTTGGAATGAGCATGATAAAGGTATGACCTTTACCGAAGTGCCTATCCCTGCTGATATGATTGAAGAAGCAACCGAGTGGAGAGAAAAACTGCTTGAATCGGTAGCTGATTATGATGAGAGCCTGATGGAGAAATTCTTTGACGCTCCTGAAACAATTACTGAGCGCGAAGTGCTTGACGCTTTACGCAAGGCTGTTTTGGATGCCAAGATTGTTCCTATGGTTTGCGGTTCATCGTTCAAAAACAAGGGTGTTCAAACCATGCTTGACTACGTGATGGAATTACTTCCTTCGCCGATGGACGTTGATGGTATTGTGGGTACTAACCCTGATACAGGCGAAGAAATTGTTCGTCAGCCATCAGAAAAAGAACCATTTGCAGCGTTGGCGTTTAAAATTGCAACCGACCCGTTTGTGGGCCGCTTGTGCTTTATCCGCGTATACTCAGGTAACCTTGAAGCTGGTTCGTATGTGCACAACATGCGTTCGGGCAACAAAGAGCGTATCAGCCGTATATTCCAGATGCACGCTAACAAGCAAAACCCTATACCTAACGTAGGTGCAGGTGATATTGCTGCGGTAGTAGGCTTTAAGGATATTAAAACAGGTGATACCCTTTGCGACGAGAAACACCCGATTGTATTGGAATCGATGAATTTCCCTGAGCCGGTTATCGGTTTAGCTATTGAGCCTAAAACACAGGCCGACGTAGATAAATTAGGTATGGCTTTAGGCAAGTTATCTGAAGAGGATCCAACCTTCCGTGTAAAATCAGACGAAGAAACCGGCCAGACTATAATTTCAGGTATGGGCGAGCTTCACCTTGATATCATCATGGACCGCTTAAAACGTGAGTTTAAAGTTGAGGTTAACCAGGGTGCTCCGCAAGTAGCTTACAAAGAATCAATTACCGGTACTGTACAGCACCGCGAAACTTATAAGAAACAAACCGGTGGTCGCGGTAAATTTGCCGATATCCAGGTTATTATTTCGCCAAATGACGAAGGTAAAGAAGGTTTACAGTTTGTGAATGAAATTTCAGGTGGTTCAATACCGCGTGAGTTTATTCCATCTGTCGAAAAAGGCTTTGCTGCTTCAATGGCGAATGGTGTATTGGCAGGTTACCCGTTAACCAGCTTAAAAGTACGTTTAATTGATGGTTCGTTCCACGCAGTCGATTCGGATGCGTTATCTTTCGAGATAGCCGCTAAATCTGCTTACCGCGAGGCGTTGCCAAAATGTAAACCGATGTTGCTTGAGCCGATCATGAAAATTGAGATATTAACCCCTGAAGAAAACATGGGTGATGTTATCGGTGACATGAACCGTCGTCGTGGCCAGCTGTTAGGTATGGATTCACGTGCAGGTGCACAGGTAATTAAAGCTACTGTACCACTTTCTGAAATGTTTGGTTATGTAACCCAGTTACGTACCATTACTTCGGGCCGTGCTACTTCAACCATGGAGTTTGATCACTATGCTGAAGCGCCACGTAACGTACAGGAAGAAGTAGTTGCCAAAGCAAGAGGCAAAAAAGCTGCAGCTAACGCTTAATTAGAGATTAGTTGATTGGTGATTAGAGATTAGTTGCCAATCAACTTTTTAAATACAATAACGTCAATCCTAACAAATAGCTCTTAGGGGAGACAATCAAACAAATCGGTGAAATCGCCTAAATCGGTGAAATCATCACAAAAAAAACAACATGAGCCAAAGAATCAGGATCAAACTAAAATCGTACGATTATAACCTGGTTGACAAGTCAGCCGAGAAAATCGTAAAAACAGTAAAGCCTACGGGCGCTGTAGTTAGCGGACCACTTCCGTTACCAACTGAAAAGAAAATCTTTACAGTATTGCGTTCACCGCACGTAAACAAAAAAGCACGTGAGCAATTTCAATTATGCTCATACAAACGCTTATTAGACATTTACAGCTCGAACTCGAAAACTGTTGATGCCCTGATGAAACTTGAATTGCCAAGCGGCGTTGAGGTTGAAATTAAGGTGTGATAGTACCGGAAGAGTAGGTATTTAGAATCAAGAGCCAAGAATCAAGATTCAAGATAGATAAAAAAGCCATTTCGAAAGAGGTGGCTTTTTTGTTGGCAAAATAATCTGCTATCGTCATTGCGAGGAACGAAGCAATCTCTGAGCTATGCAGATCATGAACCTTTAACTATGTGGAGAGAAAGCGGCCGTATGCTTCACACAAGCGTTATCCTCCCTGATTGTCCTTCGCAGAGGTTGCTTCGTTCCTCGCAATGACGAGTTTGTTATGAGGTGGAGAAATGTACCTGTCCGCACCGTCCACCACCTATGGCCTCTCAAAACCGGACGGACAAACACCCCTAATTAATACACCCCATCCGGCGCACTATAATCCAATATAAAATCAGCAACCTGCTTTTGTTCGTCGCTGTTTAGCTTGTCGCCGTTATATTCCCAGGTCGCGTCGTCTTTGTCTATAATAAGCTCACCTAAAAAGTTAGCCTTTTTTATATCATGCGGTTCAGATTCAGGCTTTGCGCCCTCGTGTACAAAGTGTGCCGAAAATAAATGGTAGCTGCCGTTTGCCCAGTCGCCTTTTTCGTTTACTATTTCCAGTTCGCGTTCGTTGTTTTCTTTACCGATTTTTATAATAACCATGTTTTGTGAGTATACAAGATACTACAAGGATTGGTGGAACTTGTTTGGTTAAACAAATTCTTATTTCCCCTCAAAATACATATCCCTAAAATTATACACCACTTCGTTAAACTTATTTAAAAAATCCTGGCCTATGTTGCCATAGAATTTCTCGCCGGGAGAGATGACTTTGGTAAGCACGCTCACGCTATCAATAGTTACGGTTCTGCCGCCTAAGGTTAAATTAAGCTTTGGCAACACATACACTTCTTTTTTTTCAGAGCCACCTGCGCCGGCAAAGCCCTGCGTCTTTTTAACGGCAGTTTTCAGCACTGTTGCATTATACCTGTTAAAGTACGCCAGGTACAACATCGACGTGCTGGCACCCGAATCAAAGTGAAAAGATAAGGTATCATTACCTGATTTTAAGGCAAGCACAGGGTCGAGGCCATCCAGCGCAAAATTGTGCAAATCACTTTTGGCTGGTGTTGCAGGGATGGTCATTTTGCCGTCTTTAAAAATATGAACCTCCTGCATTTGCGCTATAACCGGGAACCCGATAATAATATTAAGCTGGACCTTAATCGGTGCAATATAAAGTATGCTATCGGGCATCACCTGGAAGAACACGTTCTTTACCAGTATATCGCCTATATAAAGACTGTCGGCAATGCCCATGCCGGTTTTAAATGTGATACCAGTGGCCCCACTGCCCTCGTTATAGGTTACATCCAAAATATGCAGCCCCAGTTTTTTGGCGTAGGTTTTTGATATGGTGGAGATATTGGCGCGGGTATCAAATATGGCATCGAAGTTTTGCGCATTAGCTTTAATGGGGAACTCAATCAGCCCCAACATATCCCTGTGCCAGGGGATGGTGGTGTTGGCTTTTATTAGCGTTTGCTGCGCCGGGATATTTTTAAGACCGTTGCGGATTACTAGGTCGTTGTTGATATCATCGATTACATCCTTATGCAGGGCGTGTTTGTATTTTGATAATATCATGCTGTCGCACTGCGCAGCCCTTAAATACTGGAAAGTTTTGAAATAGCTGTCGCCCTGCAGGCGCTTTAACGTAGATTTTACTGAATCCGGCGCAGTAAAGTTAGCCAGGTTAAAAAGGGAATCAACATCCTTCACGCATTCTTCGTTGCGGTTAAATGCGTTATCGATAAATGCTTTGAAATATAAACGGTTACTTTCATCAAGCTCAATACCCGATTGCTTGTACCGTGCATCCAGTTTAAAATATTCGTTTTTTGCTAAAAGGTCTTTAAGCTGCTTTTCAACAACGGGGTTGTTTTGCTGACGGCATCCTGCCATCAAAACTGCAAAAGCAGCAATAAAAGGGAGGTATCTAAGGTTCATAGCTATTAGATAGGCTGGGCAATTGGATGTTACATCGGTTACCAGGCAAATTGTAAAATGGGTATTTTCGCATACTGGCTAAATAACATCCACAGACCAGGCTCCACCGGAGCTGACCATGCCGATAATATTCAAGATTAAATAACTACGCCACTACTTCGCCAAACGTTATTCGGTTGCCGAATGGATCGTGCACGGTCATGTTGATGACTTTTTCATTCCACTCCGGTACTTCCAGGCCCGGGCGGCCATATTTGTATCTTTTAGCATTAATGTCGCGGTTATAAGCTCTGAGGTTTTCAAAATCATCGATGTTAATGTGCGAACCGGGGCTGCCGTCGCCGTGATGTTCTGATAAATGAATGATAACATCTCGGAGGGATACCTGCAGATACTTTGGTGTTGTTCCCGGTTCAAACTCGTGCTCCCAGTCAATAGTGAAACCGAGCCATCTTATGTAAAACTCAATAGCTTTATCATAGTCAAAAATGCGGAAGATGGGTTTTATTACACTCATAATTAGATATCAAAAAGGTGTTGTTCATCCAAGAAACTAAGCCAAACGCCTTCTAACTCATCAACCAGTTGTGGCTTTATGGAAATCCCCGATGCTTGCGGCGTCCAATTTTGTGCTGCTAAATTCCCGGTTTTTAAAATATCCATACCAAGTATGTTTTGTTTGGTGGGGTTTAGCAAAACATCGAGCGCAATAGTTATCCGGTAATAATGCCTGCCGTTGCGAAAAGCAGGGTATGGCTCAGAAGCTATAGTACCCGAACCAAAAATACCTCTCGGCTCAACGCCAAGCCTTATCATGTAAGCCCTGTCGCCCGGTCGTATGCTTTTGTGGCTGATTACGCTCCAGTTATCTTCCAGCTTACCGGTTGTTTTTAGTTTTTCGATATCCTGGTCAAGATCGGGCCATTCCCATTTAACGGGATTCCAGCCAAAGAGGTAGGCTTTCATGCAATAACCGGACTAGCTTCTGCCCATTAATTCATCCACCTTATTACGCTCAGTTTGCAGTTCGCGGGCAAGCTTCTTTTCCTTTTCGTTGGCTTTGGCTTTGTAGGTTTTAAACTCTTCTTCCAGTTCGTTATAAAGGCCAATGCGATAACGTGCCTCCCGGCTATAACTGCCCGAGCGGTAGATGACTATTGCTGCCGTAAGCCCCAGCACAATTACCAGGCCCCACATTATCAGGTTATAAACGCCTTTATCGATATAAATACCCAACAGGTTTATGGCGTTAACCCGTGAGTTTGATTGAGCCAGCGATTTTTCCTTTTCAGATACATTGCTTTGTAGATCGGTAGTGGTTTTGGTTGCAGCGGCAAGTTTTGCTTCAGCGTCCTGTAGTTTTTTGCGGTCCACGTTCATCGTGTCACGCATGTTTTTGTAAAACGACGTAACAAAGGGTTCCTGCATATGGTATACTTTGGTTAAAAGGTATTTATACTGCCCGCTTATTGATTTATCGCGCATAAGCAACGTGTCTTCGTGGGTGGCTTTACGAAACCTGAACGTGGGGGCTTGTCTGTAAGCTGGTTTGGCTTGTACAGGTTTTGCTGCCGGCGGCGGTGTTTGCAAATTAACGGAAAGTGCACGTCCGTAACCGGTTATTATTATTAGGATAATGATAAATGGTCTTACTATAAAAAGCTTGTTCATAGGGTGAGTTTAGTTCAACAATATTAACAAAACAGGGCTTTTACGGTTTTTATTGCCTTAAAATACCCTTTTATAAATGCGAATGTAAGGTTTCGTACGGAATTTTGCTACTCATAGCTATATTAGCAGCATGAATATAGGCATTATTGGCTTGGGCGATATGGGGCGTTTATACGCCAAAGCTTTTGCAGAAGCAGGCTACAAAGTGTGTGGCTGCGACTTGCCCGCAAACCGCGACCGGTTGGAAGAGGAGCTTACACCGTATGATATTAAAGTGATGGATAGCGGGAAAGATGTATCGCGCATCAGCGATTTAATCATCTATTCGGTTGAAGCCGACCGCATGGCGCATGTTGTTGGCGAGTTTGGTTCATCAACCAAATATGGTGCCATAGTAGCCGGCCAAACGTCTGTTAAAACCCCGGAGATAACCACATTCGAAAAATACCTGCCTGCCGATGCGCAAATCATCACCTTTCACGGTATGCACGGCCCGGGCTTTAAGCCGAAAGGGCAGAAGCTGATATTGATACGCCATCGCGCTGATGACGCAGCGTACCAGCGCATGCTGGATTTGTTTACGGCCATCGGCTCGGATATTGTTGAACTCGGCGATTACCACGAGCACGACAAGATGGTTGCCGATACGCAGGCTGTAACACACGTAGGTTTCGAAAGCATGGGCACAGCATGGAAAGAAGCCGGGTTTTTCCCATGGGAGAATGCGTCATACGTCGGGGGTATAGATAATGTAAAGATATTGACCACCCTCCGTATATTCAGCTACAAAGCGCACGTATACGCGGGCCTGGCGATACTGAACCCCTATGCAAGGCAACAGGTGAAACGGTATGCCACATCCGAGTCGGAGTTATTTAAACTGATGATAAAGGAGGAGGAGGAAGCGTTCCGCGCCAGGCTTTACCGTGCCCGCGATTTTGTTTTCCACGAAAGTCGCAAGCCAATTATGCTGAATGACTCGGTGATGAAGGAGTTTTCATTGTCAGACAATGCGCATCTTCGCAAGCCCAACTCGCACCTTAGTATATTAAGTATGGTTGATGCCTGGTACCACCTGGGCGTAAACCCTTATGATAACCTTATTTGCCAAACCCCGCCATTCCGTTTACGCCTGGGTATTGCCGAATATTTGTTTAAAAATGAAGAACTGCTGGAAGAATCGATAGAAACAGCGCTATATGATAAAACCATTCGTGGTGATGATCTGGAATTTCACTCGGCCGTACGCGAATGGTCGTCGATAATTGGTTACGGCGATATGCAGGGCTACAAAAAGCATTTTAACGATGTACAAGCCTTTTTTGACGGCAGGCTGGAAGAAGGGAATAAGCAGAGCGCGGAGTTGATTAGGAGGTTGATGAGCGAGTAAACCGCTGATTTGATTGATTACGTTGATTTGCGATAAAAGATTATTATAAAATATTTATTTATATTTGTACGTTATAAAGTACATCTGAAAGTACAAATATGAAAGCAATTACAATATCGTCGTTAAGAACAAAGATGAAAGCTTACTTTGACGGGGTAAGCGGTTCGCAGGATGTTATTGTCGTTCCCAGGAATAATAATGACGACGATGCCATAGTAATTATTTCGATTAAGGAATATAATTCGTTAAATGAAACAGCCCATTTACTATCCACTGGTGCAAACAGGAAGAGGCTGGAAGAGTCTATCGAACAGCTTAATGCCGGAGAAGTGATTCCTTACGCCTTTGATTAAACTCAATACGCGTTAGCATGAACACGGAGTTTACAAAAAATGGCTGGGAAGATTTTGAATATTGGCTTGAGAATGACCCCGAAACCGTTAATAAAATACGGGATCTTATAAAGTCCATCAAACAAACACCATTTGCAGGCTTAGGAAAACCAGAACCCCTGAAGCATGGCCTCAAAGGGTTCTGGTCGAGAAGAATTACGGGTGAGCATAGGTTAGTTTACCAAATATCCGGTACAAAAGGCTCGGATCAGAAATGCTCAATTTTGCAGTGCCGGTTTCATTATGGCGATAAATAACACTGCCCAATCAAAAATTAGTTAGCAGCCGCGCTAAACAACGTCCACGGATAAGCTTTCATATTCCTCAAATATTTACCCTGGGTTTTAACATATTCCGGGTGTTTTTTAAGAAACGGCCCGGCCAGGAAGTCGGCGCCACCGGGATGGCCCATGTGTGCCCACATCTGCATTTTACCGGCCAGGTTGCTGGTTGTTACCTTCCCTTGTACGGCACCCATCGGGAAAAATGCAGGTTCATTAAATTCCTTACATCCCATTGGGTCTTCTTCTACGTGGCCATCAATAACGCAGCGGTTATAGGCGTCTTTGTTATTTAATGCGTCGTACGTATCGCCTTCGATGGTTTTGCCGGTGGTGTCGCTAAGCTTGCCTTTATAATCTACATAAACCAGTTTTTCCATGCGCTTCCTGCGTGCATTTGGCGATGTAGTTTTGTCGTTTACGTCAAAAGTGGTTTCCTCTTTAATAAGTTTAGGGTCTATGGCGAAATTGGAACCAATAATGGCCGTGTCTTTCGAGCGCCATACTTTGAAGTTTTTAAGCCCGAGTTCAAGCTTGGCAACCTCGTTGGTTTTGGTATCGCCAATCAGCCAGTCGTTGGCATAGCCGCCGTTGTTGTCGGTTGTCATTATTTTTACAAAATCGTCGATGTTGTTGGCGTACTGGGCGGCTTTGCGGGCACGTACAAATTCGGCTGTTTTGGTGGTATCGTAGCCCTTAAACTGGGTTATGGTAGTTTCGGTTATCAATACACCGCTCTTGCTTACCACAAAATCGTCGCCGCTATGAATAAAGCCGGGGCCGGTATCCATTAAAAATTCGTTGCCCTTTTCGGGTTTTATATCGGCAATTACGTTCCAGCGTTCGCCAACAATATAGTCGGTCCAATTATTATGGGCAATCACAATTTTATGGTCCTTTGTAAAGCTGCCGGTGGCAATAAATGCGCTGCAATTGCCGGGAGCCCGGTTATTGCCGCTGCCGGGTTTAAGTTTGTTCATTAATAAAGGCACATAATATCCAGGCAGTTCGTAATAAGCATTCAACGCAGTTATGTCGAGCGAATCGTACTTAAAACCTTTAGCCCGCAGTCCCTCGGCAATACCTTTCATTTCATCCTGGTATTCCTTGTCGACCTTCTTCCATAAAAACCTGGCGGAAGCTGCGCGATAAAATTCCCATGTTTTGCCGCTGCTGCTTGGCAGGTAATATTGCATTACCTTAATCATGGTATCAATTTCTTTAGCTGCCAGGAAACCGTGCTGGTAACCAATGTCGGCCGGTGCGCCTGCCAGGTGCAGGTATATCCAGCCATTTTTGTCTTCGCGACTGGCATTGGCCAGGCGGTTGTTTGTTTTGGGTGCTTCTTTACAACTGAAAAGTACAGTTACTAGTAATAAAGTAATGAGAATTTTTAAAGGGGATTTCATTTTGAGTCAGTTAGTTAGCGATGGCTGAATATAGGAAAAACATATGAAGTTTTCAAAACGGCATAAGTTTTTGACAATGACGATTTCTTATATTTGGATACAGGGGAACGCCAACTCTTTAGGTCTGCACGGCTACGCGCCAAAGGAAAAAATAGGTTACCAGCTCCGCAAAGCGTTCCATTTTTACATTTTGGAACACCTCGGGTAAAGTGGAACTCGCTGATTATCAATGATTCCAATTTTATTAAATGGTCAGATTTAAGTAAGTGGCTAGCAACCAACACTACGTAAGCGCATTTTTTTGGCAATACCGCTGTAAGTGCTTAATAATCAAGTATCCCGTCTTTTTTACCAGCCCGATTTTTGTCTCGCTGAGGTAATTAATTGTTAATTTTTGCTGTGTTTATTAATTCTCCCCGGTATAAATGATAAAAGAACATGGGCAGAAATACGAGGTTGAGCAGCAAAACGCCTGCTACTATTTGTGCGCCTGCTGTTGGATAATGAAGTGATTTAAAAATAGCGCCAACAGAGATTAGTAATGCAGCCAAGAACCCTGCTATTACCCGTACATTATATCCAGCTGTATGAGATTTCCAATGTTTTATGGAACTTGAGAACAGGATAATGGCGGTGGCGATTACTAAAAGGAAAGCGATTAGGAACAAGACGGAAGCGCCCGGCCAATGCATGGTTTTGAACATAATAACTGTGGAGATACAGAATACGGTTAAAAAACCGGCGAAATAAATGGTGCGTTTCATGATCGTTTGTTGTTTATGGTTTAAAATAAAATAAAGTTCCTCCTGTATTTCGTGCATACCGTTGGGTGTAATGGCCTGGAATGCAGTTTTATAAGCCGATTCAAAATCAGCGCCGGTTAATAGTATTTCTTCAATAAAGCAGCAATAATGGTCGAGCAAGTCATTTTGAAGAGCCTTATCGGTAACCCCATCAGCTATGATGTGCCCAAGAATTATCATTTCCTCATCGTCACTAAGTTGTCCCATATGGTTTTGATGGCGGTGCGTTAATTAATTGATGTATGGTTTGTAAGAATGCCAACAATTCATCTACGGATGCTTTAGCCGATATTTTTCCGGATGGTGTAAGGCTATAATACTTACGGATCCTTTTACCGATAAATACTTCCTCGGCAACTAACAATTTATCTGCTTCCAGTTTATGAAGCGCGGGGTAAAGCGAGCCTTCTTTAACCAGTATTTTTTCATCCGACATTTCTTTAACCAATTGCACTATCTCGTAACCATACATCCGGCCTTTTTCTTCCAGTAATTTAAGAATAATGGTGCTTAGTGTGCCCTTCAGTAATTCCGTTTGTATCATGGTTGTTTATTGCATCAGTTAACAATGCATCACAAAGCTATGTATTTAAATTTAACATGCAAATTTTTTATTTTAGGATGCACAACACAAACTATCATTCAAACTAATGACGCATGCCGTATAAAAAAAAATGCCGCAACCAAAGATTTTTAGGCAAAGTGCACCGGTCCATCCTCAAAATAAATCACGCAAAACAATAATTCATCCCGCGGTAAGTATAATCTAACCTGATTCCGCCAATCAACCACTCACTTTATCAAGCAATTCCCTCACAAATCGCCATCAAAATAAATTATAAAAAAATAACTCACTAACTATTTGATAATTACTGTAAAGTTTCTATCTTTGCCGTCCCTTTCGGGGGGAATAATATGTCTTGAACGAAGCCCTACTGCTTCGATGGACACAAACTAAAAAAGAAAATGTCAGGAATTATTGGTAAAAAGGTAGGAATGACCAGCATTTTCGATGAAGCAGGAAAAAACATTCCCTGCACAGTAATCGAAGCTGGCCCTTGTGTGGTAACACAGATTAGGTCTGTTGAAACCGACGGATATGCAGCTGTACAGCTTGCATATGGCGAGAAAAAAGAAAAACACACTTCAGGTCCTTTAAAAGGTCACTTCCAAAAAGCCGGCACTACACCAAAACGTAAGCTGGTTGAATTTAAAACTTTCACGGACGAAAAAGCATTAGGAGACACTATTTCGGTAGATATCTTCGAGATAGGCGACTTTGTTGATGTGGTTGGTACCTCAAAAGGTAAAGGTTTTCAAGGTGTTGTAAAACGTCATGGTTTTGCGGGTGTGGGTATGCAAACTCACGGTCAGCACAATCGTTTACGTGCACCAGGTTCAATGGGAGCGTCTTCATGGCCTTCACGTGTATTTAAAGGTATGCGTATGGCCGGACAGATGGGAAATGAGCGTGTGAAGATTCAGAACCTACAAGTTGTGAAAATTTTCGCCGAGCAAAATCTGCTGGTTGTTAAAGGTTCCATCCCCGGAGCTAAGGGTTCATTCGTAATAGTGGATAAATAAGATGGAAGTTAAAGTAGTAAATGTATCAGGTAAAGAAACAGGTGCCAAGGTGCAACTTCCTGAGTCCGTATTCGGTATCGAACCAAACGATCACGCAATTTATCTTGATGTTAAGCAGTATTTAGCTAACCAGCGTCAGGGTACACACAAATCAAAACAGCGTAACGAAATTGCAGGTTCAACCCGCAAGTTATATAAGCAAAAAGGTACCGGTGGTGCCCGTGCAGGTAGCGTAAAATCTCCATTGTTTAATGGTGGTGGCCGTGTATTCGGTCCGCAGCCGCGCGATTACAGCTTCAAGTTAAACAAGAAGCTTAAATCACTGGCCCGCAACTCTGCTTTATCATACAAAGCAAAAGACAGCAACATAGTAGTTGTAGAAGACTTTACTTTTGACGCAATCAAAACTAAAAGCTACATACAGCTTCAGTCAGATCTTAATGTTAGTGATGTAAAAACACTTTTAGTATTAGGCGCTGCAAATGACAATGTTTATTTATCAAGCAGGAACCTGAAAAAAACTAAGGTTATTGTGGCAAACCAGTTAAACACATATGATGTGTTAAACGCAGGCAAGCTAATTTTAACTACAGGCGCCCTTAAAACTTTGGAGGAAGCATTAGCTAAGTAATTATGGAAATTTTAAAGAAACCCTTACTTACTGAAAAAGTAACTCAATTAACCGAGAAGCTTAACCGTTATGCTTTCAAAGTTGATCCAAGAGCTAACAAGATTCAGATTAAAGGAGCCATTGAGGCTATGTATGGTGTTAATGTGAAAGCTGTAAACACCATGAAATACGTTGGTAAACTTAAAACCCGCAATACAAAAGCAGGCGCCGTTAGCGGCCGCGCTGCAGCGTATAAAAAAGCGGTTATTACGTTGAAAGACGGAGAAGTAATTGATTTTTATAGCGGTATATAAATAAAGAGATGGCAGTTAAAAGATTTAAACCGGTTACACCCGGTACCCGCTTCCGCATAGATACCAGTACATCGGATATCACAACAAACGTTCCTGAAAAGTCGTTGGTTGTGTCTGCGAACACTCGGTCAGGCGGACGTAACAACAGCGGTAAAATGACCATGCGCTACATGGGCGGTGGCCATAAACAAGCCTACAGGTTAATTGATTTCAAACGCAATAAATTTGATATCCCTGCAAAAGTTGCAACTATCGAGTACGATCCTAACCGTTCGGCACGTATAGCTCTGTTACACTTTGTTGACGGAGAGAAAAGATATATGATAGCGCCGGAAGGTTTAACAGTTGGATTAACTGTTATATCGGGCGAAACAGCGCCACCTGAAATTGGTAACACCTTACCATTAAAAAATATACCGTTAGGCTCAATTATTCACAATATTGAATTGAACCCAGGCCAGGGCGGTACCATAGCACGTAGTGCAGGTACTTACGCACAGCTTTCGGCACGTGACGGTAAATATGCTATCATCAAATTGCCTTCAGGCGAAACACGTATGATATTGTCAACTTGCTTGGCAACTATCGGTACCGTTTCAAATGGCGACAAAGCAAACGCTGTGTTAGGTAAAGCCGGCCGCAAACGCTGGTTAGGCCGTCGCCCAAGAGTTCGTGGTGTAGCCATGAACCCGGTAGATCACCCTATGGGTGGTGGCGAGGGCAGGGCCTCAGGTGGTCACCCACGTTCGCGCAAAGGTTTATTAGCTAAAGGCTACAAAACCCGCGACAAAAAGAAAACATCGGATCGTTATATCATTGAAAGAAGGAAGAAATAACAATGGCACGTTCAATTAGAAAAGGACCTTACATCGATCATAACCTTGACAAAAAAGTTATGGTTCTGAATGATTCAAATAAGAAATCGGTTGTAAAAACATGGTCAAGACGCTCCATGATCTCTCCGGATTTCGTTGGTCATACATTCGCAGTACACAACGGTAATAAATTTATCCCTGTGTACGTAACAGAAAACATGGTTGGACACAAGCTGGGAGAGTTTGCACCAACACGTACATTCCGTGGTCACGCAGAAAAGAAAAAATAAGGCATGGAAGCAACAACAAAAATTAAAAGGTCTGTATTAATCAGACAGCAAAAGGAAGCTGCAAAATTGCAGGTTGGTGGTGCATCTGTTGCCAAATTACAGAACTGCCCTACCTCACCGCGTAAAATGCGTTTGGTGGTTGACCTTATCCGTGGTATGAACGTTGAGAAAGCGATATATACCCTAAAATTTTTAAATAAAGAAGCCGCAATACGCGTTGAAAAGCTTTTGTTATCAGCCATCAAAAACTGGGAAGCAAAAAACGAAGGCAAGCGTGTTGAAGACAGCAACTTATATGTAAAAGAGGTTTCAGTAGGCGGTGGTCGTCAGCTAAAAAGGTTACGCCCTGCTCCGCAAGGAAGGGGATACCGTATCCGCAAACGCTCAAACCATGTACACCTGATCGTAGACAGTAAAAACGACAACAATTAATTTGAAATGGGACAGAAAGCACATCCAATAGGTAACAGATTAGGAATCATCAGAGGTTGGGATTCTAATTGGTTCGGTGGCAATCACTATGCCGACAAATTAGTTGAAGACGAAAAGATCCGCAAATATCTATCAGCACGTATCTCAAAAGGTGGTGTATCAAAGGTAGTTATCGAGCGTACTTTAAAACGTATTACTGTAACTATACACACTGCCCGTCCGGGTATTGTTATAGGTAAAGGCGGTCAGGAAGTTGACAAGATAAAAGAAGAGTTAAAGAAATTAACTAAAAAGGAAGTTCAGATCAATATATTTGAGATCAAACGCCCTGAGCTTGATGCACAATTAGTTGCTGAAGGCATAGCAAAACAGCTTGAAGCTCGTATTTCATTCCGTCGTGCAATGAAAACCACTATTGCTTCAACCATGAGAATGGGTGCTGAAGGAATAAAGGTGATGACATCAGGCCGTTTAGGTGGCGCTGAGATGGCACGTACCGAGCAATATAAAGAAGGAAGAATTCCACTACATACTTTCCGTGCAGACATTGATTATGCATTAGCTGAAGCATTAACTACTTATGGTAAAATAGGTGTTAAGGTTTGGATTTGCAAAGGCGAGGTTTACGGCAAACGCGATTTATCGCCAAACATTGGTGGCGCAAGCAGCGCCAGCGGTAAAGGCGGACGCCCTGAAGGCGGCGCGGCAGGCTTCGGCGGCCGTGGCGGCAACGAAAGAGGCGGCGAGCGCGGTGGCGAACGCAGAGGCGACAGGAAACCAGGCGGTGATCGCCGTGGCGGTCCAGGTGGCCCAGGCGGAAATCGTGGCCTAGGCGGTCCGGGCGGTAATCGTCCCGGTGGACAAGGCGGAGGAAGCCGTCCAGGCGGAAATCGCCCGGGTGGTCCAGGAAAGAGATAATAATATTTAGTAGAAAAATATATCGTTACGATATAAAAGCTTAAGAAAATGCTACAGCCAAAAAGAACGAAGTTCAGAAAGATGCAAAAAGGCAAAATGAAAGGTAACGCCAGTCGTGGCGCTGAGCTTTCATTCGGATCTTTCGGTATAAAATCACTCGAGCCTGCCTGGATAACCAGCCGCCAGATCGAAGCTGCACGTATAGCTGTAACACGTTTTATGAAACGTGAAGGCCAGGTGTGGATCAGGATATTTCCTGACAAGCCTGTAACCAAAAAACCAGCAGAGGTACGTATGGGTAAAGGTAAAGGTGCTCCTGAGTACTGGGTAGCGGTAGTACGCCCCGGAAGGATCATTTTTGAAGCAGAAGGTGTGCCTTTGGATGTTGCCAAAGAAGCATTACGCCTGGCAGCACAGAAATTGCCAGTGCAAACAAGATTTATAGTACGTAGAGATTACGTAGAAGCATAAATAAAAATGAACGTTATAAATGTGTTGTAATACGTTTAGTACAACAGGTAACTTTTATAACCTCTTCAACATAACACAAACAGTTAAATAAAATGAAGAACTCAGAAATTTTGGAGTTGTCAACTGAAGAATTGGTTGCCAGGGTCAGTGAGGAACGAGCTACGCTTACCAAACTGAAATTTGCACATGCGGTTTCTGCTATTGAAAACCCTACCCGTATCACAAAGGTACGTAAGGACATCGCCCGCTTAACTACGGAGTTAACAAAGCGCAAATCGGCGGCAGCTTCTGAATAAATTAAGCATCGGGAAAAATGGAAAGAAATTTAAGAAAAACTCGTACCGGCCTGGTAGTAAGCAACAAGATGGAAAAATCTATTGTGGTTGCCGTTGAGCGTAAAGTGAAACACCCTATCTACGGTAAATTCGTTAAGAAGACTACCAAATTTATGGCTCATGATGAAGCCAATACTTGTGGTGTAGGTGATACCGTATTGATTATGGAAACACGCCCGCTTAGCAAGAACAAAAACTGGAGATTAGTTCAAATTTTAGAAAGGGCTAAATAAGATGGTACAACAGGAATCAAGATTAAACGTAGCTGACAACAGCGGTGCTAAAGAAGTTTTAGTAATCCGCGTGTTAGGTGGTACCGGTAAAAGGTATGCATCAATCGGCGATAAGATAGTAGTTACCGTAAAAAGCGCCCTGCCATCAGGCAACGTTAAAAAAGGTACTGTTTCAAAAGCTGTAGTTGTAAGAACTAAGAAAGAGATCCGCCGCAAGGATGGTTCATATATCCGTTTTGACGACAATGCCGCGGTGTTATTAAACAACCAGGATGAGCCAAGAGGAACACGTATTTTTGGCCCGGTAGCAAGGGAATTGCGTGAAAAACAATTTATGAAAATTGTATCATTAGCACCGGAGGTATTGTAATAATGGAAAAGAAACAACACACACAGCCAACCAAACTAAAGATCAAAAAAGGTGATCTGGTTAAGGTTATAGCCGGCGATTCAAAAGGATCGCAAGGTAAAATATTAGAAGTAATATTAGAAAAGGGCAGAGCTATTGTTGAAGGTGCTAATTTAGTATCAAAACACACTAAGCCGAATGCAGCAAAACCAAACGGTGGAATTGTTAAGCAGGAAGCTGCCATAGCAATCTCAAACCTGATGCTGGTTGATCCTAAAACAGGAAAAGCAACCCGCGTTGGCCGTAAAAAGAATGATGCAGGTAAATTAGTAAGGTTTGCAAAAATATCAGGAGAGGAAATTAAGTAATGGAATACGTACCAAGATTAAAAACGAAGTATAAGGACGAAATTCGTACTGCACTGAAAGACAAATTTCAGTACAAAAGCGTAATGCAGGTTCCTAAGCTTGAAAAAATCGCCATTAACCAGGGTGTTGGTGGTGCTACGACTGATAAAAAGCTTATTGAAAATACAATTACCGAATTGACCACTATTACCGGTCAGCAGGCTGTATCTTCAAAATCTAAAAAAGATATCTCGAACTTTAAATTGCGTAAAAACATGCCTATCGGCGTACGTGTTACGTTGCGCGATAATACAATGTACGAGTTTCTTGACCGTTTAATTGCTGTTGCATTGCCACGTATACGTGACTTTAAAGGCATTAACGATAAAGGTTTTGACGGACGCGGAAACTATACTTTAGGTGTAACTGAGCAAATCATTTTTCCTGAAATCAATATCGATAAGATAAACAAGATACAGGGTATGGATATTACCTTTGTAACCTCGGCAACAAATGATGTTGAAGCATTAGAGTTACTGAAACAATTTGGTTTACCATTTAAAAATCAAACTCCAACTAACAATGGCTAAAGAAGGTGTAAAGGCACGTGAAGTTAAACGTGCTAAATTAGTAGCTAAATACGCTGAAAAAAGAGCGGCCCTTAAAGCTGAAGGTAACTTTGCAGCATTAGATGCATTGCCAAAAGGCTCATCACCGGTTAAATTACATAACCGTTGCAAATTAACAGGCCGTCCGCGCGGATACATGCGCCAGTTTGGTATATCACGTGTTACATTCCGTGATATGGCCCTGGCCGGAAAGATCCCCGGAATAAAGAAAGCAAGCTGGTAAATTGATGTCGGATTTCGGAATTACGATTTCGGAATTTGAATATCAGCAGGAATAGGACAGCGCGAACGGTAAATCCGAAATCGAACATCCGAATTCCGAAATACAAAGAATTAACCGATAGAAGGTCGCCCGGGACGTTACCGGAAGGAAACCACTATCATAACACAATAAAATGAATACAGATCCAATCGCAGATTATCTTACACGAGTAAGGAATGCTATTAAAGCCAACCACCGGGTTGTTGAAATTCCTGCATCAAATCTGAAGAAGGAAATCACTAAGGTGCTTTTCGACAAAGGTTACATTGCTAATTTTAAGTTTGAAGACAACGGTCCTCAAGGTACCATCAAGGTAGCTTTGAAATACCACCCGATAACTAAAATTTCTGCTATCCGCAGCATCGCACGCATCAGTAAACCAGGTTTGAGGAAATACGCAGGCATGGATAATATGCCAAGAGTATTAAATGGTTTAGGTATCGCCATCCTGTCGACTTCTAAAGGTGTAATGACCGATAAAGAAGCTCGCGCACAGAATGTTGGTGGTGAGGTTTTATGCTACGTATATTAATAGGAGGAAATTAAGCAATGTCAAGAGTAGGAAAATCACCTATAGCACTACCTCAAGGGGTTACAATTTCGGTATCGGCAGGTAATGTTGTTACTGTAAAAGGCCCAAAAGGGGAGTTGCAACAGGCTGTTGACAGTGATATCACTGTTGAACAGGAAGAAGGAAACCTGGTTGTAAAACGCCCTTCTGATCAAAAACGCCATAAAGCATTACATGGTTTATACCGTGCGCTTATAAACAACATGGTTGTTGGTGTAACCACAGGTTACAAAATTGAGCAGGAATTAGTGGGTGTGGGTTACCGCGCAACCAATACAGGTAACACATTAGATTTAGTGTTGGGATATTCTCACCACTACGTTTTTGAATTACCAAAAGAGATTAAAGTTTCAACAACTGCTGATAAGGGTAAAAACCCAACTATCATTTTAGAGTCAATTGATAAACAACTTATAGGCCAGGTAGCAGCGAAAATACGCTCGTTACGTGCACCGGAACCATACAAAGGTAAAGGTATCAAGTTTGTTGGCGAAGTATTGAGAAGAAAAGCAGGTAAATCAGCATCTAAAAAATAATCGTCATGGCAGCTAGAGCAAAATTATCAAGAAGAGACAGAATTAAGATGGGGATCAGGAAGCGCCTTTCAGGTTCTTCAGCACGCCCTCGTTTGTCAGTATACAGGAGCAATAAAGGTATTTATGCACAGATCATTGATGATGTAAGCGGTAAGACATTAGTGTCGGCCTCATCGTTATCAAAAGATTTTACTGCAGCAGAAGGTACTAAAATTGATCAGTCGGTTGCCGTTGGCAAGTTGGTTGCTTCAAAAGCTATTGCAGCTGGTATAGTAGATGTGGTTTTCGACAGGAACGGTTATTTGTACCATGGTCGTGTTAAATCATTGGCTGAAGGTGCACGTGAGGGTGGTTTAAACTTTTAATCGAAAAGAGAAATGTCAACAATCAACATAAAAAGAGTAAAAACAAGCGAGATCGAATTAAAAGACCGCTTGGTGAGCATACAGCGTGTAGCCAAAGTAACTAAAGGCGGCCGTACTTTCAGCTTCAGTGCCATTGTGGTAGTGGGCGATGAGAATGGTGTTGTAGGTTATGGTTTAGGTAAAGCTAAAGAGGTTACTGAAGCTATTGCAAAAGGTATTGATGATGCTAAAAAGAACCTGGTAAAAGTTCCAATTATCAACAGCACTATACCTCACGAGCAAATTGGTAAATTTAGCGGTGGTTTTGTTTTCATAAAACCAGCAGCAAACGGTACCGGTGTAATTGCAGGTGGTGCAATGCGTGCAGTATTGGAAAGTGCCGGTATACACAACGTATTGGCAAAATCAAAAGGTTCATCAAATCCGCACAACGTGGTTAAAGCAACTGTATCGGCATTATCACAATTACGTGATGCTTATACTGTAGCCCAGCAACGCGGCGTTAGTTTAGGTAAAGTATTTAACGGATAATCTGTCATGGCAAAAATCAAAATAACCCAGATTAAAAGCGTGATCGATAGAAGTGAGCGCCAAAAACGTACGGTTGAGGCCCTGGGCTTAAGAAAGATCAACCACAGTGTAGAAGTTGAAGCTACTGCGGCTATCATCGGTATGGTTAAAAAAGTTAATCACCTGGTAGCGGTAGAAAATATTTAATATCATGAATTTAAGTAATCTGAAACCTGCAGAAGGTTCTACTAAAAATAGAAAAAGAATTGGCCGTGGTACAGGCTCTGGCCGTGGCGGAACATCAACCCGTGGCCATAAAGGCGCCGGTTCACGTTCAGGTACCAGCACTAAAGTTGGTTTTGAAGGTGGCCAGATGCCATTGCAGCGCCGTGTGCCTAAAGTTGGATTTAAAAATCCTAACCGTACTGAGTACACAGGTGTAAACCTTGACGTGTTACAGGCATTAACTGAGAAATATTCTTTATCATCAGTTGATTTTGATACACTGAAAGAACACGGACTGGCATCACGTAACGACCTTGTTAAAATATTAGGCCGTGGCGAATTAAAAGCCAAATTAGAAGTTAAAGCCCATGCATTTACTGCTACAGCACAAAAAGCTATTGAAGCAGCAGGTGGTACCATAGTTAAGCTATAATTTTTCGATGAAGAAATTTTTCACCACATTATCCAATATTTGGAAAATCGATGATTTAAGAGTGCGTATTACTAACACACTCTTATTTCTTTTGATATACCGCGTAGGGTCATACGTGGTCCTGCCAGGCGTTAGTGCTGCTTCGCTGAACCATGATCAAAACAAAGAAGGCATAGCCGGGCTGCTCAACATGTTTGCCGGGGGCTCGTTTTCACGTGCGTCAATTTTTGCGTTAGGTGTAATGCCTTATATTTCGGCTTCCATTGTGGTGCAGTTATTGGGTATAGCGGTGCCTTATTTTGCAAAACTTCAAAAGGAAGGTGAAAGTGGTCGTAATAAAATTAATCAGTGGACACGCTATCTTACTATCGGTATTACTGCTTTGCAGGCTATCGGTTACTTAAGGTCGCAGATATCTCCTGAGCAGATGGAGCTGGCAAACCCATATTTCACTATTTTGAATATGTTCGTGTTAACTTCCGGTACTATGTTTGTGATGTGGCTTGGTGAGAAAATTACCGATAAAGGTATTGGCAATGGTATATCACTCATCATCATGGTTGGTATCATCTCAGCTTTGCCAGGTGCATTTTTAACAGAGTTCCAGTCTCGCACTTCAAGTGTAGCAGGTGGTTTGGTAACTTTCATAGTTGAAATTGTAGCACTTATTGCTGTAGTAATGTTTACTGTACTAATTGTGCAGGGTACCCGCAAAATTGCTGTTCAGTATGCAAAACGTATCGTAGGTAACAAACAGTATGGTGGTGTTCGCCAGTACATACCGTTAAAAGTAAATGCTGCGGGTGTAATGCCTATTATATTTGCCCAGGCGTTAATGTTTATCCCAGCGACCGTTCAGCAATTTTTCCCGAATGCGGCACAAAATAAAGTGTTAATGGCATTGTCTGACTATACGTCATGGGGGCATAATGCGCTGTTTGCAATATTGATTATCCTGTTTACGTATTTCTATACTGCTATTACTGTTAATCCGAACCAAATGGCTGAGGATATGAAAAAGAATGGCGGTTTTATTCCCGGTGTTAAACCAGGCAGAGATACAGGTAGCTTTATTGATGGTGTAATATCAAGAATTACGTTACCCGGCTCAATAGCCCTGGCTATCATAGCTATCCTTCCTCCCCTGGCCAGCATGGTAGGTATAACCAGTTCGTTTTCGCGTTTCTTCGGCGGTACTTCACTAATCATATTAGTAGGTGTTGTATTGGATACGTTACAGCAAATTGAAAGCCACCTGTTAATGCGTCACTATGATGGCTTAATGAAAACAGGAAGAATTAAAGGGCGCACCGCTATCCCATCAGGCGATACCGGCCAGCCTGTTATCTAAATTAACAATGTCAAAGATCCATTATAAGTCTGTCGAGGAGATAGAGCTCATAAGAGAAAGTTCTTTACTTGTTTCCAAAACACTTGGGGAGATTGCGAAAGTTATACGCCCCGGTATCAAAACTATCGAATTAAATAAGCTTGCAGAAACATTCATCCGTGACAACGGGGGTGTTCCTGCATTCTTAAATTATCACGGTTTTCCGTATTCATTATGCATTTCGCCTAATGACCAGGTGGTACACGGTTTCCCAAGCCAGAAAGAACTGGTTGAGGGAGACATGGTATCGGTTGATTGCGGCGTGGTATTGAATAAATACATCGGCGATTCGGCGTTTACATTTGCCATTGGCGAAGTTAGCGATGCTGTAAAAAGACTAATGCGCGTTACCCGGGAGTGTCTTGACCTTGGGGTTGAGAAAGCTGTTGCAGGTTTACGCATTGGCGATATAGGTTACGCCGTTCAGGAGCATGCCGAAAAGCATGGTTATGGCGTAGTAAAGGAACTGGTAGGACACGGGGTAGGAATAGAGCTGCACGAAAAGCCCGAAGTACCTAACTACGGTAAACGTGGTTCTGGTGTAAAACTGGAAGAAGGAATGGTGATTGCTATTGAACCGATGATTAATGCCGGCAAAGCCCGTGTTAAGTTTTGGGACGATGGATGGACCGTATCAACCATTGATGGCAAGCCGTCGGCTCATTACGAGCATACAGTGGCTATCAGGAAGGGACAACCGGATATTCTTTCAACGTTTTCGTACGTAGATAATGTTTTAAAAGAAATTAATAATAATTAAAATATTTTTATTAATTTTGCATCCCGGTTTTAAGGCGGATAATTAAGTAATAATCAGTAAAATATGGCTAAACAATCATCGATTGAACAGGACGGAACAATTCGGGAAGCATTATCAAATGCTATGTTCAGGGTTGAACTGGAAAATGGTCATGAGATTATTGCGCATATTTCCGGAAAAATGCGGATGCACTACATCAAAATTTTACCTGGCGACAGGGTTAAACTGGAGATGAGTCCGTATGATTTAACAAAGGGTAGAATAACCTATAGATATAAATAATAACAGAGATGAAAGTTAGAGCATCCATTAAAAAACGCAGTGTTGATTGCAAAATCATCCGCCGCAACGGGAAACTTTACGTTATAAACAAAAAGAACCCAAAATTTAAGCAGCGTCAGGGATAATTAAAGAGATTGTGATAATTCGTACAACGGTGGCCCGCCGTTCGGTTATTACCTAAAAACACAAACAAAAAATATGGCAAGGATTTCAGGTATTGATTTACCAAAGAATAAAAGAGGCGAGATTGGCCTGACCTACATTTACGGCATTGGCCGCTCAACAGCTCAAAGAATTTTGACTGAAGCCGGTATTGATTTTGATACCAAAGTACAAGAATGGAATGATGAGCAATTAGCTACTATACGTGGTATAATTAATGACCAGATAAAAGTTGAAGGCTCGCTGCGTTCAGAAGTTCAGCTTAACATTAAGCGTTTAATGGATATAGGTTGCTACCGTGGTACCCGTCACCGTAAAGGTTTGCCTTTGCGTGGTCAGCGTACTAAAAACAACTCACGTACCCGTAAAGGTAAACGTAAGACAGTTGCTAACAAGAAAAAGGCTACTAAATAGTGATTAATGATTGAAGGGCAGAAATTAGTTTCCGCTCTTTCGTCGTTAGGATTACCTGATTAAATAACTTATCAATGGGTCCGGATTATTCGTTAATCCAGTAATTCATTGGTTCAAACATTAAAGAAAAAATGGCTAAAGCTAAAAAAGTAACCAAAAAGCGTATTGTAATTGTTGAGTCGGTTGGCGAAGCACACATCAACGCTACTTTTAACAACATCATCATCACCCTTACCAACAAATCAGGCCAGGCTATTTCATGGTCGTCTGCAGGTAAAATGGGTTTCAAAGGTTCAAAAAAGAACACCCCGTATGCTGCCGGTCAGGCTGCATCTGATTGCGGTAAAGTAGCTTATGATTTAGGCTTACGCAAGGTTGAAGTATTTGTAAAAGGCCCTGGCGCCGGTCGCGAATCAGCTATCCGTACTTTGCAAACTGCAGGCATCGAGGTAACTACAATAAAAGATATTACACCGCTTCCGCACAACGGATGCCGCCCTTCAAAAAGGAGAAGAGTTTAATTAACAATTTTTTTAAAGCTAAGATTCGGCAGCTGCGGGCTGCTTGATACTTTAAAAACCACAAAAAATGGCTAGATATACAGGACCAAAATCCAAAATTGCGCGCCGTTTCCGTGAACCAATCTTTGGTCCGGATAAAGCGCTTGACAGAAAAAATTACCCACCGGGCATGCATGGTGCTTCCAAAAGAAGAGGAAAGCAATCAGAGTATTCAACCCAGTTGATGGAGAAACAAAAAGTTAAATACACTTATGGTGTGTTAGAACGTCAGTTCGAAAACCTGTTTCACCGTGCTTCAGCTAAAGAAGGTATCACAGGCGAAAACCTGCTGAAATTTTTAGAAGCCCGTTTAGATAACGCCGTATACCGTTTAGGTATATCTCCAACCCGTTCAGGTGCACGCCAGTTAGTTGGCCACAAGCACATCACTGTTAACGGTGAGGTTGTAAACATTGCATCATATGCATTAAGAGCAGGTGACGTTATCGCGGTTCGCGAAAAATCAAAATCACTTGAGTCAATTACAAACTCGGTAGCCGGCCGCAGAATTAACAAATACAGCTGGCTTGAGTGGGATGCTGCCAATTTAACAGGCAAATTCCTTAACTATCCGAACCGCGATGAGATTCCTGAAAACATTAAGGAAAACCTTATCGTCGAGTTGTACTCAAAATAATAACGATACTTATCCGCGTTATGATTGGCACATTCTGTCAATCATTTCGTGGTTTAAATCATTTCAATTAGTAAACAATAAATAAAGGATATAAATGGCAATTTTAGCATTTCAAAAACCAGACAAGGTTATCATGCAGAAATCAACTGATTTTGATGGCACGTTTGAGTTTCGTCCGTTAGAACCAGGCTTCGGTATAACCATTGGTAATGCTCTGCGTCGTATCTTACTTTCTTCGCTTGAAGGTTTTGCGATTACTTCAGTACGTTTTTCGGGAGTAATGCATGAGTTTTCAACCATTAAAGGCGTTGTAGAAGACGTTACCGAAATTATACTTAACCTCAAACAGGTTAGGTTTAAGAAAACCGGTGAATCTGGCGACAGCGAAAAGATATTTGTTATCATTAATGGCCAGGATGCTTTTAATGCAGGTGATATCACCAAGTTTTCAAACAACTTTGCGGTTTTAAATCCTGAGCTTGTTATTTGTAACATGGACTCGTCAGTAACGCTTGAAATTGAGCTTACTGTTAACAAGGGCCGCGGTTATGTTCCAAGTGAAGAAAATAAAAATCCTGACGCTAACGTAGGTGTAATAGCAATCGACTCGATTTACACACCTATCAAAAACGTTAAATATACCATCGAAAACTATCGTGTGGAACAAAAAACAGACTATGAAAAATTAGTTCTGGATATTACCACCGATGGCTCAATCCATCCTGAAGATGCACTTAAAGAGGCGGCTAAGATCCTTATTCAGCACTTTATGCTGTTCAGTGATGAGAACATGATGCTTGAAGCACAGGCTAAAGAAGAAACCAAAGAAGTTGACGAGGAAATTTTACACATGCGTAAAATCCTTAAAACCGAACTGGTTGATCTTGACCTTTCAGTACGCGCATTAAATTGCCTTAAAGCTGCCGACATCCGTAGCCTGGCCGATTTAGTATCATACGACGTTGCTGACATGCTTAAGTTTAGAAACTTTGGTAAAAAGTCATTAACTGAAATTCAGGACCTGGTTAAATCAAAAGGCTTATCTTTTGGTATGAACCTGTCGAAATTTAAGTTAGACGAAGAATAATCAGTGAATGGTGATTAGAGAATAGAAATTAGTTTCAGTTCTTTAATCGCCATTTTACATTTAATAACAACAGAGCAACGTACTGAGGCGATCTCACTACCCATCACTCAAATTTACAACTGAGTATTTGCATAATTCCAAGGACTTGACGGAAACGCCGTCCGACGGTATGCACGTGCCACAACAACAAAAAAACAATGAGACACGGTAAAAAATTAAACCACTTAGGCCGCACAAACAGTCACCGCAAGGCGATGATGAGCAACATGGCCACTTCGCTTATCTTACACAAGCGCATCACTACAACATTAGCAAAAGCAAAAGCTTTACGCGGTTATGTTGAGCCAATTCTTACAAAAGCAAAAAACGATACTACGCATTCACGCCGTACAGTATTTAGCTATCTGCAGGATAAAGATGCTGTGAGCATCCTGTTCCGCGAGATTGCTGAGAAAATAGCTACCCGTCCGGGCGGTTACACACGTATCATCAAAATGGAAAACCGTTTGGGTGACAACGCTGAAATGGCAATGATTGAGTTAGTTGATTACAACACTGTTTACGGTACCGACGTTGCTAAAACTGAAAAGAAATCAACCCGTCGTCGTGGTGGTTCTGCTAAAGCTAAAACTGCTGAGCCTGCTGTTAAAGCTGCTCCTGTAGCCGAAGCTGTTGAAGTTGCCCCGGTTGCTGAAACACCAGTTGCTGAAGCCCCTGTGGCAGAGGCACCGGTAGCTGAAGCTCCTGCTGCTAAACCAGAAGCTCCTGAGGCTCCTGCTGCAAATGAAGAAAATGCAGAAAAAGGCGAATAATTTTAAATCCAAATAAATCTAATTATTAAGGAAATGCCCCGCTTTTGGCGGGGCATTCTTTTTTATAAGGAAATATACATTTATAGTTCCAGCAATGGCTACAGTTTAATTAGGTTGAACTTCTAATCAACCGGAACGTCATAAGCCCATCTGCATCCACCCCAACTTCTTCAAATCCGGATTTAATCAGTATTCTTCTTGATGGCAGGTTATCCTGGTAGGTATGCACAATAACAGATCCAACCCTTGCATCAGTAAAAGCCCAGTTGCTTAATAATTGCAGCGCCTCGGTCGCGTAGCCTTTGTTTTGGTGCTGCTCATCAATCATGTAACCTGTTTCTGCCTCGCCGTTCTCGTTCGGTTCACCATTAAAGCCCATGCCACCAACGGACGTGTTGATACTTTTGAGCACTATTTCCCAATCTGTGTACCATTTAAATGCATTAGGGTTTGCAAGAGTTTTTGGCAGCCAAAAGTTTATCATCGCATCGTCTATCTCTTTTTGATAAAATTCGCTTACCTGGTAATTTGATGTCTTTAGGCCGAGCGCCTGCTCCATTACGGCCCTGCTGTTGTGTAATAACTGTAATAATTCGTGTGTTAACGGTATCATTAGCAACCGTTCCGATTCGATAAAAAACATTTGATTTTTGAAATTAATAACAATAAAAAACTTTGTCCAATTTATTAATTGAAGTTTTAGCCGGGTGTATTTGGCTAATTGTTATACAATTCCAGGCAGTGTAGTCTGCCTTTTGAGTGTGTTGAGTTGCAGAGGCGTTTTATTTATACCCAAATATAAATATTTATTGATAGCAGAACGATGTTTTGCTGCGTATAAGAAGAAACTCCGGCACCTGGCTTATGAAATTAAATTGCACAGAAAATTTTGTTTTGTAGGATAAGTTTATGTAGTTTTATCTTAACCTAAACGCAACACAATGCCTCAACCGCTTTTTTGCTTTGGGCCATTTTCATTGAATTTTTTATTGATTGATCAGTTAAATCAGCTATAGATCAGCCTCAAAAAGGTAGTGAGCCTTGTACCTTTTAAAAACCAGGGCCAGAAAACAAATATCAAATTATGAATTCCAACTTAGGAAAACCCCTTTCTAAAAAAGAGATGAGAGCAGTTCAGGGCGGCAAATTACCAGGCTGCGCTATGCACGGACAAAACGGCGTATCGTACAGCCAAGGCTGCTGCACTGGATTATTCCAATGCGCTGCAACCAAAACCTGTTTAAATCCAGGTGAATGCCCTTGTCCAACTTGCTAAGTTAGCAACTATGACAGGCAATTGTTGTTGGGGACGCCCGGCAGCTATTGCCGCTTATTCATTTTCGACAATGGCTCTGCCAAGTAATTGCCAATTGCCGTTTTTAAACTCGCACAGTAATAAATCTATCCTCCCGCATACCATCCCGCAAATAAATGACTCGCCTATTAAAACCCGCGAATTGTTTTTATTTAAAAAAAGCGGCTCTGAAAAAGTGTATACCATAAATGGAGCGTTTTGTACTTCTTTATGCTCGACATAATCGTCGGTAACAAATTTAACCTTCAACTTTGAGTGCTTTTTTTTCCAATCGGTTTGCATCAGCATACGTGGTACGGTTTTAAAGGCCTCAACTTCACATGGAGAGAGCATATCCTTTATACATAAGTTGGGGATGTTTTTAAGGGATTCGTCGACTAAACTTTGCTTTTTTAGATAACTGGTATCGTAAAACACGCCTGCGTTACTTTTTCTTTCAAGATGGGTAATATGATCTTTCTGAATAAGCCAGGTTAAGAGGGAGTTGGTTTTCGCGAGTTCGTTTTGACCGCGGGCGACAGACGATAGCAGTATAAATGCAAATAATAGAAATGCTTTCATAACTGCAATATACTACCTGCGATTGTCGAATCCTACTGGCCATTTCCTGCCAACCTGTCACCGTTTTTATACAATTAACTGACGGTTTTTAACCTTTCTCCTTCATCATTTCGTCATTCCCCGCCATTTTTCCTGCCAAAGTAATGATTGGCACATGCCTTGTTAAATAGCTGTAGTAAATTAATAACAATCAATCAGGAAAATATAATCATATGTCTAAAATAATTGGAATCGACTTAGGAACAACTAACTCCTGCGTTGCAGTAATGGAGGGTAACGAGCCCGTAGTTATTGCCAACAGCGAGGGTAAACGTACTACGCCGTCTGTAGTAGCTTTTATCGACAACGGCGAACGTAAAGTAGGGGACCCTGCGAAACGCCAGGCTATTACAAATCCTACAAAAACTATTTCATCAATAAAACGCTTTATGGGTAACCAGTTTAACGAGGTTACCAAAGAGGCTGCGCGCATGCCATACAAAGTGGTTAAAGGCGATAACAATACCCCGCGTGTTGAAATTGGTGACCGCATGTACACCCCACAGGAAATCTCGGCCATGATACTTCAGAAAATGAAGAAAACAGCCGAAGACTTTTTGGGCCATGAAGTTACCGAAGCGGTTATTACCGTACCGGCTTATTTTAACGATGCACAGCGCCAGGCCACTAAAGAAGCAGGTGAAATTGCAGGCTTAAAAGTTCGCCGTATTATAAACGAACCTACTGCTGCTGCCTTGGCTTACGGCCTTGACAAAGCACACAAGGATATGAAGATTGCCGTATTTGACTGCGGTGGTGGTACACATGACGTTTCGATCCTTGAATTAGGTGATGGCGTGTTTGAAGTAAAATCAACCGATGGTGATACACACCTTGGTGGCGACGACTTTGACCAGGTGATCATTGACTGGATGGCTGACGAATTTAAGAGCGACGAAGGTGTTGACCTGCGTAAGGACCCAATGGCTTTACAACGCTTAAAAGAGTCTGCAGAAAAAGCTAAAATTGAGTTGTCGAGCTCGGCTCAAACCGAAATCAACTTACCATATGTAACTGCAACTGACGGCGTGCCTAAGCACCTTGTTAAAACTTTAACCCGTGCCAAATTTGAGCAACTGGCTGACAGTTTGATCAAACGTACTATCGAGCCTTGCAAAACTGCTTTGAAAAATGCAGGTTACAGCACATCTGATATCGACGAAGTGATTTTGGTAGGCGGTTCAACTCGTATACCTGCTATACAGGAAGCTGTTGAGAAGTTCTTTGGTAAAGCGCCTTCAAAAGGTGTTAACCCCGATGAGGTTGTTGCTATTGGTGCAGCTATACAAGGTGGTGTATTAACCGGCGAAGTAAAAGACGTGTTATTGCTTGACGTTACCCCGCTTTCATTAGGTATTGAAACTATGGGTGGTGTAATGACCAAACTGATAGAATCAAACACTACTATCCCGACCAAAAAATCGGAAGTGTTCTCTACAGCGTCTGACAACCAGCCATCAGTTGAAATTCACATCCTGCAGGGTGAGCGCCCGATTGCTTCGGCTAACCGTACAATAGGCCGTTTCCACCTGGATGGTATTCCACCAGCACCTCGTGGCGTGCCACAGGTTGAGGTAACTTTTGATATCGATGCTAATGGTATACTACACGTATCCGCAAAAGATAAAGCAACAGGTAAAGAACAAAAAATCCGTATCGAAGCATCTTCAGGCTTAACTGATGCCGAGATCAAAAAGATGAAGGACGAAGCCGAAGCAAATGCTGATGCTGACCAAAAGGCAAAAGAAGAAGTTGAAAAACTGAACGGTGCCGATGCCCTGATCTTCTCGACTGAAAAGCAGCTGAAAGAATACGGCGATAAAATTTCTGCAGATAAAAAAGCTCCGATTGAAGAAGGTTTGAAAAAACTGAAAGAAGCTTATGCAGCTAAAAACTTCAGCGATATTGATGCAGCCCAGGCTGAATTAAGCAACGCATGGAATGCAGCGTCTGAAGAGATGTACAAAGCGACAGGTGATGCAGGCCAGCAAGGCGGCGCACCAGGTGCTGACGGTGGCGCAGGCGCGCCTCATGCTGAAGGCAACGCTGACACAGTTACAGATGTTGACTTTGAAGAAGTAAAATAATCCCAATCTCCTAAGAGATTTATAAACTATAAAACCCTGGCTATTTATTTAGCCGGGGTTTTTTGTTGTATCGAAAATGTAATCGTTTGTTTCAGCATTGGAAGCCGTTTGATAAAACAAACGAATGTGCGGCGTAAAATAGCAATCGTTTGACGTCGTTGGCACTTTTCAATCAATCCTTAATTTCGTTCACTGCGAAATCGAAAATGTTGAAAATTTTGTCAATATCAAAATCGCCATCTTTTGGTAAATTTATTGTCGCGATGCCCCCAAAATCTACCTGCCAAAATCCGCCATTCTTTACTATTTCATCGCCCAACAGTCGGTAGTCCGATGACCTAAATTGTGAGGTAAGAAAAAAACGCCGGGTTATAAACCCGGACTCTTTGGTAATCTTAATAATTTCATGGCAGCCTTCTTCATTGGTACGGGTTTTAAACTCAGTTCCAAGAGTTAAACGGCAATTGAATATGTCATTATCAATACATTTAAATTGATTTTCGGCAAGTTGCTCCACATAAATTGTTGAGGTGGATTTTTCTCTTTTGTCGTAGATTTTTATTTGAACCGGCTCATTTTGCATATCGGTTGTTTAAATTTATCGGAAAACGCTGGTAGTTAGTATACAAAGTAACCATACTATCAACTTTATGCGTTCGTTGCTCATGTAAAAAGTTGCAGATTATATTCGAGCACGTCTTCGTCAGAGGGGATTTCTTCGCCATGCGCCTTTAAACTTTCAATATACAACTCAATGGCTTCTCTGGCATTTAGTTTGGCTTCCTCCAAGTCAACCCCATAAGTAACACAGCCCGGAAGCGCTGGCACGTTTACTGTATAGCCGCCTTCAGGCTCGGGTTTAAGCAGAATTTTGTAGGACAATGACATATTTAAAGCTACCAAATATTAGCTAAAAATCAATTTTAAATAAGCTATTGATATTTTTATGCTGATAACGTTTTTCGACTTTTCTCTTTGTACCAGGCAAATCCTCAAATCCATGCAGCAACAACTGGATGTGGCTGAACTTTGATTTAAATGATCCCTCGGCTTCTGAAAATGTAACCGTTCTTTTAGCCGGGTTAAAAGTTATTTCCCGTTTATTATAATCTCCGTTTTCGTAATCGTAAGATGTTCCGTCATCCTCATAATAAACAAAACTACAAACCTCGCTACCGTACCAAACATTAAGTTCCAATATGCCATCGCCTTTTTCATTGGTGCTTTGCACTATGTTTTGCATGGGGATAATTGCTCCGGCTTTTATAAACACAGGAAGGTCGGTTAAGGGTGTATCAACATTGTAGACTTGTCCGCCGGCATATTTTTCCCCGCTGCTGAGCCGGTACCAATTACCTGAAGGCAGGTAAACTTCAGCAGTAAGTTGGGTGCTTTCTACCGGGGCTACTAAAACGCTGTCGCCGAATAAAAATTGGTTGTGGTATTTTACATCGTACACGTTTTCATCATGCGTATGATCAATAGCAAGCGTACGGCTAAGTGGTATGCCGGTTTTGTGCGATTGGTAAAAACCGGAATAGATATAAGGCAGTAAACGGTAGCGCAGTTCGATATCCTTTTTGATAATGGCCATGTTCTTTTTGCCCCATTGCCACGGTTCGCGCATAATGGTGCCCTGCATGGCATGGTTACGGAACATGGGGGTAAAGACACCCAGTGAATTCCAGCGTGCCATGAGTTCGGGAGTTGGATCGCCGGTAAAACCGCCGATATCAACGCCAACGAAAGACATGCCTGTAATACCCAAACTGCTCACCATGCGCTGGCCCATCAGCATGTGCTCATCGTAAGCAGAGTTATCACCCGTCCACACCGCCGAATAGCGCTGTGTGCCGGCATAAGCTGCTCGTGTAAGTATAAATGGCCGTTTGTCGCCTAAAATCTTCCTTGTGCCTTCGTATGTGGCGCGCGCCATTTGCATGCCGTACGCGTTCCTTACCTCGGGCATAAATTTATCGCCAAACTTTACCAGCCAGGGCATGTTCTGACCCCAGGCCGCGGGTTCGTTCATATCGTTCCAGAACCCTTCGACGCCGGGTTCGGTTAATGCAGTAAAAGCTGCACCCCACCATTCGCGCACATCGTCCCGAAAGAAGTCGGGGAAATGACAGCGGCCGGGCCAAACATCGGCAGTATAGTTTTCGCCGTTGGGATATTTGGCAAAGTAATCTTTATCGACCCCTTCATCATATTGCTTGTAACCATCTTCAATCTTGATCCCGGGATCTACAATAATAACTAGGCGAAAATTCATAGCTTTTAGCTTAGCAATAAATGCTTTCGGGTTGGGGAAAGTCTCCTTATTCCACGTGAATATTTTAAATCCGTGCATGTAATCTATGTCGCAATACATCACATCGGCCGGGATTTTTTCTTTGCAGAAACGTTGTGCAATATCCAATACCTCGGCAGCGCTCATATAACTCCAGCGGCATTGCTGGTAACCCAGGCTCCACAACGGCGGCATTTCCATTCTGCCGGTTAGCCAGGTGTAATCTTCAATTATTTTTGCCACGCTTTGGGAACCGAAAAAGTAATAGTTCATATCGCCACCATCGGCGTCAAACCAGCTCATTTGTTCGTCGGTAGTAGCGCCAAAATCGAAATAGCTTTTATGCGTGTTATCAAAAAATAGCCCATAGGTAAGACCGCTATGGATGCCGATAAAAAAGGGGAAGGTTTTGTATAACGGGTCGCTTTTGGTATCGTGCAAGGCTGCATCAGTGTTCCAGTTGGTAAAGCTGCTGCCGCGCTTGTCGAGGTTGCCGGTCTTTTCACCCAGGCCGATAAACTTTTCATCGGCGTACAGCTTTCGGTAGTTGATTACCCGCTCGCCCTGCCAGTTGATGCCGAAGCGCTCATCATCTTTGCTTAGTTCTTTGTCATCGGCAGTATAAAAATTGAGACGGAGTGGAGATTTGTTGATACGGAGTTTTAATAGCGACGTAGTTATAACGATTTCATCTGTGGTTTCCGAATAATCAAGTTGGCCTGCCGGGCTTTGTATAACTGCGAAAGAAGGATCTGTTTCATCAAATGCCTTGCTGACGTTGACCCGGATGACGGAATCGCTGTAAACCCAGATGCGGGCGGTTGCCTCTGGAGTTTTTATGAGGAGGTGGTTAGTGCTATTTTTTACGCTTTCAATATTTCCGATGATTTCAAGTTGCATAATTTATCCTAATTACTTTACCGTATAATAGGTAACCACTAAATTGAGATAACGTTTTCCGGATTGGGATATATTTAAAAACAAAAAATCCCGCCATAAAGCAGGATTTTAATATCAAAAGAAAGGACTTTTATGCCCACAAATTAGCTGGATAAGTACCGTTCTCCACCAAATCCGAAATGCATTTTTGTACAATTGGTTTATCCTCTTTATAAGTAACGCCAAACCATTTTGATGCGGTTGGGATAACTTTAAAAGATGCCTCGCCGCTTTTAATCAAATTGTCGGCTACTATCGGGATAAAAAATTCTGATTTTGGGTTGTTTTCATTTGCTGCCACAAAATCCCTGAACATTTGTTCGCTTTGTTTGAACACAGCAGGAGTAAAGCCCCAGAAGTTCATTGACACGCGGGTATCGCTGCTTAGGTCGTGCTCGCCGGTTGCATCCCTGTAAGCTACGCTGCCGTCAGGCTTAAAGTAAACTTCGGTACGCTCGTTAATTTCAATCATATTGCCGGCATCATCAACTTTACATACACCGCGCGATACGGTTCCGTAATCAGATAAAGTCCTGTCGATCTGGTAGCCGATTAGTGAATAAGTATCGTCGGTTACTTCGGTGGTTAAAAACTTCGCCATTTTTTCGAACGAATCGTAACCGTAAAAGTCATCAGCATTAATAACGCAAAAAGGCTCGTGCACCTGGTTGCGGGCAGCTAATACAGCATGGGCGGTTCCCCAAGGCTTGGCGCGTTCAATTTCTTTATCGATACCAAAAGGCTTCAGATCGAAATTTTGGAAAACATAATCAGTTTCTATAAGTCCTTTTAATTTCGGCTCAAAAATCGCTTTGAAATTATCCTGGAATTCTTCTTTAATAATAAAGCTAACTTTCCCGAAGCCGGCTTTAATTGCATCATAAATTGAATAATCAATTATAGTTTCGCCATTGGGGCCAAAGCCGTCAACTTGTTTCATGCTGCCGTAGCGGCTGGCCATACCGGCGGCCAATATTAATAATGTAGGTTTCATAGTTTATTACTGGGCACAATAAATAAATGTAAATATGACGGTTTTATTTTAAATATCCTGTTAAATAATGGTTATCAACAATAATTGTTTTGCCGAAGCCGATTTATTTGATGTACCTGAAATCTTGTCCTGCTTTAATATTCAACAGCGTTTCGTAGATCAAACGGATAACGTTATCGACGTCCTCTTTGTGTATCATCTCGACCGTAGTATGCATATAACGCAATGGCAGCGAGATCAATGCTGATGGCACGCCATCGTTTGAGTAGGCAAAGGCATCCGTATCAGTACCTGTTGAACGTGATGACGCCTGGCGCTGGAAAGGGATACCCGCTTTATTGGCCGACTCAATCAATAACTTGTTTAAATTATTCTGCACCGCAGGCGCATAGGATACTACCGGACCACGACCACAAGCCAAATCGCCCTGGGTGATCTTATTGATCATTGGCGTCTGGGTGTCATGCGTAACATCGGTAACAATGGCAACGTTTGGTTTAATATGGTGCGCAATCATTTCTGCGCCACGAAGGCCAATTTCTTCCTGTACGGCATTTACAATGTATAAGCCAAACGGAAGGGTTACTTTATTTTCTTTCAGCAAACGGGCAACCTCGGCAATCATAAAGCCACCGGCGCGGTTATCAAGCGCACGGCCAACATAATAGCGGTTGTTGAGTATCATAAACTCGTCTTCGTAAGTTATTACGCAACCTACGTGGATACCCAGTTTTTCAACTTCTTCTTTGCTGGTGCAGCCGCAATCTAAAAAGATGTTTTTAAGGGTAGGGGCCTCTTCCTTTTCGCCCGCGCTGCGGGTGTGGATAGCCGGCCAGCCGAATACAGCCTTCACTATGCCGTTATCCGTATGGATGTCAACCCTTTTTGAGGGCGCTATCTGGTGGTCGGAGCCGCCGTTGCGGATAACATATATCAAACCATCGCTGGTAATGTAATTTACAAACCACGATATTTCGTCGGCATGAGCCTCAATAACTACTTTGTAAGGCGCATCTTTATTGATGATACCTACGGCGGTGCCATAGTTATCTACATAATGGTCATCAATATAAGGCTTTAAATATTCGAGCCATAATTCCTGGCCTTTCCATTCAAAACCGGTAGGCGAGGGGTTATTAATATATTTTTCGAAAAATGCAAGGGAAGCATCGGTTACAACAGCAATGTGCTTTGGGGCTTCGGGTGTTTCGGATTGTTTTTTAGCCATATTTTTAATAACTGCTCCTGGTAGAAGAGGCAGGCAAATATAGTAAATGGTTGATTAAGTTGATTAAGTGAGTAGTTGTAATTTAGCTAATTGATTCATTTATAGAACCGATGCTGGTTAATATTAATTGTGCTAATATTTATCCCTTCCTTAACACCGACTTTACATAACAACTGTTCCTTTGCGGCGAGTAAATTTTTTAATAATAAGGTCAGTTTAGTTAGTTAAGTAAGCCTGGTGCAAGACCGGGCTTACTTTTTTCACAACAGTTTCATGTTAAAAGTATACTTTAGACGTTTATAGAGCAATGAAACTATTGAAGCCCATTTTTGCCGCTATTTTTTTGTTTGTAACTACCTGTGCTGCTGCGCAAAGCGTTGATGTATCGGTGAACTATGCAGCAAAATATTTCCTGAAGCCCGATACCAATACGGTTGTGGTAATAAACCAGTTTAACCCCACGCAATTAAGCGGAAATAAAAAGACAGTAGCCGTACTTAAAGAAGCGGCTTACGCAGCAATTAGTCACGCTGCCTTTCAACTTGGCGCGCTGCCGCATACTAAGATTATAAATATTGTTGATTCAGTTGCGTTGGCCCCTAACACCGACTCGATAAAACAAATAGCGGCAAAATACCATGCTAATTACGTTTTGGCATTGAAAAACTTTTCGGCAAAAATTACCCTGTTTGAGATAGGTAGTAATGAAACAACATACAACACCAATTCGACCGCTGATTTTATGCTGTACGAGGACAACGGGATTTTTTACCGCAAGTTAAGCGGAAAAGCCGAAGACCCGTTGGAGCAGACCGTAAACGCAGGTATAATAGCTTCCCTGATTTTCCAGCCGACTATAAAAGGGCATAAGAGCGAAGTGAAGGCCGCAGCACAGCACGCAGCGGAGAACGCCCTGCAGGATTTCTTCCCTTTTTACATCACCCACACCCGGCCATTGTTCGACGATAAATTTTTGAGGCCGATAAACCAGGAAATAATTGCCGGCAATTTTGACAAGGCCGACAGCCTTCTGCAACCCTATTTGGTGGACCCTGATGTGAAAATAGCATCAAAAGCGGCCTATACCCTTGCCATCATATACGAATCGGAGAATAACCTGGAAGATGCTACCGATATGGCAGAAGAATCGAATAGTAAAAATAAGAATAGCTATGCCACGGCTATGCTGGCCGATTTGAAAGAGGAGTAAGCATGGTATTGCGGGCTAAGCGTTCCATTTTTGCACGCGGAACACCCCGAACGCTATGAAACATGCTGATTATCAAATACTTCAATTTTTACCTGTTTATAATCGATTGACAGTCAAATAATTAAACATTTTTCGGGGAGTTCTCTCCACATTTTTAGCGTTCCATTTTTGTACGCGGAACACCCCGAACGCTGTGAAGTATGCTGATTATCAATTATGTCAATAATTAGGCCTGCGTAAATATTTAATAATCAGGCGTTACGTATTTAGTTAGGAGGATTTTTTTGATGATTTTTCAGTTTTAACTCCGGCTAAGCGTTCCATTTTTGCACGCGGAACACCCCGAACGCTGTGGAATATGTTGATTATCAATTAAGTCGCTATTTTGGCCCGTGTGAATATTTGATAAAAGGCGTTTCATATTTCAATCGGTGCGATTTTTTAGATGGGCGAAGGGGCGTTAAGTGCCGCCGCAGCTTAGCAGGCAGCCGGCATAGTTTGTTACCTGTCAGCTGCGCACGGGTCACCTTTGCCCTGCAGGCCACGTCGTCAGACTCGCGCGAGAAGAGGACTTGATCCGCATAAAAATCATTTGTTTGCGTCAGCGCCCTGCTGAGGTTACTAGATTAAAGTTAGTGGATTATCTTTCCGATGTTGTAAAATACCTCTCGTAAGCGGAACACTTACACCTGTTGGGTTCAAGTTGGACGATTGAACCAGACAGAGAGAACCAATTATGATTTAAACCCGTCCGGTTTCCTTTTCGTATGGAAAACCGAAGTAATAAATACGGTGTTTAAATTATCATCGTACCAAAAAACAATAACGTAGGGGAATTTATTTAATGGGGTAAAACGCAAATCGGTGTCGTATCTCTTCGCGTACAATTTCGGATTCAAATCGATGAATTGTAGCGAGAATCTTAGTTCCTTTCTGAATTTAGCTGAAAGACCTACTTGTTGTTTCTCGTACCATTCACAAGCATCAATTACTTCAAGTTCTGCCCGCTTTAATAATTTAATTGTAGGCACCGTTCAGGTCTTCTTCTATGTCTTTCCAATCGCGCGCAGTTGTTTTACCGTCAATAAAGTCTTGTTTTGATTTTAAAAAGCTTTTTATCTCTGCTTCGTTAAAGCTATAATCGGCACTTGCATCTACGATATAAGACAATTCGAAACGGTCTAATGCTTCTTGCACAGCCGCCAAATCTTTATCATCTGGTATGTTTACAGTTAATATCGTCATACCCAAAGTTACAAAAGAAAAAATCAAATTTTGAGACGCCAATTAAAATAGGAAAATCAGCAAAATTGAAACTTCTTCCGCCGGTTTAAGCGGGAAGCTGTACCGGCGGGGGATTTACTTTGTGATTTTTCCGCCATGACTCCGGCTAAGCGTTCTATTTTTGCACGCGGAACACCCCGAACGCTATGAAACATGCTGATTATCAGGTGTTCCATTTTTAGCCAGGATATTTTTTTATGATAATTTTTTCGTTTTAGCCCTATTGCCGCTGCTTCCCGCCATTCTCGGCCAGATTCGAGGAATAGTCTTTCTGAATCTTTTCCACCATAAAAATGCTGTCTGCTTGAGTACGCGAGATCGTTTTATTGTTCATCCCCGCTTCGTACCTATAACTGGTTGAATCGACGCTTCCTGATTTAGAAAAATATGTACTTATGCTAACATATCTGTCAACACTATCGGCATGCTTAAGGTTATAGAAATCTTCTTCGAATTCAAGCCGGTGCAGCGAGTCGAGAAATATACTTTTATTTTGATGACCAATTGTGTTGCCTTTTTTACGCCATTCAGCATCGCGACCGCCGTAATAAGATGATTCCCAATTAGCCGGGATAACCGGTATGCCGAATTTAGTGCGCTTTGCGTTGAATGCGGGCCCATATTTAGCGAGCTGCAACTTATTTTGGTGGTCGTTGTAATTTCTGCGCAGGTTAAAAAAGGAAATCCATACCATATAAAATGCCAGGTAAGCCACTTGGCCCCAATTGGGACTGCGCCAACTTTTTATGGTTTGCCACGAAAGTACCAAAGCAAGCAACGGGAGAAATATCGCCTCAAACTGGTTATCAATACCATACTCCCATATCGCTACGGCCAGCAACCAAATAATAACTACGCCCATACAGATGCGGTAGAGAATTATTTTAAGCTTAGTCGTATCCATTGCTGTAAAATGGTTTGGTTACACAATGATAATAAAAACGTTGAGCATTTCCAGTTCAGGAGAGAGTCTTGTTCGACGTCCAGATCTGTTGGGGGGCTGAAAGGTAATAACTGTGCTTGTGCTATTGATTGGGAAAAATATCACTTAGTTAACCTATCTAATGATTACTTAGCATGCAGGCCACAAGTCGGAATGCTTGCGGCTACTAACAGGGAAGCTAATCAACTAATTGCCGGCCCAGCAAAAGGATAAACAATTTTTACGCAACACAGCATAAATTTAGATATTCTGATGTTTAAACCCGTTTCTAATGCTCCCCAATCTCTCTCCCCGGTGCATCCACGTTGAGCAACTGCTTAACAAAAAAATCCCTTTTCTTCCTGCGGCCATAAGGTCCGCCATCCGTATGGTTTGAACCCGGGATAACAACCAGGTCGAAGTTTTTATTACTCTTTTCCAGGGCATCCGCAAAACGAAAAGTAGACTCAGGTGGCACGTTTTCATCTGCCTCGCCGACGATAAGCAAGAGGGCCCCGCCCAATTTACCCGCATTGGTAATGTTTGATTGTTCATCATAATGCGGTCCAACCGGGTAGCCCATCCACTGTTCATTCCACCATTGCTTATCTATACGGTTATCATGGCAGCCGCAGGACGAAACTGCGGCCTTATAGAAATCGGCATGGAACAATACGGCCTGTGCCGAATTCTGGCCGCCTGCAGATGTACCATAGATACCCACCCGTGTAGTATCAGCCTGCGGATATTTTTTAGCCAGTGCTTTTATCCATAAAATACGGTCGGGGAATCCGCCGTCTACTATATTTTTCCAGCACACGTCGTGAAAAGCTTTGGACCGGTTTGCTGTTCCCATGCAGTCCACCTGTACCACAATAAAACCAAGCTGGGCAATGCTTTGCATTTCGTTTGCCGGACTAAAGTTTTTGGGCACAAACGAATCCTGCGGGCCGGCGTATATATTTTCAATTATGGGGTAGCTTTTCGCGCTGTCAAAATTAGCGGGGCGGTAAACAACACCCCAAATGTCAGTTTTGCCATCCCTTGCCTTGGCTACAAATACCTCAGGTAATTTAATCCCGGTAGCTAACAATGCCTGGGTATCAGTTTTTTCTACTTCCAGGATTTTTTCAGCGCTAATAGTTTTACACAGTATGGTTTCTGGCGGAACATTCACTTGCGAATACGTATCGAGATAATAAGCCCTGTCCGGCGAAAATACGACAATATGGTTGCCCTTTGCAGGTGTCAGGTCGATCATGTTTTTGCCGTCAAATCCTATGCGATAATAGTGGATGAAATACGGGTCTTCATTGGGATTTATACCGCTGGCGGTAAACCATATCTGCCTTTTTTGGGTGTCGACACTATCGATATCGCGCACAACCCAGTTGCCTTTTGTAACCAGCTTTTGGTCGCCGGTTATATCATTTACCAAATAAATATGCCGCCAGCCGTCCTGCTCCGTTATCCAGACTATTTCATGGGTATCAGGTAAATAACGGGTATACAGACGCTGTTCATAAATAAACGTATTTGTTTTTTCATCAATAACATTCCGGGTTTTGCCGTTGGTAACATCAACTTCAATTACGCGAAAGCGCTGGTGCCCCCTGTCAACCCTTTCATACGTATAGAACCTGTCGCTGCCTTTTCGCCAATGAGCCTGGGGTGCGCCAAAAAAATCAATTTTGTCTGCATCTACTTTGATTGCGCTCTTATCGTCGATGTTAAAAATAAAAGGCGTATAAGTGGTAAACGGGTCTCCCGGCTGGTCATACTCATGCGACTTTAGCTGTCCCCGACTGGTGCCCGCAACCGAACTCAACACATAGTAAACCTTTTTCGACTCGACCGGATCGCTCAAATACCCGATAAGATGCCTGCTATCCGACGACCAGGAGAAATCGCCATAAGGCTTATCCAAACTTCCGTCGCGGGTTAACTGCACCTCTTTGCCGGCTTCAAGCTCCTTTATAAAAAGATTGCCCCCTTTGCTGTAAGCCCGCCACTTTTTATCCGGAGAGATAGAATCCCTTCGCGCCGCTTCCCACCGGTAAGTACGTGATTGCAACGGTTTCGAACTATCATAGCGGTAAAATGAGGTATCGGTGGCCCTTACACAATGGTAGGTATTTAAATTACACTGTATCCAGTCGGCGCCCTTTTTTAAAGTGATAGTTTTGGCATCTGCACTGAAAAACATTTTCGATATACTCAATTTCAGCGGCGATACATTTTTGCCCGTCACAGCCTTTATACCTTCCGCCAAACGCTGCTGATCAAACGCTTTCTCCTTACTGCCTTTAACCGCATTAACGAAATAATATTCCTGGTCGTCGGCTGGTAAATGTTTCACGTACCAAAAGGAATTATCCTGTTGCCAGTTAGCCTGTATGCGGGCGTTGAGCGGGATTGTTTTAAGCAGCGAATCGAGCCTCGCCTGCTTTATGTACGATTCCACAACCTCCTGTTTAGAGGGATAATATGGCGCAAGTTTTTGCTGAGCATAAACCTGTTGTAAACAAACTATGCTCAGCGCACCCGGCAGTAACCACTTTGATAAAAAAGGCATTCGATTTGATATTTAATAAGGTATAACGAAGATGTGAGATTTGTCACTCATTTTGCCCTATAAATTACCAAATCTTAGCTATATTTTAGCTTAATCTTTTGAAACCTTTAGCCTGTAGTTTCCCCAGCCAAAACTCATTCCCCCAAAAACTTCCCCGTTGCCTCAATTACACTTTTCTCATTAAAAATCAGGTGTCCTAAATCGTTATCCATAACAATTAATTGGGCCTTTGTCATTTCGGCAAATTTTATGGCGAGGGTTTGGTTTATAATATGGTCCTGTTTGTTGGCAATGATCAGCAGTTTTGCTTTTATTAGTTTAGCGGCATTCTCCAGTGATCCACCGGCTTTGGTAGTAATATCTTGCTTCATCACCGCGTCTGTTTGCCACAGAAAATTATTGGCATCAACTTTAAACGGATTCTTTTCGAGCGATGCAAGGTACGCGGACAAACTATCTGCAGGTACCGCATTGTTCAAATATGCAGGTGTAGTAAGTATTAATTGCATCATATGGGTGGCCAACCGCGAATCGGGATTAACCGTATAATTGCCGGCATGATAAGCCGTGTCGCTTTTTACCGCCGCTTTATAAGTGTTCATCCACAATAGGTCGTAGGTAGTAAGTTTCGGTGTGCCTTCAATTGCGACTACTTTGTCCATAAAATCAGGACAACTTACTGCCCATTGTAAGGCCTGGCATGCACCCATGGAACCGCCCACCACAGCGGCTAAATGATGAATATTCAGTTTATCGATAAGCATTTTATATTGGGTGTTTACCATGTCGCGTATGCTAAATTGCGGAAACGACGTTTTTGGCTGACTAACACTGTTACTTGGCGAAGATGAAACGCCATTACCCAAAGCATCTACCAATATGAGGTAAAATCGGGTGGTATCCACCTCAGTACCCGCACCAAAAAGTTCCATCATAGCCGTTGTACTACCGCCGGATGTAGGGTATATCAACGCGTTAGACCGGGTTGCATTTAGTTTCCCAAATGTGCGGTACCCAATTTTACAATCAACAATATGCTGACCATTTTCCAAAGTAAAATCGCCGAGCGCTGCGTACTGTTGCCTGCCGCCGGTTGTAGCCTGTGAATATGCATTTTGCCTTGTCGCCAGTTGCAAAATGACAACTAAGAAAAGTATAGCCTGTTTCATATGGATATAGTTTTTGTTTATGATTTGTTTCAGCAGGGTCTCTCAAAGAGGACCCTGCGGGGATTGGAAATTGCAGCTCACGCTCTTTCCGCGCAGCGAAGAGATGGTCGACCAGCAAAGCGTGGTCGGGGAGAGTCGACGCCAGTGCATTTGCGTTAACGCCGCTCGTATATCGACTCACCCGGTCATTGCTTCGCTCGACCACCCTCTCTGCTCCGCAAAGAGGGAAAAGCCAGTTGACTAGTTCCGGCTATGAACCATGAACCATCAACTATGAACTACCCAACCGGCACATATTTATTAACTATTTTCCCGCTCTTAAAAGCGACTGAACTTTGCAATTCCAGCACCTTTCGCTCCTTAAAAATGGACAGACCTGCACCGATGGCAATTGGGTTAACGATAAGGTAATATTCATCAATCAGGTTGAGGCCAACCAGCGAGCTGACAAAATCGACGCCGCCGTAAACGATGATGTCCTTGCCGGGTTGATTTTTAAGGGCCTTTACCGTTGTTTCCAGGTCGCCGTTTTCCACTTCTATGTTGGGGTCGGGCACGCTTGTTTCGGTGTGGCTAAAGGCTATTTTGCGGTGGTCGGCCATAAGCTGCCCAAAAGGCTGCCAGGGGTTTTCAGGCTGTTTGGCCACATCTTCCCAGTAACCCACAAAACCAGCACCACCAAGTTTGCGGCCCAGCAGAATGGTATCGCAGCCGGCGGCCAGCTCTACGCCAAACGCGATAACCTGTTGTAAAGCCTCAGGGTCCTGCTTGCCGGGTATAAACACCCAGTCGTTCTCACCGTTCGGACCAGCAACGAAGCCGTCGAGGGTGGTTTGCATTTGTAATTTTAATTTTCGCATTGTGATTTTTCTTTAATTCATTGTGTTTGTTAAGTATTCTGTCTCAGCAGGGCCCCTTGCCGGTTTAAGTTAACTCACAAAAATTCCTCAAATATTTGAAGGGCCATCGGCCCGGAACACATTGTAGCCAAGGGTTTCAACCCGTGGTAGATTGATTGAAAAAATAAAGAGTGCCGTCGGCACGAGCCATATTTAGGTGTAAATATTCCAAAATATTGGTCGAACCTACGGTTCTGAATCCATTTCGTCTTTATTCCACGGGTTGAAACCCGTGGCTACAACATCTGGCCGAGGCTACGCCTCTTTAATTCACCTAACCATCTGCTGCAAAATCCGCATATTTTTTATGGGTTAATGTAAACTTGCCTGAAACCCTGCGGAAACCGTATTTATTCCGAAGCCAGTAATTCATCCAGGTTGTTAAAGCTCGCGCCAGTACCCTGTTTGAAGCCCCCATCCATGAACATTTTTATGGTAGATTCTTCTTCAAAGGTTATCACCGAAGCCACTTTTGACCTGTTACCGTCAATAGATAGAAATTTAGTATCGCGGTATGATTTTGGCCCGCCAGCAACCGGGTTGCCATCCCCGTCGCAAAACATACCTGTTGTTGAAATTGCACTGCCATTTTCTATCGCGGTAAATAATGCATAAACCCAGAACCGCTGCCCGTCAGTGCCAACCATGGCGTAAAGCCATACGCCGCCAACGGTAAAATCCCATGTTTTGGTTTCGGCCGTCCATGGTTTTGGTGCGATCCATTTCTCGATCAGGGCAGGCTCTGTCCAGGCCCGCCATACTTTTTCAACCGGTGCATTAAATTCACGGCTTATATAGATCTTTTTAGCAGCAAGGTCTGGTTCGAACACAAAGTTGTTTGTCATAATTTTTTGGTTTATAGGTCTTTTAATAAGTCGTCTAATTGGTCAAAACGGGTCTCCCATAACTTGCGGAAAGATTCCATCCAATGGTCTATCTCTTTCATTTTATTAATATTTAGCTGGTAATAAATCTCGCGGCCGCGTTGATCCTGGTCAACCGCGCCGCATTCGGCCAGTATCTGTATGTGTTTTGAAACCGCTTGCCTGCTGCTGCCAAAATGCCCGGCAATGGCATTGGGCGTCATGGCGCCTACGGTAAGCAGGGTGAGTATGGCCCTGCGGGTGGGGTCGGCTATGGCCTGGTAAATATCTCGTCTGATGTCCATTTGCAACTATTTGATTGCAAATATATTTGCAATTATCTGGTTGCGCAAATTTTTTTGAAAATATTTTTTGAAATGAGGTTGATATATGGGCTGGCGTATCAAAACTGTTACTTCGCCTCACCTAAATCCTCTCCAAAGGAGAGGACTTAAGCTTCGCACGCGAAAATATGCTTTTTAAGCCCCTCTCCTTTGGAGAGGGGTTTGGGGTGAGGCGACCGCTAGCTTATATCGAAAAAGCCAATCGGGAATTACAACGGAATTAAACCCTCAACCGGGTTTGCTGTCAAACGGATATCATGAAGCTTTTATCACCGATACTTATCCTTTTCGTTTTTCTATTTGCATCGTGCGGGGCGCCGCTATACGTTTCTGTTCCTGTTGAATATACGCCGCATTCTTATTTTCGTAAAGACTCTACGACGATAGTAGTAATCAACCGGTTTGATGCGGATGCACTAAAAATCGGCAACAAAAAAAAGCTCGCCGTTTTTAAAACAGGAGCTTTTACAGCCATCAAATCGGCTGCTAAACAATTGGGACAATTACAGCATGTAAAGACCATTAACCTTGTCGATTCCGCCGATTTTAAGGTGAATACTGATTCGATAAAGCTGATCGCAAAGAACTATAAAGCCGATTATGTACTGGCGCTAACGAATTTCAACGCCGGTATTGAGATGAATGAATTCGATGGCTCTGCTAGTTTTTACAGTTCCAATGTGGCGGTTAATTTCCTGTTATACGAGCACAACGGAATTTATTCCAAAAAACTCGATGGCATAGCCAGCGACCCAATGGCCGACAAGCTATCCAACAACCTGCTGGCAGTAATAGCTCTGGAGCCTGCCGTAGGGCGTAACAAGGCGACAGTAAACAGCTCTGCGGAGCATGCAGTGCAAATTGCCCTTCGCGAATATCTCCCATACGCTATAACCCACAACAGGCCACTTTATAACGATGATTTTTTGATGCCGGCCGTGAAGGAAATAGTAGCACATAACTTTGAAAAAGCCGATAGCCTGCTGCAGCCTTTTCTACAGGATAAAGTTAAGGTGCGTGCAAGCAAAGCCGCGTATAATCTGTCGGTAGTATATGAGGCAGAGGGTGATGTAGGTGCGGCCATCAACGCTGCACAGCAGTCGTCTGATTTATTTTTTAACGAGTACGCGACTGCTATTTTGTATGATTTGAAACAGGAGTAATTGGCTTTTCCATTACTTCGTAGTCGATCCCCTTTTTTGTAAAGAACCTGCCGGTTTGCACAAAACCCAGCTTAAGATAAAACGCAACCGCATCAACCCGTGCGTTACACCAGATTAGCGTGCCGCTGTTTTCTTCGGCGTATTGGGTCATGTAATTTACCAATAATGTGCCGAGGCCTTTGTGTTGGAAAGATGCATTAACCGCCAGCTTACGGAACTGGAATGAGGTGCCGTTCTGAAACAGCGAAACAACTCCCGCCAGTTTATTTTCCGTAAAAAGCCCGAAATGGATGCCATCAACATCTTCCTCCATTTCCATTTCACGCTTGGTCAACGCAGGGTACAAAATATCCCTGCGCAGTTGCCAGGTATGCTCCGGGCGGATTTGTTCTATTTCGGAATTCGGATGTTCGATTTCGGAATTATCAATTTGCATAACGTTGATAACAATTAGAAAAGGCAGTTTAGTCCTATTACAGAAATTTTAAATAATAAATATTCCCAAATCCGAAATCGAAAATCCGATATCCGAAATTCTTACAACGGGATATTCCCATGCTTCTTCCTCGGATTATTCACAACTTTATTTTCCAGCATTTTAAATGCGTGAATTAGCTTGAGGCGCGTTTCGGCCGGCTCAATTACTTCATCAATAAAGCCACGTTCGGCAGCGCGGTAAGGGTTGGCAAAAATTTCGGCATACTGTTGCTCTTTTTCGCGCCATTTGGCTTCCGGGTCTGCGGCCGAGGTTATTTCCCTTTTAAAGATGATCTCTGCCGCGCCTTTGGCGCCCATTACCGCAATCTCGGCAGTTGGCCAGGCGTAGTTCATATCGGCGCCTATGTGTTTGGAGTTCATTACATCGTACGCGCCGCCGTAGGCCTTGCGGGTAATAACTGTGATGCGCGGTACAGTTGCTTCGCAAAACGAGTAAAGCAGCTTGGCGCCGTTGGTGATAATGGCATTCCATTCCTGGTCTGTACCCGGTAAAAAGCCCGGTACATCTTCAAACACCAGCAACGGAATGTTAAAGCTATCGCAAAATCGCACAAACCGCGCGCCTTTGGTTGATGAATGAATATCAAGCACCCCGGCTAAAAACGCGGGCTGATTGGCGACAATACCAATACTGCGGCCAGCCAAACGGGCAAAGCCAACCACTATGTTTTCGGCAAAATCTTTATGTATCTCTAAAAACGAACCCTCATCAATCACATGGTCAATCACCTCGCGTATGTCGTAAGGTTGCGACGCATTTTCGGGCATTATGGTATTCAACTCCTCCCGCAATTCGTTCTTTATCTCGTACGGGATGTTCGGTGCAACATCCTCGCAGTTTTGCGGCATGTAGCTCAGCAGGCGTTTTACGTTTTGGATGGCTTCGATCTCGTTAGCACATGCAAAATGGGTTACCCCCGATTTGGTGGCATGGGTTGTTGCACCGCCTAACTCTTCGGATGTTACCACTTCGTGCGTTACGGTTTTTACCACGTTGGGGCCGGTAACAAACATGTAGCTGGTGTTCTCCACCATCAATATAAAATCGGTAATGGCAGGCGAATAAACCGCGCCGCCGGCACAGGGGCCCAATATGGCCGATATTTGGGGCACCACGCCCGATGCCATGGTGTTTTTGTAAAATATATCGGCATAACCGCCTAACGATACCACACCTTCCTGTATACGCGCGCCGCCTGAGTCATTGAGGCCTACAACGGGCGCTCCGTTTTTCATGGCGAGGTCCATTATTTTGCAGATTTTCTCAGCATGGGTTTCAGACAGCGAGCCGCCGAAAACGGTAAAATCCTGCGAGAAAACATAAACCAACCGGCCGTTTACCGTGCCATAGCCGGTTACCACGCCATCGCCGGGGTATTTTTCTTTTTCCATCCCAAAATCGGTTGAGCGGTGCGATACCAGCATGCCGATTTCCTGGAATGAGCCCTCATCCAATAAAAAATGTAAACGCTCGCGTGCAGTAAGCTTGCCTTTTTTATGCTGACTTTCAATACGCGCCTGGCCTCCGCCTAAAAGGGCCTCTTCGCGCTTTTTGTTCAATAATTTTATCCTGTTATCCACAACATCGGTTTAAATAAGTCCGGATTCCGAAAAAGGCCGGAAGTCCGAAAGATAGAAATTAGTCTACGTAAATAATAATTGATGCCAAAATTAATAGGAATACGCTAACCGGCAAGTAAACGAATGGCCGAAAAAGGTTAAATTCGTCGGGCGATGACTACTTACCATATCATATCTATCCTTATTTTACTAACGGCAATTTTTGCCTATGTAAACGACAGGTGGATAAAATGGCCGCCTACCATAGGTATTATGGTGATAGCGCTGCTGTCGTCCATCCTTATAGCCATCTTCGGCAGTTTAATTCCGGGGTTTTCGTCGAAAGCACTGCTGCTGGTATCAAATATCAATTTTGAGCAGGTACTGATGAAAATAATGCTGGCATTTTTACTGTTTGCCGGCGCCTTGCATGTTGATGCCAACGAACTAAAAAAGGAATTCTGGCCGGTTATGCTAATGGCTACCATCGGCACTTTTATATCTACTTTTTTAGTAAGCGTAATGGCTTATTATCTGTTTGGGGCCTTTGGCCTGCAAATACCCTACATCTATTGCCTGTTGTTTGGCGCCTTAATTTCACCAACAGACCCCATAGCCGTTATGGGCATACTAAAACAGGCAGGCATCCCCAAAACGCTGGAAGTAAAAATAACCGGCGAATCGCTTTTTAATGATGGGGTGGGCGTAGTTGTTTTTTTAACGATTTTTGAAGCCGCTGTAAACGGAACGGCTAAATTTTCGATAGGTAATACCGCACTGCTTTTTTTAAAAGAGGCAGGGGGCGGTTTATTATTTGGGGCGATACTTGGCTACGTTGCGCATCTGCTTATTAAATCAATCGATAATTACCGGGTAGAGGTTTTGATAACCCTAACTGTTGTAATGTGCGGGTATTGGCTAGCAGATTATCTTCATCTGTCGGGGCCGCTTGCAATTATCATAGCAGGTATCATAATGGGCACTAAAGGCAAAAGTGAAGGGCTTTCTGAAACATCGCGCGATTACCTTGGCAAATTCTGGGACCTTACCGATGAAATATTTAACGCCATACTTTTCCTGTTGATTGGTTTGGAAATGCTCGTGATAAAAGTTAACCCTACGATTATGATAATTGGCGGCATAATGGTTGGGGTAGTTCTATTTGCCCGACTACTTTGTGTTGCCGTGCCGGTTCTGTTTTTAAAAATCTGGATAAAATTTGAAAAGAATGCCATCCTGATGCTTACCTGGGGAGGCCTGCGCGGCGGGCTGTCAGTAGCTATGGCGCTTTCAATACCCGAAGCTATGCACCGCGATGAATTTGTTTTGATAACCTATGTAATTGTAGTGTTCTCTATCGTAGTGCAGGGATTGACGATTGGGAAACTGGCGAAGATGTCTGAAGTCTGAAGTCTGAAGTCTGAAGTCTGAAGTCTGAAGTCTGAAGTCTGAAGTGACATTATGTTAAGTCGCCACCGGAGTCGGTGAAATCATGCTCCAATCGGTGAAATCAAAAAAATAGAAATCACAGTTTCGCCCGCGTAGATAATACCACTACGCTCATGCCCATTATCGCTATAAAAACAAATGAAGCCCGCAGCGTGGCAAGCCCTGCGATAAAGCCTATTACCGGCGGCCCAATCAAAAATCCTATAAAGCCAATGGTTGAAACTGCTGCCAGCGCAACTCCAGGCGACATTGTCTTTGATTTTCCGGCGGCACTGTAAACCATGGGCACTACTGACGATACGCCGACACCTACAAGCATAAAACCGGCCATAGCTGTATAAAGATGCGGAAATATAACAGCCGTAAGTAAGCCGGTAACCGTTAATGAGCCGCTAACCTGCAATGTACGCTTTAACCCGAACCTGGCGGCAAACAAATCGGCGACGAACCTGCCGCCTGCCATGGTGAGCATAAAGGCCGTAAAACCTGCGCCTTGCATGGCAATAGGGGCATCCACTACTTTTTTAAAGTAAATAACGCTCCAGTCGAACATGGCGCCTTCGCATATCATGGAACAGAAAGCAATACTGCCCAACGTTAGCAGCGGGAGCATTAAACGTAAACGCTCCAGGAGTTTAATTTTAACAGCAGAATCTATTTTCGGGGCGCCAACATCATCATATAAATATCGCGATGCTATGGTTACACCCAAAGCAAGTATGGCCAGCACAATTACAAAATGATGAAAGGGATTGATGTGATTAGCTATCATTATGGTGCCTATACCCGCCCCGGCGAACCCTGCCAGGCTCCACAAACCATGGAATGAAGCCATAATCGGCCGCTCGTACATACGTTCGGCAACAACGGCCTGCGTGTTTACAGAAATATTTACCGCATTGCTCGAAAAGCCGAAGCAAACCAGGCCGACAATTAACTGGAGGGTGGTTTGTGCCAATCCCAATGATATCAAACAGATGCCGTAAACCAGGATGGCCCCCAGCAACACTTTTTTACTGCCCACTTTGGTAATGGCCCAGCCCGAAAAAGGAAGTGATAACATTAACCCAACCGGCAACGAGAATAAAACCGCACCCAAAGCCGCATCTGTTAAGCCCAGGTTTTGCTGAACAGTTGCTATACGCGATGCCCAGCTGGAAAAGCATAACCCAGCCATAAAAAATAAAACTCCAACAGCAATGCGAAGCGTTTTACGGGTATTTGTTGCCTGGATTAAAGTAGTTTCTGTCATTAAAAACGGATCAACTAAGTGTATTTTTTACACTTAGTATTATTAACGCAAATGTACCTGATTTATAGCAGAATTTGAAGGATAGCTTTAATTTTTACGAAAGAATTAGATAGCCGATTATTTGCTGATTGAAAATGAGCCCGGGCAATTCCGGTAAATTTTTGTGTTGTCGTTAGCGTCGGCCATATCTGCTGTAAATGTGCCTTCTATTTTTTTGGCGGTAAATATGGTGACATTGATCTGTGCAGAAGGAGACGGCGCAAGCACAAAATTACCGGCTATTACATCAGGCAGATCGAATGTGCCGGTGGTTGCATTTCTGAATACCAGCGCTATCACATCGGTTTGTGTATTCCCAACGGCGCCTAAGCTAGTCTGCCCGTCAGTAGCGCCTGCAGCCTGCGCCTCGGATGAACCAGCTGGGTAAGAAGTAAACGACGCGCTATTGCTGAAGGTGTAGTTGATGTCGCCTATTTTAATTTTGATGTAGCCAGAAGCTGGCAGGCCGGTGCCAGGAGCTGTTCCGGCAGGATAAATAGGCGGATCCAGTTTACAGCCGGCAAGGCTGCCAATAAAAAACAGGGCGATAAAGATTTTGTAGTAAAGTTTTTTCATGCGGACTTGTATACGTTGCAAATTAAGCGTCGGTTAATATGATACGTAATTGTAAGCCGCGGGGTTACATTATAATTAATTAGTTACAATCGCCATCCGGGCTGCATGATTCGCCTTCAACAGTTTCAAATTTGGGCCTGGGGTTTTCTTTTTGCCAGTCGGCATAGGCCTTTTGAAGCGTTTGTTCAAATACCGGCACAGCCTGTGCGCCGGATACAGCATATTTATTATTCAGCACAAAAAACGGTACGCCCTGTATGCCCAGGTGCTGCGCAGTTTCAATGTCGTGCTTTACGTCAGCCGCGTAGGCATTGCTTTCCAGCACCTGCTTTACTTCGGCAGCATCAAGGCCAATTTGTTTGCCCAGTTCAATTAGTGTGTTATTATCGTCAATATTTTTGCTGTTGGTAAAATAGGCTTTAAACAAAGCTTCCTCGGCGGCAATGCCAAGGCCGTGGCTTTTAGCCAGGTGGCTAAACCTGTGGGCCTTAAAACTATTCGCAACAACAGCTTTATCCATGTTGTAGGTTAAACCTGCCTCGGCAGCCATTTTGGTGACATGGTCGTTCATTTGCTGCGCGTGGTCAATCGTCCATCCTTTTTTATCGGCAAGGTATTGGTTTATATTGATGGTCGGGTCGGTCTCCAAATGGGGGTTAAGCTGAAAACTTTTCCATTCAATTTCTATCTTATCCCTGTGCTCAAATTGCTGTAAAGCATCTTCAAACCTGCGCTTGCCGATGTAGCAAAACGGGCACATTACATCGCTCCAAATTTCAACTTTCATAACCTTCACCTTTTAATACAAAGTTAATTTACTACCTTGACATCCCCGTAAGGGCAAAGTAAAATTTACCGCATCGCAAATTCTATATGAAATCATTACTTAAATATTTTTTTGTTGTAATTTTAATAACGCCGGGTTTTAAATCTGTCGCCCAGCGAAAGGCACCTGTTACCGGCGGCAATCTGTATAGCGCAGGCTATGCGTCTGCGTTTATTGGCGGATTATATGATGCCTGGTATCCATATAAAAAACTCCACCAGCATGGCAATTTTGGCTTGGGTGCGCCGGCTAAACTGGATGGTGAATTGTTAATGCTTGATGGGGTTTTTTACAAAACCCAATACACCGGTAAAACCAGCCCGATTAATGATGCCGACGAAACGCCTTACGCAGTTGTTTGCTTTTTCAAGGCCGCTAAGGTTTATAAGCCAGCGGGGCAGCTAACCAAAGCCGGGCTTTTTAAATATATGGACAGTGTGCTCACCAACCAAAACGGGATTTACGCCATTCACATAAAAGGAAAATTTAAATACGTAAAAACCAGGGCCTTCCCGCCGGTGCAGCAGAAGCCGTATCTGCCGCTTGCTGCCATGCTCGATAAGCAACATTTTTTTGAATTTAACGCTATAAAAGGCGATTTAGTAGGCTATAAGTTGCCTGTCTTTATGGAAGGTCCGCATATTGCAGGCTATCATTTTCATTTTTTGTCGGCCGATAAAACCTCAGGCGGTCACATTATCGATGTAATAGCTGATAATGTAACTATTGAGGTAGATATGCTCAACAGCTATACTATGGAATTGCCGCCAACTACTGATTTCAGAAATTTCGACTTTAAAAAAGACCGCAAGGAAGAAATTAAAAGCGTGGAAAACGGGAAGAAGCAGTGACCAACCATCCCGTCATTGCAATGACGGGAGCGGAGGCTATTCGTTTCATCATGCTTTCGCAGCCGACAGCGAATCACTAAACGCTTTAACCAAAAATTGGTTGTCTGTCCTCAGCATGTTTCGTTTACCTGTAACTTGATGATGCCATCCGGACCTGCGCCGCGAATTATTACCTTATGGTTTTCATAAAGCGCCTTCCTGAATTTTTTAACGTCGGTACCGGCCGTTAACTTAAAGTCGAATATGTTACTGCCGCCTTTTAGTGCGGTAACACTTAGACCGGGTACCTTATTCAGCTTTTCAAAAAGGTCTGTGGCTTGTATTGCGGTTTTCTTTAGCCGGTCTTCCAATCCGTCAAGATGATACAGGGCCATTGCCGCTTTGCTCCAATTGCTAAAGATGGTGCCGCCGTAAATTTTTATCAAATGCTCCATTTTGTCAATCACCGCTTTTTCACCGCAAAGGATAGCACCGCCATCCGCACCCAGGTATTTATAAAGGGAGATGTAAACGGTATCGAAATTGGCAGCATACTCGGCAATGGACGCCCCGCCAAAAGCCGACGCCAAATAAAGCCGCGCGCCATCCAAATGAAGTTTGTAGCCCTTGCTGCGGCAAAACTCCGATATCTTTTTTATTTCCTCAAGCGGTACCTGCCGGCCATCGCAACGCCTTACCGGGTTCTCTATGGCTATCGCCCCAATACCGCTTTTAAAAACCTCGCCTTCATTGGTAAAGTTGATGCCAGCTTTCAGATCGTCTAAGGTAAAATAGGGTTCATTAGGCGCCAGGGGCATTAATCTTTTATTATGGACGGATTGTGCCGCGTCGGCCTCGTCACGATAAATGTGGCTGGTGTCCTGTACAAATATCTTGGTGTTTTCGCCGCTAAGCACCGATATGGCCAGTTGATTGGCCATAGTACCCGTAGGCATATAAACAGCTGCTTCTTTGCCGGTTATTTCGGCAAATTTTTTCTGAAGCGCGGCTAATGTTCCGCCACCACCATATACATCAGCTTTTATCGGATTTTTCTTACTGATCTCCTGCAACTTGGCAAGGTATTCATCCGGCGGATAATGGATGCCATCGTCAGTAAATGAAATTAGCGGGCTTGAAGGAGTATCATTTTTTATTGCGACTTCCGGCGATTTTGCATTAACTGCGAAGGAAGGTAGCAAAGCGGGGACCATTGCCAGGCCCGATAGTTTCAGGAAGTTTCTTCTTTTAAGCTCTTTCATACTGATAATGTTTAATTGTGCAGGGATAGTATTCAATATTAAATATTTCTTTGGGTTTACCCAAGTATAGTCGTTTCAACCAGTGATAATGTTACAAAAAAGGAGCTGCTTTTTGGCAACTCCTTCAAGATTGATATTTTGGTGAATTTTTATTTAAAATCGTCAGCGGTTACACCGGTGTTTATTTTCACATCGGTAATAGTCATTTCAAATGTTTGGTCCTGCCCGCCAGCCGATTGGGTTATCGTTTGTTTGTAAGGGAACATCAGGTTGCCCACTTTGCGGTAATCGGCAAAATCAACTGTAGCGTTTACGCTCGTGCCGTTGGTTACAGTGGTACTTTCGTTTTTTACCAGCAGTTTGCTTTTTACATCATAATATTCGGTCGACGTTTTGCCGGTTGGGTCAGTAACACTAAGCTGGTAAGCATCTGCACCATTTATTTTTTGGATGCCTTTTACCACAAGCTTAAATGCCGGGTTGGTTAAGTAATCAAGCTGTTCGGTTAATGAAGTAAACACTTTTTTCTGAGCCACTTCGTCGGCACCAAGATCCTTTTTGTTGGGACCTTGTTGCTGGTAACCGGCTGCTCCGTCAAACACTTCTTTCATTACCGTGTTGCCGCCCATGGTGATATTCATCATCTCTTTATTAGGCGCCATTTTTTTCTGCGTTACTGCAAGCTTCATACCCTGCATGCTCATATCCATGGTAACCGTATATGATGTCAGTTTTCTTAGCTCAGCCTCACCGCCCAGGGCATTGATATAACCTTTAATCACATCAGCCGGCTTAACATCAGCTGTCGAAGCTGCGGCTGCGCCTTCAACTACAGGATTGGCAAATTTATCATACAGTTTAACCGGGTAGCCGCTTTTCTTTAAGCCTTCAAGCATCTGTGCGGCACCGCCTACAACCACCACACGGGTGTTATCGTAGTTAAAATACTTTTGTGCCACGCGCAAAATATCATCGGCAGTTACTGCATTTACTTTTTGCAGGTAAGTTTTGTAAAAGTCAGCCGGCAAATCGTTTATCAAAATATTGCTGGCAAAAGTTGCAGTACGGGCCGGGTCTTCCAGGCCTAAAGCAAACGAGCCGTTGTACAGCGCTTTGGCGTTGGTTAGTTCTTCGTCAGACACCTTTTCTGTACGGATTTTTTTAATCTCGTTCAGCATTTCGGTAACTGCGCTGTCAACCTTGGCATTCCGTACCGAGGCCGAAGCATCAAATGTTTCCTGGAAACGGCCGGTGCCTAACTGCGAATATGCGCCATAGGTAAAGCCATGCTTTTCGCGCAGGTTCATAAATAAACGGCTTTCGGCGCCACCACCTAAAATATAGCTGGCCAATATTGCAGGGAAATAATCCGGGTTGTTTTTCTTAAGGTCGATAAGGTTAATTACGTTAATTTCCGACTGTACGGCTGTAGGCACGTCAACCACATCAATTTCAGTTTTGGCCGGGTTTGGTACTTCTGCAAGTTTGGCAAGGCTAAGCGTTGCGCCTTTCCAATTACCCAGTACTTCGGTAGCCAGTGCCTTTGCATCAGATGGTTTAATATCGCCAATGATGGTTAAATAACCCCTCGATGGCGTAATATATTTGCTATAGGCATCTTTAACATCCTGTAACGTAAGGGCCTGTATGCCTTCTTCGGTCTGAAATTCGCCTTCCGGGTGGTTTTTACCATAAACCAGTGCGTTGTTTACACGGTTTGCAATAGCAGGCGCACTTTTGGCCGAGGACTTTAAACCGGTTATTGTCTGGCTCTTCAACTTATCAAATGATTCCTGGGTAAATGCGGGCTCTTTCAAAGCGGTGCCCATTAACGTAAACGCTTCTTTAAAATAACGGGTAAGCGCAGAGGCATAGCCACCGGTAGAGCTAAGCCCTATGTTGGCACCCAACTTTTCGCCTGCTTCGTCAAATACAGCCTTCGGCATTGTTTTGGTTCCCTCGTTCAGCATTTGCCCCATAAGGCTAACAACGCCGGCTTTGCTACCCTCGGTTACCGGGCCTAGATCAATTAGATAGCTGGCGTTTACCTTTGGCAGGCTGTGGTTTTCAACAACCAAAAGGGTAATGCCGTTGGGCAGTATGTATTTAACCGGGTCCTTTATGGTTAAAACCGGCGCAGGGCCTGGTTTGGGTTGTTTAGTACGGTCAATAGTTTGCGCCTGTGCATATTGCAGCAATAATGCCCCGGCAGCTATAATTATATATTTCTTCATGACTTTCTTTTCGTGATGTGGTTAATTATTGGGCTTTACCTTTTCCGGGCAAATAATACAAAATAAGGCGCTGGTTAGGGTTAAGGTATTTCCTTGCGGCGTCCCTTATTTCTTCCCTTGTTACCGAGCGTATTTCGGTCAATTCCTTATTAACATGGCCGGTATCTTTATGGTAAAAAGTGTAACCGTTGCTCAGGTTTTCAGCAAGGCCCAGCATACGGGTGTTAGCGCTTACAAAGTTATTTTCAAACTGATTCTGTAATTTCTGGTATTCTTCCGGACTGATTAAGTCAGCCTGCAGCTTTTTAATCTCTTCGTCCATATCTGGCAATAGCGATGCAGGGTCGGCGCCACCGTTTGGTAATGCGCCAACAATGTACATGCCGTAATCTTCAAGGGCGTAATTAAACGCAACTACCTGTAGCGCGTTCTTCTTTTCGTCCACCATCTTTTTGTACATGCGCGAGCTTGCACCACCCGAAAGCAGGGTAGATATCATCTGCATCACTTTCGAATCATGACTGTCACGACCGGGCACGCGGTAGGCCTCGATCATAAATGGCAATTGGATGTTAGCATCGTAAGCGGTATCAACAATTTGTTTGGTGATTGGCGCCTCGTCAACTTTTTTGTAAACCACGTCGGCGCCTTTCGGTATATCGGCAAAATACGACTGCACCAATTGTTTGGTTTTAACAATATCAATATCGCCCGCTATAGTTAATACGGCGTTGTTTGGCACATAATATTTCTTAAAAAAGTCTTTAAACTCGTCCAATTTGGCGGCGTCCAAATCTTTCATCGAACCAATTACACCGTTATGGTATGGGTGTGTCGGGAACAATCCCTCGCTTATGTAAGTAATTAAATTGCCATAAGGGCGGTTATCCAAACTCTGACGTTTTTCTTCTTTTACTACCTCGTTTTGGGTTTTTACGCCAATTTCGTTTATTACCGGGTGCAGCATGCGCTCACTCTCCAGCCACATACCGGTTTCCAATTGGTTCGACGGAAACACCTCGTAATAAAAAGTACGATCCTGCGTGGTATTGGCGTTGTTTTGCCCGCCGTTTGCCGATACTATTTTAAAAAACTGGCCGCGCTTGATGTTGTCGCTGCCCTCAAAAAGCAGGTGCTCGAAAAAGTGTGCAAAGCCGGTACGCCCTGCAGCCTCATTTTTCGACCCTACGTGGTACATAACACTCACCACCGCTACCGGCGCTTTGCTATCCTGGTGCAGAACTACGTGCAGTCCATTAGGAAGGTCGTATTCTGTAAATTCTACCTTTTGCGCTTTGGCTTGTAAGCCTAAAAAGGCTACTGCGAGGGCGCAAAAAACGTTTTTATTTAATTGCATATTTAATTATTGATTTATGGCTAATGTATTAATTTGTTTTAAATATTGATTGATTTGTTGCTTTGCGGTCCGTGTTTTAAGGTTTTTAGATTGTAAATCTACCAATCATCTTTTATACTTACGAACTTTTTAACTAAAAATATAGTATTCAACGTTTCTTAATCAACCCTTCACACTAAATGCGTTTATTTGCGTTATAATATGTTTTATAGATTCAATATCGAGTTTTAAATGAGCCGCTCCGCCAAAATGAGAATAATTGTGCCGCTGGTAATCGTCCTTTTTGTAGGTGCCTATGGCCGGCACAGGCAGCTTAACCGCGAAACGGATATAGCAGGCAAGCTTGAAAGCAAACAAATGAACGAAATTTCGGGCATTGCTGCTTCGGGCACTAGTCCGGATATTTATTATGTGCACAACGATAGTGGTGATACCAGTCGTTTTTTTGCGATAACACCTGATGGTAAATTAAAATCGACTATTTATTTTAAAGGAGATTTAAAGGCCAAACAGGGCGTTTATGATTGTGAGGACATCGCCGTTGGGCCAGGTCCCGCAAAGGGCAAAAGCTATGTTTATTTAGGCGATATTGGCGACAACCTGGCAAAGCGACCCTATTTAACAATTTATCGCTTTGCTGAAAAGGCTGATTGGCTGCAAAATGAAGTTACTTCGGACGAGCCGGTGCGGGTTAACTTAAAATACCCGGACGGGCCCAGGGATGCAGAAACGTTGATGGTTGACCCCGTAGAAAAACTAATGTACGTCGTTTCCAAACGGCAGGACTCGGTAACCGTTTACACAGCACCCTTAAAATATAAGGACAACGATACCATTACCCTAACCAAACGCTGCAAGCTGTTTTTTGCCGGGCTGAAATTGTTTAAATGGATAACTGCCGGAGACATTTCAAAAGATGGTTCGCAGGTAGTATTGAAAAGTTATGAAAAGGTTTATTACTGGAAGCGCAACGGCAACGAACCTGTTTGGAAAACCATGCAAGGCAAACCCGTAATACCATTTTATGTGCCCGAAAAACAAGGCGAGGCAATAGGCTTTACAGCAGACGGGAAAGGATACTATACCACCAGCGAAGGGGTTTATTCGCCTATTTATTATTATAAAACGCCTTGAGGCAGTGATTAGAGACCAGAGGTTAGAGATTAGGAAAATAAAGTATAGAATTCCAAGTATTTAAATCTCTAATATCCGGGAGTTTTTTCCTGATTCTTGTATCTTGATTTCTTGCTTCTATTCCTGCTCTACCGCACTCGCGTAACTATTCACATAATCCCTTGGCGACACGCCGGTAATACTTTTAAACACATAGTTAAAATTGGTAATGCTGTTAAACCCACAGCTGTAAGCAATGGTGGCAATGCTTTTGGCCGAACCGTTTACCAGCATCTTACAAGCCTCGTTCACCCGCACTTTGTTTACAAAATTTACCAGGGTATGTCGGGTATGCTTTTTAAAATAACGGCAAAAAGCAGTGGGCGTAAGGTGGGCCTGCATGGCAACATCCTCCAGGGTTAATGCGCTGCTGTAGTTTTGCATAATGTAATTGTATACCGATGCAATGCGCATGCCCTCGGGGTCGGTCATTGAAAACGCGTAGCTGCCCGACGATAGCGGCTGCAGGTTAGGCGTTGTGCTTAATACATTAAGCAGGCTTATAAAGCCGTATAACTGCTCAGCTCCGCTGGCTTGTTGAATTGCCAGTATACGATTTACCATATCGGGGTACATGGCGTCGGGTACTTTAAAGCCGCTTGGGTTTTGAGTAATAAACGCCTCAACAGATTTCATCTCGGGCAGTCCAAATAAAGCAGACAACTTACCTGACGGGTTAAAAAAAATGGTAACAGTCCGAACCTCTTTATCGCTATCAGGTTGAAAGTATGCCGGGTCGCTTTTAAACAAATGGGGTAGGTTGGCGCCAATCATATAAATTTCCCCCTCCCTGAACACGTGCATGTTGTTACCGGCCAGCAAGGTGCCTTCGCCGCTTATAATCCAGGTAATTTGAATTTCAGCATGGCGGTGCAGGTAGGTATAAAAATGCGGCAACACTTCTTCCTGCACAATTATGGAGTGGTCGTGCGGAACTGGAATGGTGAAGGGGAGCACTTTCATGATGTAAAATTAGTTAATTAGGTTGATTAAGTTGATTGGGTTGAATGGAGTTGCGGAATGTTTATTGTTACCTTAGATTTAACAACTCTTTAAGAGTTGTCAAATCTTCGCACGATTTATAAAATGGATACTACTATAAAATACATAGATGATGTTTGGACTGAACTAACCTTCGCCGAAGCGAAGCAATTAGATCGTTACCATAAGGTAATTGTTGATAATAATGACAATAAATACATTGAAACTTATATCGGAGAAAAGTTATCTGGTACAACTTACTACGTAAAGTCAGAAAATGAAATTGCTGAATACTTAGAAACAAATCCGGATGTTTCATTTAACCTTACCTATAAAGTGCGTAATTATAGTGTAGAGGAGCAACTGTCATACAGAGATGCCAAACTGAGTTTCAAGCGAGTGTTTATTTATGATATATCGGACAACCTTATTTGCCTGCAGAATTATGATGTTAAGACCGGTTTGCCTAAATATCCTGGTCCCGACAAAAGCTATTATGATGAGTCTGGCACGCATATTTACGAGTTTGTTTATAACGAAGACGGCTCATGTTTTTCTATCGACCGGGCTCAAATAATAGATACCGACGCTGAATTTTTGGCCAGTGAAATAGGGGTAAACCCCGAAGTAGATTTTACGTGGGCAGGATTTGAATATTATAAAAATGCTGAGCCATTGATACCGTTTGCTTCGGATAATGAGAAACTCTAACGAATTAAATATTATGGAAGGCACCAGCAAAATTGAATTAATACAAGGCGACATCACCAAAATAATTGTTGATGCAATTGTAAATGCCGCCAATACCTCATTATTAGGCGGAGGAGGAGTTGACGGCGCCATACACCGCGCCGGCGGTCCGGCAATTTTGGATGAATGCCGCGCCATAGTTGCCCGGCAGGGCGGCTGTAAAACGGGAGAAGCAGTGATAACCACCGCCGGGCGGATGCCTTCAAAACACGTCATCCATACCGTCGGCCCGGTTTGGAACGGTGGCAAACATCATGAAGACGAAAAGTTGGCCAATTGTTACAAGAATTCACTGCAATTGGCTATCGATAATAATTGCAAAACTATCGCCTTCCCCAATATCAGTACAGGCGTTTACAGGTTCCCGAAAGATGCTGCCGCGAAAATTGCTGTTGATACGGTCAAATATTTTTTATCCGGAACCGATAAAATTGAAAAGGTGATTTTTGTTTGTTTTGACGATGAGAACTACCAGCTTTATGAAAGGCTGCTGACTACTTATCGCGTTTAAGTTTGCAATGAAACTTTATGCCTTTGAAATCAATATCCATTCCTACTGAATCGCCTTCGGGATAATACCTGCCGTTATGCGGTATAACAACTCCTTCGGTGTTGGTAACCTTAAAAGTAAAATCGTTGCCGGCTATTTTGCCCTCTTCAATGTTCACAGGATTTCCCTGCGATTCGCCCGTGCCCGTTAGCTTATCGCCATCAACTTTGATGTTGTAATTCAGCGTGATTTCCTGGCCATCCGGGTCGGTAACAGTACCTGTCCATTTTCCTGATAACTCCGCTATTGCTGCTACAGCCAGGCAAACTATAAAGCAGCATACCAATGCCACAGTGGTAAATAATCTTTTGCTCATATTTTTAAGTTTAGTAATTATATGATGCACCGGCGCGACAAAAGGTTACAGGAAATTGCCGAATAAAAAAAGCCCTGCCGGTTTGGCAAGGCTTCTCAACATTAAGACTTTTAATTTTATTTATCAGTGCTGCGTTTTAAGGTCGCATGCATTTTAAAGCCCTGGTAATCTATGTCCATTCCTACTGAATCGGCTTCCGGGTAAAATTTACAGGTGTTTTTTACGTCAACGCCGTTTACGTCAATATTAAACGAAAAATCGTTGCCGGTAATTTTTCCATTCGTAATGTCTACACTTCCTTGTTGGCCGGTACTGCTGCCGGTTAGTTTATCACCGTCAACTTTAAATGCATAATTTAAAGGATAATCGTTGCCATCCGGTGCGTGTAATGAGCCGGTCCATTTACCGGTTAGGTCGGCGAAAAAAGCAAAGCAAACCATCACGCAACAAACCAGCGCCACGGTTGTGAAAATCTTTCTCTTCATAAAGTTTGGTTTTAGTGGTGATAGTTAGTTGGCTTTTTTAACAATAAAGTGTGCTTTCTGGCCGCCAAAATCGATGTCCATAGCAAGCGAATCGGCATAAATTTTACCGGTATGCGGGTAATCGGTGCCTGATACATTCACTTTAAACGAAAAAGCATCGCCGCTGATTTTGCCGTCATCAATTGTTACCGAGCCTTGAGGAGAATCGGCAGTTCCGGTTAATTTTTCGCCGTCAACTTTAAAATTGTAGGTAACCGCAATGTCCGAGCCATCAGTCGCTACAATAGTACCGGCCCATTTTCCTGAAATGTCTGCTATTATTGCGAAGCAAACGATAAAGCAGCATAATAATGCTGTAGTTGTAAAGAATTTTTTCATGTCAGTTTGGTTTTTTGTAAGATGCTTTAGGCGTTATAAATGTTACAATAAAGATATAATTAATAACGCTCATAGCGGCTCAACTATATTTCAATAAAAATAAAATTTTTGTCAATTAAATGGATGGAATAAGAGAAATATTTTTAGCGATGGCAAAAACTGAAGATATTAAACCATCGAAATCGTGCTGGGGGGCAATATTTATTCTTTTATCCCCCCTTTAGGGGGTTAGGGGGTCACTGCCTTGATCAATGTTGCGTGCGATTTTGCATCGCCCAAACTAATGTCAACCCCTACCGAATCGCCGTAAAATTTACCGGTATGGTCAATTTCCATATTGTTAACCATTACATTAAAGGTAAAAGTGTTGCCGGTTATTTTTCCATCGTTGATGGGCATATCGCCTTTGGGGGTTTTTGCAGTGCCGGTTAGCTGGGTGCCATCAATTTTAAAGTTGTAAAGCAGTGGGTACTCGTCGCCCTGGTCGGTTTTTAAAAGGCCCTGCCATTTGCCGTTTAAGCTTTCAATAGTAGCAAAGCCTGTAAAAAAGCAGCACATTAACAAAAAGGTAAAAATGATTTTCGGAGTTTTCATGATTAATGATTTTGTTTGATTTGATGATGTTTTTTTAATATTGATCGCGCCTTAGTTGGTTAGTTTTACATCGGCAAAAGTAGGATTGGCATTAGACGTTAATATGAACAATAGGTTAAGTTTTCATGCAGCGATTAACGGGCATTTGCCAATTTTTTAACATTTAGCAATGTTTAAATTAACAAAGGATTAATGATGTGAAAACCGGCGGCGAAGTGGCTAAAATAAAACTACGCTGACGCGAATAGAAAGGTGAAACGGCTTTCCCGTTAAGCAGTGATTATTTGAAATTATTAAACTTATAACTCACCCCCAAAAACACATACCGCTGAATATTTGAATAGCTGATAGTTTGCGTATAAGTAGGCCCCACATAATTGTTATAAAATTTAAACGAATTAAATATGTCGTAAGCCTGCAGCCAGGCCGACACATAGTTTTTAAAGAAACTCCTTTTAATTTCACCGTTCATTGAAAATGAGTGGTTGTTATTGATATTATGGCTATAAGTAAAAAGTGGGAACATTGAGACTTCCGATTTTAGAGCGGTTAATGAAATTCTGTCAGAATAAGTAAACGTAATTACATTACTGCTGCCGGTGCCAAAGTTAAATTTACTGTATGATGCGGCTAACAGCGGGGTCAGCGTAACCAGTGATTTTACAATTGGCAGCGTGGTTGATACCGATTGATTAAACAATATACCGCTGTTTAATACGCGCTGGCCGCTCACAAATGAAGGGTTTTCCTGGTAGCTTAACGAGCTGGTTGAATTAATATAGCGCTGATTGGCAAAGTTTTTATTAAACGAAAAAGAAAGCGCGCCCGATTTTGCATTACCCACATTGGTGGTAACGCTGCTTAAAAATGTGCCCGCAGATACAATTGCATAACCAAATTTAGAGGTATAATAGTTGAATTCGCCGCTGAATAAAAGCGATTCGGTATCTGAACTTTTTAAGTCATATGCAGCTTTAATGCTGTAATTGTCCTGGGGTTTAAGGTTGGGGTTGCCGCTCACCTGCGATACAAGGTCGAAATTGCTGTTGAGACTGCTGAGCTGGTGTATATCCGGATAGGTGGTAACTAAAGAGTAAGTGAGCAGCAGGTTTTTGCGCGGGTCGACTTTATAATCGGTTTTTAAGTCGAAGTTCACTTTAAAGGAGTTATTTGCAGTCCCGCCGGCCGTGTGTATATCTTTCGAATTGAATATCCCGGTAATGTTGCCATCAAATGAAACTTTAGAAAAAGTGCGCTGAAATTTTAGCCCGGTTTCCAGGTATTGGTTATAAATGCCGGCAGGGGTGAGGTAGCTTACAGCGGTATCGCTTTTTACATTGTCGCTTTCAACAATATCGTCCTTTTTGTAATTGGCAAAAATGGTGACATAGCTGTTTTCGCCCAAAGGTTCGGTATAGCTGCTGTTTATCGCCAATTGCCGGTTTGTTACCAGCCTTTTACCATCAATAAAATAGGTTTTTGTTACATTGTTGCTCAGGTTATAAATGTTGTTGCTCTCGTTTATGTGATAGCTGTTATCATTATAAATAGCGCTCACATTTAGTAGCCGCCCTTTTTTTGAAGCAAACCGGTGCAGGTAAAGCACCCTGCTCGATGAATTTTCGGTTAACGTGTTGTTTAGCCTGCCAACCTTCGATATCGTGTTGGTACTGTCTGATTTTATTGTATAATTTAACGAGTCGCGCACCCGGGTATTAACAGAGCTAAACGATTGCGAGATATTGAAGCTGTTGAGCAGGTCGGCGCGGTAGTTAATATTGAAATTTGAGTTGTCGATGCCCCAGGTTTTTATGTTTGAGGCATTGGTGGTTTTCGAAAACTGGCGGATATCCAAATCATTCCGTTCTGAAAGCGAGGTGTAAAGCTTATTGTCCAGCCTGCCCTTGATCTCAAAATTAACGTCTAATTTTTTAGCAACAACATTACGATAGGTAAACCTGGCGCCGCGCGCATTTAAGCCATTTCCCGTGGCCGAAAAACTTACGGATGGTGGCGTTATCAAGTTATCGCCGGCGTTTACGTTGTTCAAATTCAGGTCAAGCGATACCTGTTGTTTGTTCCGATATGCATACAGATCGGTATTTGCCAGGTAGCGCGCTGAAGTGCCACCGCCCGCATTGGCGTTGCCAAACTTGCCTTTGTTGTACTGGGGTTTTAGCGTCAGGTTTACTTTTACTACAGGTCGTAATTTGGTGGTATTGGTAGTACTATCGATATTGGTTTCAACCACCTGTATGTTCTCCATGGTTAGGGCAGGCAGCAAATGATAGATGTCGAAGTTGTTTTTGCCAAAAAAATCACCGCCATCAACCAGTATATTCGATACCAGGTTGCCCTTGTAATAAATGCGACCGTTTTTGTCTTTCGTAAAACCGTAGTTTCCCGAAAACAGGTCGTCCATCATTATTGAGCGTTCAAATTTATTTTTCGAAAGGTTAATGTTGGTGGTATCGCTGTACCGCCTTTTGGCATTAACTTTTACTTCCTGCAGTTCAATTTTGCCTGGTTTAAGCGCGAATGTGCCCAAAAGGTAATTTTTGTTTTGCAACTGTTCAATACTGAATTTCTTATCGATTTTTAAATCCTGGTAATTAATGCTGGTTATTTTCAAAGCCGTCATCTGTAAATACAAACTCTGTGGAATTTTAAAATTGCCCAGGCTATCGGTTGCGGTGCGGTAGGTAATATCGCTGCCTTGCAACAGCATAATATTAGCGCCTTCAACTGGCAAATTACTGTCTTTATTTACAATCTTCCCGGTTACAAAAGCCGTTTGCGCGTAAGCGCCCCCTGTAGCTATAGCCAACAGGAGCATCAGGAACAGGCCCGGAATTTTTATCATTAAATTATAAAAAGGTTTATGGTACAAGTATAAGGTATTAAGGCTGGTAATAAAATATATGTTTAATTTACAGTTAATGAATTGATTGAAGTGAATTGCTCAAAAGTTAATCACTCGCCATTATCAAAGCTCCGCCCAATATTAAATATTAAGTATAAGTGGCTGTATATGCTTCCATTTATGCTATGTGCTCCTTCAAAATAAACGAACGGTGTCGGCAATAACTGTCTATATAACAGCATATAACATTTTTTTTTCGCATTAAATAGCAATAGTTAGCTGGTTTATATCTAATGGATGCTTGGATCAGGCACGATAAAAATAGCCAAAAAAATTATTTGAAAAAATATTTTAGAATTTAAATAATAATATAATATATTTGAATACCAATTAACCTAAACGATTAACCAACACGAAGATTTTGTGGCAACTGGCAGTGGAGTTACCCGCTGTTTACCGGTTTCGGCATCCCTTCGGAAATCCAACAATTAAACATTTTTTTTACTCAAAAACCTGAGCCTTTAAACAATTTGAACTGACCGAAAACCTAATAAATTATTTAGTATCTATTAACCTTTAAAAAAACCTTTATGAAAAGAATTTTTCTGCTATGCAGCATACTATGCTGCGCGGCCCTGTCGTGCTTTGCCACAATTACATTCAACCATCCAAACGTTACTTCCGGCGGCACCATTGTTTGGACCGCAGTTGGTGAAACCCCGTCTAATCACATTGATGCTGCCAGCTTAAGTTCGCCAATGTATGTGATTACCTGCCCTGGAATATCGGCAGACAACCCGCCACCTTACGGCACAGGCGATGGAAATTTCTCTGACTATTTCCATATGGGAATACTGAGCGTACAAGCCTACAACTGTACTACATTGGCACCAACAACTATTTCAATAACATGTACAAGCACCGGCCTGGTTCCGGTAAACATCGACATTAACCTGCATTTTATGATGAAGTTTGATGTTTGCGGCGGCGCTAATGGTACAACCACAACCGATATAGCGCCAGGTGCAACCTTGTTCCCTGTGGGGCAATTTGGTAACTCACAGCGGTCGCAAGCCTTTACCCGCAATAATTGTGGTACGGGCTCTACCGGTTCAAGCGTAACGTATACGGTAATACAAAACACTTACGCGGGCAGCACGCAGGCGGCAGCCGATGCCCAGGCACAAACCGATATTAACAACAATGGCCAGAATTATGCAAACTCGCACGGCACCTGTACAGTAAACCCGCCAACCATCAGCTTCGCGGTTACAAACAACAGTGGCAACGGTTTATCAATTACTTTTGTACGCACAGGGCAATCTAACATTTCGGTAAACGCGCCGGCTCATTCGGGTACCCAGCATGTTACCTTGCCACAGGGCAGCGGTTATTACATTGGCTACAACCCATCAGGCATGCCGGTTAATTGCACCGTATCGTTAAGTAATGGCGAGTCGCACCCTAATGCACCGGGTGGCAACTTCAGCCCCGAAACTATTGGCACCGGCGCGGTGATATCAATGACGGCCAACTAAACAACAAACTAATTGGGAGTAAAATAATAATTGCAGGTCCCCCGGGTGATAAATCCGGGGGATATTGTTTTTAATGAGCTTGGTTTTACGCTATTCTATCCTTATAATTAAACAAAAGTATATCAACAAGGTAAAATGCAGTTATAATCTGGTAAAAATCCTTTGAATATAAATTTGTGCACTGCGTACTTTTGGATTCGTTAATTTGGTGTGGTTAATTCCAACCTAACAAACTCATTCAAAAGGCTATGATAAAGAATATTTGCTTATTGGCCCTTGTATCCTGCTGGTTTGCGGCAAACGCCCAAAAGCAGGATTATCCTATACAGCCAGTGCCTTTTACCAGCGTAAAGCTAACCGATCATTTCTGGTCGTCGCGCATCGAAACAAATCGCACTGTTACCATCCCGGCATCGTTTAAGCGTTGCGATAGTACCGGCCGTATCAAAAACTTTGTAATGGCTGCCGAGCACAAAGGTAAGTTTTGCACAGTTTATCCTTTTGACGATACCGATATTTATAAAACCATCGAGGGCGCCTCATACTCATTAGCAGTGCATTCCGATCCCGCATTGGCAAAATATGTTGATTCGTTGATTGCTATAGTTGGCCGCGCGCAGGAACCAGATGGCTATTTGTATACTGCCCGTAGTATAAACCCGGCACACCCGCTATCAGCAGCCGGGCCGGAGCGTTGGATAAATGAAGGGAAACTAAGCCACGAACTTTACAACTGCGGCCACATGTTTGAAGCCGCTGCAGCCCATTACATGGCAACCGGCCAGCGCAACTTTTTAAATATCGCCCTAAAAAATGCCGACCTTTTGGCAAGGACTTTTGGCCCCGGTAAAAAACACGTCGCTCCCGGCCACGAAATTGTGGAAATGGGACTGGTGCGACTATACCGAATTACGGGCAAAACTGACTATTTAAACCTCGCCAAGTTTTTTATCGATCAACGAGGTATAAAACAATACGACAAGCACAGCAAAAACCCCTACGAAAACGGCGTTTATTTCCAGGATAACGAACCGGTTATTGACCAGGATGAAGCCGAAGGTCATGCTGTAAGGGCAATGTACCTGTACTCGGGCATGACGGACGTGGCAGCCTTAACCGGCGATACTGCTTACATTAAAGCCATCGACAAAATCTGGAACAACATGGTTACTAAAAAAATGTACGTGCAGGGGAGCATTGGCGCAGTTGGCGATGGCGAGCGTTTTGGCGATAATTATGAATTACCTAACGCCACCGCTTATAACGAAACCTGCGCCGCAATAGGCAGCGTTTTCTGGAACCAGCGTATGTTTTTATTGCACGGCGATTCGAAATATATTGATGTGATGGAAAAGACGCTTTACAATGGATTAATCTCCGGCGTTGGGCTTGATGGCAAATCGTTTTTTTACACCAACGCCATGCAAGTTACCGACAGCTTTAACCACCCTGATTTAGAGAGAGAGCGCTCGGGCTGGTTTGTGTGTTCCTGTTGCCCTACCAATGTGGTACGGTTAATACCATCTATCCCAGGTTATATTTATGCACAGAACGGCAACGATGTGTATGTAAACCTTTTCATTAGTGGTACCGGTAATTTAAAGGTGAACAATAAGGAGTTGAAGATTACCCAGCAAAATAACTACCCATGGGATGGCGGCCTGGCTTTTACTATCGACCCATCATCGGCCATGGATTTGAACCTTAAGATACGCATACCGGGCTGGGTACAAAACCAGGCTATACCATCAACACTTTATAGCTATCAGCAGGTGTCGGTACAAAAAATAGAAATAAAGGTTAATGGCAAGCCGGTTGATTACCAAATGAAAAACGGCTACGCTGTTATTAGCAAAAAATGGAAAAAGAACGATAAGGTTGAGCTAACTTTACCAATGGATGTACAACGGGTGGCGGCCAACATAGCCCTTGTTGACGATATTGGCAAAGTGGCATTGCAGCGCGGCCCGCTGATGTATTGCGCTGAGTGGAAAGATAATAATGGCAAGGCAAGCAACCTGGTTGTTCCTAAAAATACTGTTTTTGAAACGGCCTATGATCCATCGTTATTAAATGGGGTAACTGTATTAAAAGCTACAGTTAAAAGTGTTAATATTGATGAAGCAGCGCAAACCGTAACTACCGAAAACAAAACTATGACCGCCATTCCATATTACTCATGGGCCAACCGGGGTAAGGGCGAAATGACGGTGTGGTTTCCTGAAAAAGTAAAATATATTGAATTGATAACAAAATAATTTATAAACCGTAGTTTTGACAGTATTAAACCAAAAAACCACCGTTTCTACGGTTGAACCAATTATCAAATCAATATTAAAATGATGAGAAAACTATTTTTGTTGACCTGCATAGTTGCCGCCCTTACATTTAGGGCTGCCGCACAGGAAATGTCAATCGACAAGGGATGGAAGTTTGCGATCGGTGATTCCACCCAATGGGCATCGCCGGCTTATAACGATAGCGGCTGGAAAGCAGCTGATTTAAGCAAGCCGTGGGAAGAACAAGGTTATAAAGGCGTTAACGGCTTTGGCTGGTACCGGCTGCATTTAGTTATCCCGTCATCGATCAAAGAAAAATCATTTTTAAAAGATAGTCTGCGCATCATCCTTAATGATGTTGATGATAACGATGAGGTTTACTTAAACGGTAAACTGGTCGCGAAATATGGCGGGCAAAAGGGCACTATAAAAGATGGTAACTATGGTCCGCGTAGTTATACCATTGCAGCCAATAACCCGGCGTTGTTGTGGGATAAGGAAAACGTATTGGCCATCCGCATTTTTGATACCGGCGGCGAAGGCGGTTTATATGGTAATAAATTTACCATAGCAATGGCAGGCATAATGGACCCGGTAACCATAAATACCGACGGTGAGTTCAGCTTTGGCGAAAACAACAGCCTTGACAAAGCCATTAAGCTAACCACCACCAGTAATTACCAGTATAAAGGTAAATTGGCCTTTAAAGTAACAGACCCTGAAAACGGCACTGTACTTTACGATAAGACAAACGAAGCCAATTTTACCGCGGGCAAACCGTTTACTTATAAGTTTAACATAGCACGGCTCGAGAAAAAATCATACCTGGTAACCTATACGTTTACTGAAGAAAAATCCGGCGAGACCGTTACAAAAACTGACGGTACACCGTATGTGCTAACACCTTACCCAAGCGCTAAACCGATGATCAACGGGCCCGATGTTTATGGCGCGCGTCCCGGAAATCCGTTTTTGTACCTGGTGCCTGCATCGGGTAAAAAGCCTTTGATTTATGAAGCAACCGGTTTGCCCGAAGGTTTAAAGCTGGATGCCAATACAGGTATAATTACAGGTGCTGTTAGCCAAAAAGGAGACTACGCCGTTACTTTAACCGTGCACAATAGCCTCGGTACCAAATCAAAGAAATTCACCATAAAAATTGGCGACCTGATAGGCCTTACACCCGCCTTAGGATGGAACAGCTGGAACGCCTTTGGACTTTCGGTTAACGACCAAAAAGTACGTGTGGCTGCCAAAACCATGATTGATAAGCTAAGCGCACACGGCTGGAACTTTGTAAATATAGACGATGGCTGGGAAGCTGAAAAGCGTGCTGAAAGCGGTGAGATTGTAACCAACAGCAAGTTCCCGGATATGAAGGGTACTGCCGATTTTGTACACAGCCTGGGCTTAAAGATGGGGATTTACTCGTCGCCGGGTCCGCGTACCTGCGGCGGCTATTTAGGTAGCTGGCAGCATGAAGACCAGGATGCCAAAACTTATGGCGATTGGGGCATTGATTATTTAAAATACGACTGGTGCTCGTACAGCGAGGTAACGGCTAAAGACCCAAACCTTGATGATATGAAAAAACCTTACCAGGTAATGCGGGCGTCGTTAAATAAAATTCCAAGGGATATTATGTTTAGCTTTTGCCAGTATGGTATGGGTCAGGTTTGGAACTGGGGCGCCGAAGTTGGCGGTAACAGCTGGCGCACAACCGGCGATATCACCGATACCTGGAAAAGCATGACGGATATTGGCTTTAGCCAGATGCCCGCCGCGCCACATGCAGAACCGGGCCATTTTAACGATCCGGATATGCTTATTGTCGGTAAAGTTGGTTGGGGCGATAATCAGCACAATACGCATTTAACACCTGATGAGCAGTACACGCACATCAGTTTATGGAGCCTATTATCATCTCCCTTATTAATAGGCTGTGATATGGGCAAACTTGACAGGTTTACACTGAACCTGCTTACCAACGATGAAGTACTGGCTATTGACCAGGATGCATTAGGTAAAGAAGCTAAACAATTCTATAACACTCCGAAGGATGACCCGATTCAGTACCAGATTTGGATAAAGGATTTGGCGGATGGCAGTAAAGCTGTAGGATTCTTTAATACCGGAGATAGGTATGGGACTACTAGTTTATACAAAAAGGCAAGCGGGCTGAGCGAATATACAAAGGTACGCGACGTATGGCAGCAGAAATACCTGATTATGAGTGGTGACGCAATTACGGTAAAAGTTCCACCGCATGGGGTTGTGCTGGTGAAGTTAAGTAAATAAAATTATGACTAATAACTCTTTGTCATTCTGAACGTAGTGAAGAATCTTATATAAGCAATAGGTATTCCCTTGTTAGGTCGCAAACCTTGCAAGCGGTGACTCACAACTGAATAAGATTCTTCGCTATCGCTCAGAATGATAAAAAAAAGTAAAAATTAAATAGTATAGCATACAAAACACAATAACATGAGCGTAATTTGGAAAGGGGTTTTCCCGGCGGTAACAACAAAATTCAACGACAATGACGAAATGGATTTTGAGGCATTCGATAAAAATATCGAAGCACAATTAGAAGCAGGTGCAAAAGGCATCATCATAGGCGGTTCGCTTGGCGAGGCCAGCGTATTAACCGATGATGAAAAAATCGAACTGTTAAAGCAAACCGTGAAAACGGTTAACAAGCGCGCTTATGTGATATTAAATATTGCTGAGCAAACTACCAGGGCAGCGCTGGTATGTGCCGCCAACGCTTTAAAATACGGTGCTGATGGCTTAATGATGCTGCCGCCGTTGCGCTACAATGCCGACAAGCGCGAAACGCTGGAGTATTTTGCAACTGTTGCCAAAAGCACGCCATTGCCGATCATGATCTACAATAACCCCTACGATTATAAAATTGAGGTTACCCTGGATATGTTTGCCGAACTGGCCCAATATGATAACATACAGGCCGTAAAAGAGTCGACACGTGACGTGAGCAATGTAACAAGAATGATAAACCGTTTTGGAGACCGATTTAAACTATTAACCGGCGTAGATACGTTAGCATTGGAGAGTTTGTTTATGGGCTGCGATGGCTGGGTAGCTGGCTTGGTTGATGCTTTCCCGCGCGAAACTGTTGCGATATTTAATTTAGCCAAACAAGGTCGCCACCAGGAAGCACTGGCTATTTACCGCTGGTTTTTGCCTGTGCTTGAGCTGGACATTCACCCCAAACTGGTACAGTACATTAAACTTGCTGAAAAGCAAACCGGCCTGGGTACCGAAACTGTAAGGGCTCCACGTTTACCATTAGTTGGGGAAGAACGCGAGCGTATATTATCAATAATTGATAACGCCATCGCTAATCGCCCTGAACTGCCTGCTGGTAGCTGGGGTGTTGCGGTTGAGGCTAATTAGCCTTTTTTGTCATTGCGAGGAACGAAGCAACCGCGAACTATGCAAGACGATTTTGCAGGGTGACGAGTTTGCTTCGTCGTATCTCATCGCAATGACAAGTTTTTTTAATTTTACATACTATGGAAACAAGAAACTTAATAGGCTACAAATACCAACCCGAACAAGGCAAAACATTTAAAGCCATTGACCCTGCTTTGGGCGTTGACCTGCCCGGCGAATTTTATGCCGCCAGCATAGCCGAAGCCGAAGCCGCCATGATTTTGGCAGATAAAGCTTTTGCAACTTACCGCAGCATCGGCAAAAGCAAAAAGGCCGCATTTTTACGGGCCATTGCTGATGAAATTATTGCGATTGGTGATGCGCTTATTGAGCGTGCATCTGCCGAAAGCGGCTTACCTGCACCACGTTTGCAGGGCGAACGCGGACGTACCACCAACCAGCTAAAAATGTTTGCCGATGTGCTGGAAGAAGGCTCATGGGTGGAAGCAATAATAGATACTGCCATACCCGATCGTCAGCCGCTGCCCCGTTTGGATATTCGTAAAATGATGGTGCCGCTTGGCCCGGCAGTGGTTTTTGGGGCAAGCAATTTCCCTTTGGCATTTTCTGTTGCCGGCGGCGATACTGCCGCCGCTTTGGCTGCCGGCTGCCCGGTAGTTGTTAAAGCGCACCCTGCGCACCCTGGCACGAGCGCTTTGGTTGCCGAAGCAATAAAAAAGGCCGCCGAAAAAACCGGCATGCCCGAAGGTGTTTTTTCGATATTATATGACGATGGCTATGCCGTTGGCGAAACGCTGGTGAAACACCCAAAAACTAAAATAGTAACTTTTACAGGTTCGTTAAAAGGCGGTATGGCCCTGGTAAAAATGGCACAGGAGCGTAAAGAGCCCATCCCGGTATTTGCCGAAATGGGTAGTGTTAACCCCATCGTTTTGCTTCCGCAGGCACTTGAAAACCGCCCCGAAGAATTGGCTAAACTGGCAGGCCCGGTAACTAACAATGCCGGTCAGTTTTGCACGCAGCCGGGTTTATTACTGGCAGTAAAATCTGCCGGACTGGATAAGTTTAAAACGGCGCTTGCCACTGCTATTGCCGGTATCAATTCAGATACCATGCTTACACCCGGTATCTGCAAAAACTTTAGCAAACTGGCTGAAAGCGTGCTGGCTGATAAAGCTGTAACGGTTATCGCAAAATCGGATAAAATAAACACCGAAAAGTTAAACCAGGGCGGCGCCGTAGTAACTGAAATTACCGCTTCTGCATTTTTAGCTGATGACAAGTTTAAAGAAGAAATTTTCGGGCCGTACTCCATGCTGATAGTGGCTGATGATATAGCCCAATTGGAGGAGGTTGTTGATTCGTTACACGGCCAGTTAACCGCCACTATTTATGCTGACGGAGATGAGCTTGCTGCTAATACAAGCATTACCGATAAGCTGGCAAACCGTGCCGGCAGGGTAATACTTAACTGCCCGCCAACCGGTGTTGAAGTTGGTAATGCCATGCAACACGGTGGCCCTTACCCGGCAACCTCAGATAGCCGCTTTACATCGGTAGGTACCTCATCCATCAAACGTTTTGTGCGCCCGGTATGCTGGCAAAACTGGAGCGAGGATTTATTACCCGACGAATTGAAAACCAATAATCCGTTAAATATTTGGCGGATGTTTAATAATGAATGGAAGAAATAGTTTCTTCTTAACTGTCATTGCGAGGAACGAAGCAACCGCGAACTATACAGAGCGGCTTTTGCAAATTCGCGGTTGCCACGCTGCGCTCGCAATGACAAAAATTAAATTAGCTTTAAATAGAAAATAATGTCTTCAAAAACATTCTTCTGCATAGACGCCCACACTTGCGGTAACCCGGTAAGGCTGGTAGCTGGTGGCGGCCCGAACCTTGAGGGTAATAACATGAGCGAAAAGCGCCAGCACTTTTTAAAAGAGTACGACTGGATACGCAAAGGACTGATGTTTGAGCCGCGCGGCCATGATATGATGTCGGGCAGTATTCTTTACCCGCCGCACGACCCGGCAAACGACGTTGCTGTTTTGTTTATCGAAACCAGCGGCTGCCTGCCCATGTGCGGGCATGGTACAATCGGCACGATAACCATAGCTGTGGAAGAAGGGCTTATAGTTCCAAAAACTCCGGGGATTATCCGCATGGAAGCACCTGCTGGTTTAGTGCTGATTGAGTACAAACAGGAGGGAAGCAAAGTTAAATCGGTAAAGCTAACCAACGTGGCATCGTATCTTGCAGCCGAAAACCTGGAAGTTGAATGTCCGGATTTAGGTATGCTTACTGTTGATGTGAGCTATGGCGGTAACTATTATGCTATTGTTGATCCGCAGCCGAACTTTAAGGGCCTTGAAGATTATACTGCAGACCAGCTAATATCATGGAGCAGGGTATTGCGTAAACGGATAAATGAGAAATATACTTTTGTTCACCCACAAAACCCAACTATAAACGGTTGCTCGCATATCCTTTGGACGGGCAAAACTATTTCGCCTGAAGCCACTGCACGCAACGCGGTTTTCTATGGCGATAAAGCAATCGACCGCTCGCCCTGCGGCACAGGTACGTCAGCCCGTATGGCGCAATGGCATGCTAAAGGGAAATTGAAAAAAGGTGACAAATTTATACACGAAAGCATTATCGGCAGCCAGTTTATCGGCACTGTTGAGGATGAAGTAATGATTGGTGATAAACCGGCCATCATTCCCGGTATTGAGGGTTGGGCAAAGGTTTACGGATATAATACAATTAAAATAGATGACGAGGACCCGTACGCATTTGGGTTCCAGGTGATATAACGAAATATTAAATTAAACTACGCGTCATTGCGAGGAACGAAGCAATCTCTACGCAGGATAGTCAAGAACCTTAATATTTTGGGGAACCTAAATGCGGCTTGCAAGGTATCCATAATTAATTGGTCCATTGATTTGCATGTGGAGAGATTGCTTCGTTCCTCGCAATGACGCGCGGAGAAAGAAGTGAATAATGAGCAAAGCAATAATAATCGGTGGTGGTGTAATAGGTTTATTTTCGGCATACTACCTGCACAAATCAGGTTGGGAAGTCGACGTTTTGGAGCAAGGCGACCTGAGCGACAATTGTTCATTCGGCAACGCCGGTATGGTTACGCCAAGCCATTTTGTGCCGCTGGCATCGCCGGGCATGATTGAGCAGGGGATACGCTGGATGTTTGACAGCAAAAGCCCGTTTTATGTAAAACCATCCTTAAATAAAGAACTGATTGGCTGGGGACTAAAGTTTGTAAAAAGCGCCACCAAGAAACATGTGGAACGCTCGGCGGGCGGATTGAGGGATATTTCATTACTGAGCCGGAATTTATACCACGAGTTTGAAAAAGACTCGGGTATCAACTTCGATTTGGAAGACAAGGGCATCCTGATGCTTTTTAAATCAGCTAAGGTTGAGGAAGAAGAAATACACATGGTTGAAAAAGCTACCAACCTTGGTTTGGATGCGCAATACTTAACATCGGCAGAAACCCGCAAACTACAGCCGGATATCGAACTGGATATATTGGGCGCCGTACATTATCATTGTGACTCGCATATGTCGCCCAACAAACTGATGAAGGGATTAGTAAAATACCTGGAAGCAGAGGGGGTGCGCATACACAGAAATACTGAAGTTACAGGAATAAACACTGATGCCGGTAAAATAACATCAGTAATCACAAAGGATGCCGAATATACAGGCGATAGTTACCTGATTTCCGGCGGTTCATGGTCGCCGGGAATAGCAAAACTAGCCGGATTGAGCATACCGCTAATGCCCGGCAAAGGCTATTCATTTATGGTGAACAACCCGGTTAAAAAAATGACTATTCCATCTATTCTTTGTGAAGCACGCGTTGCTATTACTCCAATGAACGGCGGAATCCGCTTCGGCGGCACCATGGAAATCGGCAAAATTAATAAGCAGGTAAACATGAACCGTGTAAAGGGAATTGTTGAATCAGTTCCTAAATACTTCCCTGAATTTAAGCTGGATGTGCCGGCTGAAAAAGATGTGTGGTTTGGCTTTAGGCCATGCTCACCGGACGGCTTGCCTTACATCGGGGTATCAAGTAAATACAAAAACCTGGCTATTGCAACCGGTCATGCCATGATAGGTTTGGGCCTGGCGCCTGCTACAGGTAAGTTGATTGCTGATGCTTTCAATGGCGAAAAGCCCGTTATTGAAGCAGGATTATTTAGCCCTAACAGGTACGAGTAGTCAGAGCCGTTGATTTTCATGATTGCGTTGATTTCGCTGATTGCCGTTTGCGAGGCATCATGGCAATCCTACAATCCTTTAGTCAAAGTTCAGACAAACAAAAATGACCTGCCATTCGGCAGGTCATCTCCATAAATTTTATATCGAATGCTGTTTACAAAACCGCTGCCGGTTCCTGTGCTTTGATCAGGTCGGTATCAGGTTTTGAGACATCGGTAAGCGCTACGCGGCCGCGATCTTTTCTTAGTATCCTGTTGAACAGCGATATCTCCCTGTCAAACAAAAATCTGAAGAATAACTTGGTCCACGAAGTATGATAATGTAATGTATCGTAATATTCAGGAGCAGCTTTCCTTATCTCAGGCAGCTTGTTCCATGGTATCGATGGAAAATCGTGGTGCTCATTGTGGAAGCCTACGTTAAATGCAAGTACGTTCCATGAGCCATAATAGCTATAGGTTTCCTGCTCGTCGCTATGGGTAAGGTAATGTTCCTGTATCCAGCGCGCACCAAGCGGGTGCAGGCCAACCGAAAACGAGAAGCTCAGCAGCAAAAACGCTACTGCCGGCCATCCCATAAAGTACCATATGGCAGTGGTGAATGCTGCCTGTAAAACAAAATTGGTAATAATCCACCCATCAATAGGGTGAATTTCGCGTAACCGCGATAAACGAAATATCTGGAATATTGGGAAAAACAGCAGCCATAATGCTTTACCAAAGAACGAGCTACCTATCAGCTTTGCTTCCCATTTGTTGGGAAGATCGGCATCAAGCTCATGTACACCCTGGAAAGAGTGGTGTTTGATATGATATTTTTCGAACGAGATTGCGCTCGGTAAAATTTGAGGCAAATTTGAAAACATTGATGCCCACCTGTTGGCGTTGCCATTTTTAAACAGCAGCTTGTGGGTACATTCGTGTATCATCACAAAAAGAGCGTGGTCGGCAAAGGCGCCCAAAAGATAGGCAGCGCCAAAAATAATCCACCATGATTGGTCGCGCACAAACCAGGCGAGCACTACCTGGAAAGCCACCAATCCTATAATGGCAAAAATTGTTATCGGGTTTTTACCAATCAACTGCCTTAGGTGCGGAAATTCTTTTAAGATTTTTTTTGTCCTTATACGGTGCGGCTCAGACTCCTGTGAGTAAACGAAATCGGTTCTTTTTGTCATTAGCTTAAATAGTATCAGGGGTAAAGATAATAATATGATGCTTAAATATAATTTTATTGTAAATTTTTATTCCGTAAAATTATATTAATAATTTATTTTTTTAATTCAAAACGTGCTTTTTGAGCCCATTATTGCCGAAATAGGGCATTATAGCCATTTATAAATCACAACCTGTGGTTGTTTGCCCTTTGAATTGTACGAGGGCTGGAAATTAAAATTGAGCATTACTCCAAACAACTCCAATATCCTCTATCCTGTGGCGATTAATTGGTTAAAGTATAAATATAGGTGATAATTCTGTATTAAAATTGGGTTGGTGCCGGTTATTTATCTCTGCCGACCGGTAAAAACCGTTCGCCATGGTTCACAAAGCGTACGCTATCGAACGTTTTTTTCAATAGTAAAAAATTTATTTATTTGATTATCAACTATTTAAAAATAGGGTATCAAATTTGGCATGGGTTAGTAAATTAAAAAATAAATAATTCATCAATAAAATATACAACAATGAAAACTATAATAATAACAGCAGCAATATTACTGGTAGCAGTATTTGGGCTAAGTAATTCTACCTATGCTGTAGCAGCAAAAGACTCACAGGCATATACCATATTAACCGAAGTAAGCAGTATTAACAAAATCGAAGTTCATGGTAACGTTGAGCTTTATGTATCGGCAGGTGCAACCGACCAGGTAAAAGTTTACAACCAATACTATAAAGAAACAGCATTGGTTCAAAGCCAAAACGGCGCGCTTTGTATATCATCATACAAAACAGAAAAACTGGTGGTTTGGGTAACTGTAAGCGATTTGCGCAGCCTTGAAGTTTATGATAATGCATCAGTAAAATCATTCGGCAAGTTTGCTGCAATTGATATCGATGTTAAGCTTTATGACAATGCAACGGCGAAACTGGATGTGGATGCTTTCCGCGCTGATATCACCCTTAACGATAATGCCAGGGCTAACGTTGCCGGCAATATTACCTATGCAGCACTTAAATACAACAAAGCCTCAATGCTAACTACTACAAACCTGGTGGCTGACAACATTATCAAAACAGATGTTGATGGTGTTAAAGACAGCTCAGCAGATTTTGTATCACTATAAATATACACACCAATCCAACCGACCGGCTTTGCATATTTGCAGGCCGGTTTTTTGTTTTATTAGCTTAGCGCTGTTTCGCCGTTATGGTTGTCGCCGTTAAGCTGATGTGCGTTCTCATGGAACTTACCGCCCCGGTACAAAATGCGCATTGCGCTTGGCAGTACTATCAGCAACATAGGCAACGCTACAACAAAGCCGCCAATAACAGCAATAGCTAATGGCTGGTGTAACTGCGCACCGGCGCCAATGCCCAACGCCAATGGCATCAGAGCTATAATTGCACCGATAGCCGTCATCAGCTTTGGCCTTAACCGTGTTGATATGGCGTACACAATTGCTTCGTCAATACCGTTTTCAGTACCTTTTTCAATATTTTCAAGCGCACGCTGTTTAAACTGTAAAAAGGTAAATATGGCATTTTCGCCAATGATACCTACAATCATTATCAGCCCGGTATAGCTGCCAACATTTAGCGGCGTATTGGTAATAAATAATGCCAGTATACTGCCCGAAATGCCTAACACTGCCACTATCAAAATTAATACGGCAATACGGAATTGCTTAAACAGGAACAATATCACTGCAAATACCAGTAAGCTTGAGGTAATGAGGATAGTCAGCAACTCTTTAAATGATTGCTGCTGCTGGGCATAGTCGCCGCCATACTCAATGTGGTAGCCCTGCGGCAGACTTACTTTTTGGGTGATATTTTTTTGAATAGCAGGGATAACGCTGCCAAGGTCGGCGCCCTCCAAACGGGAACTTATAACACCTATTGACTGCAGGTTTTCGCGGTTAATCTCGGCATCGCCAGGTTTCAGCGTCACGTCGGCCAGTTCGCTAATAGGTATCAGTTTACCGCTTGGTACAAATACCGTTTGATTTTGTATACCCGTAACATTTAAACCGCGGTTGCCGGGGTAAACCATGCGTATGGGCGATAGCTGCTCGCGTTCGAGCAGATTGCCTATTATATTGCCCTCGAGTGCGGTTTGTAGCTGGAATTGTAGACTGGCGGCTGTAATATTATATTGTGCAAGTTTGCTGTAATGCGGGTCGATACTTACCGACGGGCCTGCAATTATTATCCCGTCCTTCACATCGGCCGTGCCTTTTACACTTTCAACAATGCCTGCCACTTGTTGGGACAACGCTTGCAGTTTTTGCTGGTTATCGCCAAATATTTTTATCTCAATCGGGTCTATTGATGTCATCAGGTCGCCCAGCATATCGCCAATTACCTGGCCAAAATCAATATTCAAAGCAGGCTGATTTGCGGCTATCTTCTTTCGGAGTTCGCTGATAACCTCTTCGGTGCTTTTGTCGCGGTCTTTTTTTAGTTGGATAAGATAATCACCTTTGTTGGGTTCAGTTATAAAAAAACCCATTTCGGTACCGGTGCGGCGCGAATAAGCCTTAACTTCGGGTTGTTTTACAATTATCTTTTCAACCTGGCGCAGCATGCGGTCGGTTTCGTCGAGCGAGGTGCCGGGCGGCGAGCGATAATCGAGCACAATACTGCCTTCATCCATCTCAGGCAAAAAGCCGGTTTCGAGCAGGGGCGGTATAAATATGATAGCCAGCACGGCCGCCGCAATTATTATTATACTAACAAAAGGCCGCAGTATAAACCATTTAACCCAGCGCTGCTTTTTAACATGGTGTTCTTCTTCTTTTTTTGATACTGCAGTGCTGTTGGGCTTATGCCGGCTTAGCAAAGTATAAATTACGGGCAGGCCTATCCAGGTAACAAAGAAGGAGCACACCAGGGTAATGATCATGGTATTGGTGAGCACATGAAAGTATGCGCCTGCAACCCCCGTCATCAGCAAAAAGGGCACAAATATTACAATCGTGCTTATTGAGGAACCCAGCATAGCCGGAAACAGGTAGTCGATGGCGGTTTTTATCAATTTTAACGGCCGTTCGCGCGGATGCTCTTCGTGAGTACGGTGAATTTGCTCAACCACCACAATGGCATCGTCAATAATTAAGCCGAGCGCCGCGGCAATTGCACCCAGCGTCATGATGTTAAATGTATAGCCTACACCATAAATAACCGCCAGGCTAAGACAAAGGGTTACCGGGATGGTAATTAAAATAACGGCACTCGCCTTTACCGAACGAAGGAAAATAACGGCAACGATAATTGCCAGCAGTAAACCAATCCAAAGGCTGTCACTCACGCTTTTTATAGACTCTTTTACAAAATCGGCCTGCTCGTAGTAAGGTTTTATAGTTACGTCCTTCGGCAAAATTTTCTGCAAATCGGCAACCTTGCCATCCATATCCGCCGATAACGATACCAGGTTAGCATCCGGTTGTTTGATAACCGCAATCAGAACACCATCGTGCCCGTTTGCGTTTATCCGGGTATATTCAATGCTTTCCTGTATGGCAATGTCGGCAAAGTCCTTCAACCTTACCACACGCTTGCGGTTATTGCTTATTACCAGGTTCTCCAACTGGTCCTTTGCATTGATTGTAGCATCGGTAACAGTCAGGTACATCCGTTTATAGTCTGATAAATAACCTTCAGATTTTACAAAGTTGGTGGTGCTTAGCGTAGTGCTGATAATATCGGGCGTTAAGCCGAGCGAGCTCATTTTTTGTTTGTTGAGCGTTAGCCAATACTCTTTTGCCTTACCACCAATTACCCGTATTTCGGATATGCCATCAACCTGCGACAGGAAAGGCTTTACGGTATAAGTGGCCAACTGCCGCAACTCAATGGGAGAACGACTGTGGCTCTCGAGCGTGTAACCACTAACCGGCAGTATGGAGGGGTTCATTTTCTGCACGGTAATGCTTACATCTGCCGGCAGGTCATTTTTTACCTGGTCGATACCAGCCTGTATTTTTTGCAGGCTCATATCGATATCGGTGCTCCAATCCATGTAAGCCGATATTTCGCAACTGCCGCGGCTGGTAGTGCTGCGTACGGTTTGCAATCCCGGCACCTGCTTTATAGCATTTTCGAGCGGCTTGGTAACCGTAACCATCATTTTGTTTACCGGTTGCAGGCCCTCCTCAGCTATTACTTTTATTTTAGGGAAGGTAATTTCGGGGAAAAGCGAGGTTTGCAGCTTTGAATATGCAAACAAACCACCCATAATTATGATGACCAATACCAGGCTTACCGGCTTTCTATGCATTAAAAACGAGTCCTTTATAGGGGTCATGGCTCAATTATTTTTACTTTGGCGGTATCCGGCAGGCCATAATTCCCGCTAACAACTATTTTATCCTGTTTGGTAAATGATGGCGATAAAATCTCAATCCTGTCGCCCGAATGGATGCCCTCTTTAACCGGCACTTTTACGGCAGTGGTAGGGTTTATCAATTTCATTACCCAAAACTCCGTTTGGGTTTCATTTGCTAGTATGGCAGCTTTTGGCAGCGATACAGTATTAGTTTTTGCTGATTTTACTATGCGCGCTTTGGCTATCAGGTTTTCAGGTATTTGCTGAGCTGTGTTTACTTTTAACACCACACCCTGCGTTTGTGCCACCGTATCAACTGTTGGCATAAACGAAGTAACTGTCGAGCCTACTTTTGTTCCGCCGGGCAAGGTGAGGTCAACATTCTGCCCCATTTTTACATATTGGCGCAACTCGTACGGCAGCTGCATTAAAAACACAAAACTGCTGCGGTCACTAATTACGGCCAGCGCTTCTCCATCGGCTACGTAATCGCCTTTTTGATGGCTCAGTTGTGAAATATAGCCTGACTCTGAAGCCTTTATCTTATTGATTCCTGAAAATTTGAAAGTAGTATCGAGCACGTTTATACTGTTGCCAATGCTTTGGGCTTCCTTGGTTTTTATGGTGAAAAGTAATTGCCCTTTACTTACGTTTTGGCCCGGTTTAACATTAGCTAGTTCGATATATCCGTTGGCATTTGCTTTTACATAGTTTTTTTGCAGAATGGTTGACGTAGCGCTAAGGTCGATGTAATCAACCAGCGTGCTGTCGTTAACAGTTGTAACGGTAACCGGTGTTTGCGATGCTACTTTGGCATCCTCATCATCGGCGGCTTTGTCCTTGCCTTTGCACGAAAAAAGCAATACCGCAATGCCCAAAACCAAATATTTAACGGCGAATGTCTTCATTTTATCTGTTCCAGTAATTTAGCTGATTGATGAGTTGTAGTTTGTTGATGTTAGTGGTAGCACGCAGGTTTTTTACCGTAAAATAATTGCTGATGGCCAGTATAAGGTCGGCAATGCGCAGGTCGCCGGTTTGCAATAGCTTGGTATCAACCTTGATGAGGCCCTCCGAATACTTAATCTGTTCATCAATTTGCTGCAACAGGGTTTCAGTATCCTTTATCTGCTGCTTTAACTGTGCAATTTGCTGGCGGTATTGGGCATCGAAAAATGCTTTATAGTTTTGCCTGGTTTCCTCCTCGAGCGATAGTTTTCTATACTGCATTTTACGCTGGCCACCGTCATAAAGCGGCAGGGTAAAACTGAAACCGGCACTAACGCCAAAATTTTTATAAGCCTGGCCCATAAAATCGCTGTTATAGCCGCCGTCGGCCAAAATGCTGGCTTTGGGCTTGTAACTAAAATCAACCAGTTGGCGGCTGTTGACTAGTTTAAGACTGTCGAGCCGGTATTGCCTGAAAAAAATACTCGTGCCGGGATCGGGTAACATGGCCCTTTCAATTTTGGGTTCCTGTAACTCAATTATCGTGGTATCAGCTACGCCGGCCAGGTAATTAAGTGTACTAAAGTCGTTTTTATATTGCAGGCGAGATTGTAAAAGCGTTAGCTGTTGCTGTTTCAGGGTTACCAAGAAAGTAAGGTAATCGCTTTGGCGATAAACGTTGCTGCGGGTAAGTTTGCGCAGCAGGGTATCTTCCTGGTTAAGCAAGGTTACCACCTCCTGGTTAAACTTTTGCTGCTGCAGGCTGCCGTAGGCAGTAATGTATTGGGTGGTGATGGCCTTTTTTAAATCCTGTTCAGAAATTTTAGCAGTATTGCTAACGGACTGCGACTGCAGTGTAATAGCCTGCAACTGTGCATCCACATTTTTTTTCCCGACGATGGTTTGATTAACCCCCACCAGCGCATTAAAAGTATGCTCGTTAGTAATAGCCGAAGCATATCCATACCCGCTAACAACCGGCGCGTATAAGCCGCCGCTGTTTAAATTAACCTGTGGTTTTAAGCCGGCACGGAGGCGCAAACTGTCAACCTGGTTCGAGGCTACCTGGTTACGTAAGTCCTTTAGCAGGGGACTATTACCTTTGGCGGTTTCTAAAAAATGGTCGAGCGTGTTGGTTTGCGCAAAGGCAGCAGCACAACCAAAAAGGCTTAAAATAATGCTGAAAAGCAATTTCATTAAGTAATCAATAAGGGTATTCAGTTAGCTAAAATAGGATATAAATCTGGATTAATTTAGGACGGACGGTTATGTTGGCAGTATTTATAACTTGTAATAACATTGATACTCAAAAGTTTGTTTTGTTGGTAATTAGTTAAAATATCACCTCGAAAACGTGATAACCCTGGTCGTAAAAGTACTCCAGCTTAAAACCAAAACTCTCGCATATCTGCCTGGAAATGGTTAATCCCAGACCGCTGCCCTCGGAGTGCGACGATTTATGAAAACGGGTAAATATTTTTTCGCCTGCAAGTGGTTCCGCATCTCCTGTATTTTGAATGATCAGCCGTTCATTATCCAGGCTGATGATAATTTCGCCACCAATGTAATTGTGCCTTATTGCGTTACTGATAAGATTGCTTAACAATATTTCGGTAAGGTAACGGTTGGCGTAAATCTCTTTGTTATGAAGATTGCAGGTTACTTTTAATTCTTTGTCGCTAAAAATCTCTTCAAACTGGCTTGTCATTTCTTCTACCAAATCAAGCAGGTTCAATTGCTGCCTGTCGTGCATTAGTTTATTTTCAATTTTTACCAGTAGCAGCAGCGATTGATTCAACCTCGTTAATCTTGATGCCGCGGTGTATAAGTCGTTCAGCAGCTTGCTTTGCTGATCGCTAAAGTTTTCGGTTTGTATCAAGGTATCCAGCTTTGAGTTAATAACGGCAATGGGCGTGAGTAACTCGTGCGATGCATTTTCGGTGAATGCTTTCAGGTCATCATAGTCGTGCTTTGCCCGTCCGGCCATATCAACCACAGCCTTGTTAAGTTCATTAAACTCATCTATCGTTGTATTTACCTGCGTAATTTCGTGTTTATCAGCAATGCTGAACAACCGCAACTCGCCCATAATATTATAAAAGGGTTGCCATAGCCTGTTCAATATAAGGCGGTTGGTTAAATATAACACCAGTAGCAACAACAATATCACACCTATGGTTATGATAAATATCAGGCGGATAAGGTCCTCTGTTTCAACTTTAGATACGATGATAAGTATTTTATAATAGTTGTTACCAACTGTTACCGAACTTATCAACCCCCGGCCCGCTTCATATTCACCCTGCCGCCTGTGCCTGTGGTGGCCCTCAAATTTTTTATAATATTCGGTATTTATAAACTCTCGTTTCACCGAACCGGGGCTGGCAGATGTAAAAGTTATCTGCTGATCGTTTGATTCAAAAGTTTGGGGCAACTCGTGGTTAAGCTTTACGTAGTCAAAAATTTCGCGTTCCTCAACCACCAGGTCCTTATCTTTTATCCCGGTTAAAATGTAGCTGATGGCCTGGTAATAGATAAAGCCAGTTATCAGCATTACAATAATGGTGGTAATAAGGTTTACCCGGTTGTATTTGGTTAACAGCTTCATTTATCGGTAAACTTATAACCCATGCCGTAGGCTGCCTGTATGTAATCTGCACATCCGGCTTCCATTAATTTTTTGCGGATATTTTTTATGTGCGAATAAATAAAATCGAAGTTGTTGGCCATATCAATGCCATCGCCCCATAAGTGCTCGGCAATAGCGTTTTTTGATACCACTTTGCCTTTGTTGGCTATAAAATAAAGCAGCAAGGCAAACTCCTTACGGGTAAATTTAAGCGGCGTGTTATCAATCTTAACCTCTTTTGCCTGCAGGTCGATGGTGATTTCGTTAAACACCAGTAAATTGCTGCCATTGTAGCTTTTTCGCCTGATTATGGCTGTTACCCTTGCCTTCAGCTCAGATAAATGAAAGGGTTTTACCAGGTAATCATCGGCCCCAATGTTTAATCCTTCCAGCCGGTCATCCAGCGAATTTTTGGCTGAAATGATAAGCACCCCATCCGGGTGGTTGTTATCTTTTAAACTCTTAAGTATCTCCAGTCCGTTGCCGCCGGGCAGGGTAATATCCAGCAGGATACAGTCGTAGCGGTACATATTAACCTTTGCCAGCGCACTTTGATATGTTGCCGCAGTTTCGCAAATATTGCCCGCTTCGGTAAAATATTCTTCGATACTTTCGCGCAGGCCTTCTTCGTCTTCAACAATCAGTATTTTCAAAACCTAATTTTTCTGATAAAGATAACCGCTGATTTTGGATGATTTCTGTTTTATTTTGATTTCACCGATTTTGACACGATTTAAGGATTTGGCAGGATTTACAGGATTTTTATTAACTCTATGTAGGTTGGCTTTTGGTATTAATCGTGTAATCTTTTAAATCATTAAATCGTGTTCTGTTTGTTGTCCCAATTTTACACAGGTTTATTATCTAATTTTAATCCTGTTAATCATTCAAATCATTAAATCGTGTTTTATGTGGTGGATATACGCTTTACTCTCGGCCCTGTTTGCAGCCTTAACTGCAATTTTTGCAAAAGTTGGTATAAAAGGGGTTGATACCGATTTGGCTACTGCAATACGGACTGTAGTGATATTATTAATTGCCTGGGCCATTGTGTTTTTTAAGGGGGGCGTGGGGTCTATCGGCAGCCTCAACAAACTTAACTGGACTTTCCTGGCATTGTCCGGCTGTGCCACCGGTCTATCGTGGATATGCTATTTTAAGGCGCTGCAAATGGGCAAGGTATCACAAGTTGCGCCTATCGATAAATTAAGTGTGGCGCTGGCAATTATTTTGGCGGTTGTATTTTTAAAAGAATCGTTGAGCATAGCGCAGGCAGTAGGAGCGCTGATGATAATTGGAGGCAGCGTAGTGCTTATTTTTGCGTGAATAAGAGCCCAAAAGGTGTTGACAGTGTTAGCATAGTTTTGAATTTTTTCATGTTAAGTATTTGTAAATCAATTATTTAATAATAATAAGGTGTCAACACGTGTTTCACATTTAATGTTGTTTCAAAATTCAGTTTTAATCCAAAGTCGTACCGGACCTTTGCCGGTATAAATTGTTGGAAACAAACCGGATGAAAAAGCACTGGATATTTTTACTGCTGATAATAACTTCTTTAAATCTTAAGGCTCAAAATAATAATCAAAACAATACCGGTAAAATTGCCGGAAAGGTAATTGATGCCGTTACAAAAGTAGCAGTAGATTACGCCACCATTGGTATATACAAACAAGGCAGCACGTCGCCATTTAACGGCGCCAGCACCGACCCTAAAGGAAATTTTAAAATTGAAAATATCCCCTTCGGCGAATACATTATAAAAGTTGATTTTTTAGGATACAAACAACTTACCGTCGAACATTTGGTTATCAGCGCAACGGCTAAAAATTTGTCGGTTGGCAGCTTGTCGATATCTCCGGTGCAGAGTCAGCTAAAGGGTGTTACCGTTACCGCAAACGCACCTACTGTAGAAAATAAAATTGACAAGCTTGTTTACAGCCCCGGTAACGACTTAACAGCACAAGGCGGCGTAGCAATTGATGTGTTGAAGAAAGTGCCGATGGTTACTGTTGATATTGACGGCAATGTAGAACTGATGGGCAACGCCAACATCCGGTTTTTAATAAACGGGAAACCATCAAGCATTTTTGGCGCCAGCTTAACCGATGCACTACAAGCTATCCCGGCCAGCCAGATTAAAAGCATTGAAGTAATTACCAGCCCCGGTGCCAAATATGATGCAGCCGGTACTGGAGGCATCATCAACATCATATTAAAGGATAGCAAAGTTCAAGGTATAAACGGAAGCGTAAATCTTTCAGCAGGTACGCGGCTCGAAAACGGCTCATTTAACCTGAGTGCGCGTAAAGGTAACTTTGGTGTAAACGCATTTTTTAGCGGTAACGAGCAATTGAACAGCACAGCCATCAGTACAAATAACCGCACGTCGTACAATGGTGCAAGGGATACTATAACCAGTTTATCGCAAAAGGGGAGCAGTGCATTTAAAAGAAGTGGCTACCAATCGGGCATCAGTTTTAACTGGAGCATCAGCCCAAGAGATGAGTTGACGGCATCCATAAACTTCAACCATTTTGGCAACAATGGACATGGCATCACCAACCAGGACCAAAACACGCTTGCAGCCTTAAACGGTCAAAATATTGATACGTTAAGCCTCAGTAATTCAAGCAGTCGATTTAGCGCCAATTCAAAAGACTGGAGCCTGGCCTATAAGAAAACGTTTGCTAAAGAAGGCCAGGAATTAAATATATTATACAATGCCAGCTATGGGAGCAATGTAAATGATTATACCCTGCGGCAGGATTATTTAGCGCCGGTTGTCCCGTCGACTGGTTCAACAAGCAACAACCCTGGAAGGGATAAAGAGACAGATATATCGGTTGATTATTCACAGCCAGTAGCTAAAGATTTTAATATTGAAACGGGAGCTAAAACGGTTATCGAAAACTTAAATAATAGCATCATAAGCCAATCGCTTAGCAATGGTGCTTATATTCCTAACCCCTTTCAAACCTATGGGTTTGCCTATAAGCGCACCATTTTTGCCTACTATGTTTCAGCATCGTTTTCACTGTTTAATTTTGTTGATGGAAAGGCAGGCTTAAGGTACGAGCACACCAGCTCGACTTCCGATTTTCCGAATACCATCATCCCGTCATACGGCATTTTTGCGCCATCATTTGTGTTAACACACAAGTTGAGCAAAACACAATCGATAAAATTTAGCTACAGTTACCGGTTGGAACGCCCCGAATACCGCGACCTGAACCCATTTTACAACATCAGCGACCCGCACAACATCAGCACGGGCAACCCGAATTTGAAACCGGAACTTGGTCACAATTTTGAGCTGGGCTACAATAAATCATTCGATAAGGGTGCAAACGTATATGTTGCTGCATTTTACAGGTATAATACAAACGACATACAATCGTTCACCACGTTTTACCCTTCAATAAAAATTGGCGATTCCACTTATAACAACGTCTCACTTGATCAACGCTATAATATCGGCCGCGAGAATAATATAGGAATAAACCTGTACGGTTCGTTACCCGTAACCGGTAAGTTAAGCCTGCGCTCCAACATGTTTTTTGCCGACAGGGTTACCACCAACCCGGGCAGCCCTTCGGTTAGTGGTTTTATGTACCGCATTAACCTTAATGGCAGCTACCAGTTTGCCGATGATTTTGCAGCCGAGTTTTTTGTGAACTACCGTTCATCGCAAAAAACCATTCAGGGCTCAAGGCCGGCATTTGCATTTTACAATTTAGCCGTTCGTAAGCAGTTTATGAATAAAAAAGCAAGTATCGGATTAACTGCCGCCAATCCGTTTAGCCAGTATGTAAACCTGCAATCAAGTACATTCGGTTCTAATTTTAATCAGTCAAGCAGCAGGTTGGTGCCTTTCCGGTCGTTTGGTATCAGTTTAAGCTATAAATTCGGCAAGCTGGAGTTTAAAAAGGATAAGGAGCGCGACGATAATAGCCCGCCGATGCCCCAGGATAACGCCGGACAGTAGATAATATTAACGTGAGTTCGATATAAGAATTAGTAGTGACAAATCCGTGGCGTTTACCCAGGGGCTCGCGTTTCGCCTCACCTAAACGGCGAAGCCCTCATGTAATAATCCTCTCCAAAGGAGAGGACTTTAGCTTCGCTCCTCGAAATTTGCTTTTCAGAACCCTCTCCTTTGGAGAGGGCAGGGTGAGGCGACGACCAGCCATTGTGGTTTTACACATGGCTTAATGGATCGTCTTCTTATATCGAACTCGCATTAATATTAATAAATTGTTAAAAAAGCGTTGGTTTTGAGGGTGATACAAAATTAATCACCAATTTTTTTTACAATTTTGATAAAAAATTTGGGTTACTTAAATAAATCTAATATCTTGTCCTCGTAAAATGAGGAACAAATTAACCACCCTAATTCTCCTTCTATGCATGGTCGCTGTGTTGCCATGTGCTGCACGCGCGAAAAAACCAGCAAAATCAAAAAAATCGCATAAAACTTCAAGTCGTCACCATAAAAAATCGGAAGAGGAAGTGGTAGTTCACCGTACTTACGACCAGGCTTTTGGTACTGATTCTGTTTCGGCAGATAAATTAATAAACTTTGCTCAAAACCTGATAGGTACCCGTTACCGCTCTGCAACATCCAACCCACAAGTAGGTTTTGATTGCTCCGGATTTGTAAGCTACGTATTTAAAAATTTCAATTTTAATGTGCCCCGCTCGTCAGGTGAATTTATTGACGTAGGCGAAAAAGTTACTTATGACGACGCCAGACCCGGCGACATCGTCATATTCACGAGCCCCACCAATAGCCACCGTATAGGCCATGTAGGCATTGTGTACAGTAATAACGGCGGCGAATTTAAATTTATCCACTCCACCTCGGGTAAAGAGCACGGCGTTACCATTACAACAATGGACGATACCTACAAAATGCGTTTTGTACAGGTTGTACGTTTGCTTAAACGCAATGATGTGATGCTGGCGAGCCAGTAAAATCTCCAATTTGTTTTATCATTTGCCTTTAGGCACAGGCCTTCGACCTGTGCTGATGAATTGCGCCCCGTTGGGGCTTTGATGATTTCTCAGTGCAAAAAACGGAAAAATAATCACGTTTTATGATGTACAATAACTTAAAGTGACGATAAGACACCCAGCCCCAAAGGGGCGACCTCCGTCAGCGCAGGTCGCAGGCCTGCGCTAAATGTGGTTTTCAACGCACCCTGCGCAGTTTCAATATTTTAGCGTGAATTTTACAGGATTTATACAGAATGTTTAGTTAACTACGCACATGAAATTACTATTAAAAGCATTCGGCATAGCGCTAACGGGTTTGGCCTTAGCCGCCCCTTCACTATTATTTGCCCAAAAAACAGGCTTTAAAGTGTTAACCACCTTCCCCATAAAAAGTAGTGGCGGCTGGGATTATATTACTGTTGATGGCGCGAGCAAGCGTATTTATGTATCGCACGGAATGCAGGTAAATATTTTGGATGTTGCCACCGGCGATTCGGTTGGCGTAATCCCCGATACCAAAGGCGTGCACGGCATAGCCCTTGCTCCTGAATTTAATAAAGGCTACACCAGCAATGGCCGGGCAAACAGCATTACTGTTTTTAACCTTAAAACTAACGAGGTTTTAAAACAGGTTGCTGCAGGCACCAACCCGGATGCTATTTTTTATGACGAATTTTCAAAGAAGGTTTATGCGTTTAATGGCCGCAGTAAAGATGCAACAGTAGTTGATGCTGCTACCGATATGGTTGTTGCCACTATACCTTTAGGCGGAAAACCCGAAACCGGCGTATCTGACGGGAAAGGAAAAGTGTTTGTTAATATTGAAGATACCAACGAGGAAGTTGAAATAGACGCCAAAACAAACCAGGTATTAAACCGCTGGAAACTTGATGGCGGCGAAGAACCATCAGGCCTTGCTATCGACACTAAAACCAACCGTTTGTTTATAGGCTGCGGCGGTAACAAAACCATGGTTGTAATGGATGCCGGCAACGGCCACATATTTGGCAAATATCCAATTGGCGGCTGCGATGGTGTAGCTTTCGACCCAACTCTGAAGCTGGCTTATGCCTCTAATGGCGAAGGCACAATTTCAGTAATACGCGAGCTGAGCGCCGATAAGTTTGAGTTTGTAGAAAACATAATAACCGAACCTAGTGCGCGGACAATAGGGATTGATGTGTTAACCCACAAATTATACCTGCCAGCAGGCAAATCAAAACCGGTTGCACCAACGGCCGACAATGCCCACCCAAGGCCGCAACAAATACCGGGCACCTTTCATGTTATTGTAGTAGGGAAGTAATATACAATAAGGCTCCGTATCTCTCTGTGTCTTCTTGTGTAACCCGCGGTTGTTTTTACCCCGGAGGTTGCGGAGAAGGCACAGGGAGCACGGAGTTTGTTTTTTAGCAGTACTGTTAAGTCAAAAGTCTTAAGTCGCAAGTCTTAAGTCAAATTTTGTCTTTTTCTGACTTGGGACTCAAGACTTTCGACTCAAGACTAAGCGTCAATTCGCGATTGACACGACACCACCTTAATATTTACATATCTTGTTCCCTGCAAAACTTGTATTTTAGCGCTGCTAAATATTTAAGTGAACCACCAGGCTACCAACATAAAAACACCCGCGCAATTAAGGATAGCCTGTGCCATATTCTATTTTATTTCGGGGTTTGGGTATTCCACCTGGGCATCGCGCATACCATCAATTAAACACGCACTTAATTTAAACGAAGCGCAACTTGGTTCCGTGCTGTTTGCTATGCCTATTGGTCTTATGCTAACCATGCCCATAACCAACCGCCTGCTTAGTCATTACAGCGCTCGTGCAGTAATGCTTTTTGGTTCAGTATTTTTATGTGTGATAATAGTTGTTATCGGCTACACAAATGCCGTTTGGCAATTGGTGGCTATGCTGTTTTGTTTCGGTTCAGCACGTAACCTCATGACGCTCTCAATAAATACCCAGGGTGTGGCCGTGCAGGCTTTGTACAGCAAATCAATTATGGCTACGTTTCACGGCATCTGGAGTTTGGCAGGTTTTGCCGGGGCAGGGGTGGGTTATTTGGTAATATACTACGGCATTGGCCTGCAGTACCATTTTTTGTTTGTGGGTATCGCCCTTTTTGCATTAACGGTTTATTTTATCAATAGCACGCTCGATCAAAAACCTATCCCTCAAAGCCGCAAGCCAGTATTTTCATTGCCCGATAAATACCTGATCAAGTTCTCCTTAATCTGTTTCGCCAGTATGGCCTGCGAAAATGCCATGTATGACTGGAGTGCCATCTACTTTCAAAAAGCTGTACACTCCGAAAAAGCCACCGCAACAGCGGCCTTTGTATTCTACATGATAGCCATGACGGCCGGGCGATTTGTTGGCGACAAACTGGTTACCCGTCTCGGTATAAAAACGGTGCTTAAATTTAGCGGCATATTTATCTTCTCGGGTTTGATGCTTGCCGTGTTACTGCCATATACAGCTACCGTAATGATAGGGTTTGTGCTTGCGGGCCTTGGCGTATCGTGCGTGGTACCCATGATTTTCAGCCTGGCGGGTAAATCAAAAAATATGAGCAGTTCATCGGCCCTGGCCTCCATATCAACGGTTGGCTATATCGGTTTTTTGATAGTGCCGCCATTTGTGGGTTACATTGCACATGCATCGAGCATCCGCCTGTCATTTGGTATAATAGCTTTATTTGGGGTGATGATAGTCTGGCTGGTGGCGAAATTAAAAACGGGTGACAGCCACTCGGCCGACGAAAGCGCAATCCTTCCTGAAAATTAGTTCAACTAAAATATAAGTTATCAATACTATTTGCGTTATCACAACTGATGCGCACCTTAAAACTAATCGCACGCTTTTACCGCGGTATTTTCCTGGCTAATTTTTTTGTAACGATAGTTAGCGCCTATGCCATTGCTTTCCATCGCGACCTGGCTAATAAATTAATCGGAACGTTTTTTTGGGGCAAGATAGTAACCTTATGCCTGATGATTTACTTTGCTTTTGTAGCCAAAAAGAAAGAATTGTACTACTATCAAAATCTCGGCATATCGAAACAAAGGTTGGCCGTAACAGTCTGGCTGGTTGATTTTTCGCTTTGGTTGATATTAATAATTATTGCCTATCGGCAATGAAACAACCTAATCTACCCAATCTACCCCAATCAACTTAATCAACCATTCCACCATGATCCACACCCTCGAAGCAGACGGCATCCAGCTTGATTTCGGCATAAGGCACATCCTTACGGACGTTTACCTGAAATGCGAAACCGGCAAAATAACCGGTCTGCTGGGGCGCAACGGTCAGGGTAAAACCTGCCTGATGAATATTATACTGGGCACATTAAATTCTTCAATTAATTCCATCAGGTTTGATGGCAACGTTACCCGCAAAATAAATAAGCGACCTGATTTATTGCTTTATCTCCCCCAGTTTAATTTCGTCCCCAAAGAATTGACCGTAAAAACGGTGCTGGAAGATTTTGGGCTTTCAGCGGATGATTTGAACCGTCGTTTCCCTGAATTTGAATCACGGCACGAGCTAAAAGTTAAGCAGCTGTCAGGCGGCCAATGGCGGACACTGGAGCTTTACATTGTGGTAAAAACTCCATCGCTGTTTGCCATGCTCGATGAACCTTTTACACACCTAAATCCTATCCAGATTGAAAATATTAAACAGTTTTTGCTGGAGGAAAAAGCCAATAAAGGTTTTTTAATAACCGACCATATGTACACGCACCTGCTTGACATAAGCGACAACGTTTACCTGCTTAAAGATGGCCGTACCCACGTAGCCAATACTGTTGATGATTTGGAAGAACTGGGATACATACGGGTTGGCTATTAAATTAAATGCAATAATTGATAGTTTAAGCCTATAGTAAATGATTAAACATTGGCAACTTAGTATCTTTACTAAGCGTAATTTAATTACAAATTAAAACGTTTGATTTATTAGCCTATTTGGAATAAATTTGGTTATGGCCAAAACCTTGCTATTGCTATTTTTTTTACTGCCTGCTGTAATATTTGGCCAGGTAACCGTAACGGGCAAGGTAGTAAACCATGCCGACGGCAAGCCTGTTGCCAACGCCATCGTGTTTTTAAACAACACAACTACAGGTGCCAAAACTACAGCCACCGGTATATTCAGCCTTAAAAATGCGAAAGCGGGCAAATATGATTTAGTAGTTTCGGCACCCGGTTTTGATACGTATACGCAAACAATTAATGCTGAAAATGGCAATCAGAATATTGCTGCAATAAGCTTATCGGCCAAAGTAAAAAAGGTTACCGCGCTAACCGAAGCCGAAAAAAATAATTACGGCCGCTACCTCGGTTTGTTTAAAGATGAATTTTTAGGGACGTCAGCATTGGCTAAGGAATCAAAAATAACCAACCCCGAAATACTTAATTTAAAGTACGATGAAAAAACAAGCACGCTCACGGCATCGGCTGACGGCCTGTTGCTGATTACCAACGCAGCACTCGGCTATAACATAAAATATTTGTTAAAAGATTTTACGCTGAATAACGGGGAAGAAAAAACAAGTGTGTTTTCGGGCTATGCTTTTTTCGAAAAGACTAAGGGGACTGCGAAGCAGGAGCAGGAATGGCAAAACCGACGAGAGGAAGCTTATGAGGGCTCGCTGCCACATTTTTTACGCTCGGTTATTGCCGACAACCTGGACCAGCAGGGTTTTAAGGCCCAGCGCTTGCCGTCAAATGCCGAAAGGCCTGCAGACAGCGTAATTAATGCAAAGCTGAAGAAATTTATTGCATTAAGCAGCGACAAAGCATTCCGCGACTCGCTAAACTATTGGGTGAAAAAAAAGAACCTCCCCAAAACACCCGGCGGTCTGCTGCCAACGCCGCTCAACAAAACCGATTTAATAACAGGGCCCGACAATAACGGCTTGTATACTTTAAGTGGCAAGAGCGGTGAAATTTATGTGGCTTACAGCAAGTACCGTGCGTTTGCAAACATACCCTTTAACAAGTTAGCTGCGTATGACAATACAGGTAACACCCTGTTGCACTTTAACGGTCCGGCTGTTTTTTTTGATAAAAAAGGGATAATTACCAATCCCGAAAGCATAACAATGGAAGGTATTTGGCTGCGAAAGCGCCTTGCCGATAACCTGCCGACAGATTATCAGCCCCAGCAAAGCGAAGCAATTACGCCCGACAGCTTATTGGTTAAAAACTTAAACCAAAAAATAACCGACTATACAGGCGGCCATATTGAAAAAGCCTACCTGCATTTTGATAAGCCCTACTACGCAACAGGCGACACCATCTACTTTAAAGCCTACGTTACCGATGGTGCCAAACACGAACTATCAACGTGGAGCGAAGTGTTGAACGCCGATCTGATAAACAGCGATAATAAAATAGCGCGGTCGGTTAAATTGCAATTAACCAATGGCCTGGGGTGGGGTACTTTCGTATTGGCTGATACGCTATCGGGCGGTAACTACCACATAAGAGCTTACACCAATTGGATGCGCAATGCCGGGAACGATTATTTTTTCGACCAGACGTTAACCATTGGCAGTACCTCAGGTACAAAAGTTCCTGAAGGGGGGGCTGTTGCTGCTAAATCAAAACAGGCTCCGGTTGCTGCGCTCAATAAATCTGATGTGCAGTTTTTACCCGAGAGCGGCAATATGCTGGCGGGCGTTAAAACCAAAATAGCTGTTAAGGCCATATCGCCTGATGGGTTCGGCACGGAAATAAAAGGCATTATTACCGATAGCGAAAACAAACCGGCGGGCACGTTCGCAACCACTCACCTGGGTATGGGGGTGTTTGAGTTTACACCCGTTGCTGGTAAAACCTATAAGGCCACCATAACATTTGCCGATGGTTCATCAACGGTGGTGGAGCTACCAAAAGCAAGCGATAATGGCTACCAGGTAAACATAGATAACACCAACGCAGGCATCATCAAAATAAGTGTGGCGGGCGGTAAACAAAACCCGTTGGATAAAGTAACGCTTGTGGGGCAGTCGGGTGGGGTTGTTTATTTTTCGGCAAAAAATACCGATGCCGGTAAGTTTAGTGTTGCTGTATCAAAAAAGGAATTTCCGACCGGTGTAGTACAGTTTACCCTGTTTGACGCAAACGGGCAGCCGTTAAACGAGCGGCTTATTTTTGTAAATAATAACGACCAGTTGAACCTTGATGTATCAACCGGGCAAACGGCTTATGCAAGCCGGCATAAAGTGCAGGTAACTATCCAGGCCAAAAACAAGCTGAACCAGCCTGCTATCGGTAACTTTTCGGTATCGGTTACTGACGAAGCCAAAGTGCCTATAGATGAGGTAAATGAAAATACCATATTATCAAAACTGCTGCTTACGTTCGAATTGAAGGGTTATATCGAGCAGCCCAACTACTATTTTGCCAACGTTACCGACAAAACCGGGGCCGACCTTGATGCACTGATGCTAACCCAGGGCTATCACCGTTTTGAATGGAAACAGGTGCTGGACAATACTCCGCACCAGGTAACTTATCAGCCCGAAAAAGCGCTTGAAATTGCAGGTTTGGTGAAAAAAGGCAGCAAGCCACTTTCAAACCAAAAAGTAACGCTGTTTGCCAAAAGCACAACCAATTTTTTTAAGGACACTGTTACCGATGCTAATGGCCGGTTTGTTTTTAAAAACCTGGTATTTGGCGACAGCACCAAATTTGTTGTGCAGGCAAAAACAGCAAAGGGACAGGATAACGTGGTGCTAACCGTAGATACACCCTCAACCCCCGCAATATTGCATTTACTGCCTGCATGGAATGTTGCGGCAGGAGGTAAGGCAGGTAACGGTTTTTATGAGATTGATATGTCCGCCTATATACAAAACAGCAAGCAGTTTAACATGGAGCAGCAAAAATACGGCATCAATAAACACCCGCTGTTGCTAAAGGGAGTTACTGTAAAGGATAAAAAAGGGCAGGATACTTTTGAACATTCAGACAATTTTAATGGTAAAGGGAGCGCCGACCAGGTTATTACCGCCAAAGACCTGGAGATGCTCGCCTGCAGCCGCCTGCGCGACTGCCTGATAGCGAAATTGGTGAACATCGATTTTAAAAACGGTTACTTTTATGTTAGAAAGCTTGGCGGGTTGGATATACGGGCAACAAACGCCACCCCCGACCCCATGAAAGTAATAATTGACGGCACTATGCAGGAAAATGAACCTAACCTGCTGGACAATGTAATAGCAGGTGATGTTGAAAGTGTAGAGGTACTGGATAATATGCACACTACTGCAATTTACGGCACACAAGGTTCGGCGGGCTTGTTTGTTATTACGTTAAAACGGGGGCGCAAGGCAAACAACTATTACCATTATTCGCCGGGTGTGGTAACTTATATGCCAAAGGGTTTTTATTTAGCAAAGGAGTTTTACTCGCCACAGTATGATAACCCGCAAACCAACCAAAAAATGGCGGACTTGCGCAGCACCATTTACTGGAACCCAACAGTAGTAACCGGGCCGGATGGCAAAGCCTCGTTCGAGTTTTTTAATGCCGATGGCAAGGGCACTTACCGGGTAGTTGTTGAAGGTATTGATGTGGAGGGGAACCTGGGGCGACAGGTTTACCGGTATAAGGTGGACTAACACAAAATAGTTCTTGTAACAGGCAAAAAACTGTTGCTGTTCACAGTGGAACATAATGAACAGGGTGGAACAGTAAATAGTCAATACATTTCGGTAAAAAGTGCATTTCCTGTTCATTAGGGCAGTTTTTAACTTAAAAATCAGTATTAAAAACACAAAAAGTACTGACAAAACACTGTCAGTATTTCATCATTTTTAATGCCTAAATTTGCGGCCCATCGGACAGGCACCGTATATTGTCTGATTTCAGCTGCCATGGATAGCAATTTATGGAAGCAGGTGTATATTTATTAAGTAGAGTAAATTATTGCTACTCAATTGCATTTGCTATTGCTTTTTCATTAACTTTAGGTAATGAAAACCTTTATCTTAATCATATCACTATTATTCATTTCATTAGGTTGCCTGGGGCAGTACACTATCAGTGGCCGGGTTATCAACCAGGCTGATACAAAGCCTGTTGCCGGCGCCAGCGTATTTTTAAGCAATACTACAACCGGCACAACAACTGCCGGCGACGGTACATTCCTGCTGCAGAATGTGCGCCCCGGTAAGTACGACCTGGTAGTTTCCATTGTTGGGTTTGAGGCGGAAAAGCAAACCGTAACCGTAGGCATAGCAGGTATTAAGCTTACCGATATTGTGCTATACCCCAAAACTATTGTGTTGAGCCAGGTAACGGTTAGGGCCGAAAAGAACGACCCCGAAAGGCAAAAATATCTCGACAAATTTGAGAAGGAGTTTTTAGGCAACACCGACCTTGCCCGGGAATGCAAAATACTAAACCCCGAATTGCTCGACTTTCATTTTAACGCCGACAGTAACACACTATCGGCATCATCGGTTGACTTTTTGCTGATTGAAAATAAAGCGCTTGGTTACAGGATAAAATACCTTTTGAACTATTTTTTGCTTGATAACTCGCACTTCGATACAAAAGCATTGAGCTACTTCGGTTATATTTTATTTGAAAAAATGAGCGGCACGCCGGCGCAGGAAAAAGAATGGCAAAAACGCCGGAGCGATGTGTACCAGGGTTCGCAAATGCATTTTTTACGATCGGTTGTTAATAACAGGATTGAAGAGGAGGGTTTTAGGGTATTACGGCTGCCTGTTAAAGCTGACTACGTGCCCGACAGCGTTTTTTATTTTGATAAAGTGCTTTCGAAAAATATAAAAGATGCTGACTCCCTGGTTACCGGTCCCGACGGACAGGGCTTGTACAGCTTGTTCACCAGGCACGATATGCTTTATGTTAGTTATAATAAATACCATCATTTTAATAATAGTTCGTACGCTAAATTGGGCAACCAGGGCAATACTATCGTAACCTTTAATTCGCCGGGTGCAACCTTTGATAGCAATGGCACTATTATCGATCCTAAAAGCCTTACCTACGATGGCGCATGGGCCCGGAGTGGTATGGCCGCCCTGTTGCCGGTTGATTATAGTGATGGGTTGGTAACCACCATAAACACGAAGCAAATAAATACCATAATAAACAAACTAAAAGCCTTTGCCGATACCCAAAAAGTTGAGAAAGTTTACCTGCATTTTGATAAACCCTACTATGGGGCTGGCGATACTGTCTATTTTAAAGCGTACGTAACCTCGGGCGGGCAGCATCAGCTTTCGGCGCTGAGCGGCATATTGCATGTTGATTTGATAAATCCGGGTAGCAAATTAGCAAAATCCCTACAGCTAAAGTTAACCAATGGCCTGGCTTGGGGCGATTTTGCATTACCCGACACCATGAAAGGTGGTAAATACTGCATACGGGCCTATACTAACCCAATGCGCAATGGAGGAGAAGCCCCCTTTTTTGAGCAGGATATACTTATCGGTTCAATGGGGATTAAAGGCGTGCCGGAGGGTGGCAATGCAGTGACCAAAACATCGATTTTGAAAGCATCGGTAACCAAAAATGATATCGGGTTTTTACCCGAAGGCGGTAGCTTTATTGCCGGCAATTATTCGCGGATAGCATTCAAAGCGGTTGCCCCTGATGGTTTTGGCGCTGAGGTAAAGGGAACGGTAACTGATGACGCAGGCCAGGAAGTATGCACCTTTGCCTCTACGCATTTGGGCATGGGCGCTTTTAACATAGTCGCACGCGAAGGCGTTACCTACAAGGCGAACGTAATTTTTGCTGATGGCTCAACCTCCATTGTCGACTTACCCAAAGCAGTAAATACCGGGTACACGCTAAGCTTAAACAATAACAATGCTGACACCATACGGCTAAGGATAACCGCTGCAGGCGGCAGCAGTATAGATAAACTTAGTCTGCTGGCACAAGCAGGCGGAGTAGTTTATTACGCGGCCGAAAGTACGCCCGGCCTTAAATTTTTTAGCGCGGTAATACCTAAGAACAGGTTCCCGACAGGTGTTGTGCAATTTACCCTGTTCAACCCAAATGGCGAACCAATGAACGAACGCCTGGCCTTTGTAAACAATCCGGCGGACAGTCTTAAGTTGGCGATATCAGCAAAAAATACTTATGCGCCTCGCCAGAAAGTTAATATTAAGCTTACTGCCGCAGGGGGCGATGATAAACCGGTAACCGGCAATTTTTCGGTGGCGGTAATTGACGAAACCAATGTACCGGTTGACGAGGACGCCGAAAGCACTATCCTTTCAAACCTGCTTCTTACATCTGAATTGAGGGGGGCAATTGAACAGCCCAATTACTATTTCAGAAACGTTGACGATAAAAAGCTTGCCGATTTGGATATGCTGATGCTCACACAAGGCTACCGAAGTTTTGAATGGAAAAAAGTATTGGCAGGCACCAACACGCCGATAAAATACCAGCCCGAACAATCGTTACAAATATCGGGCACAGTAAAAAGAAACGGCAAAGCCGTACCCGGCGCCAAAGTAAAACTGTTCACTACAACTAACGGCGTATTTATGCTGGATACGCTGACCGACAGAAATGGTAAATTTATATTCCCGAACCTGGAATTTGCCGACAATACAAAGTTTGTGGTACAATCGCGGGTTGAAAAAGGGCAGGACGATGTTACGCTCGACCTGGATACACCTTCGTTCCCGGCCATCAGCATAAAAAATGCCGGTATTAACAACGCGCCGTCTTTTAAAAATGCCGATACTGCCTATTACATGATCAACCAGCACCGGTTTTACCAGGAGCAACTGAAGTACGGCATAAACAAAACTTCCATTTTGTTGAAAGAGGTAAAAGTTGAAGCCAAAAAAGACCCGGTTATACCGCATTCCGAAAACCTGAATGGTTCCGGCCAGGCCGACAAGGTGCTGACCGCTAAAGATATTGAACGGTTTATTTGCGGAAGGCTTAAGGATTGTTTACAAGGAGTTTTGAAGGGAATTATATTCACAAGGAATGGCACACCTACTTTCGATGGTATAACACCGGTCCCCATTTACATTGATGGCACTTTTGTTGAATCGGATGAATTTGATGCTTTACGCCCGGACGATATTGAAGGAATTGAGCAAGTTTATGGACCACATTACGGAGCAATTTACGGAGCAAGGATGGCCCGGGGCGGATTAATAATAACAACTAAACGGGCAAAAAAAACAAATGAATATTACCGCTACGCACCCGGTGTAGTAACTTATAAACCTACAGGCTTTTACAAAGCCCGCGAGTTTTACTCACCGCAGTATGACAACCCAAAAACAAACCAGAAAATGCTCGATCTCCGCAGCACCATATATTGGAACCCCAACATCATAACCGGTAAGGACGGCAAAGCAACATTTGAATACTTTAACGCCGATGGCCGCGGTACTTATCGCATTGTTATTGAGGGTATTGACGCCGACGGCAATTTGGGGCGGCAGGTTTATCGCTATAAAGTGGATTAAACTATATGGTTTGATAAAAATTTTATCAAATGCGAAATTATTGTGCATCACACAATTATAATATAATCGACGCGAAATTTATTTAAACTAATATTTTGATTTTTGCCTTTAACACTATACTTTTAGTTTTTGCGTTTTAACGCTATAATTTTAGTTTTTAACTATTACCTGGCCTTATGTTATCGTTTACCAATTACCAAAATCCCGAAGCGGCAGTTATCAAATTATTAAAGTGCCTTGCTATAGGCATTGAGCCTGTCACCATTATTACCGAGTTAGAAAAACACCCCGATTACCCCAGTCTGCTGGCAATCAGCGATGTGCTTACCGCGTTCGATATAGATAACGCGGCCTACCGGGTTGATGCCGAAAATATTGGCACAGTTCCCTGTCCCTTTATTGCGCATACTAACCTGAACGGCGGCGATTTTTTAACGATAGAAAAAATTAACGGCGACACCGTTTTAGCCAGCAGCGACAAATGGAACAAGCATAAACTAAGCCTTGATGATTTTAAAAAAATGTTCCAGGGCGTGGTATTAACAGCCGAACCATCATCCGCTTATAAAACAACTACAAGCCTCACTACGGTTTTAAACTCCATAAAAGTCCCGGCTATAGCAACTGTACTGTTGCTCATACTGCTGGGAGCGCTGCTGCATAACGGTTATTTTACTGATTTAACCTGGCAAACCGCATTGCTAACCCTTTTTAAAACCGCAGGATTGGTAACATCCATCCTGTTGTTGGTACAATCGATAGATAGTAATAATCCGCTGGTGCAAAAGCTTTGCCAGGCAAGCAGTAAAACCAATTGTAACGCCATACTATCATCAAATGCCGCAAAAGTTTTCGATGGCCTAAGCTGGAGCGAGGTTGGCTTTTTTTATTTTGCAGGAACCTGGCTGCTGCTGCTTTTTGGCGGCGGCTCCACTTTGGTTTGGTGGGTGCTGGCGGTTTTAAATATTGTAAGCCTTCCCTATACAGTTTATTCCATTTATTACCAGGCGCGGGTTGCTAAACAATGGTGTGTTTTATGCTGCACCGTGCAGGCGCTTTTATGGCTGGAGTTTGCATCATTTGCGCTTCGCACCCTCTCCTTTGGAGAGGGCCGGGGTGAGGCGATTATTCATAGCTGGGCTGAGGCCATTCCCATTTTTACCTGCCTGCTGCTGCCTGTCATTTTATGGATGCTGTTAAAGCCGCTGCTTTTAAGCCGGCAGCAATTGCGGCCATTAAAAAACCAACTGCGAAAGTTTAAATACAATACCGAACTGTTTAATAATGTGCTGGTAGCACAGCCCAAATACGCAACGCCCGATGACGAATGGAGCATAGTATTAGGCAATGTAGAGGCCAGCAATATAATTACCATGGTGAGCAACCCCTATTGCCCGCCCTGCGCCAAAATGCATGCATCTTTAGACGAGTTGCTTAACAACAACGGCAACATACAGGCCCGCATCGTATTTACCGCCAGCAATACCCCCGAAGACATAAAAACCCCCGTAAGCCGTCACCTGATGGCCCTCAACGAACTCCCCGACAAAGCAATTGTAAAACAAGCCCTGCACGACTGGTACGAACAAAAGCAGAAAAACTACGAAGCCTGGGCAAAAGTGTACCCCGTGCAGCTAAACGAAGCGAATTTTTACAAGCTGGATAAACAAAGCGACTGGGTAAAAATGGCAGAAGTAACCGCTACGCCCACAATGTTGCTTAACGGCTACCGCCTGCCTGATTTGTACCAGCTCCCCGATTTAAAATACATGCTCGAGTAAAGCACATAAAGATACTTTTCGCGAAAGTATAGGAGCATGCCCTTTTAAAAACACATGCAGCCTAATTTACCGGGGCTTGGTACGGGTAAAATTAATCAAAATTCAATAAACTTAATTTTATGTCAAAATTTGAAAAGCTTAGCAGAGCTGAAATGAAAAATGTAATTGGCGGTACTGCTCCAATTGGTGCTGACGGTGATTGTACGCATGATTGCGTGTGCAGCGACGGATCGCATAAAGAAGCAAAACTAACAGGTTGTGCGAAAGATACCTGTTCCAGCGATGCATCTGGAGTAACATGTACTGTAGGAAATTCACCTACGTCCAGGCTTTGCGTAAATATTTGCCCTGCCAGCTAATTAATCAAATGATATCACATTGGTATAACTGTCAATGTGATATCTTATCAATATAAGATTCATGACGATTAAAAGATTGCTTGTTTTGTTATCCTTATCCGTTTTTATTTTGAAGGTGGATGCTCAAAAAATTGAAATTGCCCTTCATGCATCAGATACTTTGGCTATTCAAAACCCATCCAGGCCTTTTAATGATACTTCTTTATTTACCAATGTACCTTATAAAAAATACCCATATTGGAGTTTAAGAAGAATAGCCTACTACAATTTGCAGGCTACATATGAAAATTTGCCTGAAACCCCAGGTAGAAAAAAACTATTTAGGGAATTTGTAGAAAGATATGAACTTGATACGACCTATCTCACAAAAACCAAAACTCCCGGGAATTATATTTATCTGTTCAATGCTATTGATTCGCTGGGAAATAGACATGTGATAGTGGATGCAAATAATAATCATGATTTCAAAGATGATATTGACTTCGAATTCAGTGCAAAAAGCAATAAGCCGCGGGTCTGTAACGCCACAATTAGCTATTATGATGAGAACGTTATACGTAAAGCTGTAGTACCATTAAAAATAGACGCATTTAATAATTTTTCAAGCGATGATTCTAAAATTGGAGATGCTAAAAAGCTTGACATAATAATTGACGTTTTATTGATTAACAAAACCGGAACACTTACTGTAAACAATAAACGATTTAAGATAAATGTGATAGGCTATGATCAACTTCATCCCAAGTCAACGTATGAAATCAATATTCAAAAACTTCCATTTGATGCAAAAAACAACAATGGGTACAGATACAAAAGCTCAGATACACTGAAAATCGAAGAAAATAGATATACTATAAAATCGGCGGTTAATAATACACTAGTTATAAACTATGACGGGAAAAGCAGTAAAACCGATGGAGAAACGGGAATGTTTGCGCCAGGTATTATATCGAGAGACATAAAAATAAATGCCCCGTTTTCCTTGGAGCAACGAAAAGGAAAATATGTACTGCTGGATTTTTGGGGCTCTTGGTGTGTGCCATGTGTTCGCCTTATTCCGGAAGTTAAAAAACTATATGGCAAATATAAAGACGAAATCCAATTTGTAAGTGTTGCATATGACAATTTAAGAGATGTTGAAAAAGTAAAAAAAATAATTAATGAACATGATATGAATTGGGTTCAGTTATTTGATAACAGAAATATTAGCAATGGTATTGTTGGACAATATAAGGTAAATGAGTTCCCCACCAGTATTTTAATTGACCCAACTGGGAAGGTTATATACAGAGGGACCGGTGACGACGGCTTGAAAAGACTTATTATCTTTTACAATGCCAAAACAGCTAATTGAATAGTCATAGGTAAGCTGGTATCGTTGGTCAATAAGTTTTGGGAGTAATGCAAATGTTAAATATAAAAAGTTTACATGATTAAGGTTTTACTGTTTTTAATTGTAGCAATTCAAAGTTTGGCTTTTGGCCAGGCAAGTAAGGATAGTACCTTTCAGAATAACCAGGACAAAAACATTGCCACAACCCTAGATGCTTACACAACCAATCACCCCACCGAAAAAGCCTATCTCCAATTCGACAAACCCTACTATGCCATTGGCGATACAATTTATTTTAAAGCCTACATAACCATTGGCGCACAGCATAAACTTTCAGCATTAAGTGGTATATTATATGCTGAACTAATCAGTCCTGATAATAAAATCGCCCGGTCATTAAAACTGCAAATGATTGCTGGCGTAGCATGGGGCGATTTCGCGTTAACAGATACGTTAAAGGGCGGCAACTACCGCGTTAGGGCTTACACCAATTGGATGCGCAATGATGGTGAAAGTGCTTTTTTTGAGCAAATGTTACCAGTTGGTAGCACGACTGCCCCGCGAATCCCGGAAAGCGCGCAACCGAAAAATAAAAAAGCTGCTGCGAACTTAACAACTAAAAAATTCGATGTGCAGTTCATGCCGGAAGGCGGTAGCCTTGTATCCGGCAATTACTCAAAAATAGCATTTAAGGCTATTGAGCCGGGCGGGGCAGGGACTGATATTACTGGAACTATTAAAGATGAGACAGGCACAGAGATATGCAAATTTGCATCGTCTCATTTGGGGATTGGATCATTCAATTTAGTGCCTGAAGTGGGTAAAACCTATAAAGCCAACATAACTTATGCTGACGGCACAACAAGCGTTATCGATTTACCAAAAGCAATAAACGATGGATACACGATCAGTTTAAATAATTCAAATCCTGATACATTAAGAATAAGAATCACGGCAGGCAACGAAGCAACCGGCAGCAAACTAAGCCTGGTTGCCCAAGCTGGCGGCGTGGTTTATTACGCGTCTGAAAAGCAGGGCTACAGTAAGATATTTTCAGCGATAATCCCTAAAAGTAAATTTCCTACAGGAATTATACAATTCACCTTGTTTTCGCAAAATGGTGAACCCATAAACGAGCGGCGTGCATTTATCAATCACCACGACCAGCTAAATCTCAATTCAAAAACAGATAAACCGGAATACACTATACGCCAAAAAGTAAAGATTAAATTATCCCCCCAAAATAAAGAGGACAAACCTGTAACCGGGAGCTTTTCTGTTGCGGTAACCGACGAAACAAAGGTGCCGGTCGATTCGCTTAATGAAAATACGATACTTACAAACCTGCTGCTTACTTCAGAATTAAAAGGAAATATTGAACAACCGGACTATTATTTTGCGGGCACAGACGAGAAAATACAAACAGATCTGGATAACCTGATGCTTACCCAGGGTTATCGGCATTTTGAGTGGAAAAATGTATTATCAGATACAGCTGCACCGACTGCCTACCAGCCCGAAAAAGCAATGCAGGTATCAGGAACGGTAAAACGGAACGGCAAACCGGTTCCCAACGCACAAGTTAAACTGTTTAGCAAAGCAGGCGGAATGTTTATGCTCGATACGCTAACTGATGTGAACGGAAAGTTTGCGTTTAAAGACCTGATATTTGCTGACAGTACAAAGTTTGTAGTGCAGTCGAGGGTAAAAAAAGGGCAGGATGATGTTACGCTCGAGTTGGATACCATCCAGGCAGCGCGGGTAGCGATAAAAAATTACGGTACCGGTCAATATGCTAAGGCAAATGTTTCGGTTGCCGATATTTCTACTTATGTTATCAATCAGAAACAGTTTTATGAGGAACAGCAAAAATATGGTATAAATAAACATCCAGTTGTTTTGCGCGAGGTAAAGGTGGAAGCAAAAAAAGAATCGATAATCCCGCATTCGGAAAATTTAAATGGTTCAGGAAATGCAGATCAGATTATAACGGCCAAAGATATTGAAAGGCTCATTTGCGGAAGGCTTGCGGATTGTTTACAAGGTGTCCATGGTTTACAATTTAGAAATGGAATACCCACGGGCGGAGCTTTGGTAATCGATGGCACTTTTGTGGAACTACAGACATTTGCTGATCTAAGACCAGACGATATTGAAGGCATCGAAATAATTGACGGCCCGCACTGGGGTGCCATTTATGGCACCAGGATGGCAGCGGGCGGTTTAATTGTAACTACCAAAAGAGCCAAAAAACAAAACAACAACTACCGCTACGCCCCCGGCGTCGTTACCTATATGCCCAAAGGCTTTTACAAAGCCCGCGAGTTTTACTCACCACAATATGATAACCCGCACACCAACCAAAAAATGGCAGATTTACGCAGCACCATTTACTGGAACCCCAACATCATAACCGATAAAGACGGCAAAGCATCGTTTGAATATTTTAACGCTGATGGCAAAGGTACTTACCGGGTAGTTGTTGAAGGTATTGATGCTGATGGCAATTTGGGGCGGCAGGTTTTTAGGTATAAGGTGGAGTAAAAAATATATGATTAAACGCTTATTGTTTCTTTGTTTGATTTTGCCATGTTTGGCCTTTAGCCAGTTAAAAATAACAGGCCGCGTTATCAATCAGCGTGATACCCACCCTATACCCAACGCCAGCGTATTTTTAAGCAACGCTACCATTGGCGACCATACTAAAGATGACGGAACCTTTGCATTAAATAGTGTAAAGCCCGGCAAATATGAGTTGGTGATATCGCTTATCGGTTTTGATAGGTACACGCAAACAATAACTGTCGACAACAGCAATATTACTTTACCCGATATTACACTGTATCCGGCCACCATCGGCCTTGCCGAAGTAAAAATAAAACCCAAAACCGACCCGGACAGGAAACGAAACTTTGATTGGTTTAAAGATGAGTTTTTAGGCAAATCGGATTTGGCAAAAGGATGTAAAATCGTCAATCCTGAAATGCTCGATCTCGACTACGATGAACGAAATGGCGTGCTCACGGGCTCATCGGTCGACTTTTTGATTATTGAAAACAAGTCGCTCGGCTACCGGCTTAAGTACCTTTTGAAAAACTTTACACTTAATAATTACGACGAGAACAATAAAAGTTTTTCGTATTCCGGGTCGGTATTTTTTGAGCGGCTTGCAGGTACACCACAAGAGGAAGCGCAGTGGCAAACTGCCCGGCAGGAGGCTTATGAGAACTCACAGTTACATTTTTTACGGGCAGCTTTAAATAATAAGATTGAAAGCGAGGGGTTCAGGGTATTTCGCCTGGCTATTAAGAGGAACCCGCAGCGCCCGCCTGATAGCTTAATAAATGAAAATATAAGGGTTTATAATGCATTGAAAGATGCGAAAGGCACTGTTAACTACAAGGATTCGCTCAACTATTGGATGAAAAAATCGAAGCTGCCCGCTACAATGGGGCAAAAACTACTCACCGAACCTTTAACCAAAGCCGATATGTTTAAGGTAAGCAATCGGCGGGGCCTGTTTGAATTTACATCGGGGGGCACCGACGCCCTGTTTATCAGCTACAACAAATACCACCGTTTTAGTTCCGGTGCAATAACACACCTCTCAGATAAGGATAATACTTATGCCACGCTGGTAAGCTTTAATGATCCTGTCGCGCTTTTCGATAACAACGGCTCAGTTATTAACCCGCGAAGTTTGAGCTACGAGGGTGTTTGGAGCAGGGCAAGGGTAGCAACGTTGCTTCCTGTTGACTATGAACCCGCCGAAAGCAATACGGCTGATGCCGACAGCAGTCTCATTAAAAATGTCGGTGCCAGATATAATCTCTACCAAACAAGCCATCCTACAGAAAAAACATATTTGCACTTTGATAAGCCATACTATTCGGCAGGCGATACGATTTATTTTGCAGCTTATGTTACGGGTACAGAACACAAATCGACCACGCTAAGCGGAGTTTTATACATCGATTTAATTGACGGGGTCAATAAACTTCGGCAATCGGCGCAGTTGCCAATTGTACAGGGTAAGGCATGGGGCAGCTTTGCACTGCCCGACAGTTTAAAGAGCGGGAACTACGGAGTGAGGGCCTATACCCGGTTAATGCAGAACGATTCCCTGCCCGTCTACGTTTATCGAAGCCTTGAAATTGGTTCCGCTATGGCCCCCCGTGTGCCCGAGGCTGGCTTAACTGGTAAAACCAACGAGACCACTAATGCCGCTACGCAGTTTTTCGCCGAAAGCGGGAGCCTTATAACCGGCGTAAAAACAAAGGTAGCTTTCAAGGCAGTTGCAGCTAGTGGATATGGAATTGATGTAAAAGGGACGATACTGGATAACGAAAACAAGGAGGCAGGCAATTTTGCAGCGACGCACCTGGGCATGGGATTTTTTTACCTCACCCCGGTAGCCGGTAAAACTTACCGGGCAAAACTTACTTATGCAAACGGTAAACAGGAGATTGTTGACTTGCCGCGCAGCACAGAAAATGGGATAGGTTTAGAAGTAACAGGCTCAAACACGGCATATAGTTTTAAGATAGACTGTAGCAAGCCATATTACGAGGGTAATAAAAATAAATTATTTACACTGATTGCCTATAGCGGCGGGGTACCGCTAAGCATTACCTTTAAGCTGGACAAACCGGAAGTAACCGTTACACTTTCTAAGAAAGATATGAAAATGGGCATTGCCAGGGCCACCCTGTTTTCGGCGGATAGTGAGCCCCTGTGCGAGCGCCTGTTTTTCGTACAAAAAGACGATTTATTGAAGCTAAACCTATCAGGCAATAAAACAGCGTACAGTGCCCGCCAAAAAGTTAGCATGCAATTAAAAACAAACAATGGCGGCGAACCGGCAGTTGGCCACTACTCAGTTTCAGTAACAGATGAGAATAAAGTAGCGGTAGATGAAGCAACTGAGCCTACCATTGTAAATAACTTGTTGTTGACATCGGAACTTAAAGGCTACATTGAGCAACCAAACTACTATTTCATCAATGCCAATGATAAAACAATGGCCGATCTCGACTTGGTGATGCTAACTCACGGTTATCGCAGTTTTGAATGGCAGCAAATATTGAAAGACAATAACAAAGCCGCTATAAACTACACTGCCGAAAAAGGACTATCCATAAACGGCACTATAATGGCGAAAGGCAAACCTGTGCCAAATGCCAAAGTAAAGTTATTTACCAGGGGCGGTGTTAATATAGTGCTGGATACCACCGCCGATAAAAACGGGAAATTTGTATTTGATAACCTAAGTTTTCCCGATAGTACCCGGTTTATACTGCAAGCCCGTACAGCTAAGGGCGACAAAGATGTTGATGTGCAAGTTGACAAACCCCGGCAGGAGCCTGGGGTTTCAACTGAATTTCGCTCGAATAACCAATCTGAAAATTCAGCTTTGGCAGCATATACTCAAAGTAATAAGAGTTTTAACGAAGAACAAAAAAGGAATGGTATTAACCAACATGTACAAATATTGAAGGAGGTAACCATAAAGGGAAAAAAGGAAACGGTGATTGTTGCACATAGCGAAAACTTAAATGGGAAAGGCGGTGCCGATCAGGTAATAACTGCAAAAGAATTGGAAAATCTGCCATGTAGCAGGTTGATTTACTGTTTACAGGCCAAACTTACAGGGATCGTTTTTAACAATGGTCAACTTTTTGTGAGGCACTTACAAAATCTGGATCTCAACAGTCAATCCCGATATGATCAGCCGATGGCAATAATATTGGATGGAATGTTTGTAGATTATGACATTTTTGACAGTTTAAACTCAAACGACATTGAAGGTATTGAAGTGTTAACAGGGCCACATTTTGCCGCCATTTATGGTAGTCAGGCGGCGGGTGGAGCGCTAATGATAACAACAAAAAGAGGTAGAAAAATAAATAATTACTACAAAGAAGCCCCAGGTGTAATAGTTTACACTGCTAAAGGCTTTTACAAAGCGCGCGAATTTTACTCACCGCAATATGATAACCCGCACACCAACCAAAAAATGGCAGATTTACGCAGCACGATATACTGGAACCCCAACATCATAAACGATAAAGACGGCAAAGCATCATTTGAGTATTTTAACGCTGATGGCAAAGGTACTTACCGGGTTGTTGTTGAAGGTATTGATGCCGATGGTAATTTGGGACGGCAGGTTTTTAGGTATAAGGTGGAGTAGATTATACGGTTTGGTAAAAATGTTATCAAATGCGAAATAATTGTGCACCACGCAATTGTAAAGTAATTGATGCGAAATTTATTTGCATTAATATTTTGTTTTTTGCTTTTAACGCTATACATTTAGTTTTTAACTATTACCTAACCTTATGCATTCATTTACAAGCCATCAATACATTATCACCCGAATAAATAGGTTAATAACACATCTATTTACTATAAGCTGTAAACAGTTTTGTTCCCCGTTGCCATTACCTGGTGTTGTTAAACCTATTTACCAAAAAGCAGAAGTACACGCGACGTCCATAATGTTGCTTAACGGCTACCGCCTGCCTGATTTGTACCTGCTGTCCGATTTAAAATACATGCTTGAGTAAAGCACATAAAGATACTTTGTGCACAAAAGTAAAGGAGCGTGCCCTTTGAAACACATGCCGCCAGCCGGGGTGTTACCGGTATAAAACTAAAATACACTTATATGAAAAAGCAACAAAAGTTAAGCAGAAATGAAATGAAAGCCGTTACAGGTGGCATCAGGCAGGACCAGGTTTGGGTTATTTGTAACATTAATGGCACTAACCAACAGGTATTAAGCCCGTGCGCCCCATGCCCTCACTGTCCTAACAATGGATCATGGGTTTCGTACGCATATGCTGGTGATGCAGACCGTTGTCCTTGCCTGTTATAAGCCTGGGCATTAATAATAATTGGCAGTTAGTACTTACTAGCTGCCAATTATTGGGGAACGATAAAAAAACCATGAAGAAATGGGAGATGATGCTATTACCGGGACTTCCATCAAAAAAAAAAGCATCATTTGAATATTAATGCCGACGGCAAAGGCACTTACCGGGTTGCTGTTGAAGGCAATGATGCAGATGGCAATTTGGGGTGGCAGGTTTTTAGGTATAAGGTAGAATAAATGTCAATTTAAAAATATAAATTCGTTAATAAATAATACGTCCTATGCCTTTCACCCACTATAAACAACCTGATCAAATGGACTGCGGCCCTACCTGTTTACGCATGGTGGCAAAGCATTACGGGCGTAATTTTAAGGTGCAAACACTGCGGAAGCTTTGTGAAATAAATCGCGAGGGCGTTTCGCTGCTTGGCATAAGCGATGCTGCAGAAAAAACCGGCTTTCGTTCATTGGGTGTAAAACTTAGTGTATCCCAGTTAAAAGAAGCAGAACTACCCTATATTTTACATTGGCGCCAAAATCACTTTGTGGTGCTGTATAAAATAAAAAACCATAAATATTACCTCGCCGATCCAGCGGCAGGCCTGGTAACCCTTAGCGAAGCAGATTTTACCCGCAATTGGGTAGGCGATAAAGAAAATGAAGAGGGTATAGCGCTGCTCTTAGCGCCAACGCCTCAATTTTATGAGCAGGACGATGAAAAAGGCACCGAGGTTAGCTGGTCGTTTTTGTTCAGGTATTTGATTGCCTATCGTAAACTGGTTTTGCAATTGCTTTTCGGACTGGGCATAGGCAGTTTACTGCAATTGATCGCACCGTTTTTAACGCAATCGGTTGTTGATATCGGTATCAATACCCGTAACCTTAATTTCGTCTACATCATCCTTATCGCCCAAACAGCTTTAATACTTGGCCGGGTAAGCGTGGAATTTATCCGCAGTTGGATATTGCTGCACATCAGTACGCGTATTAACATATCCATCCTTACCGACTTTTTAATAAAGCTGATGAAGCTGCCCATGAGCTTTTTCGATACCAAAATGACGGGCGACATTATGCAGCGCATGAACGACCAGAGAAACATCCAGACCTTTTTAACAGGGTCGACCCTGAGCACTGTATTCAGTATGTTTAACCTGGCAGTGTTTTCGGTTGTGCTGGCCTACTATAACATCGGCGTGTTTTTTGTATTTGCGGTGAGCAGCGCATTGTACATTGGCTGGATAGTGCTTTTCTTAAAACGCCGCCGCGCCTTAAACTATAAAAGTTTTGAGGTGTCGGCCAAAAACCAAAGCAGTATTGTGCAGCTGATAGGCGGCATGCAGGAAATTAAACTCAACAACTGCGAGCAACAAAAACGGTGGGAATGGGAGCACATACAGGCGCGACTATTTAAATTCAACGTAAAAAACCTGGCGCTTAGCCAATACCAGCAAGGCGGTGCAACATTTATAAACGAAGGCAAAAATATTCTGATTACATTTTTGAGCGCGCAGGCAGTGATAAACGGCAACCTGACGTTGGGTGCGATGGTTGCGGTGCAATATATTGTGGGCCAGCTAAGCAGTCCCATTGAACAGTTGCTGGGCTTTATTCAAGGTTTCCAGGATGCCAAAATTAGTTTGGAAAGGCTCAACGAAATCCACCAGATGGACGACGAAGAGCCGGTGAACAAGGAATGGAGCCACACCCTGCCCGAAAACAAAAGCCTCAGCATAAATAAACTGACCTTCAGATACCCGGGCGCAGGTAACGAACCTGTGTTGGAGGATATAGATCTGAGCATACCCGAAGGAAAAACCACAGCCATCGTAGGCATGAGCGGTAGTGGGAAAACCACTATTTTAAAGTTGCTGCTACGTTTTTACGAGCCGCAAAAAGGCGAGATAAAAGTTGGGGAGCAATCTATCAATAACATCGGCTTTAAAACATGGCGCGGCCAATGTGGCGTGGTTATGCAGGATGGTTTTATATTTTCTGAGTCCATTGAACGGAACATCGCTGTTGGCGATGACTACCCTGATAAAGAGAAACTAAAGCATGCTATAAAAGTGGCCAATATACAGGATTTTATAGATGGCCTGCCGCTTGGCTTAAACACCAAAATTGGCGCCGAAGGCAATGGCATAAGCCAGGGCCAGCGCCAGCGTATGCTGATAGCAAGGGCAGTTTATAAAAACCCGCAATACATATTTTTTGACGAAGCCACCAACGCGCTTGACGCCAATAACGAACGGGTAATAATGGACAACCTTGCCGAATTTTTTAAAGGCCGCACGGTAGTTATTGTGGCCCACCGCCTAAGCACGGTAAGCAATGCCGACAACATTATTTTACTGGACAAAGGCCGTATTGTTGAACAAGGTACACACCGCGAATTAACTGCATTAAAAGGCGACTATTATAAATTAGTGAAAAACCAATTGGAGTTAGGAACATAGCCCGCTTTCAACTAATCTCTAATCTCCAACCTCTAATCTCTAACACCATGCCATCAATATACACAGACAAGCTAAATCCGGATGCCCGCCACACCGATGACATGCAGGATATTATTACCGCAGTACCAGGCTGGCTATTGCGTTGGGGTATCTCCTTGTTTTTTGGAATCCTGGTTTTGATAGTGCTGCTGGGCGCGCTGATAAAGTACCCCGACATAGTAAACGCCCAATTAAAAGTCGATTCACCAAATTCGCCAAAGCCGGTAGTTTCAAAAATATCCGGCAAGCTGGTACAATTGCTTGTGAACGAAAAGCAGGTGGTTACCGCTGGTGAGCCGCTTGCCTATCTTGAAAGCACCGCGGATCATGATAAAGTGCTCGCTCTGCTAGCTAATATTAAAACGTTGCAATTGCAGTTAGCGCAAAATAAACCGTTAAACAACCTGGTTGTCAGCCAGGCCGATAACACCCAGCTTGGCGAATTGCAAGGTGCCTATCAGGCTTTTTCGCAGGAGTACCTGGCTTATAAATCGACAATTGACAATGGTTTTTTGATTAAAAAGAAAGCCTACCTGCAAAAGGATTTAAGTAACCTATCGGCCCAGCAGCAACAGCTTAATAGCCAAAAAACCATTGAACAACGCGATTTTTCGCTTACTGATGATGAATACGAAATGCACAAAAAACTCGCGCTGCAAAAAGTAGAAACTAAAGCAGAGCTGCGGCAGGAAGAGAGCAAATACCTGGCAAAAAAAACTTCACTGCTGCAAACTGAATCGGCTATAATAAATGGAGATAATAATTACGCCGCCAAGCAAAAGGAAATTTTAGAGTTGGATAACCAGGTGTTGGAAGAAAAATCGAAGTTTTTGCAGGCGCTCAATAGCCTGGTAAGCACAGCTGAGGACTGGAAAAGTAAATATGTATTAACAGCATCGCAGGCGGGTAAACTATCGTACGCAGGTATTATTCAAAAAAACCAGGTGCTAACCGCCGGGCAGGAAGTTTTTTATATCGATCCCGGTAATGAGGCATTTTTTGGCGAGATGACTATTTCGCAAAATAATATGGGTAAGGTTAAGGAAGGGCAGGAAGTGTTGGTAAAGCTAAGGAGCTACCCATTTGAAGAATATGGCATGATTCGCGGCCGGATAAAATATATTGCTGATGTACCTTATAAGGACAGCATCTTTATCTCGAAGGTTGATTTTAAAATAAAAAACTCGTCTGATTTAAGAAAACCCATCCATCTGAAGCAGGGCATGGTGGCCGATGCAGAGATAATTACGCAGGATGCCACAATTCTACAGCGCATTACCCGTAGTTTCTTTAAAATATTAGGCAGTAAGTAAAATTAATGGTCTCATAATCAAACCTGCAGCACTATTTTATTTTCAAACTAAAGTTTTAAGGAATAAAATTTTAGTTTTTTAAAAAGATCGGTATATTTATAAACCCAATTTAAATAACCGGTTTTTTTGCTTTTTTAATGCATTGCTTTATAAATACTTAGCTTTCTTTTTGACTGGAAGTAAAGAGCCGTTTAATAGTATTGAAATAAACCGACTAGCTTTTTAACTGCCCAACTAACGGGCATAAAAAAATACCCGGGAACCGTTAGCGCACACAAAATTACTTCACATGAGAAAGATATTTTTTACGATTGCCTTGTTTGTTTCGATACAAACAATTGCTTTTTGCCAGGGTAGCAGCCCGGTTTTAGAAAATGCGGTTTCGAAGATAAAAACTACAATTACAGACCGTATTATTGAAAAAGCTTATTTACATTTCGACAGGCCGTACCCGTATTATGTGGCCGGTGATGTAATGTATTTTAAGGCCTATGTTACCATGGGCGAGTTGCATCAACTATCTACCATCAGCGGCATATTGCATGTCGATCTTATTGGTAACAACAATGTTTTATTGCAAACAAAATCAATCCTGCTTAGCAGTGGCTTGGGTTGGGGCGATTTTACGCTGCCTGATACCTTGCAAAAAGGTACTTACCGCATAAGAGCCTACACCAATTACATGCGCAACGGCGAACATGCTTACTTTTTTAATAAAAATATTTCGGTAAGTTCCATAAACAATGTCGATAGGGTAGCGGCTGTCAATAAAAAGGCTGGTCAGCCGTCTCTGCAGTTTTTTCCCGAGGGCGGTAACATGGTAACTGATGTTCACACAAAAGTAGCTTTTAAAGCAGTAGGGGCCGACGGGCTTGGCATTGAGGTTAAAGGTGCAATTTTAGACGATGCAAATACCGAAGTAACCAAAATGCCTTCAAGCCATTTTGGTATGGGCACGTTTGAATTTATCCCCGAAGATGGTAAAAAATATAAAGCCAAAGTAACCTACAGCAATGGTGCGCAAGCTACCGTTAACTTACCAGATGCGGCCGCAAAAGGAATCGCGCTGGCTGTTAATACGAATGATCCATCGAAAATATCGATAGAAATAAGAGCCAATCGCGCTTATTATAAAGAAAACTTAAATAAAGAGGTGAACCTGTTGATATACTGGTCGGGTTCGGTAAAAAAAGTAAATACCAAGCTTGATAACGAGGTGTTGGGGCTTGATTTGCCAACAGCCGGCATAAGGACAGGTATTATGCAGGTTACCCTGTTTTCAGATAAAGGCGAACCGTTGAGCGAACGCCTTGCGTTTATACAAAATCCCGATTTACTTAATCTTGCTGTTACCAGCAATAAGCCATCGTTTGCTAAACGTGAAAACGTTGTACTAAATTTTAACGCAAAAAGCACCCAGGGCCCGGCTAAAGGATCCTTCTCAGTTTCTGTTATAGATGAAAGTAAAATTTTGGTTGATGAAAATGCTGAAAGTACCATACTCACCAATATTTTGCTAACATCCGACTTAAAAGGGTATGTTGAAAAGCCCAACTATTACTTTGCCAACGTAAATAATGAAACACGCGGCAACCTCGATGCTTTGATGCTTACCCAGGGCTACCGCCGTTTTGTTTGGAAGCAGCTGCTGGCCGACAATTCGACCACTACAGCAGCAGTTTACAAGCCTGAACAGGCGATTAATCTCACCGGTAAAGTAAAAACCAGGGCCGGGGTACCGTTGCCTAATTTGCAGGTCAATTTAGTGCCAAATGGCGTAGGAGCCCTTAAAACAGCGACTACCGACGCACAGGGAAGTTTTCAGTTTAATGATATGGTATTTGAAACAGGCAAAAGTTTTTTACTAAAAACAGATTCAAAATCGGGTAAAAATGCCGCTGTTATAACATTAGACATTCCGGATGCAGGTGCCGCTATCGACCCTGCCAACGAAATGGACGCAAGCTATAATTCAAGTGCCGACATATTAGCCTCGCTTCAGAATGGTCAAAAAGCAGGAGAGATGACCGCCAGCAATGACTCGCGGGTTTATTTAAAGGATGACCGGGTTGTGGGGCCTAAAAAAACTGCCACCTATCGTTCATCAAATTTAGGTGGCGCCGGCCATGCCGACCAGGTTATAAACGGCGATAATTTTGCAAATGCACCATCGCTTGTAACTGCGCTAAATGGTGTTGCCCGTGATGTTGATTTTGTAAACGGCGTTCCCTTCCTGAAAACGGGACAGGTGGTACAAAAAAATTCGGCGAGTAGCAACCCAATGTTAATAGTTGTTGACGGCATTGTTGGCGGAAAGACAATTGAGGACATCCCGCCGAGAATTGTTGAGACTGTAGAAATTTTAAAAGAGAATAATTCGTCTATTTATGGGGTAGCCGGCGGCGGCGGGGTAATAGTTATTACTACCAGGCAAAACCTTTCAGGCGGTGCGACAATTAGTAAAGAGATGGCGCCAGGTGTTTATTCATTTACACCTGCAGGGTTCTATAAGGCTAAAGAGTTTTATTCGCCGCAGTATAACGTAGCTGACGCCAGCAAAGGCCCGGATAACCGCACTACAATTTACTGGAACCCCAACGTGGTTACCGATTCAGGTGGCAATGGTGCAATTAGTTTCTTTAATGCCGATGGCACCGGCACTTACCGGGTAGTTATTGAAGGTATTGATTTGAATGGCAATTTAGGTCGCCAGGTTTTTAAATACAAAGTTAACTAGTAGTAAGTCAATAGTCTTTAGTCGGAAGTCCGAAGTCGAATTTTTGCCTTTTCTGACTTTCGACTCAAGACTTAAAACTAACCGTCAATTTTTGAGTGACATGACACTATTACTATGCCCGGCAACCAGCCGGGTAATTAAAAACACGTGGTTTAAAACATCGTGCCTGGTGGTTTTATTGATAAACCTGGGCATGATGTTTTCCTGCGGATAGTTTATAAACGATTTCAATATCGTGAATTTTGCCCGGCGTTTCACCAGGGTATCCATCGAGCGCCCGTTTACATAAAATACTGAAGCTTCGGTTGAGGTGAACTGGTCAAATTTATCAATCGGCACAAAGTCAACCGGCCGTTTGCAATAGAACTGGAAATTATTATTCTCGAACTTTACAGAATAGATATGCACGCTATCAAACTGTTTTTGATTGATGTATTGTGCGGCGGCGATTTCACCTTTGTAAGGTGTAATTTGATTAAACAGCACAGTATTTAAATAAAACCCCACAAATAGAGCAGCGGCACAGCTAAAAACAAAAAGGCGGAAATGTGCTTGCCTGATTCTTATAATGGCCGCAAAAATTATCAGCCCAAATAAAACAACATCCACCCAAAAAAGTAAATAATTGGCCGGCCGTAAAAAGTAATTGAGTATTGCAACAACAATGGGTAACAGTATAATAAATACCCATTGCGAAATAGTCCTGAACTTCTCCTCCAATTTACTTAGCTGGTTAACGTAAAACGGCGCAGTAAAAATGGCGAATAACGGAAATACCGAATTTGTATAGAAAGGAAGTTGGAAACCAGACAGCGAAAAGAGTACCAATAATAGCAAGCCACCGCAAGCGGTATAATACTCCGCCAGTTTTTCACCGCGAAATATCTGCTTTATGTTTTTAAACACTGCGTAATAAAATACCAGGCACCACGGCGCAAAGGCCCAAAGCAGCGTATGTAAGTAAAAGAATTTACTGCCTGTATCTTCACGGCTTATTGGTCCGGAGTTTATGAAACGACCAAATTGACTATCCCACAAAAACCACTTAATACCCGAAACATTATGTCTTCCAAATACCGTTTTTTCGGGATGCAGGTCAAACTGGGTGTAAAGGGCATACAACTCGGGCAGCACGAATACGATAGTAAGCACTCCCAGGGCCAGCCACTTCAGCTTAAATACCTGCTTAAACTGTTTTTGAAAAATAAGCTGGCCGAGCAGGGCACCATAAATAGCGATCACCACAAATATGCCTTTGGTCATTATAGCGCAGGCGGTAAGCAGTGCCGCCATCAATAATTGCCCCCAACTATAACGCTCATTCAGTTTAGCTATGTGATAAATGGCGCCTGGTATCAACGCCATAAGGTAGGGCTCGGCCCTGGTGTCGGTATTTGAAAGTAATACTTCTACCGCCGTCATCAATATCATAACTGCGGTAAAGGCAACCTGCCATCCGTAATACCTGCGCGCAAGCAGCCAGGTATAAACAAGGCTCAGCGTAAAAAAAAGTAAAGCAGGTAAGCGATAGGCCCAAACGCTTACGCCAAATAACTTAAAGCTGGCCAATACCATCCAAAACGGAAAATGTGGTTTGTCCAGCCAATCCTGGTTATAGGTGTAGAGTTCAAAAAAATCCTTTTTATAAAGGAGTGTTTTGGCTATGGTCGCATACAGACCGGGGTCGTCGGTAAAAAAGTTGACGTTTATGCCGGCAAAATTAACCGCAAGCGCCACTACAAATAATAACAGGTAAAATATCTTATTTGTATCCTTCATTTAATTGCGGGGCCATTTATAAATACCAGGCAAATATAAGGTATGCGGTTAAATAAAACAGCCGGGAAGAATGGGCGCAGGGTTTAAAACAAAAAACCTCACACCCTGTGGGCGTGAGGCCAAAAATCACAACAATTGTTTAACCTTTCGGTCAATTCCTAACTGCAATATGATTCTGATATTTAGAACGTTGTAATATTATTTTTGTTTTGTATTTGACTGCCGATTTTTAAATATTTTTGACTGGTAGTTTAAACAGGGGTAAAAGGCTGTTAACGCATATTGTTATGAAGCCATTATTGATAATTAGACGCTCATTTGACACTAAAAGTCCAAATTTTCAGTTTATCTTTATAACAAATTATAACCAATAAAATATTTATTATGAAAGCAGTATTTCAAATTAAGGCGCTATCATTTTTACTATGTGCCGTTTTACTATCTACGGCAGCTATGGCGCAAAGCCCGCACAAAGGCGTAAAAGGCACGGTGGCCGGTGCAGACATCACCATCCGTTACGGTAGCCCTTTTGTTAAAGGCCGTAAAATTTGGGGTGGTCTTGAGCCATACGGTAAAGTTTACCGCGCAGGCGCCGATTCGGCAACAACCTTTACTACCGACAAAGACATTACCGTTGAAGGTAAAAAATTAGCAAAAGGCAAATATGCATTTTTTGTTATCCCGGTTGAAAAAGGCAAATGGACCGTTATTTTTAACAAAACAGCCGAACAATGGGGCGCTTTTAAATACGACCAGGCACAGGATGCACTGCGTGTAATGGTAACCCCTAAAGCACATGCAATGACAGAATCATTGACTTACGTATTCAGCAAAAGTGGTTTTAGTATGGATTGGGATAAAATAAGCATCCCGGTTTCGATAAAATAATTTACGCTGATAAATTATTATTAAGAGCCTTCCGCATTTACGGAGGGCTTTTTTGTGGCCTAAAACCGGCATATTGCTATATTTACCGCGCATGTTAAGCCATACCGTTAAAAAGCAACTAAAGTTTAAAGCAATAATAATAGCCGCACTGCTTGCAGCTATCTTTTTGCTGATGTTTTTTGCAGGTTATCCGCATGCTGTTGAACGCTATTTTTCTGAAAGCCTTTATCCGGTAGTTTCCTACCTGCTGCATCCCGTGCTCAATATTTTCCCCTTTAGTGTGGGCGATGTGCTGTACATTTTTGTAATAGGTTATTTGTTTTTTGCTTTGTACCGTTTTATAAAATTGCTTTTTAAAAAACAGTTTATGCCTGCCGTATTTTTGGCAGGTGGTATCATAATAAAAGTGCAGGCTGCCATTTTGATATTTTATTTGTTTTGGGGGATGAACTACTTTCGGCCATCGGCTGGTGAAAGATTGAACCTTAGAGACACAAGTTACACAACGGCAAATCTGAAAGCGGTTACAACTATGCTTATTGACAGCGCCAATGCTACCCGGGGCCGTTTAACACCTGCAGATTTTGGGCAACCAAACTCAACAATATACCAAAATGCAGTAGCAGCAATCAGTAAGTTATCGGCTGATTCTATTCAGTTTCGCACCTATCATCCCGGCGTGAAGCCATCTATATTAACACCAATATTAAATTATATCGGTACTTCTGGATATTTTAACCCATTTTCCGGCGAGGCGCAAATAAACTACCAGATGCCTGTTTTTAACCGACCGGTAGTAGCCTGCCACGAAATGTCGCACCAGATGGGTTACGGGCCCGAAGATGAAGCAGACTTTGTAGGCTTTTTAGCAGGAATAAATTCGCACGACAAACTGCTGCGCTATTCAGCCTATCACCTTGCGGTTGACGAATTTATGCATGCGCTGTATTACCGCGACAGCCTGGCTAATAAAGAATTAAAGCCGAGAGTATCAAAAGCCGTTCACCAGGATTTTGTGAACGAACGTGCCTACTGGCGGGCCTACCAAAGCAAAGCCGAAATAATTACCAGTATTTTTTACGACAAGTTTTTAAAAGTAAACAACCAGCCCCAGGGCCTCGATACCTACAACCGCATGATTTTATTGGTAATGGCGATGTATGAGAAGAAGGTGCATGGTTGATGGTTCATAGTTCATGAACTACAAAATCACCCCTTCCGCAGTAAACTTCAAATCGTTTTTGCCGGCTAATGCCGACGTTGCGTAGCCGTTATCATTTATCATCAGCTTTTCGTTTTCGGCGCGGATGTGCAACTTGTCGACAAAAAACTCGCCGCTGATGCGGATTACTACAACCGGGGCATGTACTTCAAATTCGGCAACTATGTTATGCTCCAGGCTCATGGCCGAATCATTGTCCAGTTGGTGTACGTGTATGATGGTTGTTCCGTCCAGTCGTAGTATTTTGATGCTGTCGCTTTCGGTAATTATAGAATAAGGAGCACCGGTTACCGGTTTGTTCGCAAGAATTGTTACCCGTGTACCGTCAATGTCTTTAATATCCAGGTCAATTTCAAGATGCGAGGCGTTTGGTCCTGGCCCGCCCTGCGAAACCGAATTAATTCTTAAAAAGTGTTTCCAGTTACCTTCTTCGCCGTAGCTTATAGTTTTGCCCTGCACAATAAATGCGCTTGAGCCAATTACAAATGCGTATTTCATAGCCGTGTGGTTTATACAGCTATAATAGCAGAAGTATCAAAAATGTTTCTGTTATTTTTCAGGAACTTCAACCTTTATACCCAAAAAAAATGCGTTCCGTATCTCACCCCGGAACGCACACAACATCATTCAAATAATGTTGATCAACTAAATCTCAGATAACATGTTTAAAATCACCCAAGCTCTTTATGTAACAGGCTGTTAGGCCGCTATGTAACATTTTTATAATAATAAATAGATACATCAAAAGCTATACCTATTTACGCAATTTCAGCCTATATTAGTTAAAGCTAATATGCCAACGGCATTAAATAATATTTAGTATAATTAACAATTGTATTTTTAACACTAATTAACAATGTGATGTAAAAATAGCCTATTTGTTACGAAATGAAAGGAAAAACTGCTGTTATTATGAAGAAAAAGTTAATTATTGCCCTAGTACTATCCCCGATATTATGTTTTGCCCAAAAATATTCATCAACAGAAATAAATCGGTTTAAGCAGCAGGCAGCGGCAGTTACCATTGTGCGCGACAATTGGGGCGTACCGCATATTTATGGCAAAACGGACGCTGATGCCGTTTTTGGGCTGATGTACACCGAATGTGAGGATAATTTTAAGGGTATAGAACAAAACTATTTATACCAATTGGGTAGGCAAACCGAGGTTGCAGGCAGCAAGGAGCTTTATACAGATGTGCAGCTGCAATTAATAGCAGATACAGCCGATGCCATTAAAGATTATAAGGCAGCAGCCCCCTGGTTCAGGAAATTAATGGATGCTTTTGCCGACGGTGTGAACTATTATTTATACACTCACCCTGCTATTAAACCGGCTGTTTTTCAGCACTTTGAGCCGTGGTACGCGCTCATGTTTACCGATGGCAGCGTATCGGCGACCGTAACCGGTGGGATTAACCTTAGCGAAACGGCTAAATTTTACAGTAATGAGCCGGAGAAAATTGGTGCAATTTACAAGCCAAAGGTTGATGACCGGGAAACCGGTTCCAACGGATTTGCCATTGCGCCATCCAAATCAAAATCAGGCCAAGCTATGCTGTACATTAACCCGCATGTTCCGTTTTATTTCAGGAGCGAGGTACAATTGGTAAGCGACGAAGGCCTTGACGTGTATGGCGCAGTAACCTGGGGACAGTTTTTTGTTTACCAGGGCTTTAACCCGCACTGCGGATGGATGCATACAAGCAGTAACGCCGATGTTGGCGATTTGTACGCCGAGAAGGTTACCAAAAAAGACGGTCAATGGTTTTATGAGTACGATGGCAAGCTGAAGCCCGTAACTACGCGTAAACTGGTACTGAATATAAAAACTGCAGCAGGAGTGGAGCAAAAGGTCATCACCGGTTGCTACACCCATCATGGCCCGGTACTGGGCAGTCGCGATGGCAAGTGGCTGGCATTAAAGGCCAATAACCGCTCGTACAATGCTTTGGTAGAATCGTGGCTGATAACAAAGGCCAAAACATTTGCCGAATACAAAAAGGCTATGGGCCTGCTGCAAAATGCAACCAACAACACTGTTTATGCCGACGACCAGGGTAATATTGCTTTTTGGTACGGTAATTTTATGCCGAAGCGTAACCCGGCGTACGACTGGCGCTTGCCTGTTGACGGCACTACGCCTGCGACCGAGTGGCAGGGACTGCACCCGGTTGATGAAAGCGTGCATGTTTACAACCCTGCCAACGGCTGGATACAAAACTGCAATTCAACGCCTTTTGCCTCATCGGGCAAATACAGTCCGGATAAAAACAAGTACCCGGCTTACATGGCGCCCGACGGGCAAAACTTTCGCGCGGTGAATGCCATTAAATTATTGGGTGATGGCAAAAAGCTTTCTATTGACGAATTGATTGTGAAGGGCTATAACCATTACCTGGCTGCTTTTGATGTGCTGTTGCCGCCATTGTTTAAGGCTTACGATGCCGCACCCGATTCCGTAAGGCAAGCGCTCGCCGGCCCTGTGAATACCATGAAGCAGTGGGACAGGAATTCGGCTACCAATTCGGTATCCACCACACTGGCTGTTGAATGGGGCACTGCGCTCATGCGTAAACTTCCGGCTGCAAAAAGTGATGAAGAAAGCACTTATCAAACCGAACGGATCGGCAATTTGATGCAAACGCTTACTGCCAAACAACAGATGGAGATATTTGCCGAAGCCGTAAACGCAGTAAAAAACCGTTATGGCTCCTGGGAAATTAAATGGGGCGACATTAACCGGTACCAGCGCCCGGCAGATGGCAAAACATTTAGTGATGATGTGCCAAGTTTGCCGGTTGGGGCCGTTTCTTCGGCATTCGGGCAGTTGCCATCGTTCCAGAGCCGTACCATGGATACCAAAAAACGCTATGGCTATTCGGGCAATAGCTTTATTGCAGCTGTGGAATTTGGTACCCGTATTAAGGCAAAAACTATCATTACAGGCGGCCAATCGTTCAATCCGGCTTCAAAACACTATACAGATCAGGCTGGCATGTATATTGAAGGTAAGTTTAAGGAAGTTTTGTTTTACAAGGCTGATGTGTTAAAGCATGCGGAGAAAACTTATCATCCGGGAGAATGAGCCTCAAGTCCTGAGCCTTAAGTCAGTAGTCATAAGTCCTGGTAATAAAGGACTCAAGACTTTGGACTTAAGACTAAGGACTGTTATATTTGATATCGAACAAACAATTACTGTTGTTATGAAAAAATACCTGTTAATGTTGCCGGCGATGCTTTTGGCCAGCTTAAGCATACATGCACAAACCACAAAGTTTACCGACCTTATTTATTATGCCAGCCTTAAAAATAGCGACGTTTACGATAATATAATGCAAAGCAACTATTTCCGGCAGGACTACAGTATCGATGTTAACGGTCATGAAGTGGAGTATTTTAAAAATATCACCGGCAAACCCAATACCGAAAAAATTGAAGTAGGCAACTACACTAAATTGTACAATGGTGATATTTTGCGCACGGTTCACTATACCTCAACCGACCCGCAGCATATCATCAACATGATTGCCCAGGCCAAACGTTTCGGCCTCGACTTGAAGTTCCAGGGCGCGGACGAATCCAACAACATTTACATTTACGACAACAGCTTCTACGCAGTAAGCATCTACCTGCGCCGCGACCAAACTTCGGGCATGGTTGAGATAAAGCAGAAGGAGTATTTGGGGATAGAATAGACAGTTGGCAAGGCTTTCTAATTATGTCATTGCGAGCGCAGCGCGGCAACCGCGAACATTACAGGGCGAATTAAAAGGCATCCAACCTGTCTGACGGTATGCACGGCGTGCGGTTGCCGCGCTCGTTCCTCGCTCGCAATGACAAAAAAGCGATCAACTCGAATGATCATGCAATATTTTCCACCCTGTTTTAGTGTGTATACATACCAACGAATACCTTCCCGAGCGCTCCGGTAAATTATTACCATACAGTGTGAAACCACCAGTTACCAACGCATAATCGGTACCCAGCATACGCACTTTTAAATCAAAGTAGCGCAGGTTTTGCTTGGGCATGCCATCCGGCTTAAAGTACGATTTCTTATAAAGATCTGTTATCCCTGTCATTCCTACCGGTCCTGTGGGATACATCATAGTTGCTGATGGATCGTATAAGCTCACAAAAGTATCCAGGTGCCCTTTGTTCCACTCCAATGCCGAATTATTCATGGCATCTATAATTTCTTTTTCGGCGCTTTGGGCTTTAGCTCCAATTGAGGCAACTAACAGGCAAAGCATCAGCACAGCCTGCCTTGCAAAAGGTTTGTTGTTAATAGTCATTAGTTTTGAGTTTAGTTCAGGTTGAAGTTACCGAAAACAGGACGTTTTAATGTGCGAAAATTTTGTTTCTACAACCACTCTAACTTCTACAACCTCTACAACAATTACAACTTCTCCAACCTACTTCTTCTTACTCGCCTTCGCTTTAGGGTTAAAATCAAGCGCCAGCTTTATCCAGCGGTCAAAGTCTTTTTGATGCAGGAAGGCTTCCTCGCTTATGTAAACAAAATCTTTAGCGGGTCTGTCGCGCATCATCATCTGGCGTACACCGTTTTCGTCGAGCACGCCTTCAATAGCTTCCGCGCCAATGCGGCACATCATTTCGTCGCCGCTTACACAAACGCACATTTTTCCGTTCACCATAAAGCAAACGCCGCGAAACATTTCTTTCTCCTCCACATCAGGCAGGTGGACTAACGCTTCGCGGATTCTGTCGGCAAGATTAGTATTGTAGCTCATTGGTTCATTAGTTCATTGGTAGCGCGGTGGCTACCTGTCATTCATTAAATCATTGGTAATATGGTGGTAACTTGTAATTTTGTTCACTATTACCCGTCCAATATAGTGAATAATATTTTCCGGACTTTCGGACTTTTCCGACTTCCGGACTTTTTTTCAAATTCCTTAAAATGTTTCTGAAAGACAATCGTCTTCTATATTAAATAACAGTAAATAAATTGATAACCGCCGCAATGCCCGAAGAAAACCACCAAACTATCATACAAGCCATCGCTTCGTATGGTAAAAATTTGCTGGGTTTTATAAGGCGGCGGGTTAAAAACGATGCCGATGCCGAAGACATTCTGCAGGATGTATGGTACCAGTTTAGCTCGGTTATAAATTCGGAACCCATTGAGCAAACCAGCGCCTGGCTTTACCGCGTTGCCCGTAATAAAATACTGGACAAGCATAAAAAGCACACCGAGGTTTTGATGGACGATATGCTGCCCGACAGCGATGATGACGATGATGCGCCGGACTTTAAAGCCATCCTGATGACGGAAGCAAACACGCCCGAAACCGAATACCTGCGCAACCTTTTTTGGGAGCAGTTGCTCACTGCGCTTGATGAGTTGCCGGTTGAACAACGCGAGGTGTTTATGTGGCACGAGCTTGACGACATACCCTTTAGCGAAATTGCCGAAAATACAGGCATAAACGTGCAAACCCTGGTATCGCGCAAGCGGTATGCGGTGGTGCACCTGCGCAAACGGTTAAAACAATTGTACGAGGAAATTACACAATATTAAAAACATTAAAAGATTACGAACATGAAATCATTTCTTTATAAAAGGCGTTTTATTTTTATTCCATTTGGGGTTGCCGCCTTCCTCACCGTCATCAGCTTTGCGGTGATGGCCTTATGGAACAACTTACTGCCGGGCATATTACACGTAGGCGTAATAACCTTCTGGCAGGCCATGGGCATATTTGTTTTATGCAAAATACTATTCGGTTTTGGTAAAGGCGGAGGCCCCGGTCGCGGCAACTGGATGCGCCACCGAATGGAAGAAAAGTTTAAAAACATGACGCCCGAAGAACGCGAAAAATTTAAGGCCCGCATGGAAAACTGCGGTCGCGGCCACTGGGGCCGTCACGGCGACCACCCCTACGCCAAATACTGGCAGGAAACAAAGGCGGAAGAAAAGCCGGCGGCTGAATAAGTCATTAGTCATTGTGTCATTAGGTCATTGGTTTTTCCGACTGGCCTAATGCACAATTACAAAAAGATATGGCCAATTGTCCAATTTGTTAATTCTCATCAGTTATTCACCGAGGCTACTAATGACTTAATGACCAAATGATTCACACTATGGACATCCTGATATTCACAACAAGCGTTGAAAAACCCGAACAGGTTAGCGAAGTAAAACCCTTGCTAACCTCCGTTCCGGCTATTACCGGCTGGAATTTTGATTTGGAAGATTGCGACAACATCCTGCGCATCGAGGCCCACGATGTATCACCGCGCTACATCGAAACCCTGCTGCAAACCGCCGGCTACCATTGCCGCGAGCTGGAGTATTAAATCAGCAACAAATGAAAGCATCAACCGAACGTAAAGTAATACGCTGGGGGCACATTATCTTAAGCATCCCCGTTATCGGTTACATTTACGGCCCGGTTGCACAGTTGCACTATGCCGCACTTGCGGTTAGGTGGGTGTTTTTTCCAATTATCGTTATATCAGGGTTTTGGTTGTGGAAGGGGTATTGGGTTAAAAAACAGTTCAAGAGCGTTTAACGGTAACCTACCTTCATCACGTACCAAAATATACCCAATCCCCGGTATTTCCAACAGGCAAATCAAAGGCGTATCTTTAGTACCTAAAGAATCCCTCTTTATGAAAAAGTGTTTGTTTATTGTTTTATTATTTATCACCTGCCAGGCATCGGCCCAAAGTATTGAAAAACTGGTTGAAGGTGCACGCCCGATGGTGGACTCCATTAAGAACCTTGTTATTGAAGCCAACAATGGCTTTAAAAGCCGGCTGGGGCAAAAAACGGCACAGGCCAACGGTACGGTGCAATACGCCGTAAACCCTATCAAATGCTTCGACGCTGCCAGCCAGTACATCACCCAAAAAGATGGCAAAACCTTTTATGTGATAACCATAAGCGGCAAAAAACAGTATGCTTACTTCGAAGAAGCCATTTATTTGCTCACCAACTCTTACAAGGGCGTTTACGGGCCTTATAACATGCTGGATGATTACATAAATGACAAAACACCCAAAGACATGTACCGGGACGATAATGCTTTGTTTAATGGCAATAACGATGGCTGGCGTACCCAAACTATTTGCCAGAAAAACAGCCAAAGCACCCTGGCCCGTTACCGCGCCACATTGAAGGACCATAAAGCTGTTTTGATAATAGGCCCCGTGGTTGATTTTCATATTGAGCGGGATAAAGCGGCAGCTAAACAGGAGGCCGCCTGGCGCGAAGATACCCGCAAGGCCTATAAAATGACCGGCTATGCCGAGCAGGACTCGATAGGCATATCGCACTATGGCGATATTTGGGGCGATGGTGGTATAGGCAAGGCGCTGCAAGCGTTGTACGAATTGCAGGCCAATAACGATTATGATAATACCGTTGGAGATGCCTACAAAACCGCAACCGGTGAAACCCGCTACCGCGCCCCCGCGTGGCTTAATGCGGATGCCGCCTATTACCAAAAAGATACCACCGGCCTTGGTACCATGCTTAATATTTACCTGCAAGGCGGGCAGCCCAAAACGCTGGCTTTGCTGCAGGCCATACGCAGGGTATACAGTGGCAACAATTATAAAGTATTTGGCACGCAAGGCCCGCACGAGTTTTTATACCTCGACCGCGAGGGCTCGAGCATGATGTACCGGTACGATACCACCGCAAACAGTGTTTACAAGGGCCTTACGGTTATTGTAATGCAAATGTGGAAGCTGAAAGAAAAACGGGCCGAATATAACCGCGCCCAAAGTGCCAATGAAGCAATGGACAGGTACAACAATCAGCACGCTAATGACAAAGGCCAGTCGGTGTATTTAAGCGCTTGCGTTTGCTGCCACGGCAGCGGCAAACAACAAACCAAAACTGATAAGACTTATTCCACGGTTGATAAATATGGCAATAAAACCGGCACATCTAGCTATATTGATACTCCCTGCCCGTGTTGCCATGGTACAGGGAAACAATAATGTTAATACATGGTTTATCCACCCTTTGGGCGATAATGCGTTTTTTATGCGCTAAGCAATGTGTTGTTTTACAACCGCAATCAATTCATTAATATCAAAGGGTTTTGATAAATAGGCATCGGCCAGGCATTCTTTGGCAATGTCTTCAATCTCGTTCACGGCTGATACCAGGATAATAGGATATTTGGCGGTCGATGGGTTGCTTTTTAGCTTACGGCAAAGGCTGGAACCCTTTTCATTAGTAAGGCTGTTGTCGAGTACAATCAATGCGGGGTCGGTTTGTTCAATATTACCCAGTACACTGCCATCTACTGATGATATTACTTCGTAACCCTCATCTTCTAAAATGTATTGCATAAGGTCGAGGATATCACGGTTCTCCTCGATAACAATTACCTTTTTTGCCACGGCGGTGTAATTAACAGTTAATTAGTAACTTAACAGGAACTGCAATTTAGCTATTAATATTAAGTTATTACTGAAACATTCATTTTAATAATATTACCGTTCCGCCTCAATATCTTCGGGTTGTTCCAGGTTTTCATCTACAAGCACATCGCGTAGCTGTTTCAGCGCAGCAATTTCTTTTTTGAGCGCTACTATGGCGCTAATAACCAGGCTTATTTCTTTACTTATTTCATCTTTTTGCCGGGCAGCCATATTTTATCAAATTTTGACTTTAATAAACCGCCGGTATATTTAAATTGTTTGATGAAATAATATATTGTAATAAATATTATTGCAGATAGGAATTTAAACCGATGTACTAACACTACGAACATTGCAAACAGGTGTTAGTAGTGTTAGTAGTCAGTCGGCGATGTTAGTGACCCCGGCAATCTTGACTCTTGGTTCTTGGCACTTGATTCTTATCTCCTGATTCTTGATTCTTGGTTTCTTGACTCTTGATTCTCTCTTCAACCCTCCAATATCCTTCGCAAATAATTTATCTGCCCTAAATGATAGGTTAGGTGACCGTAAAGAGTGGTAAGATACCATGCGGTGCTTTTTTGGCCGAAAAATTCGAGCGGATAAATGGCCTGCAGCTGTTGTTGGGTAAGGCCGGGGAGGATGTTTTTTACTATTTCAATAACCCCGTCGACACCTGCAATCAATTCGGCACGCGGTACGTCCGTTGCCGAAAATTCGAGCTCGCGATTGCGCACATAGCCTGTGTTACCCAGCGTGGTGCCAACGCAAAAGTTAAGGTTGCCGGTTAAATGCAGCACCAGCGTTCCGGCCGAATTGCTTACACCATCTTCTCTGCGCCACAGGTTATCATCGTCTTTAAAGTTTTTAATTTCATCGCGCAACTTTAGCAGGTCGCGTTCATAAAGTTCGGCAAAGTAGTTTTCCATAATAATGGTGGTTATAATTGTTAACGGCGAAGTTAATAAGCAATAAGTTAACTGGATGTAATATTTGGCGGGGGGCTAAATACCGTGAATCTCGTCCGCATTGCTCACACAGGCCGGCGACCTGTGCTGGTGAATAGCGCCCCTTTGGGGCTTTGAGATTTCCCTTCAATTAAAAAAAATAGGTTTTTAAACCAAAGGGGACCTAATTTGATAAATAGCAACAGACAACCAGCCCCAACGGGGCGATACTCGTCAGCGCAGGTCGCAGGCCTGCGCTAAATAAACGAGATTGCCCTGGCTGGTTTCATCATGTTAAATTATGTTAATCTTCTACCACTTACCCACTTATACCTTATTTTTAGTCATCCAAACAAAAACATAACCTTATGCTGCAAAATTACTTTACCATGGCCTGGCGCAGTTTGTTAAAAAACAAAGGCTTTTCAATCATTAATATCCTTGGCCTTTCGGTAGGCATCGCTTTTACATTGCTGATAGGCGCCTATGTTTGGGGCGAATTGCAGGTAAACCATGATTTAAAAGATGCAGACAACCAATACATCATCCAAAGCAAATGGAAAGATCCTAACCTGGGTTTGGAGCTTACCACTATTGCACAACTGCCCAAAACTTTAAAAGAGGTTTACCCTGGTTTGGTTGCCAATTATTACCATTGGGACGGGGTCGGCTCGATAGTTTCCAGGGGCGACAAACACTTTCGCGAAAGCATCCAGATTGGCGACAGCACCCTGTTGAGCATGTATGGCTTTGGCCTTGCGCACGGCGATGCACAAAAAGCGTTTACCGATCCATTTTCAGCAGTGATTACCGAGCGGCTGGCAATAAAATACTTCGGTAAAACAGATGTGGTTGGGCAAACCCTTACTATTGAAAGCTTTAAAGGTGATAAACACGGTTTTACTATTTCGGGGGTGTTGGATAAACTGTCAAAAAATTCGGTAACGAACGTGAATGATAACAACCAAAACAATATTTTTTTGCCGGCCAAGGCAGCCGATTTTTTGGGCCGCACCCTGGAGGGCTGGAATAATAATGTACTTGTAGGCTACATCGAACTAGAAAATGGGATAACACCTGCGCAGCTTGTTGGGCCGATGAAGCACTTAATAAAAGAAAATGCGCCACAGCAAACGGTCGATAATTTAACCCCGTACCTGGTGCCGCTAAAAGATTATTATCGTGAAGGCAACGGCGGGACAGTTAAGAAAATGATTTTCACGCTATCGTCTATTGCCTTCTTTATTTTGTTGATGGCCATCATCAACTTTGTGAATATTTGCGTGGGAAGGTCTGCATCTCGTATGAAAGAAATGGGTATCCGCAAGGTTTTAGGCGGATTGAGGAAACAACTGATTTGGCAGTTTTTAATGGAATCGGTGCTTTTGGTGATGATTGCCACACTAATAGCTTTAGCCCTATACTTACTGGCCCGTCCATATTTAAGCGATGCACTTGGCAAAGAGATAACGCTGCTGTTTGCATTCCCGGCATATTTTTACCTGTTCCCGTTTGTATTTGCACTGCTGGTTGGCTTATTGGCCGGGCTTTATCCCGCACTGGTGCTATCATCATTAAAATCTGTCGATTCATTAAAAGGTAAATTGAGCTCGGTGAAGGAGAGCGTGCTATTTCGCAAAATACTGGTGGGCTTTCAGTTTGGCATGGCAGCGCTGGTATTTATTGTTTCAATAATCATTTCGCAACAGGTTGCCTATTTTCTGAAAGGGAACCTTGGTTTTAACAAAGACTATGTGGTTTATTCGCAGGTGCCACGCGACTGGTCGGCCAAAGGGGTTAAAAAGATGGAAACCATTCGCTACCAGCTTTCGCAGATGCCGCAGGTGAGCAGTGTCTCGCTATCCTGGGAGATACCCGACGGCGCCGGCAACGGGGCACAACTTTACCGCCAGGGCGCCGACCCCAAAAAAGCAATAAGCATGAACGGCTTAGCAACCGATAACCAATACGCGGCTACTTATGGCATACCGCTAAAGGCCGGCACATTTTTCACTCCGCAATATACGCCCGGCGACTCAGCTAAAATCGTAATTAACGAATCGGCCTCGAAAGCTTTAGGGTGGAATAAACCTGAAGATGCTGTAGGCCAGGTAGTAAACGCGCCGGGTTCAAACATCCCGTTTACCATTTGCGGCGTTACTGCCGATTTTCATACGGGTTCCATGCAGTCGCAAATCGGCCCGCTTAATTTTACAAATGTTAACTATACCCAATATTATAGGTATTTGTCAGTTAAGCTAAAACCCGGTGATATGCAAAACAGCGTTACCGCGCTTCAAAAACAATGGAGCATGTTAATGCCCGATGCACCTTTTGAATATCATTTTATGGATGAGGCTATCGCGAAACTTTACACTACAGAATTGCAATTAAAAAAAGCATCATACATTGCTGGAGTTCTTACAATTGTAATAGTATTGTTGGGCGTTGTAGGATTAATATCATTAAGCATACAAAAGCGTACCCGCGAAATTGGCATCCGCAAGGTGCTGGGTGCATCGGTACCGGGTATTATCAACCTGTTTTTAAAGGAGTTTTTGGGCGTGGTATTAATAGCCTGCGTAATATCGTGCCCGCTGGCATATTTAATAATGCACAACTGGCTTAACGGGTATGCTTATCGGATAAACATTACGGGATATCCCTTTTTAATATCGATTTTGCTGCTGACTGTGCTAACTATAATGCTGATAACTTTGCAAACAATTAAAGCAGCAGTTAGTAACCCGGTGAAGAGTTTGAGGACGGAGTAAGAAATTTTTGCCCCATCGGGGCTACCGCTTTGTAGATACGTAAAATAAGCAGGCGAACAGCTCCGTAGGTGCTGCCCTCAACTGGCAAGGTAGCCAGGGATGGATGTATAAGGGTAGCCTCTACGAGGCACAAAATCATCAGATATCTAATTCTACAAAGCTGTAGCGCCAATGGCGCATAAAAACCTATAGGTACACAGTAACCCAAAGGAAAGTTTTGATTGCGAGTGGCATATTTTGCTCCCCCTTTAGGGGGCTGGGGGGCTTTACTTCGTTGGGTCGTTAACCGTCCCTGCAAAAACTATCAGCCCGCTTTTCATTTCTCGTATGGCAAAAAAGAAGGGATGGTTGAGCATTACCATTGGAGCCAGCGGTGCGGCGGTTATGCCTACTTCAACCGATGTAGCGGCTGCTGCGGTGGTGCCGTCTTCATTTACTTCAACAAATGCTTTGTGCTTAACCTTGGTAATCAGCAGCGATGCAGTAGTATTTATCTTGCTGAAATCAGCAAGTTTGGTAAAGGCAATGCCCATTCCCAGCTGGGTTAAAGCATCGTTAAGGGTGGTCTCATAGCTAAATTTAAACTTAGGCAGCTGTATTTCCGGTTTACTGGGTGTAAGGCTGTTCATCCATAATTGCCATTTTGCAGAATCTATGCCGGCGACAAAATTGCCAATAGTTCCGCTTTGTGGCATAGCTACCACCATGCTGTATTTATCGCCCGAGTAAGGCAGCTCAGCCACAATAACATTATCGTTTGTAAATAAGTTAGCGGGCATTATTTTGTCCATAAAATCGGCTTGCACACTACCGCCGCCGTCAAGATTAAAGGTGCGTTTGTTGGTATGAGTTGGGTCGAATTTTTCTTTCCAGCTGCTTTTAAAATAAATAGCGTTGATAAGGTACATCACCGCATCGGCCGGAATGGTCTCAACTATGGTGGGGATTTTACCGGCGGTTTGGTCGCTTACCCAGTTATTTATTTGTGTTACCGAAGCCGGGTTATTAAAATCGAGTCCCTGCACTTTAGCGTGGAAGGATGTAGTATTGGTTTGCAAAAAATCGGGCAGTACGCTAAACTCCTGCCTGTACCAAATGGAGTTGGCAATTTTTAACGTAGTATTAGGGTCCAGCTGGGGCAGGTTGGTTATTAAATTGTTGTAATAGCTGTTTACCTGCTCCTGTGTTAGCCCGTTAAAGTTAAGGGTGTTTTTAATAGCGTCGTGCGTTTGTCCGTTGGCGCCGTTGCTTGTCATCCCCAGTGCAAAACTAACGCTTAAAGGCGATGCAAACAGGTTAGCGCCCGCAGTATTGCTGCTGCTCAGGTTTTTAAACAGCTTTAGGGTAAACACATTATCCGCCGTTACTTTTTGCTGCTCTAATGCTGATAATACCAGGTTTTTACCAGTAACAACCGGCTTAACATTGTTTTTTTTGCAGGAAGCAATAACAATAATCAAGCTAAAAAATAACAGCGGAGTTTTGTGCTTAAACATCATAATACCAATTTGGAGTAACAATCTATTTTCACCTGGTTATTAAGCATTACGCGGAAGGGAATTTAAACGATACACGGCAGCGTGAAAAAACATGTCAATGCCGGGTTGTACTTTATGTTAGTCCGCATTTAAACAATAACCCTTGCCATGCACATTGGTAATACTTACCGAAACGTCTTTTTCCAGCTTTTTACGCAGCTTTGAAACATACATGTCGAGGCTGCGGCCGGTTATTACACCATCATCCTCCCATCCTTCCTTAAGCAGCCGGTTGCGATCAATTACCTGGTTTAAATCGCTGGTAAATATGCTCAGTAGCTTTCCCTCTTTTGCGGTAAGTTCGGTGCTTTCATGATCACATAGCAGCAAATACTTGTCCGGGTAAAAACGATATTTTCCTATCGGGATGGATTTCGAATCAAGTGCGTCATCTGGTTTTACAGTTGCTACGGCCTTGTTTTGTTTTGATTTAGGCAGGACTTTCCAGGCAATAATAAATATCAAAACCGCAAGCACCAATAAACCGGTTACAATTAACAAAACACTATTCCAGCCATGCGTACCAGCCGTGGCAATAGCGGGTACCACCAGGATGTTAATGAAATAGTTTCGCTTAGGCAACGCCCTGCCTATACATGGAACTGTTCCTTTTATAATATCAGCTGTGGTAAAGCCATAAGCTGTTGCCTGACTTTCGGCTTCTGTCACCGTAAAAATAAATTCGGGCGGCGACTCCATTCTGCTCAAATTTCGCCCCACTATGACCACTAACGAATCGGGCATAAACGCAAACGGCTTCTCAAAATCTAGCCGGTAACTTCCGTCGTCGATTTTTTGCAGAGGGGGCACGCGGGATGTACGGTCGTTAACAGATAAAAGAAGCTCGTGCCCTATGCTGCGGAAAAGTATCCTTTGCCTGGCCTCATCTATTGGGTTATCCATTCCCTTACCCGCAAAAGGGCACAGCAGCGCCACAATAATCAACGGCTTTAGTAAATTCATAATCAGGAAAAAAATTTACAATTCGGTTTACAATTTTTTACAGTTGGTTGTATGCCTTTTAAAGGTAGTTGACTTAGCTTAGGTCTAAGTTATTCATTTTTAAAAACAATTTATGCTAAAAAAATTGCTGTCGTCAGATCCTATTTTAAAAAACTGGCAGGTTATTGCCAGGGTTATTACAGGTATTATTATCGCTAGATATGGTTTAGAGGTATTCAGCCATGATAAAATGAAAGGAAATGCCGACTGGCTTACCGAAATTCATTTTCCCGCACCTGTTTTTATGGCCTATGTTGGTAAAGCCACCGAACTTTTAGGCGGGATACTATTGGTCTTCGGCCTGGTCACAAGGTTTGCTTCTATTGCGCTGGTAGTAACTATGACTGTTGTAATATTTATTATGGGGAAGGGTAATATCTGGGGCGATGAACAGCTGCCTTTTTTATTGCTGCTGTTTTTTGTGAGTTTTATTCTTGGCGGTGCAGGCAAATGGAGTCTCGATTATTTGCTGTTCGATAAGAAAAGCCAGACTCAAAAACCATGAGGGTATTTACTCCACCTCAACTACCGACATTTCTTCCAGTTCCTTATCGCGTGTTTCTTTATTTATAAACTTAAAATTAAGCCGGGTTATCCAGTAACGCTTGAAGGTTGCCAGTGTGGTTATTTTTAAGCCTTTGGCCTTTAATGCCGGTAGTTCGGCAGCCTTTGCGTATAGTAAAAACGGCGTTAGGGGCAGGTTTGATTTGTCGATGGTAATTAGGGCAACGGGTTTGTTGTTATAAAATTCAAAGGGGGCAGTATTGTCGTCGTTTAATTCTGCAACGGGCAGGTTATGCTTGTTGTTGGCGTTTATCCAACTAGCAGCTTCGCTGCCCGCCTGGTATTTCATCAGTGAGGGATAGAACGAAAGGTTAAGATAAAGGCTAAAAATAAAAGTACAAAGCACCGTGCGTATGGTGATTTTTTGGTAGCCGGGCAAGCCGATAAAGGAATTATAAAATATAAGCATGGCCAACAGCATACCGAGTGTGGCTGCCGTGTACAGGCTAAATACACCAGGTCTGAAGAAATAATGCAGTGCAATTAACCCTAGCAGCATCAAGCTGATGATTACTTTTTGGGTAACTTCAATAGTAACGATGGTGTTTTTACTAGTTACATAATAAAGATACTGTGCCGTAATAATGGCAAAAAATGGATACACAATATTTAAATAATGCGGCAGCTGAAAACCCGACGCGGAAAATAAAATAAACGTTAAGAGGCCGCCGCTAACGCAAAACCACTCCTTTGTGTTGGATTGTTTTACCCCCTTTTTTATAAACTGGAACAATGCTGCAAAAAGCAGAAGCGACCATGGTAAAAATGCCCAAAGCGTAGTGTGTACAAAAAATGTAGGGTCGCCGGTGCCTTTTATGGGGCCAGTGTTAAAAAAACGGCCAAGCTGACTATCCCAAAAGAAAAATTTTATGCCCGATACGCCTTTGTGTCCAAATACAACCTTCTCGGGGTGCAGGTCGAATTGCTGGTTAAGGCACCAAAGCTCGGGTAATATAAATATCCCTATTAAAACACCTGCTATCAGCCATTTAAAGCTAAATAACTGCCTCCATTGCCTGGTTATGATCAAGTGGCCGGCTATTGCCCCGCCAATTGGCACCAGGGCAAACATGCCTTTGGTCATAACCGCCCCGGCGGTGAACAGGCAGGCCCACAATAATTGCCAGTAATTATTGCGGATATAAGCGTTATAAAAATGATAAACTGCAGCAATTATAAGCCCGGTTAAATAGGGCTCGGCATGCACATCGTTATTCGAAAGCACAATGTGCTGGGCGGTTAACAGTACAAGTACACTCCAAATAGCAATATCCCTATTGTAAAGGGTTTTGGCAAACAGCCAGGTGTACCGGGCGCCCATCATTAAAAATAAGATGCCCGGCAACTTATAAGCCCAGGTTGTAAAACCAAAGAGTTTGAATGAGAGGACAGTTATCCAAAAGGGGAAATGCGGTTTGTCGAGCCAATCGGCGCCATGGTAAAACAGCTGCACAAAATCGTTGTGCAGCACCATTGTTTTGGCTACTACAGCATAAACGGCAGCATCGGGCCCGGCAATGGGTATCAGCAGGCCACTGAAATTTACTAACACTGCTACACCCATAAAAAGGTAAAGCAACTGGTTCTCGGTTGATAATGAATTCTCGTCAGTCATTGTAAAAGGCTTATAAAGATAAAATATTTTAACTAAATCTGTTACAATAGGTTGCGATGGTATTTTAGGGAGAAGATAAGGGGTAAATCGGAAGGATTTAAGTTAAACCGTTATATCAACATTTTTACACTAAAACTGCCATGTTTAATAATATATCCCGATATTGAAGACACAAACCAATCGGCCTTAATTATGAAAAAATTATTTAACCGCATCGTACTGTTACTGTTGTTTTGCCCGTTTTTATCAATGGCACAAACCGGCAAAGTTTATGATAACCTTACTGTGCCCAGCAAAATATTAAAAAGCGACCGCAAATATGCCGTTTACCTGCCGCCTGGTTACGAAACATCCGAGCGCAGCTATCCAATATTATACCTGTTGCATGGCAGCGGCGACGACCAAACCGGCTGGGTTCAATTTGGCGAGGTGCTGAACATCACCGATAAAGCCATTGCTGATGGTATTGCCACCCCTATGATAATTATAATGCCCGATGCCAACACCGGTCGCCGCGGTTATTTCAACGATATTAAAGGCGACTGGAACTACGAAGATTTCTTTTTTAAAGAATTGGTGCCTTTTGTGGAGAAAAAGTACCGCGTAAAAAGCGAGAAACGTTTCCGCGCTATATCTGGCCTTTCAATGGGTGGCGGGGGCACCTTTATGTACGCCTTACACCATCCCGAAATGTTTTCGTCGGCTTGCCCGTTGAGTGCATCGGTAGGGTCATTAACGTTGGAGGATGCCCGTACGTCCATCACCAAAAACAACCCCGGTATTGCCGATTCGCTTATTGTGAAGTATTATAACGAGCATAGCATCCTGGCGCTGGTAAACAACATGCCCGACGCCCAGAAGAAAGCTGTGCGCTGGTTTATTGATGATGGCGACGACGATTTTTTATACGAAGGGAATTGCCTGGTGCACATAGCCATGCGTAAAAATGAAATCCCGCACGAGTTCCGCATCCGCGATGGTGCTCATACCTGGACTTACTGGCGCGCATCATTGCCAAATGTGCTGGAGTTTGTATCGCAGGCATTTCATCAATATTAACAACAACGGGCAACCGAAATATTAAAAACGACGTCATCATTAACAAACCAACTAATCTCTATTCAACTAACCTCTAATCTCTACCCACCATGGAACGCCGTCAATTTTTAAGAAACACCGCATTAACAGCAGGCTCGCTTGCATTGTTAGGCCGCAAGAGTTTTGCCGCCATGCTTGCCGACCCAACTTACCAGTTTAAGCCTTTGCGCAACAATGTAGGCATGTTTGCCGAGCAAGGTGGCACCATCGCTTGGCTGATAAACAAAGAAGGAATTGTTGTGGTAGACGCCGAATTTCCAGATCCGGCCAAACACCTGATAGCCGAATTGCAAAAACAATCAACCGTGCCCTTTGAATGGCTGATAAATACCCACCACCACGGCGACCATACCGGCGGTAATATTTCCTTTAAAGGTATTGTGAAAAATGTTGCCGCACATGCCAACTCACTGGCTAACCAAAAGGCCGTTGCCGAAAAAAATAATAAAGTAGACCAGCAGCTCTATCCCGATACCACTTTTACCGACACCTGGAAAGTCAAGGTAGGAGATGAACACATCAGCGCCCATTATTTCGGCACCGGGCATACCAACGGCGATGCGATGATCCATTTTGAAAACGCCAACATTGTGCATACCGGCGATTTGGTGTTTAACCGCCGTTACCCGTTTGTTGACAACAGCGCAGGCGCTTCGGTAAAACACTGGCCGATGGCTTTGGAACAGGCTACTAAAAAATTTGATAAAAATACAATGTTTGTTTTTGGTCATGCTTTCGACCCGCAAAAAGTAATCGGCACAATGGAAGATGTAAAGCTGATGCAGGACTTTATGGAAAAGTTGGAAGCCTATGTATCGGGCGCGGTTAAAGCAGGAAAAACCAAGGATGAGATAATGGCCGCTACTTCTATCCCTGGCGTAACCGAATGGCAGGGCGATGGCATACAGCGCGGTATACAATCGGCTTATGAAGAGCTGACGAAATCATAATTTGACACTAATAACACGAATTTAGGCGAATTACACGAATTGGGAGCCTAGCTTTTGCGGGTATAAACCCAATCGTCATTGCGAGGAACGAAGCAAACTCTACATAGGACATTCAGGGACGGAAATATTTGTGCAGTCCTAAAAGCGGCTGGTAGGTCGCCACAAAGTTTACGTTCCGTTGATTAGCATGTGAAGAGTTTGCTTCGTTCCTCGCAATGACGCATGTGGGGGCGCTGAGGATCCAAAAATTTTCGTGTATCTAATTCGTGTAATTCGCCTAAATTAGTGGCAATTAGTGATTATTGTGACTTTCGCACATTTCTAAAAATTGATTAGCTTTAGCTTTCGGCACCGTTAATTCAACACACATGAAACTATTACCAGCTATCCTGCTTTTGGCTTTTTTGACGCCTGCGAAAAACAATTCTACGTCAAAAGAAGTGTTAACCAGCATGTACAAAAAGTACCATGGCTCCTGGCACAAATCGTTAAAGTTTACCCAAACTACCGAACGTTTCAGGAACGATAGTTTAATAAATACCTCAACCTGGTACGAAACCATTGTGTATCCCGATTTGCTGCGGATTGATATCGGCACGGTAAATAGCCCTAATGGCATATTGTTCAGGCACGATTCAACTTACGTTTTCCGCGCCAATAAAATAGTAAGAGCGGAGAAGAACGAGAACGAGTTGATATTTTTCCTGGGTGGAATGTATTTTAAAACGTTCGACCAGGTGGTGGCCCATTTTGCCGAACTACACTATGACCTTTCAAAATTTCACGCCTCAATATGGAAAGGCAAACCTGTTTATGTGATTGGCGCCGATAAAGATGACGATAAAGTAAACCAGCTTTGGATTGACCAGGAAAAACTAGTGGCCGTACGTTTTTTAAAGTATGAAAAAGATACTAAAGAGGAAGGTACGTTTGAGCAGCAAGTGCCTGTAAAAAATGCATGGAGCGAAACCAAGTGCAGCTTTTATTTTAACGACAAGCTGCTGCAAACCGAAACCTACCGCGATTTAAAAGCAGATGAGCCCGTTGATATGAAGATTTTTGAGCCGGGCCTCATGAAGTAAACCGCTGATTTTTATGATTGCGCGGATTCCGTTGATTTAATTCGGCACAGTCTTTTTTTCCTTCCGTATGGCATCGATAAGCCACGCGCATTCCACCAGCGCTGCAATTACGCCGATGAATGACTGTAATCGGCCGATAAAACTTATATTATTCAGATAATTAGCGCTTTACAGTGTTTGCAGGCTGATTTTGGGCGTATGTCTATTACTATGCGGTTGTGGTCTATTTGGTTTTTTTAGTGTTTCAAGTTGTCGCACCTTTGAATTGTAAAACGATAACAAAAACATTCACATAACATTAAAAAGATTAAAGACATGAAAAATTCAATCAAATTGACCGCACTATTTTTATTAGCATCAGCAGGTTTATTCGCAGCAGTTCCCGCAAAAACAGTTAAAGCAGATGTGCCTTCGGTAACCATTTCAGCCCTTGCTTCTAACAAAGGCATAGCCGTTAAAGCTGCCGACTCAAAATCGATCGTAATGATTTACGACCAGGACAAAAACGTGTTACGCAAAGACGTACTTGCAGCCAACGGCTCAAAAGGATATGTGCTAAGCGGCCTTGACTACGGCGACTATACAATGGAAGTTACTACTGCCGGCCAGGTTGTTAAAAAGAACATCCATGTTTACAACGAAGACAAGACAAAAACCTTCATCGTACAAGAATAATAATTGATTAACCCAGTATAATTGAAGCACCGCTCCTGAAAAGGGCGGTGCTTTTTTTGACTAAGATTTTTTGGATTTGCAGGATTATGAGATTAATCGCCGACAGGTCGCCACGAGAATCCTAAATTCCAACCAATCCAAAAAATCTTAGTTAATGCCGCCACCAAGCGCCCGGTACAAATTAACCACCGCTTGTAATTGCTGCAGCCTGTCGTTAACAGCATCAAGTTGGGCAGCCAATAAGTTTTGCTCAGAGGTTAGCACATCGGTGTAGTTGGTTGCCGAGCTGTATCGTAGTAATTCCTGGGTATAATCAACGGCTTTGGTAAGGGCTGCTATTTGTTTGGTCCTGGCACCTCCCTTTTCGGTAGCGGTTTGGTAGGAATATAAAGCGTTTGATACTTCCTGCCCTGCAACCAGTAATGTTTGCTGGAAACCGTAAAGGGCTTCCATTTGCTGGGCCTGTGCCGTTTTTAACCGTGCTTTATTAATGCCCTGGTTAAATATGGGCTGGGTTAAACCAGCTGCAACGTTATAAAATATCGAGCCTACAAAAAAGTCTTTCAATTGCAGGTTTTGCCAGCCACCACTGGCTGTTATGGTTAACGACGGATAAAAATAGGTGCGCGCCAGGTTGGTGTTTTCAAATGCGCTATGGAAAGCATATTCAGCCTGCTGCACATCGGGACGGTTTTTTAACAGTTGCGATGGGATACCGGTTTGCAGGCTGTCAATCGTTTTCTGTTCATCAAGCTTTGTCCGGTTTAATGCACCAGATGGGCGGCCAACCAAAATATCGATGGCATTCTCCGTTTCGCGGATGCTGCGTTTTATATCAGGGATAGCAACTTCTGCGGCGTAGCGATTGGCCTCACTTTGCACAACAGCTGCCCCATTAACCACGGCGCCTTCTTTAAGCGCTTTCATGGTTTCTACGTCCTTAATGCGGTTTTTTAATGTAAGTGTGGTAATCTCCAGCTCCTTGTCAAGCGCAAGCAAGGTGTAGTAGTTGTTGGCAATATCGGCGATCAACTGGGTTTGCACAGCTCTTTTGGCTGCATCTGTTTGCAGCAGGTTGTTATAGGCTACCCGTTTGGCGCTGCTTAGCTTACCCCAAACATCGGCCTCCCACGACGTGGTTAAACCCAGTTGGTAAAGTGTACTTGAGGGGTTTACGCTGCCGGCTTGCAGGCCCAGGCTTGCACCTGATAACTTTGACCGCGTTGCGCTTGCGCCTGCACTTAAGCTGGGCAATAATGCTGCCTTGCTTTGCCCTAAAGCAGCCTGCGCCTCATTGATTTTTTGTATTGCTATTTTGAGGTTTAGGTTATTGTATAAACCCTCATGTATCAGTGCGTTCAAAACGGTATCCTTAAACAGGCGCTCCCACGGAATGCTTGCTATGGTTGCTGTGTCCGTTGTTTGCTGGCCGCGATATAGGTCACCGGTATTAAGCTGCGGCTGTTCGTAAGGTTTTGTGACCCTGCACGATAGCGCGATACTTAAAAAGGCAACTGTTAAAAATGTATATTTTATGGATGTTCTGTTCATCTGTACTTCAATAGTTAGTTTGCAGCCCCGGCTGCTGCATCTTCTTCGTCTTCTTTAAGCTGGCGTAAACGGCGCGGTTCGCTAATTTTCTCTTGTATGGTTTGGAAAATCATAAACAATACAGGGATGGCAAATAATCCAAAAAGGGTACCGATAAACATACCCCCGACAGCGCCGGTACCAATGGAACGGTTGCCGATAGCGCCAGCCCCGGTAGAAAACATCAGCGGCATGATACCGAATATAAACGCAAAGGACGTCATCAAAATCGGCCTTAAACGGGCTTCAGCGCCTTCAATGGCTGCTTGTAGTATCGGCATGCCGGCACGCCTGCGCTCAAGCGCAAACTCAACTATCAGGATAGCGTTTTTCGACAGCAGGCCTATGAGCATAATGAGCGATATCTGTACGTAAATATTACTATCGATACCGGCAATTTTTGCGAAAATATACGTACCCGATAAGCCTATAGGTAATGACAGTAACACAGCCAGCGGCAATATGTAACTTTCGTATTGCGCGCTTAGCAAAAAGTACACAAACACAAGGCACAGTATAAATATGTAAACCGACTGCGTGCCGCTGGATATTTCCTCACGGGTTAAACCCGAAAATTCATAGCCGTAACCGGCAGGCAGCTTTTCCGCAGCAACCGCTTTTATAGCATTGATAGCATCACCCGAGCTGTAGCCGGGATTTGGCAACCCGGTAACAGATACCGCAGTAAATAAATTAAAGCGGGATATTGATTCGGGCCCGAAAACTTTTGTCAGGCTGATAAATTCCGTGATGGGTGCCATGGTACCGCTGGCATTGCGTACAAATATTTTGTTAAGCCCTTCGGGATTGGTGCGGTACGAATAATCGGCCTGTACCATTACACGGTACTGCTTGCCAAATTGGTTAAAGTTGGACGCATACAAACCGCCATAATAGCCCTGTAAGGTATTTATTACCGAGGTAACTTCGATACCCGCCTCTTTACATTTGGCCACGTTTACATCAACCTGGAATTGTGGAAAATTTGGATTGAACGAGGTGTTGGTGTTCTGAATTTCTTTGCGTTTGCCAAGAGCTGCCAGGAAATCAGTCATAACTTTGTATATCTCGGCAGAAGTGTGGCCGCCTTTGTCTTCCAATTGAAATTCAAAGCCGCCGCCCTGGCCAAAGCCTTGTATGGTTGGCGGCGAAAAAATAAACATGGAGGCACCGTGAATATTAGCGATTTTGGCATAGAGCTGGCCGATAACTTTCTTTATGTCATCATTTTTCCGCTGATCCCATTTCTTCAGCTTCACAATGTCCATGCTATAGGCGCTGCCGCTGCCGCCGGTAAAGCTAAATCCAATAATTTGGAGTGTGTTTAATACCGAAGGGATTGAGTGCGCAGCGCTGTCTACCTGCCTGGTTATGGCGCTGGTGCGTTCCATGCCCGAGGCGGGCGGCAAAGTAATACTCACGAAAATGGTTCCCTGGTCCTCGCTGGGTACAAAGCTGGAGGGCGTTGTTTTTATCAGGAAAGTAAGCAATACGCCAAAGAACACAATGGCAACTATCACCACCCATTTTTTGGCAGCCAGCCATGTTACCGATTTTTCGTACTTTTTAGTAACGGTAAAAAACGCCTTATCAAACCGGGAGTAAAAAAAGTTAAAAAAACGTTTCTTCTTATGCTCTTCATTATGCGGTTTTAAAAATATGGCACATAGTGCGGGGCTCAGCGTTAACGCGTTAACCGCCGATAGCAGGATGGCCACCGCCAGCGTAATGCCGAACTGTTTGTAAAATACACCCGTTGACCCGGAAATGAAGGTAACCGGTAAAAACACCGCCGACATTACCAGCGTAATTGAAATAATTGCGCCTGAGATTTCTTTCATCGCATCAACTGATGCTTTGCGTGCACTTTTATAGCCTTTATCCAACTTGGCGTGCACAGCCTCGACAACAACAATTGCATCATCCACCACGATACCGATAGCCAGCACCATTGCAAAAAGTGTAAGCAGGTTAATGGTGAAGCCAAACAGATCTAAAAAGAAAAATGTACCTACAATAGCCACCGGCACGGCAATAGCAGGAATTAGTGTCGAACGGAAATCCTGCAGGAAAACGAATACCACTATAAACACCAGTATAAATGCTTCTATAAGTGTGCTGATAACCTTTTCGATAGAGGCGTTCAGGTATTCATTAGCGTCAACCAGGTAAGTTAATTTTATTCCCTTGGGGAATGATTCCTGGGCTGTTTCCAGTATTTTTTTGGTGTTGTTGATTACATCGCGCGCATTGGAGCCCGATGCCTGGGTAATGCCTACACCGATGGATGGCAAGCCGTTTGTTTTTAAGATGGCCGAATAATCCAACGCGCCCAGCTCGATGCGGGCAACATCTTTTAAGCGCAGCAACTGGCCTTTGCCAACAGATTTGATAATAATATCGCCAAATTGCTGGGTGGTTTTAAGCCTGCCGGTGTATTTTATCACGTATTGAAACGATTCTTTGCTGTTTTCGCCAAACTTACCGGGCGCGGCCTCAATATTTTGTTCGTTCAGGGCCTGGGTAACGTCATCAGGTACCAGGCTATAGCTGGCCATAACGTCCGGTTTTAGCCAAATACGCATAGAGTATTCCTTTTGCGTAAATATCTGCGTGTTACCCACGCCGTTTACCCGCTGAATGGCAGGCACAAGGTTTATCTGGCAATAGTTTTGCAAAAAGGTATCGTCGTAATCCTTGTTTTCGCTGTATAGCGAGAATATAAGAAGGTTACTATTCTGGCTTTTAGCAACTGTAACCCCTGCCTGCGTTACTACCTGTGGCAAAAGGCTCACCGCCCTTGATACCCGGTTCTGCACGTTAACCGCAGCCAGGTCGGGATTGGTTCCTACTTTAAAGAAAATAGTTATTTGTGCCGAGCCATCGTTACCTGCCGATGAGGTCATGTAGGTCATGTTCTCTACACCATTAATCTGCTCCTCCAGCGGAACGATAACGCTTTTCAAAACAACATCCGCATTGGCGCCGCTGTAGTTGGTAGATACAAATACTGTCGGCGGCGCAATATTGGGGTATTGGGATATCGGCAGGTTAATTAAACCTATCACCCCCAAAATAACCAGTAATACCGATATCACCGTGGAAAGTACCGGCCGCTCTATGAATTTTTTTAACATGTTTATTTTCTATGTAGAGACGCAATACTTGCGTCTCAGGATATTTATGTATTGGGGCATTTTATCGTCCGGGCAAATGTATTTAGAGACGCAAGTGTTGCGTCCCTACAGGACTATTTTAAATCTTTAAAAACCACGTCTGGGCTTACTTCAACGGGTTTAATTTCAGTCCCGTCTTTTAAGTTAGTTGCTCCTTCGGCAATAATTTTATCGCCGCCTTTTATTCCGCCGGTAACCACATAAAACTGGCCGGGGGTATTATCCATAGTAGTGATGGCCACGTTTTTAACCTTATTTTGGTTGTCTATTACATAAACAAAACGTTTGTCCTGCAATTCGTAAGTAACGTTCTGCGGCACCAAAATGGCTGATTTTAATAAAACGGGCATACGGACAGTCGCGCTGCTGCCAGTGCGTAAAAGTCCCCTGGGGTTTACAAATGCAGCTCTGAAATTAGCCGATCCGGTGCTTGTATTGATTAGTCCGTTTACAGTTTCCACCTTGCCGTTGTGGTCGTAAGTAGTACCGTCAGGTAACAGGAGCGAAACTTTTGGAAGATTGTTCAATTTTGATTTGAGCGTTGTGCCCGTGCTGTCCCTGCTGATATCCAGCAGTTGTTTTTCGTTAATGGCGAAATATGCATAAACCGTTGCTGTGTTGTAAACGGTGGTCAATGGATCGACGGTGGCGCTGCTTACCAGGCTACCCAGTTTGTAGGGCAGCGAACCTATAACGCCATCAACCGGGCTGGTAATGGTTGTATAACCCAGGTTAACTTTAGCATTGGCAAATGCCGCCTTGGCCTGCGCCAATGCAGCCTGCTTGGTTTGCAATGTATTTTGTGCCGATTCAAGCTCATAATGGCTAATGATGTCTTTCTCAACCAATGGCTTTACCTTGTTTACCTGTAAATTGGCGGTGTTAACGTCGGCCTGTGCGGTTTGTATGCCGGCTTCGGCGGTGCGCACATCCTGCTCGTATTGAGGGGCTTTAATTTTGAAAAGTAATTGACCCTTTTTAACCAGGGTGCCTTCATCTACATAAATACCCTCTACAAAGCCGTCAACCTTTGGCCGGATCTCGATGTTTTGCAGGCCCTGAATGCTGGCCGGATAGTCGGTATTTAAAGTGGCTTCGCGCGGTTGCAGGGTAACCGTTTTATAGCTTTGTGCCTGCTGAGGGCCACCTGCACCGTTTGCTTGTTTACCCTTTTCGCCACACGACGTTAAAAGCAACGAAAAGCCGGCAATTACCAGTGCAGGTTTTAATAACCGGGTAAAAGAACGACCTGTAAAAAAAGAAATTATATTATTAATTGTGTTCATGAGCGTGGTAGAAAATAGGGGAGTTAAAAAGCCCGCAAATATAGCAGCATTATTTTAGTAGATGTTGGACATAAGTATTAATTGATGAATGCTTAATATTTACCTTTTAAAAGGGGATTTATTATAGTTGCCGGTTAATCAGGCGCAAACATATTTTTATTTGGGCGGAGTGAAAATAATTTCAATCCAAAGGGCATTTTATTAAACCGAATGCCCTTTTGTTTAAACAATGATACTTGTGTATGACGCGCGAGAGGGGATTGTGTTACAAAGAATGTAGTCTTTTGGACTATTCTATTACCTGAAAAGATTTAAATATTCTTCAAAAACATAAATTTTACCCCTTTGCCCGCCGGTTGTTTCTATGAATATTCCGAGGCGTTCCATATCCCTTGCTAGTTTATAGGCAGATGCTGCCGACAAATCTGCTGCCTTGCCTATAACTGCCGTATTTATTATTGGCTTTTGAAACAAATGATGCACTACTTTTTGGGCGTTTGCCGCCCTGCTGCCCAGCGTATTTATTTTTAACTCGATTGTTTTTTGCAATTGCAGTATTTTATCAAATGTTTCAATTCCCTTGGTTGCAGTTTCGATTATCCCCACTAAAAAAAACTTAAACCAATGGTTGATATCATTGCGTTCGCGAATGTTCATCAAATTATCAAAGTAATTACTCCGGTTTTTCTCGAAAAAATCCGACAGATATAAGATAGGTTGATTTAAAATGCCTTTTGAAACCAAATACAAGGTGATAAACAAACGCCCAATCCTTCCATTACCATCTAAAAACGGGTGGATGGTTTCAAACTGGTAATGTATCAGCGCTATTTTAAGCAGCTCCGGAAAATAGGCGGTTTCGTTATGGGCAAATTTTTCCAAATCACTCATTAATTCTGCAATGCTGGTATGTACAGGCGGAATAAACTTGGCATCATTTATGGTTGCGCCACCAATCCAGTTTTGGCTCGTCCTGAAATTGCCGGGATGCTTTTGCTCGCCCCTTGAACCTTTTAACAATACCTTGTGTGTGTCTTTAATTAAACGCGATGAAAACGGTAAATGCTGCAAACGCTCAACTCCGTAATTCATGGCGCTGATATAATTTTGCACCTCAATCCAATCATCCACACGGTTTGAAGCAATATCCTCCTTTTCCATCATTGCATCGGCAATGTTAGTTTTGGTGCCTTCAATCTTGCTGGATTGTGTGGCCTCTTTTGCAACATGCATCTGGATAAACATATCCAGGTTTGGAACATATTTCGAATACATATCCAACCGCCCGATTTGCCTGTCAGCAATACCCAAAAGATGGATGAGTTCCATATCATCCAACTTCCATACCTTATCAATCAAATTTGGCTGAAAGCTTTTGTAATATCCCTGGTTTATGTAAACACCTGCATCAAAGGTTTTCATTTGTTATTTTAGTTTTTTGAATTAAACTAAAATAAAGGTATAAATTATTTTAGATTTTATAAAAAAACTAAAATAAGAAGCGGAGCTTTTTTAGTTTACTAAAATAAGGAATAATACTATTTTAGATTTTACTGGAAAACTAAAATAAGGCTAGCCATTGTGTTAGGAAATTAAAATAAGAAATGGTGTTATTTTAGATTTTTCCAAAAAACTAAAATAAGAGATATTAACCCTTACAACTTTTACAACAACTCCAACCACCTTACACCCACTTACTTAAAAACTTACTAAACGCTTCTTTATACTGGTCGCCAACGGTGATGTTTATTTTGCCTATTTGCAGGGCATTGCGGGTAATAGAATTTATCTTATCCAACGAGACAATGAACGAGCGGTGTACCCGCATAAACCGTTTGGCCGGCAGTTTTTCTTCCAATGATTTCAAACTGGTTAATGACAGCACCGGCTTTTCGGCGCTTTGCAGCCATACTTTTACGTAGTCTTTTAGCCCTTCGATGTACAGTATGTCGCTGAGTGCTAAACGCACCAATTGGTACTCAACCTTTAAAAATAGATACTCGTCCTCAATACGTTCTTCAACTGCGGCAGCCGGCGCGGCTACGGCTGCTGGAACGGTATTTGATTTTTCTACAAGCTGGGCATAGGCCAACGCTTTATGGGCGGCATTTAAAAACTCCTCATAATTAAATGGCTTCAGCAGGTAATCAAGCGCATCAACCCGGTAACCCTCCAGGGCAAACTGGTTATAGGCTGTGGTAAAAATAATGCGGGGCTTGTTTGTTTTGCTGTTATCGAGCACCCGCGCCAATTCAATGCCGTTCAAATCGGGCATTTGTATATCTAAAAACAGCACGTCTATTTTTTGCGAGTGTATGGCCCGCAGCGCTTCAACCGCGCTTGAGTAGCGGCCAACCAAATTTAAAAATGGGGTTTGCTCAATAAACGAGCATACCAAGCCGAGCGCTAAGGGCTCGTCGTCAACAGCTATACAATTAATTGTCATGCCAGGTTAAGTGTTAGGTTAACTAAATATGCATTTTCGGTAGTGCTTTCGTTTATCAGCAAAGTATGTTTGCCGGGATACAATAAATCAAGCCGGCGCCGCGTGTTATTAAGCCCAATACCGCTGCCTTCCTCTAAGTTATTGTTTTGTTCCTTAATTATAGTGTTAACTACATTTAATTCAATAGTAGTGTCCTTTTGATTGACAATTATACTAATGTAGCTTGGTTGGGTAGCACTTACACCATGTTTAAAGGCGTTTTCAATAAATGGCAAAAATATCATCGGCGCAATACCCATATCTTTCAATGCAGCCGGTGTGCTGAAATCTATTTTAACCACATCGGTTAGGCGCAATTTCATCAGATCGATATAATCTTTTATAAAAGCGATCTCCTGGCTCAGTAATGTTGTGCTGTTTTGCGTATCATACAATACATACCGCATCATGCGCGATAGCTGGTGAATAGCTTTGCGTGATACTTCTGCATTAATATGCGTTAAGGCATAAATGTTATTAAGCGTATTGAAAAAGAAATGCGGGTTTATCTGTGCTTTAAGGAATGATAGTTCGGAGCTTACCCGTTCCTGCTCCATATCCTGGTGAAGTTGTTTATCTTTCTGCCATTTTTGTATGGCGGTTATACTGGTGCTGATACCTAATACCAGGGCCACATTGGCCAGCATCAAAAAGTCCCAATTGTGATCGCGGCCATGACCTTTTCTCGGTGGGCCGCTTTTATGAAAAGCTATATCCATCAGTCTGTGGATATGAAGCCATTCATCCACATAAATATTGAGCAACACAACTATAGCAACAACGCCGGTAATAATAAGAAAGTAAATGCTGGTTTTATTTTTTAATAGAATTTTTGGTACCAGTACAAACGAATTGATATAAAAGGCCACCACCAATAACCCTAAAATTATGCTTTGTTTTATCCAAAGCTGGTAGGGTACCGTAATATTCCAGTTAAGCGGCTGAAAAAAATATATCAAACCAAATACTCCCCATATTAATATGTGGATGATAAAGGTTATTATTTTACTTTTTGATTTTGGTATCATTATCCCTAAATTATTAAAAATCAAACGCTTATCACGATCAATTATAACAACAATATTACAAAGCAAAAGCACACAAACCCAATGAAAATCTATAAGCGCTCAAAACTTATCGACAACGGGGCAAAAACTACCGATAGAAGCCGGATTTTATAAACGGCTATAAAAATTCGGCTTTTATGGGTTAAAAATGGGATTTAGTCTACTCTTATTATGCCTCTGTCTATCCTGTTTTTTGGTGCCGTAGGTTTGTTATTTATTTGCGGCATCTAAAAAAGAAAACAAGATATGAAATCAATATACTTTTTTATTGCCGCACTGCTTTTAATAAGCGTTAACAGCTTTGCACAAACGGGCCGCGACGTACACGGAACGATAATAGACAGCACCAAGGCTACCCTGCCGGGCTCGAGCATTAAATTACTAACCGGGAAAGACAGCGTAAGTACAATCACCGACTCGAAAGGTGCTTTTGTTTTTAACGGCGTAAAGGCCACCCAGATTAGCCTGGTAATACAATCAATAGGGTACGAACCAAAACGTATACGGCTGACATTTGACAACACCAATAACCCGGTGTTTTTAAAGCCGATTATATTAAAGCCATCGACAACGATGTTAAATGGGGTTACGATAACCGAAGCAATCCCGGTAAAAATAAAAGAAGACACTGTTGAATTTAACGCGGCTGCATTCAAAGTACGTGACGGTGCACCTGTTGAGGACCTGATAAAAAAGATCCCGGGCGCCGATGTAGATAAGGATGGCAACATGACCTTCCGCGGAAAAAGCGTTACCAAAGTGCGCGTAAACGGCAAAGACTTTTTTGGCGGTGACTTAAAAACTGCCACCCAAAACCTACCGGCAGACGCTGTACAGAACGTACAAATGGTAAACGACTATGGCGACCAGGCCAACATGACCGGCATTAAAACCGGCGACCCGGAAACCATTCTGAATATCAACATAAAACCAAGCCGTAACCATGGCTACTTCGGCCAGGCAAGTGCCGGCGGCGGCCACGATCTGATACCCACCAAAGACGGTATTGGCGGTGGCGCCCGTTATATAGCACAGGCAAATTTGTTCAACTTTAACGATGCCCAGCAAATTGCTGTATTGGGTAACCTTAATAACACCAATACCAACCTGTTTAACGGCGGCGGTCCCGGCGGCAGGCAAGGCGGAGGCGGAGGCCCCCCGGGAGGTAATAGTAACCAAACGGGTATATCAATAAACCGTTCTATCGGTTTTAACTATCGCGATAGCTGGGGTAAAAAGATTACCGTGTACGGTAGCTACAGTTTCTCCGATAAGTCGACAAATACTATCAGCAGTACTATTCAGAATAACATATCGCTGGTTAACCCCAGCACCAACTCGCAAAACAGTGTTAAGGACGATGAAACCAAATTTCACCGTTTAAACTTTAACCTGGAGTGGAAACCTGATACCATTAACTATTTAAAGGTAAGCCCATCATACACTTATACGGGTCTTAATACTGACCAAACAGGCTCAAACCTTTTAACTAACGAGTCGGCCACGGTATCAAACTATAGCTTTAAATCGCTAAGCAACTCGTCGGCGCCTAATTATGGCATTAATGCATTGTATAACCACCGGTTTAACGGCCATGGCCGTAACTTCAGCATAAACATCGGTACGGGGCGCTCAACCAGCAGGGCTTATCAAAACCCGGTTTATACTAATATTGGTACAGCGATAAATGCACCGCTCGACCAGTTTATCAATACCAACAGCCATACCGATACTATCGGTACATCGCTTTCGTACATCGAGCCACTGGCGAGAAGGTCGTACCTGGAAGTTAATTACAACTTTCGCCGCAGCTATACCACTGCCGATAAACAAACCGATACACTGGTTACCAACAGCACACAAATAAACAATTACCCACTGTTAAGCAATAACTACAACTTTACGTTTATAACCAACCGTTTTGGTTTAAACTACCGTTTTGTAGAGAAGAAGTACAATTACGTTTTAGGTGTTACCGCGCAGCCGTCTGTTTTAAAAGGCTACTCGGTAACTACCGGGATGCCTACCAATTCAACGGCATTTAATGTGTCGCCAAACGCGCATTTTATTTATAACTTCTCGCGGTCGCAATCATTCAGCGCCAACTATAGCGGCTCAAGCAACCAGCCAAGTTTTTCGCAATTGCAGCCGGTTACTGATTTTTCCAGTGCATCATACCCTATTACAGGTAATCCGGAATTGAAGCCCGAGTATAACAACCGGGTAGATTTCAGGTACAATAACTTTAGTTTCGAAACAGGAAATATCTTCTTCAGTAATTTATCGTACACCGCAACCTCCAACAAAATTGTATCAAATACGGTGACGTACCCGGTAAATTACCCGCTTAACAGCAAACTGGCCGGTACTATTGAAACGCAATACCTGAATACCTCCGGTTATTCAGCTTTGCAAGGTTTCTTCGTATTCAACAAGCCTTGGGAAAAACGCAAGTATAACTTGTTTTAGCAGGGCAATGTTTCGTACATCAACAACGCATCATACATCACAAATATCGATGCAACTACGTTTGACCCAACTACTGAAAAAAATAATGCAAAAACCTGGGTAATAGCGCCGGCAGTACGTTTTAGGGTTGATATTACCGATATTATTGATGCTGAGGCCAATACCACTTATACCATTAACTCATCAAAAAATTCGATAAACCAGCCGGGTATTAACGACAATTTCCGCACCTGGCAATTGGGCCTTAACGGCAAAAATTACTTTTGGAAAAACTGGACGCTTAGCTATGACTATACCAAGATGCTATATTATGGTTATAAAGGCTCTACCAATCCCAACATATTTAACACCTATGTTGAGCGCAGGTTCCTGAAAGGTAATATGGCAACCATACGTGCCGGGGTTTACGATGTGTTTAATGAGAACACAGGCTACACCAGCACACAAAACGGAAACTTTGTGACTCAAACCAACGCTAATAAGCTTGGCAGGTACTACCTGTTAACATTCACTTATCGCTTCACCAAAATGGCGGGCAAAGCACCTAATATGGGGCCAGGTGGCCCGGGTGGTCCGCGAATGGGCGGCGGCCCTCCGGGTGGTGGCGGCTTTGGCGGCCCTCCGGGCGGCGGCGGACAATAAATTTTGCTGATAGAGCTAAGTTGAAAATGTATTCAATATAGCTCTATCGCTTGTTTACAAGGATTTTACATAAATTTTTTGTAACGATACCGTATAACTGTGCGTCATACAGGTATTCAGTAATAACGACCTTAATGATTTTAAATAATCATGAGAAAAGGTGCGGGAGGTGAGATACCCGGCCTGGATTTAGTTGATTGTTCCGGGTAATAGCGGGACTGATTTTAACATTACATGGCGTTCCGGGGTGAGATACGGAACGCCTTTCTTTATTTTTTGATTTCACCGATTCGGGATGATTGCACCGATTTGACACGATTCAGGGATTACCAGGATTTTCAGGATTGTTTTATTTTCAAATCTTCAAATCAACGCATCTTCAAATCGTATTCCCCATCCGCACATCAATCTATTCTCTCTTCTAAAACCACCGTTACGCTGTCGCCTTCTTTTTTATTGATGAGTTTTTGCATTTCTGCTTTTACCGGCAGTTTGTGCGTACCATCGCCTAAGGCCATAAAGGAACTGCGGAAAGGATGACCGTCGACTGTGCCGCGCACTTTAACTAAGCCGCGGGTTTTAAAAAACGAAACTGATTCAGGCCATATTACATAGGTCCAGCCGCCTTTGTTGGGGCTTTTTAACAGCATTGCTGTAAATTGTTCGTTTAGCGTACTCATGTTACTATAATTTAAAGTTAACAGATTGAACAATACAAACATACTTTCATTATGACACGAGAGTGAGTGGCATTAATGACAACGTGAGGTGGTTTAAATGACAATAATATGATGGGTAAATGTCCATTGAAATTCTTTGGTGTAATTGGTAATTTAATAGCTTTGCCGCCGCCAGTTATACTTTGATGCATCAAAAGCATCTTATTAAAATGCGGTTATAATGAAACACCTGCTTGATAATCCTGCCTGGAATGCGCTGCACTCCGGAAATTCCCAATTCGCTGTCGGTACCGGTAATGTGAAATATTTTCAGCCGGATGTTTCGCCATTTGCCGCGCTGAATGAAAATACAGTTGAAAACCTGCAGGCGCTTTATGACATGGCCCCGCCGCGGGCTTTTTTTGGTGTGATTTCACCGGTTGAAATAACTATCCCCGAAAGCTGGCGACTAATTGAACGTATGGATTGCCTGCAAATGGTGTGCGAAACGCCCGCCCGGCAGGTAGATAAGAAACAGGAATTTGTCCCTTTAACCGAAGAACACGTGCCCGCAATGCTCGCGCTTACTAAATTGACCAATCCCGGCCCGTTTGCACAAAGAACCATAGAGTACGGGCATTACCGCGGAATTTTTGAGGGCGGGGAACTGGTGGCTATGGCGGGCCAGCGTTTAAACCCAAAACCCTATGCCGAGGTAAGCGCCGTATGCACCCATCCCAACCATGTTGGCAAAGGTTATGCTGCCCGGTTAATTATGTACCAGGTGGAGCGCATAAAGGCAGCCGGCGAAATTCCTTTTCTGCATGTGTTATCGAAAAATGAAAGGGCGATAAATCTTTACCACTCGCTTGGGTTTGAAACCAGGACGGGGATATTTTTTTACGTGATTAAGAAAGGGTAATCGCAGATTGTAGAGACGCAATATTTTGCGTCTCCCGTAGCTATAAAAAAGAAAAAATCCGAAATCGAAAACGGCGCAGCCCTCAACGGAGTTAATTCGACATCCGAAATCAAAATCACCCATTTATCGGAAAACACACCACGAACTCCGTATGCCCCGGTACCGAGCTGACTTTTATCGACCCGTTATGCTGGTTTACAATCCGTTGTACTACTTCTAACCCCATACCTGTGCCTTTTCCCATCTCTTTGGTGGTAAAGAACGGGTCGAACACCCTTGAACGTATTTCTTCGGGGATGCCGGGGCCATCATCGATGATGCTGACGCGAACAAACTCTTTATCTTTTTCGGTTTTGATGGTTAATGTGCCTTTGCCGTTTTGGTCCATGGCGTCAAAAGCATTGTCAATCAGGTTGGTCCAAACCTGGTTTAGTTCGCCAATCAGGGCTTTTACAGGTGGCAGGGTAAAATCGAAATCTTCAACAAGCGTGATATTACCTTTCTTTTTACGGTAGCCCAGCATGGTTAGTGTATTGCGGATACCGATGTGTATATCGGCGTATTGTTTATCGGCCCCGCGGTCCATATGGGTAAAGGTTTTAACTGATTTTACCAGCTCGGCAATACGGCGTGCCGACTCCTGGATATCTTCCACCATTTTTTCGGTAACCAGCAGGGTATTTATCCACCCAAAAACCGGCGATAAAAAAGCATCCGGGATGTTTTTTTTAAAGTTTTCGAGATCGGCCACCTTAAAGTTAAAATCGACAAACGTTTCGGCCATATCATAAGCATCTTCTATGTCGAGCCTATCCAGCCAATCTGCAATTTCTTCTTCGCGCTTGGTTTTTTCTTTCAATGAAAGCCTGGGCCGGTCTGTTTCGGCAAGTACGCGAAATAATTCATCATTAACGATGTCAACCTGCATGCTATCCATTTTAATAGCCGTAAGCTTTTTAAACGTCTCCGGCTCAAGGCGCAGGTGCTCGCGTAATGACACAGAGTCGCGTACAATGGCTGATGCCGGGTTGTTAAGCTCGTGTGTTAAACCGGCTGATAGCTTGCCCAAGGCCATCATTTTTTCGTTCTGTTGCATAAAGGCGGTGAACTCGCGCACCCGGTTGCTCATCACATGCACCAACGCCTGCGTAAGCTCAAAGTGGTCCTTTATCATTTCCCGGATCCGTTCGGTTGGGAAGGTAAGAATGCGCGCTTCGTTCCGCACTTTCATGTAAACGCTTGAAGTTTTGCCACGCGAGTAGGGCAGGTAACCGGTAATTACCCCGGCGCCAAAAATTCCCAGTTCGCGTTTGCTGTTACTTTGCGATACAAATGCTGCGAACTCGCCGCTAATTATAAAATGGGGGCCAACCATCGGATCCCCGGGTTTTACAAATAGAGTCCCTTCAGGCAAAACCCGTTCTTCACAAGTATCTATCAGCCATTGCAGTTGCTCATCGGGAACGCTTGCCAATGCTTCGAATGTTCTGAGGGTATTTATGGTAATGGGTTCCATGATAGTTAATCAGAGATTAGAGACTGGAGATTAGTTGTAAAGCCCGAATGTAAATCATTCCTGATAAAAAAACTAATTAGGGTGCGTGTTGGAGGTTTATCCACACAAATAATTATGCTATTTTTACAAAGCGGACAGAAACTAATCTCTGGTCTCCAACCTCTGATCACTAATATGCAGGTACAAAACAAAAACGACGGTAAACGCGGCGCATTCTTTATAGAAGACAATGGAAAGGAAGTTGCCCTGATGCACTATATTTTTTCGGGACCGGACAAGTTTATTATTGACCATACTGAAGTTGACGAAGCCTACGAAGGCAAAGGCCTGGGCAAACAACTGGTAAGGGCCGGGGTTGAATATGCCCGCGAGCACAAGATGAAGATTTTACCCTATTGCCCCTTCGCCAAAAAGATATTTGAGTTAACGCCCGAGTTTGGGGATGTGGTTTTTTAGTTCATAGTTGATCCCGCACATGCGGGATGGTTCATAGCCGGAAAGGTTGTGATAGAAAAGTTCATAGTTGATGGTTCATAGTTTATAGTAGAAAGGAATAAAGGATGGAATACATATTAGCCAACCCGGTGGCTGCCAGCATTGGCACCGAAAAATTTAAATGCACAGTTGTGTGGCGCAATGGTAAGTTTATCTCGGACGAGCCGGAAATTGCCGGGGGAAAAGACCTTGGGCCCGATCCTTATACCTTATTACTGTCGTCGCTGGGGTGTTGTACGCTGGCAACGCTGCGCATGTATATCGACCGTAAAGGCTGGGATATCCCGCAGATTGCAGTTGCAGTTAATATGTATTTTAAATTGGAAGGCGATAAAAAGATAACCGTGATTGACCGCGACCTGAATTTCTTAACCCCGGTTACTGATGAACAGCGTGAACGCTTAACCCAAATTGCCAAAGTTTGCCCGGTATCAAAAATACTGGAAGGCGAAATTCAGGTACGCACCTTTGCCTACACCGGCACCGAAGTAGAAAACACACATAGCTATACCAACGGCGAAATCACCGTTGAATGGCGGCCAGAACTTTGTAAGCATGCTGCCCGTTGCGCTACTCAATTACCACAGGTATTTAACCCTGCTGCCAAACCATGGGTAAATATGGATGGGGCTACAAGTAAGGAAATTGCTGAGCAGGTGGCTAGGTGCCCGACAGGAGCGTTAAAGATTAGAGATTAGTTGATTAGAGATTGGAGATTTGGAGAAATGGATCAATCTCTCCTTTTCATTCTGAGCGACAGCGAAGAATCTTATTCAATCGATACGTATGCGTCATTCAAGTCGCTTCAATACCTTTGTGTAGTAAATGTCGCATGCAGAAGATTTTTCGCTGCGCTCAAGAGATAGTTCTTCACTGCCGTTCAGAATGACAAATTTGCGCGTTCAACTAATCTCTAATTAACTAACCTCTAATCTCTGCCACCGGCCTATTCATCACCCTATAAAAAAAAATTCCCCCAACAATGTAAAGCCCAACATCAACCCAATCGCCGGTATAGGTTTTGGACAGCCAGGGCAGCAACACTTCAAATACCAGCGATACATATACTGTAATAAACACCACGTGCCATTTAGATAGGGTATAAAAATTATTTTTAAATACAACAACCCGCTGAAAGCAAAGGGCAATGGTGGCAATTACAGGGATGGCAAATACATCGGTAATGTAGCCATTAATATAAGGAATGGGGTGATGCAGCTTCCTGGTAGCAAATACCCAAAGCCAAACAACACAGCCGGTTATAAACCATCTGTTGAGCAGGGTTTTCATTTAGCCCGGTATAAGGCTTATCAGTACGATGATGATGGTTACCACAACAAAAAAAAGTATCTGCAGATAAATGCCAAACCAACGGAATGCACTTATCGATCTTTTTAAAAAACGTTTAACAAGGCCATCGCCCGGGCGGATGTAAAGAAACCCACTTTCTTTCAATGCTTCCTGCCGGGCTTTTCGTTCAACTCCGCGCGAAAATTGGTGTGTTTCTAAAAAGCCATTGCAATTAATGCACCTGTCATCAAGGCCACCTTCCCATAAAGTCCATTTACCGCAATGCGGGCATTTAATTTCTCTCTGGCTCATTAGTTCAATATGGGGCAAATATAAAGAATATGGCAGGCCTTACGCAATGTAAAGCTTACCGGATTTTGTAAAATAAAAAAGGACAGCCAATGGGGCCGTCCTTCAAATTTCTTAAGCGGTTTTTATATCTTATTATTTCGCTGTCCTTTTAGCAGGAACTAACGGTAAAATGATAACTGCTAACAGGGCAACAACTTCTAATACAACTAACATGGGTCTAATTTTAAGTATTTATTTAAAAAATGATTAATAACTCTTCAGAAACTAAAATACGTTCTGCACTAGGGAGGCGACACAAAACATGCCATTTTTAAAAAAATATTTTTCGACCCAAAAACGCTGAAATAGAAATTTGCTATTTTTTTAAATTCACTTAAAAAACAGGTGTTATTTTAGTTTTTGTCGATATTTTGATGTTTTTAACGTGAAAAAACGAGTGTTTGCAGAAATAATGTTCGTTTTTTAGTCGTTTTTTAATATCAAGCCGAAAAAAGTGAGTTTTTTCGAGGGCTATTAACTTCAGGCTAAAAAATTAATTGCAGCGTTTTGTGTGGTTTGTTAACGCAGATTAACATGTGAGCGTTTGGACAAACTTTTCAAAAAAACTGGGCGGAAATCGGTATGTATCCAGTACACTAATCCTTTAAAATATTTTTTTGTCAATTTGGCAGTAGACATGACAATGGGCAGATTTTCGTAAAAATCAGTCCACTTTTTTCATGACACAATACTGCCAAACTGACAATTCGCATGGATTGGCATAGTTAGGTTTACAAAACTGCTTTATTGGGCAACAACAACTGCCGCGCTGCCTGCAGGTACGGTAACGATAAAGCTTGTTTTATTAATAGTGGAGTTTTCAGATGTAACGGCGCCAAAGGTACCATCGGCTTTTACTGCAGCCCCGCCGAATGTAACGCCGGTTTTGGCGTCTATTGCCGGTGCGGTTAGCCTGGTGACATTTATGGAGGAGATAATTTTGCCCGGGATGATATTAAAGTCGAAGCTTTTATCGAGGCTTTTATTTACCAGGGTGACTGAATACTTACCATCAACGAGGCAGGCATGTGCGCTACAAAATAGCGAGTTGTCAATTGTTGTCGGTATTGATCGCCCGTTTGCACTGCCATATTTAAAGGCGAGCATGGCATAATATTCGGGCTTAGCTACAAATACGCCATTTTCCCGTATTACAGGAGAGTAGTGCAGGCCCACACCTGTGTGAAAATTAATCCCCTGGCAGCCGTTATCGGCTAATGTCCACATTGCGTCAAGCGCCCAAATTGCTGATGCAAATACATCGCTTACGCCAACCTTGCCTCCGCCGTAAACATTATTGCACTCGGTAACCCTAAATGGCGGCTGGGTTTTGGATGTTGATGTTTTAAACGACCGTATAAGTTCGGCAAGCTTTATGCTATGCCCTAAAATTGACTGGTAGGTAATGCCGGCACTGGTTGCAGGTCCGGTTTCATAGTAGTGGCCATCCTGCAATTTTACCTCGAAACCCTCATTGTCTGTAAATGATGTTATCCACGAAGTGTTAAATGCAACATCTGGTCCGGCAAAACTAGCGCCTGGTACCGCTTTTTGAACAGCAGCCTGGTAGCCCCGCCACTCAGACAAGAAATCGCCAAACGAATAGGTAGGGTTGCGAAGGTGATTGTAGGGTGCGTAAGCGTCGGGCTCATTACCCGATTGAAAGGCATACAGGCTGCTGCCCAGCGAATGCGAAACGTAAGTCGCTTCGTCCGCTGCTACATCCTGGTCATTGTCAGCAAGGTTTAAGCCGAAGATAACAGGCCAGCCGGTAGCGTTTGAAAAAGCAGCCAGATGGTCGATATCTGAAGTTGTAATTGCATCGGGCTGGGTAGCACCGCTGCGTGGCGATCCGGTCCAGGTTATCAGGTCGCTGGTGCCGCCGCCCATCCGGATGATGCCGGGGCCAATGTTTTTCATCAGTTGGATCAGAACGCTGTTGTTTTCGTTAAGGTAATTAATATCCTGGCCAAAAACGCCGTTTTCAAAGCTAAGCCCTTCAAATGTATCAGGGATGACATGCCCCGGATGCTGTTCATCAAATGTTACGTTAACAGTATGGTCGTTAGTTATAAATTGTTTTTTAATATCTGTGGAATTGTCCTTATGGCAGGAAACCAGCACGGCGGCCAGTAAAAGTATTAACCAGGTTTTTTGCATTGTGAAAAGGTTGTGAAACCGCCATAAAGATATGCAAATCCTGTTATTGTAAAAGGAAAGTTACAGAAATTTAGAGGGGAAAATCCTGGTCGGTTACACTCCGCTCTTCATCATCCAAACAAAGCCCTTCATCTATATTTATCAAATCCTCATCTATTATAATCACCGCATATTATTTTTATATTTACTTTTAATTGTGTCAAATAAACACAATGTTATAACCAGCCTGGTTATTATGAACCTGTTAAGCATTAGTAATTTAATTTAACCCTTTTGCCGCGTATAATTATGAAGAAAAATTTAAAACCGTTTGCCGTAGTCTGTCTTGCCGGGGCATCGACTATTTTATTGGCCGGTATGACTGGTGGCACCAATGTCAATATCTTAAACAAACAACCAGGGGCCGACAGTTCGGGCATTGTATTAGTTAAAAACACCAACGGGCCAGCGTTGGGCTACTCGACAACATCTGGCGTAAAAATTTTAACGGTTGATGGGTTTTCGTTTAAGGATTTAAACAAGAATGGCAAGCTGGATAAATATGAAGACTGGCGTTTAACGGTGGATGAACGCGCAAAGGATTTGGCATCAAAACTTTCGGTTGAGCAAATTGCCGGGCTGATGCTGTATAGCGCACACCAGGCTATACCTGCCATGCCCGGCCCGATGGGAGCCGCTACTTATAACGGAAAACCTTTCCCGCAAAGCGGCGCAAAAGCATCCGATTTAACGGATCAGCAAAAGGCATTTTTAATAAACGATAATTTAAGGCACGTGCTGGTTACATCTGTACAAAGCCCGGCGGTTGCCGCACAATGGAACAATAATGTACAGGCCCTGGTTGAGGGCAGCGGTTTTGGTATACCGGCAAACAACAGTTCCGACCCGCGGCATGGTACCAACTCGGGTGTTGAATATACCGCGGGCGCAGGTGGCAAAATATCGCAATGGCCTGACCAATTGGGATTAGCCGCCACATTCGATCCTGCTGTTGTACAACAATTTGGCTCGATAGCAGCTCAAGAGTACCGGGCATTAGGAATATCCACCGCACTATCGCCGCAGATTGATTTAGGCTCGGAGCCAAGATGGGCACGTATCAACGGCACCTTTGGCGAAGACCCGCAACTGGCGGCTGATATGGCCCGCGCTTATGTTGACGGCTTTCAAACTTCTACAGGTGATAGAGAAATAAAAGGAGGCTGGGGCTACAATAGTGTAAACGCCATGATGAAACACTGGCCGGGCGGCGGCCCCGAAGAGGGGGGAAGGGATGCCCACTTTGCTTACGGCAAATTTGCCGTTTACCCGGGTAATAATTTTGATGAGCACCTGGTATCGTTTGTTGATGGTGCTTTGAAGCTTTCGGGGAGTACAAAAATGGCTTCGGCGGTGATGCCTTATTATACCATATCGTACGGCAGAGATATCAAAAACAAAGAAGACCGTGGCAATAGCTACAGTAAATATTTAATAACCGATTTGCTGCGTACAAAATACGGCTACGACGGTGTGGTTTGTACCGACTGGCTCGTTACTGCCGATGAAGGCAAAACTCCGGATGTTTTCGCAGGTAAATCGTGGGGAATGGAAGACAAAACTGTTGCCGAGCGGCATTATAAGGTATTGATGGCCGGTGTCGATCAGTTTGGAGGTAACAATGTAGCCGGTCCGGTAATTGAGGCCTACCAAATGGGTGTTAAAGACCATGGCGAACCGTTTATGCGGGCAAGGTTCGAACTGTCGGCGGTAAGGTTATTGCGCAATATTTTCAGGACAGGCTTATTTGAAAACCCTTACCTGGATATAGAAACATCCAAACAAATAGTGGGCAAACCGGAGTTTATGACTGCCGGTTACAACGCACAGCTAAAATCGGTAGTGCTGCTAAAAAACACCGCAAACGTGCTTCCGCTGCAAAAGGGTAAAACCGTCTATCTGCCAAAAAAATACAGTCCGTCGGTTAAGGGATTTTTCGGACCGCCATCAAAAGAGAAATTTGAGGATGCCGTGAATGCCGAACTGCTGAAGAAATATTATAACGTTACCGATGACCCGGCCAAAGCCGATTGCGCCATTGTTTTTGTAAGTAGCCCAAGCGGCGGGGCAGGCTATGATAGCGAAGATGTAAAAAGCGGAGGTACCGGCTACGTGCCGATTACCCTGCAATACGGCCCGTATACCGCCACCGATGCCCGCGAGCACAGCATTGCCGCCGGCGACCCTGTAGAACCAACGGTAACTGACAGAACCTACAAAGGCAAAAGCATAACTGCCGCCAACCTAACCGATTTAAAAACCATACAAAGCACAAAAGCTGCCATGAACGGTAAGCCGGTAATCGTAGTAATCACGCTAACCAAACCTGCTGTGCCGGCTGAATTTGAAAAAGACGCCAATGCCATCGTTGCCAGCTTTGGCGTGCAAAACCAGGCGATACTGGATATTTTATCCGGCACTGCCGAACCATCAGGACTGCTGCCGTTCCAGATGCCGGCCAATATGCAAACTGTTGAATTGCAGGATGAGGATATTCCGCATGATATGCAATGCTATACTGATGCCGATGGCCATACCTACGATTTTGGCTTTGGGATGAACTGGAAGGGTGTGATACAGGATGCACGTACCCGTCATTATGTAAACCGGGTGATAGAACCAATTATCAGCGTAAAAGGTGGTACGGTAAGCATGAGCAGCGCAACCAATGGCGCTAAAATTTATTACACAACTGATGGCAGCACCCCGGCGTTTGTTAAAGAGAATGAATATTCAAAACCATTTAAGGTGGCTAAGGGTTCTGTTATTAAAGCTATTGCCAAGGTTTATGGGGTAGATAATAGCGGGATGGTGATGTATAAGGAAACTAAGTAGAGAACACACCCATCGTCATTGCGAGGAACGAAGCAACCTCTACACAGGACAATCAGGGACCTTGGTGTTTATGGTGATCTCAAAGCCGCTTTTAGTTCACCACAAAGTTTTTGGTCCGATGATTAGCGAGTGTAGAGGTTGCTTCGTTCCTCGCAATGACGGCTTTTAATTGATATTATATTGTTAAATATCGCCATGAAAAAGATACTAGTTATTTTACTTTTAGCCGGCGGCCTATCAACCGCTACCCGCGCCCAGGGCCATTGGCAATTAATAAAATCTACCAACAAAATCGCCCCCCGCAGCGAATGCAGCCTGGTAGCCGTTGATAACAAACTATACCTAATCGGCGGTGACGGTCCCGCCCGACCGGTTGAGGCATACGACGCCAAAACAAACAGTTGGGCACAAAAGGCTATGGCCCCTTTCACTATGCACCATTTGCAGGCGGTTGGCCTTGGCGATAAAGTTTATGTGCTTGATGCTTTTTACCAGGGAGGCTATCCGGATCAAATTCCGCTACCGAATGTTTACAGTTACGACACTAAAAAGGACAGCTGGCAAAAACTTGCGGAAACACCAGCGGAACGCCGAAGGGCTGGCGCAGGCGAAGCAGTTTATAACGGTAAGCTTTACATAGTTTGCGGCATAACCCACGGACATCGCAGCGGTACCAACAGCATGTTCGACTGCTACGACCCGGCAACCGACAAATGGACAAGCCTCGCCGATGCTCCCCACATACGCGATCATAGCATGGCCGTGGTTGTGGGTGATAAGTTGTATGCTATTGGCGGCCGCAACACCAGTTTGCACGATGCTGATAATTTCATGTCGTTTTTTAACAAGGTGGTGCTTGGTGTGGATTGTTACGATTTTAAAACAGGCAAGTGGAGCACGCTGGCCGCTAAATTGCCGATGGGAACCGGTGGCGGTACTGCGGTTAATTTAGACAACAAGATATTTTACATAGGTGGCGAACGCGCTACCGATACTAAGCCCAACGGTCCTCAAAAAGATGTTTACTGCCTCGACCCTGCCAAAGATACCCAATGGCAAAAAGTGGCTGATTTAAACCAGGCCCGTAACGGCGTTGGCGGTACTGTGCTTAACGGAAAAATATACATTGCAGGGGGCGCGGGTGGGGGACCGGGTGGTCCGTCTCCAGGTGCTAAACCGGGTGGTAATCCCCCGCCAAATGGACCGCGACCGAATGGTAGCCAGGGAGATATCGCGCTGGAGGTGTTTAGTTTAAAGTAAATAAACTCTATGTCATCGAAAGATAGTGAGAAAACTTTTGCGACTGAAAGTTATGCGCTAAACCTGTCCGCCGTTAGTATCGCATGGACAAGTTTTCTCCTCGTTCCTCGTCGAAATGACATATTGGAGAACGCATTTTGTTGTAAGGGAGGTAATTAATTATCTTTAACAAATCAATCAACCTAACTATGCGTAAACTTTGTATAATCCTATTATTATTACCTGCCTTGTCATGGGCGCAAACCGAGCCTGCTGTCATCCCGCTATGGGAAAAAGGCGCACCGGGATTTGAAAACCGCCGCAACGAACCTGAGTTGGCCAAAGATTATTGGGTGAGGAATGTACACAATCCATCACTCACCGTTTTTTTGCCACCTAAAGATAAGGCTACCGGCGCTGCCGTAGTGGTTTGTCCGGGCGGTGGTCACCGGCTGCTGGTTTACACTGCTGAGGGTATTGACCCGGCCAAATTTTTAAATAACCTTGGTGTAGCCGTTTTTGTATTAAAATATCGTTTGGGGCGCGATACCTTGTCGCCTTATAAAATTGATGTACATGCCAAACAGGATGGCTTCAGGGCCATGCGCCTGGTGCGCAGCCGGGCCGCTGAGTTTGGTATTGATACTAACCGCATTGGCCTGATGGGCTTCTCGGCTGGTGGCGAAGTGGTGGACATGGTGGCATTTGATAAAGGCAAAGGCGACCCCAAAGCCGCCGACCCGGTAGACCGTCAAAGCTCAAAACCGGCTTTTATTGTGCAAATATATCCTGGTCCGCTGTATGTGCCGGATGTTGTCCCTTCGGACGCGCCACCGGCGTTTTTGCTCGCTGCCAATGACGACCCTTGTTGTTCGGTACCTGTGATGCAATTGTTGCAGCGCTACCGCGATGCTAAGGTACCGGTTGAGGCGCATTTGTTTACACAAGGTGCCCACGGTTTCAATATGGGGCAGCGGTCAAAGCTAAAATCAATCAACACCTGGCCGCAGCGTTTGGCCGATTGGCTGTCGGATAATAATATTTTGCAGCCGGCGAGGCCGAAGGTGATGCATTAGGATGATTTGACCTTTACAATTGCGAGGAACGAAGCAATCTCTACTTAGGACATTCATGGACCTTAATTTTGATGGAGACCTTACAGCGGCTGATAGGTCTCCATGTGTTTTATGCTTCGTGATTAGCGTGTGCAGAGGTTGCTTCGTTCCTCGCAATGACGCGCGGGTAATAGTTGGTATCTATTGTATCGCCAGAGTAATATTCCGTAAATAATAAACCATATCGCCACAATAAGTGTTACCTTGTAGTAAACCCAAAAGATTATGGCAAATTTCCAGGAGATAATAGCGTCGGATAAACCGGTATTGGTTGATTTTTCGGCAGAGTGGTGCGGGCCGTGTAAAATGATGCCGCCAATACTAAAGCAGGTAAAAGATGCCTTAGGCGATAAAGTTACCATCATCAAAATAGATATCGACAAAAACCCCGCGGCAGCCAATGCCTATAAAGTGCAAAGTGTACCCACGTTAATGATTTTTAAAAACAGCGAAACCAAATGGCGCCAAAGCGGCGTAATGCAGGCCGGGCAATTGCAGCAGGTTATACAGCAGTTTGTTTAGGGTTGGAGGTAATACTCCCGCGTCATTGCGAGGAACGAAGCAACCTCTTCACATGCTAATCAGGGAGCAATAACACTGTGGTGACCTATCAGCTGCATTTAGGGCACCACAAATATCCAGGTCCATGACTGTCCTACGCAGAGATTGCTTCGTTCCTCGCAATGACGGTAATTATGTTTAGCGTAAGCCTCACACCTTCTCCATCTGCGGGTCACTAAAGCTGGATTTTCCGGTTTCAACGCGGCCGGCGTAGCGTTTCTCGAAAGTTTGGATACCGCTTACTTTTACTGTAAAATCGTACCAGTTATGGCTTGCCGTTAGGTTTAAAACTACGGTTGATGTTGCCCCCGGTTTTATAACCACCACATGGTTGTTGGCTTCGTAAGCATTGTCGGTTATCATTACACTTTTTTGTTGTGCGCTGTGGTTATGCAACCTTAGTTCAATATTGCCTGTAAGTTTTTTGGCACCAGGGTGGCCGGCCTGGTATTCGGCAGTAATATCTAAATCGGGGTCGTTAATAGAGCCTTTAAATTCACGGTAAAAGCCGTTGGGGCCATAAACGCGCAGGTGGTAGTTGTCGTTTTCAAAATCGCTTAGCGGCCATTCGTCGGCAAGGGTATCGCCGGCTTTTGCGGTGTAGGCCCAGGTACGCAAATCTTCATTCAAATACTTACCCGGGGCATAAACGTTAAATGGAGAGCCGGATGCTGTGTTTCCGAAATATTTATTGCTGGCTGTAAGTTTTAGTCCGAATGTTTTTTTGTCTGCACTCAATTTACCATCGGCATACAGCTGGTAAGGCAGCGGGCACGATGGTTTTATACCCGGCTCCTGCTTCGGCATGTACGGCGATGCATGAGGGTTTTTGTTAATCAGCGCAATTTCATCGGTAGTAAGCACCTTATAATCATCAGGCAGTTTTTTAAACTGTGCTTTGTGTATGCCTTCTATCGATTCATTTTTTGGTACAAAAGCCGGTGTCGGGATTGCTTCGCCATTATAAGGCCTGAAAACTGATGTTAAATCACCGCAAACTGTACGACGCCAGTCGCTGATGTTTGATTCAACGATGTTTTTGCCGGTTTTTTTGCTGAGGAATTTTTCTAAAAATTGTAGTGTGGATGTATGGTCAAACACTTCGGAATTTACCCAGCCGCCTTTACTCCAGGGCGAGGCTATCACCAAAGGCACGCGGAAGCCAAGGCCGATGGAATTCTCTTTTTCATAATGCTCCGGGAAATCTTTTCGGGCCAGTTCCTGCTCGCGGGTTACAAACTCAACGCGGGTATCAATACCTTCAGATACTTTGCCGGTTCCGCTTTTGTGCGAATGCGGCGCGGTAAATGGTGGTACGTGGTCAAAGTAGCCGTCGTTTTCGTCATAGGCCAGTATAAATATGGTTTTCTTCCAAACTTCAGGGTTTTTGGTAAGGATATCCAATACTTCCGAAACATACCATGCCCCAAACCATGCCGCGCTGGGATGATCGGAGAAGTTTTCGGGAGCAGTTACCCACGATACAGTTGGCAGCTTGCCGGTGTTTACATCTTCTCTGAATTGGTGCAGCACATCACCCTTAGGTACTTTCAACTCACGCATGGTGCCGTTGTCGGTATATTTTAAATCAGTAAGCGTTCGGTAGTCCGGGTCGTTTTTATTATTGCTGAAAGCTTTGTTGTGCAGGCTTTTTTCCCTGTCCGACAGCTTATCAAACATTTCCGGTTTATACGTTTCACGCTCTTTCAATACGCCTTTAAGGTAATTCTGCATCTCCCTTAATTGTTTTTTAAGGTGACTGATATGTGCATCGCCGGCAGGGAGGGCGTCTATTTTCTTTTGCAGTTCATCAATTTTGGCAGGCAATTCAGTCGCCCTTTTTTCCATGGCGATGATATGCGGCTTGTGCAAGTGGATATTGTATTGTTCGAAAAACTCCAGTGCGTTATCCTGGAAGTTGGAAAGCCAGGGGTCTTCCTCGCCCTCGAAACCGGTATCAATAGCCACTTCATTTTGGTAGCAGTTCCATGATATGCCGGCGTCTTCCAAACGTTCAGGAAAGGTTTTCCATTTAAGGGTGCCATAATCCATATCCTCGTTCCAAACGTGGGCCAGTGCATCTTCGTTTTGTTCCTCGCGGATGGTACCTGACCAAAAATAAAGGCGGTTTGGATTGGTACCTGTCAGGGCCGAGCAGAAGTTTTGGTCGCAAACGGTAAAGGCATCGGCCAGGGCATAATAAAAAGGGATGTCCTCGCGGGTGTGGTAACCGAGGGTAAGCGGCATATTGGCATATTCCTTATTGCCGCTGCGTTTATTGTCCAGCCATTTATCAAATTTGCCATCGTTGCGGGCATTCACCTGGTTGCGCCACGAGTGCGGCAGCGAATTCATCCAGGTGGTTTTTGTGTTTTTTATATCGAGGCGGAAAGGAGCGTAAGTTTCGCCTTTGGCATTTGACTGCAGCCACACTTTATTTTTATTGGGGAGATTAATGGCGCGCGGGTCGTTGTAACCACGCACACCTTTAAGCGTACCATACACATGGTCGAACGAGCGGTTTTCCTGCATCAGGATAACAATGTGTTCGGCATCCATGTAGGTGCTTCCCGGCGCAGGGTTAATGGCCATTGCCTTTTGAATTGAAGCCGGTATTAAACCCGATAAGCCGGCCGCACCCGTTAATAGGGCCGCCTTTTTAATAAAATCTCTCCTGGTATCCATTTTGTAAAGTTCATGGTTCATGGTTGATAGTTCATAGTAACTGCAATGAACCGGTAAGCTGAACCTTTGTGTTTATAACGATTTCAAATTTAGTATTATCTTCGGGCGGCTAGCAATAGGAGCTGGTTGTCGGCTATGAACTATGAACCATCAACTATGAACTTCTTTTCGCAAAATACTCCTCGCACAAGCCAAACGATAACGTCATGCCGTTGCCGCCAACGCCGTTTATCACGGTAACGCCGGGGGCTATATCTACAATCAGTTCAGTTGCGCCATTCATCATTTTTGGGTAGATGCCATGCCACGATTGCAACAGTTTCCAGTCCTTAAAAGTGGCAAAAGTGTGTAAGTAGGAAGTTATCATAGTATTAATAAATTCCTTGTCGAAAGGGTCGTGCACCAGGCCGTACTCATGCGAGTCGCCGATGGTTAGTTCGCCGCTGCCGTTTTGCGATACCATAACATGGATGCCCCATTTCAAATATTCAGCATATTGTTCCTCGTAACGTTTGCGAAGCGCAGGTAACGAAGCCGCCGCCTGGAAACCGGGGTAATGTATCATTGAGAGACCGCCGCATAATGATGGACCAATGCGCCATTCATCAGGCTGGGTAACCAGGCGCATCATTTGCAGTTTGCATTTGGTAATGTTTGTTTCTAAAAACAGTTCGGGGTACAGCGTTTCAAAATCGGCGCCGCTGCAAACAAATATCTCGTCTGCTTCCCAAACACGGTTGCCGGAAAAAACTCTTGGATGTTCAATTTGGCTGATGGCAGTGTTCCAGTGAAACACTACGCCATATCTTTCGGCCAGGTATTTTGCAACCTGCCCAACGGCTACACGCGACTCTACAATCATTTCCTCGCCGCTCCACAAAGCGCCTTTTAATCCGTCAGGGTTTACAGCCGGGGATTTTTCCAGGGCCTGTTCGGCGGTAAGTAAAGCGCAGTCGCGGTGGTTATGGTTAACCTCCACATATTCTTTTATAACCTGCAGTTCGTCATCATGGTATGCCAAATGCAGGGAGCCGACTTCGTTGTGCCAGATGCTGGCTTCGGTGCAAATTTCTTTCCAGATACTGCGCGACAGCATGGCCCTTTCAAACAATGGGCCGGTTGCCTGCCCTATGGGCCACACCATCCCGAAATTACGGATGGATGCACCGACGGCACGTTCGTTACGCTCAAAAATGGTTATGTTATAGCCTCTGAGTGCCAGCGCACGGGCGGTAGCCAAACCAACAATACCGGCACCAATTATAATTGCCGATTTGTTTGAAGATACTAAGTTCATACAGGTAATATGTTTAATTCGCCTTGCGGCTCTTCGCTTTTATTGATTTTGCGGGCGCTTCGTAAAAAATAAATAAGGGATAATATACCACCGATGCCACCTATTATCGCCACGAACACCACACCTTCTTTAAAAAAGTCGGCCCAGCTTATGCTTGGTTTGCCCAGCTCCTTTACCAGCAACAGGCTAACGCTGCCCAGGTAACCCACCGAATCGGCAACGTAAATAAAGAAACCTACATTGCTTTTGTAATGGAACGTAGCAATCATCCGCTCAAAAAATATCGCATTATAAGGGATGTAACCCATGTAAAGGCCCAAACCGGTGACAATCATCCAGTTGGTGGGGCTTATCATATTTAAGGAGAAAAGCAGGGTTGATACGCCGATGGCTGCACAACCGCCTATTATCATCAGGTGAATAATAGTGAATGCCCGCAGGTTTTTGCGCACCAGTATCATCAGGCTGATGGCGATCAATACAAATATTGATATCTGGGTGCTCGTTGTGGTGAAAATCAGCGGGTCTTTTATGCCAAAGCTATCCCATAGTTCGCGCTCAAAGCTGTCGCGTACATCGCGCATAACAGTTAGCAAAACGTAGATAACAAGGGTGATGATAATGCCGGGTAAAAACCTTTTTAAGAATGCCTTGCGTTCGGCGGCGTTCATGGGTTTGCGTTTGGTGCGCAGTTTGATGTCCTCTTCCGATGGCGCTGGCATAAGCTCCAGTAGTAACACAAACAGTACCAGCGGGATCACGAACAGCGCCCCCGTTAAAAACGGCATCTGGAAATCTGTTATCGGTAATGCTTTTAAAAGATATTTACCTATTGTTTTCACAAACCCCGAGGCAAATATCAGGCTTACTGATAGCACTGCCGCCATAAACTCAGTCGACCGCCTGCCCTCGAGATAACTGAATACCAAACCCCATATCAAACCCAGTGGGAAACCATTTATTAAAAGGAAAACAACATTATAGGGTGCTGGTACCAACGCGAAGCCCAGTAAAGCCAGCCAGGCGATGCCTATAAGCATTAAAATGGTAACACCTCGTTTGGCGCCGGTTATTTCGGATATGAACCGGATGCCGTAAAACTTGGCCATTGCGTAACCCATTATCTGGGCTATTACCAGCCAAACTTTAAAGTCGATATGAAAATACTGGTAGCCCGTAAATGTACCGGCTACAAAAGCCTTGCGGAACGCATACATTGATGTGTAGGCCCCAAAGGCAGCAACACCCGCCATTACTGATAAAAGCGCATAAGGCCATTTGGCTACTTTTGCGCGCAGGCTATCCATTATTGTCATACAACTATTTGCTTATGATGGTTAATACATCAGCAATATCGTCAATAATATGTGTAGGATTGTATTGTTCAAGCTCCTGCCGGGTAAATATGCCGGTGGTAACACCAATTACATATTTGCAGCCAGCATTTTGCCCCTCGCGTACATCAACTTCGGTATCACCAACTTTAGCAACTTCGCGCGCCCTGTCAATTTTACCTTCAATCATCATTTTCTGTATCATGTAAGGGTGGGGGCGGCCAAGCTCAACCTCGTCCGAACCAATTACATGGTCTATCAGTCCTTTTTTAACCCATTGCAGGCGGTTAACTATAGTGTCGGCAATGTCGCGCGAAAAACCGGTATTTATACCTACCTGTACGCCTTTTGCACGCAGGGCGGCAAAGGTCTCTTCTACATTTGGCAGGGGTTCAATACCCGGGGCCGATTTATAATGTTCTATCATTTGGTGCACAAATTCCTTATGGATTTTGCTTACCAACTCAGTGGTTATCTTGGCATCGTTGTGCTCGTGCAGACGCAGAATTTGCTTAATGGCAAGGTTTTTTTCGTAGCCCATCAACGGGTTTATCAGTTCGAGCGGGACCTCGTACCCTGATTTTAATAAGGCAGCCTGGAAGGCTTTGCTCACATCGTGGTCGTCTTTCACCGTTGTACCGGCTATATCAAACACTACTAATTTTATCGACATAATTGTTTAAGGATTGTTGAGCAATACTAAACTAAGTTTATTAATATCAAACTAAATTAAGATTAATTTTGTGTGAAGAAAGTTAAGAAGTCCGAAAAGTCGGGAAAGTCCGGAAGTCCGAAAGACGCTTCGGTGGCGGAATGCCTCACCGCGTCATTGCGAGGAACGAAGCAACCTCTACGTATGCTAATCAACGGGGCAAAACTTTGTGGTGACCTACCAGCCGCTGTAAGGTCACCATCAATAGAGAGGTCCGTGACTGTCCTTCGTAGAGGTTGCTTCGTTCCTCGCAATGACGGTAGTTTAAAACGGACCTACTTCTTCTCCTCAAAAAAATAAATAACCAGCATGCTGGCTGTGGTTTTGCCCATATTTTTTGGGGTGTGAGGTATGCGGCCATCAAAAAGCATGGAGTCGCCCTGGTTTAGAATTATCTTTTCCTCGTTAAACTGGTATTCAATTTCGCCGGATATAATGTACTTGTATTCAAAGGCGTCGGTTTCAACCAGGGGGCGGGTGGCGTCGGGTTCCAGTTCAAGTATTACAATGTCGACGGTAGAGGGGTTAATGGATTGTGTAAAAATGCGATGATAAAGAAAACCGGTGGCATGTTCTTTTTCAAAGTGGTCGTACTCGGCTTTGCGTTTTACCAGGATAGGAAGGTCGGCGCTTTTTGAGCGGATGTCTTTAAAAAATTCGTTAAGGTCAATTTCCAGCGCTTTAATAATTTCGATCAACACCATTAACGATGGTATGGTGCGGCTGTTTTCAATCTGGGATATTAATCCTTTACTCACATTCGCCCTTACTGCAAGTTCCTGTACGGTGATGTTTTTTTCGCGCCTGCGCTCTTTAATGCGGTTGCTTATCTGTATAAGGATGTCTTCTTCCATTATTGTTTAAAAGGTTGGGCGCAAAGTACTAATAAACCAATTCGCGCAAAATAATATTTTTGTTAAGATAAGTTAAACTAAGATTTATAGGATGAAAGGATTATTGGGTTCGCTTTTTTAGTTGTTTAATAACAATTCAATTTTTAGACATTAATGTATCCTTAATAATAGTATAACATCTATTTGTTTTATTTGCCGTAAAAATCCCAAATATGAAGTCCCCGACCAATCATCTCAAAGCTACCGTTAACCAGGTTTTCTCGCTATATGAAAAATATGGCGACGAAGATTACATCGGCGAGCCGGTTTCGCAACTGGAGCACATGAGCCAGGCGGCAGCATTGGCCGAAGAGGAGGGTTATGATGACGAAGTAGTGCTGGCAGCATTTTTCCACGACATAGGCCACTTGTGTGCCGAAGAAGGCGAGAGCGAAAGCATGGACGGTTTCGGCAATGTTGACCACGAAAAGATTGGCGCCGATTATTTGCTGGAAAAAGGTTTTTCGGAAAGAGTAGCCGCTTTGGTACAGGGCCACGTTTTAGCAAAAAGATACCTTACTTATAAATACCCTGAATATTATAATAAACTATCAGATGCCAGCAAAGCGACACTTGAGTTCCAGGGTGGCAGGATGGATGCGGCCGAAGCAGAAGAATTTGAACTAAACCCCGATGCCGATTTAATTATCCGCATGCGTTACTGGGATGACAAGGCGAAGGAAACGGAAGTGCCTGTTCATAATATTGATTATTTGAAAGAGATGGCGCTAAGACACCTTTCAGAAAGAGAATAGTCCGAAAATCGATTGCACCCGCCGCGCGTCATTGCGAGGAACGATCCGCCAGCTGGCGGACTACGCATGCTAATCAATGAAGCAAAAGCTTTTGTGATGACTTGAAAGCCGATTGTTAGTTCGCCACAAACATAGCGGTCCATGAATGTCCTACGTAGAGGTTGCTTCGTTCCTCGCAATGACGATGGTTTAATATGGTCTTTTTCATCTTTCGGACTTTCCGCCTTTCCGACTTTATTGATTACTTAATCAATCAATATTAAATATTTGTAAGCAAACAGTAACGCTTCTGTTACAGAAACCCACCCATTTAACATTTTCTACATCTATTGTTAAGCATTGCTTAATACTAATTTAGTTTACTAATAATAAACAAAGTTTAGTATTGCTGCATGAAAACTTCCTTTTCCTCACATTCAAAAATTAGCAGATGAAACAGATTTACATGCATTTACGGGTAGTAATAACCGCGTTGTTATTCTGCCTTGCCCCGGTACTGTTGTTCGGGCAAACAAAAATTGACGGTACGGTAACCGACAATAAAAAACTGCCTTTGCCTGGCGTAAGCGTTACGCTGAAGGGCACTACTAAAGGTACTGTAACAGACCTTAACGGACACTTTTCACTCACTGCCGAAAAAGGCCAGGTGTTCACGTTTAAATTCCTGGGTTTTTTAACCCAGCAGATCACCGTTGGCGACCAGGCCAGCTATGATGTAACAATGGTGGAAGACTCTAAAACATTAAATGAAGTTGTGGTAACTGCATTAGGTATTAAGAGGGAAACCAAAAGATTAGGTTACTCCGTTCAGGAACTTAATGGCGCAGAAATTACCAAAGCTCGTGAGCCAAATGCCATAAACGGCCTGACCGGTAAAATCTCAGGCTTAAATGTTGGTATTAACCAGGAAATTTTAGCTGCGCCAACGGTGTTGTTGAGGGGATCGCCCTTGAATTTTTATGTTGTTGACGGTATTCCAATCAATACCGATACGCAAAACATAAGTACGGATGATATAGAAACCTTTACTGTACTTAAAGGCCCGACTGCCGCTGCAATTTATGGTAGCCGCGGTATTAACGGTGCCATTTTAATTACCACAAAAAGAGGCAAAAAAGACGACAAAGGCTTTACGATTGAATTTAATTCGAGTACACAGTTTACTGCCGGTTTTCTTACCATTCCGAAGGTTCAAACCAACTACGGTGGCGGTGATTATGACAAGTACGCGTTTGGCGATGGCACCGGAGGTGGTGTTAACGATGGTGATTATGACGTTTGGGGCCCGCGGTTAAACTCAGGCTTGTTACTTCCTCAATATAACAGCCCTTATGACCCAACCCAAACTTATACTACCACCTTTGCAGATGGTTCGAAATTTACCGGCCATTACAAACCGATCCCATGGATAACCAGGGGCGCAAACAACCTGCAAAACTTTTTGCAAACGGGTGTTTTAACCAGCAATAACGTCGCTTTTTCTGCGACAACCGATAAGTCGAATGTCCGGATGTCGATTACTGATGGACATCAAACAGGTATCACGCCAAATACAAAATTAAATACGGTTAACTTTAACATTTTGGCCAGCTATAACTTTAGCAAAAAGTTTAAAGTTGAAGGTAACCTGAATTATAACCGCCAGTTTACCGACAATATTCCGGATGTTGTTTACGGCCCGAACAGTATAATCTACAACATAGATATCTGGACCGGCGCCGACTGGGGCCTTAAAGATGTGCGCAACTACTGGCAGCCCGGAAAAGAAGGCATTCAATCGTACTTCGTTGAATATAAACGTTACCATAACCCGTATTTCCAAAGCTATGAGTGGTTAAGGGGCCATTATAAAAATGATGTGTATGGCTGGGCAGCTTTTACTTATAGCCCAAACAAAGATTTTGATATAACTTTACGGTCGAACGTTAGTACTTACGACGTTTTAAGGACTGAAAAGGAACCATTTTCTGCGCACCCTTACGGAGATGAGCATAACCACGGTAACTACCGCGAAGACCGCCGTGACCTGTTTGATAATAACACTGACCTGTTGTTAAAATATAACTTTAATAACATAGCAAACAGTGGTCTTAGCATCTATGCATTAGCAGGTTCTACTTTGCGTAACATGAAATATACTTCATTGTACACTTCAACCGACCAGTTATTGATACATGATGTTTATACTTTCCAAAATTCAATAAACCCGTTAAAGGTCTATAATTTCGACTCGAACATGATTACGCTGAGCGAGTATGCCTCGGCCGATATCACGTTCAAAAAATATTTTACAATCACAGCTACGGCCCGTAATGAAAAATCGTCGGCGTTGCAAAACCAGTCTTACTTTTATCCATCGGTAAGCGCAAGTACACCGATTTCTGACTATGTTAACCTTCCTGATTTTATATCTTTCTTAAAAGCAAGGGCAAGTTATGCTAACGTAAAAGAAGGTGGTACTTCCGCGTATATCGGCCAGGCTGGTAACGCTGCCGGCTACGGAACCGACTATCAAACTAACTATGGTGGCCCTGCTTACGTTTCATCCCCACCTGCTTATAATTTAGGCAAGTCGAGTAATAACGTTACCATTGCTACTGCTCCTACTTACGCAATTGACCCAAGCTTGAAACCATCTACCCGTTCAAACTACGAAGCTGGTTTTGATATACGCTTCCTTAAAGATCGTATTGGTTTGTCAAGTACTTATTTCATCTACAAAGACGGTCCGAAAATATTTACGGCCTCAAGTTCTGAAACTAATGGAAGTGCACAAAGCTTTGTAACCAATGGTTTTGCTACAAAAAGAACAGGTTTTGAGTTCTCTTTAAGCGGTAACCCGGTACTTTCTTCTGATTTTAGGTGGGATGTGTTAGTTAACGTAGGAACTTATAAAGAAGTATACGATCAATTCCCAAGCCAGTTAAATGGTACTTATGCGCAATTCTTTCACATCGGAGATCGTGTAGATAAGTTATACGGTGGGCAGGAAGCAAAATCTCCGGACGGAAGGGTTATTCATGATGCATCGGGTTTGCCAATGTATTTACCTGTTGCCCAATACTTAGGTAATGCCGACCCTGATTTTAGCTGGGGTATTAACAACAAATTTAAATATAAACAATTTAGCCTTTCTTTCCAGTTTGACGGTGCAGTGGGTGGTAAAATCCAGGACCGTGTTTATCGTAAACTGGTTGAAGGTGGCCGTGGTGCAAATACCGATGAAGGCGTAATTGGCGCTGCCCGTTTATACGAGTCGCAGCATTGGGGAGATCCTGGATTTAGGGGAGCGGTTTACGCAGATGGTACACCAATTTTAGGTCATGACGGTGTTACGCTTGCCGCAGGCAGCCCTGCTATTCAGTACAATCCTACTACCGGCGTTATTACAAATTTAAGCCAGTTGAAATTTGCTCCAAATACTACTCCTGTTAAATATGTTCAGGATTACGTAAGCAGCTTTTATAACGACCCCGAGCACACGGTAATCAGCCGTACTTATGCTAAATTAAGGGAAGTTGTGATCGGCTACTCGTTGCCAAAATCGACATTGCAAAAATTACACCTTTCAAAGGTAGATCTTTCATTAGTTGGACGTAACCTGCTTTATTTCTTCCATCCAGGATATAAAGATATTGATGTTGATCAATATCCGGGCCGCGATCAATTGGGTAATGCCCACCTTGAATATAACCTGCAAAGCCCTACAACCAGGAGTATTGGCTTTAACATAAACGTTGTTTATTAAGCGGTTTAAATATTTTTTAACGAAAAAAAGACATTAAAATGAAAACATTAAAATTAACCATAGCTTCCTTAGCGTTCCTGGTAGCAGTATCGGGTTGTAAGAAGCAGTTCGATGCAGATGTTGTGAACAAAAACCTGCCAATAACAGGTCTTTCACCAAGCTTATTATTGCCGCCTATAGAACAGGACATGTTTATAGCCCCGTTTGGCGACGAAGAAAAAGCGGGCCAGTTCACAGCAATTAACTATACTTATTACGGTAGCAACCAATATTGGACAGGCAGTGCCGGTTTTAATTACGGCACATTAAATAATGTTGTCTCGATGGAAACTGAAGCGGGCAAATTAAATGCTACGCTCTCAAAACCATACCTTGCTTTAGCGAAATTTTTCAGGGCTTATTTTTTCGTAAACATGAGCCTTAAAGTTGGCGATGTGCCAATGACCGAGGCGCTGCAAGGTTTAAAAAACCCAACTCCTGCTTATGATAAGCAAAAGCAAATATTCATCAACGCTTTAGCCTTGCTTGAATCCGCAAACGCTGATTTGGGGGCCATGAATTCGGTTAATGCTTTAACCAGCGGTACTTACTCTATTCCTGCTACCTACGACATCTACTACGCAGGCGACTTAACAAAATGGCAAAAAATAGTTAACGCATTCAGGTTGCGGGTACTTATTGCTTTAAGTAAAAGGGTTGGTACCGATGCTGATTTGAATGTTGCAGCACAGTTTTCTGCAATATTATCAAACCCATCTAAATATCCGCTGATGGCATCAATGGATGACAACTTGCAGCATGTTTACGACGGTGTGTTCTCTATTTATCCAAATAGCCCCAGGAACTATGGTAATGATGCAACACGTGATAACATGGCTGCAACCTACCTGAACACCCTTGCTTCGCTGAAAGATTTGCGTGCTATGGAAGTTTCTGAGCCTGCCCGCGGTTTGGGTTTTGCCGATACTTCTTACAGCTCGTTTGTTGGTGGTGCGTCGGGCCAGGCATTGAGTGCCATGGCTCAGTTAATACAGCAGCAAAAAATTTCATTGATCGGCCGTCACCGTTATTATGAAACGCTGACCGGTGAAAACACTTTTATCATAAGTTATCCTGAAATGTGCTTCAATATTGCTGAAGGTATAAACCGCGGTTGGGCTACAGGCGATGCTGAAGCCTGGTATAAAAATGGTATAAATGCCGATTTAGGTTTCTACGGTGTTAAAAACGGTGCTAATTCCATCACTTTCCAGAAAAGCTATTTTGGAATATTATATGATGATATTACCTATATCGTGCACTTTAGCTATGATGGCTATTATAACCAGCCAGTCGTTAAATATGCCGGAAACAATGCAAATGGTTTAAACCAGATATTAACACAAAAATATCTTGCTTTTGCGCGTAACTCAGGTTTGGAGGCTTATTATCAGTGGCGCCGTACCGGTGTGCCAGCGTTTGATATTGGTCCCGGTAACACAGTAAATGGTAAGATACCTTTAAGGTACCAGTACCCTGTAAATGAAAGATCTGCAAATGCGAAAAATTATAACGCAGCTGTAACAAGCCAATACAGTGGTTCTGACGATATTTACCAGGCAATGTGGCTTATTAAGTAACATGAATTCGTAAGTTAGCGTTCGCCTCACCCCAAACCCCTCTCCAAAGGAGAGGGGCTTAAAAAATATAATGTGTCTTGAAGATGCGCAGTTAAAGTCCTCTCCTTTGGAGAGGATTAGGTGAGGCGAAACGGAAGCTTGTGGCTTCTAATTCTTATATCGAACTCTTATTAAATAGTACCTGTTAATTTCCCTTAAGGGAATAATTAATATACAATAAAGGCAGGCGTAAAATCCTGCCTTTATTTTTACAAAAAACATTAAAAAGTAAATATTGCTTTTAATCGTTCTGATTTTTCGCCAGATTGGGCTTGCTTTTAAAGCAGATACAGGACACGAGGTTGGCAACGGAATAGGAATGGTAAGGGTAAATAAATAAGCTTAAAACCAGGCAATAGTATGAATAATAGAATCTTTTTAGGTGCAATGTTATGTTTGTTTGCATGTAACGCACTGTATGCGCAAAAACAGGTAACTATTTTGCAGGTACCCGGTTTTGACCGATATAGTAAAATTGACACAGCCGGCACCTCTGTTTTACCAAGCGGCAGGTTTGTAACACCTGCGGGTAAAACCATTCGCATAACACACGATCCCTTTGGCTTGTCGATATCGCCTGACGGTAAAAAGGCTGTGACACTGCATAACGGCGTTTTAACGCTTATTGATGTAGGTACTATGAATGCCAACAGGGTCCCGGCTTTTGGCAAAGATAAAACATCACCATTATCTGGCGGCTCGTTTTTAGGCGTTGCTTTCTCTCCCGATTCAAAAACTTTGTACTTAAGCGGCGGTGATAACGGCTCGGTGATTGTTTATGATGCAGAGAATTTTGTAAAAACAGATTCACTAACACTTAACGGCAAAGTTGGCTCAAAAACTTATGATGATAGTTTTACCTCCGACCTTTTATTTAATGCCGACAAAAATGAATTACTGGTACTTGATCGTGGAAACTTCCGCATGGTGAGGATCGATCTGGCCACAAAAAAAATCACCGCTTCAATCGACGCTGGCCGCCAGCCATTCGGGCTGGCTTTAAGTCCGGACAAAAAAACCGCGTTTGTGGCTAATGTGGGGATGTATTCGTACCCGCTCATTAAAGGTGCCACTCCTAAAAATGCCGATTCTATCATGATATCCCGCCACCCCTATGGCGATAATACCAAAGAATCGCGCCAGGGGACAGTAGTTGAGGGCAGGAGGATCCCGGGAGTTGGTAGCCCGTCTTCGCCCGAGGCTATGAGTGTGTTCACCATCGACCTGGCAAGCAACCGGGTTATTAACAAGTTTAAAACCGGCCACCAGGTAGGCCAGATGCTGGAAGATGCCGAGGTAACCGGTGGAGCAAGCCCCAACTCGATAGCCGTTGGGACCCGATACGCGTATGTTACCAATGCTACCAACGATAACATAACTATTATTGATTACAAAAACCATAAACTGCTCGGCGATATCCCCATAAAGGTTGATGCCCGCATTGATAAATTCAGGGGCTTGCTGCCTTTCGGTATCAGCCTTAGTAAAGACGAAAAAACACTTTATGTAGCCCTTTTGGGTTTTAACGCAGTTGCGGTAATTGATGTGCCTACAAAAACCACCAGGGGGCTGATCCCTACCGGCTGGGGAACGTCAAGAGTAAAATTATCTGCCGATGAAAAGGAATTATACATTACATCGTGCCGGGGCTACGGCGCAGGCCCAAATGGCGGGCAGGGTTTTGTAGCACCGCCCCAGGGAACGTACATTGGCGACATTCAGTTAGGTACTTTTCAAAAAGTTGATATGCCCAATGATGTTCAGCTTGCCGCTTATACCCGGCAGGCTATCGGCAATACTTTTGTAAGTAAACCGGTAACGGTGGCAACTCAAAACCCATTGCCTGTTTTACCCGGCTCGTCGCCCACTCCAATAAAATATGTTGTTTACATTACCAAAGAAAACCGCACTTATGATGAAGTGCTTGGGCAGTTAAAAAATGCCAAAGGTGATAGTACTTTAGCACGGTTTGGTATGCATTGCGAGTATACTTTACCCGATGCCTTGCGCGTACAATTCCCTAATCTTAATGTTTCGCCAAATCATATCAAAGCGGCCAACCAGTTCGCATTTTCTGATAACTATTATTGCGATAGCGATGCATCCATTCACGGCCACCACTGGATGATGGGTGTGATACCCAATGAATGGGTTGAAGCTAACTCCAATACAAGCAGAACCGCCAAACTGTTTTCAAACGCGCCCGGTCGCCGCTTCCCTGGTTCAACGGGCAGTATGGACCCCGAAGACTATGCCGAAACCGGTGGCCTGTGGGAAGCTTTGGAGCGCAAACACGTAAACTTTTACAATTTTGGCGAGGCCAACGAAACCGCCCATGTACGCGAAACTTGGGAAGACACCAACACAGGTGCTGCCCACCTGGTTATGGTGCCTATGCAAAAAGCTTTATTTACCCGCACCAGCCATAATTACGCCGGCTTTAACACCAACATTCCGGATCAGTTCAGGGTGGAGCAATTCAGAAGTGAGTTTACCAAAATGTGGATCACCGGTAAAAAGAAAATGCCATCGCTCATCACTATGCAGGTACCTAATGACCACGGGGCCGATGAAAGGCCCGAAGATGGTTACCCGTACAGGCAGTCCTACATGGCCGATAATGACCTGGCCGTTGGCCGTATACTTGATTTCCTGTCGCACACCAAATACTGGAAAAACATGCTGGTAATTATTACCGAAGATGACCCCCAGGGTGGTGTTGATCACATTGATGCTCACCGCTCAATCCTTATGCTGGCCGGGCCGTACGTTAAAAAGGGTTATGTAAGCCATACCCACGCCAATTTTGGTTCGATATTAAAAACCATTTATAACGTGCTGGATGTACCGTATGTAAACCAATATGACGTTACCGCATCGTTGTTACAAGACTTTTTTACCGATAAGCCCGATTATACTCCATACACATTTGTAAAAAGTGATACCCGGATATTCGATACTAAAAAAGCGATGGCCCGTTACGGCAAAAACATCAATTGGCGAAAAATTAAGAAAGGTGCCGACATGGATGACGAAGACAGGGAGCGCGAAAACCATTATAAACAAAAAGGCAAAAAAACATCGGGGACGATAGTTAACTAACGTGAGTTCGATATAAGAATTGGTACACCACAATCTCTTACTTCGCCTCACCTAAACGGCGCAGCCCTCATGTAATAATCCTCTCCAAAGGAGAGGGCTTTAGCTTCGCTTTTCGTAAATCCATTTTTAGAACCCTCTCCTTTGGAGAGGGCAGGGTGAGGCCACGACCAGCTATTGGGATATCGCCCGCAACTCAAAGAATCGCGTTCTTATATCGAACTATAGTTAATTAAACGACAAAAATCAAAGCTAAACCACATGAAATTTTTATTTATTGGCGTTGCCGCCATATTATTGATGACCAGCGCAAACGCTCAAAACCCCGCACCGGCGGCAAGGCACAGATACATTGTTGCCGCCCACCGCGGCGACCATACCGTATACCCCGAAAATACCCTGGAAGGCTATGCAATGGCTATTAAAGACGGTGCCGACTATATTGAAATAGATCTGCGTACCACGTCCGACGGGCAACTCGTTAGCATGCACGATGGCAGCACCGACCGCATGACAGGCTTTAAAGGATTAATAAAAAACCTTACCCTGCAACAACTGCGCGATTTAAAAGTAAAAGCTAAAAATAATGCCGATACGGCAACCTACCGCATTCCGTTATTTGAAGAAATATTAAAACTTTGCAGAGATAAAATTTATATCTACATAGATTTTAAGGAGGCTGATGCAGCCGTTACCCTTAACCTGCTCAAGCAATACCACATGGAAAAGCAGGTGCTGGTTTACATAAACAAAGCATCACAAGTTACCGATTGGCGCAAAACGTACCCCGCCATGCCATTGATGTTCAGCATGCCGGATAGTGCAAAGGATGTAGAATCGATGAAGAAATTTATCGATATCTGGCATCCTGACATTTTGGACGGGGACTATAGTACATACACAAAAGAGATGCTGGCATTTGCAGCAACGTTAAATATTCCTGTTTGGCCAGATGCGCAAAGCCCGCTGGAAGGGCCGCTGGTATGGGACAAGGCAATTGCCACAGGCTTAAAGGGACTGCAAACAGATAATCCACCAGCTTTGATAAAATATTTGGAAGGGAAGGGATTGAGATAGTAGTTACGGCCTTTGTAGGTGTTGTCACCATGGGTGTTTGAATAATTAAAAAAGCCGTGGCCCGTGCGATTCCCGCCCCGGGGCGGGGAAGGGTGGGGTCTATCGAACTATTATACTCTTAATAATCATGCGCAAAAGCATGGCGCAGAAACCCCTCCCTCAACGATGAGATTTGTGGGTAAAATAGGCCGGCGGCTTATTCTTAGAACTTAAAAGATTGTGCACACCCGGCTTGTTGGTGACAACACCAACAAGGGCGGGAGTTATCCCGCCGGGTATTTTTGAGGCTGCAAATTTCCGACATTAAAAACGATAAAATGCTGACACTGTTTTGTCAGCATTTTATCGTTTTTTAACGTGGTAAATAAGTAAAAAAGTGCATTATTGTTGCAGAAACAAGCTTTTTAGTAACTTTTGGCGAGATGTTCCTGTTCCACCCTGTTCCTTATGTTTCAGTGTGAACAGGAACGTTTTCCGGCAAAAATATAGGCATGGAATGAGAATTGATTATTGTTTTATCAAAACAATCTGCTTATATTTATTAAAACAAACTAAAGGCTGTTTATCCCAAAAACTCCCTTTAGCACGCAGCCCAATTATAATCTTTAAAACCGGAGGTTATTATGAATCTTGTTCATCGGATTGAAAACTGGGGCGACACGCATCACCCCAAATTTATCGACGTTGTTCGTATCGCGCTTGGAGGCTTTTTGTTACTTAAAGGCATCGCCTTTATGAACAACACCGAATACCTTAAAGCGCTTATTGAAAACCAGAACACGGTCAACATTTCACCGGGCGTATTGATGGCGCTAGTGTATTATGTAACGTTTGCCCACATGGTGGGTGGCATTTTAATCGGGCTTGGTATTTTAACAAGATTTGGGTGCATAATTCAAATACCCATAGTGCTTGGTGCGATATTTTTAAGCGGTATTTTCCAGGATGCCATCAATTACATGGTAGGGCCTTCGGTTGCAGCGCTGGCGGCACTGGTCATGTTCCTGATATTGGGTTCGGGGCCATTGTCGCTTGATAGTTATTTTTTGCATAGCAGTGAGGAATGGTAAATAGTTTGCAGTTTGCGGTGTTTTTAACTGCCAACTGCAAACCGAAAACTGCCAACTCCTTCAATACTCCGCCATTTCTTCATCAACATAGCACCACAGCCAGCGTTCGCCGGGTTCGGCTGATATTACCACAGGGTGCCCTGCTTCAGCCGCATGTTTGCTGGCATGCTGATTGGGTGAACTATCGCAGCACAAAGTAACGCCACAAGTTTGGCAGGTACGCAAGTGCATCCAGGTGCTATGGGTTTTTATGCATTCTTCGCAAACATAATCCTTAGCATGCTTTAAGGTTTTAATAGCAGCTAAATGCTTGCAAACTTCGTCTTCCATGATGATGTCTATTTCAATTATGTATCAATAACATTCCAACTTTTTAACCTTACAACGTTCCAACACCCTAAACTTCCGCCAAATACTTATGCACAAAGCTTATCGCCATTGAGCCTTCGCCCACGGCTGATGCTACGCGGTTCATGGCTCCCGCTCGAACATCGCCGGCGGCAAATATGCCGTTGCAGCTGGTTTCCAACAAAAATGGGTCGCGGTTTTGCTTCCATATTTTGCCGAAATCCTCATAACGCCTTAACTCGCGACCGGTTTCAATAAAGCCTTTTTCGTCCTTCAAGATGTCAAGCTTCAGCCAGTCGGTATAAGGTTTTGCGCCGATAAAAATATACAGCGCCGCCGCCTCTTTGGTAACGGTTTCTTTTGTTTTTACATTAATTAGCGTCAGTTTCTCCAAACAATTATGCCCGCATGCCTCAATAATTTCGGTATCGGCCAGTACATGTATATTGGGTAAATTCGCTATCTGCTGTATCAAATAGGCCGACATGGTGTAACTCAAGCTATCCCTGCGGATAATGATATAAACGTTTTCAGCAAATTTTGACAAGTAAACTGCTGCCTGCCCTGCAGAATTACCCCCACCTATTACATAAACCTCCTTGCCTTTACACGCTGAAGCTTCTGTTGTTGCAGCGCCATAGTAAATGCCGGCGCCAGTATAATTTTCAACGCCTTTAACATCCAGTTTCCGGTAATCAACCCCGGTGGTAATTACCACGGTGCGGCTAACTATTTCCGGGCCGTCGTCCAGTATAATGGTTTTGTAACCGTCTTTTTGTTTGATGTCGTTTACTGCCTGCGGCGATAAAAACTCAGCGCCTAAACGCATGGCCTGGGTAATAGCACGACGGGTTAAATCGGCTCCGCTTAGCCCTGCAGGGAAACCGAGGTAATTTTCAATACGCGAGCTGGTGCCTGCCTGTCCGCCCGGTGCTTTACGCTCAATCAGCAAGGTTTTTAATCCTTCGGATGCGCCGTAAACTGCCGCAGCCAACCCTGCCGGCCCCGCGCCTATAATTACTACGTCATAAATATCATTGGTTATCTGCGGGTTGGCCCCAATCTTTTCCGATATCGACCTGATGGTGGGCTTGCATGCGTAAGTGCCATCGTCAAAAACAACCACCGGCAGGTCTTCCAACTTTATATTGTTCAATTCCAGTACCTGTTTGGCATCTGGGTTTTTCTCAATATCCAGCCATTTGTAGGGTATCAGGTTGCTGGCCAAATAATCCTTTACCGTATGCGATTGCGGCGAAAACTGGTACCCAACAACTTTTATGCCCTTAAAATCGGGCACGTAATCGTTCTGCCAATCGTCGAGCAAATCATCAATTACCGGGTACAGTTTTTCTGATGGCGGGTCCCAGGGCTTCATCAGGTAATAGTCAAGCTGCACATCGTTAATTGCTTTTATGGCAGCTTCGGTATCAGAGTAAGCCGTAAGCAAAACGCGCTTGGCTTTGGGATATATTTTTATGGCTTTCTCTAAAAAAGCAACGCCTTCCATTTCGGGCATACGCTGGTCGCACACAAACATGGCCACCACGTCCGAACTGTTTTTGTGTTCAACAAGGGCCTCCAATGCTTCGTTGGCCGATGTGGTGTTTATAATGCGATAATCCTTGCCGTACATCGATTTTAAATCGCGGCTAATAGCGCGTAACACCTGCGGGTCGTCGTCTATCGAAAATATTATTGGCTTTTCCATGGGTGAAGGTGTGTAGCGTAAAATTATAAATTATTACAAATGTAAGGTAATAATAAAACGCCTCAACCCCTCCAGACCCAAAAAATGCACTTTACTTTTTCACGCTGTCCCGTCTGGTGCCGTGGCCATGCATGCCGGGGATGTTGCGACCGGTATCTTTATCAAACTTGCTCGAGTCGACGGTTGGCGGATAGGTGCTTTTTACGGTATCGCCCTTGCCGCTTCGGGCCATGTGGTCGCCGCCGCATGCCGATAGCACGCAAATACTAAAGGTAAGGGCGGATATAATGATGCTGTTTTTCATGCCGGTAAATATTGATGTGTTTATTTAACAGGCGGAAAGGGGGATAGTTTTCGTGACCAGGATTTTTTAGATTTTAAGGATGCCTTTTCCTGTCTAACTTTTCCGACATTCCACTAAAACTTCACATATTTCTCAACCAGCAATTTATCAGTTCCCTTTGCCCTTGCTTTTTTTGCCTGGCGCCGCAGAATAAAGTCAAAAATACTCATCCAGCCGGGCAGGTTGCTTTCGCTGATATCGAACAGCCAGGCCAGCGCCAGCTTATCTTTTGGGAAACCGTTTGATTTTACCAAGCAATCATTTGCGAGGCCGTAACCTATTTGCAACGATTGCTCAAACCCCCGGCTTGCCGGCCTAAGCTCAACTCTGAATTTGCAGCTGCCACCACTCCGGTTGCGGAACAGGTGGTTAACATGCGGTTCGGCCATGGCGCTTTCGCCGGCTTTTAAAGTGTGTATCGTTTTGCCGAGCGCCTATTTGCACTTCGCCCTGCACGCAATCAAACTTTTCGCTGTAGGTTTTATGGTAGCGCAGGCCCACACCGCCGCCATCTGCAAGCTCCACTTCTACAAGTGTGTATTCGCCATTGGTTTCGGCCGATGTTTTCAGAAAAGTTACATAATCTTTTTGTACCGGGTTGTAAATTTTACGCTCGCTCATGATAAAAGGGAATGGGTTTTGGTATACGTACGGAACAGTTTGAAACAGGGTTTTTGCAAATGTATAATTTGATGTATGCGGGTTAATCAATTTTTTTAATCATTTTTATATGGTAAAACGCTGTCGTTCACCCGTTATATGAGATACCTGTTTGCCGTTTTTCTTTTTGTGTTGATGATACCCTGCTACGGCCAAAATACCGATAGCCTTAAAAAGGCAGCGGCCGGTAATAATCCTGCGCAAAAAAGATTGGCAGCTTTGACTCAGCTTGGCGCCCTATATGAAAATAAAGGTCAATACCGCGAGGCACTGAATTATTTCCGCCAGGCATTTGATATCCGCGACTCGCTCGACATCGTTAAAAAGTCAAAAGAAAGCTCGATAGAAGCTTATAGTCGTGGTTTCGTAAGCGATGTGATGGCGGGTATGCAAGGTAAAAGTGAATCGGAACAGGATATTTTAAAAACCATCGACAATAAAAAATCATTGAACGATACCCTGGCCCTCAGTATAAATTATTTTAACCTGGGGATATTGTATAAAGGCAAAAAGGAATATGCCAAATCATTAGCTGCCCTGCAAAATAGCTTTCAATATGCCGACCAAATAAAATACGCCGAACTGGAAAGCAGCGCACTTAACGAGTTGGCTGACTTGTACGAACGCATGGGCGATTACCACCAATCGGTGGCGTATTTTAAAAAACATATGGCCCTGAACAGTGCCGTTTACAACAGTCGCAACTCGAAAAATATTGATGAGCTGCAAACCAAGTACGAGATTACCCAGCGAGAAGACCGTATACTGCAGCAGCAGTTTGAAATATCGCGCCGTAACTATTGGATGGCTGGAATATCGATTATTTTGGTGCTGATATTGCTGCTGGGCTACATTTATTATAAGCAAACCAAGCTTAAGCAAAGCAACATTGCGATGCAGGCAATTATCGACACTGAAGAAAAAGAACGCAAACGCATTGCACAGGACCTGCACGACAGCGTAAGCCAAACCATTACCGCCGCCAAAATAAACCTCACCGTTATTGGCGCCGAGCTGCCATTTGTAAACGATGAGCAGCGCAAACGCTACCAAAAAGCCATTAATCTTGTAAACGATGGCTTTAAGGAAGTACGGACCATATCGCACAATATGATGCCCTGGGCGTTGCACGAAACCGGCCTTGCGATGGTGATAAAGCAATTTGTTGAAAACATTGAGACGGATGCCATCAGCATAAATTTTTTTAGTCGAGGCATTGATGAGCACTTTGACGATACCATTGAAACTATACTTTACCGCGTATTGCAGGAGTGCGTAAACAATGTAATGAAGCACGCTCAGGCCACCCGGATCGATATTTCGATAATAAAAGAGGACGGAAATATCAGCATGACCATTGAAGATAACGGCAAAGGCTTCAACACCGCCGACCCCGACAAATACTGCGGCATGGGCCTAAACAACATGCAAAACCGCATAGGCTATTTAAAAGGAAAAATTGAACTGGATTCGCATGAGGGGAGGGGCACGCTGGTTTCGGTTTATGTGCCTTTGGGTGGCAAATAGTCTACAAATTATACTGCAGCATAAACTTCGTTAACTCCACCGGGTTTTTCAAATTCAATTTTTGCATTATGTTTTTGCGGTGGGTTTCCACGGTGTAAATGCTCAGGTGAAGGTGGTCGGCCATTTGCTGGTTGGTGTAGTTTTGTTTGATGAACTGTAAAAGCTCCAGTTCGCGCTTGGTAAGCTGAAACTGTTTTAAAAATTCATCATCGTCATCAAACCCGGTGTTTTTTACCGGCTGCTTATATGGAAAGCATGATTGCCCTTGCGCCACCAGCCGCATTACCTGTAACAGTTCGTTTTTTTCGGCATTTTTAAACAGGTAACCATTGGCGCCGCCTGCCTTGGCCTTTTCAATTAAATGCTCCTCGTTATAAGTAGATAACATTATCACTTTTATTTTAGGGTAGATGGCTTTTACCTGTTTTAAAACTTCAAACCCATTTAGTCCCGGCATATTTATATCAAGCAGCAGCAGGTTTGGGGTATGGTTGTGCAGCAAGCTTAATACTTCGCGGCCGTTGATGGCAATTTCCATGATATGTATATCCGGCTCGTTTTGCAGTAAAGAACACAAGCCATTTATAAACAAAGTATGGTCATCAGCAATAATAACCGATAGCTTTTCATCTGTCATATCTATAATAATTAATTACCTGTAAAGCTACGCCCAATCATCAACCTCAAAAATACCAACTGCTTTGTATTGTGTGCTTTACGCAACCGCCCTAAAATTGTGATGTTAAAAGTAAACAAACAGGCCATGAAAAACAGCATTTATTTAACCCCTGTGTAAAGCAGCGCCACCCTGAATATATAAACCGCTAACGCATTTTAATATTTAAATACGCACTACCATGAAACCTATAACTTCATCAGTTATCATAATGCTTTGCACATTTGCTTTTGCCACACAAAGCATTGCACAAAAATTAGCAAGCCAGGTTAAGCCAACAATCAAGCAGGCAAATTCTTCTGAAAATAATGCAGGCACCGTCCCACAATTTGTTGCGCCCATATCAATTCAGGTGCTGCTTGGCAGTCAGGGCATAGGGGTCGATGTTAAATACGGACTGATGTCCAAATTATCGGGCAGGTTTGGGTTTGGCATTATCCCGGTAACAGCAAATAATCTTTTCAGCTTCTCGTCATTCCCAGTACAGAGCCAGGCATCGGCAAGGTTTTCGAATATCCATTTATTGGCCGATTATACACCGTTCAATACCCAACGAATCCGTTTGGTTGGCGGGGCAGCCTACCTTATAAAAGGCAGTGCACTGGTAACTGTAGCGCCATCCGGCACCAACCAGTTTGGCAGTCAAACCCTAACCAGCGACCAAATAGGCTCGGTAACTGCCAGGGCAAATTGGCAGGGTATCGCGCCCTACCTTGGTGTTGCGTTTTTCAACAGTTTCCCCAACCGCATGTTTAATATCAACCTCGATTTAGGCACCTATTACATAGCCAGCCCCGGCACCTCGTTTACCGGTACTAAACTTTTGGCCAATAACAATGTAAATGCCGCCCAGTTTAACAAAAACATGCAGGGCTACTGCTGGTTGCCCGTTGTTCAGCTCAACTTCAATTTCAGGATCAAATAAATCAATCACTATCATGAAAAAGACAATACCTACAAACTCCAGAAAAACTTCCGAAAGCACCATTAATTTGCTGGTAGCGCTATTTATTGCCATTATCCTGCTATTTGTGCTGTTTGCCGCCAACAGCTGCAAAAAACCTACTGAAAACATAAAACTGGTGGTAAACGAAAGCGACCTCGCCAAAGCGCCCGTGCTGCTGCATTTTGCCAACGCCAACAATGAATCAAACAATCAGCCCGGCGATTTTGACGTAAAAATAAGCGGCCGCGACGCTGCCATGGTACAAATTGACGGCGGTGCCACATCGGGTTTTAAGGCGTCGCATGGCTTTTTGCCGCTATCGCTTACTACCAATGCAGCACCGTCACCATCGGCGCCGGTTACGTTTAATGTATCGGCACAAATTCCCGGTTTTGCACCCGTTACCCAAACTATCACCATAACAAAAGATACCGCCACCATTGTTGATATCGGCGCTGTTGAGTACGCCAACCCGCCACAAGGTACCGGCGTTTTGGTACATCAGTCCGCTTTAAGCAATGGCGTGTCAAACGGCACGCAGCTAACCATACCGGCTGGTGTGGGTATGGTTGAGTCGGCACGGGTAAACATACAGGATGGAACCCAAATGCTGGATGCCGATAACCAACCTATCAGCGCATCAGAACTCACATCGGGCATTGTTAACTACAGCGCCACTTCGCCAACCTCGTATGGCGCATTTCCCGGCGGCTTCAGCCCAACTAACGTTATTGGTGCCGATGGCAAGCAGGTTAACGATGGTTTCCCCATCAATTTTGTTTCGGCAGGCTTGTTATCAATAAAAATGACTGCCGGTGGTACTCCGGTAAGGCATTTTTCGAAACCGTTGCAGGTATGGATGAAACTTAACCCTAATACTACCAACTTTACAACCGGCGCCAACATAAAAGCCGGCGATACCGTGCCGCTATGGAGCCTTGACGAAGAAACCGGACAATGGAAAAGCGAGGGCGATGTAACTATTGCCAACGATGGCGGTAACCTGGTGGCCCGCTTTGAAACCAGCCACCTGTGCTGCTTTAACCTGGACTGGAGCTGGGCAGTATATGGGCATCCTTATGGCACCTGCTTTCATCCGCTGGTGGTGCGCATACATTGCGGGGCAGGTAACAGCGGAATATATGATGTAACTATTTGCACCCCTAATAACCAGTACCTGGCAGGAGCCCACGGCGAGTTTGTGCACGATGGAGATGTAGTAGTATTCCCCAGCGTGCCTGATATTGCGCAGTGCAAGGTCGTTATCAGTAATTTTAACCTGTACCTTAACCCGCGCCTGCCCATACTGGCCCAAACCGGGTTGTTTAACCCCTGCGGCCAGGGCTCAATCGATCTTAATTTTGGTGCGCCTGCCCCGCCGTCATTTATTAACGTAACGCTTAACATCAGCGGGCATTGCAGCAACAAAAACATCAACCTGTTGCCATCCGGCTGGTTTTACCTGTACGATGCCGGTGCAGCCGCCCTTCACCAATACCCATGGACCTATGCCTACGTTTACAACGGCATAATAAAGTATGCATTTGGCACAGGTATAACCGGCAGCAACGGCCAATACAGTATTAAACTGCTAAGCGGCGACCGATATTACATGTATGCCTACAACAGCTTTGAGTGGTACCAGTCGCCGTTGTTTACACTGGCGCCGAGGGACTTTAAGTTTCCATCGGTGGCGGGTATAAATGGCAGCGCCACGTACAATGCTGCTACCAACACAATAAATATAAGCGCCACGTTTAGCGTACATTGCAGGTAAAAGATAGTTTTTTAAGATGAGTTGATTCTCTTTAATGGGATTAATACTACCAAGGTAAAAACAAGTTGCCCCGCAGACAGAAGTGTGTGCGGGGTTTTTTATGAGAGGATTGTCCGAAAGAGGCCCAACTACTTTGTAAAATGCTTGTGATTACGTTTCCAATACCAGGCAATAAACCCCCATTTGGTATCGGTGTAATCGTTTACGATGTCGGATTTAAAAGTTTTGAGTAGCTTCCTGTCCTTATTGTTAACGGTGTAAACCGAAATGCGGTTTTCTTTTGGGTTATTGCTGCAATCCTGGCAATTTATATTGCCAATGCGGACTGTTTTAAAGTTCTCTATTTTGAAAAGGTCGCTGTCCCAGTCGGCATCGGCACAACCACTGTGATGGTAGGAGTAATACATATTGGTGTGTTTTATCCGTATTGCATCTGGATAGTTATCAAAGGCTTTTACCAGCCTTAAATTTTTGGAGCGTTTATCGTACAGTAATAAATCGGCGATGCCCGGGGTGTTTGAAATGTAACTTATCTGCAGATCCTTGTAGCCGTCGCCATTAAAATCAGCAAACTCAAATCCAACAAAGCCAGCCGCATTTTGACGAAATAGTATTTTGCCGCCAGGCCCTTTAATATAGACGTTATAGCCTGTTGTGTACATAGCTGTATAATGGACTCCGTTTATGCTTGCTTTGGCAATTTCAGCAACGGTGTCTGCTGTATTCAAAAGCCTTTTTGCTCTGTGTGTAGCAGGAATTGGATAAGCGATGGCAGCACCAAGTAGGCCCGGAAACAGTAGCGTGAAAAGGCGTTTCATTTACGGCGATAGTTTTGTTTAAAGATATTTAATTGGCAATGGAAATAATACCGTTTGAATGGAATTATTTATTACGTTGCAAGCAGATGCGGACGTCCATCTTGACCACCACTTCGTTAGCCGAATTTACCATTTGGTAAGCGCCTCTGCTTTAAAACGCCGCAACTTTGCAGTGACAAAAAATTAAAGCAAATGGATATTTCAATAAAATTCAATCAATCATTAAAAAATAAGAGGGTAATTATATTAGGCGGCAGTTCGGGCATAGGGCTGGCTACCGCGAACGCAACGGCTGCTGAGGGCGCGAACGTGGTAATAGTATCTGGCAATCAAAGCAGGATAGACAGCGCATTGAAAGAACTTCCGCATGGCAGCACAGGTTTTGCTGTCGATTTAAGCAAGGAAGAACAAATCAAACAATTTTTTGAATCCGCCGGCAAGTTCGACCACCTGGTGTACACTGCCGGCGAAAACCTTACACTGCACACCATTAACGATACCGACATTGACGAAGCGCGTACGTTTTTCAACATACGTTATTGGGGAGCTTTTGCCGCTGTTAAATACGGCGCACCCAACATCAATGCAGGTGGAGCGATATCATTAATCAGTGGAACCGCCAGCTTACGTCCGGGTGCCGGATGGTCTGTTGCATCGAGCATTTGTGGCGCAATGGAAGGGTTTGTTAGGGCAATGGCTGTTGAGCTGGCGCCGATTCGTGTTAATTCGGTGGTTCCGGGTGTAATCAAAACAAATCTTTGGGGCGGCATGTCCGAAGCAGACCGCGAAGGCCTTTTCAAATCTCAGTCGGAAGCGCTGTTGTTAAAGCGTGTCGGGGAAGCCGAAGACGTAGCGCTTGCCTTTGTTTACCTCATGAAACAACAATTCGCTACAGGTCAAAATATTGTTATTGATGGTGGAGCGGTGCTGGTTTAGAGTTTGCAATAGAAATTAACTCATCCATCAACGCCGTTAAACTCACGCTGGCGCAGGCGATTAATTCATCGGCTGCGCCATAATAAATATACAGCCTGTCGCCAAATAGGGCCGTACCGGTGGGGAAACAAACATCGTCTACATCGCCTTTTAACTCGTATGGTAGTTCGGGCTTAAACAGGGGATAGGGTAAACGGGCAATTTCTTTCTGCGGGTTATCCAAATCAAGCAATGCCACGCAGCACGAATACTCGTAGCCTTTAACCATGTCTTTAACACCGTGGTATATCAGCAGCCAGCCATGTTCTGTTTCAATGGGCGGGCAGCCGGCACCCACGTAGCTTACCTCGTGCGGGTATTTGGGGGCTAATAAAATATGCTTATCAAAATGCCGGAAGTATTGCTCCCAAAATACGTTGTTCAACTCGGTTAAGCCGGTAACAGATGTTATTTGGATGTCGGGCTTTATGCGATGCAAAAAGGTTAGCTTGCCATTTATCCGGCGGGGGAAAAAGACAAAATCTTTATCAGCCAAAATGTTTGCGCCCCGGTTGTAGCGGAGGTATTTTTCGTTTAACACGGGTTCGTGAGCAGTGAGCCTGTCGAAATCAGCATAGCTTATTTGTGGTACAATGATGCCCTGCCTTTCAAAATTTACCAGGTCGGTTGAGGTTGCCAATGCACCAAGTGCGTTTGCGCCGTCAAAAGCTACATAGCTTAAATAATAAACGTCGTCGATTTTAACAATACGCGGGTCTTCCATCCCGTGTTTTTCGTAATCAAACTTCGGGGTTAAAAATGGCGTATTGTTTTTTTGTTCGATGGTTAGCGGACCATCCAGCCGGCAATACCCAATGCAGCTTTGGTTGTTATCGTGCACAGCCCTGTAAAAAAGATGCACCTTATTACCGTCCTGCCAAACAGCAGGGTTAAGTACACTTTCGTTCTCAAAATCAAGACTGGATGTTTGTAATATAATGCCTTCTTTTTTTACCTCTACCATAAATGTTTAGGATGTTAAAATCCCTTTTTATATCGCCCGTCGTCAAGGCAGCCTATAATACCTTCAATAATTTTTTTTGTTTCATCTGCATCTTTTGTACAAACCGAAAACGCGCCCGACTGCTTCGCCGGGTAATCGTTACCGCCGGGAAAAATAGCATCGCCAATAAAAATCATCTCACTTATTTTTATATCAAGCACCTGGTGCAGCTTGTGCATGCCATATTTTTTGTCGATGCCCTTTTTGGTGACATCCACAGATGTAGCGCCCCCTAGGTTAACCGCAAACTCAGGAATCAGCTTATCCAGGGATTGCTTTATCTTACCTCGTTTTTTAAAATCAGGGTCGTATTTTTTCTTTTCATCCAGCGGCGCCGCCTGCCCCAAAGCCGAGTAAGTTACCTGGCTGCCCCTGTCCTCAATAGTTGCTCCCCAGGTCTTTGCAGCTTTGTAGCCTGATGTCTCTACCGCTTCTTTTAGCGACGCAGTAATTTTTTGTTTCTGTGCATCGGTAAAGTTTTCGGAGTAAAGCAGTTTCCAGCTGTTTTTATATTGATAAAACTTGGTTCCACAGGTGGGGAGTATCGACAGGTTTTTAAGTTTTGTTCCTTTAGGCAAATGAGCAAGTACCTGTTTCTGAAACTGAGGCCAATCGCCGCCTGATATTACGGCCACCTTAGCAACTGTTAACAGTGCGGCAAGCCGCAGGGCCATATCCTGGTCAATAGCAGCCTTGCTTTCTGCAAGGGTACCATCGAGGTCGAAAACGATTAGTTTCTTCATCTGTTCATTCGTTCACTGGTTCACTAGTTCATTGGGTGGATGGCGGGCCAAAAGTTTTCATTCTCTTGGTTCTTATTAAAATTCCATCTCCGGTGTGTACTCACCCCTGCGGGCGGCATTGTCAAGACTTGCCCTGGTATAAAGCAGTTTTTGCGCGGCCTTTACATTTTTATCCTGCCCTTTCCAGGCATCCAGCGCCGGCTTCTGTATGGCGCGGGCAAACGAGAATGTAAGTGGCCATGGCAGCTTACCTTTATATTTTACGTGCATTGCATTTAAATGCGCAGTAGCCAGTTGTGGTGATTGTCCGCCCGATAAAAATGCAATCCCGGCAACTGAGGGAGGTACGTTGTGCAGAAGACACTCCACCGTTGCTTTTGCCACCTTATCAAGGTCTGCTTGCTTTTCCCTTTTAGTACCAGGCAACACCATATTGGGTTTAAGTATCAGTCCGCGCAGATCAACCTTTTGTTTTTCAAGCTGTTTAAAAAGTTCCTTTAGTGCCTTTGCGGTTACTTTGGCGCATTTCTTTAAGCTGTGGTCGCCCTCCATTATCACTTCGGGTTCAACAATGGGAACTATCGCGTTTTCCTGGCAAAGTGCAGCGTATCGTGCAAGCAAGTGCATGTTGGCTTCGATATTGCCTTTTGTGGGGATACCGTCGCCTATGGTAATAACAGCGCGCCATTTTGCGAAGCGGGCGCCAAGATCATAGTATTTCTCAAGTCGTTGTCTGAGCCCGTCAAGTCCCTCCGTGATTTTTTTACCGGGGAAATTGGCCATATCGACCGTGCCTTCATCAACTTTAATACCGGGGATAATTCCCGATTTTTTCAGGATATCAATGAATAATTCACCTTTTTTGGTGGATTGATGGATGGTTTCATCATACAATATTGCACCGCTTAAGCATCTGCCCAGGTTTGGGGTGGTTAAAATCATTTCGCGGTAGGCACGGCGGTATTCGATGGTTTGCGGTATACCTGCTTCTTCAAAACGTTTGTTGGCGGTGCTGGTGCTTTCGTCCATGGCCAGCAAACCTTTGTCGCCGGCCATAAGGGCAGTGGCGGTATTTATTAGTTCGTCTGTTTTCATTTTATTCGGCGTTAATAGTTTCGGCTGATATAAAACACCAACAGACACCGGCATTAATTGTTGGTGAGCTAAGCAGATTGTTACAATAAAATGGTAATTGAAGCGGGTTCATGGTTGCTAGTTCATAGTTCATGGCCGAACAGTAAAGTTGGGTTATTCACAATGAATGATGAATGCCGATTACTTCCCGCAGTTTTTCTATGAACTATCCCGCGCGTGCGGGATCAACTATGAACTTCTTCTGGCCTCAATGTCCATTTATCAATCCCGATGCCGCATCCTCATCCAGCATAACATGTCCCGATGAAAGCGTTTGAAATATTGACGCGGGCACTTCGTTGGTAACATTGCCTTCCAACGCTGTAGCTATTATCCCGGCTTTTTTAATGCCCGAAGCAAGCAACATGGGGATCCCGGCTTCCTGCAGGTGTTTAAGGCCAAGGGTTATGCCTTCGGTTAAATGGGTTTCGTGTTTGAAATATTTCTGGCCAACCTCCACGGTTATTGGTGCCAATGGCGAATGATGTGCGTAGGAGTTGAAGTTTACCCCCGGTTCGTTAAGACCGATGTGCCCATTCATGCCAACACCTACCAGCATAATAGCCAGCGGGCCATGTTGCTTAATAAAGCTATCCATTGCTGCGCATGATGCATCAAGGTCGGCGGCTTTGGCATCAAAAACCATCATTTGCGATGGGCTTATTTTTGCCGGGATAAAAAACGTTTCGTACAAAAAATTAGTACAGCTGCCCGCGTCATTTTTATCCATCCCAACCCATTCGTCAAGGCCCACAAACCAGCATTGGCTAAAATCAACCTTGCCCTCGTTAGCATATTGTACAAGTAGCTTGTATATCCCCGCCGGGGTGTCGCCCGAGGTAAGGCAGAACAGCGAATCGGGCTTTTGCTGTACCTGTTTAACGATTATATCCGCAGCGGCGCGGCACATTTCGTTGTAGTTTTTATGGGTGAGTATTTTCATAACGTATGGGTCTTTTAGTTGTCCAGGTTGAAGCTATCCTGCAATCTGATATCGTCGGATGCGCTGCCAATCATCAGGTTAAATTCGCCGGGCTGGGTAATCCAGTCGAGTTTGTCATTATAGAACGCAAGTTTGTCTTTAGTTATGGTAAATGTTATCGTCTTTTTTTCACCGGGCTGCAGCATCAGTTTTTTAAAATCCTTTAGTTCTTTAACGGGCCTTACGGGTTGCGATACCACATCGCGCAAGTAAAGCTGTGCAACCTCCTCGCCGGCATAATTCCCGGTGTTTTGCAAATCGAATGATACGGTAATATTGCCATTTTTCAACATCGATTTTTTGTTGAGCTTAAGGTTATCATACTTAAAAGTAGTATAGCTTAGGCCATGCCCAAAAGCAAATTTAGGGCTGTTTAACAAATCAATATAGGCCGATGTGTAGTTCACATCATTATCAGCATGTGCAGGTCTTCCTGTATTATAGTGGTTATAGTAAATTGGTATTTGCCCTTCGGTACGCGGGAAAGTGATAGGTAGTTTTGCCCCCGGATTATAACTGCCAAATAACACATCGGCAATGGCATTGCCTGCCTGGTTGCCCAGCCACCAGGTATACAAAATAGCCGGGGCATGGTCTGCAGTCCAGTCAAAAACCATCGGGCGACCAGCACAAAGCAACACCACCACAGGTTTGCCTGTGGCAACAATAGCTTTAATTAATTCTTCCTGCACACCTGGCAGGTGTATATTCGAGCGGCTTTTGGCCTCGCCGGTCATGTCAAAGCGTTCGCCCATGGCCATCACCACCACATCAGCCTGCAAAGCAGTTTTATATGCTTCGTTAAACCCTGTACGACTTGTATCTGTAACATCGCAACCCTGTGCGTAAAGCAGTTTGGTATTGCCGGCCTGCTGTTGCATACCTTCGTAAAGCGATACTACCTGGTTTTCGTCGCCAACATCCAATGCCCAAAAGCCTTTGTTTTCCTTCTTAAGTTTTACCATAGGGCCAATAAGCGCTACCGAGCTCAATTTTTTTGACAATGGTAAAATCTTATTATCGTTTTTTAATAATACAATGCTCTTGCGGGCAGCATCGCGGGTGGCTGCAATGGTTTCAGGCGTGTTAAGTACACGTTTTTCGCGTTCTGCATCGCTAAAGCGGTAAGGGTCGTCAAATAAACCCAACTCGTATTTTTTGGTGAGTATGCGCTTTACAGCCTCATCAATGGTAGCTATAGAGACCTTTTTAGCTGCCACCAGCTTAGCCAGGTTATTAATGTAGCTACGGCTTTCCATATCCATATCATTACCGGCATTGATGGCGGCTTCGGCAGCCTCATAGTTATCCTTTACATAGCCATGGTTTATCATTTCGCCGATGGAACCCCAGTCGCTCACTACAAAACCTTTAAATCCCCACTTGTTTTTTAAGATATCGCGCTGCAAATAATGGCTTGCCGAAGCAGGCGTTCCGTTTAAGTCGTTAAAAGAGTTCATGAATGTGCCAACACCAGCGTCAAGCGCCGCTTTGAAGGGTGGGAGGTAAACTTCCCACAAGGTCCGCAGGCTCATATCAACACTGTTGTAATCGCGCCCGCCAATTGCTGCGCCGTAAGCTGTAAAGTGTTTGGCGCAGGCCATTACAGCATCTAAATTACCGAGGCCATTCCCCTGGAAGCCCTTAACTCTCGCCGTTGCGATTAATGAACCCAGGTACGGGTCCTCGCCTGCCCCTTCCATTACCCGGCCCCAGCGCGGGTCGCGGGCGATATCAACCATGGGCGCAAATGTCCAGTGTACGCCGCCGGCGGCAGCCTCGGTTGCCGCAATTCGTGCCGATTTTTTTATGACATCCAAATCCCAGCTTGCAGCCTCGGCCAATGGAATAGGGAAAGTTACGCTATAGCCGTGTATCACATCCTGCCCAAATAGCAACGGTGTTTTTAACCGCGATTTCATAGCTGCTTCCTGGAACACCCGGGTGTGCTGTACGCCTACGATGTTTAGGATTGAGCCAACTTCGCCGCGTTTAATGGCATCAAGCTTGTTGCCAACGTCGGTAGTAACCGGGCCGGTAGCCGCCCAATCGCCGTTATATTGGTTTAGCTGGCCAATTTTTTCGGCCAGGGTCATCTTTTTTAATAACGCCTCAACTTTTTGCGGGATGCTTTTTGGCTGCGCATAAGTTGCACTAATAGCTATAAAGCAAACTAAACAGGCTGCTGTTATGGGATTGATACGGGTCATTTTTGGTAGAGGCTTATACCGGGCTTATTTTATTCAAGATTACAGAATAAAACTTTAAGGGAGAAATTAAGTAGAAAATGGACGGATTGGATAACATGTCCAGCTTTTTGATGAAAACTGGACATGTTACTTTTGAGTAGGAGCAATGAAAATGTACTGCATCTCAATTGATGCGGTATACTCTACATACATACTATAGTATATAGCATTAAAAAGCCGCTCACCAAATTGGCAGCGGCTTGCTAAAACTTTTTAGTTTGCATGGCTTTTTATCTTGTCATGCTTAATTTCTTCTAAAAAACCATGCTCGTTAATAGCATAATTGGCCTCCGAAGTATCACTATGGTTTTTAGGAATTTTGATTGCCATGGCCTGTTTTTTATACGGAAATATAACAGGCAAAATTAGCACTGCAAGTAAAGCGCTGATTTCAAGTAGTTCGATAAGCATATATTTTATACTAGTTAAATTAATAGCAAAAAGCACCTATAATTGGTTTATGTACAGTATTTTATACTGCCCATAATTTTAGGCGAAAGTGCCAATTGCATAAACAAAGCTAAATCAATGCCAAATATTTTCATAGTGTTTTAACACTACTTGCAAATTATTAATAAAACCTCATCAAGCTAAAATTATTTGGTTGTAAAGCCCCTTAACCCTATCATATTGATAAGCAATTAGCCGTTTAAACGCATTTTTAATATTTCATATTTTGCTGTTTTGTACGATAAAACAAACGAAATATCGTCTAATTCTGCGTGAAAAAGTACACATCTTGGACTGTTAACCAGTTTACAATTACTTAACATTATAATAACATTCTAGATAATTGTAAACCGTCTCTTTGTAATCAATATTAAATTATCATTATGAAATTGAAAACCATGAAGATTAGTAAGCTTTCCCTTTTAGGATTAGCGGTAGCTGCTTCGGCTTTATTTAGCTGCGGTGGCAATAATACAAAAACAGGCGGCGACAGTACGTCCAAGCCGGCTACAGCATCAGCAACCGATGCTAACACGTTGCTTGGCGCGGGTAGTACCTTTGTTTACCCGCTTTTCTCAAAGCTATTTGCTGAGTATGATAAAGCAACAGGCGTAAAAGTAAACTACCAGTCGATTGGCTCTGGTGGCGGCATTTTACAGCTTACCAATAAAACTATCGACTTTGGCGATTCAGATGCACCATTAACCGACGACCAGGCTAAAAAAATAGGGGTTGATGTTTTGCATATCCCAATGTGTGCCGGTGCCGTGGTTATCAGCTATAACCTGCCTGATGTAAAAAGCACCTTAAAACTTGACCCGGACGTGCTTGCCAATATATTTTTAGGCAAAATTACCAAGTGGGACGATGCAGCCATTGCAAAAATAAACCCAGGCGTTAAACTGCCATCAACCGGTATTTTTATCGCTCACCGCAGCGATGGTAGCGGAACTACCAATATTTTCACTACCTATCTTTCAAAAGTTAGCGCCGACTGGAACACCAAACCGGGCAAAGGCTCGGCTATAAACTGGCCTGTTGGTTTGGGTGGTAAAGGTAACGAGGGTGTTGCAGGTTTAATAAAACAAACCCCCGGTGCAATTGGCTATATCGAGTTGTCATACGCCATTCAAAATAAAATGACCTTTGCCGATTTAAAAAACAAAAGCGGCAACTATATCACCCCAACTGTTGCGTCAACCAGTGCAGCCGGTAATATTACTATCCCTGATGACGCAAAAGTTTCGTTAAGCAATACCGATGCAAAAGATGGTTACCCTATCAGCGGTTTAACCTGGGCGCTTATCTATAAAGAGCAAAACTATGCCGGCCGTACTAAAGACCGTGCCGATAAAGTAGTTAAACTGCTTTGGTGGAACATACACGAAGGCCAGAAATATTGTAACGACTTAAACTATGCGCCGCTTTCGACCGCTGCCGTGGCAGTTGCCGAAAAGATTTTGAAGTCGGCAACGTACGACGGAAAAGCAATTCAACAGTAAAGATTAATACGATTTATAATACAGCCTTGCAGATGTTTATTTGCAGGGCTTTTTTATTTGGATAAAAACGGATACAAATTGGATATATCCGTTTAATTTTATCGCAATCATAAATCAATCCATGACCTTCGCCCAAAAAGTAATTCAATTCAACAACCAACTGGATTTTAAAGGAACGCTGCCTCCGGGCATCAAGATCATGAACCCCTACAAGGAAAACGGGCAGGCCAGCCGGATTATGAATGAATTTTACACCAAATATTATAACGACTATAACGAGCGGTATTTAATATTGGGCATTAACCCGGGCAGGTTTGGGAGTGGTGTTACAGGCGTGGCATTTACAGATTCGAAACGGTTGAAGTCTGTATGCGGGATAAATTATGAGGGTAAAGAAACACACGAACCCTCATCGGTATTTATTTATGAGATGATAGCTGCCTTTGGCGGTGCTGAAGAATTTTACAGGCACATTTATATCAACTCCATTTGCCCGCTGGGCTTTACGGCTGATACAAAAGACGGCAAAGAAATAAACTACAATTATTACGACAGTAAAGAACTTACTGCCTCCGTTTACGATTTTATTACCTGGAACATTCAAACCCAAATAGACCTGGGCTGCTATACCGATACCTGCTTTTGCTTCGGTACCGGCAAAAACGAAACATTTTTACGTAAGCTTAACGAGAAGAAGGGTTACTTTAAAAACATTGTTGCTTTAGAGCATCCACGGTTTATTATGCAGTACAAGGCAAAAACAAAGCAACAATACATTGAAAAATATATTGCTGCTTTTAGAAGTAACATACCTACATTAGACTATAAAGACTCACAAGAACTTTAACTAAAACGTTCTCTTATTTCCCAAACAGGAAATTTATGCCGGCTTTATAAGCAATTACATGGGCAGCGTAATTTGTGTTGCTTAGTATTGGTGACGACAACCAATACGAACCAAATATTTCCAGTTTGTTATTTAATAAAACGCCGGCCTTTAGAGGAAACGAATACCACATCTTATCAAACTGCGCATATTTTTTTTCATTCACAACCTGCCCGTCGCTGTACATTGTCAAATAATGGTAATCGTTATAAAACGCGAAATTAAAAGCTACCCCTGCTCCTAAAAACGCCTTGACCCCCGGCGTTGAATAGACGTTGTAAATAAATTGCGGAATAACTGAAATATTTAATTGTTTAACATCCAGGCTTGAGTTAATTATAAAAGCACCGGGCGTTGACAGATTGAAATTATAATGATTGGCGGCTGCCATTAACTCCGCTCTGAAAACTACCTTCTGTGTATTTTTATTCAGGATCAAATCCGCCCCGGCTGAAAATTCCGGCGCAGTATGGCTACGGCTGGTGCCATCAGGAAAGGGCCCGTTTTCTCCGCTAAAAGTTAATTTATTTGCTGTAATGCCTGCCCCGGCAAAAAAACGCACTGCTGAAAGCTTATCATGCAAAAACTGTGTGTTTGATCCTCCGTTTATCGTATTTGCGATAGCCTTCAATTCTGTTTCCGAGTAACCGGCCGATTGGATCCGCTGAACTAAGCTTTTGTTGTCTGGCTGATAGGTATATGCAAATGCTAATAACTGCGTCCGGTACGCGTATATAGTTTTTACCGAAGAGTTGTCATCTGCATCCAGATAAACAAAATAGTCAAGTTCCTTCAAGCGACCATCTTTTACGTCTTTAATATAAAATCGTGTTTTAATATTATCGGTTAAATAATAAAGGGATACACCTTTACCCGTAGTTACTGTTCTTAAAAATACCGTATCCGTTACACGGGCTGTATCTACACCAACAGCCAGGCTGCCAACTTCAACATTCCCGGCACTGATACTAACCACGGCGCGTTCAAAGTATTCAAGGCTGGCAATACCAAAAGCCTGAGTGTTACTGGCTGTTAACTTTTGGACTGTGCTATTCGGGTTTGTCTTAAAATTGAACGAACGTGGGTTTTGTTTCCATTCCCGGTAGTCAATATATCCCTTTACAGTGTCGTTTTTGAGATCAACCAGGTACCCCGGTTTAAAATTGCTTTGAGCAAAAGATATAAAGGGCAGTAAAATGGATAGCATTACCCATTTTGGTGATTTTTTCATCGTATATATTTGTTGTGATAACGCTTACAGGCAATAAACATAGACATTTTTGGCCGGCAGTTAAAATAACTGCCAGCTTTAATTCGCTTTAAAACCGGGGGATGTATTAAGCGCTATAATCAATCAGTACCTGCCTGGCCTCGCCTAATCCGTCAATTCCCAATTCAATCACATCACCGGCTTTTAAATACACAGGTGGCTTCATTCCCAGGGCCACTCCGGCAGGTGTACCGGTTGATATAATATCGCCCGGTAATAAAGTCATGAACTGGCTGGTGTACGAAATTAAGTGCGGGATATTAAATATAAAGTTCGAGGTATTGCCATCCTGCATGGTTTTGCCGTTAACTTTTAGCCAAAGGCGCAGGTTATGCGGGTCGGCTATTTCCTCTTTGGTGGCAAAGAATGGGCCGATGGGGGCGAACGTATCGCAGCCTTTTCCCTTATCCCAGGTACCGCCGCGCTCAATCTGGAATTCACGTTCAGATACATCGTTATGTAAAACATATCCTGCCACATAGTCCATAGCATCTTCTTCGCTTACGTAGCTCGCTTTTTTGCCCATAACAATAGCCAATTCAACTTCCCAATCAGTTTTTACAGAGTTTTTTGGGATGATGATATTATCAAAAGGCCCGGTAATAGCTGTGGTCGATTTCATAAATATCACCGGCTCGGTAGGAGGAGTGGCATTGGTTTCCCTGGCATGGTCGATATAATTTAAACCGATGCAAACAATTTTTGATGGCCGGCCCAGCGGGCAACCCAGTCTCACATCTTCATTAATCTCAGGTAACAGGCTATCCTCTAAAAAATAGCTTAAACGGGTTAGGCCATCGTTTTCAAAGAATGATTCACCATAGTCCTCGCCAAAAGCGGAAGTGTCGTATTTTTTATCGTTGATGATAACACCGGTTTTTTCCTTGCCGGCTTCACCAAATCGTATTAATTTCATGTGTGTTTATTTATTTCGGATGTTCGATGTCGGATTTGTTTTTATTTCGGATGTTTTATTTTTGAATGCTTGATTTTTAAGTTATTTTTTTTAATTCCGAAATCGAAATTCCGAAATCAACTTCAATTATTCAGAGTAATAAAGCCCCCATCAATCGGGTAATCAGTTCCGGTTATAAACCCTGCTTCGTCCGAGCAAAGGTATAAGGCCAGCGCTGCAATTTCTTCTGATTTTGCCATCCTGCCGATAGGCTGTGATTTGGATAGTTTTTCAAATATCTCGGCTTCCTGCCCGGCATAGTTTTTGGCTATAAAACCATCTACAAACGGCGTATGTACCCTTGCAGGCGATATGCTGTTGCACCTGATGTTCTCATTCAAATAATCCCGTGCTACCGACAGCATCATGGCATGAATGGCACCTTTGCTGGTGGAGTAAGCAAATCTGTCGGTTATACCAACATGGGCAGCTACCGATGCTGTGTTTAATATTACCCCGCCCTTATTGGCTTTCATCAAAGGCAGTGCAGCAAACAGGCAGTTGTACACGCCCTTTACATTCACGTTGTATATCCTGTCGAAATCTGCCTCGCTGGTGTTATCGGCTTTGCCAATGTGAGCTATACCAGCATTGTTTACCAGTATGTCGATTTTGCTTATCCCGTTAAAAACATCCAGCACTTGTTGCTGGTTGCTTACGTCGCAGTTATGTACTGATGCATTGCCACCGGCTGCTTTAATTTCGGTTAGCGTATCATTGGCTGCTTCTTCATTCAGCTCAATGATATGCACGCTTGCTCCCTGGGCTGCAAACAGTACCGACATTGCCTTGCCTATTCCGCTGCCACCGCCGGTTATTATTACTTGTTTATTGGTTAGTTTGAACATGATTCTTGATTTCGGATTTCGGATGTCCGATTTCGGATTTGTTAAATTTTAAATTTATAAATACTGAATTTCCCAATTCCGAAATCGAAATTCCGAAATCCGACATTCCTCACAACGATATCCCCCTCTTCCACGGTATCCAGTCATCCTGCCCCAACCGTACCGATGCAGGTTCTGCTTCGCCGCTGGCTACCTGTATTACGTAATCCAGTATGCGTTCACCGGCTTGTTGTATGGTTTCGTCGCCTTCTATAATGGTGCCGCAGTTAATGTCGATGATATCAGGCATTTTTAACGCCGTAACTGTGTTTGTTGATAGTTTGATCACCGGTGTTACCGGGTTACCTGTTGGCGTACCCAAGCCGGTTGTAAACAACACGATATTCGCCCCTGCTGCTACTTCTGCTGTCGTACTTTCGACATCGCTGCCGGGAGTACAAAGCAAGTTTAAGCCGGGTTTTGATACCTTGGCGGGATAATCCAGCACATCTGCCACCGGCGATGTGCCGCCTTTTTTAGCCGCGCCGGCCGATTTAATGGCATCCGTTATCAATCCATCCCTTATATTGCCCGGTGATGGGTTGGCGTAAAAGCCTGAACCATCAGCCTCTGCGCGTTTGTTGTAGGTGGTCATCAGCTGCATAAAGTAGTTGGCTTTGTCCTCGTCAACGCAGCGGTCGCTCAGTTCCTGCTCTACGCCGCAAAGCTCCGGGAACTCCGATAAGATAACCGAGCCGCCCATCGTCACCAATAGATCGCTCACATAGCCCAATGCCGGGTTTGCCGATATGCCCGAAAATCCATCCGATCCGCCGCACTCCAGCCCTATACATAGTTTGGATAATGGCGCAGGTGTCCGTCCGGTTTGGTTGGCCTGCATCAGGCCAGCAAAGGTTTGTTTGAGGGCCTGTTTTAACAGGTCGCTTTCGGTGCCTACTTTTTGCTGCTCCAGTATTACCAGCGGTTTGCTGAAGTTGGCATCTCGTACTTTTATTTCCTGCTCCAGTATACTTACCTGTGCGTTCTGGCAGCCCAGGCTTAGTATGGTTGCGCCTGCTACGTTTGGATGGGTTATGTAACCTGCTATCAGCCCGCACAAGGTTTGCGCATCGCTGCGGGTACAGCCACAACCCATTTCGTGAGTCAGGAATTTAATCCCGTCAATATTCTTAAAAAACTTCTTCGACCCAGCCTTATCCGCTGAATCCTCTATGTCAGCATTCAATATCTCCTCAACTGATTTCCCAGCCTGGTACAGGCTCATCAGCTGGTCAACATCGCCCTCGTAGCTTTTTGCTTTTTTGTAGCCAAGTTTATCTACCAGGGCCTCTTTCAATACATCAATATTGCGGTTCTCGCAAAATACCAGCGGCACCACAATCCAGTAATTACCGGTACCTACCGAGCCATTTGCCCGGTGATAACCATTAAAGGTTTTGCTGCTATACTTGCTTGCATCCGGTTGGTGCCAGTCCAGCTTGCGTTTGCCAAGGTGGAACTCGCCCGAGGCATGGTGCACGGTTTGGGTGCCTATAGGCCCGCCTTGTGGAATGTCCACTGTGGCTTTACCCACCAGTACGCCATACATAAATATTTCATCGCCGGGTTGCAGCGCGTTTATACTGAATTTGTGCTTGGCATCAACCTTTTCAGTTAAATTAAAAGCCTGGCCCTCAAAATTAATTTCGGTTCCTTGTTGCAGGTTTTGCAGGGCCACCAAAACGTTGTCTTTCGGGTGGATGCGGATATAACTATGTTTCTGTGTCGACATTATAAATCTTAATTCAATTATTGCAGCGTAAGCTCCACTACTGGTATTTCGTATTGCGGCTTTTTGGCCGGCAAAGTTAATATCAAATCATCCGGATTACTTGGCGATGGTTTGTATAACAACTCCGATGCATCATTTAAAAACGCCGCATATTTAATTTTACCTGCATAGCCCGGCAAAGTTACGGTGCCGCCCTGCGGATAATAGTACAAATGTACGTACAGCTTTTTGGTTTTGGCATTGTATGTCAACTTATCATTTTCGGGCACCTTGTAGGTATCGGGCGCGTAGGTGCAGTTGTAAATAGCGCGGTTGTTGGCGTGCATCCAGTAGGCCATGCTGTCCAAAGCGCGGGTTGCGCGGTAGTCAAACTCGCCGCGGGCTGTGGGGCCAACGTTTAGTATCAGGTTGCCGCCATTGCTTACCGATGTTATCAGCAAATCAAGCAATTGGCGGTGTGTTTTCCAGGTGTTTTCATCGCGGTAGTAACCCCACGATCCGCTGAAGGTTTGGCAGGTTTCCCAGGTTTTGCCGCGGTATTTGGCCAGTTCGTCGGTGCCTACCTGCTCAGGGGTTTCAAAGTCGGCGCCGTCCTTATATTCCTCCAGGTTAAGGCGGTTATCAATGATGATGCCCGGCTGCAGCTTGCGGATCAATTTGATCAACTCTACCGAACCCCAGTCGTCCTTGCCTTTGCCGTGGCCGTCTTTGCGGGGAAACGAAAAATCGAGCCAGATGATATCAATTTTGCCGTAGTTGGTCAGCAGTTCAGTTATCTGGTTGCGCATGTACTGGCGGTATTTGGCCATATCGCGGCCCTTGTTCATCCGCTCATAGCTGGCATCCTTTTTATCCAGGGGCGATTGCGGGTGAATATCATCTATCGTATAATTCGGGTGGTGCCAGTCGAGCAGCGAATAGTAGAAACCCACCTTCAGCCCCTCGGCGCGGTAGGCGTTTACATACTCGCGCACCAGGTCGCGTTTGGCAGCGGTGTTGGTGGCCTTGTAGTCGGTATATTTCGAGTCGAACAGGCAAAAGCCCTCATGGTGCTTGGTAGTAAGCACAGCGTACTTCATGCCGGCAGCTTTGGCGGTTTTGGCCCATTTTTTGGGGTCGAAAGAATCCGGGTTAAACTGGTCGAAATATTTTTGGTAGCCGGCGTTGTCAATCTTTTCGTTGTGTTTTACCCACTCGTGCCGGGCAGCGCCACTGTACAATCCCCAATGTATAAACATGCCGAAACGCCCGTCCGTCCACCACTCCATGCGTTTTTTCTTTTGCGCATCAGTTTCGTTACCGATACTTTTTTGGGCGAAAGTGGTGCCGGTTATTACCATAAGTAACAGCAGCAGCGACAGTTTTTTTAGGTTCATAGGTGGTTTATTTATTGGTTAGTATAATTCTCGAATTTGCCAGTTATAAAACTTTGTCATTGCGAGGAGGAACGAGCGCGGCAACAGCGAACTTTACAGGGCGGACTTGCATAGTTCGCGGTTGCTTCGTTCCTCGCAATGACAAGCGGGCTAAAGTTCAAATATCTTATTCATCAGCACCCATTTCTCGCCCTTCATGGCTTTTTTTAGCGGCTGCTGGTAGTTCCACATCAAATCTTCCCATTCCTGCACTTTGGCGTTGCCGGCATCCATTTGGCCTTTGCGCTCAAAGCTGAAGGTGTCATCAACATCCATAATCATAAACAGGCGCGTATCAAAGCGATAGATCTCCATGCCGCTAATGCCTGCGCCGGTAATGCTTTCCCTTATTTCGGGCCAGATAGCCTCGTGGTAGCGTTCGTACTCGGCAATCAGGGCAAGGTCGTCTTTTAAATCAAGGGTTAAACAATATCTGGGCATAATTGGCGGATGTAATTGTCAATAGTACAAGTATAGGAAAAAAGTCCGGAAAGTCGGAAAAGTCCGGAAGACCGAGAAGTCATTAAAGACGGAAGAACTGAAAGATGGAAAGCCAAAAGCGTCAGTGTCGTAACATTTGTAATTTCATTAGTAAAATAGGGGCATTCTCAGCCGGTAGAAGCGGGGGCCGTGCTGTGCGCTTATACGGTACTAGCGTTAGGAACAGGCCGATAACCGCTGCCATCACAATGTGGGATAACATGATGAATCGAGCATGAAAAGGGGTTGACAGGGTTAACATAATTTCGCCCTTAACTTATTTAATATATTGATAATGAAGTTGTTTGAAAAATATAGGAATTAACACATTTTCCCGCTTTTGAAGCAATTAGCGCCCCTGGACCGGAAAATACGCCTATCTCTCCCCTCCAAAATTCCCCAACCCAATATACTGTTAACATTAACTTAACACAATGATAATGCTGTATTAACCACTCAGCCTGTACCTTTGTATACCCTTGTAAGCAGTTTATTATTAACACTATTAACGCTAATCAACCATGGAAACTAAGGCAAATATCGACATCAAAAACCGCGAAATCTCTCAAATAAAAGCTAATTCTGAAGATGAATACTGGGCAAAAAAATACAATGTTTCTGCCGAGGAGCTGAAAGAAACCGGTAATGCGCTAAGCAGCATTCAGGAGCGGATTTTAAAAATCACCACTAAAAATAAAAGCTTCAGCTTTTAAGGTAACCCAAAGCTTTTATTAGCTTGCCCGGGTATTCCTTAACCAAGCAAACATATTACGCCGGCGCTGGTTTATATTAAACTGGCCCCGGCTTTTTTATTTGCGCTTATTTTTATTTTACTATCGAAACTTCAGAAACGCTACAGAATAAATGCTTATACTCGCAAATAAGTAAAAAACAGGCTTATAATACTTTATAGCTGTATAAATACGTTTGTGTAATTCTTATTATCTATTTATTGTTTATATTATTTTGTTACTTATTTGCTGGATCAGTGCAGGCGTGTTAGCTTTCTACCGTAAAAACATTTTTAATTGGTTAATGCTTTTTAATAAGAGCCGGGTAAAAATATCAGGTTGTTTTTGCCTGCTGTTGCTTGCATTAAACGTTGCTGCCCAGCAAACCGATACCCTCAAAAAATCAAAGGACACCTTAAAAACCAGTGCTGATACAGGGCATAAAGCTGCCTTGCAGCCACTGCTAACTACCCGGGTTACCGGCCATGTGCTTGATGCCGCAACAGGCAAGCCACTATCATACGTTAATGTAAACTTTACAGGTACCGGCACCGGCGCCAATACCGATTCGCTGGGGAAATTCGACCTTATTGCCGAAGGCTCGTTTACTTCGGTTACGTTTTCGCACATGGGGTACCAATCCATAGCAAAAAACATTAAGCCAGGGCAGGAAAATGCACTGAACGTAAGTTTGCGCGGCAGCCAAACCCAGCTTAAAGGGGTAACCATAACCTCGGCAAAAAAAGAAAAATACCGCAACAAGGGCAACCCGGCCGTGTCGCTTATCCAGCAGATCATCAACCATAAAGATGAAAACCGCATGGAGAGCGCCGCCTACCTGCAATATAACCAGTACGAACGGATAGGATTGTCGTTTTTTAACCTGCCGCAAAAATTTATAAACGGCAAATTTTTCAGCAAGTATAAGTTTATGCTGGATACCACCGCCAATATCGACGGACAGAAACAAACCCTGCTGCCTGTTTTATTAAGCGAGAAGCTGTCGGACATTTATCACCGCAAAGAACCTTCAAAGGACATCCAGGTATTAACGGCGCAAAAGCAGATCAACATCATCAAGTTTATTGATACAGCCGGGTTGGATGTTTACTTAAATCGCTTGTATGGCAATAATCTCGACATTTATTCAAACAACGTCTTTATAATTGCCAGCCAGTTTTTAAGCCCCATTGCCGACCATTCGCCCAATTATTACAAGTTTTTTATCGCTGATACCATTAATACGCCTGCAGGCAAGCAGGTTGAAGTGATGTTTACCCCCCGCACCAAAGGCGACCTGCTTTTTGAAGGCAAACTGGTAGTTACGCTCGACGGGCATTACGCGGTTACGGCCTGCGAGATGAACGTAAACAAGGAGATCAACATCAACTTTATGCGCAGCCTCAAAATCAGGCTCGATTTTGTGCAGCAGCCCGGCGGTAGGTATTACCTCACCAAAAGCGATGTAAAAGCCGATTTTGGCCTCTCGAAAAAGAAAGGCTGGGGCGTTATAGGCCAGCGAACGGTCAGTTATACAGGCTACAAGCTTAATGCGCCGCAGCCCGAAGAGTTTTATAAGGGCAAGGACCTTCAAATTGCCCCGAATGTAAACCGCGCAGATACAGCCTTCTGGGCCGCCCATCGTACTGATACGCTCAGCAGGCAGCAGTCACAGGTATACAGCAACGTAAACAAGCTTGGGCAAATGGCATCGTTTAAGCGAACCATGTGGATAGCATCAACCCTCACGAGTGGTTATGCCGATTTCGGGTGGGTACAGGTAGGGCCGATAGGGCAGTTCTTTTCATTTAACAGCCAGGAGGGCCTGCGTTTCGAGGGCGGGGCGCGCACTACGCCAAAGCTCGACAGTATGTTTTACATGGAAGGTTATGGCGCAATAGGCACAAAGGATAAAAAGATAAAGCTGGATGCGATTGCCTACCTGAGTTTAAACAAAGTGGCGCCCTACAGGTTCCCCAACGATTATTTTAAAATAAGCTTTTTGTACGATGTTGATGTGCCGGGGCATACGTTTTCGATAAGCAACCGCCAGGCGGCGTTTTCATCGTTCCAAACCGGTAAAACAAATTACTGGCTTTACAGTGGTATTTTCAAGCTGGAGTATGTGAAGGATTTTGAAAATCACCTCTCGTACCGCGTTACCTTAAAAACCTGGAACCAGGCGCCGGCAGCACAATTGGTTTATCAATTTAACGATGGTGTAAATAAGGTAGTGCACGATTTAACAACCAGCGAGCTTGATGTGCATCTGCGCTACGCCCCGCACGAGCAAATTATACAAGGTAGCCAGGACCGGCACACCATTTACAGCAAATACCCTATTTTTGATTTGCAGGTGAACCGCGGCTTCAAAAGCTTTTTGTATGGCTCGTATGCATTTACCGACCTGGGGTTAAATATTTATAAACGATTTTACTTTTCGCAGCTTGGCTATGCCGATGTTACCGTAATAGGCGGCTATGTGCAGGGCAAGGTGCCATTCCCGCTGCTGAATATCAGTCCGGCCAACCAATCTTTGGCTTACGACCGGGACGGTTACAACCGCATGAACTATCTTGAATTTGTAAGCGACCATTACGTGGGCCTTAATTTTACCCAAAGCTTCAACGGCTTTTTTCTGAACAAAATACCGCTGATTGAACACCTTAAATGGCGCGAATATCTGTCGGGTAAAATATTATATGGTGGCCTGCGCGATGAAAATAATCCCGCAATAACCAAAGGCCTTTACCGGCTGCCACCGGCCACAAACGGCGCATACGGCACTTATGCCCTGGGCAGCACGCCCTATATTGAAGCGGGGGCGGGCGTGGGCAACATATTTAAGTTTTTACGGGTTGATTTAATCAGGCGGTTCAATTACTTAGACCATCCCGGAGCCTCGCGATATGGCATTAAGTTTAGCTTTAGCCCTGATTTTTAAAAACCTAAAAATTATTTTCCATCAGCGTCAGCACCTCATCCCAGTTATTTGCCCTTTGGTGATGGGTGTAATTAACGTTATGAAAGGCGTGGAACATAATGGTTGTCCCTTTAAAATAGTCGAGGTTTTTTATGTGATCGTCAATCATATAATCGGTACCGATAACACTTTTATCGCCGCAGAAAATAATATGCCTCCAATCGATGAAAGGGAAATGTTCATTCAGCCATTCCAGCTTTTCGGGTAAGCACTGCGGAAATTCCATGGCGGCCGAAACAATATAAACCTCGTAGTTTTTCATCAACATTTTTACCGCTTCAACTGCGCCTGCAATAACAGGCAGTGTACGGAAAAAGCCAGGAGTAAAAGCAAACTTGCGTGCCGCAGTTTTATCAGGGAACATCTCATTTTCTTCAAGTCCCCGTATCGACTCCGGGGTAACACGTACACCATAGTCGCGTTCGTACCAATTAATGAAGTGAGTTTCGGTGTCGGCAATTACGCCATCCATATCAATAGCAATTGATTTTTTCATGGCTAAAATTAAAAAACATTAGTTAATGGTTGTGTAAATTTTACACTTCTTTTGCCATCAATTCCAAAACCTCCTCCCAATTATTAACGCGCTGGTGATGGGTGTGGTTTACATTGTGAAAAGCATTAAACATAATGGTCTTTCCTTTAAAATAGTCGAGGTTTTTAATATGGTCATCAATCATGTAGTCAGTACCGATGATGCTTTTATCGCCACAAAAAATGATATTACGCCAGCTGATAAATGGGAAATGCTCGCCAAGCCATTCCAGTTTTTGCGATAAACTGTGCGGGTATTGCATGGCCGCAGAAACGATATAGATATCGAAACTATCGGCCAGTTTTTTTACCGCTTCAACGGCGCCGGGCATAACAGGCGTAGTGCGGAAATATCCGGGCATAGCCGAGAGTTTAATGTAAGCGTCCTTTTCGGGCACTACATCCTCTTCCCGGCGGCCATTAAGTTCAGCAGGATGTATTTTAACACCGTAGTGCTGATCGTACCAGGTTAATAGTTGCACCACCTCGTCGGCAATAACACCATCCATATCAATAGCAATAGATTTTTTCATATAAATAGCTGTTACAGTTTTTGGTACATAACGTAAATATTGGTAAGCCCCAACTGCCGGTGATTAAAAGCATCGGGCACTTCGCCTACTATATTAAAGCCCAGGCTTTGCCAAAGTTTAACTGCCCGTTCATTAGTTTTTACCACGAAGTTAAACTGCATGGCTTTATAGCCAAGCCGCCGGGCTTCTGTTAGTGAAAACCCACCCATAGCTTTGCCTATACCTTTGCCGGCAAATAATGCCGAAACCATGAAAGCGCCATTAGCCACATGCGAGCCCAACCCAGGCTGGTTATCACAAATGGCGAATGTGCCAGCTATTTTGCCGTCGTAAAGGGCTAAGTAGGTGTGCTTACCCCGAGCAAACCAATAGGCCATCATTTGCTCTCTTGTCGATTCCGGGGCGAACGAGTAGGTATCGCCTCCCTGCAGCACCCGGTGTATTATTTCCCAAATGGCACCCTGATCGGTCTCGGTAGCTTTTCTTATTTCTATCATAATCTAACTGATGTTTTTGCGTATGCGGCTTAACGATTGTGGTGTGATGCCCAGGTATGCGGCAATATCTTTCAAAGGCACACGCATGGCAATATCCGGTTGCTGCACCGTAAATAACTTATATTGGTTTTCGGCATCAATACCGAGGTAGGTATTGCGCACGTTTACTTTTTCAATTAAATGCAGCTGGTTAATGTTATCTATTACCTGTTTTAACCAGGGGAGCTGATGGTATAGATCCATCAGTCCGCGTTTGCATATGGATAACACTTCCGCATCGCAACAGGCCTGTATGGCAGCTGGTGTTGGCGTTTCCTCATTAAAGCTTTGCAGTATGGAACAGAATTTATTTTCGTTATAAAAAAAGTGGGTAACCTCAACGCCTTTATCGTTAACCGACATAATCCGGGTCACGCCCCTGCAAACAAAAAACATTTCGCGGCTTACCTTGCCATCACCTTTGAATAAATAATCGCCTTCTTTAAATTGCCTGGGGATAAAATGGGCTGCGATGATTTGCTCATCCTCAGCGGGAATATGCCTTAGGAGTTTGAGGTAATCGATTAAAGGGTTCATAAGGCAAATATCTGAAAATCTACAATTAATCGCCGGTCGCCGCTGGATTAAAATCCAGCGCTACAATATTGGCCGAGCCTACGGCTCTCGAAAAAAACAATTATTTATTTTATGGTGACCAATAATTTTTAATATTAGAAAAATGCAGAGGCAGAGCCTCGACCCATGTTGCAGTGCCGGATTATAATCCGTTTTTGAGATCAGCCTATCTTCCTGACATTCCATCCATAATTAAATGACAATTAAATGAATACACTTAGTAATTTATCGCTGTACATTTGCTTAACGGTGTTAAATTATTTAATACCCACACAAAATGGCTAGTAAAGACAGGATATTACGATTGAAGGAAGAAACCAGGTGCAACATCCTGGAGGCTGCGCTTCAGATCGTTAAGGAAGAGGGATGGCAAGCCTTGAGCATGCGCAAAATTGCCGACGTGATTGAATATACCGCGCCTATTATATATGAATACTTCAGCAACAAAGAAGCTATACTGTTGGAATTAACCCGCCAGGGATACTTAAAGCTTTCGAGAGAATTGGAGCAGGCCCGCGACAGGCACCGCTTACCGGCCAAACAGCTGGAAGATATGTGGTTAACCTATTGGAACTTTGCTTTTGCAAACAAAGAGATTTACCAGGGAATGTTTGGTGTAACAACAAGTTGCGCCTGCGAAATGGTAAACAATTTACCAGAGGCGGAAAGGCCCTACGAATTATTCAGCGCCGTGATTGGTGAAATGATGAACATAGACGACCTGGAAGGCGATATAATATGTACAAAGTATTACACTTTTTGGTCGGTTGTACACGGGCTGGTATCTATTAACCTGTTAAGCCGCGGCTCGTCTGACGAAATTAACCGCCAGGTACTTAAAGATGCAATAGGGGGTATAATCAGGACGATGGCTGTCTGATTTTTTTGACTAAAATAAAACATCATTAAATTATTTAACAGTGTTAATTAAATATTAAATAATCATCAACAACTAATAATTACAACTATGAAAGCAATGAACCAAACCCTCCTTCAAATATTTAACACTGTTAAACAGTTTAATGATGTTAAAACAAATAATGTTATAACAAGCATTCCAACATCATATCACCCGTGTTGCGGGTGATAGATAATCAAATCAACGCACTTACATCATACAACAATGCAACCATACAACAACAAAATAATAATCATGAAAAGTTTAATCTTAGCGATACTCGCAATATCATTATACAGCTGCTCGCCAAAGCCGCAAACAGCTGCAGCGCCGCCGGCGCCATCACTGCCGGTTGCCGTAATTGCCACGGGCAATGACACCACTTACCAGGAATACCCTGCATCGGTAGAAGGTACCGTAAACGTAGAAGTGCGCCCGCAGGTAAGCGGAACACTGGATAAAGTATTTGTTGACGAAGGTGCTTTTGTAAGCGCCGGTCAGCCTTTATTTAAAATAAACGACCAGCCATACCGCGCTGCGTTAAACAATGCGTTGGCCAGCCAGCATGCGGCCGAAGCAGCTGCGGGCAACGCCGACCTGGAAGTTAACAAGCTTATCCCGCTGGTTGAAAACAAGGTAGTATCAGATTACCAGTTAAAAACAGCCAAAGCCGCTGTACAAGTCGCCAAAGCCAATATTGAATCGGCTAAAGCAAACGTGGCCACTGCGCAAATCAACTTAGGGTATACTTTAATTAAAGCCCCGGTTAACGGTTACATAGGCCGCTTAAACAAGAAGCAAGGAAGCCTTGTTGGCGCCGCCGATCCGGAAGCACTTACACAGTTATCTGATGTGCACGATGTACACGTTTACTTCTCACTTAGCGAAAAGGACTTTGTAAGCTTTAAAGAACAATACGCCGGCTCAACCCTTACCGATAAATTGAAACAGGTGCCTATGGTATCGCTGGTGTTAGCTGATAACACTGCTTACGGCAAACAAGGTAAAGTTGATATGATTGACGGCCAGTTTGATAAAACAACAGGCGCCATCACTTTAAGGGCAAGCTTTTCTAACCCGCAAGGTTTACTGCGCTCTGGCAATACCGGTAAAATCCGCTTAAGCCTGCAGCACAAAGATGTGTTGCTGGTGCCTCAATCGGCCACTATTGATATGCAGGACAAAGTATTCGTTTTCGCAGTAGCCGACAGCAACAAGGTTAAAAAGCAGGCCATTACCGTAGTAGGCAAAAGCGGCGACAATTACCTGGTTAAAGATGGTATAAAAGTGGGCGACAAAATTGTGCTTTCTGGCTTCGATCATTTGCAGGACGGCACCATCATAAAGCCTGAGGCAGCGAAAGATAAGACCGCTGCACTTGCTAAAAACTAATTGAAAAAGAGTCAAGAATCAAGAAATCAAGAGTCAAGATAAAACGTCATATCGAACATAATTGGAAGACAATAATTCTGTCTTGGTTCCTGACTCTTGACCTCTTAAATCTAAATTAAAAAGTCATGTTAAAAAAATTCATAGAAAGACCGGTACTCGCTACCGTAATTTCAACCTTACTGGTGATACTGGGCGTGCTCGGTTTAACCAGGCTGCCCTTGCAGCAATTTCCTGACATTGCTCCGCCGTCGGTACTGGTAACAGCCATTTACCCGGGCGCCAATGCCGAAACCGTTTTGCGCTCCGTAGCGCCATCGCTCGAAGAATCTATCAACGGTGTTGAGAACATGACTTACATGAGCTCGACCGCCAGTAACGATGGTACTTTAGCAATTACCGTATATTTTAAATTGGGCACCGATGCCGACCAGGCCGCGGTTAACGTTCAAAACCGTGTGGCCCAGGCCACCAGCCAACTGCCTGCCGAAGTAGTGCAGCAGGGCGTTACCACTGCCAAACAGGAAAATAGCTTTATTATGGCTATTGGTATGTTTACCGAGGATGAAAAGAAATACGATCAGACATTTATTGCCAACTATGCGCAAATAAATATCATCCCCGAAATTAAACGTATCCCCGGTGTAGGTTCGGCTGCCATATTCGGTGGCTTAAAAGATTATTCGATGCGTGTGTGGTTGAACCCATCACAAATGGAAACTTACCACATTACCCCAACCGAAATATTTGCAGCTATACAGGATAAAAGTTTGGAAGCCGCTCCCGGCCGTTTTGGCGAGCGTAGCAAAGAGGCATTTGAATATGTAATAAAGTACAAAGGCAAGCTTGCAAAACCCGAAGAATATGAAAATATACCTATACGCTCAAATTCAGATGGTTCGGTATTGCGCTTAAAAGATGTGGCCCGCGTTGAGCTTGGCTCTTACTCGTATACCAGTATAACCCGTTTAAACGGTAAAAAAGGTATCGGTATCGGCGTTATCCAGTTATCAGGCTCTAATGCCAACAAGATACAGATTGAGATAAACGACCTGATGGCTAAGTCTGCAAAAGACTTTCCAGATGGCGTTAAATACAACATCTTTTACAGCACCAAAATTGCGCTGGACGAATCTATCACCCAGGTAAAACACACGCTTATCGAGGCATTTATACTCGTGTTCCTGGTGGTATTTGTCTTCCTGCAGGATTTCAGGTCAACGCTTATTCCTGCCATAGCGGTTCCGGTGGCCATTATCGGTACGTTTTTCTTTATGTCAATATTTGGCTTCTCTATCAACCTGCTAACCCTGTTCGCGTTGGTATTGGCTATAGGTATCGTAGTGGATGACGCGATAGTGGTGGTCGAGGCCGTGCACGCCAAAATGGAGCACAAAGGCCTCGGTCCAAAAGAGGCAACACTCGAAGCGATGCACGAAATTACCGGTGCCCTGATATCTATCACACTGGTAATGGCAGCAGTATTTTTACCGGTCGGTTTCCTTGAAGGGTCGACAGGCGTATTCTACCGCCAGTTTGCCTTTACCATGGCAATCGCTATCGTAATATCGGCATTAAACGCATTAACGTTGAGTCCTGCTTTAGCAGCATTATTTTTGAAACCCTTGCACCATGACAGTAATGGTCAGCCGGTTAAAACAACTTTTAAACAACGTTTCTTCAATGGATTCAATACCAGCTTTACTTCACTAACCAATAAATACGTTGGCGGGCTTAAGTTTTTAACCAAAAATAAATGGGTTGGCATTACGGGCCTGGCTATAGTAACATTTGCTGTAGTAATGATGGTAAGGACCACTAAAACAGGCTTTATACCAACAGAAGACCAAGGCTTTATTGCCATTGCAGTAAATACCCCTTCAGGTACCTCGCTCGACCGTACCTCGCAAGTAATGGAAGATGCCGAATCGAAGGTAGGTAAAAATCCTGCTGCACGGTTTGTAACATCGGTACCAGGCTTTAACCTGCTTACCAAATCAAACAGTCCATCATCGGCCATCTTCTTCGTATTGCTGAAGAAACCCGAAGAACGTGGCGCGGTAAAAGATATCAATGCTATAATGACCCAGATACGCGGCGATTTAGGCGCGGTGCACGGTGGCAGTTTCTTCGTGTTCAGCTTCCCAACTGTTCCCGGTTTTAGTAACGTTGAGGCCCTCGACTTTGTATTGCAGGATAAAACCAGCGGCAAGCTGGACAAATTCAGCGGTATATCAACCAAGTTTATTACCGAGTTGATGAAGAAACCGGCAGTTGCTTTTGCTTTTACTTCGTTCAAAGCCGATTACCCGCAGTTACAATTAGACGTTGACGATGATAAGGCTAACCAGCTTGGTGTAAGCGTGAAAGATATACTGCAAACCATGCAGGTGTATTTTGGTAGTGCCCAGGTGTCGGACTTCAACCGCTTCGGTAAATACTACCGTGTACAGGTACAGGCAGATATTGCCGATCGTGCTGATCCTTCATCTATCGATCGTGTCTTCGTGAAAAACAAAACAGGAGAAATGGTGCCGATCAATTCACTGGTTAAATTAACCCGTGTTTATGGTTCTGAAACTGCATCGCGTTACAACCTGTTCAACTCTATCGAAATAAATGCGATACCAAAACCAGGCTTTAGCTCGGGCGAGGCTATCAAAGCGATAGAGGAGACAGCAAAAGAACAGTTGCCATTGGGTTATACTTATGACTTTACCGGTCAAACCCGCGAAGAAATATCTTCAAATGGTCAGTCGACAGCGGTATTCCTTTTGTGTTTGGTGTTTGTGTACTTCCTGCTGTCAGCACAATATGAAAGCTATATTTTGCCACTGGCGGTTATTTTCTCCATTCCAACAGGTGTACTGGGCGTATTTATCGCCATCGGCCTTACAGGTATCGAGAATAACATCTATGTACAGGTGGCGCTCATCATGCTCATTGGCTTGCTGGCCAAAAACGCGATTTTGATTGTAGAGTTCGCGGTGCAGCGGCGAAAGGCAGGCTTGTCGCTTATCGCGTCAGCAATTGAGGCAGCCAAATTAAGGCTTCGCCCGATTATCATGACGTCGCTGGCCTTTGTGTTCGGTTTGTTCCCGATGAGTATTGCCACCGGTCCGTCAGCACAAGGTAACCACTCTATCAGTATCGCCGCAGCAGGTGGTATGGTTTCGGGGGTTATCCTCGGTCTGTTTATCATTCCGGTTCTGTTCGTAATATTCCAGGGCTTGCAGGAAAGAATAACCGGCGCACCCGAACCAGTGTTAACGGCTGATGGTGTTAGCGATGGAAAAAATAATAACCATGCGGTTGCGCTGCAAGGCGAACTGACTGCATAAAAATAAGAGAAGTGCGATTTCGTCCCCTGAAGACGGGAATGGGAAAGTGAAAATCGAAGGTTTCCAGGGGATGGAATCGCACTAAATAATCTCAACAATAAATAGAAAGCAAAATGAAAAATTATATAAGCGTATCCATTTTGATACTAACATTATCGGTGCTGAGCGCCTGTAAGGTGTCAAAGGATGTAGAAACACCCAAGCCGGCATTACCTGAAACCTTCAGGAATGCAGCTACAACCGGCGATACCAGCAGCATTGCTGATATACAATGGAAACAGTTTTTTACCGAAGCTACTCTACAAAAGCTGATTGATAGCGCCATCGTAAAAAACTACGATATGCAGATTGCTGTTAAAAATATCGAAGCATCGCAATTGCTGTTTAAGCAGGTAAAATGGAACAATGTTCCGCAGGTTGATTTAAACGTTACCGCCAGTTCAAGCCGCCCGTCGGATAACAGTATTAACGGTTTAAGCCTGAGCCAGAATAATATCGGCTCAAAGCATGTTGAAGATTATTCAGCAAACTTAGCCGTATCATGGGAAGCTGATATATGGGGCAAAATCCATAACCAGCAACGGACTGCTTTGGCTGCTTACCTGCAAACACAGGAAGCTAAAAAAGCTATCCAGACCAGCCTGGTTGCAAGTGTATCGCAAGGTTATTACAACCTGTTGATGCTTGACGCCCAGCTTGACATTGCACAAAAAAATGTGAAGCTGAATGACAGCACTTTGCGTATAATCAAGCTGCAATATGATGCAGGCCAGGTAACCTCGTTAGCCGTTCAACAGGCCGAAGCCCAAAAGCAGGCAGCCGAACAATTAGTGCCACAGTTTGAACAAAACCTAACCATACAGGAAAATGCCCTGCGTATTTTAACCGGCGAATTGCCTGATAAAATTGCAAGGAATTCGAACCTGGATGCAATGGTGATCCCTGCAAATGTGGCTACCGGCGTGCCATCGGCCATGGTAAGCCGCAGGCCCGATGTAAGGAGCGCCGAGCTTGAATTAATGATAGCCAACAGCAAAGTAGGCATTACCAAAGCCGAAATGTATCCTGCATTGCGCATAACTGCCGAAGGCGGTGTAAACTCGTTCAAGGCCAGTAATTGGTTTAATATCCCCGCATCATTATTTGGTGTGGTTGCCGGAAGCGTAGTGCAGCCATTGTTCGATCACAAACGCTTAAAAACCGATTATGAAGTTGCGCAGGTTAACCGTGAAAAAACAGTGTTGCAGTTCCGTCAGTCGGTTTTAAATGCAGTTGGCGAAGTATCTGATGCGTTGGTGAAAATTGATAAGCTGAAATCGCAGCAGGTAATAGCCGCTAACAGGGTGAATACCTTACAACAAGCAACAAAAAATGCCAATCTGCTGTTTAAAAATGGCCTTGCAAACTACCTGGAAGTAATAACAGCGCAGGGCAACGTACTGCAAAGCGAGCTGGAGCTGGCATCAATAAAAAGAGACGAATTAAGCGCAGTGTCTGAATTATACAGGTCGCTGGGCGGTGGTTGGAAAAACTAAAAATTAGTACCCATGAAAGAATTTGTAGTATCAAGAAGCAAGCTACTTTTTTGTTCGATAAAAGAATGGAACGTCACCCTTGTGTTTTGGGCAGCTGTGCTGGTGATTGAGGTGGCGATGAATGTGTTAAAGTAAGATCTTTATAGATTTTGATCTGATTACCGGGTCATAAATAATCCCCTCGGGACAACACCATAAACCGGCCTGTTGTCCCGTTTTTATTTCATTTAACTTTCTATCGAGAGATAAAAAAGTAGCTTAGCAAATTAGTAACAAGTATGTCAGCAGGCGTAGCTGGGTTGACTTGGCACGGTTAATGGCGAATAACTAACACATACACATAAATAATAAATGAATCCGGCAACAGATCTCAAGAAAACAAAAAAAATAGGATTAGCCCTGTCAGGCGGTGGTATAAGAGGTGTCTCTCATTTAGGTGTGATGCAAGCGCTAACAGACCACGGCATTGAATTTTCGCATATTTCAGGCACAAGTGCAGGAGCAATTGCCGCATCCTTTTTTGCCGCCGGGTATGCACCAAAAGAGATCCTGCAGATTATTAAAGAAACCAAACTGCTTAAACTGCTTCGCCCGTCAATTGGCAGTGCGGGCTTAATTTCTATACTAAGGGCCCGGTTTTTATTTGCGCGGTATATTCCTCATAATTCCTTTCAAAAACTTAAAATACATGTTACCATTTCGTCTGTTGATCTGGGCGAAGGAAAACTGGTTTATTTTACAGACGGGGAACTGGACCTGGCAATTTTAGCCTCATGCTGTTTACCTGGTATTTTTAAGCCCATTATTATTAATGAACATATGTATATCGATGGCGGGATCCTCAATAATTTCCCGGTTGAACCATTGGTAGGCAATTGCGACCTTATTATTGGTTCCTCATGTAACCATTTACCGGTAGTTACCGAGATCAAATCATTTGGGAGCCTGGTTGATAGGGCTGCTATGATTGCTATCAACTCAAGCCTTAACATGCATAAAATTTTATGCGATATAGTTATTGAGCCGCATGGTTTGGGCGGCTACGGTATATTTGATACCGATGCTGCTGACGAAATTTATAAGATAGGGTACGAAGAAGGGTTAAAAGCTATTGATGAGAACAAGATCCTTAAAGATATTGTTGAAGCACATAAAGAAGCAAAAAAAGCATCCGGGGCATAAGGAGCGGGCAGCTTTCAAATAACTAAGGACTGCCTATTTGCTGTAGGCAAATTCTTTAAATGTTATCTCTTAAAACTTGCTAAATAAATTTGATGCGGCGAATAAGGGTCTTATTTGCCGCATTTTTGCTGCGAATAATTTGTACATGCGGCAAATAGTTTCTATATTCACCGCATATTTACGGTGAATATGTATATACATGAGTTAGAGGCGTGGCCAAATTTCACATGGGATGACAAAACGCTCTCCGAAAAACTCGGTAGAGTAAGGCATAATATGGGATTAATATTGGGGCAGATGAATGCTGCAGGCTTTAAACAGAGAGAAGAAACACTCTTGAAAACGCTCACATTGGATGTTACTAAATCAAGCGCTATAGAAGGGGAAATACTAAATACAGAACAAGTGAGGTCATCTATAGCCAGGCGTCTCGGAATAGAGGTAGCTGGGATGATCATATCAGACCGTCGTGTAGATGGCGTTGTAGAAATGATGCTTGATGCAACGCAAAAGTTTAATTTACTATTAACTGCCGACAGGCTTTATGGCTGGCATTCATCTCTTTTCCCGTCTGGCAAAAGCAGTCTGAATAAAATAATAGTTGGTAACTGGCGAAATGATGAAACCGGACCTATGCAGGTTGTTTCAGGGCCGCTGGGTAAGGAGCTAGTGCATTACCAGGCGCCTGACGCCAAACAGGTTCCGGCTGAAATGGATCTATTTCTTAATTGGTTTAATGATGAGCAACACCTTGATCCGGTTATAAAAGCCGGAATAGCGCATCTTTGGTTTGTAACTATACATCCTTTTGATGATGGGAATGGGCGTATAACCAGGGCTATAACAGATCTACAATTGGCAAAAGCCGATAAATCAACTCAACGGTTTTATAGTATGTCTGCTCAAATAGAAAAGGAAAGAAATGCCTATTATGATATACTAGAAGACACGCAGAAAGGCAATCTGGATATAACGGGCTGGCTAGCGTGGTTTTTTGACTGCCTTGACCGGTCAATGGATAATACAGTTGATGTATTGGAAAAGATATCCATAAGGACCCGGTTTTGGGATAAACACCAGGATAAGGCATTGAATACCAGGCAAAAGAAGGTTACAGATATGTTGCTGGATGATTTTTTTGGGAGTTTGAATGTCTCAAAATGGGCTAAAATAACTAAATCATCAACCGATACTGCCTTAAGAGATATCCGGGATTTGATGAGTAAGGGTGTACTTGCACAAAATGAAGGCGGTGGCAGAAATACAAGCTACAGCATAATATTAAACTGAAATCATTACCTTTCAAATTTAAATAACACGCTTCTTTCAATGGAACTTTTTACGTCAAAGCACTTATCCTTTAAGCTCATAGTCTTATTAATATTGGTCGGTGCTATTAAAGCAGCCGCACAGGAAACCAGCAGGTATCCCTTAATTCCTTATCCATCCAAATTAATTACCGGAACGGGCTCTTTTATCATCAGTACAAAAACTAATATCAAAACTGACAGCCGGTTTGAAAGCGAAGCCGAACAATTAAGTGAATTACTTGGCAACGGGCTTGGCAAAAAGCTAAGCATCAACAAAAGCGAAAAAAACAGCCGTATAAAACTGGTGTACGATGCAAGCATTACCGCGGCCGAAGGCTACAAACTATCTGTAACCCCGCAACAGGTAACCATTAGTGCCAAATACCCGGCAGGCATGTTTCATGCTGTTGAAACCATTAGGCAGCTTTTGCCGGTATCCATTGAGGAAGGTATCGCCCATAAACAATTATCCTTACCGGCAGTAACTATTGCTGATGAGCCTGCATACGACTGGCGCGGTATGCACCTCGATGTATCCCGTCACTTCTTTTCAGTTAGCTATCTTAAAAAGTTTATCGATAGGTTGGCCCTCTATAAAATGAACAAACTGCACCTGCACCTAACCGACGACCAGGGCTGGCGTATAGAAATAAAAAAATATCCGCTGCTTACCGAACAGGGAGCATGGCGTACTTTCAATAACCAGGATTCGGCGTGTATGAAACGTGCAGCCGATAATCCTGATTTTACTATTGATAAGGAGCATATCATCCAGCGTGATGGAAAAACCTTATATGGCGGCTTTTACACGCAGGAAGAAATGAAGGGTGTAGTTGCCTATGCCGCTGCAAGGCACATCGACATCATCCCCGAAATCGATATGCCGGGCCACATGATGGCGGCAATTAATTCGTGCCCGTTTTTAACCTGTAATGGAGAAAATAAATTTGGCGAGCTGTTTTCAAAACCGATTTGCCCCTGCAACGAAACCACATTTGAGTTTGCCGAAAATGTGTTTACCGAGATAATGGATATTTTCCCCTCAAAATACATTCATATAGGTGGAGATGAAGTGGATCGTTCGGACTGGGGTAAATCAGACGCTTGTAAGGCTTTGATGCAACGGGAAGGAATCAAAGATTTGCCCGCGCTGCAAAGCTATTTCATCAATCGGATGGAAAAGTTCTTCAATTCAAAAGGCAGGAAAATGATTGGCTGGGACGAGGTTATTGAAGGCGGCGTAACTAAGTCGGCCATTGTGATGTACTGGCGCACCTGGGTGCCAGATGCCCCGGTAAAGGCTGTGAAAAACGGTAATACCGTAATTATGGCACCCGGTGAACCATTGTATTTTGACAACCAGCCCGACCAGTACACAATTTATAAAGTGTACCATTTTAACCCTGTCCCCAAAGCTTTAAATAACCAGGAAGCAAAAGCAATTATAGGGGCACAGGCGGAAATATGGACAGAAATGATACCATCCGAAAAGCGTGCCGACTACATGTACATGCCCCGGATGACCGCCCTCGCCGAAAATCTGTGGACGAACAAGCCGGATAGATACGAATCGTACACAAAACGTTTGGTAACACAATTCGCCAGGATGGACGCGATGAAGATAAACTATCGCCTGCCTGATTTGCCGGGGTTACTTAATAACTATGTATTTACTGACGAGGGAAAGCTAAGCATCGACAAACCGCTGCCAAGCCTAAACATTCGTTATACAACAGATGGCTCGGTGCCCGATGTACAATCGTCTGAACTCCCATCGCCGTTGACAATAAAAACATCTCAGCAAATTAAGGTCGCCCCTTTTACAGCGGCAGGCACGCGCGGCGATATTTATACGCTTAATTACAAGCAGCAGCAAATGCTTGGCCCGATAAAAATTGCACCGCCCCAACCAGGACTAATGTGCAGTTATTATAAAGCCTATTTTAAAGAAACAGCCTTAATGCGCAATGCCAAAATCGACAGCACATTTATCAGCGATAAAATTGCCGTACCGGCCTCGGTAAAAGTGCCGTCATTTGGCATAAGCTATAAAGGGTACATCGATGTGCCGGCCGACGGCATTTACAGTTTTTATTTAAATTGTGATGACGGCGGGGTATTGAGCATAGGGAATGACGTTACCGTAAACAACGATGGCAACCATTCGGCACAGGAACGCAGCGGACAGATAGCTTTAAAAATGGGTGCTCATCCTTTTATGCTTGATTTTATTGAGGGTGGGGGCGGATTTACACTAAAATTACGATACAGTGTAAATGGTTCGGAACCGAAAGAAGTGCCGGCTGGCTGGTTGAAACATTGACCTCAAAAATTCGATATTTTAAGGTCGATGGAAATTTAGACATTAAATGCGTTTTTATTAATCTGGCCGGATAATTAGCAGTTTATTCCCCAAAGTTCTGTTTATATAAATTCAAATACTAAAAATATTAGTAATTTTGATTGATATGAATGTGGACAGGATAACAGAGAAATTGAATATTTTGGCAGATGCTGCCAAATACGATGTATCATGTGCATCGAGTGGAAGCAAGCGTAAGAACGAAAATAAAGGTCTTGGTAACGCCAGCAATGGTATTTGTCATAGTTATACCGAGGATGGTCGCTGCGTGTCGCTGCTAAAAATCCTGCTCACCAATCATTGTATTTTTGATTGTGCCTATTGCGTCTCCCGCAAAAGTAACGACATTAAACGCGCTGCCTTTACCGTGCAGGAAGTGGTTGATTTAACCATTAACTTCTATCGCCGTAATTATATCGAGGGCCTGTTTTTAAGTTCGGGTATTTTTAAAGATGCCGACTACACCATGGAACGGCTGGTGCAGGTGGCAAAAAAACTCCGCACAGAAAATAATTTCAACGGCTATATTCATTTAAAAACAATTCCCGGGGCAAGCGACGAGTTGATGCGGGAAGCCGGTTTGTACGCCGACAGGCTAAGTGTTAACCTGGAAATGCCTACCGAAGCGGGGTTGAAGTTACTGGCACCGGATAAAAATCGACAGGATATGATCGACCCCATGGCCTTCCTGAAAAAAGAGATCATCCAACGCACAGAAGAGAAGAAACTATTTAAAAAGGCGCCGATGTTTGCGCCTGCAGGGCAAAGCACCCAGGTAATAATAGGTGCCACGCCCGAGAATGACAGCGAGATTTTACAAACGGCCAATCACTTTTATAAAAACTTCAATTTAAAACGGGTTTACTATTCCGGCTACGTGCCAGTACTGGCAGACAAGCGCTTGCCAGGCCTCAATACGGCAGTACCCATGGTACGCGAAAACAGGCTTTACCAGGCTGATTGGCTGATGCGGTTTTATGGTTTTAAGGTAAGCGAAATTGTAAATACTCAACAACCATTGCTGGATTTGGACATCGACCCTAAACTTGGTTGGGCAATCCGCAATATGCATGCTTTTCCTATTGATATTAATATAGCTGATATACAAATGATACTACGCGTGCCAGGTATTGGCTTATTGTCGGCAAAAAAGATTATAAGCGCCCGCAAATTTGGCAGGTTGAATTGGGAGCAACTTAAAGCAATCGGCGTTGCGCTAAACCGCGCTAAATATTTTATTACCTGCAAAAGCAACAGTTTTGAAAAACGCGACCTCACCGGCACCAAAATCAAACAGTTTATTCTGGCTGAGTCGCAGAGTAAGTATTTGAAAAATCAACAAACCCAGTTGAGTATTTTTTAGTATGACAAGGCTGATTTACGACGGAACGTTTGAAGGGCTGCTTACAGCTGTATTCGAAATTTATGAACGGAAACTTAATTATATTAATCTGCAAAAAATAGGGGTGGCAAGCACAGCCATGTTTGAGGACGTGATTAATGTTATTACTGATAACAGCCGTGCCAGCCGCGTATTAAACGGATTGAAAAAAAAATTGTCGGCAAACGGCGTTCAACGGGTTTACATCGCCCATATGAGTGAAATTGAAAACGAGGAAAACAACATCGTTGGGTTTATCCGGCACGCGTTTGATGCCGACCGAAATATCGAAGAAGATTACGGTAACAGGTTTGTTCTCCGTATATCAGAAATTATGGTGATGATGCGCCGCGAAAAACACAGGATGGAAGCTTTTATTCGTTTCCAGAAATTAAAGGATGAAACTTATTATGCTGTAATTGAGCCTGATTTTAATGTGCTGCCGTTATTAATCCGGCATTTTAGAAGCCGCTATGCCGACCAAAAATGGATGATTTACGATATCAAACGAAATTATGGCCTCTACTATGATTTGCACGATACCGAATTTATATCGATGGAATTTTCAGAGGCCAAATCGGCAACAGATGTAGAGGCATCCTACACTGAAGACGAGGAAGTGTACCAGCATTTATGGAAAAACTATTTTAAAAGCGTAAACATCGCTTCCCGTAAAAACACGAAACTCCATGTAAGGCATATTCCCAAAAGATATTGGAAGCATTTGACAGAGAAGATATAAAAATTTTGTCATTGCGAGCGAGGAACGAGCGCGGCAATCGCGAACATCACCGGTCGAATTTGCAAAGTTTGCGGTTGCTTCGTTCCTCGCAATGACAATCGGAGGATTTTGCTTATTGCTTCTTAATCTCTACCCTTCTGTTCAGCTTCCTCCCGTCTTCGGTACTGTTGTCAGCAATCGGCTTGCTTTCGCCATAACCTTTAACATCCAGGTTACTGCCGGGGATGCCGGTATTTACCAGGTATAATTTTACCGAGTTGGCCCGTTCAACCGACAACGCCATATTATGCGCATCCGTTCCCTCGGCTGATGAGTTACCGTTCAAAACAAACTTTACCGATAAGTCTTTTTTCATTTCGGCCGCAGCTTTATCCAAAAAAGGATAGGAGTCGGTTTTTAATATGCCCGAGTTAAATTCAAATTGTATATTTTTAAAATTATAGTCAGGTTTTGTAACCGGGGCTGGCGGTGGTGGCGTTTCCTGTTGTGGTGCAGGCTGTTGTACCTGTGGCGTCTCTTTCTTTTCAGGCTGAGGGTCGGGTGGGTAACTTACCGCTGGCTTAGTAACAACCGGCTTTTTGGCTTTGCAGGCGGGCAAAGCGGCTATGGTAAACAAAATAGCTATCAGCAAAAAATGTGATTTTATAATTTTCATAAGTAATAAATGTGATGATGTAAATATAAAAACGCAGCTTAAGCGCGCTTAGTACAACTTATAAACATACTCACATCTTTTGCAGGCACCAGGTTGTCATGCAGCGCAAGTTTTGCACGTTCGTCGTTTTTATAGGCTCAAAAAGCTGACCGTTTAATTTTTCGGTGTAATCAAGCAGCATTTGCTGGTTCACCAAAAAACGTTCGGAGCCATCGGGCAGCAAGTAACGGCCGTTGCCGCGGCTTTGCACCAGGGTTTCAATCCCAATATCCGATGCCAGGCGGGCAAATAAATAACCGCCGGGTTTTAGCACGCGCCACATAGATTGGAGCATGGCATCGAAATGTTTTTCGTCCGCAGCAAAATGCAATACCGCACTGCTGATTACCAAATCAAAGCTACCATCATCAAACGGTAAGTCCTCGGCTGCAGCAACAATGAAATTTGATAAGGGTAAATTGGACCCCAGCCCGTAGGCCAATCTTGTAACTGCCTCTACTGCGTTTGGATTTGGGTCGATGCCATAAACGTCAAAACCATTGCGGAGAAAATAAACAAGGTTGCGCCCACCACCGCAGCCGGCATCAAGTACCTTATGGCAATTATCAAACCGGCCTTTTAATAATTGGTCGAATAAGTAAATGTCGATATTACCGTAAAGCTGCTGTAGGTTCTGCTGCATGCTGCTAATGTAAGCGGAACTATCCGGAAATTAAAAATTGTTTGTCATTGCAATATTTTTCTATCTTTGCCGCAATTCCTTATTTGTTAACCATTTAATACAGAGGAATCATGACAGAGCAAATCCACATATCGCCCCTTTCGCTCATTGCCTAACAGGCAGGCAAAATGCTAATTTTCAATTTTTTTGAAGACGAATAACTGCTTACATTTTTGTAGTCATTAAGTTTTTTGTGCTGCCATAAATCCGTTAGGCTACCGTTCTTCTGCAAAGGGTATATCCCTAACCCGGGGATGAATCAAAATCAATAAAATTTATAAACTTATCTGTACACTCTACAACGCGTTTGTGCGGACCTGGAATACATAACCCACATGGGCAATTTAAAAACAAAAGATTTAACAAAAATAGGCTTTGCCAATAACCAGCTGATAAGCCTGGCGCTTGGCATAGCCTCGAAACATTTTAAACACCATACCAATAGCCAAATTATAGATGTTTTTACAGAGATTAAAAACAACCCCCAACTATACCTTGATGATGAGGTAACAGGCAAAATAGCGGCCAAAGTAATTGGTAAAACGGATGCGCCGGCGTTTAAAACGTTTGATTTAAGAACGCAGCCCACGCCTTACAAAATTTATGGCGGCAAGGACATTGAAACTGTTGCTAAAAAGCAGATGGATTTGGCCATGCTACTACCGGTTAGCGTTCAGGGTGCTTTAATGCCGGACGCGCACATGGGGTTCGGTTTGCCTATTGGCGGGGTGCTGGCTACTGATAATGTGGTAATTCCCTATGCCGTTGGTATGGACATTGGCTGCCGCATGGCACTAACGATTATCGATGAGACCGATGCATTTATTAAACGCTACGATTACCAGCTAAGGCAAGCTTTAAAAAACCATACCCATTTCGGTATGGAGGGCGGGCTTGATACAAGGCAGGAGCACGAGATTTTGGACAGCCCCGTGTTCGGGCAAATTCCATTCCTGAAGCAGCTTCGGGGCAAGGCGGTAAGGCAGCTGGGTACCTCTGGCAGTGGCAACCATTTTGTGGAGTTTGGCGAGATTGAGCTGGCCGAAAACAACTCGCTTGGTTTGCCGGGCAAAAAATATGCGGCATTGCTATCTCACTCCGGAAGCCGGGGTTTGGGCGCAGCCATTGCCAAATATTATACGCAGGTTGCCATGAATACCTGCAAGCTGCCCCGTCATGCCCAGCAATTGGCCTGGCTCGATTTGAATAGCGAAGCAGGGCAGGAATACTGGCTAACAATGACCTTAGCCGGCGATTACGCCAAGGCCTGCCACGAGCGCATACATGCCAACCTGTTAAAAGCTGTAGGCATAAAGCCTGTTATGGTGATAGAAAATCATCACAACTTTGCCTGGAAGGATACGCTGGCAGATGGCAGGGAAGTTATTGTACACCGCAAAGGCGCTACACCGGCGCATGCGGGCGAGCTGGGCATAATCCCGGGAAGTATTACAACGCCGGCTTATGTGGTAAAGGGTAGGGGAGCGGATAATGCACTTTTCTCCGCCTCCCACGGCGCCGGTCGGGCGATGAGCCGGCAAAAGGCAAAGGATGGTATGACCGTGTCAGCCATGAAGAAAATGCTGGCAAATGCTGATGTGGAACTTATTGGCGGCAGCGTGGAGGAAAATCCGCTGGCTTATAAGGACATTGAAACAGTAATGCAGGCGCAAAAAGAACTGGTGGATATTCAAGGCAAGTTTACCCCCCGCATTGCGAGGATGAATAAAGATTAAAACAATGAAAAAAGTAATACTACAAATTACATCAGGCAAAGGCCCGGCAGAATGCTGCCGGGTTGCTGCCCTTGTGCAACAAATTATATTGAAGCAAGCCAAACAACAAAGCATTACCGCCGAAGTTCTGGAAACCATAAAAGCGAGCGAAGAAAACACGCTGCTATCGTCAACCATATTAATTGAAGGAGACGACTTCGATACTTTTATAACCGAATGGAAAGGCTCTATACAATGGATAGGCCAAAGCCCCTTCCGCAAAAATCATAAGCGTAAAAACTGGTTTATCGGCGTCGAATGTTTCGACATTAAGGAGCTGCCCGCCTGGGATATTAAAGATGTAAAGCTCGAAACCTGCCGTGCATCCGGTCCCGGCGGCCAAAATGTAAACAAGGTTGAAACGGCTGTACGGGGCGTACATATCCCCTCGGGCATACAGGTATTTGCTATGGACAGCCGCTCGCAGCTTGAAAATAAAAAACTTTGCCTCAGCCGCCTCGAAGCAAAAGTAATGGCCTGGCAAACCGGGCAACTAGTTGAACAACAGCAGAACAAGTGGATGCAGCATAATTCATTACAGCGTGGCAACCCGGTAAAAACGTTTAAGGGAGATTTATTTTAAATGACATCTGGTCAAATTATATATCTTTAGTTTATAAAAGAATCAACTAAACAATAATATGAAGGCAGCAATAGGGGATAACGCAATAAAAACACGGTTACTTTCACTCGATTTTTTCCGTGGTTTTACGGTTGCCGCTATGATTTTAGTAAACGATCCCGGCGACTGGGCGCATATTTATCCGCCGCTTGAACACTCAAAATGGAATGGCTGCACACCTACCGACCTGGTGTTTCCGTCGTTTTTATTCATTGTTGGGGTATCGATCGTCTATGCCATGCAAGCAAAAAAAGCCGACCCGGCAACCCACCACAAGCTGCTGCTTTCCATTCTGCGCCGTACACTGACAATTCTGGCTCTTAGTTATACATTACGGCTCATCAGTAATTTTGATTTTACCCATTTGCGTATACCGGGGGTGTTACCGCGTATAGCTGTTGTGTTTGGAATAACGGCTTTCCTCTATATTAAAACCAATGTGCGCACGCAGGTATGGGTTGCTGCCGTTTGCCTGGTCGGCTATTATTTATTAATGACCTTAGTGCCGGTACCGGGCTTTGGCCCCGCCAATTTGGAACCAACCACCAACCTTGGCGCCTGGCTCGACAGGTTGGTTTTTACACCTAACCATCTTTGGGTCGATTCAAAAACGTGGGATCCTGAAGGCCTGCTGGGTACTATCCCAGCTATTGGCACTTGTTTAATGGGTTTGTTAACCGGCACCTGGCTTAAAAAAGATAAAACAAAAACGGGCAGGCAGCTATTGCAAATGGCCGGCGCCGGGGCAGTGCTTATTGTAGCCGGCTTAATATGGAACGAGTTTTTTCCTATCAATAAAGCGTTGTGGACAAGCTCGTTTGTGCTGTATGCCGGTGGAATTGCTGTAGTGATACTTGCATTGTGTTATTGGCTGATCGACGTAAAAAATTACCGCAGGCTAACCCCGCCGTTCCTGGCTTTTGGGCGAAACGCTATAACTGCCTATTTGCTGGCCGACTTTATCCCGGCCATATTGACGGGCATAAAGGTTACCTCTGACGGAAAAAAAACGAGTCTTTGGTCTTACATGTACAACCATTTGTTTGTGCCGCTTTTGTCCCCTGTAAATGCCTCCCTTGCCGGCGCTTTTTTAATGGTCCTTATCATATTTATTCCCATCTGGGTGCTTTACGTCAAAAAGATTACCATCCGGGTATAGTTAATGTAAATGCGAAATGAGGATTAATAATAAATTCTGATTATCAGATATTTAAACTAAATAAAATGTATTGATAATGAGCGTGTTTCGTAGCGTTCCGGGTGTTCCATGTGAGAAAATGGAACGCTTATAAGTTAACGTTCATTTGGCTCGAATACTAAAAACCCTTCCTGTGATATAAACAAGACTAAAGAAGAACAGGAGCGGCTTTGAAATAAATGAACTCCTATAAAAAAAACGATGTGCTAAAAGATTTTGCTGATTGTTGTTTTAGCGTTCGGGTTATTGCCCCCCTAAAGTTTACAAAAGATTGTATGATTCTAATTGCTCGGCAACTCGATGTAAAACCTCTTCGTCTAAAATTCCGGTGTTTTTGCAAATATGCAGGCCCCGGTGCCCGTCCGGTTCAAAACTACCGACGAACTGGCCATTGTTAAATACTTCAAACTTGCATTCATCATCTTTATGATGCATGTAGTCGCGCACCTCTAAATGATAGTTTTGATTGTTGCTGGTTACAGAGATCTCGAACTTTTCCATGGCGTGTGTTGTATTTTATTAACCGTTACGCCGGCGAATTGTTATCGGTAGTTATAAACAAAAAAAATTCCAACCCCGAAAATAACTCTCTCCAAAATATTTTTTCAATAAGCATCTCTTCCATTAGCTTTACAGCCGTAAACCGCTATTACTACATGAAGAGAATTTTACCTGTAATTGTACTGTCTCAATTTTTTTGTACTTCGCTTTGGTTCGCGGGTAATGCGGTGATGGCTGATATGGCCAAACAATTACGCCTGCAGCCATCTTACCTGGCCTACTTAACAAGCGCGGTGCAATCAGGGTTTATTGCGGGGACATTGGTTTTTGCGATATTAAGTATTGCTGACCGGTTTTCACCTTCACGGGTTTTCTTCACGTGTGCAATTGTTGCGGCGTTAATCAACCTCGCCATTAGTTTCAGCGGCTTAACCGTTGGGGCGCTGATATCCTTCCGTTTTTTAACAGGATTTTTCCTGGCAGGTATTTATCCCGTCGGGATGAAAATAGCAGCCGATCATTACGAACAAGGCCTGGGCAAATCGTTGGGATTTTTGGTGGGCGCTTTGGTGCTCGGTACCGCCTTCCCTCATTTTTTAAAGAGTGTAATGGCAGGTTTGCCATGGAAAGACGTTGTATTTGCAACATCGGCCCTGTCTGCATTGGGTGGCCTGGCCATGCTTATCCTGGTGCCCGATGGCCCTTACCGCAAAGCAGGGCAAAAACTCAGCTTCGGCGGTTTTTTAAACAGTTTTCGCGATGCCAAATTTCGCGCGGCTGCGTTCGGGTATTTTGGCCACATGTGGGAACTATATGCCTTTTGGATGTTTGTGCCGGTAATTCTAACGGCATATAAAAGCCATTATCCCGAGGCCGGTTTTAATACTCCACTGCTGTCCTTTTTGATAATTGCTTCGGGCTCATTATCCTGTGTTTTTGGCGGGTTTATATCACAGCGTTTAGGGGTAAAGAAAACGGCAATAATAGCGTTGTCGTTATCATGTATTTGCTGTTTCATATCCCCACTGTTCCTATTTAATGGCTCAACCACCGCGTTTATCGCTTTTATGTTTATATGGGGGATGGCGGTAATTGCCGATTCGCCGTTGTTTTCGACATTAGTAGCGCAAAACGCACAACCGGCATCAAAAGGGACATCGCTCACAATCGTTAACTGTATTGGCTTTTCCATAACCATCATCAGCATACAATTGATTAACGCGTTGCGAAATGCCGAAAACGCCGGCTATATCTATATGCTGCTAGCTATCGGGCCTGTTCTGGGATTATTAGCATTGCTTAAACGCAGCAGGCTGACCGCCTGATTTTTATCCTCGAAATTCTACAGCAGGTCGTCCTTTGTAACCAGTATTCTTCCAAACAAAGAGGCATCCGGCTAAAGGCTGTTTTTCAAGCTCGCCGGGCGAAATGTCTTTTCTCGCGGTGGTGATATACAAATCCTGTAAGTCCACACCGCCAAATGTGCACGATGAAACATTGGCAACTGGCATTTGCAGCGTAAATAGCTTCTCGCCTGTTATTGGATTCCAGCGGCTTACCTGCCAGCCGCCCCAATGAGCAACCCAAAGCATACCCTCAGCATCTATCGTCATACCATCGGGGTAACCACCGGTCTCGTCTATTTTAAATGCTGTTCTTTTATTCGATATGCTGCCATCATTATTGTCGAAGTCGTAAGCTACAATTGCCCGGGTAGGCGTGTCGATATAATAAAAAGTCTTGCTATCAGCGCTCCAGGCCATACCGTTCGAGATAGTTGTACCTTCAATTTTTTTGCTGATTTGATTATTGCTGTCCAGCATATAAAGGCTACCGGCATTCGGCGTTTCGTTGATAGCCATGGTGCCGATCCAAAACCTTCCGGACGGGTCGCATTTGCCGTCGTTAAATCGGTTGCCGGGTAAATGTGGTTCCGGGTGCACAAACGTGGTTATTTCGTGGGTGTGCCTGTCAATTTTTGCCAGCCCGGTTTTTAGCGCGGCCAATAAATTGCCATCGGCGCAAAGCGCGACTGCGCCCACCATTTGATGGGTCTTTATGGTTTTGTGCGAATTTGTTTCCGGGTTAAATTCATGTATATCACCTGCTAAAATATCTACCCAAAACAATGTATTTGTCCTGGCGTCCCAAACAGGTCCCTCGCCTAAAAAGCAATTGTAATTAACGGCAACTTCTACCATTTTTCCTTTTTTATTTAATGCCGGTCGGCAATATGCTTACAGCTGTCCAACCTCCGTCAACAATTAAACTTTGCCCTGTAATGTGTTTTGCCTTGTCGGATACTAAAAACAAAGCAGTTTCCGCAATATCAGTTACCGAAGCCGGGCGACCCATAGGTGTTATATCTGTCCATACACGCTCGTAGTCGGCTTCCTCCGTGGTACGTTCGGTTAGCGTAGCGCCGGGGGCAACGGTGTTTACATTTATTTTATATTGAGAAAGTTCAATTACAAGGTTTTTTGCGAGCATTTCCAAAGCAGCCTTAGTCATGGCATAAGCAGCAAGGCTTTTAAGCGCCTGGTGGCCCACCACCGATGAAGTAAACAATATAGCCCCGCCGCCGCTTTGCAGCTTCATTTTATTGGATGCCGCCTGTGCCAGGAAAAATGAACCGCCCAGGTTAACTTGCATTACTTTATAAAATGCCTCGGGTGTATAAGTGCCGAAATCGCCAAACAAAGTGATCCCCGCATTGGCAATTACTATGTCCAAATGGCCGTACAGTTTAACAGCGTTATCAACCATTTTATTAATAAATGCTAAATCACTGGCATCACCGGCAAAATGAGTGCAATTCCCTCCTGTCTGAGTATTGATTTGCGCAACAGCTTTTTCGGCTAATTTGGTATCAACATCATTTAATAACACCGTTGCGCCACGAGCAGCCAGCAACCTGCATATCTCGAAACCGATGCCCTGGCCGGCGCCGGTTACAATAGCTACTTTATCTTTAAAATCCATAGCAGATGTTTAGTGTGAATCCCGTACTACTTTATCTCCCGAACCGCCGCGCAAAAAGTCCATATCTGCACCTAAGTGTGCCTGTTGTACATGGTCGATATAAAGTTTTACATAACCGCGACTGGCAACTGGCTCTGGTGCTACGTATTGGGCCTTTCTTTTTACCAATTCTTCGGCGTCGATATCAACATTCAATAACCTGTTCGGCACATCGAGTGTTATTAAATCGCCCGTTTTTATCATTGCAAAGTTACCGCCTGCAGCAGCTTCGGGTGATACATGCAACACTACCGTTCCGAAACCTGTTCCGCTCATCCGGCCGTCAGAAATGCGGACCATATCGGTAATGCCCTTCTCCAACAACTTCTTTGGTATCCCCATATTGCCAACTTCGGGCATGCCAGGGTAGCCTTTTGGGCCAACATTTTTTAAAACCAAAACGCTGTTTTCATCAACATCTAATTCCTCGGTATCTATTCGTGCTTTAAAATCTTCAATATTTTCAAACACTACGGCTTTACCGGTATGCTGCATTAAATGCTTACTTGCTGCCGATGGCTTAATAACCGCCCCGGCTTCGCACAGGTTCCCGGTTAATATGGCCAGTCCCGTCGATGTATTAAAAGGAGCATCAACGGTGGTTATTACATCGCTGTTGTAGCTCGTTGCATTGCTGTAATTTTCAGCCATGGTCTTCCCGTTGACTGTTATACAGTCGCGATGTAGTATACTATCCAGGGCTTTTAAAACAACTGGTAGTCCCCCTGCATAAAACAAGTCTTCCATAAAGTATTTGCCCGATGGCTGCAGGTTGGCTATCAGCGGGATATTTTCAGAAAGATGATTAAAGTCGTTTAATTCCAGCTCAACGCCTATCCGGCCTGCAATGGCCAGCAGGTGGATTACAAAATTAGTTGAGCCGCCAATAGCAGCATTTACCTTAATGGCATTTTCAAAAGCATTCCGGGTGAGTATATCGGATAGTCTAAGGTCTTCCTTAACCATTTCAACAATACGCAGGCCGGATAGCTGCGCCAGTACTTTTCGCCTTGAATCGGCAGCGGGGATAGCTGCATTGCCGGGCAGCGAAAGGCCCAGCGCTTCTACCATGCAAGCCATTGACGACGCTGTGCCCATAACGGCGCAATGCCCCTGGCTGCGGCACATAGCTGCTTCAATGGTGACCAATTCTTCTTCTAAAACATTACCAAGCCGTACCTCGTCATGATAGCGCCAAACATCGCTGGTGCCGATGTTTTTGCCACGGTGGTTGCCGGTAAGCATAGGGCCGCCCGATACCACTATAGTTGGAATATTAACACTGCAGGCACCCATAACTAATGATGGTGTTGTTTTGTCGCAACCGCAAAGTAACACCACTCCGTCTATAGGGTTGGCCCTGATAGATTCCTCAACATCCATGCTTGCCAGGTTGCGGTATAACATAGCGGTAGGCTTTATCAAAGTTTCGCCAAGCGACATCACCGGGAATTCAACCGGGAAACCACCGGCTTCCAGGATCCCGCGCTTAACCGACTCCGCCAATTCTCTGAAATGCGCGTTACAAGGGGTTAATTCGCTCCAGGTATTGCATATGCCAATAATAGGTTTGCCGTTAAATTCATAATCGGGTATGCCCTGGTTTTTCATCCAGGCCCGGTAGATAAAACCATCCTTTCCTTTACGGCCAAACCAGGCACGGCTTCTTAATTCTTTTTCCTGCATTTTTTATTGGCTACTGGTTTACTAGTAGCGTCGCCAATGTAGGTAATCTGTAATTGCTTTGCAAACCCGGGTACAAAAGATAAATTGATGGTGACGACCGGATAGTTGCAGGCCGCAAATTTCGTCGTGCTTTTTAAAAGAATTCTTACCTTTAAAAACTTACAACCGCCTATGGAAGCCAAAGAAACATTAAAAGCTCACGTTGCTAAATTGGCCACGTTAACCGATGATCAGTTCGATTATTTCTTCTCGCATTTTAAAAAGATGAGCTTTAAGAAAGGGCAGGCCATTATTACCGGGGGCGATGTGGTGGATTGTGAATACTTTGTAATATCCGGTTGCCTGAAATCTTTTTTTATTAACGATGACCTGAAAATGTATATCCTGCAGTTTGCCATGCCTACCTGGTGGGCATCGGACTACAACGCATTGTACAGTCACGCCAAAGCTACCATCAACGTAGACTGTATTACCGATGCCGAGGTTCTTTGCCTTAGCGGCAGCGATAGAGAAAAGCTATGTGACGAAATTCATAGCGCTGAGCACTTTTTCAGGTGGCGAACCAACAAGGGCTATGTTGCTGCTCAAAAAAGATTACTCTCCTTTATGAATAACGACGCGAAACACCGCTACGAGGAACTTTTGAAACTATATCCCGAACTGTATAATATAGTTCCCAAAAACCTGATTGCGGCGTACCTGGGCGTTTCCAGGGAAACACTTAGCAGGTTATATCATACCTGAGACTTAACCCCGTTTAATAAATATCCGTTACCGGGTTTGTCCAAGCGGCCTTAATACTATATCGTTTACGTTGATATTGCCGGGCTGGCTTATGGCGTATACAACTGCATTAGCGATGGCTTCTTCATCCATCTTTGGCATACCTTTTAAATTCCCATAAAGCGCCTTAATCTTCGGGCTGGTTATATCGCTCCCTAGTTCCGATTGTGTGGCGCCGGGGAAAACGGTGGTTACTTTAATAGTTTGGGCCACTTCTTCGCGCAAGGTCTCCATAATGGCGCGAACGGCAAATTTCGTCCCTGAATAAACCCCGATACCCGGCGATGTTTTTATACCGCCAACAGATGACGTGGCCAAAATATGTCCCTCTCCGCGTTGCAGCATATGCGGCAATACAGCATTAATACCATACAACACGCCTTTAATATTAATATCAATCATCCTGTCCCACTCTTCAACATGCCCTTCGTCAAAAAAAGAAAGGGGCATAATGCCGGCATTGTTCCATAATACGTCCACGTGTCCAAACTTTTCAATGCTACGCTGTACCAGGTTATCCAAATCGGCTCTTTTACTTACATCGGTTACTACATAAATGGCGTTACTGCCCAATTCCTGCACCAGCGTTTTTAGCTGATCTTCTCTTCGGGCGGCCAATACCACTTTTGCGCCCAGCGCGACCAATTTCCTGGCGGCGCCTGCACCTATGCCGCTGCTGGCACCGGTAATCACTATAACCTTATCTTTAATTCCTTCCATGATTTTACATTTTATTACTGCAAAATTAAAACATGGATGCGTTTATGGATTGCGCAATTCAAACAGATACTTACGAAATGACGATAATTTGATTGAAACGCCGAGGGGTTTGCAAAGTGCTTTTCCGCAATTGCATGTTAAAGAGAAACACGCACTAAAAGTGACCTACGTCACATAAACTGATCCGCGTTTCAAATGTGATATAGGTCACGCAGGTGCCTGCAGAATGGTGCCGTACTTTGTGTTGTAATTAAAAACATAAAGAAAATGAAAACTCAAAAATTTGAAATCGTAAGTGCTCAGAGCAATATCGACTGGGTGGGCAAAAAAGTAACCGGCGCCCATAATGGTACCATAGCTGTCAAAGAAGGCGACCTCATTTTGAATGATGGTAAACTTACCGGCGGTAAGTTTACTATCGACACAACGTCTATAAAAATACTGGATGTAACCGATCCTGCTACCAATGCGCAATTCTTCGGTCACCTGGCTTCGGACGATTTCTTTTCAATTGAAAAATACCCTGAAGCATTTTTGGATATCACCTCAGTTTCGGGCAATCATGTTGAAGGCGATCTGACCATCAAAGGTATAATGCACCCGGTTGCTTTCGACGCGGCCATTAATGTAAATGGCGACCTATTAACCGCAACAGGCAAACTGTTGGTTGACCGTACCAAATATGAAATGAAATTCCGCTCGGGTAATTTCTTTAAAGATCTGGGCGATACCCTTATCTACAATGATTTTGAACTGAATGTAAATGTAACCGCCAAAGCTGCTTAAAAAGCAGTTTTAGCACAAAAACTAAAATCATGCCATACGTGAAAATAGAAGTAACCCGTGAAGGTGTTACAAGAGAGCAAAAGCAGAAACTTATTAAAGGAGTAACTGACTTACTCAGTGATGTGTTGAATAAAGACCCGCAATTAACTTTTGTAGTAATCCAGGAATATGACCTGGATAACTGGGGCCATGCCGGGGAACAGGTATCGGTGTTAAGAGAAAAAGGTATAACTGCTGAAAGAAAGAAATAAAATGAAAACGCAAACAATAATAGTTACCGGTGCATCATCGGGAATAGGAAAAGAAGTAGCCCGGCACTTTTTAGCGAACGGCGACAACGTGGTGATCAACTCATCAACTGCTGAAAAATTGGAACAGGTTTACCAGGAATTAGGCGCAGGCGAAAACCTGGCGATGGTAGTCGGCGATGTAAGTGATAAAAGAACCGGTGAACAACTGGTTGCTACTGCCATAACAAAATTTGGCTCGGCAGATGTACTGGTAAACAACGCCGGCATATTTGAAACAAGGCCATTCCTCGAAGTAGACGAAGCTTACCTCGACCGCTTTCTGGATACAAACCTGAAGGGTACCTTCTTCACCACACAGGCTGTTATTCCGCAAATGCTTAAGCAGCATGATGGCGTGGTGATCAACATCGGCACCCCTTTGGTTAATCACGGACTTGGCGGAGTGCCTATTACCGCACAAATGGCGTCGAAGGGTGCAATACATGCGCTTACTATACAACTGGCGGCAGAGTTTGGAAAAGATAACATCAGGGTGAATACCATTGCCCCAGGTACTATCCGCACCCCAATGCATGGTGACAAGGCCGACCAAACCGCTGGCTTACATTTGCTGAACCGTGTTGGCGAAGTAGAAGATATTGCACAAATGGTTTTTGCCGTTGCAAAAAGTAATTTTATTAACGGAGCCATTATCAACGTTGATGGAGGTTTCGGAGCGGGGCACAACCTGAACTAAACTGAAAACGTTTTTATGAACCGCTTTTATTACCTGCACTTAGCTCGTGATAAAAGCACAAAATTCAAACAAAATGGAAAATAATCAGCAAGATTCAGCAGCAATTACAGATGTGCTGGAGAATCATTATTTCAAAGGAATTTATGAAGGTGATATCAACGGGCTGGTAAATGTTTATCATTCCGGCACTTTACTGTTTGGTGATGTTAAGGGGCAGCCTTATGCCAAAACCCTGGATCAGTACCTTGAGGGTGTTGCCCATCGCCAAAGCCCGAAAGATTCAGGCAAATCATTTAAAGGAACAATCATTTCTATTGATGTGGTTAACTCCATAGCTGTTGCCAAAGTACATGTTAAAATGTACGACTTTAACTATGACGAATTCCTGTCGTTCCATAAAATTGATAACCGCTGGCTTATCGTTAATAAAATGATAAGCGACGTGGCCGAATAAATTAAAAATTAGCATTATGTGGTATCAAACAAAAGCATCCGAAATACTGGGTATCCAATATCCAATCCTGCAAGGGCCGTTCGGTGGCAACCTGTCATCTGTTGAACTGGTATCAACAGTATCAAACGCAGGCGGGCTCGGTGGATACGGGGCCTACACCTTAAGCCCGCAGGAAATTATAGAGGTAGACCGGCAGATTAAAGCGGCCACCAATAAACCCTACAATATTAACCTGTGGGTTTCGGATACAGATGCGGTGGACGGTACAGTTTCCGACGAGCAGTTTAAACAGGCGCAACAATTATTCAAGCCTTATTTTGATGAACTGGGGATAGCCCTGCCCGAAAAACCTGCGCCGTTCAAAACCCGTTTCGAAAACCAGGTGGAAGTGATACTGCACCAGCGCCCGCCGATATTCAGCTTTATGTTTGGTACCCCGTCTGCTGATATTCTTGAACAATGCCACAGGCTGGGCATTGTCACCGTTGGCGCAGCAACCACGCTTGATGAAGCCATCGTTTTGGAATCGGCCGGGGTCGACATGATCATCGCCTCAGGTTTTGAGGCCGGAGGGCATCGCCCATCGTTCCTTGCATCGGCCGAGTCGTCAACAATCGGGACGTTTGTACTACTGCAATTAATTAAAGAAAAAGTAAAAACACCGGTTATTGCCGCAGGTGGTATAGCGAATGGAAAAGGTGTTGCCGCAGCACTGGCCCTCGGCGCAGATGCTGCGCAAATTGGCACTGCTTTCCTGGCTACCGATGAATCCAATGCCACGGCTATCCATAAACAAATGCTGTTTTCTGATGCGGCTAAACACACTACATTATCCAGGGCATTTACCGGACGATTAGGCAGGGGAATAACCAACCGTATTGCAGCAGACTTAATCCATAAAGAAACCGGCTTTCTGCCTTTTCCATTACAAACACAGTTCATGTCGTATTTACGAAAAGCGGCTATAGAACAGGAAAAATGGGATATGATATTGTTCTGGGGAGGCCAGGTTGCACCGGTGCTGAAACATACAAAGTCCGCTGAGCTGATGAAAACTATCATCGAAGAAACCACGGCCTATTTTGATCATTTAAAAGCTTAAAACCATGAACACTTCAAAAGTATGGTATGTAACAGGGGCCTCCCAGGGATTGGGACTCACCCTCATAAAAAAACTGCTTGATAGCGGGTATCGAGTTGCCGCAACCTCCCGCGACGCGCACACATTGAGCCACGCGGTAGGTTTGATCGACAGCGATCGTTTTCTCCCGCTGGCCGTCGACTTGACGAACGAGGATTGTATTGACGAATCCATACGGCAAACGCTGGCAGCATTCGGGAGGATCGATGTGGTTGTGAATAATGCCGGCTACGGAATGGCCGGAACAGTAGAAGAAATAACCGAACAGGAAATCAGGAACATTTTTAACGTAAATGTATTCGCAACCGTTAATGTGGTAAAGCGTGTGTTGCCGGTAATGCGCAGCCAACTATCCGGCTATATTATAAATGTTGGCTCGGTGGCCGGTTTTGTAGGCGCTCCCGGGTGGTCGGTTTACTCGGCTACAAAAGCTGCGGTGGCTGCCTTTTCCGAAGTAATTGCGCTGGATGTAAAGGGATTTGGAATCAAGGTTACCGTAGTTGAGCCATCAGGCTTCCGGACAGGCTTTTTGACCGAAAGCTCACTTGCAATAATTACCTCTAAAATTGAGGGCTATGAAGCAGTAAAAAATACACAGGACCGATACCTGTCTGCAAACGGGCAGCAACCCGGAAACCCAGGCCGCGCGGCCGAAATATTCATGGAATTAACTGAAAGCCAAGACCCACCGATGCACCTGTTCCTGGGGAATGATGCCTACAACAGGGCCTCAGGCAAACTAACCGACATGGCTGCCGAATTGGAACAATGGAAAGCTACAACTATCGGGGCCGATTTTAAATAACGGCAGTTCAATAACCTGGCACAAAAGGAAAATGGGGAAATAACGGGCATTTGCAATTGATGCTTTGAATAACGTACGTTTGCATAACAAGCCATGCATATTCCATTTTCCTTAATAATTGAAATCCTGGGTACAATCGCGTTTACAATTTCGGGCGTATTTTCAGCTATGCAGAAAAAACTCGACTTGTTTGGTGTGCTGATAATTGGTTTTGTAACAGCAGTGGGCGGCGGCACTATCCGCGATGTACTTATCGGCAACACGCCGGTTACCTGGATGAAAGATATAATTACCCCCTTAATTATTTTAGGCACGGCCATTGTTACCATCTGTTTTAAACAGCTTGTAAAGAATTTAAAGGTTACACTGTTCCTTTTCGATGCCCTTGGGTTAGGCCTCTTCACGGTGATCGGGATACAAAAAGGATTAGACGCAGGCCTTAATCCCGGTATCTGTGTTGCACTTGGAACCATTACAGGTTGCTTTGGCGGTGTATTGCGCGACTTATTACTAAGCCAGATTCCGGTGCTTTTTCAAAAAGAGATATATGCTACCGCTTGTATTATCGGCGGTACGGTTTACGTCATATCTTTAAGTTTTATCAATCAGCAGTTTGCCGAGGCTATTGCTGTTATACTTATTTGCGGCATCCGCATTTTTGCGGTGCGATTGAACTGGAAATTGCCCTCCATTAAGATATAAATGAATTTACCCGCGGCATTGGCGTCTTAGTTTAAAACGTTACGTGATTTTAAAATATAATCCGTTTACTCACCCATATTTTACCACAAACAGCCAATGCCTGTTGTTACGCAAAGGCATATTTAATGGCTGATTAAATATGTACCTTTAAGCAAATATATAATGAATAGGGCATGTTAAAAGCACTGCTGGTTGATGATGAGGCCAATAACCTGGCGAGCCTTGAGTTTTTATTGATGCATGACTGTACAGGTGTAGTTGTTACAGGCAAAGCACGCAGTGCAAAGGAGGCCCGTGAATGGTTAAAACAGAACGATGCCGATGTGGTTTTCCTGGATATCAACATGCCGGGCGAAGACGGCTTTCAATTTTTAAAAAGCTTAGGCATACCGAATTTTAAAGTGGTTTTTGTAACGGCTTATAACGAATATGCTTTACAGGCCATTAAGGCAAGTGCAGTTGATTATATCTTAAAGCCGGTAAATATTGACGAGTTGCAAAATGCAGTTGAAAAAGTGAAGCGTTCGGTTAACAACCCCGCAGCGAATGAGCAGCACCAGCAGTTGCTTCAACATCTGTTAACAGCAGTTAATAAAAAAGCCCCGCCCAAAAAAATCGCCCTGCCACAGTTGGGCAGTATTAGTTTTATCGAGGTCGACGATATTGTATCGTTGCAGGCCGACAGCAACTACACCATCATCCACATGGTAGATATGCGAAAATTGGTTATAAGTCGTACCTTAAAGGATTTTGAAGATCTGCTTGACGAGAGCCAGTTTGCACGGATTCACAAATCGTATATAGTAAACCTGCGCTACATTAAAGAATACAGCACCATTGATGGTGGCATTGTAAAAATGAGTGATGGCAACCGCTGGAGCATCAGCCGGCGGCAACTGGATATATTTTTGGAGAAAATGAAAACTGCCAGCCTGATGTTTGGTAAATAAAAGAGCTCATAATCATGGTATTACGCACCGTATAATTATCTTTAAACTATGCGGATTTCATTTTTATTGCAGCTTTTTTTATTTACAACTACCGTATGTGCTGCCCAGCAGCAAAAATACTCCGCATTTACGGTAAATGATGGGTTACCAAGTAACTATGTTTATCGTGCCATTGAAGACAACAAAGGATTTTTATGGGTGGCAACCGATGCCGGCATTGCCAGGTTTGATGGCAAGCATTTTCAGGTTTTTACAATTAAGGATGGTTTGCCTGATAACGAGGTGCTGGCCGTAGTAAAAGAAAAAAATGGCCGGATATGGGTGAATTGCTTTAAGCAAAGCCCGGCTTATTTTGACGAAGTTAAAAACAAGTTTATTAATGCAAAAGAAGACAGCCTGCTGGCTAAAGTAAAAGAATCTACCGGAACCATGTATTGCTTTGCTTTGCAAAATGGCGGGGTAATGTTTAATGACAGTAAAGGCTCGTTTATTTTTAAGGATAAAAAACTAATCAGTTATTCCATTGCGAGGCGGAAAGACTTTTTTATTAAAGACAATGGTGATGGCACCCGCCTTGAGTCGGGAACTGTTCTGTCGGGCGAAAAAAATAAATTCCAAACGGCGATATTCCTGATACGGGGCAACACCGTTTTAGACAGTGTAATTATTCGTGTCAACAGCACCATGGATAACGTTACGTTTGGGCTTAACGATGGGAAATTCTACTTTTTAAGCGCTTTGATCGGCAAGTGCTACATTTATAGCGATTTTTCATCAAGTCCAATCCGTTTCCGGATAGATTCGGTAGCGCCACCTGAACTGTTCGTTAATTTTGAATTTACCGACGAGGGATTTTACCTGTTGGGCGCTTCGGGTAAACTTTACCTTTATAACAAAAAAACGTTACAAATGGAATCTGAAGTGTCCGGCAACTACCTGCCTAATTCGATGTACAAGGACCATAGCGGAAATATTTGGGTATCTACCATTGACAAAGGATTAGTGGTTTATAAGCGAAAACAGTTCGGCTCAATTGAAATGCCGCGAGGGTTTACACATACCGATTTTTTAAGTGTTGCCCGTAAACCAGACGGCACCATATTGGCTGGAAACTTTTATGGCGAAGTTATTGAAAGCCATAAAAACATAATAACCAATCATATAATTGCCGGGCTAAGCCAGGTAAACCGTCAACGCAAAATATTATTATCGCAGGGTAAAACCTTCACGTTTTCTGAAACCAATGTCTATGAAAATTACAAGCCAATTGGAAGGTTCGGCAAAACCGCAATTAACTATAGTGATAGTGTCATCATAATAGGACAATCCCGCACAATGATAAAACTGAATACCGTTACGGGAGAATTTACCAATTTAAACGGCCTTAAAAAAAGGGTTACAGCACTAACTAAAGCTGTTGATGGCGCGGTATATTTTGGGTCGACCGATGGACTATACAAATATAACTACTCAACAAATATACCTACTGTACTTACAGAAAACAGCCCGCTGCTGCGCGAAAGGATTACGGCACTATGTGCTACTCCGGATGGCCTTGTATGGGTGGCTACATCGGGCAGTGGCGTTGTTGTATTAAAAAATGATAGGGTGCTGTTTCAAATAGATGAAAAAAAGGGTATTGTTAGTAATGTAACCCGAAGCATAACAATCGGGAAGCCGGGCCAAGTATGGCTTGGCACATCAGCAGGGATAAGCGTGATCAACTACAAATTGCTCCGCAATAAATTGCCGTTTACTATTCAAAATCTTACCGAACACGACGGGTTGGCCAGCAACGTAGTAAATGAGATGCTTTATCAAAACGATACTGTGTACGCAGCAACTGGCAAAGGTATTGCGGTTATACCTGCAAATGTTTCTATTCCCCAATTTAATATTCCGGTACAGGTGATACGGCTGACTGTTAACCAGCGAGATACTATTATTAAACCGTTTTATAAATTAGCATATACGCAGCAAAATGTGCAGGTACAATTCGCTGCTATTGAATTAAGCGGCCATTTTAAAAACCTGCAATACAGGCTGGACAAAAATGAAAACTGGACTAAACTTAATGAAAACACATTAACTGTTCAGCTTAACAGCGGAAACCACCTGCTAATGGTTAGGGCCGTTGACGTAAATGGAAATATCAGCAACAAAATACTTACCCTTAAATTTAATATTGCAACACCTTTCTGGAAGGCGATCTGGTTTTGGGTAGGCATAGCCCTGGTAGCGCAGGTAATTATTATTTACCTGGTTAACCGGCGTCAGAAGAAAAGGAAAGAAGACAAACTGGCGAAAGAAATTGCAGGTGTGCAAACGGCTGCGCTCGAGCAGCAGGCTTTTACTTCGTTAATGAACCCGCACTTTATGTTTAATGCGCTAAACAGCATTCAACATTATATCAATTTGAGCGATAGGCGTAACACCAACCGTTATCTTAGCGACTTTGCATCGCTTATCCGTAAAAATTTTGAAGCAGCCCAGCAGTCGTTTATTCCTCTGGAGCAGGAAATAGAAAATATAAAAATATATCTCCGTTTGGAGCAGATGCGATTTGACGACAGGTTTGTTAACAAAGTAAACGTTGATGAAAACCTGGATGTTGAAGAATGGGTGGTGCCCACCATGATTTTACAGCCGCTTTTAGAAAATGCATTGTTGCATGGCATAATGCCATCTGCCATTGACGGGATGGTAACCATTGAATTTACGGAGTGTGACGGTAATTTAATAATAACAATTACCGACAACGGTATCGGTGTAGCCAACAGCATAGCGCTGAAGGACACTGGTACCCATAAAAGCCGCGGGATGGAACTGATAAAAAAACGAATTGCTGCCTTAAGCCGTTTCGGTAAACAACCAATTACTATTTCAATAAGCCCGGCATTTGAAAGCGAGTCCAACCCCGGTAATAAAATAGTCCTGCTCATCCCCAGCCAACTTCACCAGGCCTGGGTAAAGGCACAGCGGTGATTACCGCACACTCACTCATACTGTTCTCACAATCAATAGCTTCACGCATTTAAGCGGCGGCGGTTGCCTGGATTTATCATTACAGGTACTTTAATATCGATTTTTAAATTATTCAAACAATTACCCTCTGAGAAGAGGCCATAAAAGCCTGCAATGAAAAAATTTATCGCAATTATATTCACTGCCCTTTGCGCAAGTGCCTTTGCACAAACAAACCCCATAACAGCTATTAACATTACGCTTCCGGCAAACCCTGATAGGAACGTAGCAAATTGGGGAACCGGGACTTCATTGCTGATGATTACAGCCAGCGCAAAATCAGCAAACGGGCGGATAGACCCAGCTATTGAAGAAAGTAGGCTACTGGTAATCATCAAACAAAACGGCAAAACGGTTTGTGGGGCTTACACTAAAAGCACAGCGCCGCAAGCTGGGTTTAGTACCTTAACAAAAGCTTGGAGCGGCGGCAATGCAGCTTCTTATTTGGGGAAAGACTGCGCACTGGCACCTGGCGATTACGAGCTGAGCGTACAGTTTTTTGGTAACGGCGCTGCTGGGCCAATTCCGCTAAGTGACGAAAGAATAAAGCCGTTTACCATAAAGGGGAATGATCAGCAAGCTTACCAGCCCCCGCAACCCAGTTCGCCAGCAAATGGCACTTCGTTGCAGGAAACCGACATAAAGAAACCTATTACCTTCAGGTGGACACCCGTAATTCCCAAACCCCAGGAACCGGTAACCTACCGCTTAAAAGTCTGGCAGCTTATGCAAGGTCAAACTGGCCCACAGGCTATAAAATCAAATCAGCCAATCTTCACTAAAGATGTTGACAACATTACCCTGGCAATTATTACAAATATAACAGATGGGCCCTGCAAGCCGCCTTTAATGTGCGCTTTTGTGTGGAACGTACAGGCACTAAACAGGGAAGGAAAGCCTGTTGTGTCAAATAATGGAACAAGCGAAATAAGTGGCTTTAAGTTTGATATTTCGTCAAAGGCAGATGTTGTCCGCGGTAATATTTTTGGCGATGGAAATGCGCTTGCTAACTCTTTGCCGAAGGGTCGCTTGCCGGCAAACGGAGCCACAATAAAGTCGAATGAGTTTCCGAAATTCACTTGGGAGGGAGGGAATTCACTGTATAAATTAAAGATAGTTGAGATAATAGGGAACCAGTCGCCGGATAACGCGTTTAGAACCAATAAGCCCTTTTTTGAAAAAGACAGTTTGAATGAACTAACCTTTCAATACCCACACTCGGCTCCGGGTTTTATCGCGGGAGAGCGCTATGCCTGGTATGTACAGGCTTTGAACCGTGACGGGAAACCAGTTGGGGGGAATAACAGCATAGGTGAATCACTTGTCTTTAAGGTTGCCGGGGGAAAAACAGAACACCCGATAGGTAATCCAAATCTTCATCAAAATCCGGGTTATTTAACAAAGGCTGATAACAAAGGTGAGCCGGGTTCGCCTGTTGCCCCAGGGAAGCAGAAAAACGAGGACGCTAATACCGTAATGGGTGCTGTAAGTACCACCCGCATGGTTGTAGCAACCGGGCAGGCAACACAAGGCATGGCCATCACCGGCATTGATATCACTTTACCCAATAACCCCAATGCCAACACCATTAACAGTGCAGATAGTTTTGGCGGTGGGGCAAGTAACCAGGGAATCGCAAATAATATTGTTATTGGAACCATTTGCCGGCTGGTTAACGGGCGGGTAGATCCTCGTATTGAAGAAAGCAGGATACTGGTATTAATAAAAAGGGATGGAAAAAAATTATGCGGCGCCTACACCAGCGGTACTGCCCCCGTTGCTGGTCTAACCAGGACTAAAACGATTGGACAATTGAGTACCAGGCCCTCAACAGGCATTGCAAACTTTTTAGGGCAGGCCTGTGTTTTGGAGCCCGGCAACTACGAGCTTAGTGTGCAGTTTTTTGACAATAACTACCGCAAAATCACTCCCTTAAGCGATGAGATGACAAAATCATTTACCATTAAATAACAAAGCAAACAGTATCCCGAATATTTATCCGATAAACATGATGAACAATTTTACTAAAATATCGGTGATACTGCTTTTGTTCCTTTCTTTCTATGCAAATGCCCAGGATGAAAAACCGAAGGCTATTTCCGTTACCGGCGATATGGGCGTTTGGTATGAATATTACGGGCTCGACAGGTCGCCGGAATCATCAATTCCAAACTTTTACCATCCGCGCAAACCCTGGAATACGCTGCGTTTTTCATTCAATCCCAATATTTCGGTGGGCAAATGGAGCATTCCATTTAATTTCAACTTTAGCGCACTGCAAAATAATTTTGTTACGCCTGTTGCGCCGGGCAAGCAAAGTGTTTGGCAGTTTTTAACTAATCCGGCAAATAACTTTGGTATCAGCCCTAAAATAGGTTCAACCGAAATATTACTGGGCACCCAAACACTTCACTATAGCGACCTTAGCACCGGCGATGTGGGTGTTTTTGGGTACGGGGTTAATTTAGCGCCCGGTAAATTCAGGTTTAGGTTTTTTAATGGTGTATCGCAAAGGCCGGTTAATTATGTGGCGCCCACCCTGGTACCACCTAATCCCGGTATAGTTGGCGCATACCAGCGCAACCAATACATGGCCCAGGTTGGGATGGAAAAGGAAGGGAAATACTTTGTTGGTTTTAACCTGGTAAAAGCCACGGATAAAATCAATTCCTTAACATCAATACCCTTGCCGCCTATTGAACCGCAGCAAAATGTAATAGTGAGTTTTGTGGCGAAGGCAACTACAGGCGATGGGTGGAATTATTATTTCGAGGTTGGGCAAAGCTATCACACCACCGATTTAAATACCCCCCTTTCAAACGTTGCGGTGCCCGATTTTAAGCCCTTTTTACGCGCACGCACCGCTACTAATAAAGACAATGCGCTGATGCTGGGTATCGCCAAAAAGGGAAGTGATTGGGAAATAGGCGGCAAATTTAACTATTATGGCGCCGGGTATTTTACCGCAGGCTACCCGTTTATGAACAACGACCGAATGGAATACCTGGCAAATACGCGTTTTAACGCCTGGAAAAAGAAGATAAACGTGGTTGCAAGTATCGGTCAACGTTTTGGCAACCTGAGCTTGTTGTCGGGGCCTAATGTTACCAAACAACTAATAGCCAATATTAATGTGTTTACCCAGTTTAGTGACAGGTTTAGCTTAAATACCAGTTTTAACAATTTCGGCTTTAACGCTGCTGATATTTCGGGATATAAAAGCGTAAGCAATGAATTGAGCATCAATCCATCCTATACATGGACTAACACTAAAATGAGTAATTTAATAAGCGCCACCTATACCTGGAGCAAGTATGATGAAACAATAATTATCCCGCCGTCGGTAACAAAAAACAATACCCAAACACTTTTGGTGCTCTATGTACCTACCGTTTTTTCAGCCAAACTTAACCCGGATTTTAGCGTATTGTGGTTCCGGAATACTGCGCCTGCCATTAACTTAACACTACTCACCGCTACGGCCGGCGTGAACTGGAAAATTGATACGAAGTTTAAATTAAAAGGCCAACTGCAGTATAATTTGACAACAACCTCGCCATTTACAGCCAATAAAAATATTTTAATTACCAGTGGATATGACTGGGCACTTTATAAAAAGCTAACATGGCAAATGCTGATAACAATAAACGTATATAAATATGGCACGGAGCTGCCGGGAAGCTCGCTCATCCCACTTTATACAGGCAACCCCGGTTACTTGGAAAGCTCGGTACGAACAGGATTACTATACAGGTTTTAAACAAAAACAGGATGAAAAAATATTACCTATTGATAGCCGTTGTGTTTTTGGTGGCGAGGGTTTCGCAGGCACAAATTACGCTGAACCTGGCCTTGAATAGCAGGCCCCAGGCCCATCTTTCCGACTGGGGCAACCCCGTTAACGGCGTGATGATTATCTCGTATTCGCAAGGTGCGATACAGATTGACCCGGCGATAAAACTTAAAACCACCCTGCTTGATCAAAACGGAAGTGTTGTCGGTGTTTCGAACGTAGGTGCCGAAAGGGTGTATCTGTTAAAACCGGGGGTAAACCAGTTTAGCATAGCCGACGCTTTGCAGCTGCAAAACTTAATGCTGTTTGGGGGCGCAAAAATACAATTGCAGCGAACAGGGCGCTTAGCAGCGGGGCAATACCAGCTAATGATTGAAATAACAAACACAGCCGGGGATTTGGTTTTGACAAAGCAGGGTAAGCCATTTTACGTAACCTCGTACCAGTTGCCCATTTTAATGCAGCCCGCTGACGGGGCCGGATTGGATGCACACATTGCACAAAGTATCATAACCTTTCGGTGGACAGCTTTGGTTCCACACCAGGAAATTCAGGTGTACCGTGTACAGGTATTCGAGATTTTGCCGGGACAAACACCCATGCAGGCCTTCAGGGGCAACCGGCCGTTAGTGGATGAGGAGGCAATAAGGGGTGCTACACAATTTATATGGCACCCAAACCTTGCAATGGTTGACACAACTGCTAACAAAAAATTTATATGGACGGTACAGACTTTTGATAGTGATGGACTCCCGGTTCCAACCGAAGACGCTAACACCCAGGGCAGGAGCGAGCCGGCTATATTTAATATAGTTAACCAACAAGGGACAGTCGATAAAAACAAAAATGATCAAATAAAACAATAATGAAACAGCTGTTGACGGTACTTTTTATGAGTTGCCTGGCCGCCGGAGCGTCCGCACAGGACAGTCTTGGAAGAAAGCCATCCACCTTTGTTTTTCATATGTTTTATAACGACTTTAAAACGGCGCAACAGCTGCGGACCAGTTCATTTAAGAATTTAAAGTGGAGCAGCATCGGCGATATGCAAACCGGGTTTGGGGTAAACTACCTGAAAGGTATAACCCGTAAAATTGATTTTGCAGCCACGCTCGACGGGAGTTATACCGATTACCTATATAAAAATGGCACCACCAATGGGAGCAGCGAGTTTCTATTGGATGCCAATGCCGGGCTCAATGTAAAGCTGTTAACAGACAGGCACCCTGTGGTGCCTTATGTTTTCGCCGGTGCGGGTTTTTCCATCTATAAAGGAAAAAGCGGCTTGTATGCCCCCGTGGGAATTGGCCTGCAGTTTAATTTTTTTAATGAAGCATTTGTATTGGCTAACATGCAATACCGCACGGCGTTATTGCCCGCTGTAAACAATCATTTTCAATACAGCATTGGTATTGGAGCGAGTTTTGGAAAAAAGAAATCAAAGCCCGTACTTCCACCACTGCAAGTTGTTAAAATCGTCACCCATGATACTCCGATAATTGTAAAAGTGCTGGTTAAAAACATCGTGATAACGGTAACCGATGAACAAACAGGTTTGCCCCTGCCTTCTGCTGAGGTATCTATCAATGGGCCGGATGGAAAACTAACGGCAAAGACCGATACTAACGGGCGTGCGGTCTTTAACGATATAAAAGCTGCTGATTATAAGGTAAGCGGTGTGCTGCATGGCGTTGCAACAACAACCCAATCCATTTCGAAAAATAATTTTAATACTGCGGATGATGTAATCAGCATCAATATCACCCATAACGACCCTCGGTTTACATTGCAGGGTGTTGTCATCAATAAAAACACAGGCAAACCCGAAATTAATGTAACGGTAAATTTGGTTAACATAACCCGAAGCAGCAGCACAGATACTTATAATGAGCTTAATAGCGGAGCATTCAGTTTGCAATTGGAACCCAACAGTAATTTCACAATCTCGGGTAAAAAAGGCGGGTTTATTTCGAATATCGAAAAGGTAAGTGCCAAAGGACTAAACCGCAGCACCACTTTATATGTAAAATTGGAACTAAGCATTGAAGAAGCGCTAACAGATAGGACCATTGTATTATCAAATATCTATTACGACAAGGGCAACAGCAAGTTTAGGCCAGCAGCCCTGCCCGACCTGGAAAAGCTGGTAAAATTTTTAAAAGACAACCCCACATTGAGAATAGAGGTAGACTCGCACACCGATAGCCGCGGTAACGCCGCAAAAAATTTAAAGCTTAGCCAGGCCCGGGCGCAGGAAGTTGTAAATTACCTTCAAAAAAGTGGTATTGAAAAAACCAGGCTTATACCAAAAGGATATGGGGCTGCAAAATTAGTTAACGGCTGCATTGTTGGGGTAAAATGTACGGAAGCTCAGCATGAGCAAAACAGGAGGACCGGGTTTAAGGTAATCCATTAACTAATAACGATATAGAATGTTCCAATATTAACAACTTTACCGGCACTACAAAACAATACTACAGGCGGTGGTTATCAATAGTTTTGTCGCGGGTTAAAGGGATAATTATTTCCAGGGCAAGTAAAGAGCAAGCCATTTCTGCCTGGAATCCACTTTCCCAAAAAACGTAATGAGTACCCTCCTATATTGAAAATGTAGATAAACTTCAGCAAGCGCTTGCATGAACAAAACTAAGGCTGATAATGTAAAAAGATAAGAACTCTAGCAGGGGCGACAGTTCTTTTTGTTAACTTGTATAAATTCATAACAGCTTACTGTTTTTCTTTGCTGGCTGGGTATTATTTGCCAGTGTGCAGTTCGATCATCAGTTCAGTAAAATAAACTCATAAAACCATGATAAAGCGTCGCCTAATATGTTTTTTATTGCTCGCGGTTTCCTTTCGTGTGCTTGCGCAGGATGCCACCACGCCAACACCGCAGTGGAGGCCGGTATATCACTTTACACCCGATAAGTACTGGACCAACGACCCCAACGGGCTTATTTACTTTAATGGCAAATTCCAATTGTATTACCAGCACAATCCGCTCGAGAATAAATGGGGGCACATGAGCTGGGGCCATGCCGAAAGCACTGATTTAGTGCATTGGAAGCACCTGCCGGTTGCTATCCCTGAGGTTGTGACCAAAGATACCACGCTATACATCTACTCCGGTTCAGCAGTTATAGACAAGAATAACACCAGCGGTTTCGGCAAAAACGGCAAAGGGCCTATTGTAGCCATTTTTACGGGCGACCTGCCGAAGCAGAAAAAGGAAGCGCAATATATCGCTTACAGCAACGATAACGGGATGTCGTACAAATTGTATGACAAGGACCCGGTTATCGATTTAAACAAACGCGATTTCCGCGACCCTAACGTGTTCTGGTTCGCGCCAAAAAAACAGTGGATAATGACCGTTTCGATGGTGGATGAACATATGGTACGTTTTTACGGTTCAAAAGACCTGAAGAACTGGGAAAAGCTGAGCGATTTTGGTCCGGCGGGATATACCAAAAATGGCTGGGAATGCCCGTCGCTGATACCGCTGCCGGTTGATGGCAATGTGGCCAATACCAAATACGTGCTGTTTGTTTCAAACTTTGGAGAGCACGGCCCGCAGATGCAATATTTCGTCGGCGATTTTGATGGGACCACCTTTAAAAATCTGAACCCGGCGGATAAAATGCTGCGCGTTGATTACGGCGACTGCTTTTATGCAGCCATAGCCTGGCGCGATGCCCCGGCCAACAAAAAAATATTTATGGGCTGGCTGATCAATGGCAAACCTGAAACCTATCCCTGGAAAGGCCAGATGTCTATCCCACGCGATCTTTCGCTAAGAAAAACCGCTGAAGGTATACGCCTGTTCCAAAACCCGACGAGCATCATCACCAGCTCGTTACCGAAATATGCAAAAGGTGCGGCATTAACGAAAAAAGACCTGCATGTCAGTGGATCGGTTGCACTGTCAACTGCTTCAAGGCTAAATAAAAACGCCTGGTGGATTGATGCTGAGATACAACCCGGCAAATCGGCAAAAAGCGGTTTTGTAGTTGCTGCCACCAAAGATGGCGCTAAGAAAATCGAGATTGGCTACGACGCCACAAACAAAGAGATATATGTTGACTGCACCACTGCCGAAGGCGCTAATAAAGATAAGCGCAACCTTGTGCAAACTGCACCGGTTAAAGCTGTAAATGGTATAATACGGCTGCGTATATTGGTCGACAAATCGTCGCTCGAAGTATTTGGCAATGTCGGGGAACAGGTAATATCAACCATGATATATCCTGATAATGATGCGACTTCGCTTTCGGCATTTGCATCGGGGACTGCGGTTTTCAAAACGCTGAAAATATGGGATATGGATAAATAAACCGGCACGCAGGGAAACGCCCATCGTGAAAGCGACAGGTGTCGAATATTTAAAATATACAACTAAACGCATACATATTCTTCATTAATAAAATCGTCGCACCAGGTGCGCTTGCCCACCAGGTGCACCCGGTATTTTCAAATAAATGTTGGTTTGACGTTTAAAAATGCTTTTTTTGTTAGATATTTACCTAACACTACAACCTACTATGAGAACCATTTCCAAAGCATTCGCCATGGCGGCGATAGGTGCCTGCACGTTAATTTCGGTGCAAGCGCAGGTTTACAAAATGCCTGCTTATCCGCTTATCAGCCACAATACCTACTTTAGTATTTGGTCGAATACCGACAAACTGTACGATTCGCCAACCCGGCACTGGACTGGAAAAGATCAGTCATTGGAGGGTGTGATTAAAGTTGACGGCGAGTATTACCATTTCATGGGCAATGAACCTCCTGAATTGAAACCCATTGTAACCGCCGGCGACGAGGAAAGCTACAATTGCAGCTATTTAATTGATTCGGCACCAGAAAAAGGTTGGGAGCAATCCACTTTTGACGATAAAAGCTGGAAAACCGGCAAGGGCCCCTTCGGCGACGACCGCATTAGCAACGGCACTAAATGGACCGGTACAGATATTTGGCTGCGCCGCAAATTCTCATTGACAGATATTCCGCAGGGAAAACTAATCTTAAGAAACTACCACGACGATGATGCGGAATATTACCTTAACGGCCACCTGGTCGCCTCGCGGCCCGGCGCAAATGGAGATTACGAACTGTTTGAATTGCCGGCCGACGCAAAAAGCTTTATGGTAAAGGGCGAAAATGTTTTAGCTATCCATTGCCATAATACCGGCGGTGGTACCATCATCGACGCAGGCATTTCGGTAGAAGTAAAACATGACCCTTTTGCCGGAATCAAAACCGCAGCGCAAACCAGTGTTGATGTTACTGCTACCCAAACCATTTATCATTTTAACTGCGGACCTGTAAAATTGCGCGTTGCATTTACATCTCCGCTTATTCTTGACGACCTTTCGTTGCTGTCGATGTCGATATCGTATATCACTTACGAAGTTCAAGCTACCGACGGTAAAAAACACGATGTGAGCATATCAACCAATGCAAGTTCAAATATCGCGGTAGATGTGGCCTCGCAGGTTGTAAAAGCCAGCGCTTACACGTCTGCCGGGATGCGTATACTGCGTGCTGGTACTGTTGAACAGCCTGTATTAAAAAAGAAAGGTGATAACCTGCGCATCGATTGGGGGTATATGTACGTGGCTGTACCTTCAAACATTCGTGCGACACAGACCATCTTACCGCGTAACGAGGCAATCTCATCAATTACAACCAAAACATTAGCCCAACCTCAAAAAGAGGGTAAACAACTTAACTTAGGTACCACGATCTATTTAGGAGACGTAGAAGCGACACCTGTTTCGCGCTTCCTGGAGATAGGCTATGATGAAATGGAATCGATACAGTATTTTGGCGCTAACCTGAAGCCGTGGTGGCGCAATACGCCCGGTGCTACAATGGAAAAAATGCTTGCCGGTGCAGCCAAAAATTATGAGGTAATTATAGCCAAATGCAATGCTACCGATAAAAAAATTTATAATGACGCGCTTGCAGCAGGTGGTAAAACGTATGCCAAATTGTGTATTATGGCTTATCGCCAGGGTATCTCGGCCCACCAGTTGGTAAAAAGCCCATCGGGCGAAATATTGTGGCTTTCGAAAGAAAACTTCAGCGGTGGTTTTATCAATACGGTTGATGTAACCTATCCTTCCGCGCCCCTTTACCTGATCTATAATCCAAAACTAATGGAAGGCATGCTGAATGGCATCTTCTATTTTTCTGAAAGCGGGAAGTTCAACCATGATTTTGCTGCGCACGATCTTGGCCTTTATCCGCAAGCCAACGGGCAACTATATGGCGAGGGCATGCCGGTTGAAGAATCGGGCAACATGATCATTCTTACTAATGCCATTGTTAAAGCCGAACACAACGTTGCCTATGCACGCAAACATTGGAAGGCGCTGACCACGTGGGTAAATTATCTCGCCAAATTTGGCCTCGACCCGGGCAACCAGCTTTGTACCGACGATTTTGCCGGGCACCTTGCCCACAACGCCAATCTTTCGGTTAAAGCTATTGTAGCGATAGGCGCGTACGCACAAATGGCAGCTGCAATGGGCGATGCGAAAGCCGCAGCAAAATATAAAACTATGGCCGCTGAAATGGCCAAACAATGGATAGTAAAAGACAACGCAGGCGACCACTATGCGCTGGTGTTTGACGATAAAAATACCTGGAGCCAGAAATATAATATGGTATGGGACAAGGTTTTTAAACTAAACCTATTCCCGCAAAAGGTTTACGATACCGAGATAAGCTATTATTTGAAACATCAAAATGCCTTCGGTCTCCCGCTCGATAGCCGCAAAACCTACACCAAATCCGACTGGATAATGTGGACGGCAGCTATGACCACCGACAGCAAAAGCTTTAACGAGCTGATAGCCCCGATTTACAAATTTGCTACAGAAACACCTTCACGTGTGCCCCTGAGCGATTGGCACGAAACCACCGACGGCAAGCAGGTTGGTTTCCAGGCAAGGAGCGTGGTGGGTGGATATTTTATGAAGAGTTTGCTGAGTAAGATGAAGTAGAATGAGTGTCTAAATAAACCAATGCCACAGGTGCATTTAAAAGCTTAACAATGAAAAAGATAATACTGCAATTATTATTTACAATAGCCGGTTCTGCTGCATTTTGCCAGGGAACCACTGTTAAATACCTGTCGGGAACCGATAAGGACCACACCGCGCAATGGGATTTCTATTGCATCGCCGGCCGAAACAGTGGCAAATGGACGAAGATTGCAGTGCCGTCTAACTGGGAATTGCAGGGCTTTGGTACCTATAATTATGGTCACGATAAAATAAAAGGAAACGAGCAAGGGCTTTATAAACACGAGTTTTTTGCAGGCAATTGGAGCAATAAAAAGATATTCATTGTTTTTGAAGGCTCCATGACGGATACCAGGGTAACCATTAACGGGAAACAAGCGGGCCCTGTGCACCAGGGGAGTTTTTACCGGTTTAAATACGATATAACAAACCTGGTAAATCCAAACAGCAAAAATCTGCTGGAAGTAACAGTTGATAAAACGTCGGCAAATTCATCGGTAAATGATGCGGAACGCAGGAACAGCGACTTTTGGGTATTCGGCGGCATCTATAGGCCGGTTTACCTGGAAGTTGTTCCGGGTACTTTTATTGATAGGGTGGCCGTAAATGCAAAAGCCGATGGTTCCTTCCTGCTTGATGTGTATCCACAAAACTTGAAACCCGGCGAAATTGTTGAGGGCCAGATTCAAACGTTTAACGGTAAAAATATCGGTAAACCCTTCTCAATAACAGCCGACCCGGCGCAAGGGTATCTGACTTTAAAAAGCAGCGTTCAAAAACCATTATTATGGAGCGCCGAATTCCCCAATTTATACCAGGTAGTTGTTACCATTAAAAATAAACAGCAGGTTATCCATCGGGTTAAACAAAAATTTGGTTTTCGTACGGTCGAACTGCGGGCTAATGACGGATTTTATGTAAACGGTGCGCGGGTTATAATGAAAGGCAGCAATCGGCATAGTTTCTGGCCGGAAACAGGTCGCACGTTAAGCCATAACGTCCATTTGCTTGATGTCAGCTTGATGAAGCAAATGAATATGAATGCCGTGCGCATGTCGCACTATCCGCCAGATCGCGATTTCCTGGCTGTTTGCGATTCGCTGGGTTTATATGTGTTGGACGAACTAACCGGCTGGCAGGCAAAGTATGATACGATAGTAGGCCACAAACTGGTTAAGGAATTGGTGGTACGCGATGTAAACCACCCATCAATAGTATTTTGGGATAATGGTAATGAAGGCGGCTTTAATAGGGCATTAGATAATGACTACGCTTTGTACGACCCGCAAAAACGTACCGTAATACATCCCTGGGAAAAGTTTAACGGTACCAATACCAAACACTACCCTGATTATAACTATATCGTAAATGAAGTAGCGAACGGCCAGGAAGTTTTTTTCCCGACAGAATTTATGCACGGCTTGTACGATGGCGGTGCAGGGGCGGCACTTGACGATTTTTGGAGCCAAATGCTTAAGAACCCGCATGGAGCAGGTGGTTTTATATGGGCGTTTTTGGACGAAGCGGTTATTCGCACCGATAAAAACGGCGCATACGATTCTGACGGCAATCACGCTCCCGATGGCATTGTAGGCCCGCACCGTGAAAAGGAGGGGAGCTTTTACACGATAAAGGAAATTTGGTCGCCTGTTTATATCGACCCAAAGCCGATTGACAACAATTTCGACGGTAAAATAATAGTCGAAAACCGGTATTCGTTTACAAATTTGAACCAATGCACATTTTCATGGAAACTAGTTAATTTCCCATCGGCGAATGAAAATACCACAGCCGCAATTGTAAAAGCTTCCGGCAGCACGGCTGCTCCGAACCTTAAACCGGGAAGCGCCGGCATGTTGAAACTAGCCTTGCCTGCATCCTGGCGTAATAGCAATGCGCTTTATCTAACTGCATATGGTCCCGACAAAAAAGAGGTATTCACCTGGAGTTGGGCGATTAAATCTCCTGAAGCAATCCGTAAAACAATAAAGCCGTCGCCAACTTCTCTGGCGATAAAAGCTGAAGAGCAAAATCAATCGCTTGTGGTCAATTGCGATGGTATAAAGTATTATTTTGATAAAACTACCGGGTATATTCAACATGTAGCAAAGCCCGGGAAGGATATTTCACTATCAGGCGGACCTGTTTTGGCCGGGGTTAATACCACCTTGAAGAGTTTTGTTTATAAAGCTGTTGAACGGCAATACGTTGTGGAAGCTCAATACCAGGGCGCAGCAACGCTACATATAAAGTGGACGTTTGCGCCGGGCCAGCCGGTTAAGCTGGAATATAGCTATGCCCAACAGGGCGATGCCGATTTTATGGGCATTACCTTTAATTATCCTGAAGACAAAATAACCGGTATGAAATGGCTGGGCCGCGGTCCGTATCGCGTTTGGAAAAACAGGATGCGTGGACAACAATTTGGTCTGTGGCACAAAGCATACAACAACGCCATTACCGGCGAAACATGGGGATACCCCGAATTTAAAGGCTACCATGCGGAAGTTAACTGGGTAGTTATTGAGAATAAAGAATCGCCCTTCACCGTTTATACCGACGATAAAAATATGTTTTTGCAAATGTTACGACCGGCCAAAGAGAAAGATGCGCTGCAAAATAACAATGTTGAACCTTCTTTTCCCGATGCCAGCATCGGTTTTTTAAATGCGATTAGTCCCATTGGCACCAAGTTTCAGGCTGCCAAAGTGATGGGACCACAGAGTCAAACAAATCACGCCAACGGGGAACAAATAAATGGCACCCTTTGGTTTGATTTTACTCATTAAGCCATGATTTTTTCTCAATTCATGATAATTCAACCGGGTTTTTTCCCAGAGAGATTATTGCAGGCAAAACCGGGTGACAAACAGCCCCAAGAAGACTAATAATACGCAAAATCAGATCCTATACTATGAAAAAACGTATATTTTTAATAACAATACTTTTGCTGACAATTAGTTACTCCAGAGCACAAAAGTCACCTGTTAACTACGTCAATCCTTTATTGGGTACAGCCACCTTATGGGACCCCAAGGACCTTGGTTTTGTTCCCACCCGCAGGTCGTGGGGGGGCGAGGTGTTCCCCGGCTCATCGCTTCCAAATGCTATGGTGCAGTTAAGCCCGGTAACTAAGTTTCATAGTGGGTCGGGTTACCAATATGAAGATACTGTGATTTATGGCTTTATCCATACCAGCAAAGGGCACTGGAATTTGTGCAATGTTCCATTAATGCCCGCTACCGGTACTTTTACTCCTGATGACTACAAATCCGCTTTCAGCCACAAAAACGAATCGGCGCATCCGGGTTATTACCAGGTTTACCTTGAACGTTACGGCATCAACGCCGAACTGACGTCGACATTAAGGTGCGCTTTTCATAAATACACCTTTAAACCAGGTGAGCACAAAAAACTGATAGCCGACTTGTCGATGGCTAACGAGAGGATAAAAAGCTGGAACATCCAAAAGGAAGGCGACCATGTCTTTACAGGTTTTCAGCAAGGCGGAGAAAAAATATACTTCTACGCAGTTAGCAATCATCAAATAAAAAACATCGATTCACTGAAAAGTGATAAAAGTATACTGCCGGTTATAAATTTTACCGATGCCAATAAACCGCTTGAGCTACAAATAGGTTTTTCGTTTGTGAGTATTAAAAACGCTAAGGAGAACCTGGAAAAGGAAATGCTGGGAAAAACTTTTACGCAGGTAAGAAACGAAGCCACACAAACTTGGGAGCGTTTACTATCAAAAATTACAGTAACCGGTGGCTCGGAGCGTAAAAAGGGTTTGTTTTACTCATGTTTGTACCGTTCGTTTTTATGGCCGGCACTGCGCAGCGATATCAACGGCGATTTTACAGATATGAGCGGTAAAATGGTAAATAAAGGTTTTAACTATTACACCGAGCCATCGCTTTGGGACGATTATCGCAACAAGCTTATCCTGCTGGGGTTGCTTACACCGAAAGTTACCAATGATGTAATTAAATCGCTGATAGACAAAGGCGAAATAAATGGATTTATGCCAACCTTTTTTCACGGCGACCACGCATCTGTGTTTATTACAGGTTCGTATCTAAGAGGGTTGAGAGATTATAATGTGGATAGCGCCTATAAACTGATGTTAAAAAACGCGACAGTTGAAGGAACCCGGCACTACGTTGCCGAATACAACGACAAGGGATACATATCGGAACTTGACGTAGAACATCCGGTGACTACTACGGTGACAAAAGCGGCAGTGACAAAGACTTTAGAATACGCTTACGATGATTATGCCGTGGCCTTGCTAGCTAAAGAATTAAAAGATACAGCCAGCTACAAAATGCTGATGAAAAGGACCGGCAATTATAAAAATGTATTTGACCCTTCCACACAGTTTATGCGCGGGCGTTTAGCCAATGGCGAATGGGTAAAGAATTTCGACCCCTATTATCCTTATTTCGAATACATGTACCGCGAAGCCAATGCCTGGCAATCTACGTTTTTTGCCCCTCATGATCCTTATGGTTTGGTTGCGTTATTCCCGAACAAAGCAGCCTTCGAAAAAAAGCTGGACGATATGTTTACCATACCCTGGAAAGGCTATGAGGCAGAGAATTTCTCGGGTTTTATAGGGCAATATTGCCAGGGAAACCAGCCTGACCATAGTTCACCCTTTATGTATTACTTTGTTAACAAGCAGGAAAAATCGCAAAAAATACTCGATACCATCATGAATCATTATTATGGCATGGGGAAAGATAAACTGGCCTATGCAGGGATGGATGACGCAGGCGAAATGTCATCGTGGTTTGTGTTTAATGCGATGGGATTTTATCCGTTCTCCCCGGCAGATCCAAAGTATATTGTTTCGGTACCGCTTTTTGATAAAGTGAATTTTAAGTTCAGCGGTAATCGGGGCTTTACTATCATCAAAAAAAACAAGGGTAAAAAAATCAGCAGCATCACTTATGGCGGTAAAAAAGTTAAGGGTTATTTTATCGCCGATGCCGATTTGAAAAAGGGTAAGGTATTGGTTATTGACACTAAAGAGTAACGACAGCAGCTAAAATACTACCGGAACTGACTGAACCAACTGGAAATTACGGTTGGTTTTTTTCTGCAAAAAAAAGGGCGTTGCTAGTGTCTAAGACAGTGCAGGATGGTCATTCAAGATGAAAAAAATACTTTCGTTATAACCAAGGGGCATTGGCGGCTAATACACTATGGCAGGATTTATGTAACTTGTTACCTATCTATCCCGGGAACATTACCAGAACCGACTAAATTTTCTTATGCAAACGGTCAAGGGGGTTGGTGGTATCGCAATTGTATCTAACTAATAAACAGTTGGTTACGACAAAAGTGAACACTCGGAATGATTAGGAAAACTTTATTGCCGTTTATAAGACACAGATGATAAAAACAAATGGACGCTTTTCTTTAAAACTCCTATACATGGTCGTTGTATTTGCAATGGCTATACCGGCATTACACGCCCAATCCGTAAAACAGCAGCATTACGATATTGCAGCTTACGTATGGCCGGCCTACCAGCCCGAATCACGGTTTAAAGACATTGGGGTTTTTAAAGATGGCAAAGGCGAGTGGGAAGCTATTTATAATGCAAAACCAAAGTTTCCGGGCCATAATCAGCCACACGTACCTTTGTGGGGGTATACTAATGAGGCCGACCCGAAAGTGATGGAGAAGAAAATTGATGCGGCAGTATCACACGGCGTAAATGTGTTTATATACGACTGGTATTGGTATGATGGAAAACCTTTCCTGGAAAACGGCATAAACAAGGGCTTTTTAGGCGCACGCAACAGCAACAAAATGAAATTTTATTTGATGTGGGCCAACCACGACCATAACAGTTATCTTGATTACACTGCGGCCGACAAGAGTAAAATTTACTGGCGCGGCGGAGTTGACCGGGCCACATTTAATACCATGATTGCGCATGTTATTAAAGACTTTTTCAGCAAGCCTAATTACTACAAAATTAATGGCGAGCCGGTATTCAGTATTTATGAGCTGTCCACCTTTATTAAAGGTTTGGGCGGTATAAAAGAGGCTAAGGAAGCGCTGGATTATTTCACCCAAAAAACAAAAGAGGCGGGCTTCCCGGGTTTACATTTGCAGGGCGTTTTATGGGGGGCGATACCCGCCGGGCTATCTGCAACTCCTGGTGATACAACGCAAACACAAAACAACACTGTTTTAGATTTAGGCATTAAAAGCCTTACTAACTACCAGTGGTGCCATTATGTACCTATGGACAGGTATGACAGGTGGGGCGATAAAGCTATTGAAGGCTGGTTCAAATTCAGCAAAGATTTCACAGTTCCATTCTTCCCGCATGTATCCATCAGTTGGGATCCAAACCCTCGTTACCCCGGAAAGAAAGTTCAAGGCATGGTCACAAATGCTAATCCTGCAGACTTTAAGCGCTTTTTAGTAGAGGCTAAGAAGTACGTAGATAGCCATCCAAACCAACCCAAGCTAATTACCATAAACGCCTGGAACGAATGGGCGGAGGGAAGTTACCTGGAGCCGGATAAGCAGCATGGCTACGCCTATCTTGATGCTGTAAAACAAGTGTTCGGTAAAAAATAACTGGAAAATCATTTTAAACAGAAAAGGCGCAAGAGATTGCGCCTTTTCTATTTAAATCATCGGCCTTTTCTCCGTCGTTGTGATCGCTAAAGTACAATTCTAATTAAGTGTTAGTTACTTAAGCAATATTAAGTTTTTTCAATTTCCAAACGAGTGTTTTGGCCAAAAAATAACACAGGTGGCGGCGGCAAACAGGCTATGTTTTTTTTAAGGCGGTAATAATAATGTTCGGGGCCGCGCCAGGTATGAATAAGCAACCAAATAGTAAATAACCTGTTAGTCCTCAAGTTCTTAAATTAATTTATTTCTGTCCGTATCTGACATGTGCTTGTCTGAATAGATGTGTTGATTCACCACATCTTTGTGATGTAAATTATTTAATATTTAATCACAATGAAAAAATTTAAGAAAGTATTGATCATCTCCATATCGACTATTATTGTAGTCTGTGGCGGTATTGTATTGTTTCTTCAGCCGGTTATTGCATTCGGGCAGTTCTCTTCATATGCGGGTGACAATCGATTTGAATGGAAGAAACCCTTATACGATGCGACTAAGAAAACAGTGTTCATTATCGCGGACAATAAAGTGACAGAAATGTTCGATATGCTGGCCCCTTATTACATATTTAACGCAACCGGTAAGTTAAATGTTTACATCGTAGCAAAGGAGAAAGCCCCGGTACTGATCAGGAAGGACCTGTTTATCCTTCCGCAGTTAACCCTCAAAGAAGCTGATTCGCTGAAATTAGTTGCCGACGTTATTGTCATTCCGGCTTTATCAAAACGGGATGAAAAACAGGACCCTGATATTATTTCGTTTATCAAGAACCATTTCACGCCGGCTACAAAGCTCCTTGCTGTATGTGACGGTGCCGCAACAGCGGCGGCCAGCGGGCTTTTTGACGGCAAACCTATTACCTGCCATGCCTCGGACTTTAAGATGGTGAAATCGCATTTTAGTAAGCCGGAATGGGTTCAGGATGTGAGCGTTGCTCATAGTGGTAATTTATACAGCACCGCAGGTGTATCAAATGCAGTGGAGGGTAGCCTGATGGTGATCAATGACCTGTTTGGCGACCAGCAAATGCGGGAGGTGGCTGCAAACATCCATTATCCGCACCCTGAAATATTAACAGGCCATCAAAGTATAGCAATAACGTTCGGAAACGAGTTTACCATCGCTACCAAAGTAATCATTCAGCAAAATCGCAAATTAGGAATGCTGCTACAGGAAGGAATGAATGAATTTGAAATGGTAAGTGTTCTGGATACTTACGTGCGTACATTTCCAAAATCCTTCAAATTTTTTACACTGGCTGGGTCGACTGTCCAAACAAAATATGGACTAACGCTGATACATACCGACGACAACGATCCAAAAAATGTAGACGAGTTGCATATTCTCATGCCTGGAGACCATACCCCTGTTAATTCGCTTAATGGCGACACCAAAATCATTAGGTATGACCTGAAAAACCAATACCCTATAGACGTTTGCCTTGCGAGGATCAATGAACTATATGGCGAAAAATTTAAAACTGTTGTAAAACTTATGCTTGACTATAATTGATCAGCCCGGCATCTTAACAATAAAATCATGAAAAAGATATTCATAATAACGCTCCTCATTCTTGGCTCACTGCATTCATTTGCGCAAACAGATTCAGTTAAAGTCGAACAATTTTGCCAGGTAATAGCCACACCCCGGCTGCTAAGCAACAGGGTAACTATTGATATTGATTTTGGGGACGAGAAAAAATTCTGGAGTGATACCAGGCTCAGAACCTGGGAAGGCAAAGTCAAAAAGTTCAATACCATTATTGATGCGATGAATTATATGGGCAAAGAAGGATGGTCGTTTATCAATGCTTACCCTGTTAAATATGGCGACAGTGAGATATTTCATTTCGCGTTCAGAAAAATGTTCTATCGATCAGACATCCAATAAACACACAGTTCACCATCAATAATCAAAATATATTAAAGCAAAAGATCATGAAAAAATTAATAATATACTTTCTTTCTGCCTTTATTTTATGTTATCTTTCTTCACCTGTTTCTGCGCAGGTAAACCAGAAAACGGCAGATCAGATAACCGGACTTTACTGGTCACCTAAGAAAGATGCCAAAATTGAAATTTATAAAAAAGGCGAACACTATTTTGGGAGGTCTATTTGGGTAGCTAATCCCCGGAAAGATAACAAAAACCCAAGCGAAGCTTTAAAAACAAGAGAAGTGCTGGGCATAGAATTGCTCACTGATTTTTCGTACGACGACGGCGTTTATAACTCAGGGCGGATATACGATCCAGAAAGCGGGAAGACCTACGATTGCAAGATGAGTCTTAACGGAGACCTGTTGAAGGTCAGGGGTTACATCGGCATCTCTCTATTTGGCCGTACAGAAATTTTTCAACGGATTAAACAATAAAAAATAAGATCATGACTGCAATTATAATAGGTGTTGGTTCGGGCATTTTGACTATTTTAATCATTGCCCTATTGAGATTTTTAGACAAGCAGACATTTTATGGTTTGATATTGACCGGTATCGGCTACCTTTATGTGGGCTTTACCTGGAAGGATACAGGTTCTTTAGTTCTTTGCGCCGGGCAGGCGATACTTTTCAGCCTGATTGCTTATTACGGGGTGAAGAAAAGCATGCTGTTGCTGGCCGCAGGGTATTTCCTGCATGGCCTTTGGGACCTGGCTTTTGACCTTTTCCCATACACAAAATTAATCCCACCCCACTATGACTTGTTTTGCTTATCTATTGATTTTACCATGGGATTTTATTTGATTGTTTTAAACTATCGAAATGCAAAGTCAGCTCCTTTGCAATAAATTACCCAGATGAAGCTTTACATCAAGAATATGGTTTGTCCGCGCTGCGTGAAGGCATTGGAGCAAATATTTATTAATATTCTAACGAGGGACGAGGTTCCTCTATCCAAACCGCTCCGTCTCAATTTCATGGTCAATACAGACAGAGAATATATGGCCGGTTTAAGGTACGCGACTACCAAATGCTTTTCGGTATCTTCCCATTATGATAGCGACATGGGGATGGACGCAGGGATTACTTTAAACTATTGATTCATCTGTCTGCATCCGACAGGTAATTGTCCTTAGCCGCTGCCGTTTTAGGTAGTACCTTTATGAAAATTGTTTTTTAAAGTTATGAGGAAAATTGCTTTTATAATTCCACTATCCGTCGAACTACTTGACCTGGCCGGACCTGTACAGGTCTTTACTGAAGCCAGATTTTATGGGTTTGAAGCAGAGATGGAATTTTATACTTACCAGGAAGACCCGGTTTCTACTTCCGGGCTTGGTTTTGGGGAACTCAAGCATTTCAACGAAGCTTCGTTAAAAGAAGGGGACTTTGTTTTTATGCCGGGCATGGATTATGATTATGTCAGCAGCATCGCCTTTGGTGCTGAATTTGCGTTTTTTAAGTGGTTGAAAAAATGTTCAGACAGCAAGGTAACGGTTTGTTCGGTATGTAATGGCGCGTTTGCGTTAGGGAAAGCGGGATTACTAAAAGATACCCAATGTACTACACATTGGAGAAGGGTAAAGGATTTACAGGAACAATTTCCCCAGGCCAAAGTAGTGGCAGATATACTGTTTATTAAGAGCAACAATGTTTATACCAGTGCCGGGATTAGCGCAGGAATTGACTTGGCGCTCGCTATTCTTGAAGATCTTAGGGGGCCGTTGTTTACCCATAAAGTTGCCAGGGGACTTGTTGTCTATCATCGCAGGAGCGGAACACACAAACAACAAAGCATTTACCTGGACTACAGGAACCATATTAACCCACAAGTACACGAAGTGCAGGATTATTTAATCGATAACCTTGCTGCCGAAAATAATATTGAAACACTAGCTGCTTTGGTCAATATGAGCCCCAGGAACCTGAGCAGAGTTTTTAAAGAAAAAACGGGGTCCACCGTATTAGAATATCATACCCTTTTACGAAAGGAATATGCCAACACCATGCTTAACAATCCGGAATACACCATCGAATATATTGCTGCTAAATGCGGATTTAAAACAGCAAGGCAATTACAGCGGATATTGAAAGCTTAATATTGCCTGGTTCAATCTGCATTGTTTTATGGCGCTATATCTGCCTGTTTTCTAAGGGATTCACGATAAAAAACGACCACTGCCTGAAACTAAAAAATCAGGCATTTAGTTAGCCTTATTGTACAGGTAAACCGGAGATGATTCGGAATGATAATCGGCCGTCTTTCCGGCTTTTGTGATCCCGCTGGGATT
>NZ_JANYGQ010000012.1 GCF_025359345.1 Mucilaginibacter sp.
CGGTGTCCACCTCTTCCCATTCCGAACAGAGAAGTTAAGCCCGCCAGAGCCGATGGTACTGCAGTAAAATGTGGGAGAGTAGGTCGGTGCCAAATCTTATCAAGACCCTTAGTTCAGTGAACTAGGGGTTTCTTGTTTTATGGCGGTTGACTAATTGAATGGTGCCAGCGGATTCCTAAAGCTTGGTGATAAATGATTGTTAATTATTATCTTTAATTCAAGCTAAACAACAATTATGAATCGGCAAGTTTCACCAGGGGAGGTAACAGACAGGAACTCTTTCATTAAATTCACAAAGTCACTCAGAGCAGAACTTGAAGCGAACCCAACTGCCTGGGAAAATAATACACTAGCTAGCTTTCTGGAAGCACTGGAATCGTACACTGAAGATATTCAAGGTTATTACGATAATGTACATCCGGGCATTGATGCTGACGTGCCTTCATGGCGAATATTTGCAGACATAATTAGAGGTGCCACGATTTATGAGTAGCTAATTATAAGCCTAAAACATTATCAATTAACTATTAATAAACCTACAGTGGTATCCACGCTTGTCGTTAATGCAGTTTGCATTGAATTTGCAGTCAGTCACCAATTCGCTTCCAATTATTTAATTTCCACAACTAAAACAAACGCAACGATCTCAGGTTCAATTACTATGAGAAGTTTACTTTATATTATCGTAGTTATCCTGGTTATCAGCTGGCTGCTTGGGGGCTTTGCCTTCCACATTGGCGGCGACGCAATACATATAATTATTGTTATTGCCGTTATCCTTTTATTACTCAATTTGATTAATGGTGGCGGCAGGTCAGAACGGGGCCGCTGGTATTAACTTAATTGTCGCATGTAGTAACAGCCTTAGTTCAACCGGACGAGGCTTTTTTATTTAATGGGTAAGCTATAAGGTAATCTTTCCGGCAAATTTTATAAATTGGCGCCTTAACATTACCATGGTACTCATTATAATAAATATCATTTTCTGCATTGCTTTCCTGGCTTTTGCTTATGTAAACCTTAACGATGTTGATGCAGCGCTGTGGGTAACTATTTATATGTTTGCTGCCGTATGCTGTGGGCTGGCCGCGTACGGATTATATTACCCGGTAATTTATCTTGCTGCCATCGCTTTTTACCTGGTTTATGCAATTATTTTGTTTTTCGCCAAAGATGGAGTGCGCGATTGGATTGTGAAGTACAACAGGCCCAGCATTGTTGAAACCATGCAGGCCGAAAAACCTTATATTGAGAAAACCCGTGAGTTTTTCGGACTGCTAATAGTCGCCGGCGCGTTGGCTATCGACTACTTTGCATTATAGGTGATTTGCCAACTTCATAATATCCAGTGCGGTCGTAATTTCTCTAACTGTTTGATTTTAAGTATTTAAATTCCTAAGTTTGGGTATTAAATAACCTGGATCGACAATATGAACCCTATCGCGCAAAAAATAATTGACACTTGTGAAGCGAACTTCGATGCAAATGCCGACAACTGCAGTGGCTTTGTAAAAGCTGTTTCGACGGATTTATCTGTCACATTAACCGGCCAGGCAGATGATATCGTAGATCAAATACAAACAGCTGATTGGCAACAACTGGCCGATGGAGTAGAAGCAAAGGCAAAAGCCGATGATGGATGGCTGGTTGTGGGTGGGTTAAAAGGTGGGGAAAATGTGCCTCCGCAAAGCCATGGCCATGTGGTTATTGTTGTAAGCGGGCCGCTTGCGCACGATTTGTATCCTTCTGGTTATTGGGGCAAGCTTGGCAGTACCGGCAAGGAAAATACAACCATCAACTGGGCCTGGAATACAGACAGCCGTGACAAAGTAATTTACGCTGCTGTGCAGGTTTAACCCAGGTGGTTATATTGGACCTAAAAAAGAACGCCGGCGCCTTTTAGGAAGCCGGCAGTTCAGTGAATTTAATTTAATCAAACCGAAGACGGGATTAATCCTTATCCCGGGCAGTTGCAATTATCCTTCAACCGCGTCTTTAGGAGCCTGGCGCTCTTTGTGTTTCATTTTGTGTTTTTTTTTCCAGGCGGCGAACTTGGTTTTCTGTTCGTCGTTCAAAACGGCAAATACCTGTTTTTTTGTTGCCAGCCTGATGCTTTTAGCGGCCAGTTGTTTACCCTTTTTGTCAGCCGAAGGGTTGCTGTTTTTCAGGCTGTCCATGCGGGTCGCCTGTGTTAAAAATAGCGCATTTACCTGCTTGGCCTGTTGCTGGCTAAGGTTAAGTTTTTTTTGCAATGCCTTAGTATGATGAGCCGCACGCTGCTCCGGCGATTTCTTAGTAACCTGTGCACTGGCCATAAAGCCTAATCCTATAATAAAGGACGCTATTAAAATTAATCTTTTCATTTTTGAGTTTTTAGTAATTAACTTAACATAGGACTAATGCATTGCCAGATGGTTTAATTTCGAAGAAGTCCCGAAAGTCGATAAAGTCCGGAAAGAACGAAAGGTGGGGCGCAAGTACAAATCGAAAGGGTGAAAATTTTTTCGAAATAAAGAACGTCCTGATGCTAACCAGGACGTTCTTTTTCTTTCAGACTTTACCGACTCTTCCGACTACTATTCGTACACTTTATACAGTACCCAATCGCTTGTTTCGTATACACGATGTAACTTTAGGGCGCTGTTGGCTTTTTTAACTACCGGTATGTATTTATTATTTAGCTGCGTAAAGCCGGTTACTTCGTTTTTTTCGGAAGCAAGCAGTATGTAATCGTCGTATTTATCAGGCGCCTCAATGGCACTTAAATAAGTATTTTGATACGGCAGTGTTAGTCTTTGCAGGTCTTTTTTGTCGCGGGTAAAGGCTACTATCGGGAAAGCGATGGCATCATCAACTAAAACGTGTGCGCCTTCGGGCAAGTGGTTTATGTAATTTGCCAACTGGCGGTTTTCATCCTGGTGGGTGTCAGGCTCGCGGTTAAGCAATACGGTGATAAAGTTCTTCTCCTCGGTAAGTGAGGAGTTTTTGAGGAAGATATAGCCTGTATACAATTGCACGAGTGTTAAAACACCAACTATGGTTTTTAATATGGTTTGGTTACGAATAGTTTGTGCCTTATACAAAATACAAAGCAGAGCCAGTACAACGAATATTAGATAGTATTCTTGAGCTAAAAATACTTTCTCGTATTTAATGTGTAAAAACTCGATAAATGCAAATGGGGTAAGCAGCGTTAAAACCTGGTACATACTGTTCCTGAACAGGTAAATAGCCACCAAAATAAGCGGACAAAACAACAGCACCCTCGCCGATATTAAAATAGATGTTTCGGGAATCTGGTAAACCGTACTGGTTGATAGCTGGTCGAAGCTCAGCTTGTCTGCCAGTACCGTCCATGTAGCATAAGGGCTTTCGCTAAAGTAGTTCAAGTCCTGTGCGTGTGTTAAGTTCAGCAGCTTGTAACAAACAATGCAAGCCAGCGGCAACACGAACAGAATAATATAAAGCGCAAACGTTTTGTTGATCAGCTTTCGCCGCAGCGACGGGTTATTGAAGCTGATAAACAGCCTGAAAATGGACTCCTGTTCGCCCAGGTTTAAACTTTTTATAGTTATCGACAATACCAGCGGGATAAAGAATAAGGTAAGCCAAATGAACTTATAATCGCAAAATATGAGCAACACCAAACTTATACTTGCAATTGATACGTGGAACGTGGTGTTTGAATTGTAGAACTTTATCAGGTTAAAAAAGAACATGAAAAAGAAGACCATTACCAGCGCTATTGATTTACCCGAACAAGCGGCGTACAAAATACCCGGATGAAATATAAATATGATGAGTAGTATAAACAGGTAAAATTCATCTTTAGCCCTCCTCATTAATGCGCTGCCTATTAAAAAGAACAACACTGCCGTAATAATTGAAGATGCTATAACCGGCGCCAGCGGCGCGCTTATTGCCGAAAATATAAATGAAGCATAAAATGGCAATATTGGGGCAGTTAAACCCATTACCTTAAGCCTGTTGCCCAAACCGTCGACAACGATTTTGGTTTTTTCAATGTAGAACATTGCCTCCTGGCTTATATAACCTAAATGATTTAAGTGTATACCTAATACCAGGTAATAAATCGCCAGTAAAATGGTGATAAGTAACAGATATCTGGATTGATTTCTCATTTAACAATGTTTGTTGGATTGTTAACTTTACTAAGCCCGTGTTCTGTTTTTTCCCAGTAAAACGGCTTAACTATTAATTGGTAAAGGCCCTTAAAGGCAGCAACCGAGTGCATAAGCCAGTATACCGGGTTGGCGATAGAGAAAAGGATAAGCTCGTAATACCGCCTTTTAAACACTGCCATCATATTTATATAAATCATCAATATATTACCTACCATCAGGTTAAATATCGACATAAACAAAATCCAGTCGGGGAACAGTGTGCGAATGGTCGAAAGGTCGAACACCAGGTAGCTTATGAAAATGGCCAGCAAAAACGGGTACACCAAAAAGGTAAGTGGTGTAGCTCCGATAAAGAAGTTAAAACCAAGGAAACCTTTCCAGCCTAATTTTCTCCAAAGTGCAACCGGGTTACGCATGTGTACCAGGTACGTTTGCATATAGCCTTTAATCCACCGTGAACGCTGGCGAATCCAGTTGATGGGCTCGTTGTTAGCTTCCTCGTATGTGGTGGAGTTAATTACTGCAATTTTATAGCCTTTTGCATATGCGCGCAGGCCCAAATCAGCATCCTCGGTTACGTTAAACGGGTCCCAGGCGCCAAGTTCAACCAGGTTTTCCAGCTTAAAGTGGTTACTGGTACCACCCAAGGGGATAGGGATATCCAGGGTATCGAGGCCTGGCAACATATAATCAAACCAATATGAATACTCAAGGGTAAACATACGGGTCAAAAAGTTCTCGTTGCGGTTAAAGTAGTTTAGCGCGCTTTGGATACAAATGTAATTCGACGGCAGTTTGCCAAACATCGACACTACCTTTTTCAGTTGGTCGGTATCGGGGATATCTTCCGCATCGTAAATGGTTAGATATTTACCGCGTGCAAAATGAAGGCCGTAGTTACAGGCTTTCGGCTTTGTTTTAGGCATGTGGAACGGCACCACCACCACCTCAAATATGGCTGGGAAGTCCAGGTTGCGAACTGCATTTAGCGTTTTATCGTCATCCTCTTCTATCAGCAGTTTTACATCCAGCTTTTCGCGTGGGTAGTCGAGTGCCTGCAGGTTCCATATCAGCTTCTTTATCAGCTTATCTTCCTTATACACCGGTAATAAAATGGTATATATAGGCAGTTCGTCTTCCACAATTTCGCGCAGGTCTTCGCGGGTTACCGCCTGGTGCAGCTCAAAACGAGAGCCCATAAGCGCCAAAAACAGCTTAAACAATATCGCCACCAAAAAGAACGAGCTGATGAGGATATTGATAATAATAGAAGTGTTTTTAAAACTTACAACCAACCCGATAGTCACCAAACCTAGCAGGATAAAAAGGAAGGCAAGCTGGCCGGTTGAAAAGGTAATAAATGCCGAACTGTTAGGGTCGCGGTTCAGCAACTCGAAAACTGCCGACTTTACATATTTGTCGCCGGTTAATTTGTGGCTTAACCAGGTAATATCAAGGTCAGATGCTAATATAATTTCAGGCTCACAGTCGTAAGTAAACCTTATGAAATCAATAAACAACTGGTTTGACGGGTCGGCCATTACGGTTATAACCCTGCCGTTTTCAATACGTAAAGGCAGTGCAACGTGCTGGTCGGCAAACTTTAGTTCTATTTTGCTGAGTACGTCTGCGTCATGCGCGAGTTCCCTGATGGGCTGGAAAACGTAACCTGCATTTGTTAACGAGCGTTCGTAATTTTTACGGGAAATGTACCCGAAGTTTAACGCTATTTTGATAAATGACTGGCCGGTGGTGGCAGATAAATCATTAATCTTTTCCCGATCTTGCCTGGATATAAAACCATCATTAACCAAAAGTTCAGGAATTGACATATTATTCAGTTTCAGTAAAGTGTTAAAACAATTCTATTAAGTAACCTTATCCTATGCTATATAGGCTAAGGTTACTCATATAATCAATTGAAGCGACAATAATTAGTCGTTATATAATTCCTGTGATCTTTGTACTCTTGAACGAACAAACAGGAACGATAGCAGTATCAGCACCAGTATACCCAATAATATATACAGGTTATATTTTTCCCAGAACTGTGTGATAGCGCTCTTGGTATCAACATATTCAATATTTTCGCTTGATTTATTGATGTTGAACAGGTATTTGTTTGAGTTAACATCGGTAACACACACGTTGCTTGACAGGGTTGAAAGTTGCTCGGTAATTGAACGTGCGGCCGCTGTCAACGCTTCGGATATGTGTGTGCCGGTTGCGGTTAATACCAGCGTGGCATTATTACTTCTTCCGTAGAAAATCTGCGCCAAGCCGTTTGATGTTGTATCAGACAGTGAATATACCGCCTTGTTATTTTCGGCATTATATAAGCGGAAGTTTTCTTTAAAATTTATCGGCGCATCCGGAAATTCGCCCATCAGCTTATCTTCTTTACTTAACAGCGCTATAATGTTGTATTTCTTTAAGTCGCCGGCAGGAACATCTGATGAGAAAGCAAACTCAGGGAAGTTGTTTGAGTTGATGTTGTTGTTCAGCTCGTAAATAATTTCGCCAATGGCGCCAGCTGCATATTTTGCATATTCCTTTGATACGATAATGCGGGTAGTACCACTGTTAAACGCTTCAGGATACTGGTAAAAGCTAAGGTCGCTTGAGATGAATGGGTTTTTCGACTCCAGGTATGATTTCTCAGCATCAATCTCACCGAAGAAGTTGATAAAGCTGTTTTTACACAATCCGTTTGATGGGAAGAACCTAAACTCAGCTTCTAATGTATTGTATTTGTGGTGCTGATAACGGTTAATTGTTACCGATGTATTTAATTTACCAGAGGCGTCAAGCTTTTCACTGCTTATCAGCAAACCGTTAAGGTAAATGTTAAAGTAACCCCTATCACCAGGGCTTAAGCCGCTGTAGTTACCAATAAAGCGTATCTCAACTTCTTTTGGTGTAAAGTTAAAGTCGCTGTTTTTAAAGCTATATGCACTTTTTAGCGAACCAATACCGGAAAGGAAGTCGCTTGAACCACCGATTTGTTTCAGCGATAACTTCGACCGGTTTTCATCTATGCTCTTAAAATGAGTGTTTGATGCTGCGTCGATTAAAAGGTAATCACCAAAAGTTGAATTTAATATGTTGATGTTACCTAAGGCTGTGATAGCTTTTTCGTAACCTTCATCGTCGCCGCCGCTAACAAACAATATTTCGGCTGGTGAAGATGTTGTAGCAACCGATTTGTGAGCAACCATTACGCCTTTTTCGTTAACCATTTGAGTAATGGTATCGGTAGAAGACGACATAGATTTTGAGAGGTATAATATACCTTCTTTTGACTGTGGCGATACTTTGATCAGCGAGCGCTTGTCTTCTGGCAATGCACCTAAGGCGCCAACCTGGATGTAGTTTTTTACGCTGTCAGGCACTGCGGTTGCTTCATAAACAGATATTTTTCTGCCCGAAATTCTTTTCAGCCTTGCGTAAGCCCATGCAACGGCCTTTAAGTCTTTAAGGCTTGGATCGGCGGGGTAAACAATTGCTCTTTTTGAATCGAAGCAATTGCTGATGTTTACGTCGCTCAAGCCGGTTTTTGAATTTTTAACCAACGACAAGTAGGAGTAGTCCTTAACCTTAAGCCACATGGCGGGGTTATCCAAATCCTTACAGATATCGTCGCTAATTGCTAATAGCGTCTTGATCTGTATTTTAAGGAAATGATCGGGCGAAAGGTCGGCCCGGCTAAGGTTAAGTATTACCTTTTGAATGGTATCGGCACCTAGCCGTGCACTGTAAGCGGGTTTATCGTTGATAATTATATTGATAAAAGAGTGATCTTTTAACAAAGCCTGCGAAGGCTCAAAATATAATACCAGCTTACTCCCGTTCATTTCCACCATAGGCGAAATCTTAACGTAGATAGAACTTGCGCCGCTCATTCCGTAAATGGCGTCGTCAGCGTGCCCTAATGATTTGAAGGACACCACACTCTGGGCCAATGATGCCTTACTTAAAAGAAATACAAGGGCTAATAAGGTAAAAAATTTGTTCATTGGTTTGTCAATATTAGTTTATTACGTAAAATTCAACTCTAAAATAGTTTCCGTGATCGTCGCTTCTGTACGATATTTCACCACCCATTTCCTGGGTCATCAATTTTGCTATCGAAAGGCCTAACCCAACGCGGTTTTCGGTATGCTCCGATGCCTCGCTTAACGCATTAAGTTTGTTAAACATATCGTCAAGTTCCCGCTGGCCAATTGAAATACCTTCATCTATTATTTCAAAAACAAACTTCTGGCGCTGTAAACTGGTTACAACCTTGATATTATTGTTTGTTTGCGAAAATTTAATAGCGTTTGATAATAAGTTCTGGAAAACCTGACCGGCAAAAACACGGTCGAGGTTAACATTTATAGGTGTTTTTTGTATCTCGTCAATCAAATGAATATTTTTCATTTGAGCGGTTTCAGTCAACCCTTTAAATATATGCTGAACCTCGGAGTTAATGTCGAACACTTCGAGCTTAAAACGCATCTCGGGCGACTCGATTTCCTTAACGTCCATTAGCTTATTAAGCAGGTACTGCATTTTTGTGGCCGATTCGGCAATATAGCCTACAAACTCGGTTTGGTCGGCGCTAAGGCGATACCCTTCTTCCTTAATCATATTGTTACTCATGATTATTGAACCTGCGAGGTTCTTTAAATCGTGGCCGGCAATATTTATAAAGTTGTTTTTGTGGTTGTCAAGCTTGCGCAGTTCGTCGTACTGGGCATCAATAATATTATTTTTCTCGGCAATGTCGCGGTTTTGCTCTTTAAGTTGCTCGTTCGATTTGGTGATTAACAGCTGTGAGCGTACATCGCGTTCGATGATTTTATAACGCGCACCCGGCACAAAGCAAGATATTAATGCAATGATGAAGAAAAACTGCCCGCCGTTTTGGATTACAATGTCAAGCGTATATTGGCTAAAAAGAATAAAAAATATGCCCAGCAGCACCAATGCCAGCAATGCCTGTAAAACGGAGTTGATGGGCTCCCAAAACACCTGCAGGTTAAAAAACAGGAATATGGCACCGAACAATAGGTAATAAACGTTTAACTCGCCAATATCAACTATATTACATAATAAAGCTGAAGTGACAGATATTAAAAATAATGAAATATGTAATAATATCCGGAAATTGTAGTTCTTACGTTGAAAAATGCTGTAAAGCCCTAAAATAACAAGGTCGGTAATAATACGTGCAATAAAGAACTGCAGCCAATAATTATTGGCGAATATAAAATCAACAATGCTGAACAAGGGATAAACAAACAATATCATCCAAATGATATTATTGGTCTGGTACCAGGCCTTCTTTGAGATTTCTTTGTTTAGTTCTTCTTTTGTTAGTTGGACAAACATTAGTTAGGTTTTCTTAAATTATGATAGGATTGTTGTTATCAATAAATTTAATTCGTATAAAGTAACTCAAAATATTCAATACGTTTAAGCACATGTTTTGCACATATAAACATATTCATTACACTGTTGGCGCGTTATTAAAAAACATATTTATTTTTATGTTATTGATTGCTGCGCCTGCTGATATAGCAAAAAGTAATCCAACCACCCCAAATTTTCGACAAATGGCTTTCAAGCGTGCCAAAAGTCTCGATAACGGAATCTCTATTTCATGGTACGAACAAACCTGGAATAAAGACATTTTAGCTAAAACTCCGTTAAAAACCGCTGATTTTGAGCTTTTAAAACGCCTCGGTATTAAAAGCCTTAGGCTTCCTGTAGCGTTTGCGTATTTTGAATCCCAACAAACTCCGTTCGGGCAATTATTTTCCCACATTGATAAATTTGTTAAACAGTGCCATGCTTATGGGTTTAAGGTTATAATTGATTATCACAATGGTAACTTTAATGATAACAACTACAATACCGAGACCCCGAAGCTAATTGATTTGTGGACAAAACTCACCAAAAGGTACCTGCATGTAAATCATGACGACCTGTTTTTCGAGTTATACAACGAGCCACCGCACATGAATCCCGAAACCTGGAAGGACGCCGCTTACAACATTACTACTGCCATCAGGAAGATTGATAAAGAACGAACTTTAATTATAGGCGCCTCAAATTATAACAGCATCTATGAATTGAGCCGGTTTGTACGGCTGGCCGACGAAAATGTTATATATACCTTTCATTTTTATGAACCTTTTTTGTTTACGCACCAGGGAGCGGAGTGGATCGGCGCCCAGGAAAGCACCACCGGTGTGCCGTTTCCATACAACCAGGCAACTTTTCCGGCGCTGAACACGAGGGCAAAAAATACTGACGGAGAGAAGAATTATAACAAATATAAGTTAGACGGGAACGAGCAATCGGTGCGCGATAAGCTGCAGATTGTAAAAAGCTGGGCGGCAAGATATGATGTACCGATATTGTGCGGCGAATATGGCGTATATAATAAGTACGCCGATATTGACAGCCGTTGCCGCTATATTAAAACAGTAAGGCAATCACTTAAAACATTAAACATCCCCGGGATGTTATGGGATTATAATACTAATTTTTCTATTTTTAACGGGGCCCCCTCGGTGAACAACCTGCCCGATTGCATGAAAGACGCCATAGGTTATGGCGCGCAAAAATGATAATTTTTTTGTGGTTATAAATAGCTAACTTTGCACCATTAATATTTAATATGAGATTTTTTGACGATAAGCGACGCGAGGTGATGCAACACATCGAAAAATTCATGCTTGAAAAAAAGGATGAATACCTGAAACCCATCGATACCATCTGGCAGCCATCTGATTTTCTGCCCGATTCATCCCGCGATACTTTCTTTAGCGAAATTAAAGAACTGCGTGAAAGCGCCCAGGGCTTGTCGTACGACCTGATAGCCGTTTTAGTTGGCGATACCATTACCGAAGAAGCTTTACCAACTTACGAGTCGTGGTTAACCATGGTTGAAGGCGTGTCTGACGATGAAGCAGGTGGCTGGATGCAATGGACCCGGCACTGGACCGGCGAAGAAAACCGCCACGGTGACTTATTAAACAAATACCTCTACCTGTCGGGCCGTGTAAATATGCGGATGATGGAAATTTCAACCCAGTATTTAATATCCGATGGTTTTGACATCGGTACCGGGCACGATCCATACCGTAACTTTATTTATACCTCGTTCCAGGAACTGGCCACTAATGTTTCTCACCGTCGTGTCGCTTCGGCTGCAAAAAAAGATGGCGATACATTGCTGTCAAAAATGTGTGGCGTTATCGCCAGCGACGAAGCGCGTCACGCTAAAGCCTATAAATATTTTATTGAAAAGATATTTGAGGTTGACCCGAGCGAGGCCATGATTGCATTTGAGGATATGATGCGCAAAAAAATTGTTATGCCGGCGCACTTTTTACGCGAGGTTGGTTTAAAAATAGGCCAAACATTCGGCCATTTTACTGATGCCGCACAACGGCTGGGTGTATACACCGCTATTGACTATGTTGATATACTAAAAGAGCTGATAGAAGACTGGCACATTGAAAGCATGGTTGACCTTAACGAAACCGGCGAAAAAGCCCGTGATTATATCATGAACCTGCCCACTCGTTTATTACGCGTTGCCGAGCGGATGAAAAACCCCGGGCTTGAATATAAGTTTAGCTGGATTGGGTAAGGTAGCTGCATTTCTATATCATCACTAATATCATTGCTTATTGCTCCTTCTGGACTTTAAAGCCAGGCTTTACGTAATCTTTCGGTTTGTAATCATCCGGGATTTGTATGGTGTTTCCATCGCGCAATGCTGTGTAATGCGGTGACATAATTTCCACACCTGCTTCATTAAATTTGTCCTGTATTTGCTGATGTAGATTTGAGTAAATCAAGGCCATTTTGTGCGACTGTGAAGTGTAGGCATTCACCTGGTAGGTAACGTTAAAGTCATTCAGGTCGGTTTGTAAAATAAATGGCTTAGGCTCTGCCATTATCCCCTCTGTAGCCAAAGCGGCATCAATCATCAAACCATGGATAATACTCCACGGCGCATCATAACCAATGGTAATGCTGGTGTGCAATATCAACCCCAAATTTTTTGATGATGTAGTGTAATTGACCACAGCACCGCCTAATATGGTTGAATTTGGTACTGTAATATCTTCGTTTTTAATGGTACGAATCCGCGTTACCAGCAGGTTCTTCTCAATAATATCGCCGGTAATTTCCCCAACTTTTACACGGTCACCAATTTTAAACGGGCGCATGTAAGTAAGTACCAGGCCCGCCACCATGTTTGAAATTGCTGACGACGAGCCGAGCGAAAATAGCACGCCTAAAAAAACAGTTACCCCCTGGAAAATTTTCGAATCGGAGCCAGGCAGGTACGGGAATATCATCACAAACATAAAAGCATAAAGTAATACCCTGATAATGTTATAAGTTGGTTTGGCCCATTCGGGGTAAAAGTTTTTTATGATGATTGCCCCGTTTTCAATCTCGGTTGCAATAAACTTTACTAATTTTACAATATACCGGGTTGCAAGATAAATTACTGCAATAGTCAACAGGTTGGGTATGTAGTGTAATATGCCGAGCAAAATGTTTTTAACCGGGTTGATAACGTAGCCAAGCAGCTGGTTGGCAATAGCTTTCGTCCAAGGAAAAATGAGGAATGCGATAGGTAATGCAAGATAAACCAATAATACGATTACAAATAAACGCAGCACACGTAGCGAGCTTGTAAGAACTGGCAAAATCCGGTTGGCGTATCTTACCGGCGCCCCCTTCTCTCCTAATTTAGCGATCCGGCTTTCCCACGCTTTAATCATTTTTAGCTTTAGCCACCTGAATGCGCGGTTTACCAGCCAAATAAGTAAAAGCAGGATAATCACAACAGCCAGCGCCTCGAGGATGTTGATGATAACATCTTTAACACTGTTACTTTCAAAAACACTGCCCAGGTTTTTCTTTAAAATAGTTACATAGCTAGCGGCAAGCTGCGGCCTGTCTAATTCGGAAAATTTGGCATCTTCATCAGTAATAGCTAATAGCAGCTGGGAATTATAGGTGATGGAGGAGTTAGCAGAGTCGTTTTTTAGCACTATCGAATCCGGATTAAAGTCAATCCTGGATATAATATCGGCTATACGGCTGCTGACTACGCGGGCCCTTTCCTTAGTGTCGAATAAGCCCTGACCTCTGTAAAACTTAAAGAGCGTATCGTCCTTCACTATTACAGGTTCACCGATATTTACCCCCTTGATAACTGCTGCCGGTTTCTGTACAGCCGACGTCTTTGTTTGCCCGTATGTCAATACAGCGAACAGCAAAAAAAACGATAGACAGCAAGTTTTTGGTAACATAGGCAGCTTTTTATATTTAAAGCTACAGAAAATTATTATCCTTCTAAAACCAGGGTTACGTTACCGTCCATCGCCAGCTCTTCGAACAGGGAGTTAAGGATAGATTCCACGGTTATCGAATTTACGTCATCAACATAATGCTCCGAACGTGTAACGTGGAGTTGAGTCCCTTGTGGTTCTATCCTGAATAAAAAGCCTTCGTAGGTTTCCGGCTGCCAAATTTCAACTGCGCCGTTTTTTTCTGAAATGTCAAAACTCATGTCGCTTTGTTTTTGCTCGTGGAAAAGCGGGTTAAGTTTTTGCTGTAACAAGGCGAGTATTTCGGCTGTGGAAGTTGTTTTATGTATATTTATGATTTTCATGGCGATAGTTGTTATTTAATAATTACAAGTACATAGTTGTATTTGTTTGGATTTTTCAATTTAGTCAATGCTTATCGTCAATGCATTGCGAATAGGTGTTGCACCCTACGGGGCAAAAAATGTGTGGTAGCGTTTTTTTCTACCAATATTGGGCTCCTAAAGGAGCCGGGTGCCGGGCCGTTAAAATTGTGTGCAAGAAAAAAAATGAATACCGTAAACCGCCATTTCTCCGTGCTAAACCCCGCATGCTAAGCAGGCCCCATCGGGGCCAAATATTGGTAGCAAAAAAAAGAAGAGGGTTTTTCGCCCCATAGGGCGCGAAACCTAAGCGCCATGCTTTAAACATAATGTATTCACGATAATTTCCGCTTTTAGTTCAAATACCTCATATTTACCTTATAAACATCGATCAAATATGAAATACAAATTATTAGGCCGTTCGGGTCTTAAAGTTTCTGAACTATGCCTGGGTACAATGGGTTTTGGTACCGAGGCCGGCTGGGGCGCCGATAAAGACGCCAGCTTTGAAATTATGGACGCATTTGCTAACGCGGGCGGTAATTTTTTTGACACGGCCAACTTGTACAAAATGGGTACCAGTGAAAAAATCATCGGTGATTATATCAGCAACCATGACCGCGATTATTTTGTGCTGGCCACTAAATACTCACTAAAAGATAATACCACCAACCCCAACGCATCGGGCAATAACCGTAAAAACATGATGCGCAGTGTAGAGGAAAGCCTCAAACGCCTGAAAACTGATTTCATCGACCTGCTTTATCTCCATATTTGGGATGATATAACCCCGATTGATGAGGTAATGCGCGCCATGGATGATTTAATAAAACAAGGTAAGGTAACCTATGCCGCCATAAGCGATACCCCGGCCTGGGTGGTTGCCAAGGGCAATACGCTTGCCGAACTGATGGGCTGGAGCCAGTTTATAGCTTTGCAAGTAGAATATAGCCTGCTATCCCGCACGCCCGAGCGCGAGTTGATACCCATGGCTAAACATTTCGGTGTTACTATTACCCCATGGGCGCCATTGGGTGGAGGCGCATTAACCGGCAAATACCTGCGCGGCGAGCAGGGCCGCATAAAAGCCGAAAGTGTGCGCCGTAACGACCGCAGCACCGAAATAACCAAAGTTGTTATGGCCATTGCGGAAGAACTTGGTACAACACCCGGTAACGTTGCATTAAAGTGGACCATGCAGCAGGGGTTCTCGTCGATACCTATTGTTGGGGCTACCAAACTAAGCCAGCTTGAAGACAACCTCAAAACAGTTGATGTTGAGCTAAGTACCGATCATTTGAAACGCCTTGATGAAGTAAGCGCCATACAACTTGGGTTTCCAGGAGATTTTTTCAGAGAGGATGCTGTCAGGCTGAATAATTTCGGCGGATTTTATGATAAGGTGGAGAAGAGGGTTTGATGTGCGAATGTGCAGATGTGCGGATGATTTGATGATTTGAAGATGTGTTAATTTGAAAATACGTAATGGCATTGTCCCTTCAGCCTGGTTGAAGACTTCGAAATTTGATAGGAATGGCATACTTTTTTTAAATATTAAGCCCTTGTTTCGAGCCGTGGCTTTCAACAAGGGCTTTTTGTTCTCGCGAACAAATAAGGTTTAGGGGCGACATAAAAATAAGGCAAAAATGCATGTTGTCACACCCGTATTAACACCCAATTTTTTCGGGTGTTTTCCGCACATTTTTTACGTAAAAACCGCAATTTTTAACTTTTAGTGTAGTTTTAGTAAGTTATAATTATTTATTAATTAATAGTTAGTGGAGGGTAAATTCATCCGATGCGTATTTTCCGCGAAAAGCAAAAAAGGCCTGCTATTTTGATAGCAGGCCTTTTATATCATATTAAGTATGGGTAATTACTTTTGTTCTTCTTCTTCGGGCTTTTTATTCTCGCCTTCGGCTTTGCGGGCTACAATTTTTATTTCACCGCTTTCTTTATCGTAATCCACTTCCATGGTATCGCCTTCGGCAAGTTCGCCTTTAAGTATTTCTTCGGCAATCGGATCTTCCAGGTATTTCTGGATAGCGCGTTTTAACGGCCTTGCACCAAATTGCGAATCGTAGCCTTTATCGGCAATAAACTCTTTAGCGCCAAGGGTCAACTCAATTTTGTACCCAAGGATGTTAACCCTGTTAAACAGGAAGCCAAGCTCGATATCGATAATTTTGAAGATTTCGTCTTTACCTAACGAGTTAAACACGATAACATCATCAATACGGTTCAAAAACTCGGGAGCGAAAGCGCGTTTTAAGGCATTTTCTATTACACCACGCGAGTGTGAATCGGCCTGTGTGGTTTTTGCAGCAGTGGTAAAACCAACGCCCTGGCCAAAATCTTTCAATTGGCGGGCACCGATGTTCGATGTCATGATGATGATGGTGTTCCTAAAGTCAACCTTGCGGCCAAGCGAATCAGTTAACTGGCCTTCATCAAGCACCTGTAACAGTATATTAAATACATCAGGGTGAGCTTTTTCAATTTCATCAAGCAATACCACAGCATAAGGCTTGCGGCGTACCTTTTCGGTAAGTTGTCCGCCTTCTTCGTAACCTACGTAGCCCGGAGGCGCTCCTACCAAACGTGATACGGCGAATTTTTCCATGTACTCGCTCATATCAATTTGTATCAGCGCATCCTCGGTGTCAAACATAAAACGGGCAAGCTCTTTGGCAAGCTCAGTTTTACCAACACCGGTAGGACCCAAGAATATAAACGAGCCGATTGGCTTTTTAGGATCTTTTAAGCCGGCACGTGTACGTTGTATAGCGCGGGTTAATTTTTTAATGGCTTCTTCCTGGCCAATAATTTTGGTGCCAACGGTTTCAGCCATGTTCAGCAGCTTCAAACTGTCGGCCTGGCCTACACGCTGAACCGGGATGCCGGTCATCATGGATACCACTTCGGCAACATTATCTTCAGTTACAGTGTAACGTTTTGATTTTGTTTCAGCTTCCCAAATAGCTTTAGCCTGCTCCAATTCCTCCAACAAATGCTTTTCAGTATCGCGCAGCTTGGCAGCTTCTTCGTATTTCTGACTACGTACAACCTTGTTCTTTTCTACCTTAATCAGCTCGATTTTCTGCTCAATATCCAAAATGTTTTGCGGCACATGGATGTTGGTTAAGTGAACACGTGAGCCTGACTCGTCCAAAGCATCGATAGCCTTGTCCGGTAAAAAGCGGTCGGTAATGTAACGGGTGGTTAAAGTAACACAGGCGTTAATAGCTTCCGGAGTGTAAGTAACGCCGTGGTGTTCTTCGTATTTTTCTTTAATGCGGTTCAGTATCTCCACAGTTTCATCAGGTGTGGCCGGTTCAACCATTACCTTTTGAAAACGGCGGTCTAAAGCGCCATCTTTCTCTATGTACTGGCGGTACTCATCTAATGTGGTTGCGCCAATGCATTGTATTTCGCCGCGGGCCAACGCCGGCTTAAACATATTTGAAGCATCGAGCGAGCCGGAAGCGCCGCCTGCGCCAACTATGGTATGTATTTCGTCGATAAATAAAATTACGTCGGGCGATTTTTCAAGCTCGTTCATCACGGCTTTCATACGCTCCTCAAACTGGCCGCGGTATTTGGTACCTGCCACCAGCGACGCCAGATCAAGGGTAACCACGCGTTTGTTGAACAATACACGCGATACCTTACGCTGTACAATGCGCAACGCCAAACCTTCGGCAATGGCAGATTTACCTACGCCCGGCTCGCCTATTAATATAGGGTTGTTCTTTTTACGGCGTGACAGGATTTGTGATACGCGTTCAATTTCTTTTTCGCGGCCAACAATCGGGTCAAGACGACCGTCTTCGGCAGCTTTGGTTAAATCGCGGCCAAAATTATCAAGTACAGGTGTTTTTGATTTAATATCCGATACCTTTTTAGGCTGACTAAATGACTCTTCTTCTTTAAAGTCGTCGTCGCCCCCGGTAGGTGAACCCGGCATCTCGTCGGTTACGTCGTTTTTGTGCGACTCAACCTCGCCTTTAAAAATTTCGTAATTCACGTTAAACTGTGTTAAAATTTGTGATGCGATATTATCCTCATCGCGAAGAATAGAAAGCAGCAGGTGCTCGGTGCCTATTACATCGCTTTTAAAAATTTTAGCCTCAAGGTAAGTTATCTTTAATACTTTTTCGGCTTGTTTGGTTAACGGTATACTGCCAATATGTACGTTTGTGCCGATGGTGCCCTTTACGGCATCCTCAACAGAGCGACGTAATTTAGCTGTATCAACAGTTAGTTCTTTCAATAATTTTATTGCAACCCCATCCCCATCTCTTATCAAACCCAACAAAAGGTGCTCAGTTCCAATATAATCATGCCCCAGGCGCAAGGCCTCCTCTCTGCTATATTGTATAACGTCTTTTACCCGTGGCGAAAATTTAGCTTCCATATATATCCTTCCGATTTATGAACGTCCTAATGTATTAATTTGTTTCAATAATACGGACGTGTTGTTTTACACATATCAACAATATTATTGCCAAGTTTTTAAGTTATACCCAAAGCAGACATTGCAATGATAATCCTTTTTTTGAACCTGAATTTTGTTTAGCAATTTTATAAATAAAACCATCAAAAACAACACATTCAATAAAAAAAACGTGTATTTGTATGTTTTTGATATAATTATAGCACAATAGTTTAATTATATATACGTATGTCAGCTCATTATGGTGCTATTGGCAGTAAAATATTTTTTTTATGACATTAAGACATAGAGAGTAGAGATTAGAGACCGGAGGTTAGAGATTAGGAAAAGTTGGGTAGTTGATTAGGTTGTAGAGACGCAATGCTTTGCGTCTCCCGGTGCAAGGAGGCTAAGGTTATGTTATTCCTTCATCCTATAAAACGGTGTTAAACCATCGCTGCCGGTTAAGATCAGCGTGTCGTTACCTTTAAATTTCCAACCAAAATTTCGATAATAGCCATCATAATGTACCTGTATGCTGTCACCTTTGAACTTGTAGTTATAACCAGTGTTGTTATCAGGATAAAAGAACGTTTTTTTATCGATTTGGAACACTGCGTTGCCGCCAACGCTGTCGGCCCAGATGCCGATTAATTTTTCGGGTGATTTTGCAAGCACTTCATCTTTTTTAATTTTTATTGTTGATTTTTTTAAATCGGTAGCCCTGGTGTTATTTGAGGTAGTTTCGTTTGTGGAATTTTTTCCTGAATTGGGACGGCATGATATGATTATGCATAGTGCGGGGACGAGTAAAAGTTTTTTCATGAATTAGGGGACTTTGAGTGAGAAAATAAATCTATGAAGCCAATAAGAACAAGACACTTGGTAAGTACCGCTATATCGACCATAGCTCACTGACCAATTCTGCTAAATTGCCGAACAATAATGCTTCATCGCTAAGTACTCCATCTTCAAATGAATCTAAAAACTTGTTTATTTCCGGCATATAGGGAGCAACCCTCTTTACCAATCTCTTTTTTTCTTTTTCCGTCGCTTCGTCAACCAATTGTTCCCTGTCACTGTCGTCGCTCACGCTCCATTTTTTAATTAATGGTATCAGCGGATGTAAATTTGCGGGAATGTTTTTACGGAATATTTTTGTTTTTATATCTTTTTTAAACAGCGTGTCGTACTTGTTCACCAAATCAACAAGTATATCAATTGCTATAATCAAATTTCGGGTTGAACTTAAGGCCATGCAAATGCAGTTTTGATAAATAAATATCGATTCATTCGCCGTCAGCTCAAACTGTTTTAGCTCGCGAACAAACCTTTCTATTAAACCGCCAAATTTTTCGTTTAAAAAGGGAGCTTCGTCTTCTTTACCGATATAAAGTTTATAAGGATAGTCCGCCAAACCTAAAGGTTTATTATAACCAAATAGTTTATCAGGATTGTTAATTGAAAAAGAGAAATCAGCTTCAATAAAGCACTTAACCATAAACATTGACGGACCATATTCGTCGATTGCAAACCTATGGCCACCATAATCTTTAATCGCTAATTTTCTTAATGATGTCAGGTCAATATTCCAATGATAACAATTGTTGGAACTGATTTTTCCTCCCAGTTTTGCCGACAGTTCTTTTAGATAGTCCATAAATTAATTCTTGTCCAAAATAATAATATTTGTCATCAGATGTGCAAAGTCTTTGGGGTAATAAATAAGCCGCGACCTATTATACTCACAAACTCATCGTTTTGTTGGTGACAACACCAACAAAGGCGGAATTCGCTAAATTGGGTGTGCACAATTTTTGCGTGTTACAAATAGTCGCCGGCCTATTCTACCCACAAACATCATCGTTTTGTTGGTGACAACACCAACAAAGGCAGAAAAGAGGTGGTGCTCTCGTGCGCCGCTGTCTGTAGTTGTTCTGTGAATTTGAACGGGGGTTTACAGGTGTAAAGGCCTTTTATTTTATAATATATTGGATGCCAGTAATTTACTATTGGACCGGGCTGTATTGTAAACCCCGTCTGTAAACCCTGAATTAATACGCTGACTATCAATATATTATAAAAGGATAAAACTGAATACCGTTGATAATCAGCATGTTTCACAGCGTTCGGGGTGTTCGTGTGCAGATATGGAACACCCCGCTGCCGCCGGCTTTTTTTTCAATTAATCAACAACAATTAACCCAATCAACTTAATCAACAATTCCCTAATTTAGCCACTTGGTTACCGTGATTAGCTAATCACTAAATCACCCATTCACTAATTCACTAATTAAAAGTCATGGCAGACGAAAAGATAATTTTTTCGATGGCAGGCGTAAGCAAAGTTTACCCGCCGCAAAAAACAGTTTTAAAAAATATTTACCTGTCGTTTTTTTACGGCGCCAAAATAGGGGTTATCGGTTTAAACGGATCGGGTAAGTCGAGCCTGTTAAAAATTATAGCCGGGATAGATAAAACGAACATCGGCGAAGTTGTTTTTTCTCCCGGATATACCGTTGGTTACCTTAGCCAGGAACCCGAGCTTGATCCCAATAAAACGGTTAAGGAGGTTGTGGAGGAAGGCGTTGCCGAAACCACGGCCTTATTAAAAGAGTACGAAGACATTAACGAGAAGTTTGGCCTTGAAGAGTACTACGGCGACCCCGATAAAATGGAGAAGCTGATGAACCGCCAGGGTGAATTGCAGGATAAAATTGACGCGGTAAACGCCTGGGAGCTCGACGTAAAATTGGAGCGCGCCATGGATGCCCTGCGCTGTCCTGACCCTGACGCTAAAATTTCGGTATTGTCTGGTGGTGAGCGTCGCCGCGTGGCCCTGTGCCGCTTATTGCTTCAGGAACCTGATGTTTTACTATTGGACGAGCCAACCAACCACCTTGATGCAGAATCCATCGACTGGCTGGAGCAACATCTTAAACAATACAAAGGCACTGTAATAGCCGTAACCCACGACCGTTACTTCCTTGACAACGTAGCCGGCTGGATACTGGAACTCGACAGGGGAGAGGGCATTCCATGGAAAGGCAACTATTCTTCATGGCTCGACCAGAAGGCCAAACGCCTTGCCCAGGAAGATAAAACCGAAAGCAAGCGCCAAAAAGCTTTGGAGCGCGAGCTGGAATGGGTACGGATGGGGCCAAAGGGCCGTCATACCAAATCAAAGGCGCGTTTATCAAACTATGACAAATTAGCATCGGAGGAAACCAAGGACAGGGAAGAAAAGCTGGAATTGTTTATTCCGCCGGGCCCGCGTTTGGGTAATATTGTGATTGAAGCGAATGGGGTCAGCAAATCGTACGGTGATAAATTGTTATTTGACAATTTGAGTTTTTCGCTGCCACCTGCAGGGATTGTGGGCATCATCGGCCCGAATGGTGCGGGTAAAACCACACTGTTCCGCCTGATAACCGGGCAGGATAAACCTGATGCAGGTACCTTCCGGGTTGGTGAAACGGTAGCTTTGGGCTATGTTGACCAACTGCATGATGACCTTGACCCTAATAAATCTGTTTGGGAAAACGTAACCGGCGGACTGGAGACTATTATGGTGGGCAATAAGCCGCTTAACTCCCGCGCCTACGTGTCCCGCTTTAACTTTAACGGCGCCGATCAGCAGAAAAAAGTGGGTGTGCTATCGGGTGGAGAGCGCAACCGCGTGCACCTGTCCATCACCCTTAAAAAAGGTTCGAACGTTTTATTGCTGGATGAGCCTACGAATGATATCGACGTAAATACTTTGCGCGCTTTGGAAGAAGCCCTGGAAAACTTTGGCGGCTGCGCAGTAGTCATCAGTCACGACAGGTGGTTTTTGGACAGGATTTGTACGCATATACTAGCCTTTGAAGGCAATAGCCAGGTTTACTTTTTTGAAGGGAATTACTCGGATTACGAAGAAAACCGGAAAAAACGTTTGGGTGATGTTGCGCCGAAGAGGATTAAGTATAAGAAGTTGACGGTGTAGTTGATGCGTCTGAGGGCAAGGCACCCAGAGTTAGATTTGACGACTTTTTAAAAGTTGTCAAATCTTTGCCAGATTTATCCAACGACCAAGACATATCACAATGAAAATATCATCTCTATCAGCTTTATTCTTTTTTGCTGCTGTTCTCCTGCGGAAGCAAACACCCGGGTGAGCAAACGACAGGTTTACTTTCGCATTTGGCAAGCATAACTGACAATGAAGATAAAGGCGTAAAAGAGATTTTAGACTTTTATGGAGGGGCTTGTGAATATTCAATTGGTGCCTCCCTCTCGACAGATGAAGGCAAAAACAAGTACTTTGAGATCAAGCTAACCAAGTCCGAATCATTGGATAAATTTTCAACCCAACCTGAAGTTGCGGCAACCAATGTTGCCTACATATTTTTCAGGAATTTAAAAGGCGAGAAGCGGAATTATGATGAGATACACTGCGTATTACTTTTTGACGATGGTAAGAAGTATGAAGCCAGCTACTCAATGGACAAATTGGAATTGATTGCGCACAAGCTGGTCATATTAAATAATGCGGTTGATTTTATTAAGAATAAGAAATTCGATGACTTAAAGCTTCTGTTAAGCGATGGCTCGTACACCCAGGCAGCTAAGAACGAACTTATAGCCAGTATTCAAAAAATCGAACCCACCTTTAGCCCCATAAAGGGTTTCAGACCTTATGGTTTTAAGTACGAGACTTTAAACGGGTATAACGTTTTAAATATTTTAGTCGCAGTAATAAGGGAAAAAGATAATACCCAGCTTTCGCTAAAAGTTGATTTAAAACCGTCGGAAGACAAAATTCATTTCCTGGACTATAAATTCTGAAAATTGAAAATGCCCGTTAAATGAGCGAACCCATTTTTAAAAAACCCAACATCACGCCTTATCACACCCTGCTCACCATTCTTTTTTTTGCAGGGTTAATTCTCCTTGTCGCCCAAATTAAAATCTACCACAATACCTTTATCAACTACGTTATACCGACCGCCGTTTGGCTTGTAACCGGGTTAGTTGCTACACCGCTGCTCGCAAATACGCTAACCTTGCACTATAATACCAGGTCGCCTGTTTTGCAACTGGTTTACAATCTGTGCACCTGGGGCAGTATTGCTGTTTACGCGTTTATGGCCTCCAACTTTTATTTCGGCAAAGGCAGTGTTGTTACTTTTAAAACTACAATTACAAAAACAGGTGAACTGGCTAAAGGCGCCTTTGGCTGCGGTGAACCTTACGTGAATGTTGTTTATGATGGTGTTGAAAAGGAGGTGATTTTCGGTTGTGGTATCCCGGTTGCCAATTACAAAGATTTAGAGTTGTCTGTTAAAAAAGGCCTGTGGGGATTTAACGTTATTAAAACCGGCAGTTTGCTAAATGAAAAGAAAGGAAGCGAGGTAGGGTTGCATCCGGCAAATTATAATGTTTATTTTGACAGCACCAGCTACCAGGGCACACCCCTTAAACTGCGACAACTGGGAGAGTTAAACATACCTACCGGCAAAATTATAGTTGGCGATCCGTTAGTAACTATTTACAATAGCGACCCGCTTAAAAAAGAAATTAAGCCCGGCAAATACCCGGTTATAGTTTGCATAGCAAAAACCGGTAAATCGGGCGACCGTTACGCCGTAGTAAAGCTGGAGGTGTCCAAAAACAAAGCTGTTAAATGGGAACTGGCGCTAACCGCAAAACAACACCTGGAAGACCTTAAAGGCGACCAGATATTTGGTTTCGCGGTTGATGCCGGACTGGGTTGTTTTGTTGATGTGCAAACAAGAGACTTTTTTAACCAGTATAATGATAGTTTTACTAAAAAAGATAAAACCTGGAACGTATACGATGAAGTACTGGCGGCGGAGTTTAAAAAGAATGCCCTCGATCCCAAAGACCCTAATGATGCCGGCGACTGGGTGAATTTTTACCTGCCAACAAAGCCTGCTTTAAACATCATTATGTTTCAATCAGGCTTTGGTGATGGGTTTACCCCTCGTTTTGGGGTCTTGATGACAAAGGCCAGGTATGCAGTTTGGTGATTGATTTTGGAATTTTGTAGGAACGCCCAGGTTGGGTTCGACACTAAAGCGACTATCGAACCCAACCTAATATCCCAAGCAACCGATTCAACTACTTCCCCTCCAAATGCTTCAGCACAAACTCCAATTCCGCTTTGTCGGGCAACGGACTTGTTATGGCTTTATCATCAAAAACAATAACCCTGCTTTGGGAATTATTATATTTCGGCCATTCGGGCAAGCCTCCGCCATTGGGATTTCCAGTTTTTATAAAATTTACCCAATAGGCCGACATTTGGCCGGCAAGCATATGGTCTTCCGGTTTCCAACGGCGGTTTAAAAATTTCAGGTCGTCCATTATATAAGCAACTTCGCCGGTGTGGAATGCGCCATATTTTTCAAAATCGGGTGTGGCAGGCAGCTTGTGCTGAAAATAGTAAACATATACGGGCGCTTTTCGCGAAGCCTGCATACTTGCCCATTTATAACCCGATGCGGCGAATATCATGTCGCGGCTTAATTTGTTTTGCGAATGCACGGCCTCTTCTTCGGTATTAGCCTGGAAAAATTTCAGGAAAGTTTCTGCTTCCTTACCATATTGCCGTTCGGCGTCTTTCTTAAATTCTTCTTTGGTTTGATATTTAAACACAAAGGCTTCATCGGCATTCCAGCCGGTTAACAGGGGGATGCTGTTTTCTTTGTGTTCGGCGAATATTTTAGCAACCGGCTCAGGCAACACATAGCCGTCAACAATTGGCGAAAACCTCGCCGGCGCCTTCATCAAATCTTCGGCCGAAAGCTTACGCAGTTCTTCCAGGGTATTGGCATGTAATGTGGTTGCAACTTTTACGCCTTCCGCTTCGGCATCTTTTAAAGTTTTTGATTGTATCAGCGGGTTTGCCACCATAAATGAGCCGCTTTCTGCTATGGCCTTGTTAAACAAACCTTTTGCCACAGGCGAAGCAATTAAACAATTAACACTCATTGACCCTGCCGACTGCCCGGCGATGGTTACGTTGTTTGGGTCGCCGCCAAATTTGGCTATATTTTTCTTTACCCATTTTAAAGCTTCGATTTGGTCAAGCAACGCATAGTTACCTGAAACGTTACCCGGAGATTCTTTGCTTAACTCAGGATGCGCTAAAAAGCCAAAAATGCCAACGCGGTAATTTATCGACACAAATATTACCCCTTTTTTGGCCATTGCCTCGCCATCATAAATTGGCACCCCGGCGCCCCCGCTGCTAAAGCCACCGCCGTATATCCACACAAAAACAGGCTTTTTTGGCCCGATATTATTTTTGGCCCATACATTTAAATACAAGCAATCTTCGCTTATGGGTGCATCGGGTATTAAAAATTCTTTTGTGTAAACACCAAACGGCACAGGTTTGGCCTGCATAGGGCTGGGACCAAATACATCACATTTTTTCACGCCCGTCCAATGCTCCACAGGCTGGGGCGCTTTCCAGCGTAAATTGCCTACAGGCGGCGCAGCAAAAGGGATACCTTTAAATGATATCACATCGCTGGTTTCGCTCTTAACACCCGAGACCTGGCCTCCTTCGACATTAATAACACCCGGCAAAAAAGCAGCAGGATTTTTTGAACTGAATGAATAAAACAAAACAGCGGCGCCAGCCAACACGGCGAAAACTGCCAGGGAATAAAGTTTTTTCATGAAATTGGGTTTATAATGTGTCTTTGTGACGCAATATAACGAAAAAGTTGATTAGGTTGATTAAGTTAGCGGTTGATTAAGTTGGAAAGAGAATCGCTGATTTTGAGATGGTTGCGTTGATTTCGCTGATTTAGGCATACGTTGCTATAACTTAATCAACTCAATCTAACCCAATCAACTTAATCAACCTCTTTTTAAATTAAATTAAAAAGTATAATTTGCATCACGATATCCCTGCCAGTTAACCGCTTATAAATTTCAAATATGAAAAAACTATCCTTAGCATTCTGCTGCTGTTTTGTTTCGTTTTTATCGTTCGGCCAAACATCCAAAAATACGTTGGCCGTCATTCCGGAACCTGTAAAAACGGTAATAAAGCCCGGTCAATTTATTTTACCCAAATATGTAACCATACAGGCGCCTTTAACAAAAGACGTGGTGTTGGTAACCGAATATTTAAAAAGAAAACTAACCGGAGCCGCCGGGGCAATGGTTACCTTAAAAGCAAACTCGGCTGCGCCCGCCGCAATTAAGCTGTTGCTTAATAAAAAGGCAGATACTGTTTTAGGTAAAGAAGGTTACCATCTTTGGGTAGGCGCAAAAGGCGTTGTGATAAGTGCAAATGAGCCGGCCGGTTTATTTTATGGGGTGCAAACCCTGATACAATTGTTGCCAAAGGAAATTGAAAGTGCCGAAGTGCAGCATGTAAAATGGGTTGCGCCTTGTGTTGATATTATCGATTATCCGCGTTTTGGATGGCGCGGCTTAATGCTCGACGTTTCGAGGCACTTCTTTACCAAGCAGGAGGTCAAACAGTACATCGACCAGATGGTGCGCTATAAATTTAACCTGCTGCATATGCACCTTACTGACGACGAAGGCTGGCGTATTGAGATTAAAAGCCTGCCGCGTTTAACCACCGTGGGCGCTTACAATGTTAAAAAGGTTGGCGAATTTGGCAATTTCAGCGCGCCAACCCCTGATGAGCCGCGCACTTACGGCGGTTTTTATACCCAGGAAGATATTAAAGAACTGGTTCAATATGGTAAAGACCGTTTCCTGAACATTATGCCCGAAGTTGATGTGCCGGGGCATAGCCTGGCTGCGGTGGTATCGTACCCCGAACTTTCATGCACAGCAGGTGCTGATAAATACCAGGTTCGCTCGGGCGAGCATATGATGGACTTTGGTTCGGGCGGTATTAAGGCCTTGGTTGATAATACGCTTAACCCTGCCAGCGAGAAAACTTACGAGTTTTTAGATAAGGTGATGTCAGAAATTTCGCAGCTTTTCCCATTTGGCTATATCCATTTAGGTGGCGACGAATGCGCCAAGAATTTCTGGGAACAAAGTGCCGACGTTAAGGCGCTGATGGCAAAGGAAAACCTGAAAAATATGGAAGAGGTGCAAAGCTATTTCGAAAAGCGCCTGGAAACCATTGTTGAGTCAAAAGGCAAGAAATTTATGGGTTGGGACGAAATTATCGAAGGCGGGCTGGGCCCTAAAGCCGCAGTAATGAGCTGGCGCGGTATTCAAGGTGGCATTACCGCTTCAAAGCTTGGTCACGAAGTGGTGATGAGCCCAACTACATTCGCTTACCTGGACTACATGCAAAGCGACCGCGTTATGGAACCGCATGTGTATGCTTCACTTCGCCTCAATAAATCGTACGAGTTTGAGCCGGTGCCAGATAGCGCTGACGCTAAATTAATTTTAGGCGGACAAGCTAACTTGTGGACAGAGCAGGTGTTTAATTTCAGGCAGGTGGAGTATATGACCTGGCCGCGCGGGTTTGCGATATCCGAGTCGGTTTGGTCGCCGAAGGCAAAGAAGAACTGGAATAATTTTTATCCGAGGGTTGAAAAACATTTCGCCCGTTTTAACGAGGCCGAAATAAAATACGCACCAAGCGTTTATGATCCGGACTTTAAGCCACAAATGAATACCGACAACAAACTGACCGTTGAGATGACCACCGAAATACCCGGTTTGGATATTTATTACAGCTTTGATAACTCGTATCCCGACAGGTTTTATCCGAAATATACCGGTGCTGTTGAAGTGCCTAAAGATGCCAGCCAGTTAAAGGTGATAACTTACCGCGGCAAAGAGCCGATTGGCAGGATGATATCTATGCCGGTGGCAGAGTTGAAAAGGAGAGTTGGGCAGAAGGGGCAGTAGATTTAGTCTAAAGTCCTTAGTCTAAAGTCTTGAGTCGAAAATTTGTGGTTTTCGGACTTAAGACTTTAGACTCAATACTTAGGACTTAAAAAAATAAGTTTATGAGAAGAAAAATCCAGATCATCGCTTTGTTGGCCGTGTTTACCGGCACTTCTTCTTTTAATGTTAAACCTGTTCCTTTTCGTCCACAGGTTGTTTTAACCCATGCAAAACGATTTGTATTTAAATCATTTGTCGATTGTAATATGTCGGAAGTATGGGTGGGTAATAAGTTTATTATTTTTCCCGGCAAATATGGCGAAGACCCGCTATGGGGGCCATCACATAACCTTAAGTACGCCGTAGGCAATACCGTTGACGAGGCTTTCAACACCAAAGAGAAAAAATTTATTGAACCCAAATTGCCGCCAAATGTGCCGCCCGGCAAACCGGGGTTGCACGGCGCCGTTTGGTTCGAATCGGTTTACCAGGATGTGAAGGATACATCCGGCAAAACCTTGTATGCACTTTACCATAACGAAAATTATCCCCAAACGCTGCCTTACGACGCCCGCACCGGCAAAGGGTATAAAAACTATAAGTGGCCTCAAGGGTTGAAAGGGCCGTCGTCGGCCTCGGCAGTTTGTCGTATTGGCATTATGAAATCAACCGATGGCGGCCAAAGCTGGGATAACCGGGGCATATTTTTGGAAGATGAGCAACCCCGCCTGATACTGCACCCCAACAACACAGCCGCCAACTTTGCCGGCGGCACCGGCGACCCATCTGCAGTAGCAAACGGCAAATACCTCTATCTTTTTTATGGCGAATATGGCTATCCCGGTGTTTACAACGGGAAAACCTATAAGCCAATTGATGAATGGAAAGGTCAGTGCATCAGCATAGCCCGCATTGCATTAACCGATTTGGATAACCCCGCCGCCAAGGCAAAGCGCTGGGACGGTAAAGCATTTACCGTGCCTTACAACGGCGTGGGTAAGCCTGTAGCATCCATCCAAATCCCGCCCGCTGAAGGTGGCGGACCGGCGTCATCACCAACTGCCAAGTATTACTGGGGGCCATCCGTAAGCTGGAATACCTATTTAAATTGCTGGGTAATGCTGATGGCCAAAGCCGAAGGCCCCTCGTGGAAAGGCAGCAGCCTTTATGTATCATTCAACAAAAACGCTGACCTGGGCGCCGGCAAGAATTCTCAACAGTGGACTAAACCCGTATTACTGCTTGACAAACCCGGGCATACCCTGTGGTACCCATCGCTGCAGCCCCTAAATAGCGAAGCCAACCCGGCAAATAAATATTCATCCGTTAAAATGGGGCAAAAGGCAAGGCTGTTTTATAAGGATAACGATGGCGGAAAAAATGATTATGTATCGGAATGGGGGGTGGAGTTTAGGAAATAGAAAAGTCCAACAGGGACCATTTAAAAAGGCCTAAATCGCGTTTGAACAATAATGATTTAGGCCTTTTAATTAAGATACAGTACATTATAACGACACCACGACACTATCTGCTAAATATTGAGCGCGGCTGCTGTAAGAAAAAGTATCTGAACGAGAAGTTTCCCCGGTTATTTTATTAACAATGCTTACCACGCCTGAAATTTTTTGTTCATCTACGCTTAACGTAACATATCCATGATTTTTATCATCTCCATATAATAATCTTGCGCCAGTATTGTCATCAATATCCCCGGCAACCGCGGTTAAATTGTGTAAATGATAGTAACCTCCATTTCCTGCTACCAAAAACGGGGTCGGAGTTTCGCCGATTTTCTTTTCAATCCTTTGTATGTTGTGTACGTGTGCAGTTAATACCATATTCGGCACCCGCCTGGATTCATTGATGGCATGCTGCAATGCGTCAGCCATAGCCGGGCTGCCACTGTGATGATCGTCAAAGGAATACACCGGATGGTGGAGGCTAACAATCAAGGCCCTGTCTTTTGCTGCGGTGCTAAGTTCATTTGCCAGCCACTGCTGCTGCACTGAATCAATGGAACCATGTTCGGGTACATTGGTGTACATGCCCACGATAGTAACAAACGGACAAATTAAAGTGTAATATACATTTGGCAACGAAAGTGTAACACGCGGTTCATCCTTTGATATCGGATCAACGTGCGGAACAGGGGTCATAAAGTATCGCACCCAGCCGTCGAGGGATGTTTGTGAGGCATCGGCCGGATCACCATCATGGTTTCCAGGGATTGAAAATATCGGAGAGTCGTAATGTCCGTAGGGCTCATAAAACTGATCGTAATATTTGTTGATTTCACCGTTATAATACACAACATCGCCCAGGTGATAAAAAAATGATGGAGTATCATTATTGTGGGTGGCGAGGTCATGTTTCATCGCCGATGCTACCATAGCCTGGTAGTCAGGGTTCTTTACTCCACCAGTATCACCTACGGTATGAAACACAATTTTCCCGGCATCTTTCGCCTTTTGAGTAATGCCGGGAATTGCATTCTCAAGATTATAATGATAGGGCGGCTCACCTAACGGCGGTGGCAATGGTTGAAAACGTTGCGTACGATGTGTAAGCAATGACAACGGCTGCACGCCGGTATGGGCCTGCGATCTTTTTTTGGGCGGGCGTGTTTGCGCCTGGCCCTGGATAAGAGAGTTTATCATGATATCGAAGGATAAAAGTTGGTTTAGATTAATTTATTTTAATATAATAATATACTGAGACGTTTTTGGGGCGCGTTTCAGAGCCTCCAAATGGTTGAACGGCTACAATAACATTATGGTCGCCGAAATTTGGATCACTGTTCCATTTGTCCCCGCCGCCGTCAACGTCATGAGTTCCGTTTGAGCCACAAACAGAACCATTAATATGGCCGCTCGCGTTATGTGGATGAGATCTAAGGCTATCTCCCTGATATGCACCTGCCTTCCTGTTACTGCTTGGATCGTCTTCATCAGCAGTAGTAATCAATAAATTTGGCTGACCGTTACTGAAGAAAGTATTCAAACCCCTCAAAAAACGACCTCTGAAATCGGGCGAAGCAGGTTCCCCGGTAATTTTTGAAAGAGCGGAGTCGACAATAATCCTGCCGTCAGCGGGTACCCAAACGGAAACTTTTGGATTGATTACGATTGGATCACCAGTAATTTTAACTAAATGATCATACTCAAGAACTGAAGCTATTACAGTTCCTAAAATGGGTGAATTAAATGGCATTTGTTTACAATTTTTTGCCTACTCTAAATCCGTTTTCGGCTTTCCCGGTTTAATTATTTTTTAGGTAACTGGCGTGGGTTATTGAGCACTTTGGGTGATACAAATGCTTTAACGTATTTCTTGTTCCTGTTCCTTAGCATTACCGCCCCGCCATCACTGTCACTGCCGATTGAAGTGTTGCCTTCGTAGCTTTGAAAGCTTTTTCCTTTCTCAAGCCATTTATAAAATATGCCGGTGTGGTCGCAATGGCCGTCTTCGTTCCAGTCATATAATACGATGTCGCCCATTTGCGGTTGAGTAACTGTTTCGGCTGTTTTTTTCCAGTGATCAAGGCCCGCCTGGCAGTTGGCGTAACCATCCTTCATATCGATATCACCCAGGGGATACCCGGCATGGTAATAAACCCAGCTAACAAAAATGGCACACCATTTTTGGCCATCTAACCCAGCCCATTTACCATATTTAGTGCGGTTTGAGCCCGCAGGGCTTTCTTTTGTTCCGACTTGTTCAGCCGCAACATCAATAACTTCTTGACGTGACATTTTTTAAGTTTTAAGGGTTGAAAATCCCCGCATGGTTGAAGTAACAATGCGGGGGTAAAGACTAACTGCAGATTTTCCCAATGATAGCATCGCCAGCAGCGATAATTGACTCCACGACAGCCTTCACTATCGGGTTTTTAATGAAGTTTTTTAGAATTTCCAAGCCCTCTTTTGCAATTGGCCAAATTTCACATAACCTGCTGTGGTCCTGGGTAGCGGCCTGCTCCAGGCTGATGTTGTCAGCATTTGCTAAAATTTCTTGTGTGCTCATTTTAATAAGATTTTAATAAGTGTTTAATGACATCAAATCTCAGCAGGAAATAAAAATGGGGTTACCGTAACAAAACCCTTTTTAACAGGGTGATTTTACGGTATTAAAAAGGGTTGAAATACGTTGTAGGCGTGATAGTTAGTGTGGAATTTTGGTTTGTTAAATAACAAATTAATTATTAAATTTATTGCAACTTAAATCGTATCAGTCATGAGAAAATTAGTTTTTGTCGTATTCGCGTCGTTAATTGCTTTTGCTTTTAGTCCAAAAAGTAATTTCAATAAAAAGGCACCTCCCGGACCTCAAGAAATCGAGGTAACATTGAATGGTTTTAGCAAATCTCAAGCAAATGCCCATGTAACATTGTTCAAAGGCACGGTCGATAAAGTTCCAGAAAACACTCAGGTATGGTTTAAAAAAGAAGTAATACAGGGCTGGTACGATTTACTTAATTCGAATGTCGAAAAAGATAAATCTGATGGCATAAGGATATATTTTTCCCGGTGTTTGCCATCGCCTGGAACCCCCATCCACAATAACAACGAGATTATGGTTGTTTCTACTTTTGCAAAAGATACCACTATTGATGGTAAAGATTCTATAATCCATGTTGACTATTTTAACCATTTGGATAGTGATCCGTTATTTAAACTAGCTTCAATACATGGTGAAATAACGCATTATAGCGATGCATTGAAAGGCACCGTTTTGTATGAAACATGCACCAACTGCGCGTCTCTTCCTACGTGTAACATAAGCTTCCCAAGTCAAATTCAGAGAAGTGATGGCGAACGGATGGTTCAAAATTTCCATAGGAAGCTATTTCATAAAGGAGAAATTAATTCTCAATCTGAATGGTTTTACAAGGATGTGATAGAATATTGGCTAAATGAAATGAATGGTGAACAAGATGGTATTCGTGTTTATTTTTCCCGCGGCGATAATGATGGTATAAAAAACGCAGCAAAATTCGTATTTGTACCGACAAAACCATCGGGGTCAGATCATATTGACGATATCGATTGTGATCCAAAACGAATTTCTTTTTTACAGTTCATTAAAAACAAAAAAAGGAACCGATTCTTGGACGCAGGAGTAACCGATAACGGCCAACTTTGCCCTAATCACTGTAGCGGAACAACTTTGCCCCAACCATAAACAAAAACTATGCTTAATTACTTCAATGCGAACACTGTTAGTGAGTTAGTTTGCTTCATTGTTGCACTCTTTTGCCTGATTAAGGATCACAATATAGCATGGAAAAGTATGATTCTTTTCCTTTTCATAACATGCGTGATCGAATTTTCGGGAACGTATATCGGAATAAGGTATGGTAATAACAATTGGGAATATAATATATTTTTAATGTGTGAGTCAGGCTTCACTAGTTTAATGTTTATTAATCTATTTTCGAAATACACCGACAGTAAGCCCATGATAATATATGGGCTTACGCTATTCGTTGTGTGCTACGCAACTGAAATGGCTTATCACAGTTTCTTGTATTACGATAATCTTACGTACGGTTTCATGTCTATCCAGTTTGTTCTTTATAGTCTGTACTACTTTTATCTGCTGTTGAAAGACGATGCTGTTGTAAAATTTAAATATTCCCCTGATTTTTGGTGGATTTGCGGCACGTTGTTTTTTTATTTTGGGAGTACCGCGTGCAATCTTTTCTACCATCAATTAGATAACATACAAATTTATCGCGGTGAACAATTGATTGATTTTATTTTCAAATTATTGAATGTAATTCTTTATGGTTGCTGGAGTTATTCTTTTATATGCAGGAAATGGATAAGGAAAACATTAAAGGATTAATAATCGTTAGTACACTTATTTTTCTTATAGCGCCGGTCTTTGTTTTCTCGTACGTTTTCATTCATAACCGCCGCAAAAAGCGTCACATCGAAGAAAAAGCCCTCATGCAGCTCACCTTCGATGCGGAAATAACCAAAACCCAGCTCGAAGTACAAGAACAAACCATGCAAACCATCGGCGCTGATCTGCATGATAATATCGGCCAGTTGCTTAGCATTACTTCGTTAACGCTTAACTCCATCGAGCTGGATAACGACAAAAAGAACAGGAAGAAAATCGACGCCGCTATCGACCTTACAATGCGTTCGATTAAGGAAATGCGGTTGCTTGGAAAATTGCTACAGGGCGACCAATTGGTGGGTATGGGCCTGGACGAAGCCATAAAGTACGAGATAAACTGGATCGAAAAATCGGGGAAGTATAAAGTTAACTACACCAACGACGGCGAAATGCCGGCGGCCAGCAGCCCGGACAAAGACCTGATTTTGTTTAGGATTTTGCAGGAGGTTTTGAACAACATTATTAAACATGCACAGGCCACAGTTATATCTATAAAACTGGAGTACGAGGATTCGGTGCTTCGGCTGCAGGTTAACGATAATGGCATCGGCTTTAACCATGCGGACTTACAACCGGGCCAAGTCGGAATGGGCCTGCGTAATATCCAAAAACGGGCCGGGATTATAGGCGGTGAGGCAAATATTACCTCGAACCCGGATGAAGGCACAACTATAGAAATACTAACACCATATCCTTGATATGCAAACGGATAAAATATTAATAGCTATTGTTGACGACCACACCCTTTTCAGGGATGGGGTGGCAGCACTTATGGCTGAGTTTGATGAACTACAGGTGATTTTCGAAGCCGAAAACGGCGAGCAAATGCAACACTTGCTTGCTAAACATCCACTGCCGCAGGTAATTTTAATGGACATCAACATGCCGGTAATGGACGGTTACATGGCTACCAAATGGATTAAAGACAATTATCCGCAAATAAGAGTTTTGGCACTCAGCATGTTTGAAGAGGATAAGGCGGTTATCCGGATGATAAAAAGCGGGGCAGGTGGTTATGTGCTAAAGGAGTCGAAACCGAGGGAGTTGCTTCATGCAATAAAAACCATAAACGAAAAGGGCGTTTATATAAACGAAATGGTATCGGGCAAACTAGTCCGCAAAGTTGCCGATGATGACGGCCCCGATTTTTCGCGCAAGGAATTTGAATTTTTGCGCCTCTGCTGCTCCGAATTAACCTACAAAGAAATTGCCGACTTAATGTTTGTTAGCCCCCGCACGGTTGATAATTACCGCGAGTCGCTTTTTCAAAAACTGAACCTGAAAACCCGCACCGGTTTGGTTTTGTATGCCATTCAAAACGAGATATTTAAATTTTAATACCCGGTATAAACGGAACGTTTTGCCCGTCCTGCATACAAGAAATTTCATAAATGCACCTCAACCCGGCCAGTTTCGAGAGACAAACTATTGCGTCCCTACGAAAAAAAATATCTCCAAATAAACTTTTCCACACCCATAGATTAACTTTTTGCGTACAAGGCTTAAATTTCGGGGTATCTTAGAAAATTATATAACATTTAAGCAGTTTGACACAAAGGTTACAACAAAACTATATACCAGCTTTAACCGGGGTACGCGCAATGGCGGCCTACCTGGTATTTATCTCTCACTTTGCGGAGGTTTTTGATGGCGGCTTCCCCCACATTATCCAGCGTTTTTTCGGAGAATTCCATATCGGTGTAAGCATTTTTTTCGTGTTGTCGGGTTTTTTAATCACTTTCAGGTATTACAACAGCTTTCATTTAACCGGCGCCTGGTTCAGGCAATATCTTAAAAACAGGGTCGCCCGTATTTACCCCATGTACTTTTTGCTAACGATTGCTGCCTTTACTTACTTTTTTATTACCGGTGATGCAAAGGTCACCAAAGGATTGCCGAACCCGGTTGGGTTGATGTTTATGAACATAACATTTGTGCGCGGCTTTTTTTACCAATACTGGGATACGGGCATTGCACAAGGCTGGAGCTTGACAGTTGAGGAATGCTTTTACTTTTCGGCACCCATTATTTTCCTCATCGCCAAAAAATACGGCAAGTTTTATATACAGCCGGTAATCATCACGATTTTCGCTATAGTGATGTTCCTTATTTTTCGCAATATTAACTGGCATGGCTTTTTTGGCGAGTTCAGCTTTGTAATGGTATTTACCTTTTTCGGTAGATGTTTCGAGTTTTTTGTGGGCGTACAGCTGGCGAGATATGTATTAAAAAACGGCTTTAAACGCACCAATAAGATCAGCTTTACCTACGTCGGCTTTATCATGATTTTTGTTTGCGTATTTGTGATGGCGCTGCAAACACCCATAGCGCCATGGTTATTTGGCCTGGAGACACCAATAGGTATCATCACTAACAATTATGTGCTGTGTATAATGGTGGCCTTCTTTTTTTATGGGATACTCACAGAGGAAACCAGCTTTAAAAAGCTGCTGGCTACCCCGTTTGTCGAACTGCTGGGCAAAAGCTCGTACATATTTTACCTTATTCATTTAGGGTGGATGTATACCCTCATTATGGGCAGCTTCAATCAGCTAAACGATTACATTTTTACCTTGTACGACAAATGGCAAAAAGACTGGATTTCACCCTTCCAGTACGACTGGGTGAACCTTTTGTTGGTTTTTATCGTATTAAACGCTGTTTCTATATGTTTATTTAAACTTATTGAGGAGCCGTTAAATCATACGATACGTAAATCAAACTTTTTAATTAAGTATAAACCACGCCCGAAAGGGATTGCGGATTAAGGAATTATTTTACAGCCGGCCTGAATTTACAATGAGAAAAACTGTCACGATTAGCCTTTACACCTGTTTGTGTTTTGTTTTGTTAACCCCGTTAAAAACATTTGCAGGCTTTCCTATTGGCAAATATCGCAATATTGTAGTCCCCACATTTTCATATTATCGCCAAACTGATAGGTTTGATGATAAGGATAATGTAATTAAAGGCGCCCCCGGTACCAGCTTTACATCGTATTCAAGTAATTTGTTTATAGGTTACGGCATATCACGTCGGTTAGATTTTATTGCTACCATTCCCTATTTATATCAGCAAAACATAGTTGCCCCGGGTTACAAGTTGGTTGATGCCGGTTTGGGCGACGCCGTAGTTGGTTTTAGCTACAACCTGGTAAACAGCAATTTTGTAAGATTTTTTTCGATAGGTGTATCTGCCATTGTGCCGATGTACAATATTCACGACGGACCATCGCCGCTGGGACTAAGTGCTTATGGCAGCGAGGTTAAGCTGATGTATTGTGGCAACCTGCCTAAAGACGTTTCAACAAAAGGCTATTTTAACCTTGAATTTGCCTATCGCAGGTATTACAATACCCAGGGCCCCGACCAAATTAGCCTTTTAGGCACGGTGGGTTACCCTGTATCAAAACATGACCAATTGAGTCTTGATATTTTGCTCTACAGGTCGTTCAGTTCAAACAAAGAATTTAACAGTAATATTTTTGCCGCGCGCGACTATTCGTTTTTTAAACCGCAGTTAAACTATGGGCATACGTTTACCCGCAGATTCTCTGCCTTTGTCGGCGGCTTTTATGTGCCGTTTGGTGTAAACACCGGGGTGGGCTACGGTGGATCGCTTTTAGGGGTTATTAAGATATAGTTATGAAAAAGGTTTGCTATATAATTGTTTTCGCGCTTGCAATCCTGCTGGGTTCATTGGCTGCCGTGAAAGCGCAGGAGCAAACCGAAGAAACGGGCGATGTGGTATTAAAAGCAACGCCATATAATAAAACTGCGCTTTTTACAAGCAGCGAAGAAGTGCGGTACCGGTTGCAACTGCACAACAATACAAAACAACAGCAAAACGGCCGCGTTTTATACCAGGTAACTACGGATGATGGCAAAAAAGTTACTGCCGATTCGGTCCAGATTTCGCTTAGGGAAGGGGGAGATAAAGATATCATTGTAAACATCCGCAAACGGAACACCGGTTTTTACAGGATAAACTTTATAGTTAAATTACCTGAGTACGACGACACCGTAAGACGCGTATTTGGCGTAAACCCCGAAAAGGTAACATCGCAATTGCATAAGCCTAAAGATTTTGATGCTTTTTGGAAACAAAGTAAAGTGGAACTGGCACAGGTGCCGGCCAATTACCGGGTGCTGGAGCGCAAAGACTTATCAACCCAGTATAAAAAAGTATATTCGGTTGAAATGCACTCTTTTGGTGATTTGGTTATCCGCGGCTGGCTGGTTGTGCCTACTGATGGCAGCAAGTTCCCTGTGCATTACCGTGTGCCCGGCTACGTGGTAAGTCTGCAGCCTAACATGGATAACGACGATTTTATTGCATTTGATTTGAATGTGCGCGGCAATGGGAACAGCAAAGATGTGATAAACATAGGCACGGATAATTACTCGTTAATAAACATCGAAAATAAAGACAAATACATTTACCGCGGCGTTTATATGGATTGCCTGCGTGGCCTCGACTTTTTATACTCGCACAGCAACCTTGGTATTGATACTTCGAAGATTTTTGTGGAAGGCGGCAGCCAGGGTGGTTCGCTGGCGCTGATAACCGCTGCGCTGGACAAACGCGTAAAGCTGCTAACCATGCAGGTGCCGCTATATGCCGATATACACGATAATTTTGCCATATCGGCATCGTACGAGCAGCAGGTTTTTCCGTTTAAAGTGTTCAGGAAATATCAAAGCCAGCACGCAGGTTTTTCGTGGGAGAAATTTTACAGCACTTTTGATTATTACGACCCGCAAAATTTTGCGCCCATGGTAAAGTGCCCGGTATTGATGGGGATTGGCCTTTTGGATCAGTTTTGCCCGCCGCGCTGCAGCATGGCTTTGTATAACCATATAAGCAGTACCAACAAAGAATTTGTGTGTGTACCAAACTCCACACACGAGGTTAATTTTAATTATTTTATGTTTCAAAACCTGTGGCTTCGCGAGAAATTCAGGATACCATAGGCAAATAAGTGTTGAATTGTTTACCCACTTTTTAACAGGGTTGTTACAATCAACAAGTTCAAAAAACGTTTTAAAAGGTAAAAAACCATACTGTGGGTACAATTGTTTACAGTTAAATGGGGAATTGGGATTTCGGCACGGTAATAGCCATATAAGGCAGTTACAAAGTTTAAATTGGCAGCCTGATGCCGGCCAGTTAATGAGTCAAATTATGATGGTAAAGTTTACAAATAAATTCCTGGTAATAGCCCTTGTCCTGGCATGCATAACCGGTGTTAACCGGGTGGCCGCGCAGGATGGTACCGTGAATACCAATGTAATAACGCACGATAAAGATGGCGTTTTCAATTCCACAGCATCGTATACTTTTGATGTAAGCAGCACCTACTCCACACCGCAAACCGGCAGGGTTAAATACGAAGTAACCACCGAGGCCGGCAAAAAAATGAGGTCAGATTCGGTTGTTGTAAAATTAGGCGGTAAAGGTTCTGCCAGTTATAATTTTGATATAGCCGGCCTGCCGTCAGGGTTTTACAAAATCAACTTCATGATTAATGTAACCGATTATGACGATACTACCCGCAAAGCATTTGGCATACGCCCCGATGAAATACGCTCGCAATACGGCAAACCAGCCGATTTTGACTCATTTTGGGCGAATGCAAAAGCCGAACTTGCAACTGTAAAACCCGAGTTTAAGGTTACCGAAATGCCCGACTCGAGCAAAGACAAGAGAAAAGTTTTTTTGGTTGAAATGAAATCGCTGGGTGGTTTAACCATTCGCGGATGGTTAACTGAGCCCATAACGAAAAACAAGAATAAAAAATTTGTAGTGATGCTGGCACTACCGGGTTACCAGGTTGATTTGAAGCCACTGTATGGCCTCGATCCGGATATTGCCATATTATCATTAAATATTCGCGGGCAGGGCAACAGCAGGGATGTAATTAACGTACGCAAAGAAACTTACATAACCCTTGGTGTTGAGGACAAAAATAAATACGTGTTAAAAGGCGCCATTATGGACTGTGTTCGGGCGGTAGACTTTATTTATACCCGCCCCGAATTAAGGCACGATAACATAATTGCTGTTGGCGGTAGCTTGGGTGGATTCCTGGCTGTTGCAACTTCTGGCGTTGATAACCGTATAAGCTTTTGTTCGGCAGCGAACCCGATACTTGGCGATGTGCGAAATTTGGCTAACCAGGTTGACTGGCCTTTTAACGACATAAAGAGATATGTTAATACAAGACCAGGACTAACTTTTGATAAGGTGTTAAATAATATGGACTATTTTGATGCCAAAAACTTTGCATCAGCAATAAAATGCCGCACATTGATGGGCATGGGCATGGTTGATAATATTGCACCGCCAAACACAGTACAAACTATTTACAACGGCATCCCGGCCGACAAACACCTGATTATCTTCAGGGATTTGGCGCACGAGATTGGCAAGAAGTATGTGGTATACGAGGGCCGCTGGATGCGCGACACTTTTGCTTTATTTTAACATTAACCATTTATCATGAGCCTTTTGAAGACTTTTACAAGAATTTTATTTTTCACGCTGATACTTTTTATAACGACGGAAAGCGTTAGTTATGCCGATGGTGGCTTTCCCACCCGCCCAGGTCGGTTGTTGATTGCTCCTTCTGTAAGCTACTTTTTTGCCAATTCGCAATGGGATTCAACAGGAGTGAAAAGTCGTTTTCCAAATAATGGCAAGTTCTCATCTGTGGGTGTAACCTTATATGCCGAATATGGCATCAGCCGAAAATTTGCCGCCGTTGCATCAATTCCGTTTGTATATAACATGTACGACCAAACGGGCCTGCCGCAGTCAACCAGTTCGGGACTTACCGATATGGAAACAGGTTTAAGATATTACCTGGCAAATATTGATTTTGTTTATTACTTTTCCATACAGGGTACTGCCATTACACCATTATATTCGAACAATAACAGCCTTGGCTATGGGCAGGAAGGCGCAGAGTTAAAACTTGCATTTTCCGGGACAGGTCACCTTGGTGGTTTGAGCACTTATTTTAATGCTGCTGATGGCGTGCGCCAGTATTTTGGAACCAATGGCCCTATACAAAACAGGTACAATGCTACATTCGGCTTAACACTTGATGAGGATTACGAAAACCAGATATCGGCAACAGTAAGCGGCATCTACTCGCAAAGTAACGACAAGCGTTTTTCGGTAATACCTCAAACCAATAAAGATTTTTCGTTCCTGCAGGCCTCAATAGGTTTCGGCCACTCGTTCACCCGCGAAACATCGTTGTTTTTAAGTGGCGGCCGGTTTTTAACAGGTCGTAACACAGGTATTGGCACCTCCGTGTCGCTTGCCTTTATTTACAGGCTGGATTATAAATAAGAAGAAAGCAAAAAGCTAAAAGCCGAAAGCTATTGATCCAATCAATAGCTTTCGGTTTTTCTATTTATGACTTTTTGCTTTCAGCTTTATGCTTTCAGCTCACCTCCCCAAACAACTCCCTTATCGCTTTCTCCCTGTACGCAAATATCTTTTCTATTTGTTTGCCTACGTAAACGGCATTCGTTAGCCTGCCTATTGGCCCAAATGGGATGGCATAGTATAAAATATCACTCATTAGCACGCCGCCTTTTATGGTTTTAAAATGGTGCTCGTGGTGCCAGAGGGCGTAGGGGCCAAAGCGTTGTTCATCTACAAAATATTCACCTTCCTTAACGTGCGTTATTTCAGTCATCCAGTTTAGCTTTATACCTAATAAGGGTGAAATTTTGTAGGTGATGATCATGCCCTCGTACATTTTGGTACCAGGTTTATAATCAGATGTCACCACAAACTTCATATCATTGGGCGTAATCTTTGCCAGGTTTAACGGCGAGGAGAAAAAATCCCAGGCCTGTTCTAAGCTGATGGGTATGGCTTGTTCGGTTTCTAATACGTATGATTTCACGCTGTAAGTTACGGTAATATTTGGGCGCCGGTTTTAATAATATTTATTAATCAAGCCCCAGTCGCATCTCCAATAAGTGCCCCTTAAATCCCGCTTTTTCATAAGCCTTAAGCGCAGGCTGATTTTCGTGGTAAACTTCCAGTCGCAGCTCCCTGATATCTTGTGAAAGGGCCCAGGCTTTCAGCGCTTCCAATACTTTGTTGTTTACGCCCTTGCCGCGATGCTCCGGTTTGGTATACATAAAACCCAGGTAGCAATATCTTGAATGCTTTAAATAACTTTTGGGGATCATAATGCGGGCATAGCCCGAACCTATTACCTCACCGTCAAGCTCAGCTACAATTACTTCCACATCGGGTGCGGTAATCATCTGCCCCAAATCATAATAATGGATTTCCCCATCTTTTAACGTTGAATCAAATGGGCGCTCGGCGGAGATTATGCCCTGCTCAAAGGTTAGGAGTGTATCGAGGTCGGATAGTTGAGCCTTTCTTGTGATGACGTGTTCCATTTATAATTACGTATTGACCAATTTAGACGCGCTTTTAGAAGGGATTTTGTCCATTTAAAAATCGAATCATCAGACTCTTTATTAATTGGGATAATGTTTCGTGTAAACTATGAATCCATGGGTGTGATTCGAATAAATCCGCTTCGTAAACCATTGGATCCTCGTCTCCTTCGTCCAGATACACAAAAAGGAATTGCCCACCTCCGCCATACACATCGATCGCGAAAAAAGGCCGCTCTATGCTTTTCTTATATCTAATCAAATCCCTTTTGGCAACTGCCTGTAATGCTTGCTGTGTATCATTCATCCCAAAATCCAACACGTAACAATAATTACCTGCCAAAAACAATAATTCTCTTAGCGCAATAGGAAATATATTGCCATTGTTGTATAATATTTCCAACTCGTTAATTTCCGCTTCAGTCAGCGGTTCAAGCCTTTTTACATAGTCGGAATTTTCAAATTTATGCGCCGGATTATTTTTTAATATCGCCAGGTATTTTATCTCCATTGTCAGAAAATTACCCTACTTATTAATTCCTCTCCGCTCCCGCCATTGGCAAGTCACGTCTCGACCATTCACTCCATGAACCAACATACAGCTTTGGTTCTATAATACCTGCATAAGCCATCCCTAAAAGGGTGTGGCACGCGGTTACACCTGAGCCGCAATGTACAATCACATCTTCTTCTGCCACGTTGCCTATGGTATCGTGATACATGCTCCGCAAAATTTCGGCAGGTAAAAATTTACTGTCAGCATCAAGGTTCAGCACGTAAGGCAAATTTGCCGCACCGGGAATGTGACCGGCAATTAAATCGATAGGTTCGGTTTGGCCAAGATAACGCGGACTTTCTCTTACATCTATAACAATGCGGCTGTCGTCCTGTGCGGCTTCGCCAGCTTCCTCAATATCAACAGTGCCGGCGTAATAGCCATGTACGGGGTAAGGCTTTGCGGCTTTGGGTTGGTAGCCATCTTTATTTAGTTCGATGCCCGCTTTATTAGCCGCCTGCAAGCCACCATTTAACACCTGCAGTTGCGTGTGGCCAATGGCCCGCAACATCCACCATAAACGCGCTGCGCTAAACGCGCCCGATTTGTCGTCGTAAATAATTACATGGCTTTCGGGGGTAACGCCCCAACTTCCCAACAAGGCAGCAAACGCTTCGACGTCTGGCAAAGGGTGCCGTCCGCCTTGTGAGGCGTCAGTTACTTTGGCCGCCAGGTGCTTGTCCAAATCGGCATAAATGGCGTTTTTTAAATGGCCGGCAAGATAGCGTTGGTGCGACTCGGCACCGCCCCGGGCGTCGATGAGGATGGTATTAGAGCCGGCAAAAGCCGAATCGTTGATTTCAATTAGTGGCGACATAGCTGCTTTGATATTTAGTTGCTTCTCTTCCATATAAATATCAAATATAGCCACACCGAAATTGTTTTCAGCAATTTTACTGAACCATTTTATTGGCGCAGTACGAACTGGCAAAAGCTTCGGGCTTGGCCTTAAACACAAAGCCCATACTCAAGATGTAACCCATAGCCTCGTGCAGGGCCTGGTTGCTTTTAAACATCGGGTTGGTGTTAATGTCGGCATGCACCTCAAGGTCAACTTCATACAGGTCGAGCAAGTCGCAAAGTTTGTAGGCAATGTCGATTGATTTTTGCACCTCGTTCAGCATTCTTTCTTTAATGCTCATTTTTTGCGAAGTACGTTCCTGGTGGATAAACATAAACCCGCCACGTTGTTCGCGCAAAAAAACAATTACGGTAGCAAAATCAGTTACTGCGCCTTTTACCTGCGAGTCGGTGCCGATACATACCTTAAGCTTGTTGCCCAGGTTGGTTTCCCGTTCAATGGCCCGTTCAACTTCTTCTAAGATGGGCGAATTAATAACCTCGCCGCTAAATTTTCTCCAGGTCATAAATTTATATTTAGGTGGTAAATTTTAGCTGACCTTTTTACGGTCTATAAAAATAAGCGATAACGTTCCATATAAACGTTACTATGGTGTGATTTATTTGTTAACATTTAGCTGAATATTAACAGGTTGTGAAGCAGTTCATGGAGGATGGTTCATAGTTCAAAGCAGTTGCATTGGCCGGCATATAAATAATCTCAAGGCAAGCCGACAATGAACAATGGATAAATAATCAATGAAATCTCTAAACAGCAATCGGTGAAATCATCTTCCAATCGGTGCAACGGCAAAGCCCTCTTGAGCGCCTATTAAAACAAACAACTGCGAAAAATCCCAACAAATAAAAACAGGTGAGATCAGCATATAATCCGTGAAATCACAACAATAATTTTATCCTATCTTTAACCTATAAACCCTTAACCCAATGAGATTAGCAAAATACATCTTACTTGCATCACCTTTTATAATTATTGCTGGTTGCAAGCAGCCTAAAACGTCATCCGAAGCCGATGCCCCGAAGCGCACTGTGTTTTTTGATAAAAGCGGCATGGATACTTCGGTAAAGCCGGGCGACAATTTCTTTTTATATGCCAACGGCAAATGGATAAAGGATTCGCAAATACCGCCAAGCGAAAATAGCTGGGGACTGGGCAACATACTTTATAATGATAACCAAAAGCACTTGCACAGCATTTTGGATGATATATCAGTAAACGACAACCCCACAGGCAGCAAAGAACAAAAAGTTGCAGATCTGTACAAAAGCGGTATGGATACCGCGACCATAAACAAACTGGGCTACGACCCGGTGAAACCATTGCTGGCTAAAATTGACGTGATAAAGGATTATAAAGACCTGGTAAACCTGGCGGCAACTGGTTTTAAGGATGGTGATGGCTTTTTATTTGGATTTTATGTTTCACCAGATGATAAAATCAGTTCGAAAAATGTGGCTCATTTCGATCAAACAGGGTTAACCCTGCCTGAAAAAGGCTATTATTTTAATACCGATTCGGCATCAAAAAAAATACGGGACGAATATGTTAAATATATAGCTAAACTATTTACGCTGACCGGTATCGATCCTAAAATGGCGGCTTCAAAGGCTGATGGGATTTTAAAGTTGGAGACTAGTATTGCAGCTGCTAGTCTAAGTCCGGTTGAATTGCGCGATCCGCAAAAAAACTATAATAAGTTCACGGTGGGCGATTTTCAGAAATTGATGCCCGACGTTGATCTAGCCGGCACCTTCCAATTGATGGGGTTAAAAACGGATACAGTATTATCAGGGCAGCCGAAGTTTTACAAGGCACTCGATTCGTTGTTGAAAAATCAACCAATAGCAGTTTGGAAGGACAAAGCCTATTTCGGTACGCTTGATGGCGCCGCCGCATCATTAAGCAAAAATTTTGCTGATGCACATTTTGAATTCTATGGAAAAACCTTGAACGGGCAAAAAAAACAAAAAGAACGCTGGAAAACCATCGTTGCTAAAGTTGATGACGGCCTGGGCGAATTGCTGGGGCAATTGTATGTGCAAAAGTATTTTACACCCGAAGCTAAACAGCGTATGCTTAGCCTGGTAAATAACCTTCAAAACGCATACCGCGACCGTATAGAAAAGCTTGACTGGATGAGTCCTGAAACCAAAAAGAGTGCAATTGCCAAGTTGGATATCATCACCAAAAAAATAGGTTATCCCGACAAATGGAAAACCTATGACGATGTTGAAATTAACAAGGATACCTATTACGCCAACCTGCAATCATTAGCGAAGCATAATTATAATGAGCAGATCAAAAAGGTGAACAAGCCGGTCGACAGGTCGGAATGGAGTATGACACCGCCAACAGTTGATGCCTATTATAACCCAACCTTCAACGAAATTGTATTCCCGGCCGGGATATTGCAGTACCCGTTTTTTGATAACGACGCCGATGATGCCATTAACTATGGCGCTATAGGCCTGGTAATTGGTCACGAACTTACGCATGGGTTTGACGACCAGGGCCGTCAGTATGATAAGGACGGGAACCTGAAAGACTGGTGGACAAAAGAAGATGCCGATAAATTTAAAAGCAAGGTGCAGGTAATGATTAACCAGTACAACGGTTTTACTGTTTTAAACAATGTGCATGTAAACGGCAGTTTAACCCAAGGCGAAAACCTTGCAGATATTGGCGGGCTGGCCATTGCTTACCAGGCATTTAAAAACACCCCTGAAGGCAAAGGCGACAAAAAAATTGATGGTTTTACGCCTGACCAGCGTTTCTTCCTGTCGTGCGCGCAGGTGTGGCGGGCAAAGCGCAGCGATGAGTTAACAAGGATGTTAATTAACGTAGATCCGCATTCGCCTGGCATGTACAGGGTAATTGGGCCGGTATCAAACATGCCCGAGTTTTACAAGGCATTCAATATAAAGCCGGGTGATAAAATGTATAGGGAGGAAAAGGATAGGGTGAAGGTTTGGTAGAGGGTTTTATTGGACGCATTAAAAAAATGCCATCCGGATTAGGGTGGCATTTTTTGCTTCAATGTGTCGTCATAAAATGGTTGATTTTTTTTCTGTTTGGACATAAAAAATAATTTCAATAAACCCCATTCAGCTCAATAACCATAAATCTAAATCCTTATATTGCAATATCAATTATTCCCGTCGTTGTTCCCGCAATGCTGGTAAAACCCAATTATTAAAATTATCTAAAACCGAAGGATTATGTCATCTGATCGCAGAAAATTTATCAAGCAACTGGGCAGCACAATAGTGCTCACATCTGCGTCGCTTTCGAGCTTTGCAGCAATGGAGGACCATGAGCGGCGACTATTACAGGCCGAAAAACGCTACAGCGCCAATGATAAAATCCGGATCGCAACCATCGGCATGGGGATAATGGGTTTTAATGATACACGGGCCGCACTTACCTGTCCAGGCGTTGAACTGGTTGGCGTGTGCGATTTATACCAGGGCCGGCTGCAGCGCGCCAAAGAAATTTACGGCAATAACATTTTCACCTCGGTTGATTACCACGAAATACTCGACCGTAAGGATGTTGATGCCGTAATAATTGCCACCAGTGATAACTGGCACAGCACAATAGCCATTGATGCCATGCGCAAAGGCAAGGCCGTTTACAGCGAAAAACCAATGGTGCATTACCTGAGCGAGGGCTTGGGTGAAATAAAGGTGCAACAGGAAACCAAAGCGGTTTTCCAGGTTGGTAGTCAGCGGATAAGCAGTGTTGCTTTTCAAAAAGCGAAGGAATTGTATAAATCGGGTGCTATTGGGCAGATAAATTCAATTGAGGCATCGTTTAACCGCCAAAGCGCACTGGGGGCCTGGCAATACACTATTCCGCTTGATGCAGGGCCGCAAACAGTGGCCTGGGATCGCTACCAGGCACACGCAAAAACCAAGCTGCCTTATGATAGTAACCGATTTTTCCGGTGGAGAAATTACCGTGAATACGGCACCGGCGTGGCAGGTGACCTTTTTGTGCACCTGCTTACAGGTATTCATTTTTTAACAGATTCAAAAGGCCCCAGCAAAATATATTCCATTGGAGGCACCTACTACTGGAAAGATGGCCGCAATGTGCCGGATGTTATGAGAGCAGTTATTGAATATCCTGAAACACCGGAGCACCCGGCCTTCCAGGCAAACCTGCGGGTAAACTTTATCAGTGGCGAAGGTGAGCGCACCTCAACTAAGATTATTGGATCGGAAGGGGTGATTGATTTATTTGGCGAGGGCGATGGGTTCACCATCCATAAAAACAAGCTGTCGGTTGCGCCTGGTATTGGCGGCTGGGATTCGTTAAGTACTTACCCCGACGCGATGCAAAAGGCACTGATGGACGACTACAATAAAAGATATTCCGCCGCCGACCAACTGCGGCCGACGCTGGCGCCGGTAACTTTCAGCGCCCCACCGGGATACAATGCATCCAACGAACACTTTGCAAATTTTATGGATTCTATCCGTACCGGCAAACCCGTAGTTGAAGATGCCGTATTTGGTTTCCGTGCAGCGGCCCCGGCGCTATCATGCAATGAGAGCTATTTCCAAAACAAAGTTATCCACTGGGATGCGGAGAATATGAAGATAGTGGGATAGGGGTTAGTGAATTAGAGATTAGTTGAATAGGGATTGATATTCTAAGCTTTTAAGTAATCTCTGGTTGCTAATTAACTAATCTCTAATCAAATCACAGCTTCACGAAAGTGGTTTTTCCTACTACAGAATTATCCGCATTATTAAGCACCTGTACAATATACGTACCGGGCAACAACGTGGCCACATTATCCTGCCAGTTTGGCTGCGACGATGTTGCCGTTTTAACAACATTACCCGATGCGCTAACTATTTTAATAGCGTATGATTGATTGGATTTTAATCCGGGATTTTTGTCGATTCCCTGTATGCCTGTCAACATGCCGGTCTTTGTATTTTGCCCGATTGACATGTTGATGATACCACTTGCAGGATTGGGATATACGCTGATTTTTGTATTAGCAACAGCCGCAGCGGCTGGCGCATTGCCATAACTTAAAGCAATTGCCTTTGAGTAGCTGATGGTACCGTTTAAATCTTCAATTTTTAAGCGATAAATATCCATGGCGTTATTAACCGGGTTTTTATCTGTAAAATTATATACACCCTGCGAGTTTGAAGCAAAGCCGCCCATTACATCAAAAGTAATGCCGTTGTCGGTGCTTCTTTCAATTGTAAAATTGGTGTATTTTTCTTCGTTCTCAGTTTTCCATGCCGTTAGGACGCCGCCGGTGGATTTTGTGGCGGTAAAGTCAAGCAGGTGTATGCCCAGCGCAGAGTTTTGCCTAACTATAATTGTAAAACGGTTGTTGCCGTAGCTGCCGGTGTCAGCCTTGTTGATGTCAAACACATACGAGTTATTATTACGTATATCCAGCGAATCTTTCTTGTAACGGTCCATCAGCCACAGCTCATATATTTTTGGCAGCGAGTCTAACTGGGTTTTCTGCAGTGTAAGGCGGCCGCTGTTTGTTGCATCAACCTTTAACTTTATTACTTGCCGTGTTTTTTTAGGCAGCGGTAAAAAGTTTATTGATAGCGCAACCGGTACATCGTCGGTAGAAAAGCTTGCCAGTCCCTCCGGAGCACTCATGCCAGCCAGGTATTCCGAGTCCTCCTGCCTGTTATATTTTGACGAAGAGTTTGAATTAAACGCAATAGCGATATCGTCGTAATTAAAACTATCAATGGCGAGTTTTAAACGCAGCATTTGTCGCACGTCATACGGTCCTGCGGGCATGCCCATCAAAAAATTGCCGTTGGGGCCAGGGGTTGCCTGCACATCGGGTATTTTGGCAGCCTCGGTAAATTTTAGCGATGCAGAACTTGCAGCAGGGTCAGCCTGTACGAAAAACGCCTGGCCGCTTACTACAATATTACTGGCGCCGTTAATAGCCAGCAGTGGGTTAGTTGGGTTATAAATACCGTAGTTTTTGGTTATAGGGTTAAGTACGTAAATATTGGGGAACAGGCCAGTACCGATAATGCCTGTTGTGCCGTTGGCACCATTGTAGGTGTCAAGGTTTATGGAACTTGCATAAGGGTTGCCAACCAATGTAAAGCCTGTGTTGGTTGATTTCAAATCGGCTGCGCCATACCATTCCTTAACATCAATATTGCCCTGGTTTAAAATGCCGGTAGCAGTCAAAGTAGTCGGTGTTGATATATAGCTTGGCACCGTTTCATTGGCCAGCGCATCAGCCGAACGGTCCCCTCTGAAAAAGAATAAGAATCCTGCGCCAGCCGGGATGCTGAATGGGGTGGGGCCGTCTCCATCAATTAAATAGCTGTAATTGGTGCCGGTTCCTATTGTATTTATTCCCCTGAAATTACCACTGGTAAATGATGCGTTTGATGGTGGCAGGTTTTCACGATATAAGTAGAGCGTTGGGTTGCCCGCTTTGTCGAAACCACCCGCAGTGCCCGTTGTGCCTGTAATATATGCGCTGTTTTTAAGATAATTTATGCTGTAAACGTTAGTTGACCCAACGGTATTGCCATAAACAGGCGATGACATCAACCTGTAGCCCCTGAAACCGGTTCCACCCGATATATAACGCTCAACGCTGAAATTACCAACGCATGCAGCGCCGGAACCCAGCGGACCGATTGCAGCAGAACTGCTGTTGCTTGATTTTAAAGTAAACGTATTAGTATTGATAATTTTTGCGCCATTGCCCGATGGGTAAATGACAGATGCTGCCCCAAGAATAAAATTACCCGAATTACTGATGGATGAGTTTTGCCCGGGGATCATTATACTGCATTTTGAGCCGGGTGTACCTGCATTAAACGTACCTGAATTTACAATGCCCGAATTTTTATCGCCCAAAGTAAACTCCGATGCTGCATCCGCAGTTAAAGTGCCGGTATTGGTGATTGAAGTACCATCGGTAAGTTCGAAATAAGTTGTTGTGGCAGTAAATACACCATTATTAATTAATGTGCTCGGATTTGTGCCGCCGTTAAAAGTAATCACGCAGTTTGCCTTTGTAATTACTTTGCTGTTATTAACCAGGCTTGCTCCATTACTAAAAATAAGAGCGTTATCGAGCGTTAATACAGACGAACCTGAGACATTAACGCTTCCGGATAGCCCAATCGTCAGCAATCCGCCTACGTCTGTCGTGCTGTTGCCGGCAAGTATTAAAGTATAAGGTGTATGAACATTTAATACGCTGGCTATTGTTAAAGGGTGGTTCACCGTAACTGTAGTATTGCCATCAATGGTTAAAGAATTACATGTTGAGGCAACATCTAAAACAGGGCGATTGGGTGTAGCAGGTATCACAACGTCGGTAGTGGCCACTGGCACACCTGATGTCCAGTTACCGGCATCGCTCCACAAAGTACCCGCGGCGCCTGTCCACGTGGTGGCAATTGGATTGTTATAACTGATGATAATTTGATAAGTGTGGGTATTGCCGGCGGGTGCAGTAACTACTGTTGTAATTGTAGTGGTGCCGCTTGCATTGAGTGTAATACTTCCCGAGGCTACGCCTGATGCAACCGGAATGCCGTTTACCGTCATTGTTGCATTGGCATCGGTAGTAATGGCGGCTTGGGTTACACTGGTAACAGACGCATTAACAAATGCAGTGTACGTAGTTGTTGTGCCAACAGTACCTGTATTGGTAAGGGTAGCCGGAGGGCTGATACTTATGCTGTTTAGGGTTGCAATATTAGAACCTGTTTTGCTAATAATGATTTGGTAAGTGTGCGTATTGCCTGCCGGCGCAGTAACTACGGTAGTAATTGTAGTGGTTCCGCTTGCATTAAGTGCAATGCTGCCCGAGGCTGTGCCTGATGTTACGGGGACGCCGTTTACCGTCAACGTTGCATTAGCATCGTTAGTAACGGCTGTTTGCGTTACACTGGTAACTGATGCAGCAACTGATGCGGTGTAGGTAGTTGTTGTGCCAAAGGTACCTGTATTGGTAAGTAATACTGCGGGGTTGATACTAATGCTTTTGAGTGTTGCAATGTTAGAACCGCTATGACTGATGATGATTTTGTACGTGTGCGTATTTCCAGCGGGCGCAGTAACTACTGTAGTAATTGTAGTGGTTCCGATTGCATTAAGTGCGATACTGCCTGATGCTGTTCCTGACGTTACCGGAACGCCGTTTACCGTCATGGTTGCGTTAGCATCGTTAGTAACGGCGGTTTGCGTAAGAGATGTAACCGATGTAGCAACAGAGGTAGCGTAGGTAGTTGTTGTACCAACAGTACCGGTATTGGTAAGTAATGCGGCGGGGTTGACACTTATGCTACTGAGGGTTGCGATATTAGAGCCGGTTTTGCTGATGATGATTTTATAGGTACGGGTATTTCCGGCAGGTGCAGTAACTATGGTAGTAATTGTGGTGGTTCCGCTCGCATTAAGTGCAATGCTGCCCGATGCTGTTCCCGACGCCACCGGAACGCCGTTTACCGTCATTGTTGAATTTGGGTCGATAGTAATGGCTTTTTGAGTAACCGAAGTAACCGCAGCGCTAACCGAGGCAGTATAAGTTACCAGGGATGCCGAACTGCCCGTTCTTGTAAGTAACGATGCCGGGTTAAGCGTTATAGAACTAAGGTTCGCGTTAGTACTGGCTTTAATGCCCACAGCGTGTGCAGCAAGCGTTGCTAATACCAGTAAACTAAACAGTATACGTGTTTTCAAATTAGTGGCAATAAAGTATCAAATCAGTCCCTCGCAGCAATTGGATTGCTTTGGGGGCATCAAGTTATTAATTAATGTTGAAAAAAAACAATTGCTTTCTGATAAAGGCACTGTTTTTTCGTTAAAACATGTTTTTTTAATATAATAGTTATTAAAATATTGTTTAATGAATAATAAAGAATTAGGTTTTCAACATTGCAGGGCAAAACCAGCTATAAATTATACATTAAAAATAAACTGTAGCTAATAAATTGAATAACAGTATTTTATAGAATGTTAGTCCTATAAGTGCCTGTTTACCTTATCAGCACAGTGTTAAAAAAATCAATAATTTATCAAATCGCTGTATGTTCAGCAATAACAATGCTAAGGGGAAATTAGTGAAGAATAAATTACAGAATAATACAGACCGAATAATGTCAGTTAGTTATTTTGCCTTTAAGTGGTGGTGTTTAAGCATTGGTTAGTAAAAACTTGCTTAATAGCTTAGTGATGTGCAGAAGGCCCGAAATCCGAAAGAAAAAGTTTCCACAATATTCGCTTTAAAAGACCCCGGTTTGGGAAAAGGGCGGGGAAGTAGGGTAGGTTAATTAAGTTGGATTGAGTTGATTAGGTTGGATTGAGTTAACAGCTGACGCCAACTTTAACTCAATCCAACTTGATCAACCTAATACACCGATCAAGATTACATCTTCACGAAAGTGGTTTTGCCCACTACCGTTTTATCGTTGTTGTTTACTACTTGTATAATATAAGTGCCGGGTTGCAGGGTGCCAACATCGTCCTGCCAACTCGGTTGCGATGAGTTTGCTGATTTTACCACACTGCCGGTTATGTTAACAATTTTAATAGCGTACGACTGGCTTGGTGCAGCCAGCGACGGATTTTTATTTAAGCCTTGTATGCCCGAAAGTAAATTTGCCCTTGTATCGGGTTTAATAGCCAAGTTTATAGTGCCTCGTGTGGGGTTGGGGTAAACATTAATATTTGAACTTGCCACTGCCTGGGCCGAACTGCCATAGGTTAATGAAACATTTTGTGAATGACTGATGGTGCCGTTCAAGTCCTCAGTTTTTAACCGGTATATATCTACACCCTTTACTGGGCTTTTATCAGTAAAGTTGTAGGTGCCCTGTGCGGCCGACAGAAATCCACCTAGTACATCATAAGTTACGCCATTATCGGTGCTTCTTTCAATACTAAAGTTGGTGTATTTTTCTTCGTTTTCAGTTTTCCAGCTAACCAATGAGCCGTCGGTAGCTTTGGTGGCCGTAAAATCAAGTAAGTGAACGCCCAGTGCCTTGTTTTGCCGTATCACAACAGTAAAGCGGTTATCGCCATAAGTGGTGGTATCGCTTAAATCTATATTAAATACATAGGAGTTATTGTTACGCAGGTCGAGCGAGTCTTTGGCAAACTTATCCATTAACCATACTTCATAAATTTTAGGAAGGGAATCGAGTATCGTCCTTTTTAGGGTAAATTGCCTCGAAATTGTAGCCGTTACACTTAGCTTAATAACCATAGGTGCCTGTTTGGGATATGGTACCGAATTTATTGCTAACGGAACACCATCCGACGAAAAACTTGAGAGACCTTCAAGAGCACCCATGCCGCCTAAATCGCGGGCGTCCTCATATCCATTGTATTTTGTATTTGCCGATGACTTAAAGGCTATAAGTATGTCATCATAATTGTTCGAGTCGGCAAATAACTTAAGGCGCATTAATTTAGCAACTTCTTGTTGTACAGGCGCACCCATTAACAAATTTCCGCCGGTTAACTGCGTGGTTGGTGTTTTTGCAGTTTCGTTGAAAGTTAAAACAGCGCCGGTACCCGAAGCTCTTACAAAAAATCCTTGTCCGCTCGCAATGTCTCCGGTAAAAGTAACCGGGTTGCCCACATGTGTGCTTGATGAGTAGCTATTGTATTGATTGCTTACGGGGTCTAACACGTAAATGCTTGGGTCGATATTTGTTGCGGTAATGCCGCCGGTGTTAACCTTGTCCCAGTTTATGGTGCTGGGGTAAGGGTTGCCAACCATATTAAAACCCCGGTTATATGCTGAGTTGCCTGAAGCAGTAGTGTAGCCGAGGTTTCCTGACGATGGCGTGTACCAGTCTTTAACCGTTATAGAGCCTTGGTTTAAAATACCGGTTTGAGTTAAAGTTACGTTTTCCGGTGCAATAAAAGGGGCCGCGGTTCGGGTTGCCCAGTTTGTGGCAGCCCCTCTAAAAAAGAATAACACGCCGTTACCTACGGGGATGCTCCAGGTGCCAGGGTCGGACGTGCCGATTGCCGAAGGCGATGTGATATTAGTTATGCCGATAAAATTTCCGCTTGTGAAACTGGCATTGCTAATGGCCCTGTTTTCGCGATATAAATAAGTTGACGGGTTACCTGCGCTGGTGCTACCGCCAACCGCCCCTGTAATAAATGCATTTGTAGCGCTGCTGGCCGCTGTGGTTTGACCGGCGGTAGCACCAACAATATAATTTAAGGCGTAAACATTGTTGCTGTTAACCTGTGTGCCGGTATTGACTGCCGAAGAGATGATACGGTAATTGCGCTCAACCCAACGTTTTTTAACAGCATCGTAAGTTGTGCCGCCCTGTAAATAACGTTCAACATTGTAGGTGCCAACCAATGATGGGCTTGGATTGGCGCCAACCGGAACTGAGCCGATAGCTGCCGACCCGTATTGGTCCGACTGAAGGGTGAACTTGCAGTTCGTTGTGTTGGTCATTACGCAATTTGCCGACGTTGGATATATAATAGATGTGGAGCCGAGGTAGAAGGTTCCGTTTACTGAGCCAACGTTGTTATTTAATTTAGGCTGATTGCCATCTAAAGTAATAATGCACGATGAGTTCGAGAGCCCGGCATAAAATGTGCCTGTATTAGTTATCGCGCTCGATGCCGTGGCGCTGGTCATGTTTATTGACGAGCCATTTTTGGCGGTGAAAGTGCCGGAGTTTACAATTGAATTAGTGCCTGTAAATGTAAAAGCGGTATTATCTATAGTGAAATTACCTAAGGTCGCGCCGCTGTTTTGATTGGTAATAACTGTTGGGTTTCCGCTGCAGGCCATAGTGCAGGTCGTTAACGACATTGTGGCGCCGGTATTGGTAATTGACGCACCGGCAACCATTATAAAAGCTGTATTTGTTGCAGTAAAAGTGCTGCTTACATTATTGGTTAATGGCGCGGTGTTGCCGTTTAATTTAAAGTTTGAGGTGCCGCTTACGGTAATAGTACCCGAGTTTGTGATTGAGCCGCCTGCCTGAACATCAATAGTTGAGCCGGTTATTGTCAGGCTGCTGCCGCTGCTGTTGTTATTTATAAACGAGGGGTTTTGTAATGTGGCTGTTGACGCTGATAGTAAAGAAACCGAAGCCGTACCTGTATTGGTAATATTTGAGCCTCCGTTTAACGTCATTGTCGAAGCCGAAAGCGATATACTGCCAGTATTGGCTATAGGCACAGGGTTGTTGCCAATGATTGAGGATGCGGAATTAGCGATGATTGAACCTGCATTGCTAACAGTGGTGCCTCCACCAAAATTTAAAGTTGATGCTGTCAACTTTATACTGCCAGTGGAAGTATTTGAAAATGTTACCGGGTTGCCGGTGCTTATTGTTGATGATGAATTAGCAATTATTTGGCCCGAATTTGACAAGGTACCGCTGCCGGCGATATTTAACAATGAACCGGTTAGTGTTATGATGCCTGTACTGCTATTGGTAATGCTGCCCGGGTTGCTTGTGGATATGCCGGCAGCTGAATTTGATTTGAGGTTACCGTTGTTAGTAAGTGTTGCGCTTGGACTAAATGACATAGCACCATTAAATACTACCGTACAGCCCGAACCGATGGTGAAAACTGATGGATTGCCAGCAGATGATGCTGCGCCAAAAGTGACTGTATTAGAACCTGCAAACTGAAATACCGAACTTGAGTTAATAGTTAACCCATTGGTTACGGTTAATGCTGCAGATAAAGTAATAGTGCTAACGCCGGTAACAGTAATGGAGTTACAGGCAGAAGTTGCAGTAACGGTAGGGAGCCTTAGAGTTGTTGGTATAATAACATCGACACCCGAAGTAGGAACGCCCGCTGACCAGTTGCCGGAAACACTCCAGTCCGTGCTCGTGCCGCCTGTCCAGGTTGTTGATGCAAGCGCATTTTCACCACAAAATACAAGGGTGAAGGTAATCACAATTAAAAGTACACTCGTTTTCAACACTTTATAAACAATTAGAGGTGCAAAATAAACATTTAAGTAATCAATATAATAATCACATTAACAGGTAATTATCAACATATCAACATTTATCAATTCGGGTTATCAACATCCGAAGTATTATAACTCCTTTAAGATTTAGGTTTTTGTTAAGAATAACTAACAATGATGGCTTCTTATACGCAATGACAATCAGTTAGTTACGTTTATTCCCTTTTGGAATGATTTTATTTGTTTAAACAGCTTTCTGGTCCGTTTAATAGGGGTTTTTGACCTAGGTGCCGAAAAAACGCCTGTACTTAAAAAAACTGTAACGGGCATGTTATACGGTAAACTAATAGCCATTGTTTCCGTAAAAGGGGTGGGATTTAAAGAAAAACAAGTTTTATATTGCGGTTTAAAAAAGCGGCCTTTACCGGCAATATATTTTTCGAAAAAATACACGGGTTAAGCATATGAATAAATTATACACAGCAATTTGCACAATACTAATATTGCTGTGCTTCGCCGATAAAAGTTATGCCCAACAGGTATTGGTTAACGATACCGGCAAAAAGGTGCTCATTGGCTTGTCGGCAAAATCACACAGCAATTTTATCCTCAGTTATCAAAAGGCGCTGGCGTTGGCAAAAAAGAATGGCTGGGCCGTTAAACGGAAAACGCGGAACGGCGGAGTTATATCGTTGCAGGGGATAAACAGCCTGGGTTTTCCCATCTATCTTAAAACAGATAACAACACTACAGCAGCAGCAACCACCGGTACCAATGCTGTGCAACCCGGTGGCTCGACAGGTTTAAACCTTTCCGGATCAAGCAGCGTACTCAACAATAAACTTGCCATTTGGGACGGTGGTTCGGTTTACCGGGGCCACCAGGAATTTGCGGGCAAAACTATTACCCTGCACGATTCGACCGGCGTAATTGACCATGCCACACACGTATCAGGTACCATGATAGCAAAGGGTGTATTCCCGGCGGCTAAAGGCATGGCCTTTAATGCCGCCACCCTGCAATCGTATGATTTTGATAACGATATAACCGAGATGAGCGGTGCTGCTTCGGGTTTGCTGCTGTCAAACCACTCCTATGGCGATGCCGCAGGATGGTATTTTAATGATGGCGCTAATCACTGGGAATGGTACGGCCTGCCCGGCGACAGTGTTGACTACAGTTTTGGCTTTTACGGCGACCGCACCCAAAGCTGGGATAAGATAGCCTACAACGCGCCTTACTATTTAATTGTTGAGTCGGCAGGTAACAGTCGTGCGGATACCGGGCCGGCGGTGGGCGATGACTATTATGGATACGCAAGCAAGACAAACCAGACATTGGTTGATAAAGGCCCGCGGCCTGCCGGAATAAGTAATAATGATGGCTACGACGTAATAGCAACAACAGGGAATGCCAAAAATATTTTAACTGTGGGGGCAATAAACCCCTTGCCTAACGGCCCTGCTTCCAGCAGCGGGATCAGCATTGCTTACTTTAGCAGTTACGGCCCCACCGATGACGGCCGGATAAAACCGGATCTTGTTGCCGATGGCGTTAACCTGCTCTCAACCGGCAGTGGCGGCACAACATCATACATTACCCTATCCGGAACATCAATGTCGGCGCCAAATGTTACCGGGTCGCTTTATTTGCTGCAGGAATATTATGCGCAGAAAAATAGCGGCGGCTTTATGCGTGCGGCTACCCTTAAGGGCCTTGCCTGCCATACAGCCTTTGATGCAGGCAATGCCGGCCCCGATTATATTTATGGCTGGGGGTTGCTGGACATGAAGAAAGCCGCCCAGGCGATAACCGATAATGGCGGCAAAAGCCTGGTAACAGAAAATAAACTGCAACAGGGGCAGAAACAAATATTTAATGTGGTGGCATCGGGCCAGGGACCACTTCTGGTATCCATATCATGGACCGACCCCGCAGGCACTATTACCCCCGATGGTACCATTAACAGTCGCACCCCGAAACTGGTGAACGACCTGGACGTAAGGGTTAGCGATGGTACCAACACATTTAAACCCTGGATACTCGACCCCTTGCACCCGGCCGCTGCAGCTACAACAGGCGATAATATTTTAGATAATATTGAACAGGTTTATATTCCCGGGGCTGTAACGGGCAAAGCATACACCATCACTGTTTCGCACAAAGGAACGCTGCAGGGTGGTGTTCAGGATTATTCGCTTATTGCGACCGGGGTGGGGGGGCATGTTTATTGTGTTTCAACCCCACTTTCAAGCGCCGACTCGCGGGTTAACAATGTAACATTGGCAAACCTTAATTATACACCACCTGCGGGCTGCACCACTTACTCCGACCATACCGACAAAACCATTCAACTGGAGCTGGCGAAAACATACCCGCTGAGCCTTACCCTGGGTACCTGCGGCGCTGACTTTAACAAGGCCGCCAAAGTATATATCGACTGGAACGGAGATGGTATTTTTGGTGCTAATGAACTTGTAGCAACTTCAGGAATTATTAACGGAACAGGCTCATATACTACAAACATAACCGTACCTGCAACCGTTGTAGCCGGCGACTACAGCATTATGCGTGTTGTACTTGCCGAAACCAATGACGCATCAGTAATACAAGCCTGCGGCACCTATGCCAAAGGCGAAACGCAGGACTACCGCGTGCAATTTGTACTGCCGGCAACGGATGCAGGCGCCACGGCTATCGTAAACCCCAGTACCTCGGGTTCGTGCTCAGACGCTAACCAGGTTACAATATCAATAAAAAACTTTGGGAGGTTACCGATAAGCAATATCCCGGTAACGGCAACCATTACTGACGCGGCTAACGTTACAACTACTTTAACAGGAACTTATACTGGCATCTTACAAGCTTCGGAGCAGGAAGATTTTACTTTTAGTACGCCTTTTAATGCGGTTGCCGGAGCTAATTACAACATTATAGCTTTTACGAGCCTCGCCGGCGACCCTGTTGCTGCCAACAACCAGGTATCAGCCGCGGTGACTATCAGCCTGCCACCAGAAGCGACCGGTTTAACAGCTTATTACTGTACCGACAGTAAAGACTACCGCTTAACCGGCACGGCCGACGGAACCATATTGTGGTACCAAAATATTGGCGACGCTATCCCGGTGGCATGGGGCTCGCCCGGAACAACCGCAACTGCCCCGGTTAACAATACGTTTTATGCAGGTGTGAACGATTTTAAAGGAACAGTTGGTCCCGCTACAAAAAATGTATTTACCGAAGGCGGATATAATCAGTTTACGCCATATGTTAATGTAAATACCAAAGTGCCGGTTGTTATTGAAAGCGCCCGATTGTATATCGGCAATTCGGGAAAAATTACTTTTAATGTGAACGATGCCAGCGGCCGTACCGTATCGACCTCGACCATTAACGCCGTTGCAACCCGCACAACGCCACTGGCCGGCGCACAACCCGACGATCCGAATGACCAGGGTGCGGTTTACAATCTTAATTTACAGCTGCCTGCAGCCGGTAATTATACTATAAATGTCGAGTTTGACAGCAATTCCACCTTATATCGCAACAACGTAGGCGTTACCGGCTACCCTTTTAAAATAGGCGATGTTTTCAGTATAACCGGCAACAGCGCCACTGCCAACCCGGATACCGCGGCCTACAAAACGTACTATTACTATTTTTACGACATGAAGGTAAAAAGCGCTGGGTGCCCTTCGGTATCGCGACAATCTGTAACTGTTTCAAAGCCCGTTATTACACAAAACGGGGCTGTTTTAAATTCCAGCGTGGCCACCAACAATCAATGGTATTTAAATGGTAAACCTATTGCAGGGGCTGTCGGCGCTACTTATACGCCTACACAAAGCGGCAATTACCAGGTTGCGCTGGTGCTTGATGGTGGCTGCACGGTACTGTCTGATAATTATGTATACATAATAACAGCTACCGGCGCCAATAACAAAACTGATATAGGCCTTGTAGTGTTCCCCAACCCGGCAAGCGGCCCGCTCAGCATTCTTTTTGCCGCCAAAGCGCCTGCAGATTTAACCATATCATTAATAAATATTGCCGGGCAGGTTGTAAATACCAGTAAGCAAAGCATTGCTGCAGGTAATTTCAGCACCGTGGCAGATGTAACCTACTTACCGCCGGGTACTTATATTTTAAAGATACAACTGGGGCAAATGGTTTATAATACGAAGGTGATAGTGTTGCGTTGAGTCGGGAAAGTCAGCAAAGACGGAAAGTTTATTAGATAAAAAAGCCAGTAAAGCCCGAAAATGCTTGATTGCAGCTTCTTCGGACTTTACTGACTTTTCCGACTTTCCGGACTAAAACTTGCAGCTTCTACAGACTTTACTGACTTTCCCGACTTTCGGACTAAAAGGTATACTTCAATCCCAGCCCCGGAGCGATATCAAAAAATGGACCGGTGGCGAGTTCGGCGCGTGGGTTTAAATCAAGGCTTACAGCAATGGGCGATTGCGGTATAAGGTACTCGAGGCCGATGACACCATCAACACCCAGCAATATGTGGCTGTTATTGTAGTATTCGTCGCTGCCGTTAAAACGACGGTAAAGGCCGCTGCCTATCGAGCCAATGTGCGCACCTGCACCGTAGTAGAATTTCAGTTCTTTAACGCCAAATGCCTCCTGGTGAAATTCATACAGGCCGGTGATAACCACGCCATGCGAGCGGAAACCCAGCAAACCTTCAATGGCCACGTCGGGGGTAGTAAAATACTTGCCTGAGATGCCGTTTTCGTAACCGCCGAATTTAAGTCCCACGGCGGTTTTATAATCTTGTGCTTTTGTACGTGTGCTTATTAATAACGAAGCGGCTAAAATAAATGAGTAAACGAGTAATTTTTTCATTCGATAAATTTGTTTTGTCAAGGTTGATGAAACTATTATTTTGGATGTTACCGCATAATATTTTCATAATATGTAAAAGCAACATAACGGCGAAAATGTGGTTTTATTGGTATTTTAAAGGGATAGCGGTCTTTAAAGGGTAGCAAACTGCTGATTTACAGTTGAAAATATTTGAGAAAATTTATGACTAGGGGGATATGAATAATATATTTTAGGGGGACGGAACGGTGTGCACTGTTTCTTTAGGATGTCTCGCAGATGCCCCCGCGGTGGGTGAACACTGACTTTGTAAGAATAAAAAAAATGAAATCGCGTGTTGATACTCTAAAAAGTTTAAGTATTTGGTTATAAGGTATTTAACCTAAAAAATTTCAAAATTGTGTTAACACTGTTAATACCTTTTTGCGTTGTTCAAAGGACTGACCATGATGATATCAGCATTTCAATCTTTATAAACCAATACCGTCATTTTTTAAATTGAAATATGATAAATTAGCCCGATTATTTTATAAATCCCGTATGCATCGTCCACACCTTTTAAAACAAGCCGCAATACTGCTTTTTTGTGCAACTATTTTACAAACAGCCGTTGCCCAGGATCCTGCCGCCAAAACGCCGGATGGCCCGTACCGGAACGGAATGGTGGTTTGCGCCACGCCAAATGCATCAAAAGTTGGTTTGGACATATTAAAAAAAGGCGGCAACGCGGTTGATGCTGCCGTTGCAGTACAATTTGCACTTGCGGTTACGCACCCCGAGGCGGGCAACATCGGGGGAGGCGGCTTTATGGTTTACCGGTCGGCAAAGGGAAGCACCAATACACTTGATTTTAGGGAAAAAGCCCCTGCTGCTGCAAGTGCCAATATGTTTTTGGACAGTGCGGGTAATGTGGTAAAAGATATGAGCCTTGCCACGCACCAGGCATCGGGTGTACCCGGCTCGGTTGACGGGATGGCTGAGGCGCACCGCAAATATGGCAAGCTTAAATGGGCCGATTTGGTCCAACCAGCTATAGCCCTTGCACGTAACGGTTTTGCAATATCCAGGCGGTTGGCCGGCTCATTAAACTGGGGTGGCCCGCAGTTCAGGAAGCTGAACCCCGGCAAAACATATTTTTTAAAGGACGTAGCCTGGAAAGAAGGTGACTTGCTGGTGCAAGAAGACCTGGCAAAGACGCTGGAATTAATACGAGATAAAGGCCGCGACGGATTTTATGCCGGTAAAGTAGCTGATGAAATAGCAGCCGAAATGCGAGCCGGTAACGGACTGATTTCGAAGGCGGATTTACAAAATTATCATTCAGTTTGGCGCAACGCAATAACCGGAAAATATAAAGACTATAAAATTATCACCATGCCGCCGCCATCAAGCGGGGGGATTGCTTTGCTTCAGTTGCTCCATTCGGTTGAAAAATACCCGCTGCACCGCTGGGGCCATAACCAGGATTCGACCGTGCAACTGATTGTTGAAGCTGAGCGCCGTGTATACGCCGACCGTTCCAAATATCTTGGCGATCCAGATTTTTATAAAGTGCCGGTGGATAGCTTGCTAAACCCAACCTATCTTGATAACCGGATGAAAACATTTAACTGGAACGCAGCCACACCAAGCAGCAGCATACAACCAGGTGCGTTTGTGGGGTACGAAAGCGACCAAACTACCCACTATTCAATAGTTGATAAAGAAGGCAATTCGGTTTCGATAACCACTACACTTAATGGTTCGTTCGGCTCAAAAATACTGGTTGGTGGCGCAGGCTTTTTGCTGAACAACGAAATGGATGATTTTAGCTCGAAACCGGGCGTGCCGAATATGTTCGGACTGATTGGTGGTAAGGCAAATAGCATACAGCCAGGCAAACGCATGCTGTCGTCAATGACGCCAACTATTATTGAAAAAGGTGGCAAATTGTTTATGGTGGTAGGTACGCCGGGCGGCTCAACAATAATAACTTCGGTATTTCAAACCATTTTGAACGTAATTGAGTTTGACGAAGATATGCAGCAAGCGGTTACGTCGAAACGTTTCCACCACCAATGGCTGCCTGACCAGGTAAACATCGAAAAAGACGCACTTGATCCGGCAGCAATAAGCAAGCTGGAGCAAAAGGGATATAAAATTATAAGCGGTGGTGCAAGCGGCCGCGTTGACGCCATATTGATAACCAAGGATGGCTACTACGGCGGAGCCGACCCAAGAGGAGATGATACGGGGCTGGGGTGGTGAAGTAGTTGGCAGTTGTGAGTAGGAAGTTGACAGGCAAACAACTATTAAAAGTGCCAGATTTCTAACGACTGCTACTAAATACTTCTACTGCCGCTCGCCAGCAAAAACAACAACCGCGAGCCCGTCCTGCCATGAACCATGAACCATGAACTATGAACCAATTGAAACACCAGGAAACTATTGATTATTTTTTAAAGATAGTTTGGCAAACTGTGGCTAACCGGTACAATCAAATAGTTACCGAGTTTGGCATTACGCAGTCGATAGGATATTTGCTGATAAATATTGATGAGAAGGAGGGTACTACGGTGTCGCAGGTTGCGGCGTTGCTGGGGTTAAAATCAACCAGTTTATCACGGATGCTTGCGCAACTTGAAAAATCAGGGTTGATAACGAGGGAATCAAACGAAGGGGATAAACGGTCGGTAAAGATTTATTTAACGGAATTGGGCAAGGAGAAGCGGCACCTGGCCCGGGTGATAGGGCGCCAGTTTAACAATTACCTTAATGATAACATCAGCGAAGCCGACCGGGAATACTTGATAAAGATGCTGAAGAAGGTGAATACGTTGACGATGAATTTTAAGCCGGGAGAGGTGAAGTGAGTGAGTAGTGAGTTGTGAGTAGTGAGTGGGGTTAATAGTGAGTGGAGATCTTTTAGATTTATTTTGTGACCAATAAATAAAGTGGTACAATTTGCGTTAGGGACAGCAGTGGATACCGGCCCGCGCTTAATGCCTGGGGGCGTATGAACGTATGGCCCGCCCGCTTCTATCAGCGGGAACGCCCCGATTTTTCTAAACAGGCATCAAGCAGAGTAACAGATTTTCTTTACTATAGGGCGATTCGAATAACCATTCGATATTATGTGAAAGCGAAATCTGATAAATCCTAAAATCTGCTTGATCCCGGTTATTACAATTACGCGCCTGTAGATGTACAAGCAGTATTCCTCTACAAAATTTAACTTAATCAACCGAACTCAACCCAATCAACTTAAACCACACACGTTTATCAAAGAAACACCGTTATAAGTTGCGAAAACGGGGCTTAAAACGTACAGGCTTTTAGTGGCTTGCACCATTAATTTGTTAAAAAATGTTAAGCTGCTGTTTTTGAATTATAAAAGAATAAATTTGCCGATTGAAATATAGGGGCCGTGTTTGTGCATTAGCTGCTTAATTTAAAGGCAAATAAACCGGATAAATGCCAGGATGAACAGGATACTGTTATTTTTATTGCTATTGTGCGCTTGTTTTGCGGGATGTAAAAACGCCAACGATGTGCCGGCCCAGATAAGGGCGCAACAGGCGGTTGATGCTAAAATTATAACCGCATATTTGCAAAAAAACAGCATAACAGCCAAGCAGGTCGATTCGGCCGGGGTTGGTTTGGGGATATATTACGTGGTTGATACGCTTGGCGGCGGTAACGATGTGCTTACCAACTCAACCAGGATAACGGTTGGGTATACAGGTACAAACTTGCAGACGGGGACCACATTTATTACCACGGACCAGTTTCATCCGTCGTACGTATTAGGAAGTACGATAATGGGTTGGCAGTACGGAATAGCAAAATCGGGGGTAAAAAAAGGGGGGACAGTAACTTTGTACGTTCCTTCGCATTATGCTTACGGGCCGTTTGCGCAGCCGTCGTACGGATTGCCGGCAAATGCGATATTGATTTTTAGAATAAAACTTTACAATATAACCAACTAACATAACAAGCTCAGCATATTTATAACAGCGAAAAAGGTATGTGATGAGGGCAGCGACAAGCCGCTAAAACAACAAATAACAAATGAGACAAAAAATTTTTACCCTTCTTTTAATTTCTGCTATAGGTTTGGTATCATGCCGCAAAGACAAAATTGAGCTTGATATTAAACAATATGACGATGCCCAGATACAAGCCTATATAAGTTCGCACGGGATTACCGGCATGCAAAAGGATACTTCGAAGCAGGATAGTTCGGGTATTTATTACCAGCTGCTGCTGCCCGGTAAAGTTGTGCCTCCTGCAACAACATTACAGCAGCTTGATTATCCTGACAAGGTTTCGTTTGTATTTACGTTGCGCTCGGTTGATGGTCAATATATTTCGGCTGATACTATACAGAACCGGATGGAAGACTACCTTGGTCATTTAACATCGAATGCCATGCCTTACGGCCTGGAGATGGCGATACGGAACATTGTAAAATACAAAGGCGCAAGCGCACGGTTACTGATACCTTCGCACTTGGCTTACGGGGTTAGTGGCTACGGTTTAGGTAGTTCGAGCAATGCAAACACAAAAATTGCAGGTAACCAGTGCCTCGATTATTATGTGCATGTAATTGATAGCTATAAAGATTATGATCAGCAATTGATACAAAGCAGGGTGAGTGATATATCAACTTATACCAAGGTTGAAAGTGACGCAAAGCCAGGGTATTTTTATTACTATAAAATTCAAACACCTGGGACCGGTACCGATAAAATAGGGCCGAATAGTACAATAACCTGTACATACACCGGCGAATTATTGAACGGAAGTGTTTTTGACGGAAGCTATAACGGAACTAATATTGCAACACAGTCCATTTCGACCTTAATTAGCGGCGTGTCGGAAGTACTGCAAAAAGTTGCTGTTGCGGGAACCAAATTCGAAATGATACTACCCTCGGATCTTGCCTATGGAAACACCACAGCCGGCAGTATCCCAACAAACAGTGTTTTGAAATTTAGTTATGAGGTTTTAACAGTAACTCAATAGTTATTTTGACAGCGCTTCTTTAAAAGCCTTCAAACACCTTTCGCGCGCAAAAGCGTGATCAACAATGGGTTTTGGATATTTGCTGAAATCGGCATATTCCGGAACCCATTTTTTTACATATTCAAGTTTGGGGTCGAATTTCTTCATCTGCGATTCAGGATTGAAAATCCGGAAATACGGCGCAGCATCGGTACCGGAACCGGCCGACCATTGCCAGCCACCAACGTTGCTGGCCATTTCATAATCGAGCAGCTTGCGGGCAAAATAGCGTTCGCCCCAGCGCCAGTCTATCAGTAAATCTTTGCTTAAAAAACTGGCTACCACCATGCGCACGCGGTTGTGCATATAGCCTGTGGCGTTTAGTTCACGTATGCCGGCATCAACCAGTGGGTAACCGGTTTCGCCCTTGCACCAGGCCTCAAATTGTTTTTCGTCGTTGTTCCACTTTATCCGGTCGTATTCCGGGCGAAAGGCATGGTCGCCCGTATGCGGGAAATGGTAAAGTATCATCATGTAAAACTCGCGCCACACCAGCTCATTTAACCATGTTTTCTCGTTAAAGGTATTGGCCGTACGCGCCAGTTCGCGGATGCTCACGGTGCCAAACCGCAAATGAAGGCCTATATGGGTGGTGCCTTTTATAGCAGGGAAGTCGCGTTTTTCTGCATAATCGGCAATCAGTTCTTTGTAATGGATTTCGGGTAATTCGAGACCACTTTTTTCAAAACCCATTGCTTTTAAACCGGGCAACGAAAATGATTCAGTTTGATAAAAGTTTTCGAAATATTTATGATTGGGATAAGCCTTCAGATAAAATGGTGTAAGCTTTTGGTGCCATTTACGCATGTAAGGCGTATAAACGGTGTAAGGCTTGCCATCATCCTTTGTCACCTCATCGCGGTCAAATATTACCTGGTCCTTATAAGTATTAAAGCTGATGTCGTGTTTTTTTAATAATGACGCAACCGCTTCATCACGTTCTTTGGCATAAGGTTCATAATCGTGATTGCTATAAACAGCAGATATGTTGTACTCTTTTAGCAGCTTGCTCCATGCATTTTCGGGCTTGTCATACAAAACCAGTAAACTGCTGCCATGTTGATGCAGTTCATTATCCAGTGTGGCAATAGTTTCGTAAATAAAGGTTACGCGGGCATCGTCTTTATCTTCCAGTTTATCCAGTATTCCCTTATCAAAAATAAATATGGGCAATACTGGCTTACCGCTTTTCAGTGCATGATAAAGGCCGGCGTTATCGTCAAGCCGTAAATCGCGCCTGAACCAAAATATCGAAACAGGTTGTTTATCCATAAATTTCTGCCAGGGCTGATGTAATTTCCGGGTATTTGAATTTAAATCCGGCGCCCTCAATTTTTTGCGCCGATACTTTGGTGCTGCCAAGTACAATGGTGCTCATTTCGCCCATAATAAGCTTTAAAACAAATGCCGGCACTTTTGGCGCCCATAAAGGTTTGTGCAATTGTTTGGCAATGGCTTTGGTAAGCTGTGCATTCGTCACCGGAGTAGGGGCAACCTGGTTATAAACGCCGGCGAAGCTTTCATTTTCAATACCCAGCATATACATATCAACCACATCCTGCCAGTGTATCCAGGGCACCCATTGTTCGCCGCTGCCTAAGGGAGAGCCAACATATAATTTAACAGGCTGCGCCATTAGCTTTAAAGCGCCATCAACAGCAAGCACCACGCCAGTGCGGAATTTTACGATGCGTAAACCAAGCTTTTGCCCCTCGTCGACCGCATTTTCCCATTCCATGCAGCAATTGGCCATAAAATCGGTATTGGGTGGACTTTCTTCAGTTAGCAACTCATCACCCCGGTCGCTGTAATAGCCAATGGCTGATGCAGATACTATGGATGAAACCTGGTGCTTTTTTGTACCCAGGAGGTTATAAATTAATCTAATTGATTTTGCCCGGCTGTCTATAATTTCTTTTTTGCGCTCGTCGGTCCAGCGTTTATCAGCAATGGCAGCGCCAGCAAGATGAACAATTACATCAACGCCATCAATGCAGGCTGGGTCTATTTCTCCCTTGTTAACATCCCACAAAAAGGTTTTTACCTGCGGGTTTTTGCCCGCGCTGCGGCTTAAATGGCTTACCCGCCAGCCTTTAGCCAGCAATTGTTCGGTAAGCTTTATGCCGATAAGGCCCGTACCCCCGGTAAGGAGGATGGATTTGGAGTTCATAGTCGATGGTTAGTTAGTCCATGGACGATAGGCCATAGACCATGGTAAAATTGGGTAAATTGTATTGGCTAAGTTGTTCTACTATCGACTATGGTCCATGGACTATGGTCAATTTTTTGCATGCTGCTACTATGGTCCATGGACTATCGTCTGTTAAACGTTCACGCTATCCGATACAACAACTTTGCTACAAAGCGGTTTGGCGTAGTTCTCGGCAAATATTACGTGGGTAGGGTCAACCTGGTATGCTTCCTGTGCTTCGGGGGTATCAAATAACAGCAGCAGCGAAACATCGTATGAGCGATCGACGACACTGCGGAAGGTTTCAGCAGGTACGCCAATGTGTATTTCGCGGATGTGCGGTATAGGCAGCAGCAAGTTTAAGCCGTCAAGCAGTTGCTGTTTATCGGCTTTATCATTAAGCCAGAAATGTACGTGGTGAACGAAGGTGTTTTTAAGGAGCATGGTAAGTTATTTTATTGGCTAAAATCGGAATAAAAATTAATGATTACGCTCGGGATTTATCAACTTTTTAAAAGTTGTCAAATCTGAGACTATGCGGATACTTCAAACTTTGTAATCTGCTCCGCCATCCCCTTAAAAATAAAGATATGAAACGGGAACATGGCCGCCCAGTACAACCTGCCCCATAAACCTTTGGGCCTGAAGGTAGCTACCTGGCTCAAAAATGTTTCACCATGGCGCTCTACAATTTTAAATTCGAGCCAGGCTTCGCCGGGAAGTTTCATTTCGGCATAAAGCAGCAGGCGTTTGTGGGGTTTGTCGGCCAGTAAAACGCGCCAGAAATCGATGGCGTCGCCGGGGGAGATATTGATATTGCTGGTACGGCCGCGGCGCGAGCCTACGCCGCCAACAACTTTATCTAAAAAACCACGCAGGTTCCAAATCCAGTTCCAATAGTACCAGCCGCGTTTACCGCCAATGGCCCACAGGTTGTTCAACACCTCTTTCACATCGCGTTTAAACGGCGTTTTTACTTTGTATTCAAGCGTACCGTTTTGAGGTACTTTTATCTGGTCCATAAAGCCAGGTTCCAGGTAGCCACGGTTAAGGGCGTCTTTCCAACTGGAAACAATAGAGTTTTGCTCGATCTTTACGAATGCGAGCTCCAATGCTTCTTTGTAGGTAAGGCATTTCCGCTGCGCAACTTCATTAATTGAGTTGTCTTTTACAATGGTTTCATTTTTCATGCTATCCACCAGGCTTTGCGCCAGCGAGTAGCTTACCGATGTAACAAAATAGAGCCAGTAAGATGATATTTTTGGTGACAGGAACGGTATGGTTATAATGTACCGCTTAAGTTTGCGCACTTCAGCATAGCCTAGCATCATTTTCTTAAAGGTGAGGATATCAGGGCCGCCAATATCGAACGTGCGGTTATATGCTTTTTGGTTAAGTAAAACGCTTTCAAGATAGCCCAGCACATCTCTTATGGCAATGGGCTGGCATTTGGTGTTTACCCAGCGGGGTACGGTCATTAAGGGTAATTTTTCTGTCAGATCCCTGATAATTTCGAATGATGAGCTGCCTGAACCAATAATAATTGACGCCCGTAAAACTGTAAGCGCTGATTTTCCTTCTTTCAGCACATCCTCCACATGCCGGCGCGATTTTAAATGGGTCGACAGGTGGCTGTCATTGGTGATGCCGCTTAAAAATATAGTTTGTTTACAATCGGTTTTGTCAAGCTGCTCAATAAAATTATGGGCTGATGTTGCCTCCAGTTCAGCAAAATCTTTGTTCCCGGTCATGGAGTGCACCAGGTAGTAGGCCGCATCGATATCAGCGGGAAAATCTTCAATAGTTTCGGGGTTCAGTAAATCCCCGGTCAGCAAAGTTACATGGGTGCTGTAGTCGCTGTTTTCGTGAAAACGGCGTTTGTCCCTCACCAGGCAAATCAAATCATGGCCTTTCTCCAGCAACACGGGGATGAGCCGGGTGCCGATGTATCCGTTAGCGCCTGCGAGAAGTATTTTCATATGCTTACTAACAATTTAACAACCAAACTTTCAGCAAGTTTTATCAGCAACAAAATTGTCTTTATCGCCAGCTGATAACTTGAAATTGGCGATTATTTAAACAAACTGCTCCACCACATGTGGTTTAAACGTGTCCGTTTTTACCTCGGCCTTTAACTCGTGCAATATATTGTATAAACCAAAATTCGTACGGTTTACATAAATAAAATGCTTTACGCCGCGCGCTTGTTTAAACTCGGGCATTTTTGACACTTTTTCGCCAAAGCCGTATAACTCTTCGAAGAAAGCGGTTTGGCCAAAATCAAAATGATCGGTTATATAAGGTTTGGCAAACAGGCCGATCATTTGCCGGTACATGCCGTAGTAAAACTCAATTTGTGCCGGTGTATCATTGGGGTGTATCATTTCCAGCTGGCGGAAAGCTTTGATGGTTTCTTCCTTGTTATCCATTAACCCGGTTGAGGTAAGCGAGAAGAAGGGGTAATAAAAGTCTTCGGGCATTTCTTTTATACAGCCAAAATCAATAACACCAAGCTTCTCGTCGCTGGTAATCATAAAATTACCGGGGTGTGGGTCGGCGTGTACAGCGCGCAGCTCATGCTGCTGAAAGTTATAAAAGTCCCAAAGCGCCTGCCCAATTTTGTTGCGCAGCTGCTGCGAAGGGTTGGTATGTAAAAACTCGCGCAGGTGTTTGCCTTCCAGCCAGTCCATAGTGATGATGCGTTTGCTGGATAGTTCGGGATAGTATTTCGGGAAGACAACATTGTCCAGCCCCGCGCACGCATTTGAAAATTCGATAGAACGGCGTACTTCCAGTTCGTAATCGGTTTCTTCCAGCAGGCGTTCCTCCACTTCTTTCATGTAAACGTCAAGTTCGCGCTCACTCATGCCCAGCATCCGGAAAGCAAAGGGTTTTACCAGTTTAAGGTCGGACGATATGGAATCACCAACACCCGGATATTGTATTTTAACGGCCAGCTTTTTACCGTCCAGTTCGGCCTGGTGCACCTGGCCTATTGAGGCTGCGTTTGATGAGCGCACATTAAACTTATCGTAAATTTTATCGGGCGTTTTGCCGAAGTATTTTTTAAAGGTCTGTACAATCAGCGGGCCCGAAAGGGGAGGTGCGTTGTACTGTGACTGCGAAAATTTATCAGTATACGCCTGCGGCAGCAGGTTTTTATCCATGCTAAGCATCTGCGCCACTTTTAACGCGCTGCCCTTTAGCTCGCTTAAAGATTCGTAAATATCCGATGCGTTATCCTCGTTCAATTCACTTTTATCCATGTCCGGATTAAAGAGCTTTTTTGAATAATGCTTAATATAATTGCCACCAATTTTAAACCCGGTTTTTACAAATTTGGCCGAGCGCTCAACCTTGCTGGTGGGTATGCTGTTTTGTTCTTTTGGTGTTTTATCACTCATGTTAATGTTCCTTAAATAATGCGGCCAGCTTTTGCACGGTTAGTTGTGAATAATCATCAATTACCAAATCAACCGGGTAGAGGTCAGCTGCAGGGTGGCCCGTAGTTATGCCGACAACCTTCATGCCTGCATCGTTCGCCGCCTTAATGCCGGCAAGCGAGTCTTCGAAAACTACGCAATTAGCAGGCTCACGGTTTAGTTTTTCGGCAGCTTTTAAAAATATTTGTGGGTTGGGCTTGGGTTTGCTTACCATTGTTGAGTTAACAATCTCGTCAAAATCATCCCGAATCGGCACTTTATCCAGTATAAAGTTGATGTCTTCTACCGTTGCTGAAGTTGCCATTGCCATTTTAACGCCGGCATTTTTTAGTTCGGTTAAAAAGTTTTCCAGCCCGTTCACTGGCGCCAGGTATGGCGCATACAGTTCGCGGTAAAGTCCTTCTTTTTCGGCAAGCAACGCCTTTAACCCGGTTTCGTCGCGGTCGGGAAATAAACCCCGCAGCGTATCCAAAATGGGCACGCCGCTTATTTGGGTGTAATAAGTTTGTTTGCTTAACTCGCCTTTGCCGTATTTTTTAAAAAGGGCCTGCCACGATTTAAAATGGTAGGGGGTATTGTCTATTAATGTGCCGTCCATGTCAAATATAGCGGCGAACGAATTAATTGCTTCCAAAGCCCATCTTTTCGGTTAAGCCGCCGTTTTTGGCTAAAAACTTGCCATACTCAAAAAGGTTGTCGATCGGCGAACGCTGAAACAGGTCGAACGTTACGTTGATGCCTTTTTCAATAGCCTCATCAGTTTTTTCGAACCCCGTCGAGTTATCATTTATCCAGAAATTAAGCACAAACACCAACTGCACCCAAAGCGCATCCTTATAACGGTTGCTAAAGAACTTACGTTCGGATAATTCGTTCGTTTCCAGCCCTTCGGTAATCAAATCGCTGCAGAAGCTTTCAAAAGCGTCCTTCATACCAGTAAAAATAACAGGGGTGGTAAATGATTTCGGCTGTTTTTTGATGCTGTAAACAACAAAACTGCGGCTGCTTTTAAGCAACTCAAAAAAGCTGTAGAAAAATGACAAGGCCTTTTCGCGTGCCGAATATTGACCCCACACTTCCTGGGTTTTTATTTCGGCAATGGTGCGCACCGCAAAGTTGGTCCACAAATGTTGCTCAATAGCGTCGAACGAGCCAAAGAAGCGATAAAATTCCTCTTCGGTCATTTTATTCTTTTTTGCAAAAACGTAAACCGATTTGGGCTGAGTTCCCTCGGTTAATACAAAATCGATATATGCTTTCTGGATGCTTTCGATAGTAGCCATAACAGGTGTGTTAGTTGAAAATATAAAATTAAAATAATACTTGTAAGTAAATGTCACAGGTATCTATAATTAACGGTAGGATATTTAGGATAGTACAAAATATAGCTTACATTTAAATTCCTGTACTGTTTAAAATACCAAAATCACACTAAAAATGTTTAGCCGGTGTCAAATATTGGCTACAGATGTTGGTAACAAATAAATAAATTGCAAATTTGTACACTGCAGTAAAGTTAACCCCCCTTGATTAACTATGAGCGAAAGAACAATATTGGTATGGTTTAGGAATGATTTACGCATTCGCGATAATGAAATATTATTGGAAGCAATACGTAAAGCCGATAAAGTATTACCTGTTTATTGTTTCGACCCTTTCTATTTTAAACATAATCTGTCCGGCAACCCTAAGACTGGTAATATAAGGGCAAGGTTTCTTTTGGAGTCGGTAGCCAATCTTCGCAAAAATTTACAGGCACTGGGCGGTGAACTTATCATCCGGATAGGCAACCCGGCCGAAATATTGCCACAACTTGCCGATGAGTACCAGGTAAACGAAGTGTACCATCACCGCGAAGTTGCACACGAGGAAACCGAAATATCTGAACAAGTGGAAACCGCGCTTTGGAAAATGAGGCTTAATCTGAAGCATTTTATAGGGCATACACTATATCATAAAGAGGATTTACCGTTCCCGATAAAGGATATCCCCGACAGCTTTGCCGTTTTTAAGAAGAAGGTGGAGCGCGATAGTAATGTACGCCAGTGTGTGGCCACTCCCGACCAAATAGTTGCCCCGGAAATTAAAGATAAAGGTGAAATTCCAACCTTGCAAATGCTGGGCTTGAACGAACCCTTTGACGACCCGCGTGCAACTGAACATTTTGTTGGGGGCGAAGATGAAGCGCAGGCACAGCTCGAAAAGTTTTTCTTAAATAACAGCCACACCATCATCGGCAAAAAAAACACTACGCTTAATTTGTCAAAGCTGTCGCCATGGATTGCCCTTGGTTGCATCTCGCTGCGGCAGGTTTATTGGGAGGTTATTAAGCAACAACAGCTAAATAATACGGCTTACCCGGGTATGCTGCTCGATTTACTGTGGCGCGATTATTTCAGGTTTATGTTTAAAAAACATGGCCAAAAATTCATCGCCGTAAAAGAAGAATTGACAGGTATGACTGGTAGCGTAGTAAACAGAAACGAGCTTTTTGAGCATTGGGAGCATGGGGAAACAGGCGTGCCGCTGGTAGATGCCATTATGCACGAATTGAACGCTACGGGCTATATCAATAATTACAGCAGGCAAATTGCAGCAGGTTTTTTGGTGAATGAGCTTAAGGTCGACTGGAAGAAAGGCGCCGCTTATTTCGAAGAAAAACTCATAGATTATTCGCCCGCCAGTAATTGGGGCAACTGGGCCTTTATAGCAGGCGTTAATGATGCCCGCGAAAGCCGTTACGCTATAGCGGCGCTGCCCGTAACCGAACAAACTGCAAAAAGCGACTACATCGATACCTGGCTGCCGGAAGTATATGCAACAGGTGTTGTGGTAAAATAATTGGTTAAAATTGTAATAATTGCCAGCCGATTACGTCATATATTTATTATGAACCCCTTCGAGCAATTTACCGTTATTATTGGTTTACTCGCTATACTTTTCGAGGGTATTTCCTACGTGCGCGATTTTCTGCGTAAACTTTTACATAAATAAATGATGCTTTTTACCGCATTGCAACTAATACCCCAAATGTTAATAAGTGGTTAAGTTTTATAAATAATTTATAAAGTTTATAAACCTATATGTTTACTTTTGTACCGTTTTAAAGATTGGTTTCTCATGGATCGCCTCAATTATATTAACAGCGGCAACGCTGCCTACATTAACTCCCTTTACGAAGCATACCAACAAGACCCGGAATCTGTAGACTTTGGATGGCAAAAATTTTTTGAAGGATTTGAGTTTGGGCAAAATGCCCCTGCTTCAGCCGCCGCCACAGCTACCGAAACACCGGAGCACTTTTTGAAAGAAATAAACGTGCTTAACATGATAGATGGATACCGCACACGCGGCCATTTATTTACCAAGACCAACCCGGTACGCGAAAGGCGCAAGTACTTTCCGGGTAAAGAACTGGAGACTTTTGGTTTAAGCGACACCGATCTTGATACGGTATTTTCATCAGGCGTTGAAGTTGGCCTCGGCGCAGCTACATTACGTGACATACACCAGTTATTGGAGCAAACCTATTGCCAGTCGATAGGCGCTGAATACCGCTATATCCGCAACCCCATAAAACTAAAATGGTTTGAAGACAGGATGGAGAGCAAGCGAAACACCCCGTCTTTTTCGGTTGATGAGAAGAAACTGATGCTCGACAAATTGAACGAGGCAGTTGTTTTCGAGAACTTTTTAGGAACAAAATTCCTTGGCCAGAAGCGTTTTTCGCTTGAAGGTGCCGAGGCGCTGATACCGGCGTTGGATATGGTTATCCAAAAAGGGTCGGAGTTTGGCATACAGGAGTTCATCATCGGCATGGCCCACCGTGGCAGGCTGAATGTGCTTACCAATATTATGGAAAAGCCTTACAAAGAGGTTTTTTCGGAGTTTGAGGGTAAAAACTTTGATGAGGATACCCCTTTTGGCGGCGACGTTAAATATCACCTGGGCTACTCAACTGACATAATTTCCAAGAGTGGCAAAAAGGTGCATTTAAGCCTTTGCCCCAACCCATCGCACCTGGAAGCGGTGGACCCGGTTGTAGAAGGCCTTACCCGCTCAAAAATTGATTTTAAATACAATGGCGATGAATCAAAAATCGCTCCTATATTAATACATGGTGATGCCTCTGTGGCAGGCCAGGGCATTGTTTACGAAGTATTGCAAATGGAAAAGCTGGACGGCTACCGTACCGGCGGAACCATACACGTGGTAATAAACAACCAGATTGGTTTTACTACCAACTTTAAAGACGCCCGTTCGAGCACCTATTGTACTGACGTGGCAAAAACCGTGCTTTCGCCGGTTTTCCATGTTAATGGGGATGATGTTGAGGCACTGGCTTACGTGGTAAACCTTGCTATGGAATATCGCCAGGTGTTTCATGAAGATGTGTTTATCGATATTTTATGCTATCGCAGATATGGGCATAACGAGGCTGATGAGCCTAAGTTTACCCAGCCATTGTTGTATAAAGCAATTGAGGCACACCCAAATCCGCTTGAAATTTACAAGCAGAAACTACAGGCCGAAGGTAGCATAGATGCCAACCTGGCTTTGGAGATGGAAAAGAAGTTCCGTGCCGAGTTGCAAACCAAGCTGGATGAATCGAAGGCCGAAGACAAGTTTACCGAAACGGTGCACATGTTTGAAGGCGCCTGGCAGGGGATGCACTTAGCGACCACCAAAGAATTTTTTACACCTATTGAAACATCGGTTCCGGAAAAGGAACTTTTAGCTATCGGTAAGAAAATAACCGAGTTGCCGGAAGGAAAGGCTTTTTTCAAAAAAATTGAAAAGCTGTTTGAGGAACGCAATAAAATGGTAACCGGGACCCACGTGTTTGACTGGGCAATGGGTGAATTGCTGGCTTATGCTACTTTGTTGAAGGATGGTCACCCGGTTAGGCTAAGTGGCGAAGACGTTAAGCGCGGTACATTCTCGCACCGTCATGCTGTGTTAACCCTGGTTGATTCGGAAGAAGAGTTTATCCCGTTAGAGACTATAAACAGCGAAGCAAAGCTTAGTATTTACAATTCCCTGCTTTCCGAATATGGTGTGTTGGGTTTTGAATACGGGTACGCTTTAGCAAATCCCAATGCATTAACTATTTGGGAAGCCCAGTTTGGCGACTTTTTTAATGGTGCACAAATTATAATAGATCAGTACATAGCCAGCGCCGAAACAAAATGGCAGCGCGGTAATGGTTTAGTGATGTTATTGCCACACGGCTATGAAGGGCAAGGCCCTGAGCATTCATCGGCACGGGTTGAGCGTTTTATGGAGCTTTGTGCCGACAGCAATATACAGGTAGCAAATTGCACCACCCCAGCAAACTTCTTTCACATATTGCGTCGCCAAATGTTGAGGGATTTCCGCAAGCCGCTGGTGATATTTACACCAAAAAGCCTGTTGCGTAGTCCTAAGTGCGTGTCGAAACTGGAAGAATTTACCAACGGTAAATTCCATGAATTGATTGATGACAACTATGCTGATGTCAAAAAGGTAAAACGCGTTTTGCTTTGCACCGGCAAAATATATTACGATCTGCTTGAAAAACAACAAGTTGACAAGCGCAAGGATGTTGCCATTGTTCGTGTAGAGCAATTGTACCCAACACCCGTAGTTCAGATATTAAAAATAAAGGCCAAATACACTAAAGCAACTGAGTTTGTATGGGTGCAGGAAGAGCCTGAAAATATGGGTGCATGGCCGTATATTTGCCGTAAATTCCATAACGATAAAGTAATAAACCTAAATGTAATTTCGCGCCATGAGGGTAGCAGTACAGCCACCGGTTTTGCAAAGCAACACGCTGCGCAGCAATTACATATTGTATCAAAAGCATTTGAGGCCCCGGCCGGCAAAGCAGTGAAAGCTGTTGTTAAGGAAACAGCCGAGAAGATGGCGAATGTGGGAGCAGATTGAGTTAGTCTTAAGTCGATAGTCTAAAGCCTTAAGTCAATTTTTTCAGACTCAGGACTTCAGACTCAAGACTCTGGACTAAAAAGACACTACTTATAAAATACAAAGAATTCAACCAATGAGTTTAATTATCAAAGTTCCGCCGGTTGGCGAATCGATTACCGAAGTAACTTTATCAGCCTGGAAAAAAAAGGACGGCGACACGGTTCAAATGGACGAAGTAATTGCCGAATTAGAATCAGATAAAGCAACTTTTGAGCTTACTGCCGAAAAGGCGGGCGTTTTAAAAATCGTTGCAGCCGAAGGCGATACCTTAGCTATCGGTGCAACCGTAGGCACTATTGAAGAAAGCGGCGCACCTGCTGCGGCGCCAAAAGAAAGCGCCCCGGCCGCACAGCCGCAACCTGAAGTTGTTGCAAACGCGCCTGCTCCTGCACCGGTTGAAGCTACGCCGGCAGCAATTCCTGCCCCGGCAACCGGTGGCGGCTCGTTACAGGTAAAAGTACCAACCGTAGGCGAGTCAATTACCGAAGTAACGCTATCCCGCTGGATAAAGAAAGACGGTGATGCAGTTGCCATGGACGAAGCCATTGCGGAACTGGAAAGTGATAAAGCAACATTTGAATTAACTGCCGAAAAAGCAGGTACATTAAAAACCATAGCCAAAGAAGGCGATGTATTGCCGATCGGCGCGGTTGTTTGCACCATTGACGGTGCCGGCGCGGCCGCCGCTGCTGCTAAACCAGTTGAGGCGTCACCTGCCAGTTCAGTTGCCCAGGCAAGTAATGGCAAAGCAACAACTTATGCATCAGGCACGCCATCGCCTGCGGCTTCTAAAATTCTTGCTGAAAAAGGTGTGGAAGCAAGCGGCGTTAGCGGCACAGGTGTAGCAGGCAGAATTACCAAGGCAGATGCCATATTAGCTGAAAAGGTTTCGGAAAACCCACAGGCGCCCAGAGAGATGCAAAGTGCAGTTACTGCCCCGGCAGCAAAGCCTGCGGATGTTGCCCCAAAGGTGGCGCCCGCTGCCACAGGCGCACGTTCAGACAGGCGCGAGAAGATGTCGTCGTTGCGTAAAACGGTTGCCAAACGTTTGGTTGCGGTTAAAAACGAAACAGCGATGTTGACCACCTTTAATGAGGTTGATATGTCGCCGATAATGGAAATCCGCAGCAAGTACAAGGATAAGTTTAAAGAAAAACATGGCGTAGGTTTAGGCTTTATGTCGTTTTTCACCAAAGCAGTTTGCGAAGCACTGAAAGACTGGCCGGCAGTTGGCGCCCGTATTGAAGGCGAAGAAGTTGTTTACAGCAACTTTGCAGATATATCAATAGCAGTATCGGCTCCCAAAGGCCTGGTGGTTCCTGTTATCCGCAACGCGGAAAGCATGAGCCTGGCTGAAATTGAAAAGGCAGTTGCTGCCCTGGCAGTTAAAGCCCGCGAAAATAAATTGACACTTGAAGAAATGACAGGCGGTACCTTTACAATCACTAATGGTGGTGTGTTTGGCTCCATGATGTCGACACCGATATTAAACTCGCCACAATCGGCTATCCTGGGTATGCACAATATTATTGAGCGCCCTGTTGCTGTAAACGGACAAGTTGTTATCCGCCCGATGATGTACCTGGCTTTATCTTATGATCATCGTATTATTGATGGCCGCGAATCGGTAAGCTTTTTAGTAAGGGTAAAACAATTACTGGAAGACCCTGCAAGGTTATTGCTGGGAGTTTAAGCCCCTCTAAATCTCCCTCGCTGGCTAGCGGGGAGACTTATAAAAAAAATTGAACCCGGTTTATACCGGGTTTTTTGTTTTAACGGAATATTTTGTGACAATAACAGTATTGCAAATTCTTAATCGCATATTTAATCAACTTTAACTGTATTATAATTATGGTATGTCCGCGTTGTAATGCTTTGAACCAGGAAGGCGCAAGTTTTTGCCAAAACTGCGGGGAAGGGCTTACTAACTATAGCCCGGTAAATAACCAGGAAAAATGGCGGCAGGGCCCTGTCATTTGCATTAATAGTAATGGGCTGGGGATGCCTGGTATCAATAATATGGCTGTTGTTTCAAAAAGTAGCTATACCGGTTTTTAAACTTCCTTATGAGTCTCTGACAAAATTCTATACCGTAGCAGGTGGTATCTTTACTTTTGTAACCGTAACCTTACTTATTATATTTGCTATAATTGTGAACAACAACATAGCCCGCATTTTCTTTATAATTTTTGCGGTGATACATGCCGTTGTGTTTTTTGCTTATAGGATACCCAGCGTGCGTTAAACTTATTTTAAACCCGCGAACCAGATTCTGGAATGGAAATAAATCTTAGTTTATTGCCCTTTTTAAAGCCATAATATACCCCATGTGTAAGCCATCATGAAAGGTTAAAAATTTAATAGCTTCCTTAATGCTGGATATTTCCACGCCGTAACGGGTAGTAAAAGTTGGGTAGTCGGTAAATATTCCTTCGTTATAATCCTCTTCCAATTGATAAATGGTTGAAAGCATCAGGGTTTTGATTTCTTCAACCCCGGCTTCGTCAACAAGGCCTGTAGGAGTGGTGCCGGGTTTATATGATTCAAAAAAGCTTTCTTCCACTACAAGAGGCGCATTGCTGCGTTTGTAACACAACCCCTGTTGGGCAGCAACCATGTGCCCAAGGTTCCATATAATATTATTTATAAAGCCCTCGGGTATTTTGTTGAGCTGATCAACAGATAAATGGGCAATTAAGCCGGTGGCGGCGGCACGAATTGTCTTGATGTCGTCGAATACTTTTTCCATAGTTAGGTTTTGTGCCGCTAAATTGGCGAAATAATTTTAATTACCGTTGGGTAACTGTAACAAATTCAACGGGTTTAATATAATCAGGATACACGCCATCGGGGCAAGGACGGGACGGAGATATTTTCATCTTTTATCCTAACTTTACCGCGCTAAAACATCAAATATTAATGCCCGCTGCTACTTTCGATAAGCCCGTAAATTCAACCAAACTCATCTGGTATTTTATTATTGGCTGGACAGTGCTTAACATTATTCAAGCTACCACTTTAGAATTGCAGGGCGACGAGGCTTATTACTGGATGTACTCGCGTTATCTCGACTGGGGCTATTTCGACCACCCACCAATGGTGGCCCTCTTTATCCGCATAGGCGACATGTTAATGCACAATGAGCTTGGTTTGCGGCTGTTCACGGTGCTGCTAAGTTCGGCCTCCATTTACCTGCTGTGGCTCACGCTAAAATCGTACGCTGTTGATGCTTTGGCTTTCATACTGGTGGTATCGGGGGTGTTTATTTTTCATATCTACGGGTTCACCACGACGCCCGATGCGCCGCTATTTTTCTTTACGGTACTGTTTTATTATTTATACCAAAAATATCTTCAAACTGATAAATGGGGGCTTGCCGTACTTTTAGGCATAACCATAGCCTGCCTGCTTTACAGTAAATATAACGGCATCCTGGTGGTTGGTTTTACATTGCTTGCTAATTTAAAATTGCTAAAACGTCCCTCATTTTGGGGTATCGTGGTCGTCGCTATAGTGTTGTTTGTCCCTCATATTATCTGGCAGGCAAACCATAATTACCCGTCCATTAACTATCATTTATATGAGCGTTCGTCCGACAAATACGACATTGTTAATACCTTTTCCTACATGCCAGGCCAACTGTTAATGGCGGGGCCGCTAATCGGCTGGTTTTTGTTTTATAAGGCTTTTACGGTTAAAATTAAGGATGCGTTTATCCGCTGCCTTTTAGTTAACTGTGTGGCTACACTGCTTTTCTTTTTTACCAGCAGCTACAAAGGCGAGGTGCAGCCGCAATGGACATTCATTTTATTTGCGCCGTTGGTTATGCTCACACTCATCCGCTTTAAACAAAGCGGTGGCTGGCCAAAATGGCTGCTGCCACTGGCGATTGTTAACGTAAGCATCATCATTATTGTGCGGATAATTATTATAGCCGGTTTTGGTTTTGCACGTACGTATGGGCACCTCAAAAGCTATTATGGCTTCAAACAGTGGACGCATATAGTAAAACAGAAAGCGGGCGACAATTTTGTGGTAATGACCGATGGTTTTCAAAACCCATCAAAGTATAATTTTTATACCAATAGCCTTAAATGCTTTGCTTACGATAATCGCTATTACCGAGCTACGCAGTATGATATATGGCCCATGGAAGACAGTCTGCAGGGTAAAAGGGTGTTTTATCTATCGCCCGTACCATTAAACGGTTTTACTAATGATTCTATAAAAAACGAGGCTGGCAAGTGGTATTATAATTGGGTTGATAATGTGCGTACGTATCAAAAGGTGTCGATAGAAACTGCACCGCTTAAATTGACTACCATGCCGGGAGGCAAAACTGCGTTCGATCTTAAAATAACCAATCCTTACCCGCATCCGATAAGCTTTGCTGATAGCGGCTATACGCACCCGGTAATATTGGAATATTGCTTTTTTAAAGGCGATGTGCTAACTGCGGTAGTTGAAGCAAAGTCGACCTATAAAAAGATAACTTTACAAACGGGTGAAAGTACCCATTTCAATTTTCCCGTAACTTCGCCGCTGGAAAAAGGAGATTTTAATTTGATTTTCTCGCTCCGCACCGAGCCGTTTTTTGGCAGCAAAAACAGTAGGGTAATAAAATTAACCGTAAAATAACATCGCCCCAATGATAAAAAAGCTCTACCTCGTAATAATTGTTTCAATAATAAGCAGTACGGCCGCACTGGCTCAAAACCTGGATATCCATTTCAACGGGCTCGGTTTTTTAGATAACCGCGAGTATAAAGATTTTGTGGCGCGGTCGCGCACCTACTCAGGCACGCGGGTTGCGCTTGATTTGGGGCTTAATCTTGATAGCCTTAACCATTTTATTGTAGGTATCGACGGCATCCATGAGTTTGGCGCCAAGCCTTACTTTTTAAAAGTAAACCCGGTGGCTTATTACAAATATGAAAGCGCTAACTGGCTTTTTGATGCAGGTGAATTTCCAAGAGAAGGGGTGATCAGCAATTACCCGCGTGCTATGCTAAACGATACATTGCGCTATTACCGGCCAAATGTTGAAGGTTTGCTGGCGCGATATCACTCAGCAACGTTTACCGAAACCGGCTGGATCGACTGGGTTAGCCGCCAAACCCAGACCGACCGAGAGCAGTTTTTATTTGGGTTTGAAGGCAGGTGGAGGCCATCAGCAACCGGGCCGTTTTATGTTTCACACTATGTGCTGATGTTGCATGATGCCGGCGCCGAGGTCTTACTTCCCAACGACCATGTTGGCGACGACGGTGCTGCACAGGTACGTCTTGGACTAGATTTTAGCCGCAAACAAACTACATTCGATTCGCTGTCATTCGAAGCGGGAGTGATGGGTTCATTCCAACGCAGGCGTGGTTTGGGAGCTGCCAAAACCCCGGTTGGTTTTATAGCCAGCGGCTATTTAAGCTACCACAGGTTTGCCGCGTTTGATGAATTTTACGCTGGCCAAGGTTCGGAACTTGCATTTGGTGACGCATTTTATGAGAAGAAATTTTATAACAGGCTGGATCTGATGTTTACGCCGTTCCTGTTCAATCATATAAAAGGCCAGTTTATTTTCAGCATACACCGCACGCCGGGTTTCACCAGCAACCAGGAAGCATTCAGGATTACGTATGATTTGGGGAGGAAGGTGATTGCGCGGTTTAAGGATTAAACACGATTGAAGGATTTGCAAGATTTACAGGATTAATTTTCTGAACCGGGATTAAGCGGATTAGTGGATTAACGGGATGCGGGTTCGGACTCAATCCTAAAAGATTTTTGCATTGGCTGATAACATGGCGTCTGAATCAGAAAAATTTATTAATTCGCTTAATCCCGGTTGAGACTAAGCAATATAAACCCAATCGTTGCCAGCAGGCAAACCACACCTAACCAGTTTCCGAACCGGGTATAAAAAGTATCAATGTGCTGTGGCGAAACATCTCCTACCAATGTTGCCTGTTTATCATTTGCGCAGCTAGCTTCACTGGTTACGCGGCCGAACTGATCGTTAATGGTCAGCCTGCCGCGCCTGGCTGCGCGCACCATCGAAAAACCGTTCTCCACGCTTCGCAATATGGCCATGCGGCAGTGCAGCCAATCGTCAACTACAAAATCCCAGGCAGGGACGTATAAAACTCCCGGTTTATCGGCGCTGTACTGCCTGATGTAATCCTGGAAATCCAAATCTTTGCAAACCGACAGGCCGGATTGCAGTCCGTTGAATTTAAATATGCCTGGCGTGTTACCGGGGGTAAACTGCCTTTCTAACCCTACTACAAGATGGGCCTTGTTATAATCCAGAATTACTTTGCCGTCGGCATCAATGACCAATCCCGAATTACGCTCTTTTTCGCCTTTTTGATTGGTGTATCCTGTTATAATAAAGACATGGTTTTGTTTGGCTGCATCGCTCAAAATGCGGGTTATACTATCGGCCCATGGGCGGCTCATACCAATAACACGTTCGGGGAATAGCACCACTTGTGCACCCTGAACGGCAAGCGGCTTAACCGTTGCCGCATAGGCTAAGGCTACCTGCTTTTCCTTTGCAAAATCAGGACTGTCTGAGTTGGTATGCACCTTTTCATCCAGCACGGCCAGGCCGGCTCTTACATATCTTTTAGTCCAAAAGCTATTTATTCTGATACTCCCGTAAATAAACACTGCCCCAACCAATATTATGGCAACCCCGGCTACATAACGCAGTTTGATTTTTTCGGCCCGATAATACCAGCCTAGCGCTATTGCTGATGGAATAAAGGTTAGCATAAATGTAATGCCCAGTATGCCCGCAATCGCTGCTACTTGTATAAATGGGAGGCAGTTAAGTTGAGTGTAAGCAATGCTGGCGGCAGTTCCATCGGCCGAAAATTTGATGAGCCCGTATTCAAACGTGGTAAAAAATACAGGCAACACAAACACGCTGTACCATGCGTTTAACCGTTTTACGCACCACCGGTTACCAATTACGATGACGGCAAAAACCAATGGCGGTAACAACGTAATTATAATGGCAGGTATTAAGGTTGCCACTGTTACCAGGTAACTAAACCAGCTAAGCCGGCCAATTAAATACGCCGCAAACGCGATCAGGAACGCCTGCCGGGCAGATGTTTTTAACGACAACAGCAAAACAGGGACAGGGGCAACCCACATCAAATACCAAAAATCGCCATTCAGACCGTCCGAAATATACCATGCAAGGCCGGACAGGATGATGCCCGTGACTATCCATATTTTTGATGTTGAAGTGGTATTGTTTTTGTCCGCCGTCATAATAAACTGTGCTAAAAAGTTTTACGAAGGTAGCGGGTAGATTTTCGATAAAAGTTGACAATTGTCAATAATTTGCGGTATTGCAGGATTTAACACGATTTGCAGGATTTGACACGATTGCAGGATTTGATATGATTTACAAGATGTTAATCGTGTAAATCCTTATAATCCTGTAAATCGTGTTCCCTGAACAACACCTCTCGATAAAATCTTTTGGTCGATATAATACTGTATCTCTGATTTTTTTAATCCCCAGTTGGGCGCTATCAGCAGCTCGCGGTCGCTAAGGCCGAATAGGCGTTGGATAACTATATCGGGGCGGACACGAGGAAGTAGTTCGCAGAGAAAGTCGGCATATTCGTCAATGCTGAAGACCTTGAATGGCTGGCGCTTGTATTTTACGCCCATTACCGAGCCCTCCACAATATGCAGGTGGTGGAATTTTACAAATTTGATCTGTGGGAAACGGTTTATCTCGTCAGCATAGCGCAGCATCATTTCGTGCGTTTCCCACGGAAAGCCAAATATGGTGTGCACACAAATATCCAACTTGCTGTTCTCCACCATCTTCAGGGCCTTCACCAGATCATCGTGACTACAGCCCCGATTAATCTGTGCAAGGGTATCGTTATAGATAGACTCCATGCCCATCTCCAAATCCACGTCAAAACGGTCGGTATAGCTTTCAAGCAGGGCGATCTTTTCTGGGTCGATGCAATCCGGGCGGGTACCTATGGATAGGCCCACAATATCTTCAGTACCGTAGCTTAAAGCCTCGTCGTACATCATTTTTAAATAATGTGCCGGGGCATAAGTATTGGTATTGGGCTGAAAATAGATGATAAACTTATCGGCTTTATTGCCGGTTCTGGCGCGTTCCATTCCTTGTATCACCTGCTCGCGAACAGTTGGCGCATTGCGCGATACAGAAGGCGTGAAGGAGTCAACGTTACAATACGTACAGCCGCCATACCCTTTAGAACCATCGCGGTTTGGGCAGGTAAAGCCGCCGTCAACAATCACCTTAAACACCCGGTGTCCCTTGTACTTCTCTTTAAGCCAGGGCCCGTAGTTGTTATATCCCTTTTCCCAAACTGCTGCTACTGTTGATTCCACCGATTATTCTTTGATTTCACCGATGAAGATTGATCTCATCGATTTGGGGCAAAGATACAAAACTATAACCTAATGCGCTTGTTGTCCTTATCACCCCCTTAATTTGGCCCCGGAACACATTGTTATGGGCGATGAGGGTGTCTACCTTTGACTAAATCAAATAAACAAAATTATGGCAACTACTATGGAAACATCCGCACAGCGCATTGCACCATTTTTATGGTTTAACGGTAATGTTGAAGAAGCTTTAAAGTTTTATACCTCAGTTTTTAAAGACAGCCGGATTGGAAGTGTAAGTAACCTGGATACCGGGGCTCACGGCAAGGTTATGGTCGCTAATTTTTACCTTAACGGTGTTGAGTTTATGATTTTGGACGGCGGCCCGTTCGCTTTTAACGAGTCCATTTCGTTTTATGTAAAATGCGAAACACAGGATGAGGTTGACCATTATTGGGAAGAGCTCTCAAAAGGCGGCGAAAAAAGTCAATGCGGCTGGCTTAAAGATAAATTCGGTGTATCGTGGCAGATAGTGCCCGATGCAATGGTGAAGTTGATGTATGATAGCGACCCGGAAAAATCTAAAAGGGTAATGAATGCTATGATGAAAATGAGCAAGATGATAATTGCTGATTTAGAGAAGGCATATCATGGTTAGTGCGGTCCAAAGTCTCGAGTAAACTGCATTATTACACTACTGGTTCAAGACTTTGGACTTAGAACTACACACTAAACTTAATTGTAGTAGTAGCCCCCAAACCCGGCCCGGGGCTTGCTATGTTAAATGAGCCTATATGGCTCTCAATAATAGTACGGCAATTGTAAAGCCCCAAGCCTGTACCGCTCTTTTTGGTGGTAAAACCGCGCACAAAAAACAGGCTGGCTGTTTGTTCGCTAAAGCCGCTCCCATTATCGGTAATTGTTAGCTGTAACACATCGCCGGCAGACATATCAATAGAAATGATTTTTTCTTCGGCATTCGGGTCAATAGCTTCGATGCTGTTTTTAAGGATATTTAAAATTACCTGCATTAGCTTTGTGTGATCGCCTTTTATGGTGTAGTTGCCCGGCTTGATGTTTACTTTTAGCTGTATGCCTTTTTTATCGATAGCGGCAAATAGCATGCTGCGGCAATCGTGAATAATGGTTTCCATATTTACCGGCTTGCGTTCCTGCATGCCTTTATGGTTTTTAACTAACTGGCGCTGAATATTGAGTATTTCCTGTATATGGGTGATGATATTCAGCAGCTCAGTTACCGATTTTTGTATATCAGCACTGTTTACCGCTTGCTCGCTCACAATGCCATCAGTTATGGATACCAGGGCACCGGCTTTATTGGCGCCAATGGCGCCTGCTATTTGAGTTTCGTTGGTCTTTAAAAATGCAGAAAGACTTTTTAGATTATCCAGGTTGTTTTTTCCGAGGCTTTGGTTAATACGGTTAAGATGCGCGCCAAGGCCTACCATTGCATTGCCTATATCATGCAAAAACTCAGATGCAATTTCAAATTTTCCCTGGGCAATTGCTTTTTCCAGCTGCTGTTCTTTTTGTTCTTCTAACTGCCTGTTGAGCACGTTCAGGTCTTCCGCTTTCTTTTTTAGTTCCTCCGATTGTTCTTTAAGGCCCTTGTTTAATTCCTTTAGTTTTTCGTCCGATTCTCTTCTCAGGGTAACATCGTGACCGATGCCCAACAGCCGGATAATTTTGCCGCGTTCATTACGAATAGGTATTTTAGTGGTTTGCAGCCAGCGCATTTTGCCCGTTGCGTCTAAAAAATACTCATCGTTATTAATTATTGGCACGCCGGTTTTCATTATATGCATATCGTCCTCATAACCGCGCCTGCCTATATCATTATTAAATAACTCCAGGTCTGTTTTGCCTAAAACTTCTTCTTCGGTTGAAGCGCCTATGCATTCAACGTCGGCGCGATTAGCTATAATCTTTCGCCCTTCTCTGTCCTTCACATAGATGGTATCAGGCAGATTGTCGATCAGCGTACGCAGCATAATACGTTCGCGTTGGATTATTTCTTCGGCTTTTTTGTGATGCGTAATATCAACCAGCGTACCGATCACGGCCAACTGTGCATTGTCGCCATCTTTGAAGACGCTACCCCTCGACCACATCCAAACCCAACTGCCGTTGCTATGAAGCATACGGAAATAAGTTTCAAATGTGTCCTTTGGATTATTGAGGACGTTATTAAATGAACTGACGGCAGCTTCTCTGTCTTCGGGATGAAGCAACTCAACCCAACAGCTTTTTAAATTACTGGCGCCCGACATGTCAAAATCCTTTATATCCCTGCCAAGTAATCGAAAATAGATGTCATTACACCAAAGAAATTCCGACTCGGCAAAGTATTCCCATGAACCAATTTCCGAAGCGCTGATAAAGGCCTTATATCGTTCAAGTTCTTTAAGGGCGGCTTTTTCAGATATTTTTGAGGAGATATTTTTGTCCTGCATTTCTGCATGCATATTCGTGAGCGTCATTTATAATGCGTATTATACTTGATATTGATAATTGTTAATTATATGGGCAATGTTATAGTAAACCTGGCGCCATCGTTGTTGGTTACGTCAATTCCACCGCCATGCCCCGTAATAAATTGTTTAGCTATTGAAAGGCCAAGCCCGGTGCCGTTCTTTTTGCGCCTGGTTACAAATGGTTCAAAAAGCGTGTTTCTTATTTCGGGCGATATTCCCGGGCCGTTATCGGCCACAACGAGCTTCATTTCTTTATTTTTTACCGTGCCCGAAATATCAATTTTACCGTTTATGATATGCTGATCGTGTAAGGCATCAACGGCGTTGTTCAATATATTTACAACAGTACCGCGCAACTTACTTTCGTCGCCCGATACGATTAGGCTTTCAGGCAAATTTTTGGTGATAGTTATTTTGCTGAACCCATCCCGGTTTTCGGCCTGTTTTATGGCCTCGTTAACAATTTTGTGAACATCAACAGGCACCTTCACAATCTTCGTTTCGTTAATAAAATCCAGGAAATCGTCGAAAATATTTGAAGCTTGTTCGGCAGATGTATCAATCATATCGATCAGTTCGGTATCCTGGCCGCCTTCGCGCATCAGGGAGGTAATTTGCCTGATATTTTTTATAGGGCATCGCAAATCATGCATCACCATAGCTAAAACCTGGCCAGCCGCCGAAAGCTTTTCCTTTTGAATTAATTTTTCGGTTAGCTCGGCATTCCGGATAGCCTGGGCTGCGTTTTGCACAAACAATTTTAACAGGTACATCTTTTCTGTTTTGAGCCTTTCATTTTGCTTTAAAATGGCGAAAACGGAATAATTTTGCATACGGGCAAGCACAAGGTCGTCAATTTGTATTACTTCGTCCCTGGCGATATCGATGGTCTTTACCCTGGCTATCAACTCCTGGAGATTGATTTTCTCCTCAAATGTGCCGATAGAAAGCACCTTTTCGTACACAAAACCATCATGCAGCTTTCCAAGCAGCGCCATATCGGTATTCAGAGAGGCAGCAAGTTGGTCGAGGATGTTTTTTAATAATGAGTTAAGCTGGTTGCTGTTAAGGCCGATGTTTGATATGGATTCAATCAGTTTTTCCAAATTACGCAGCTTGTTATAATCGGAGACTGCTTTAGTTGCAAGCTGTATAATTTCTTCGGATGCGTAGGGCTTGCAATGATAGCCTACATTTTGACCTGCCTGTTCAACAATATCTTCTATCGAACAATCGCTGTAGGCTGTTATGAAAATTATTTCGGCTTTTATGTCGTGTTTTCTTATCTCAATAGCCGCTTCAAGGCCATTTATGCCAGGCATACGCATATCCAGGAAAATAACCGCGTAGGGTTTACCCTTTTCCACAGCTGTTTTTACTTTTTGGATACCTTCCATCCCGTTCGATGCTTTGTCGACCGTGAAGCCGGGAATATTGCGGGTGCGCGGCACCAGCAAGGTTGAAGGGGCATCGAACAAAATATTGACGGCGTTACTGATGTTGGTTTGCTCCTGCGAGGTGCCCCTTGGTACAAGAATATCTTCGATATTGTCACGTACCATTTCTTCATCATCAATTACCAGTACAGAAGTGTTAAGCTCAGTCATAATAGCATTTTAAAAAATAAACAGGGTGTAATGTGATGTGTTAATACATCGTTGGTTTTTATAGTCGGCTTATACGCAGTTGATTTACATAAAGTTATGTTAGCCGGTTATATACCGAAGAACAATTTAATCAGGACACCATGGTTTACAGCTGGGATACACAGCTGTGCCAGAAACCCGCAGGCTGTAAATGCTTAGCTTATCCCGCGCAGGGATAATATTATGCACGCATAATATTTTGATGCTTTATTTATATTAATTTTGCACCATACTAATTATAGCCTGCATGGAAAGCATTGCTCCCTACAAATCCAGGTACAAAATCCGTTTTGTAACTGCTGCCTCGTTATTCGACGGGCATGATGCCACCATTAATATCATGCGCCGTATTTTGCAATCATCCGGTGCAGAAGTAATTCATTTGGGGCATAACCGCTCAGTTGATGAGGTGGTGAATTGCGCCATACAGGAAGATGTGCAGGGGATTGCCCTAACTAGCTACCAGGGCGGCCACGTGGAGTATTTTAAATACATGCACGACCTGCTGAAGGAGCGCGGCGCAGGCCATATCAAAATATTTGGTGGCGGCGGCGGCGTTTTTTTGCCCGACGAAATTGCCGAACTGCAAGCGTACGGTATAACAAAAATTTACTCACCCGATGATGGCCGCACCATGGGCCTGCAGGGAATGATAAATGATATGCTGGAGAAATGCGATTTCCAGAACAAAATAAAACTGAACGGCGAACTAAAACATCTGCCCGAAAAAGATATAAAATCAATTGCTACGGCGATAAGCATTGTAGAGAACTACCCCGCCGAGGCAGATGCCTTTTTAACCGAAGTTCACAAAATTATTAATAAGCTTACCACGCCGGTGCTGGGTATTACCGGTACAGGCGGTTCGGGTAAGTCATCTTTAGTGGATGAGATTGTCCGCCGGTTTTTGATGGAGACTGACAAAACCATGGCTATCATCTCTGTCGACCCATCCAAACGCAAAACAGGCGGCGCCTTGCTGGGCGACAGGATACGCATGAATGCTATCAACAATTCGCGTATTTATATGCGCTCGCTGGCTACACGGCAGGCTAACCTAGCGTTATCCAAGCATGTGCAGGAAAGCATTGATATTTGCAAAGCCGCCGGTTACGATTTAATTATTGTTGAAACTTCAGGCATCGGGCAATCGGATACTATGATTACCGATTACTGCGATTTTTCACTGTATGTAATGACTCCCGAGTTTGGCGCAGCTACCCAGCTGGAAAAAATCGACATGCTTGATTTCGCTGATTTGGTAGCCCTTAACAAGTTCGACAAACGAGGTGCATTGGATGCTATACGCGATGTGCGTAAACAATACAAGCGCAACCACATGCTGTTTCACGCTAAGGACGATGAGATACCTGTTTATGGCACCATGGCCTCACAGTTTAACGACCCCGGCATGAACACCCTGTTTACTGCGCTGATGAAAGCGATTAAAACAAAAACAGGTGTTGATTTAATTGGAACGCATGCCGCTGTTGAGCACGAAGGAGAATCGGAAAAGATATACATTATACCACCTGACCGGAACCGTTACCTGGCTGAGATTGCCGAAGGCAGCAATGCTTATAAAGAATGGGTGAATGAACAATGTAAAATTGCTCAGCAACTTTACCAGTTGGACGGGGTGATAAAGCTGATAAACGCGGAGACGCAAAGTATTGCGTCTCTACAGGATATAAAAAATCACCTTGACGACCAATTGCACGGCGATTGCAAACGCCTGTTGCGCGAATGGCCCGAGACGGTTGCCAATTACAAAGCTGAAAATTTTATTTATAAAGTGCGTGACAAGGAAATAAAGCAACCGCTTTATTATACCTCTTTATCTCAATTAAATATCCCTAAAATATCATTACCAAAATATGAAGCCTGGGGTGATATTTTGCGCTGGCTGCTTACCGAAAATGTACCGGGCGAATTCCCGTATGCGGCGGGTGTGTTCCCATTAAAACGCGAAGGGGAGGACCCAACCCGCATGTTTGCCGGCGAGGGCGGCCCGGAGCGTACTAATAAACGTTTCCACTACGTATCGTATGGTCAGCCCGCACACCGTTTATCAACTGCGTTTGACTCTGTAACCCTTTATGGAGAAGATCCGCATACACGGCCCGATATTTATGGCAAGATAGGCAACTCAGGCGTAAGTATTGCCACGCTTGATGATGCTAAAAAGCTGTACTCGGGTTTTGATTTGTGCAGTCCGTCAACATCGGTATCCATGACCATAAATGGCCCTGCACCTATGCTGCTCGGCTTTTTTATGAATGCCGCTATCGACCAGCAATGCGAGAAGTATATTAAAGAGAATAAGCTCGAATATTTGGTTGAGGCGAAGTTTAGGGAGTATTATGATGATAGGAACATAAGCCGCCCTGCTTACGATGGAGGTTTACCAAAAGGGAATGACGGTTTGGGCTTATCGCTTCTCGGCCTCACCGGCGACCAGGTGCTTCCACCCGATGTTTATGCAAAAATAAAAGGCTACGCCATTGCCACCGTTCGTGGTACGGTACAGGCGGATATATTGAAGGAAGACCAGGCACAAAATACCTGTATCTTTTCAACTGAGTTTGCGCTGCGGATGATGGGCGACATACAGCAGTATTTTATCAACGAAAAGGTAAGGAACTTTTATTCGGTGTCTATCTCCGGGTATCATATCGCCGAAGCCGGTGCTAACCCCGTTACGCAGCTGGCATTTACGCTATCAAACGGGTTTACTTATGTGGAGTATTACCTGAGCCGGGGCATGCATATAGATGATTTTGCGCCAAACCTGTCGTTCTTCTTCAGTAATGGTATCGATCCTGAATATTCGGTTATCGGCCGGGTTGCCCGTCGTATCTGGGCCAAGGCCATTAAAAACAAATACAGGGGTAACGACCGCTCGCAAAAGCTTAAATATCATATTCAAACCAGCGGTCGTTCGCTACATGCGCAGGAGATCGACTTTAACGATATCCGCACCACGCTGCAGGCTTTGTATGCCATTTACGATAACTGCAACTCGCTGCATACCAACGCGTACGACGAAGCAATTACCACCCCAACAGAAGAATCTGTTCGCAGGGCAATGGCTATCCAACTGATCATTAACCGCGAGCTTGGCCTCGCCAAAAATGAAAACCCTATACAGGGCGCATTTATTATTGAAGAGCTAACCGACTTGGTGGAAGAAGCCGTATTAGCCGAATTTAAAGCCATAAATGACCGTGGCGGCGTACTTGGCGCTATGGAAACCATGTACCAGCGCAGCAAAATACAGGAAGAATCGCTTTATTACGAAACGCTGAAACACACCGGCGAATACCCTATCGTGGGGGTAAATACCTTCCTCAACAAAAAAGGGTCGCCGACTATTGTACCATCAGAAGTTATCAGAGCAACTGAGGAAGAAAAGCAATACCAGATCGAGGCGCTGCACCAGTTTCAGCATCGCAACGAGGCGATTATTCCGCAACTGCTAAAAGAATTGCAGCACAAAGCCATCGCCGGCGAAAATATTTTCGAAAGCCTGATGGAAGCCTGCAAGTATTGTTCATTAGGGCAAATATCGCATGCGTTGTATGAGGTGGGGGGGCAGTATAGAAGGAATATGTAGTTGGTTAGTGATTAGAGATTAGGTTGTAAAATTGTAATTTGCGAGATAAATTATCCTGAATGCCCAACCTATACATCATAGCAGGCTGCGATGGCGCCGGTAAAACAACGGTAGCCAATACTCTATTGCCCGCAGTGCTTAATTGTACGGAGTTTGTAAACGCCGGCAGTATATTGGCAGGTTTATCGTTCCCAAACTCCAAACGAACGGTTATTGAGGCAGGCAGAATTGCTCTGACCAGGATTGAACTATTATTGCAACAGGGCGGGAATTTTGCCATTGAAACCACCCTTGCAGGTAAATGCTATGCAGGCCTCATTAGAAAAGCACAATCAAACGGGTACAAAGTTTCGCTAATATTTTTGTGGCTTAACACCCCTCAACTTGCCATACAACGCCTGGCCAGTGCGGAAGACAAGCATGTCTCGGGTGAAATAGTAGCCCGTAGGTTTATGCGTGGCCGCTATAACCTGCATAGCCTTTATATCCCTATTTGCGACTTTTATACAATAATCACTACCGATATGGGCAAACCCGACCAGGTTAAAACCAGGGAGGCCGGCCAGGTAACCAAAGCCGTTGATAGCTCGGGATTGCTGGTAAACACCAAAGCAAAATTGACACCTGAAAATGTTTTGCTGCGCGATAAGATATTAAAAGGGGTAACAGAAGCTTACAAGAAGCTTTTAATTACAGGCGTTGAAAACAACAGGAAACTTGTGATTGCCGACGAAGATGGTAATATTCAACAGCTACCGGCAATTGAATTACAAAAAAGGCTTTCAGAAAATTAATTCCGAAAGCCTCTTTTTCTCTTGATTCTTGTCTCCTGACTTTTTGCTTCTATTTCTGCGTTAAATAATCGGTCATTACAGCTTGCCGTAACAGGGCCGGCGGCAATATGCCTTGCGATAGTATAAAATCGTGAAAGCGCTGTTGATTAAATTTTGCGCCTTGTATTTTTTCGACATCTCGTCGCAGTGCTATCATTTTGGTGAAGCCATAAAAATAGCTGTTGGCCTGGCCGGGGGCATTAAGGCTGTAGCGCTGTACTTCCTGCTGGGCAAACGCGTGCGATTGTACCATATCGGTCATTAACAGATTTAATGCTTGTTCCTGGGTTATAGTGCCGGCTTGCAGCTCAGGGTCTAAAAAGGCGCGGGCGGCGCGCAGCAGGCGATAATCCAACGATACCAACTGGCCCTCGATCGGCATAAACGGACGGGTAATATATTCGGAATACAATCCCCATCCCTCAACGTTGGTTGAGTTAAAGGCATAAAGGGCACGGGCTTGCGATACGCCTTCTTCTACCATCTTGTCAAATTGCAGTTCGTGGCCGGGGCGTGCTTCGTGGGCTATGATGGTCCATGAGGCAGCATCGAAGGTAAAATCGTCGTATTTGTCTACCTTTTCGCCGGGAGCGGGCGGCATGTTCAACGGCAGCACAAATACACCACGCTGACCGGTATTATTTAAAAATGGCGGCGGTACCATATGCGGCGCCGGCGACTGTGCGGTTTCTGCCTCGCTGGCTAGCCTGATAATTGCTGGCCGGTTTGGCAGCGTTACTAAATGTTGTGCCCTTATTATAAATTCAATATCCGCTAAATGCTTTTGGTAAATCGGCATTATAGAATCGCCTATAATTTGCTTCTTTTTCAAAAATTTCATCACCTCGCGGTAATTGCTTGATGGCAGGTTGTATTTTTTGGCAATTTGCTCAGCCAGGGGCTTCATCTGTTCCTGGATGTCGGTAAACGCGACATGGGCTATTTTAGCCACTTCGGCCGGCGGGATGTCGATGCCATAACCTTCCAGGTTTAGTTTGTACTCTTCAGGCGGCAGTCGGAAATCTGTGCGGGCTTTGGGTAGTATCGTTGCTTTCACCCAGGCATCATAATCTTCCAATTGCTTTTTTATTTCCGCATAAGCCGTTTCGTACCCGGTAACTTGATATTTTTTAAATAAACCCTCTATCCCGGCCAGCATACTTGCATTGCGTGAAAGCGAAACCTCGGTGGCCTGTTTTGAAGGGTAAATCATTCCCGGCTTGGCAATTTGCTCAAGCGTACGGGCTTTATAGATAACGCTGATGGGTTGATAGCCATTCTGCAGCCCCGCATATTTTTTCAGGCGGATTACTGCGGCGGCTCTTCGCTCTACAGGTGTTTGATCGTCGAGCAATGACTGCAGGCCGCTAAAAACGGTTGCAGTTGCATTTAGAAACGGAACTTTTTTGTTTAGAGAAAAGTCTTCGTTTTTAAAGCTCAGCTTTAGTTGATTAATCAAAATATCAAGGTCCTGCTTTACAAATTTGTCGGTTTCTTTTTGTTTCGCGCCCTCCAGTGAGGTTAGTGCCGTTTCCCGTTCTTTACGCTCGGCAAGGTCGTTAGCCAGTGTTGGTACCGCTACCAGCGTATCGTACTTTGCCAGCCCCTGCGATGAGCCAAACTCGGGCGAATATTTTTCAGATATATCGATTAATATTTTGGTATAGCTGTTTGATTTTGCCACCCAGTCCTTGGGTTGGGTTTGGGCGCTTGCATTAAAGGCGTGAAGCGTAAATGCGCCGATTATTAAAGCAGATAGCGTTTTATTTTTTAGTATGAGCATTCGGTCAGATTAATAAGGTATAAAATTAGGTTTAAGATCGACATTTAGAGAAAAATTTAAGTGAAATGACTGAAAATTTAAATGAAGGCCCGTTTATTGAAATTTTGCGGGATGATTGCTGGATAAATTAGTAATTTTCTAAAAATATTATAGGCCATGATAATAGATAAAAAAAACGCCGTAGCCTTCCTGGTTTGCAACATTGTGTTAGTTGCTATACATATTTTTCTTCATGTTTACTTATCTGATACCGTATTCGGCATTAAGGCGCTAAGGCCGGGAACGTACATCTCTTTCTGGCTCATTATAGCTTTTATTGAAATACTTTTACGGCTGACAATTTCGCTTGGTATTTTTTGGATACTGAAGGTTTTTAAAGAAAAAACATGGATAAGAGTTGTTTTTTCGGCGTTCTTTGTATGGCAAATAGGTACAGTATTATCATTCGGTATTTCCAATAAAACTTTATCGGGATTTATTGCAATAATCTACTACGCCACCATTGTGCTGCTGATTTTACTGATCGCGGCGTTTTCATCGATGCGAGCTAGGCGTATAAAAGCATATCTGATCTGGTTCGCCATGCTAACACTATTTGTAGTGGCTTTGCCTCACCTCGGCGCCCAGTTATACGATAACTTTGGTAGTAAATGGCTGTTGATTAACCAAAGGGTTTTGGCAAGGATACCCACTTTGGCAACACTCATTTTATTTATTACGGTTTACAATATCAGCAGGAGTAAATTTGACGTTAATGAAGTGAACCCGGCAATTTAACTGTGTTTTAAGAATGAAAACAGTATTTTTAATATCGGTTTGTTTGTTCAACGGATACCATCTTTATATGGCTACTGATTATAGAGCAACAGCAATCCCGGTACCATATACAATCGACACTATCCCTGCATCCGCCAAAAAACTTGTAGCTGCATATCCCGATTTTATCTCCGCATACGCAAACAACAGCATCATCCTAAAAGACGGCACCAAACTACTATGGGACGATGGTATCAAGAATAAATCAGCGAAATTACTACTGGATAAGCCCGATATCGAAGATATGTTCAGTCAAAAATATAGCGTTGGTATCCAAAAAATACCAATTGCTGTAAACTTCGACCCGGGTCGGGTTAGGAATGAAGCTTTTTTTATAAAGATGTACGGCGCAAGCGAAAAGGAAGTAAGGAAAAACCTGACTGAGATAACCTGGTGCCCAAAGCTGGTTAATCAAAAAATTACCGTCACTAAAATAAATGGGATAGATAAGAAGTTAATGCAGATATCAGCTGAACTTGACGCGCATCCTGAATTTAAAAAATACGTAACCAACATAGGCGGAACTTTTACATGGCGCAATATAAATGGTACAAACCGGCACAGCATGCACAGCTTCGGGATGACAATTGACATCAACACCACTTACTCCGATTATTGGCAGTGGGCCTGCAAATGCACCAATGAAAATGCCGGAGTGACGTTTAAAAACAAGATACCGCAAGGCATTGTAGATATATTTGAAAAGCACGGATTTATATGGGGTGGCAAGTGGTATCACTTTGATACCATGCACTTTGAGTACAGACCTGAATTAATTTAAGAGCCTCACCCTGCCCTCTCCAAAGGAGAGGGTTCTGAAAATTGCAATGTTAGAGAGCGAAGTTAAGTCCTCTCCTTTGGAGAGGATTTAGGTGAGGCGAAGAAGAATTTTGTGTGAAAAAACATCAAGTTTAACAACCGATGAAAACAACGTTAACCTTTATCATTTTATTTATCAGCAACTTTTTTGCTGCTGATAATGTGACTACCCGTTTTAAAGCCCCCGAAGGTTATCATCGCGTTGCAGTAACGCCCGGAAGTTTTGCTGCATACCTCCAAAGCCTGCCTTTAAAACCGCCGGGTACGCAAACAAAAACGTACAAAGGCGATATAGCCCGTACTGATGTTTATACTGCGGCCGTTGTTGATATGAGTGTTGGCAATCAGGATTTACAACAATGCGCCGATGCCGTAATGCGCCTGCGCGGCGAATATCTTTACCAGCAAAAAAACTACAAGGCAATCAGCTTTAATTTTGTAAGCGGCTTTAAATGCGATTACATACACTATGCTGAGGGCTACAGGTACCGGAACGATAAATGGGTGTTAAAAGCAAAAAAAGACTATGGTTATCCCGCGTTTATGCGCTATATGGAACTGGTGTTTTCGTACGCCAGTACGATATCGTTGGAGCGCGAGACCCGCGCCATAACAAACCCTAACGAACTAAAAGCCGGGGATATATTTATCCATGGCGGCTCGCCGGGGCATTGTTTTATTGTGATGGATGTAGTGGAGAATAGCCAGCACCAAAAGCAGTTTTTACTGGCTCAAAGCTTTATGCCCGCCCAAAATATACAGGTGCTGCAATATAATTCGCCATGGTTCAGTATGGAGAAACACAGTGATATTTTGTATGGCGAATTGATTGCGAAGAATTATTTAAGAAAGTTTGAATAGCTGAGCCTGCTTAGATGCCGATGGTTAAGTAGTTTTTATGAAAAGTACTGACACCAATTTGTCAGTACTTTTCGCGTTTTTTGAGTGGTAAATAAGCCAAAAAGTGCATTATTATTACAGAAACAAGCTTTTTAGTGCCTTGGGCCGAACCGTTACTGTTCCACCCTGTTCATACTGTTCCACTGTGAACAGCAACGTTAAATTATACTTCCGAAATCGGCACTTCGACTTCCGCATTCCTCAGTTCACTTTATGAAAATCCAAATCCTGGAAATCAAAACTGAAATCTGTTGCCGGCGATACCGCTTTCAGCTTTAAACCAGATGATTTACCATTTTCATCAAATGAGAAGAGTGCAAAGGCATCGGCTTCCATGCTGCGGTACACCCATTTTATAACAAAGGTGTTGCCCTTATAAAGCATCATTTGCCCGCTTAGTTTGGGCGAATGCTTCACGTTAAACCAAAGCTGCCCTTTTTTTTCGCTGATAACCGCATCGCCAAGCCAATTATCATGATAAGTGCCGGTATAAAGCTTTGCATCTACGTTTGCAGCATCTTTTTTGCTGGCTTCCACCTGCTTCCAAACTTTAGTGGTTACTTTGTCGGAGCCGCCCATGTTGGCTTTTTCTTGGTCGGATAGTAGTTTTATCCAGTCGCGACCGGTTTTGAGGCCGAGGTAGCTGTCTTTAATCTGGTTGGTGACCGCTGTAAATGCGGCACCCGATGCCTGGTTGGTTAATACTATTATAGCCAGCTTAAGCTCAGGCAGCAGCATTACCTGGGTTACCATGCCATCAATGCCGCCGGTGTGGCTCACTTGCTTGTATCCTTTTACATCAGACAAAAACCAGCCCAAGCCGTAAGCTGCAAAGTGGGTATTATAATACGGGCTTTGCCCCACAGGTATTATAGTTTGTGGCGACCACATTTGCCAGTGAATCGCCTGGCTGAAAAGCTGCTTGCCGTCGCCATATTTACCGTTGTTCATCTGCATAATTACCCATTTGCTCAAATCGGTTACGCTCGAGTAGATGCCGCCTGCTGCATTGCCGGTAGTACTTAAATATCTTGGTATCACCACTACCTTACCATCAACCGGCGAATGTGCATCAACGACGTTGGAATAATCCCTTATCCGCTGGTACGCTGCCGAGCTACCCGTCATACCCAATGGCTTCATAATCCGGGTTTCGATAAATTCCTCCCAGCTTATTCCCGATACCCGGGCAATAACTTCGCCTGCCAATTTATACAATTGGTTATCATAATCGTACTTGCTTCTGAAGCTTGATGCAGGTTTAAGGTAACGCAGGTTATGTATCACATCCTTCATGGTAAAATCTGTGGAGTCCGGGAAATCCATTAAATCGCCTGCACCCAGGCCCAGGCCACTGCGGTGGGTAAGTAAATCGCGTATAGTAAACTCGGCGGTAACATACGGGTCGTACATCTTAAACTCGGGGATATAGTCGGTAACCTTATCGTCCAGCTTTAATTTGCCTTCATCACTCAAAATACCTATAGCAGCCACTGTAAAAGCCTTACTGTTTGATGCAATGCCGAACAGCGTGTTTTCATCAACTTTTTTGCCGGTATTTAACGAGCGTACGCCATAGCCTTTGGCATAAACAACTTTATCATCCTTGACAATGGCTACGGCGATGCCGGGCACATTGAAGGATTTTAGCGCACGTTCAACCATGCGGTCGACAGAGTCGGTGGTAATTACCTGGGCGTTGGTTTTGATTGCAGCTATCAGCAGAAAAGAAAACAGCGCGATAAATTTAAAGTGATGGGGGAATTTGGTTGATTGCATGATGAGATCAGTTTGTTACTCAAACATACAAATAATGAGGATAAATGCTACGCCTTTTCGCCCGCGGCAGCCCAGAAAACCAAATAGCCTGCTTTATCCTTTTTAATCGTAATGCTTTTAAGAATTTTTCCAGGGTCGGTTTCTACCTTGAGCAAATCGATATTGTGATGATCCTTTTCGGTCATGTTGTTTTTATTGCCCCATTTGGCAAGGTCATGAGCCAGGTAGCAAATACTTTTATCGGTTGGGTTAAGGTCGGTATAGTAATCAGGCAGCGTAATATCTTTTATAACAGTGCCGGTTTTGTAATTGAGGATAATATGCAACTGCGACGCACCTTCAGAACTGGTAAGGGCAAGGTAAACAGCTTTATACTTTTGTTGCGGCACCGCAAATTCAACTTGTCCGGACCCGGCTATATTGCAGGTTTGTAAATTCAGGCTGTCGGCATTTGAGTAGTGTAGTTTTATTTCCGGATGCGATTCGTTTGCAGCGAAAATGGGATTATCAGGCAAAGCATGCGGCTCCTTATCGCCATTAAATAATGCTGCTGAAAGCGTGAGATAGCCATCGCCGAAACCGCCACCATCAATGCCCTTTGTCCAGGTTGTTATGTGTTTATTATTTAAGGTAGATACCGGCCGCGCGTTTAATATTTTTTGGATATCGAATTGGACGACCTTGTTGTTTTGGAATGAGAAGTTGACGAATAACAAAAAGACCAGGAAAGATAAAATTCTCATTTATAAATGTTTATTGAAGGGAGATAGCGTGGACGGGCGAAATCTCAGATTTGAGGATGTTTTTATAATAGCGAAGGGTTTCAAACCCATCGCTATTATAAAGCCTCTTTTATGTTTTTATTCAGTTCCTTTTGCCGGTGCCGGAGGTGGCTGGTTTAAAAGAAAGCGCTTGTGAATTATTGCGATGTCCCCATCTTTTAAATTCGATGTTTTCTTCAAAATCGCATCAAAAAAGGCGACCTCTTTTTCGCTGGCGGGGCAGCCCACATTATCTTCGGGAATGCCGATGGCAGCACCATCTTTCGGCATCAGCGAATTGGCGAGCACATTGCCTTTGGTGTCCAAAACAAGCCAAAAAGGCAAGCCCGAACTTTCGCCTGCATATTTAGTCATCACCTTCATCGCACCCGGGTTTTCAAGGTCGACCTTTTGAGGCTGCTCCATTACGTCCAGATGAGCGATAACATAATTATCATCAAACATTTTTTTGCAAATAGGGTCGTTTAACGATGCATCCATTTTTTTGCACCAGCCGCACCACGATGCATGGAACATCAGCAGTACTTTTTTATTTTCTTTGCCTGCCTGGGCGAAAGCGTCTTTCAACACGGTTTCGTATGCCGGTATGGTTGTTTGAGCCACTGCTGCCGATCCAATCAGCATAAACAGGGCGTAAAGTAGATGTTTTGCTTTCATAATAATTAAATATAGACGTTATTTTTCAATTAAGTTGCTGTAGGTAATCTAAAAAGCCGGGAATCGAAATTTCTCCCACTTTACTGCCTTTCACCATGATATTTATGCTGCCGTTTGCCTTGTGTAATTGCAGTCTGCGTTTAAACAAGTGGTTATCACTTGATTGCATAAATGCCGCGACGTTTTTTAGTGTCGATTTCCGGCAAACATTTTCCACGCCATTGTTATAAACTACCAACCTGGCCTTTTTGCCGGTGTTTTCAATGGCTAAATCATACCCGTTATCAAGCTTTAAAATATTCATCTTTTTGCTGCGTAACTACTTAAAAATTAGGTAGAAATGGATTTATTTGATAAAGTTTCTTAAGACAAAAGAAAACAAATTACGGTACAAATAATAATCCACATGGCTATTACACAAGTGTTAATAACTTTAGTGGTAAGAAGTGGTAAGAAGTGGTAAAAGAAATCTAATTTTACATACAATTAATTGCCATAGCTTTTATATGTCCTATTTAAACGGCGAGTTTGAGTGTAAACTAGATAACAAAGGGCGCATGATGATCCCTGCGGGCCTCAAGAAACAGCTTCCAGAAGCTGAGAAAGAGAGCCTTGTGATCAATCGTGGCTTTAAAAAGTATCTGGTCATTTACACTAAACAAGAATGGGACAAAAAACTTGATGAACTCAACAAACTTAATCAATACGAAACCAAAAACATAGAATTCATCAGGTATTTTACCCGCGGCGCAACTGAATTATCGCTTGATGCTGCCGGTAGGGTGAATTTACCACAAGGGTTATTGGACTATGCCGGTATTGGCAGCGATGTGGTTTTAAACTGTATGCTAACAAAAATTGAAATGTGGGACAGGGCGGCATACAATGCGATGATTGAAAGCGAGCCTGAAAACTTCGCTGCATTGGCCGAAGAAGTAATGGGCGATAAAAGAAGGGAGGGTAACATATGAGCACCTACCATACTCCTGTAATGCTTAAGGAATGTATTGAAGGCCTTGCAATTAAACCGGCGGGCACCTACGTTGATGTGACCTTTGGTGGTGGCGGCCATTCGCGCGAAATATTAAAGCATTTGAATAAGGACGGCAGGCTGCTGGCTTTTGACCAGGATGCCGATGCACAACAGAATGCGATAGATGACGAACGTTTTGTGTTTATCGACCAAAACTTCCGTTACCTGAAAAACTTTTGCCGTTTGCATGATGCTGCTCCGGTTGATGGCATACTGGCTGATTTAGGTGTTTCGTCGTACCAGTTTGACCAGGCTGAGCGCGGGTTTTCAATCCGCTTTGATGCTGAGTTGGATATGCGAATGAATCAGCATTCGGAGTTGAGTGCTAAAGAGGTAGTTAATAATTACAGTGAAGCAGAGCTTCATAAAATTTTTGGCGTTTACGGCGAGATACAAAATGCAAAATCGCTGGCTAATACAATTGTAATGGCAAGACTGAATGCGCCCATAGTTACAGTTGCCGATTTGAAAAATGCGATCAGTAACCGCATCCCGAAAGGAAAAGAAAATAAATACCTGGCGCAGGTTTTCCAGGCTTTGCGCATCGAAGTTAACCAGGAGTTAGAAGCGCTGAAGGATTTTTTAATCCAGACGGTATCGGTACTGGTATCTGGCGGGCGTTTGGTCGTGATGTCGTACCATTCGCTGGAAGACAGGCTGGTAAAAAACTTCATCGCCAAAGGCAAATTCAGCGGTGAGCTGGAGAAAGATTTATACGGAAACGATAACAGGCCATTTGATGCGGTAAGCCGCGGGGCTATAACAGCATCAGAAGAAGAAATAAAAGATAATAACAGGGCACGGAGCGCTAAGTTAAGGATAGCGGTAAAAAAATGACAAACAGGCTGCGTACGCAAATAGAGGAGGAAGAAGCTGAACAACAAAAACTAATTGTTGAGGAAAAACGCGACCAGGAATTTCCCGACAACTGGTTCACTCAGTTTTTTACCAAAGGTTTCTGGAATGCCGAATCGGCAACCCGGGCGCTGCCGTTTTTACTGTTTATTGCTTTTTTGGGTATGGTGTACATAGCCAACATGCACCTGGCTGAAAGAAACATACGCGATATTAATAAGATAAGCAAAGAGGTAAAGGAGCTGAGTTGGGATTTTAAAACCACTAAAGCTGAGTTGGCTTTTAAAAGTACGCTTACGCAAGTTGTAAAACGTTCGGATACGCTGGGGCTCGGCTTAAAAGAGTCGCTTACGCCACCACAAAAATTAACAGATACGGAGGTGAAGAATGAGCATTAGGAAAAATATACTCATACGCGTTTACCTGGCCTTCGGGTTGATACTGCTTTTTGCTGCGGCAGTGGTTATACAGCTTTGCCGCGTACAGTTTGTGCAGGGGGCAAAGTGGAAAGCCATGGCAACTACGCTTAGCACGAAATACCAAACTGTAGAAGCCGCCCGCGGAAATATTTTCGCTGTTGATATGAGCCTGTTGGCAACATCGGTACCTGAATATGACGTGCACCTGGATATGGGCGCGCCCGGATTTGATGATGATGATACATTTAATGCAAGTGTTGATTCGCTGGCTATAAAGCTATCGGAGTTATATGAAGATAAAACGCCAAAAGAATATAACCGCTGGCTGCGTGATGCACGCAAAGAGGGTTCGCGTTATGAACTGCTGAACAGGCGCAGGTTAACACACCATGAACTGTTGGCGCTGCGTAAGTTTCCGATTTTCAGGTTGGGTAAATACAAAGGCGGGTTGATAGTGGTTGAGCAAAACAGGCGTGTACTGCCATTTAAATCGTTGGCCTCGCGTACTATAGGCTACAAGAATGACAACGTAAAAAACGCGGTTGGGCTTGAAGGGGCATACGCTAATTATATAAATGGCGAAAGCGGCAAACGCCTGGTGCAGCGCGTGGCAGGTGGCTTATGGATGCCTGTAAATAACGGCGAGGATGAGGTTGAGCCTAAAGATGGCGCAGATATTATTTCGACGATTGATGTGAACTTCCAGGATATAGCCCAGGAAGTATTAAAAGCACAACTGGATAGCACCGGCGCCGACCATGGCTGCGTGGTGTTAATGGAGGTTGCCACCGGAGAGATAAGAGCGATAGCCAACTTTACGAGGAATAAAGAGGGGAAATACGAGGAAAAGCTAAACTATGCCATCAGCGATGCCGGCGATCCGGGTTCGACCTTTAAACTGGCTACTTATATGGCTTTGTTCGATCAGCATAAAATTGATACCAATACCATGATTAATGGCGACGGTGGTAAATACAAAATACCAAAGGGCCCGATGATCAGCGACGTTGAGGACTACAATTTTATGATGACGGCTAAAAAGGCTTTCGAGGAATCGTCGAACGTGGCGGCCGCAAAATTTGTGTACAACGCCTATTATAACAATCCGTGGCAGTATACCGATAAGCTGTATAGCTTCCATTTAAACGAAAGACTGGGTTTGCAAATTTCGGGGGAGCCTACGCCGGTAGTTAAAAACCCAAAAAGCCGCAGCTGGAATATAAATTACACGCTTCCTGAAATGGCCTACGGTTACGAAATGAAGATTACGCCACTGCAAATGCTGGCGCTTTATAACGCCGTAGCTAATAACGGCAAAATGATAGCACCGATACTGGTGAAAGAAATTCGCCGGCTAGGGAATACAGTTGAGCAATTCCAGGCGAGGGTAATCAATCCAAAAGTATGCTCGGATGCTACGCTTGGTAAAATGAAAAACCTGCTTGAGGGGGTAGTTAAAGAAGGTAACGTTAAAAGCCTGTTTAAAAATGCGGAATACACTGCCGCCGGAAAAACCGGAACAGCACAAATAGCTAATACCTCAAAAGGGTATGGCGGCGATAAAAAGAATTATCAAACATCTTTCGCGGGATATTTTCCGGCTCAAAACCCTAAATATTCCATGATAGTGGTGGTTAACCGGCCCTCAAAAGGCTCGTACCTGGCGGCTAAGGTTGCCGCGCCGGTATTCAAAAAAATTGCCGACCGGGTTTATGCCGCCGATCATGGATTACACCCTGCACCGGTAGTACATTATGTGGGGAATACGAATTTACCGCAGATAAAGAAGGGTAACGTAAAAGCGCTGAAACAGGTTTATACCAGGCTTAATGTTAAGCCGCTGTATGCAAATAATACAGCAACCAATAGTGTTGATACCAGTAACGGTATTGCGTTTGAAGAAGCTACTTATAAAAGCGGGGTTGTGCCGCAGGTAAAGGGCATGGGTTTAAGTGATGCATTGTATGCACTGGGAAATGCAGGCTATAAAGTTGTGGCACGCGGCAGCGGTATGGTGGCAAACCAGTCGGAAGCGGCAGGCAGTATAATTCCAAAGGGATCAAAAATAATAATTCAATTGCAATGAGATATTTGAGCGACATAATAGAGGGGCTGGCATTTACCGAACTGCAGGGAAGCGCCGATGTGGAGATTACCGCCATTGTTTTTGATTCGCGCAAGGTGGTGCCGGGCTGCATGTTTGTGGCTGTAAAGGGCACCGTTGTTGACGGGCACGATTACATTTTGCGGGCAATTGAGCAGGGTGCCATCGCGATAATTTGCGAAGAGCTGCCGTCGCGTGTTACCGGCGAAGTTGACTTTTTAATGGTAGCCGATTCGTCCGTTGCACTGGCAATTGTATCGGCTAATTTTTACGACAATCCATCAGCGCAATTAAAACTGGTAGGGGTAACCGGCACCAATGGCAAAACCACTATTGCCACATTGCTTTATAAGCTGTTCCGCGATATGGGTTATAAATGCGGGTTGCTATCGACTGTTGAAAACCAAATAAACGGCGAAGTAATAACTGCTACCCACACCACGCCGGACCCGGTAGTACTTAACGCTTTATTATCCGAAATGGTTGAAAAAGGCTGCGATTACTGCTTTATGGAAGTTAGTTCGCATGCTATAGCCCAGCACCGCATAACCGCGCTGAATTTTACCGGGGCCATATTCTCGAACTTAACACACGACCATTTAGATTACCATAAAACATTTGAAAAGTACCTGAAGGCCAAGAAAATGTTTTTTGATGAGTTGCCGGCCAACGCTTTTGCATTGACCAACATTGACGATAAAAATGGTAATGTAATGCTGCAGAATACCAAAGCGCACAAGAAAACATACGGTTTAAAAAATATGGCTGATTATAAGGCCCGCATTTTAGAAAACCAGTTTGAAGGCTTGCATTTGCAGATTGACGGTGAAGAGGTTTGGTTTAAAATGGTAGGTACGTTCAACGCCTACAATTTACTGGCAGTTTATTCGGCAGCCATGCTGTTAGAGCAAGACAAAACCAAAATACTTACCAGCCTGAGCAAGCTTACCGGCGCACGTGGAAGGTTTGATTACATAATAGCGCCAAATAAAATCATCGGTATTGTTGATTATGCCCACTCGCCGGATGCAATCCAGAACATCCTGAGCACAGTGCATGATATCCGCAAGAATAACGAGAAAGTGATAACCGTAATAGGCTGTGGCGGTGACCGCGACAAAACCAAACGCCCGGTTATGGCCAAAGCCGCCTGCGAGTGGAGCGACAGGGTTATCCTAACATCAGACAATCCCCGCTCGGAAGACCCGGCGCAGATTATAAGGGATATGGAAGAAGGTGTCGACCCGGCATTTAAAAGGTACACACTGAGTATCGTGGATAGAAGAGAAGCGATAAAAACAGCATGCATGCTGGCCAAGCCAGGAGATATAGTGGTGGTAGCAGGAAAAGGTCACGAAAAATATCAGGAAGTAAAAGGCGAACGCTCACACTTCGACGACATGGAAGAATTGTCAAACATTTTTAGCGAGTTAACCTAAGGACGGTACAAAAGAAAAATCGGTGAAATCATCCTCAAATGGGTGAAATCACAAATAATAAACCAATGAAATCTGAATAAATGCTTTACTATTTCTTCACCTGGCTAAACAAAAATTACACAATTCCTGGTACGGGGGTGTTTCAATACATCACGTTCCGAATGGCAATGGCTGTAATTACATCGCTGATAGTTACAACGGTGTTCGGGCGCAGGCTGATTGATTATTTGCGTTTTAAACAGGTTGGCGAAACAGTCCGCAACCTGGGTTTAGAAGGGCAGATGCAAAAAGCAGGTACCCCCACCATGGGCGGGCTCATCATTATTTTAGGCATACTGGTACCTACGCTGTTGTTTGCTAAACTTGGTAATATCTATGTTATCATGATGTTGGTTACCACCGTATGGCTGGGCGCAATAGGCTTTTTGGATGACTATATTAAAGTATTTAAGAAGAACAAGGAGGGCCTTGCAGGCAGGTTTAAGATAATAGGCCAGGTAGGTTTAGCGCTGTTTATTGGCTTTACCATGTATTCCAATTCGGATATAGTAATACGCCAGGAAGTAAAACCACCGGTAAAAATTGATGCGCCGGTTGAGTTCCACATGCGTAACAACAAACCGGTTTATACCCAGGATATCCGTTCGACAAAAACAACCATGCCGTTTTATAAAAACAACGAATTTGACTATGGCAAAGTGTTGAAGTTCATTGGCGCCGATTCTGATCATTACTCGTTGCTGGTGTTTATGTTTTGCGTAATTATCATTATCACCTTTATATCAAACGGGGCAAATATTACAGACGGCATCGATGGGTTGGCAACGGGTACGTCCGCTATAATCGGCATTACGCTGGCCATACTGGCTTATGTATCAAGTAACACGATTATAGCCGAATACCTGAATATAATGTACATCCCCAATTCGAGCGAGCTGGTAATTTTTGCAGGTGCTTTTGTGGGAGCTTGTGTGGGCTTTTTGTGGTATAACTCGTATCCGGCGCAAGTATTTATGGGCGATACAGGAAGCCTTGCCATAGGCGGTATAATAGCGGTATTCGCCATTATGATACGTAAGGAACTTTTAGTGCCATTACTGTGCGGGATTTTTGTGATAGAAAACTTCTCGGTAATTATCCAGGTAAGCTGGTTTAAATATACGCGGTTAAGATTTGGCGAAGGCCGCCGGGTGTTTTTAATGTCGCCCCTGCACCATCATTATCAAAAAAAGGGTTTCCATGAAGCAAAAATCGTAACCCGGTTTTGGATTATAGGTATCCTGCTGGCGATAGTGACGATAATAACATTGAAGCTGAGGTAGGGAAGTCGGAAGTCGGAAGTCGGAAGTCGGAAGTCGGAAGTCGGAAGTCGGAAGAATTTGGAGTGGATAAAATTAGGAATTAAATAAGTGATGAAGCCGGGTAAAATCGGTGAAATCAAGATAAATAATCGACGTAATCAAAGTGGAACAGAAAAAAATCATAGCAATTCTCGGGGCCGGCGAAAGCGGGGTGGGAGCGGCATACCTGGCGCAACAGCAGGGTTATGATGTTTTTGTATCTGATTTTGGGGCCATCGCTGATAACTACAAAAAGCAACTGCAGGATTGGAATATCCGCTTTGAAGAAAACCAACATACTGAAGCTGAGATATTAAATGCGATTGAAGTTATAAAAAGCCCGGGCATACCCGAAAAGGCACCGATAATTAAAAAACTGAGGGCACAAGGCACTCCGGTTATTTCCGAAATTGAATTCGCGGGCAGGTATACCGATGCCAAAATTATAGGTATTACGGGCTCAAACGGTAAAACCACCACTACTACGCTAACCTACGAAATTCTGAAACATGCAGGTTTAAACGTAGGGTTGGCCGGTAACATAGGGCAAAGCTTTGCTTACCAGGTAGCTACGGAAAAATTCGATATATACGTGCTTGAGCTGAGCAGTTTTATGTTGGATGATATGTACAAATTCAGGGTTAACATAGCCATGCTACTTAATATAACACCCGATCATTTAGACCGGTACGAATATAAAATGGAGAACTACGCGGCGTCGAAGTTTCGCATCTCTCAAAACCAAACAGCCGACGACGTTTTCATCTATTGCGCCGATGATCCCGAAACCATTAAAGGAATAGCCGGGCGAAGCTTTGCAGCACAATTATTCCCCTTTTCAATTGAAAACACAGTTGAACAAGGCGCTTTTTTAGACCAGGACAATATTGTCATTAACACTCACCAAGAATATTTTACAATGTCAATTCACGATTTAGCATTACAGGGCAAGCACAACCTTTACAACTCAATGGCATCAGGCGTTGCAGCTAAATACCTCGAAATACGCAATCCCATATTGCGCGAGAGTATGAGCAGCATTAAGCCCATTGAGCACCGGATGGAATCGGTTGCGGTAATATCCGGCATCAGCTTTATCAACGATTCAAAGGCTACCAATGTTAATTCAACATGGTATGCCCTGGAAAGTATGACAAGTGACGTAATACTGATTTTGGGTGGTGTCGACAAAGGTAACGACTATACTATGCTCCGCAGCCTGGTGAAGCAAAAGGTGAAAGCTATAGTGTGCCTGGGTAAAGACAATAAGCGCATCCACGATGCTTTTGAAGATATAGTTGAGGTGATTGTGAATACCCACTCGGCCCAGGAGGCGGCAACGGTATCATACCACCTCGCTACAAAAGGCGATACGGTGCTATTATCGCCGGCATGTGCCAGTTTTGATTTATTCAAAAATTATGAAGACAGGGGGCGGCAGTTTAAACAAGCGGTGAAAGAGTTATAGAAGCGACCCCCTGGCCCCCTAAAGGGAGAACGAGCGGGACTATAGAGAATAGAAATTAATAAATATTAACAAAAAAACGCCCCTTTAGGGGTTGGGGGCATATGCATAGAATACTCAGTAATACAAAAGGAGACCGCTGGATATGGCTTATCGTCATATTGTTGTCGGTTATTTCGTTGCTGGCTGTTTACAGCGCCATCGGGTCGCTTGCTTATAAAAAAGGGGTGGGGACAGAGTCGATTTTAATTAAGCACCTGGCTATGTTGGTTGCAGGGTTGGCGCTGATGTACATTGCCCATAAAATTGATTACCGCTATTACCGGGGTATATCAAAATTGTTGATGATTATAACCATACCTCTGCTGTTGTATACACTACTTTCTGGTCACCATGTTAACGAGGCCAGCAGGTGGATTCCGATACCGGGCACCGGTTTAAGCTTTCAGACATCAGATTTGGCGAAGCTGGCGTTGATAACCTACCTGGCGCGGACATTATCGATAAAACAGGAAAATATAAAGGATGTAAAGGAATCTTTCATCCCAATCATGGGTGCGGTATGCCTGGTATTTGCGCTGATTGCATGGGCAAACCTTTCAACCGCGCTGATGCTTTTCGGAGTTAGCATATTGCTGCTGATAATGGGGCGCATAAGTGTTAAACAAATTGCGGTGGTATGTTTGGGCGGTGCTATTGTATTGTGCGGGATAGTGTTTTTAGGTCCACGCAGGCACATGTACATTACCCGTATTGAAACCTATATGCATCCTGAAAAGGCCGACAAGGATAAATCACAACAAGCTAACCACGCAAAAATAGCTATAGCCACCGGTGGGCTATTTGGTAAGGGCGTTGGTAAAAGTGAGGAGATAAACAGTTTGCCCGAAGCATATTCGGATGAGATTTATGCCATTATAGTTGAAGAATACGGACTTGTTGGCGGTATAGTACTGATAGGTATTTACCTGTTTTTGTTGTTTAGGTGTATAAGAATTGCAACCCGGGCACCAAAAGCGTTTGGTACACTGCTCGCGGCTGGTTTAAGCTTTAGCTTAACCATACAGGCATTTGCAAATATGGCTGTAGCGGTAGGGCTTGGCCCGGTAACTGGTATACCGCTGCCATTTGTAAGTATGGGTGGTACCAGCATATTATTTACAAGTTTAGCGTTTGGTATTATATTATCGGTAAGCCGGGATATTGACGAACCTAAGAAGGTAGTGGTGGGCGAGATAAGCATAGCGTAATAAGTTTGCAGTTTTGAATAGGCGTTTGGCAGTAGACAAAATGCAAGTAATAATATTTAGTGAAATCGTTGTAATCAATCAATAATCGGTGAAAGCAAAAAGGATCATAATTAGCGGTGGCGGCACAGGAGGGCATATTTTCCCGGCTATTGCTATTGCCAATGCTTTGAAGGCCATTGACCCGGCTACCGAAATATTGTTTGTAGGGGCTGCCGGCCGTATGGAGATGGAGAAAGTGCCTGCTGCCGGTTATAAAATTATTGGGTTAGAGATACAAGGCATTCAGCGTAAATCTATCTGGAAAAATATAATGTTCCCGGTAAAGCTGATGCTGAGTGTAAGGCGTTCGGTTGATATTATAAAAGATTTTAAACCGGATGCGGTTGTGGGTGTGGGCGGCTATGCTTCGGGGCCATTATTGTATGCGGCATCGGTGCGGAAAATTCCTTATTTAATACAGGAACAAAACTCGTACGCAGGCATCACCAATAAATGGCTGGGCAAGCATGCCAAAAAGATATGCGTTGCTTTTGACGGCATGGAGAAGTTTTTCCCGGCCGACAGGATTATTAAAACAGGCAACCCGATACGTAAAGACTCGGTAAATATTGCCGGCAAACAAATGCAGGCGCTGGAGCTTTTTAAGCTGTCGGCCTTTAAGAAAACTATCCTGGTAACAGGAGGAAGCCTTGGGGCTGGTACACTAAATAAAAGCATAATGGCCGGGCTTGCTAAGCTGATAGATGCTGATGTTCAGGTGATATGGCAAACCGGCAAGTTTTACTATAAAGGAATTATTGAAAAACTGGTTGAGAGCATTAACCCCAATATAAAAGTACTGGAGTTTTTAAATAGGATGGATTTGGCCTATGCTGCTGCCGATGTAATTATATCGAGGGCGGGCGCCGGCACCATCGCCGAGCTGTACATGGTAAAAAAGCCGGTAATACTGGTGCCTTCGCCAAATGTGGCTGAAGATCACCAGACAAAAAACGCATTGGCCCTGGTGCAGGAACATGCGGCCGTATTTATCCCCGACCGGGATGCTGAAGAGAAATTAGTAGACAAAGCCATAGAGCTTTTAAACGATAAGGATTTACAAAAAAAGCTAAGCACCAACATCGCCAAAATGGCTATGCCAAATGCGGATGAGGTGATAGCGAGGGAAGTTTTTAAAATGATCAAGTAGTTCATAGTTGATGGTTCATAGTTCATAGTAGGAAAAGTCCATGGACCATACACGATAGACCATGGTAAATAGGAATAGGAAAAATCGGTGAAATCATTAAAATCAATGAAATCACAAAAAATAACAAAATGGAATTAGGCAATATAAAACGGGTTTATTTAGTGGGAATCGGCGGCATCGGGATGAGCGGCCTGGCCCGGTATTTTCATCACCTGGGCTGTGTTGTTTGCGGTTATGATAAAACATCCACCGATTTAACCAACGAT
>NZ_JANYGQ010000038.1 GCF_025359345.1 Mucilaginibacter sp.
TTGCGGAAAACCTCAATAATGGATTAATAAAGCCCATATTAAATAATATATAAAGGGCTGTAATAATCCAATTATCGCAACTATCCTAATCCACTTATAATTATGTAAGTGGATTTTATTATTTACTTTCATATCTAAAAAATTATTTATCTATAATTAAAACCCCTCTTGTCCCAACTCATATATAGTTACCTAAATTTAATATATCCCAAAATGCTAATAAACAATTAAAAAGAATACCCGGAGCAGCTTATAATTAGGTAAGATCTGTTCCGGGTTATTTCATCTTTTATTGTGTTAAAGAGTATTTTAAATGCTGGTTATTTGATAGCTAAAAAGACATATTTCCCCTGTGGTAATTCATCAGCATTGCTAAATTTATATAAAAAAAAGTTACACGTTTTATTTCACTTACTTTTTCGCCTTTTAAGAGTTTTAAAAATTCTAACACCAATTATTTTAAACGCCAAAATAGACATGCAAAACAAAACCATTGCTCAAGTAACAAAAGTTGTCATCCTGTGTTTTTGTATTATAAACTTAACCACGGGAATATGCTATGGTCAATTAGATTTATCAACAAACTATTTCAAAATTCATATTGATACAAAGGGATTTATCACCAGTATGAAAAAAGGTGGAATAACGCCAGGCAGGGAATTTAGTCCAACCGATAAACCCTCGCCACTGCTTTGTTTATATAGTTCTAAAAAAGATAAATATTATTTGCCTCAATCGGCCCGATATAATTTTGCTAAAAGAGAATTGTTGCTTACATACGGTAATGGCTCTAAAGCAAGTGTTTTGATTAAAGCTGTAAATAAAAAATACATTACATTAACTTTAAAATCACTTTCTCCGCGCAACGATATTGACGATATTCAATGGGGGCCATTTCATACTAATATCACCAATCTTTTTGGCGATATAATCGGAGTAGCCCGTGATACAAGCGAAGCCGTAAACTTTTCAATAGGCGCTTTAGCACTAAATGATGCCACTACAGGCGGTAAAGCAAATGTAGCCGGCGATTTTTCGCCATGTCAATATATCATTCATTCACCTGACGTTTCCAGGTTTCCGTTACCTGCTGGTTTGCACGAAGGGGAGATGTTCACTTTAGGTGGTAATGGTATCAATGATGTTGCTTTTTTTTCGCACCCCGAAGAATACTATCGAATCTTAAACGGTAATACTGCCTTTATTGATAATAAAGGGCAAATTAGTTTAGCGTATCACGCCTCGGACAGGCGGGTAGAAAAAATGATTCATTTTTCTTTAATGCCGTTGATGCCGGCAAACTATCCCGTTCATCAAAAAGTGCAGGCCATTCCTGATTTAGATTTGATAGGCTCTTCCATTGCTTTGTGGGGAGCCCCTGATGATTTGGCATTGAATGTTTTAGAAAATATTGTTGTGAATGAAAAATTGCCTTACCCTAAAGTGAATGGAAAATGGATAAAAAAGCCTGCAAGATACATTCCTGATGTAGCATGGTATGGTAATTACGACAGTTGCTTAGTTTATACAAAGCGCCTCGGTTTTAAAGCCATACAGGCAGAAGGCCTGGGCGAGTTCTACCCTAATCGTGCCAATCATGGAAACATTGACTGGAAGATCCCATTTTCTGCTGGAAAAACTACTATAAAAGAGTTTACAGATCAAACTAACAAAAGTGGAATTTTATTTGGCTTGCATACCCTCAATAATTTTTTGCAAAGCAATGTTAGCAGCGATGTAAGCCCCGTGCCTAATGATAGCTTATGTGTTTTGTTGAAAACAAAGCTTAGCAATAACATTACTGCTAATGATACTAACATTATTGTTGATAATGAGCAATACCTGAATGAATACGGTGGCTGGGAAGGGCACCCCACCAATATAATAAAAATAGGAAACGAATTAATTTACTATAAAGGAATTACTGCTACAAAACCCTACACACTTCAAAATGTAAAGAGGGGTTTTTGGAAAACAAATGCAACAGCGCACAACAGCGGCGATGCGTTGTATAAATTGCAAACCAATTGCTATGGCGGTTTAGTGCCTGATATTTTTTTGCAGGATAAATTGGCTGATTATTATGCACAGCTTTCTAAGGTGAACGGCATGGATTATATTGATTTGGATGGCGAAGAAGGGTTTCTTTATCAAGGGCATGGCAACTATGCTTTCAAGAGATTTTTCAAAAGATTTTTTGAGCAATCTGCAAAACTTGGCGTTTCCTATCAACGGGTAATGGGAGCAACAATAGCAGAAGGCGGATGGCACTACCAAAGCGTATTGAATGTAGGGGGCGGAGAAAATATGTATTTGATAAAAGACAGAAAATGGGCTATTGAAGGAAAGGATATTAGAAATATTTGTTTTTCAAATTTTTTACCCGCCACTTTTGGAATTACCGCGCCGCTTCGCCCAAACTCTACAGTACAGGAATGGGAAAATTTGCAGGCAATTTCAGTAGGAGTGGGAGTAACATACATGATGAGTCTATCTGAAAAATCAGTAGAAAGTTGTTTGCAAAAAGATCTAATTTTTCGGGCGATTAAAATCTGGGAAAATGCAAGAGCAGCCAATAGCTTTACTTATACTGTTAAAAAAATATTAGCAGATAGCGCCCGTCAGTTTCACTTAGAAGAAATAGATACCAATACCTGGAAATTGTTCGAATTAAAAAACGGGAAAAATATTTATTTGAAAACCTTGCATCGTGACATCCAAAATGGATATTGAGTGAAAACGTTAAACGGAAACAGGTTAGTTAATTTCCGGTATAAGGTTAGTGTGTGACTAAAAACTTTGACGGAACCCACCACTGACTTTGCCAAATGGTAAATCTCAAATCCAGGTTAGTGCATTACATAATGGCAATGACACGATAAAGTTTGAATTGGTTGTTTCTGTGATTGGAAAAGGAGAAAAAATTTAAAATGATCCTGGATAAAAGAAAATGTGCTTTGGCATTTGCTATTTGCGTCTCTGCCCTGCAACAGGTAAATGCACAGCTAAGTCAAACTTCATTAGCACAAGCCCTGTTAAAACAATTGCATGGTTGTATGCATATAAGTGTAATTCAATACAAAGGAACCACGCAAATCAAAAAATATGAATTTAAACAAGACCGTTTGCAAACCGACGGTGCACAATGGCAAATATTATTAAATGAGCGCTCGGTAGTAAATCATGAAGTAATAGACATAAATGCAGATTTTATACTGAATGAAGGGCGCGCTTATTCTACTGCGCCGGCTGTTTCGTTCGATTTCAGTGAATGGAGCAGAAAGAACTATGTAATGGTGCCTGCAAGTATGTATAATGGTAACCGGTATCATTCCATCGGAGACGGCTATAATCCAGCATATACCAGGGACATGTACTACAACCCTCGTGTACCTCTAACCATTTCGAACAATCCACGGCTGTCAGTTGAAACGGATAAGGCTTCATTGGTTGAGTTACAGACGGGGAATGCCGCTACACCTGCGATGTGCTTTTTTTCGCCTGCTGAAAACAAGGGCTTTATCATGCTTACCACGCAGCAAACAAAATTTGGCAACAGCGGATTCACCATTGTTGAAAACGCGAAACAGGATAGCTGCAGTTTTGCCATCTCAGCGCCTGCTGTCCGAAAGTTGGCGGCAGGCTTTGGAGACTTCCACGATAGCGGCGACCAGGCGCCGAACTGGAAGGCCGGAGATAAGATGACCTTGCACTTGAGATTGTATGTGTTTGATGCTGAAAGTATCCCCGACCTGCTGAAAAAATTCATGCGGGTACGCAAAGATTTAACAGGACCCAACCATCCCCGCAATCAGCTACCAATGAGTCAATTACTGGCAGCGGGAACTTCTATTTGCAGCAACAATTTCATAAAAGCTCCGGCAGGTAGTTATTACAAACCTGAAAACAATGATGATTTTCAGTTAGGGTGGGTTAGCGGTATGATGAATAGCTACCCTATGCTCGCCTTTAACAACGTAACCGAACGTAACCGGGTGGCCGCAGAGCTCGATTTTGTAGTAAGTAAGCTGCAGGGGAAAAGTGGGTATTTTTACGGTGGCATAAAAACTGACGGCGAACTGCGCCCGGAAAAAATGCATCCCGATTTTCCTGCAGTGCAGGCTATGGTTCGCAAAAACTGTGATGCGTTGCTTTGGTTGATGAAGCACTTAATGCTTTTTAAGGCCCAAGGCTATGGTAATATGATAAAACCCGAATGGGAATCAGCGGCAAAACGGTTGGCGGGAGCTTTTGCACATACGTGGAAAATACATGGAGAGTTTGGTCAGTACATAGCACCTGAAACCGGCGAGATCGCGGTGTATAATTCTACGGCGGGAGCAATTGCACCAGCCGGATTGGCCATTGCCTCTGATTATTTTAAACAACCGGAATGGTTGCAGGTTGCCAAAGATGCTGCCAATTTCTACTATAGCCGGGATGTGGTTGGGCAGGGTCTTACGGGGGGCGATTGTGGCGATATATCGATGGACGCTAATTCAGAATCAGCTTTTGGTTTTCTAGAATCATTGATGGCGTTGTATTATTACACGGCTGATAAAGTATGGTTGCAAAAGGCGGAGGTACAGGCTGCTCTTTGTGCTACCTGGACACTTTCGTACGATCCGGTGTTCCCTCAAAATAGCCAGATTGGAAAACTAGGTTGTAATATGGCGGGTGCTGTATGGGCGAGTATTCAGAATAAACATGCTGCTCCCGGTATTTGCACTTCGTCAGGAGATTACCTCTTTAAGCTCTACCGGGCTACCGGAAATACGCCTTATGCCGCTTTGATACGGGATATTCAGCACGCGCAGGCCGAAGCAGTCAATATGCCTCCGGATCATATTACCACAAACAATTTAGTAGGGTCCTCTATGGAAAGGATTCAGCCCAGTGATGCAGAGGGTAAGGGTAGCGTTGGCAATTTTATTAATACCCGGAATTCCTGGACGGAAACCAATGGCATATTAATGGCGATGGAGATCCCTGGCGTATATCTGCAAACAGACAGGGATGAAATTTATGTCTTCGACGCTGTTGAATCCAGGATAGTAAAGCGAACCAGAGAGGGGCTTGTTATCTCCATCACAAACCCGACGAGGTATGATGCGAATATTTCAATTTTTGCAGAAACTACAGCAGATTCTAAAAAGCCACTGGGTTACACAGCATTCCTGAAATGGCCAAAAGTGGAAGTAAAAGCGAGTGCAACCCGCCTATTTCTGGTTAGCAATAATGGGAAGGCTGTAACTCAGTATTGACATTTGTCGCAGCGGCGACAAAAAACAATTGCATGCTCGTGCATTATTATATACATGTTAAATATGTTAAAATTTGATATTCGCAGTAAAATAAATTAGCAACCAGGGGGCGTCTTAATTGGATCAAAAAAAGGTCCACCAATCCGGATATTGAGCTCAAAACAAACGTTTGCGCGGAGTTTGATAAAATTAAATTATGGAATGGTGGTAAATTACCTAACCAATTATTTCAAAATGAAACCTCAACTGCTAAAATTAAATAACGATAGTGCGAATTCATTTAGCGTGCGGCGTGATGTTGTTCCTTCTGTAAACAATCGTTGGCATTATCATTCAGAAATCGAATTAATTTATTTTAAGAACGGGAATGGAACCCAATTTGTTGGCGACAGCATAAAGCGGTTTCAATCGGGCGATGTTGTATTAATTGGCCCATTTTTACCTCATTATTGGAGGTTTGATGATGCGTATTTTAAAAATGAAACAAAGGCCGTTGCCGATGTGCAGGTTGTTCATTTCAACGAAAACTTTTGGGGTAAGGACTTCATCAATTTACCAGAAAATAAATTGATCAAATCGATTATTGATAGTTCGAAAAGGGGAGTGTCGGTAAAAGTAAATAAAACCCAGGAGTTAGGAACCGTTTTTGATGCGCTGGTAAGTGAGGAAAGATACAATAAAATTATTTTATTGATAGAGGCCTTAATGCTTGTCGGGCAAAGTCAGTATGAACAACTATCGTCAATTGTATTTAATCATAATTTTGAAGATTCGGATAAAGACCGTATAAATGCGATTTATGATTATTCACTAAAGAACTTTAAAAATCAAATAAAGCTGGAAGAAATTGCGGAGATCGCTAATATCAGCCCAAATTCTTTTTGCCGGTATTTTAAATCGAGGACAAGAAAAACCTATACTCAGTTTATAAATGAAATAAGAATTGGCAATGCCTGTAAACTACTTATCGAAGATAATATAAATGTTAAGCAAATTTGCTACGAATGCGGCTACAATAACTTTGCAAGTTTTCATAAATTTTTCAAATCAATCACAAACAAAAGCCCTTTAAATTATCAAAAGGAGTTTTTAGCCAGGAACAACCAGGCCTAATTGGTGTATTAATAGTAGAATATCATTTCTTTTTATCGACTGATATCATTTTTACATTATCAATATCAGTTGAAAGATCTTTTTTGCCCATGTTTTCGATTTGTGCCGATACATCATCAAAGCCTTCAACCGCATTATCCTTTATTTCCACTTTCCGGCAGTCTGTCGGACTAAACTGGGGACGTTTGTCGCCCTGCTTCATAAATTCTGTACGGATAATTTTATTGTTTTTGAAGATGAGAAATTCGGCATTACGCGCGGTTAAAACCAGGCAATCATATATCTTAAAAAGATTGTTTTCGATGCGAATATTACGGTGTACTATGTTTTCAGATCCATGGGTCTCCGGGGCAATGGCAATAATATAGTTGTCTGGGGCTGAGTTATAACCACAATTTTCAAAAATATTATTTCGAATGGTTACATCTTTTACTTCGCCTGATTCATACCAACTCGATGCGTCATTAGCGATAAGAATCGCATGCATACCAATTCCAATGAATTCATTATTTTCTATCAAAACTTTTTTCCTGGTTGTAATAAGAAGACCACGGGTATTAACCCTTTCAAACCTGCAATTGAGTATAGTGACATATGGTGTCCAGGTAATATTTTCCAGGCAGTCGTTAATAACCATATCACGGGGAACGGGGGCTGCAAATTCTACCTCCATCTCTGTTTCTGAGATGAGTTTTGCCGAGGTTAATACGCCGGTACTAAAAACCTGGAGTTTTGATGAGTGAACAAATGCTACGGTGTCCCCCGCAAAGAAAGCTTCAAAACCATATGTCTGGGGGTGCATAAACCGAATCTTAAGCCGGGTGGGCGAAATAATATCCGTGACCTCCAGATGTGTGCCATGTACATTGATCGGGTCGTCGTGCGTGCTTTTGAATTGGCAATTTTCGATTGTTATGTGACCTTTGCAGCCCGAAAAGTGTATGCAATCAGCAAAGGATGCGATCATCCGCCCGCTTTCGGCGCGAGGCATAACAAACACGCTGTCGTAATGCAGGTTTTCCGAAAACTGATTAACAATACCTAGCCCGTGCATGTAATGCATCGAAACATTTTTAATAGTAATATTTTTTGAAAGATTAATAAAACCGCCAACCTGGTCACGAACAGGGTCGCGAATGGTAAGTACTTCTCCGGGTTGAAAATTATATTTTTTGAAATCGCCGGTAAAGCGGACCTGACCGGCAGCTGTCATAACTGCCGTTGCTTTTTGAAACGGCGCCCACGAACAATAGACTTCTGTTCCTTTGGATGGATTTACCAATATTGCATGGAAGTTCGTCATGCCCCAACCTTCGCCATACCATTGCAACCGTCCATTGACAATTGTGTGTCGCGAATCGGGATGAATGTCGGCAATTATAACACTGTCTGAAACCGTTCGGAAAGTCATCTCTGACACAGTCGGCCGCTCAAAATCTATTTTAATATTCTGCAGATGTATATTTTCGCAATGGGCCAATGCAAACGTGGTCATTTTGCCGTGAAACACAAATAATGACCCATTGCCTTCGATGGTTAGATTTTTCATTTTTTCGAAGAGAAGCCCTACTGTTTTCAATTTCGAAGGGCATTCTGCCGCCGACGATGTATTCGAAATAAAGTAATTTCGCTTTTCGGCATGTTCCGGCCAAAAATCATAGCGGCCTTCCGGAAATACCAACTTTATTGCCTCATTCTTTTTACAGGCTTCGATAGCTTTTTTTAATGCAGGCACCGCATCTTCAAAACTTCCCGGTTTTGCGCCGTAGTCAGTTACATTAATTAAATTATTGTGAGGTAGCGTTTCTTCCCCTGTCGCAGTAAAAGATATTCGCTGCCCGCCTTGTTTGGGATTTCCTTTGCTTGCATGTGCAAAACCAGAAAAGGTTAGAGCCGATATAAAAACAAAAATGGTTAACCTTTTCATATTTATAATATTACTACTTGGTTTTTAGATTTTGATGTAAAATATTGAAGCTGTTTTCTGAGAAAAATTCTCCTCCTATCACCGAAGTGATTTTCCACAGCAATTGCAAATCATTTTTTATTTGTGCAGCACTTAACTGCAATTTAATTATTCTTTGCCCACTCCTTCAATTCATCTATTGCTTTTGCCAAAACACCCGCTGAACCTTTAAAAGCTGCCGATCCGTTTGGCTTACCATCAACGCCGTACCATTCATAAAAACCTTTGTCGTTGATTGTTCTGTCGAGCATGGGTTGCAATTCACTATATGCTTCTTTGATAAAACCATGTTTTATAAGCTGCTGAATCATTCTTGCGCCAAACCAGGTCCAGTCTCCGCCGTTTTGATATATGTATGGTTTTGACGCTGAGGAGTTTTTATAAATATTCTCCGGGTAAACAGGGTATAGCGTTAAGCCAATAGAAGGAGCACCGGAAAGTTTTACATTCCGCATCATATCCTGATTAACAAGTTTAATTTCACTTTTTGATAAAATACCCGCTTCAATGGCCATGGCAGTTCCGCCATGAAAATAGATTTTGTTCTCATCAAAACTTGCAGGGAACGGTGATTTATCAAGATACAAATGCGGAATAAACTTATGCTTTTTGGCATCCCAAAGATGTTTTCTAATGGAATTGACAGTGGTTGTTTTTAGCTGCTGCCATTTTTTTTGGTCATTTTCTGTTTTATAAAAACCGGCCATATCATTGAGCGCTATAACAAACATAGCGTTGTCATATATGTCAATAGCCCAATGGGTATTTTCATCAATATCAACTACGGCACCGCCTTCAATTTGTACGTCTCCCCAATCTTGCGTTGTAGCCCCTGTCAAAAGGTGATATTTATTTGAATAACGGTTCTTTAATAAATAGGTAATGGATGTCTCCATGCGTTGTAAGGCGGTTTTCCCGGCTATCATTTCCTGCAAAATTGATTTGTCGCCGGTTATACGAATGTATTTGGCTATGGCCTGTATCAGCGAAGTTTCCTGGTCTGTTTCAACTGTATTCTTGAAACCTACATGGGATGCGTCATTTGGAGAGGTGTAAATATTAGGGTCGTTCCACGTTACATGGCCTTTTAATACATAGCCGTCCACAATTTCGCCGTTTGTTTGCTGAAGCTTGAGAAAAGTAAGCAAATTTGCCCTAATGCTGTCGCGGCCGTAAACTTTGCATGAAGTTTCAATGAAAGTATTAAAATCACGTATCCAAACCTGGGGGTAACCATCACCTGCATTAAAGCCTTTGCTTAAAAGAGCTGTGGCTTTTACGTATACTGTATCCAGTCGTTTGTCTGCCTTAATCTGGGTAGCCAATTCATGCCCCGGTTGAGCCAGTCCTTTTATGAAAATGCTGATTATTAGAACTGTAGTTAAAAAGATATTTTTCATGTTTGTTCTTAATATCGAGGGGGGCGATATTTTTAAAATAAAAAAAAGTTTATAATGGCCTGTAAAAATGATAAACGTTTAGTGATTATAATTTCTCGAATTTGTCATAACACTAAGCAGAATTGGCAATATGGTTGTGGCCTATGTTAATCTTATTCTGTAAAGAAAAATCAGGAAAAGGTATAATGAAGGATATTTGGAATCCCTGGGTTAAATATTTTTAATGAAGTGTATTATAAGAACGCCTTTCAGCTTTCGCCTGAGAATGATTCTATTTAATTATCTTGAACTTTCGACAGTATACACAAAACTATCTGCTTTGTAATAACCCAGGTTAAATTCTATCGGCCTCTCCCCCTGGTCGAATACGAATCGTTTACGAAACAGTACCGGGCTGCCGACCGCTATTTTTAGTTTAGTCGCAATAAACGTGTCAGCTGCTTTTGCACTTATTTCTTCTTTTGATAAGGTGGCAATAACAGAGTGATCATGTTCCAACATTTCGTACAGTGGCTTTTTAAAATCTTCGTCACCAGTTAAGCCAACACGGGGATGAAAATATGAAGCAAAGTATACGAACGGCTCATTCGGTTTGCCTCTTACTCTTTCCATCTTCAATATTTTACGATCGGTCTTTATTTCAAAAAAATTAGCAAGCGCATCATCCGGGAACACCCATGTCACGTGCAACTCAAAATTCTTGATAATTATGCCCCGTAATTTCATTTCCTGCGAAAAGCTTAACCAGTTATTTGATTTGGAGCTTACTGCTGCTTGTGAAACTTTGGTTCCGGTTCTTTTTTTGCGTATTAAAAGCCCTTCAAAAACTAATTTATTAATGGCCTGCCTCAATGTGGTACGTGATATCGCCAGTTGCTTTGCCAGCTCAACTTCATTAGGTAAAGTTTTGCCGTTTTTATATTCTTCTTCTGCAATAATGTCCCTTAATAGCATTTCAGTTTGTATATGCAGGGGAATAGGACTCTTGTGATCGATGGAATATTTCATTTATCTAAAAATATTTGCAATAATAAGCATTTTGAAAATTAGTTAATTTGTTTGTACATAAAACACATTTGTAATATTATCAGGTATTCCCTAAAAAAAATTTCAATAATTGTTTTTAATTTATATGTTTGTACATTATAACATATATCGTATATGTCTGAAATAATACAAATTGGAATAATGCAAAGCTTTTGATTGCTAAACACCTTGATACGTTACAATAAATTATGAATTCTAACTACCCCAACAAGCAAACTTCTTACGATGAATCTATGGAATTGCAACTGCGCAAATCTTCACAGTTTTTAATGCCCGTTAAACTAAATCGAAGCACAATAATTGAAGGTACTTATAATAAGTATCCGTCGCAACCAATTGGTGAAAATAAGATTTTTAACGGATATGAGTCGCTGGCAAAATGGGTAATTGACCATAAAACTGTTATCATAGACGGGTACGCAGGGGTATTTTGGGATAAGGCTAAATCGATACTTCAACAACAAATAGAAGTTGAAGGTTTAACGGTAAACTGGATAGAGACTAGCGCTTTTTTGAAATCCGTTTCAGAAATTGAAACCCTGGTGCAGCCCTATCTCGGAGCGGAGGATTCTGTATGGGGAACCAAATGTTTACTTGAAATTAAAGATCTATATGTATTTGAGGACCTGGCCGCACAACTACCGGACGATGGGTGTGATATTAATATCGTAATTGGTACGGCCGCGTCACTGGTAAATTGGGACTCCCCCATAATTTATATCGATCTTCCAAAAAATGAACTGCAATACCGGATGCGGGCCAATTCAGTTACCAATTTGGGTAGTGATCGGATACAGGAGCCATTTCTCATGTATAAACGATTTTATTTTGTTGATTGGGTTTTATTAAATCAGCATAAGAAAGCAATACTTGATAAAATAACTGTATTAGCAGACGGACAGTGGCCAATAGATATTAACTGGATGCTGGCTACGGATTTTAAGGATGGGTTAAACAAGATCAGTCAATCCACAATCCGTGTACGGCCCTGGTTTGAGCCGGGAGCCTGGGGTGGCCAATGGATAAAACAACATATCCCGAATGTAAATGAGGACGTGGTTAATTACGCATGGTCGTTCGAATTGATTGTGCCTGAGAATGGACTGGTTTTTGAAAGTGACGGAAACTTACTGGAAGCATCGTTTGATTTTTTGATGTTTTATAATCAAAAAAAGGTGCTTGGCAAGCATGCTGAAAAATTTGGTGATGAGTTCCCGATAAGGTTTGATTTTTTAGACACCTATGACGGAGGCAATTTATCAATCCAATGCCATCCAAAACTAAAGTACATACAGGAAATATTTGGAGAAACCATTACTCAGGATGAAACCTATTATATATTGGATTGCGAAAAGGATGCCCATGTATATTTAGGCTTTCAGGAAAATATCGATCCTGAAATTTTTAGGAATGAACTGGAGAAAAGCCAGGATGAGGGGGTAGAAGTAAATATTACCGATTATGTACAATCGCATTCCGCAAAAAAACACGACCTGTTTTTAATTCCCAATGGTACCGTTCATAGCGCCGGCGCCGGCAACCTTGTACTTGAGATAAGCGCCACCCCATACATTTTTACCTTTAAAATGTACGATTGGCTCAGGCTTGACCTTGATGGCAATCCACGGCCAATTAACATTGATCATGCTTTTAATAATTTAAATTTTGAGCGCAAAGGAAACCGCGTACAGGAAGAGTTGATCTCAGCTCCCAAAGTTTTAGAAACAGGTAAAGATTGGGAACTTATCCATTTACCAACACATGCCGACCATTTTTATGATGTCCACCGCATTGATTTTGACAGTGAAATAAGGATAGAAACTGATAACTGCTGCCATGTGATGATGCTGGTTGAAGGCGAATCAATACTTGTAGAAACTGCGGACGGATCAAACCAAATATTCGCTTATGCCGAAACATTTGTAGTTCCTGCAGCGGCAAACAGCTATAAGATTACCAATCTTGGTAAAAGCAAGGCAAAAGTTATTAAAGCATTTTTAAAATAACCCGATGAATACAGTAACAATAAATACTCCAACAAAAAAGAGCAATACTTACCTGTACCTGGTTTGCCTGGTAGCGGCCCTTGGCGGGTTTTTATTCGGGTTTGATACGGCCGTGATTTCCGGCACGGTTAGCCTGGTAAAACACGATTTTAACCTTAACGCAAATTACGAAGGCTGGTTTGTAAGTTGCGCATTACTTGGCTGTATTATAGGCGTAAGCATTTCTGGCAAATTAAGCGATAAATATGGCCGCAAGATTGTCCTTATCCTTTCCGCAATTTTATTTCTCGCTTCGGCAGTGGGCTGTATGTTTTCCGGTTCGTTCGCTGTGCTGGTAATATTCAGACTGATAGGTGGTTTGGGGATAGGCGTGGCATCAATGGTGTCTCCTTTGTATATCTCCGAATTTTCACCGTCGCGTTTTCGCGGAATGATGGTTTCGCTATACCAATTAGCTTTAACCATAGGAATAGTACTTGCCTATTTTTCGAATGCCTACCTGCTTAACCATTCAGGTGGCTCGTTTGGTAGTAATAGTATGAACAGGGTTTTTTCTACCGAAGTATGGCGGGCTATGCTTGGTCTTGGTGCTTTGCCTGCTGCCGTATTCCTTATTTCATTATTTATAGTTCCTGAGTCGCCAAGATGGTTGCTGTTAAAGGGCGAAGAACAAAAAGCAAAGGATATTTTAACAAAGATTGACGGTGCCGATGCTGCAAAAAATGAAATAGAAGCCTTTAAAGCAACAGGGGATGAGGATTCACAAGGATCATTGAAGGAGTTATTTAAGCCGGTTTACCGCAAAGCCCTTTTGATTGGTTTGTTGCTGCCATTTATGTCGCAGGTATGTGGTATCAATGCGGTTATTTATTACGGGCCCAAAATATTGGAACAGGCTGGTTTTACACTTAATAATGCGTTGGGCGGCCAGGTAACCATAGGGCTGGTTAATGTTGTTTTTACTTTTGTAGCCATTTTTACGATCGATAAATGGGGGCGCCGGCCGCTGTTGTTCACCGGGATCGGCGGAGCCATAATTGCATTACTTGTAATCGGTGCGTTGTTTGCGCTGGGCATAACCTCCGGTCCGTGGATATTGATTTTCATTGTTGCTTTTACTGCCTGCTTTTCTTTCTCATTCGGACCGGTTTGTTGGGTGGTAGTGGGCGAAATATTTCCGAATGCCATCAGGGGAAAGGCTATGGCTCTTGCCACACTTTCGTTATGGGTAGGTAATTTCTTGGTTGGTCAATTAACCCCGCTAATGCTGGAGGGACTTGGATCCTCGTGGACATTTTGGCTATTTGGCCTGTGTTGTTCACCAGCGTTGTGGGTAACCTGGAAATTGATACCCGAAACCAAAGGTAAATCGTTGGAAATGATCGAAACCTTTTGGAAGAAGGCGTATGCCGATGGTAAAAATAAATAAGCCGTTTTTTAGGTAAAAACTAATAGTTACATATAAATTCAATATAAGGTGACCCGGCAGCATTCAAAATGCACGGGGCATGTGCCTCGGATAAATTATCTACAATGAAAAAAAAAAATTATACGGCTTGTTTCCTTCTCGTTTCGTCTTTGCTTAGCACGTTTTCAGTCTTTGCTTTTCAAAATCCGCATAAAGCAGTTATTTCTGATGCACCTGTAAAGCGGGCAATGGCATTAGGTATTCCTACACTTGATAACCTCGCCGGCGATTGGATTCCGATGGAGCAAGTTGAGAATATGCCGGCGGTTCATAATTTTAATCACATGCTGGTGGTCAACCGCGATTTGACCTCCTATTTCTATTATCCCGGTGGCATTTATCCATGGAAAAAAGGTCACCCCATGACTACATTGACGATTGACGGGCAGGAGTACCAGGCGACGGAAACCCGTTGTTTTCCCTATAAGGCTCTTCGCCGTAACCGGTATTGCAACGGCACTTCTGTAGAGACCGATACGCGCATGATCAATGAGTCGAGAAATGTAATGTGTCGCATAACTGCAATTAATACAACGATATTACAGCGCCGCATAACCCTTACACTACGTGTGCCGGGTAAGCTTATGGCCGATGGTATTGGTGTTTCTAATGGCACACTACGCCTGGGTGTGGTATCAATAGTACGCCCGGCACGCAAGCCTGATGCTGTTTCGGTAGAAAAAGATACCGTTATTTGGCGCTGGGTGGCAGAACTCCCTAAGGGCGGCTCTACACATATTGAATTTACCGCAGGAGACGAGGTTTCGACACAAAACGCGCAAACCGATGCCAATGTCACTAAATGGGCTACCGGGTTCAACTCGTATTTTGATGCGTGTAAAACAAACTGGGAGGATCGCTGGGCAGATGCCTTCACCCCCGGAAACAAGCATTTTTCAGGACATCTACCCGTTTTAAAGAGTAATGATGCAGCATTGATGCGCAACTATTACGTCGGAGTATGGACAATGTTAGCGTTAGAGCGTACGCAGTTCCCGGTTAATAAACGTTCTTTTATTACAAGTGGTGAACGGGAAGATGGCACACAGTTTTATTGGGACGCTTCTATGCAGTCAACCACCTGGGCCCTCCTTGAACCCACCGGTATGAAGGCAACACTCCGCCGCTGGTTGGTGCAGAACCCAAGGACTGGACAAGCTAGCGGATATGCGCTTGATTTACGGACTGTTAAAGGATTTGATATAACTCATTACAACCGAATCAATGGTTACGCCTTCAACGCATGCACAATTTTTAAAACGATTGACGAATACCTGCGTGTGACAAACGATCACGCCTTCCTCGATGAAAAACTGGAAAATGGGAAGAGTGTGATAGCAGCAATGGATGCGCTTGCCACCGATTGGGAAACCCTTCCGAAGGGACATGACGGATTGGCTAACTACGGTGAAAATAACAACCTTCTTGAATGTGCTCCCGCTTATATTAATTGCGTATCATCATGTAACGCGCAGGATATCTGGATGATGAGGCAGATGGCTAAGTGGTATTTGCTACATAATAATAAGGTCCGCGCTAAAGAACTTGAAACAGAGGCTGCCGCTTTACTTCCCAAAGTAATGTCGCTTTACGAGCCGGGCGCCGGCGTTTGGAACGCCTGGCAGTTAAACGGTAAACGCGTAGAACTGCGTCACTGTGTCGACTTTATTTATACCGGCAACGCTTTGAAAAGCGATCTCTCCGCGACGCAAAAGTCGGAGATGGTCTCTTTTGTTAAGCAGGAACTGCTTACCCGCGATTGGATGCGTGCCATGAGCCTAAAGGATTCTGCGGCGATAAATTCAGACCGGCCGGATCATGGGCCAATGGGCGCATATGACGGTTGGGTTCCGTTAACAGTTAATACTATGTGGAACCTGGGCGATCCTGGTAGCGCCTATAAGTTCTACTGTCGTACCGCAGTGGTTACCAGCGAAGGCCCCTTTGCCCAGGCCCGCGAGTTTTTTGGCCCCAACCGTACTGCATATGATGCCCCCGTACGCATTGCAGCGAGACAGGGCTGCATGAAAGAATGTATCAGTGGCGTAGCGTTCAGTGATGTGGTAATCACTACGTTCTTCGGTTTTGTTCCCGAAGCCGGCAATAAACATGTCGTTGCAGATCCCTCTACGCCACGTCCATTTTCGGGCGAGCTACGTAATATTCATTTTGCTGGTAAAGAATTTACTCTTAAAGCAGGGCACAACGGTGTTAAGATAATTTCGGAATAGAAATGAAAAAATTAAATGTTATCACCTCAATCAGTTTGGTCTTTGTGCTCATCAGCTTTGGTTGTTTAGCACAAAATGCAACATTCAAAATAGTTAAGAATATTCGGGCAGGCGAGATAACTTCGTCGGCATCGGGTACTTTTGGTCCGGACCAAAGTGTTAGCCATTTAACCGATGGCTCGGGTATTCACAATAACCTGCATGATAGTAACGGTGGTGCGCAAACCATGTGGCATACACCGGAAAATCCTGTTGCCAGCATCCCCGCAAAAGGATTGCCTTCATATAAGGCATGGGTGAAATTTGATTTTTCAACCCCAAAATCTTTTAACAAAATATTGATATGGAACCATAATCAGCAGAATCTGACTAACCGCGGATTTCGCTCAATAAAAGTGTATGGAACAACCAACGAAATTGATTGGATCGAGTTAACCGCCTTGGAATTGCCTGATGCTAAAGGCATGAATGGGAAAGCATCGGAAATAGTTATTAATGAAAGAAAGGCATTGAAATCCGTAATTATTGCTGCCGCATCTAATTGGGGAGGTAATACTTATGGCCTTAGTGAAGTGAAATTTATATCGGAGCTTGAAGTCGCTGAGTCGGCCTTACCATTTCCTAATGATATTGATTGCACATCAACAAGTATATACCGCTATTGTAAAGATGGCAAGCCGGGAAGAGAAGTCATGCTCGCTTTTAAGGGGGATAATTTATATCAACCTTCAGAAATTGAGGTTACCGCAGATGGCCGCACAGTAACAACCTCCGTCCCATTTAGAAAAGAGGGATTAGAAACGGCAGCGATCACACTCCCGTCCGGTGTAGGTATCGAGAAGGAAATACAAATATTTGTTTCGTTAAAAGCGGGGAGCAAAATCATAAGAAAATCATTTGTATTGCCGAAGCAGAGACAATGGACAGTGTATATTTATCCGCATGCACATGTGGACATAGGCTATACAAACACCCAGGCAAATGTCGAAATTATTCATAAGCGCAACCTTGTTAACGGAATGAAGCTTGCAAAGGAAACGGCAAACTATCCGGAGGGGGCACGTTATGTTTGGAATCCTGAAGTGATGTGGCCTGTTGAACGTTATTTGAAAAATGCCACACCAACTGAGCGGGAAGAATTATTGGAGGCTATTAGAAAAGGATACATCCATCTTGACGCGGGGTACATCAACGATAATACGAGTGTAACCGCCGATGAAGAATTTCCCAGGTTTTTTGGGGATGCAAAACGACTTGAAAAATTAACAGGTGTCCCTGTTAGTACTATCGACCAGACTGATGTTCCCGGTATGTCATGGGGAATCGTTCCCATGGCTGCTCAATTTGGAATAAAATACGTTTTCGCACCTTTCAACGGATCAGACCGCACCGGGCTGGCCGACAAATTCAGCTTCAAACCATTCTGGTGGATTGGACAGGATGGCGTTTCAAAAGTATTATTTCTTCAACCCGGGGATTATACTCCCGGTGCAAGAGAAAAAGGATTTAAATATTGGCCTTTAATGGCGGGACAAAAAGATCCGAACAAATTACTGCAAATCGTAAAAACAGATCATCCACGTGAAAATTTCATCGATGGTTATTTATGGGAAAAACTTAAGGAGTTGGAGGGTAATAGCAGTTACCCCTACGATTTATTTCCAATGACGTGGGCAATGGCAGACAATACACCAATAGATGCCGACCTGCCCGATGCCGTTAAAAGCTGGAACGAAGAATATGCATTTCCGCACCTTGTTATTGCAAGTTCAACAGATATCATGTCGGCATTTGAGAAGAAATACGGGGATATAATTCCCTCACTCAGGGGTGATTTTACAGAGTATTGGACAGATGGCCTGGGCTCAGCTGCTAAAGAGACATCTATGAACCGGAAATCGAAAGAACGCTTGATTCAAACGGACGTTCTTTGGTCGATGTTGCATCCAAGGGAAAGAGCGCCGCGTTCAGAAATGAATGAGGCATGGCGCAATGTGCTCATGGGGTCGGAACACACTTGGTGTTATATGAATCCTTACCAGGCCGACATGCAGAATGAAATATGGGGGGTAAAGCAAAATTTCTTTAAAACCGCGGAAAAGAGCAGTATTCAACTTCTTGCCAATGCGCTTAGCACCGTATCAACCGATAAGTCAAATATTATCTGTGTTTTTAACACTTTGTCTTGGGTACGCAATGGTTTGATAACGATTTCACACGATCAAAGTGAAGCTGCTTTATCCGTAAGGGATGAAAATAATAAACTGGTTAAGTCACAAAGGTTGAGCACCGGTGAATTAGTGTTTTTAGCAGCTGATGTTCCTGCGTTAGGATCGAAAAACTACACCCTGAGTATTGAAAGTGGGGAAAAAACCAATATGAAGATGGCTAAAGGGAATATCCTGGATAATGGCCTGGTCAAAGTTTTGATTGATCCTGTTACCGGTGATATTACCAGTTTAAAGGATAAAACGGGCGTTGAATTTGTGAATCCCGGTGACGCCTGTAACATCAACAGTTTCAGGTATCTTCTGGGGAGCGGGAAGCCGGCTTCAGGCGGCCCGCAATACGCGGCTAATACAACTACATCAATCGGTACGCTTTCGCACAAGCCGGTAAAGGCGACGGGGCCAACAGATGTGCAATCTGTAATTAAAGAGAATGGGCCGCTTCTTGCATCCATTGAGGTGAATTCAAAAGCTGATGGTTGCAATAAGCTAACACGGGAAGTTCGTATTATAGCCGGGATGCCGGAAGTTGAAATTAATAATCTGGTAGACAAAATAGCAATAAAGGAAAAGGAAGGGGTTCATTTTGGTTTTTCATTTAACATCCCAAACGGACGTACGCGCATTGATGTTCCCTGGAGCGTAGTAGAAATAGATGCCGATCAACTTCCTGCTGCAAACCGGAACTGGATTTGTTTCCAACGCTGGCTTGACATATCAAATGAAGGCAAGGGGATAACCTGGTGCTCATTGGATGCGCATACTTTCGAAAGTGGTAATATGACTGCTAATATTATTGGAGGAGCTCTTCATTCACCTGAATGGATCCAACATCTGCCTTTAAGCTCAACCATATATTCATGGGCGCTTAACAATCATTGGCACACCAATTTTCCGCTGTCGCAGGAAGGTAAATTGAATTTTCGTTACAGGATATTACCTCACCAATATGCCTACGATGCGGTTAAGGCTAATCGTTTTGGGCTTGAGGAGTCACAACCGCTGATTGCTACTCCGGTTAAGAAAAAAATAATCCTGAACACCTTGATGAAAATCGATAATGTGAACGTTTTTATTTCGATCATTAAAACATCTGAAGATGGAAAGTCGATGATTATTCGCCTGCGATCATTATCGGATAAACCGGAAAAGGTAAATCTGTCTTTCCCTTCTTTTAAGCCAAAATCTATAAGAACATGCATTGCGGACGAAACGCCGGGTGAAGAAGCGGGGACTTCAATTAGCATGTTGCCACATGGAATTACATCGTTAATAATAGAGTAGAAGCAGATTTAAGATATTACCCCTTTTTAACTTTTGGGTGGTAAGGGTTGAAAAAGCCCCATTGTAGCCAATATAATGGATACCGCCATTATGTGGGTTAGTTTTAATAGATTTTTCATTTTGTCGCTTGTTTTTATCTTTTGACGATTTAACCACGCAAAACGGTCGGGTTTTTGTAAAATAGTGCTTAACAAAGCCTACGCTATATTTAAAGAGCGTTTTGCTAACGAAAGCGGCTTTACATTTGTGTTTGTTGGCAGCATTGATACCGTTGCTATTAAGCCATTGCTGGCCAAATACCTGGCAAGCCTGCCGGTTGCCGGCAAGGTTGAACAGCCAAAAGATTTGAATATCAATATTCCGTTGGGAGTTATTGAACGCACTGTTTATAAAGGAACCGAACCCAAAGCTACCGTTAACCTGGTATTCTCCGGCGCGTTCGACTACAGCTTTGAAAACAAGCTGAAAATGGATGCGCTTAAAGAAACCCTGCAAATCAGGATGCTGGAGCGCTTACACGAGGACAAAAGCGGCGTGTATTCGCCTGGCGTGCGTATGAGCACCGTAAAATTGCCGCAGGGCAGGTTTAGTACCACTATTACGTTTGGCTACGCCCCGCAAAATGTAGATAAACTCATCGCCTCGGCGCTCGACGAGGTAGAGAAAATTAAAACCGCCGGTCCGCCGCAGGTTAACGTTGACAAGTTTAGGGCCGAAAGCCAACGGACCATTGAAACATCGTTAAAAACCAACGGCTTTTGGTTAGGCTACCTGAGTTCGCAACTGCAAAATCAGGAAAAGCTGAACCAAATAGATGATTACACCAAACAACTGAATCTAATAACCCCAGCCGATGTCAAGGCCATGGCAAACAAATACTTAACAGGTAAAAACTATATCAAATTAGTGCTGCTGCCCGAAAAAGCGAAATAGTTTGGCATAAAAACAAAATACTCTTTGTTCTTAGCGTTTTTCATTACGATAAATGATGTCAGTTAATAGTTTAAATTCAATGCCCTTCGAAAGAGCGAAGGTCATTTATTATTGCTTAATTTTCAGTGTTATCTGTGGTTGAATAGTTAATTTCCTTGGAATATTCACTCGCCTTGTTCTAGCGACGGCGAGCTTTTGCGAAAGATTCTAAACAACGATAGGTTTTGGAACAAAGTATTTTTTAACGCCAGCGAAAACTTTGCCGGTACTGTTCTAAACCGCTTCTGCTTGATTCGTTTAAATGTAAGCACAAAAATAGCGCTTATAAGTTACCAGGAAGTCCTTCGGATTTTCAACTAAAGCCTTTTACGAAATATGCTAAATAATTTCACACTATGATAACATTGTCCGGAAGCTTTAAGTGGAATGAATGGGACTCGAACCATCGCGATATATGCTTAATTATCAAATATTTGACAATTCAGAAAATCAAAAGGTAACCGAGTAGGTAACCGAATAACTTGATTTATTTTGATCGAGCGTGAAAGAACTTACCATCAAAATAAATACAATTGATTATTTAAGAGGAAGCAAGCGGAAGTCTGCTTTGTTGTGCTAAAATGGTGGTCTTTAGGGATTATTTGTGCTGCTTAAGGCTAAATTATCGACTAATTGCTTATTTTTATAAACTCTTATAATAAGTAATAGATAGGTTTAATACTTAAAAATATCTATTTTTATTACACGAATGTCCCTGATGAAACAAACCCCACGGTGTCTAAATAACATAACGTTAGGTGATCTGTGCCGCACTTTTATGCAAAGACTATTTTTCAGGCGTACTTTTTGCTATCTTTTTGGGATTTCAGTATTTATTTGCGTCACCCCAAGGGCATCTGCTCAAAAATCAATAGCTGTTAGGACAATTGCCCTTCCGAAACCGTTCGATCATGCGGAAATAAAGCACCTGATGCTCGACGGAGATGGCTTTTTATGGTTTGTAACCAACCAGGGTATATGGCGTTTTGACGGGACAGACGTTCAGCCGGTCGATATCCATAACGCCGTGCTCCCACAAAATTCGGTTCCGGATGGCATATACAGGTATCATAATTTCTTGTTTTTTAGTTTACGGGATGTGCCGACAGATACATACCAAGTACTCTGTTATAATATCGGCAACAAAAATTTGAAACAGTATAAAATGCCCGGCAGGCCGATTAATTATATGACTGGCAAAGGCGGATCGCTTCAATTTATGACCAGCGATGGTAGCCGGTGGATGTTTACCGATGAGGATGGATTGAAGCAGACAGACAAATATTTTACATACAAGGGCTGGGTTAAAGGTGACGGCATGGAATATTATACCATTGATGCAAATGGCAACACCTATTTATTTTCGCATAAAAAGGCAGGATTGGTAAAGAAAGACAGCATTATTTGGAGCCTTCCCGCCGCGCCGCTGCAAAAATTAGCTTTTGTAAAACAAGCTTATTGCGATTCAAAATATGTTTTTGCCAATTGTGGGAATGGTTTGGTAGTTTACGATAAAAACAGCCTGCAAATTGTGTACGAACGGCTTGACGAAACATACGGACTATCTCTCCCCGGCAAAGACGGAGAACTTCCTGTATTTAAAATCATAAACGATTTACGCATACAGGATATGTGCAAAAAAACCGGCACCAACCAAACACTTGTAGGTACAGACAAAGGCCTGCTGGAAATAAGCCCGTCCGACGAAGGTCCCGGCGAAACGGACCAACAGCAACTGATTGTCGATTTTTTTAAGGATAAAAGCATCCGAAGCATCTACCGTTCGTCAAATAAAAAGTTATATGTTGGCACTTACCAGGGGCATTTTGTTTGCGATGGCAATACCTTTAAACGCATAAACGGTAATATTGCTTACACGGTGCAGCCCGTTAACCAAAACATGCTCCTGGCAGGCATGGAAGGCGGCACAGGATTTTATTTGTTAAATACACGTACGGATGAATGGCATTTAAATCCAAACCCTTTACGCACTACTGGTACTACTAAAATTATACCGTACAACAACGGTTTCCTAACAGGCTCGTCCGGTTACATCTATTATTTGACTGCTTTGCTCAACGGCGATTATAAAATCAGCCCCTGGCTTAGCGATGCAAACCTTGGTTTAATTAAGGACCTTAAGTTTATTAATGGAGATTTATGGATAGCATCGCTAAGGGGTTTATTTAAAGTCGACAAAAGCGGCAACGAGAAAAAAATATACCCGGCAGGTCGCACTTTGGGTTGTTATGCCATACTAAAAGCTAATGACGGCCTTTGGATAGGCACCAATGGCGAGGGTTTGGTTAAAATTGATGCTGCCGGCAAAGTAACCCGACAGATCCATTTCAATGACGGCCTGGCAGGCGAATATGTTTATTCATTGTTCCAACTGAATAATCTGGTAATTGCTGGCACCAGCGGCGGCGTAAATATTTTTGATCAGTCATCCGGGATGCAGCCGCTTGCTATTCCTGATTTGCCTTCATCCGATGGCAACTTATACCAGGAAATTAATCATTCGGCGGTATTCGACGATACTGCTAAACATAAGATCATTTTTGGAGGCACCCAGGGACTAACTTTTTTGGATAAGGATTATTTGAGATCTGCCGCCGGGAAACCCAACGACCGCGTAAATCTCTCCTATATTAAAAAGGGTTATAACACATCACAGCCACCCGCTACTGATATTTTCGTTTCAAACCAGGGTGTTATCGAGATTTTACCTGGCAATACCTTTACCGGATTAAAATTTTCGGGGCCATTTAATCAAAAATACATCCTCTTCCGCATTAAAGAACTTGGTTCTGCCTGGCAGCAGCGAAAGTTATCTGAAGAAGTTTCTTTATTCGCCATACCACCCGGAAAATACACATTGCAGGTGCGGTTCCCTTCTGTAACCGATCAGCGTTTTTGGCTTATCAAAACTATTGTTGCGGTGCCCCGCTTTTATCAGACATGGTTTTTTAAAGTAATTATGGCGTTTTTTATTGGTATCGGGATTTATATTGCCTGGCTTTGGCGCGCCCGGCAGATAAGGAAACAACACCTGCTGCGCACTACCATTGCCAGCGATTTGCACGACGAAATTGGCAGCGCACTTACCCGCATATCATTAAGCAGCGAATTGATGAACATTAAAAAGCAGATGGACACCAAGATAGTGGAGCGCATATCAACCGATAGTAAAAGCGCCATTGCATCAATTTCGGATATTATTTGGTCTGTGGATGCGCGAAATGATAATAAAGACGACCTGATTTTACGGATGAAAGCCCACGCCAGCAATATGCTGGAGGGACTTGCAACCATAAATTTTGAAGTGCATGGCCTGGAAAATGTTGTAAATTTACCCCAATTGGTAAGGCAAAATATCTACCTCATTTTTAAAGAAGCCATTAATAATATCGCAAAGCATAATGTTAACCCACAGGTTTGGATAATACTCAACAACCAGCTAACCGGCATGACCGTCACGTTAAAAAATACTATTGAACAAAGGCAAAAAGCGGCTTTTATTGGCCAGGGGCTTAAGAACATGGAAATGCGCGCCAAACGAATGAAAGCTTCGCTCGATGTTGTAAATGAGGATGGTATATTTTCAATAACGATAAAAATGAAGAGGTGGTGAGGAGGAGTAAGGAAAGTCAGTAAAGTCTGGACAGAGCGGAAAAATTGGTGGTTTACAGTTCGCGCAAAACCTGTTGGGTGCACTATACTATCTGTCAATCTGCTAATCGTTAATCAAACTTTGCTGTAGCGTCTTTACTGACTTTGCTGACTCAACAAAGAAATACCCCAAACATGTTATATCCACATATGTTTATTATTGTCATTTTTGAATTATGATTAGTGTTGCTATTGTTGAAGACGATGAATATATACGAAACAGCATCGTCCAATTTTTAACGATGCAGCCTGAATTCGACAGGATTTACAACTATGGAAGTGTTGAATTGTATATGGCCGGCACCGTTGTTCCGGATGTGCTTTTGATGGATATTGACCTGCCCGGAATAAGCGGGCTGGAAGGAGCATTTCTAATCAAGCAAAAAAGCCCTTTAATAAATATCCTGATGCTTACCGTTTACGAAGATAAAGAACGGATATTTAAAGCATTACAGGCCGGTGCTACGGGCTACCTGTTAAAAAACACCCCCCTGCCCAAACTAAAAGCCGCCATACTGGATGCCGATGACGGCGGCGTGCCCATGAGCCCTTTAGTAGCGAAAAAGGTAATTGCCTTTTTTTCGGGTAAACCTGCTGCCACCGAAAATACCACCGGTGAGCAACTCACCGCGCGCGAACTGGAAGTGGCCCGGTTGCTGATCAATGGCGATACTTATAAGCAAATTGCCTGGCATCTGCACATCTCTCCCGATACAGTGCGCCAGCATATTAAAAATATTTACCGCAAATTACAAATTAACAGCCGCGTTCAGTTGATCAATGAATTCAGGTAATTCATTAATGCTATCTTTCGGATTATTCCGACTTTCCCGGCTTTTGGACTACTCCGTATACCCCATTCATGTTATAGACACGTATCCTTTTTCGGTCTAACTTTAGCGAAGCTGCTTGGGTCACGCTCGGAGCTCTCAAGACAGCTTATTGCAAAAAAAAACATGAAATAATCTGCCCAGCTCAATAAAGTCTTTATGAAACATTTTTACCGCTATATGCCCGGACTGTTTAAGTTAACAATTTTTTTTATTGCAGCATCAGCGCTTTCCTTAACAGCGCGGGCACAAGGTACGCCCGGTACGCCTTCTGTAAGTGGCAACTTTACTATATGCAGCGGCAGCACGGCAACATTTACCGCCAGCGGCGCGTCGGGCGCTTCATTTGGCTGGTATGATGCCGCAACAGGCGGAACCCTGCTTTCAACATCGGCTACCTATACCACACCGGTATTAACGGCCAGCAAAAACTATTATGTGCAGCAAACGGTAAGCGGCAGCACCAGCAGCAGGCTGGCTGTAACAGTTGTAGTGGCGGCCGCGCCTTCGTTAACCACGCCTACCAATCTGCTGGCAACGCCGGCCACAATTTGCCAGGGCACGTTCAGTGCGCTTACCGCAAATGTGGATGCAACTGCCGGTCAGTACGTATATTGGTATGATGCGGCAACTGGCGGTAATTTGCTGGCCGGTGTTCCCAGCGGCGGCAAGTTTAACGTATCGCCCAATGCCACTACTACCTATTATGCGCAATCGCAGGCCAAAATAGACACAGCTACATTTAATTATACTGGCTCAGTACAAACTTTTACGGTACCGGCTGGAGTTACCAGCCTGCAAATTGATGCAAGTGGCGGCCGGGGTGGGAAAGGTACCGACCTGGGTGGTGGCAGCAAAGCCGGCGGCGGCGGCAGGGTTCAGGCTACCATGGCCGTTACGCCGGGCCAGGTACTGAGCGTTTATGTAGGCGGAGCCGGAGCCGATTTTCATTCTGGCTCCAGTTCACCCGGTGGATTTAACGGAGGCGGAAATGGCCCCGTTTGCTTTAATAGTGGTCCGGGCGGTGGCGGCGGCGCAACAGATATACGTACAAACGGGCAGGCACTCAGCAACAGGGTATTGGTAGCAGGCGGCGGTGGTGGTGGCACTGGATCTTATCCCAACTTTACCGGAGGCTCGGGCTCGGGTGGGGGCCTAACAGGCAATACCGGGCCGCTTTATTCAAACGGTCAGCCTGCCGGCGGAGGTTCTCAAACAGCCGGTGGCGCCGGTGGTTGCGATGCCAATGGCTGCGCCCCGGCTGGCAGCCGGGGCCAGGGCGGCGATGGCCAAAGTGACGGTGGCAAGGGCGGCGGCGGCGGTGGCGGTGGCTTTTATGGCGGTGGCGGTGGTGGCTCTGTTGGCGGTGGCGGCGGCGGCAGCAGTTATACCGATTCGACCTTTTTTCAAAATGTAGTACATACACAGGGATACCAGGGTGGTAATGGCCAATTAATCATTACTTATAATTCATCAGCCAACTGCGCGGTGGTGACCCGGCAGCCGCTTACCGTTACGGTAAATACCACACCACAGGTAAGTGCCGGCGTCAATGTAATCACTTGCGCAGGTACTGCGGTGACGTTAACTGCCACCGGCGCAAATACTTACGTGTGGCAACCCGGCAATTTAACCGGCGCCTCGGTTACCGTAAGCCCTTTGGTTACCACTACTTATACGGTAACAGGTACACTCACCAATGGCGGCTGCAGTAATAGCAGTACCGTAACAGTTACGGTGACAAGTATTTCGGTATCGGCATCACAAACCACATGTGCCGGGCAAACGGTAACGCTTCATGCCTCGGGTGCCGATAGCTATACCTGGATGCCAGGCAATTTAACGGGTGCGTCGATCGATGTGTCGCCCACAGCAACGACAGTATATACCGTGACCGGGCACAATAATAATGCAGGCTGCAACAGTACGGCGCAAACTACCGTGACCGTTAATCCACTGCCGGTTATTAGTGCAGGTGGCCCGATAACCGTAACTGCCGGCACCAGTGTAACCCTGACGGCAAGTGGGAATTCCGATAACTATCAATGGTCGGTTCCGTATTCGTTAAACAGCCCTTCCATTACTTTCATCCCATCGGCAACGCAAACGTGGACGGTAACCGGTACCATTACTTCCACGGGGTGTTCGGCAACGACCACCGTACTGGTAACGGTAGTGCCGGCTCCTTCGGTCACCGGCAACACTATCGTATGCCCGGGCAGTACAACTATGCTTACAGCGTCGGGCACCGGGCCCTTTACCTGGTATGATGCCATAACGGGCGGTAACCTTTTATTTACAGGTGCTGCATTTACAACGCCTGCCATTAACAGCAACATCACCTATTGGGTTTCTGATAACGGGGGCACCAGGATACCCGTGAATATTAATGCGCCGAAGTTCATGTCGAAAGCGGTGGCGACACCAGCATCAATATGTGCAGGATCAAGCAGTGCCCTATCGGTAACCCAAAACAACCAAACCATTAACTGGTACGATGCGGCCACTGGCGGCAATCTGCTCGGCAGCACGCCTGCCGGCGGCAGCATTTCGGTTAGCCCGGCCCAAACAACGGTTTATTATGCGCGGATCACTGCACCGGTTCAACCGGATACCGTTATATTTAACTATACGGGTGGCGTACAAAATTTTACCATACCTGCAGGTGTAACCAGCATGCAAATTGATGCAGATGGCGGCGGCGGTGGGCGGGGCGGCATTAGTGGTGGCCGCAGCGGTAGGGTTCAGGCTACCATGTCGGTTATTCCGGGCCAGGTACTGAGCATTTACGTTGGGGGTGCTGGCAGCGATTTTCAAGCCAGCAGGAACAATAACCCCATACTGGGTGGGTATAACGGGGGCGGTAATGCACCTTATAGAGGTACAAATGGCGCGGGCGCCGGCGGCGGCGCAACAGATATACGTATAAACGGGCAGGCACTTAGCAGCCGGGTTTTGGTAGCAGGGGGCGGTGGTGGTGGCTATGAATATTTTGCCAACTTAAGCGGAAGCGCAGGTGGGGGCCTGACAGGCCAAAATGGAGAGTACGATGTTACTTACTACGGTAACGCTGCCGGCGGAGGTTCTCAAACCGCCGGCGGTGCCCGTAGTTGCGATGCCAGTAGCTGCGCCCAGTCTGGCAGCCTGGGCCAGGGCGGCCAGGGTTTATCAAACAGCGGCACCGTAGGAGGCGGTGGAGGCGGCGGCTTTTATGGCGGTGGTGGCGGCAACACTTCTGGCGGTGGCGGCGGTGGCAGCAGTTATACCAATGCGGCCATTTTTCAAAATGTAGTACATACACAGGGATACCAGGCTGGTAATGGGTATCTAAAAATTATTTACAATGCTGTAAGTTCATGTGCTGTTAGCATGGTACTGCCTGATACGGTAACGGTTACCCCATTGCTTACGCCATCGGTAAAAATTGCGGCAGCTGCAAATTGCCAGGCCTGTATGCCTCAAACGGTAACCTTTACCGCCACAGCAACAAACGGCGGAACGGCCCCGGTATACGCCTGGTATAAAAATGGCGGGGTTGTTGGCACCAACTCGCCCAGCTATTCTGATAATGCCTTAACAGCAACCGACCAGGTATGGTGCATCTTTACCAGCAATTACCCTTGCTTAACCACCAATGCGATAAGCAGCAACAAAATAACCACAGCTACGCCTGTAATTTCAGCGATTAGTCCTTCATCCGGGCCGGTCGGCTCCCTGGTTACGTTAACCGGAAGCAACTTTCTAACCCTGTCAACAGTCAGCATTGGCGGCGTTCCGGCCATCCCTGTTTCCAATACCGACACACAAATTTTGGCCATGGTAATGCCGGGCGCCAGTACGGGGAATGTCACGGTAAACACCATTTTTGGCTCAACTACCGGTGCCGGCAACTTTACCGTAACACCGACATTGCCGCCCGTTATGCAACAGGGCGGCAAAATTGTGGCAACTTCGGGTGTTACAGCAACGTCGCAAGTCGGGCACGCAGTAGCGATAAGTGCCGATGGCAACACGGCGGTGGCAAGCCTTAATAGTTCGCCCGGCGGCGTCATTGTATTTACCCGCCAAAGCGGCGCCTGGACGCAACAGGCCATGCTTTCGGGTACCGGAGGTATCGGAACGGCGTTGCAAGGGTCGGCAGTGGCCATCAGTGCCGATGGGAATACTGTGATCTTCAGTGCACAAACAGATGCAGGCGGCAAAGGCGCATTTTGGGCATTTACGCGCAACAACGGGGTTTGGTCGCAACAGGGAAATAAACTAAGCAGCAGCGATGCAGCGGCAGGTTCACCCGGTAGCTATTTCGGCTCAGCGCTGTCACTAAGCGCAAACGGGAATACGGCTTTGATTGGGGGTACTTACGATAATTTATCTCAAGGCGCAGCATGGATATTTAAGCGTGACGACGCAGGCGCCTGGACGCAAAACGGCAATAAGCTGACCGGGACTCGCGCAACAGGCAATTCCTATTTCGGTAATGCCGTCGCACTTAGCGCTGATGGGAACACTGCATTAGTAGGTGGCTTTTTTGATGCCTCCCGCACGGGCGCCGTTTGGGCGTTTGTCAATAACAATGGTTCCTGGGCACAGCAGGGCGGTAAACTAACCGGCAGCGGCGCAACAGGCGGCCTTGGAGAGTTTGGCAATGCGCTTTCGCTGAGCGCCGACGGCAATACGGCCTTAATTGGCGGTTACCATGATAATAGCTCGGCCGGGGCAGCCTGGATATTTACGCGCAACAATGCCGTTTGGGCACAACAGGGCAATAAACTAACGGCAACGGGAGCTATCGGCAGCTTTTTATCCTTTGGGCAATCCGTTGGCTTAAGTGCTGATGGCAATATCGCGATGGTCGGAGCACCCAATGATAATAAAAATATGGGTGCGATGTGGGTTTTCCGCCGAAATAATGGCGCCTGGGCGGTGTACGGCAGCAAGCTTGTTGGCGGAGGCTTAATACTTACTGATTTCCAACCCGGTATGGGGCAATCTGTCACGATAAGTGCTGACGCTTCTACCGCGTTTGCCGGCGACCAAAACGATAATGCAAATGCGGGCGCGGCATGGGCTTACATACCACTGCCCCCGGTGCCATTAACCAGCCTGACTGTTAGCACGGGAACTTTAAGCCCTGCCTTTTCTCCAGGCGTTAACAATTACACCGTTACCGTAAATGGCGCTATCCAAAACATTACTGTAACACCATCAGTGAGCGACCCTGCGGCTACTATAACCGTAAACGGGGCAAGTACGCCATCCGGCTCGGCATCGGCACCCATAAGCCTCACTGTTGGGGTAAATAACATCGCGGTTGTGGTAACGGCAAGCGATGGCATCACTACTGATAGTTATTCCGTAGCGGTTACCCGGTTTTCAACTGATGCTACGCTTGCAGGCTTGAGCCTTAGCAGCGGAGTTTTAAACCCAGTTTTTTCCTCAGCTAACACAGCATATACCGCATCGGTGAGCAATGCAACATCGTCGGTCACCATTACCCCTGTTACTAACGATGCCGGAGCAACGGTAAAAGTTAATGGCGTAACGGTAGCTTCCGGAAGCCCATCAGCTGCGCTGCCGCTAATTGTTGGGGCCAATGTTATAAGCACTGTTGTAACTGCACAGGATGGTGTAAATACCAAAACTTATACGGTAACTGTAGTTCGACTTTCGAATAATGCCCTTTTAACCAGCATAAAGATAAACCCATCAACGGCGCTGACTTTAGTGAGCGGGGCTGACTACAAAGATTACACAACTACAGTGCCTAACAGCGAAACCAGCGTTAAAATAACGCCCACAGCACAGGACGCGACTGCATCCATAAAAGTAAACGGCGTAGCCACGGCCGGCGGGGCAGCCTCGGCTGCGATACCGTTAAGCGTAGGCGACAATGTAATTAATACCGTAGTAACAGCACAAGATGGTACTACCACCAAAACGTATTCTATAAAATTCACCCGCTTACCATCAACCAATGCCAACCTGGCTGGTTTTACAATAAGCAGCGGCACGCTAACCCCGGTGTTTGCTGCAGGCACAACCGGTTACACGGCAACAGTAAATACCGCTACTATAACGGTAACCCCTACAACCGGTGATGCCACTGCAACAGTTAAGGTAAATGGCACAACTTTAGCATCCGGGACAGCATCTGGGGCAATAGCCCTAAATGCCGGCGCTAACGTAATCAACATAGTGGTAACTGCCCAGGATGGGGTGACCACCCAAACCTATAGATTAACGGTAACCAACGGTTCGAATAATGCTCTTCTAACCACATTAAAAGTAAGCCCTTCAACGGCGCTGACTTTAGTGAGTGGGGGCGACTACAAAGATTATACAACCGCAGTTCCCAATACTGAAACCAGTGTTAAAATTACACCCACAGCGCAGGATGCTACCGCATCCATTAAAGTGAACGGTGTAGTCACAGCCAGCGGTACAGCTTCTGCTGCTGTACCATTACATGCCGGCGGCAATGTAATTAATACGGTAGTAACAGCGCAGGACGGCATAACCACCAAAACGTATTCTATAAAATTCACCCGCTTACCAACAACCAATGCCAACCTGGCTGGTTTGAAAATAAGCAGCGGCACGCTGACGCCGGTGTTTGCGGCAGGCGCCATCAGCTACACAGCAACGGTAAATACCGCAACTATCGCGGTAACGCCCACAGCCAGCGATGCAGACGCAACTATAAAGGTGAATGGCACAACGGTTGCTTCCGGCACGGCATCGACAGCATTGCCGCTGGTCGTTGGGTTAAATACAATTACAACCGTGGTAACGGCAAGCGATGGTACAACCACCAAAATCTACACGTTAACGGTAACCCGGCTTTCAAATAACGCTCTTTTAACCACCTTAAAGGTAAACCCTGTAACTACACTGACGGTAGTAAGCGGGCCCGACTATAAGGATTATACTACCACGGTACCAAATACCGAAACCGGCGTTAAAATAACGCCTACAGTGCAGGATGCCACAGCGACGATAAAAGTAAATGGCGTCTCGGTATCCAGCGGGGCGGCATCAGCGTCCATACCGCTAAATGTAGGTGACAATATAATTAATACAGTGGTAATTGCACAGGATGGTATAACAACCAAAACCTATTCAATTAAATTTACCCGATTGCCACCGGGCGGAACGTCATCATTATACACAACAAATTCTAACCGGGTAGATAATAACTTGCTGGTACACCAAAACGTATCGCCAAATGGCGATGGCAACAGTGATGTGTTAATTATTGACGGCATTACAGCTTATCCTGAAAATAAACTGCGGATAATGAGCCGCAGCGGAATACTGGTGTACGAGGTAAAAGGCTACAACAATGATACTAACGTATTTGACGGGCATGCAAGTTCAAATGGCAAGCTACAGCAAGCTGGTACTTATTTTTATTCTTTGGAATATAAAGATGGAAATGAAACGAAGTATAAAACCGGGTTTATTGTGCTGAAATATTAATGTAAAATGATTAATTAAAGACATCCAGGGCTTTCGAGGCTTCGGACGCCTTACAATTTTTACCCGTTGGTTAAACATAGCACACCAAGACGAAGTTATTCCATCTGCACAATGTGAAAAAGCGTTCTCCGTTTGCTTCCGGGTTTATTATTGCTTTGATATGAATATCTGCCAAACCACGAATGTCTACCAAGCTAAAACTTAATTTGGGCGTTTGCTGTCATTTTTCCTAACATCAGTTGTTCTATGATTTGAATAGGACTTGAGTAATTATTTCCCAGTACGGACCGAAAAACCGAACTATGCGCTTATGTATTTGGACGTCAATATTTTTAATTTCAGCCAGTCGCCGGACAACTAATGTCCTACAGGCGGTCTGCAGTTATTGGCAATCTGGCTTCCATCATTGATTGATGCGTCGCAAAAACTAATTGTTCCAAGGTTTTCAAATATGTATTAAATATCCTTGCTTCTTCAGTCGTGCCGGTCATTTTCTGAGATTTCGGATTCCATCGGCTGGCTGTTACATAACGCTTTGTAGAAAATTCGACTCTGCTGCCATCAATAGTAATTCTTAAATAAATTGGGGCGGTCCCATTGGCCAGGGTTTTGGTCTTTTTTAAATTAAAATTGATACAAATTGTGCTGATCATCGCATTGGCAGTTAAAATGTTAATTAATAGACTTTTATGATGCTTAGCGAGACCTAAAGTTAGTGGAACCGAATAGGTCTCGCAAGAGGTCTCGATCAGATTGGAAAATTACGGTCGGATTGGACTTGTCCTAAAAGCAAAAAAGCCTAAAATCATAGATTTTAAGCGTTTTCAATCTTTGTTATTAAGTACTTGGCGGAGAGGGAGGGATTTGTACACCTCTCAAACCGGTTTGGTATTCAATATGTTATGCGGTCTTTATTTCTTACTCACCGAAATGCTCACCACTTTTTTGATACAGATTAATTGCAAATCTTATGTAATAAAGATAGGTAAATTATGTGATTTTTAAAAGATGAAAGCATCATGAATCTTAATTATCTGTGATTTAAATGAGGGCTTTGGTGTGAAATTAAATTTGGTGTTGATTATACGGGAATAATTAAATGGAACTTTTAGTTTTTGGCCCGCGAAGGTCCACGCACACACACAGGCGTGAGGCATAAGGTGTATTAGTGTATTCATGCGATTAAAGATAATAAAAGTATGGCCGTTGCCATGCTGGGAAACACTTGATTAGGTGATGGTTGTCATTTTAAAAACACGCTTAAAACCGAAATTAGCATAAAATTTACGCCCCTGTTATGAAAAATGTATTAATCCTAACCGATTTTTCTGCCGGGGCCATGCGTGCGGCCGAAAGCGCATTGCTAATCGCAGCAAAGCTAGGCGCCGATGTGCTGCTGGTGAATGCTTATCCGATTACTCCTTATTTGCCACCTGTAGGGTCTGCCATTATACCGCAAAGAAGCGCGGACGATAAAAGGCGCGAAAGCACTGGCCGCCTCGACAACGAGGCCCGGCGGCCTATAAACCGCCTGCGTAGCCTTGGGCTGCCCGGCGATGCGCCGACAATCCGGCCCATCGCGCTGGAAGGCCGGCTGGCAGACGGTGTTTCGGGGTTGGCGCGGCGAAAAAAAGCGTACTGATCATCATGGGCGTCTCCAAAAGATCTTATGGCGACCTGCTTTTTGACGGTGAGGTCAAAGCGGTGCTGCAGCTGGTTGCCTGCCCGGTCCTGGTTATACCTGCCGGCTGGCCCGGGCCGGAGATCGGACATGTCATATTCGCGACTGACCTTGCGGAAGCGGACGTGCGGGTGATCGCTGAATTGGTCAGGCTTTCCGCCCGCTTAAAGGCGCGGGTGAGCCTGAGCCATGTTTCCCGGCCGGTACTGATTCCGGACTTCGCGGAAGAATTGCGAACCTCCTCCTTCACCGACCGGGTCATGCACCTTTATCCGGGTATCGGCTGCTCCAATCTTAGGGCAGCCAACGTCATGGGCGCGCTGGAACAGCTCAGCACTGAAAAGCATGCGGATTTGATCGAATTGCGTTACCGGAAACATCCGGTGTGGTACCGGCTGTTTAACGAAAATCCGCTGAAAGAGGCCATGCAGCATAGTCAAACGCCATTGCTCATCTTTCCTGAAAACCCCGGGCATCATGACTAATTTAACGCAGCGTGCCCTTGTGGGAAGCGGGTTGATCATCGGATATGGGGCAAGTGCATTAGTATGCGGCCACAAAACCTGACCGAATAAACTAAGTAAGGCAATGGTAACTGACGGCAAGCCATTGTAATGCCGAATGTGATAAAGGTCATTTATTTCGCTGGCAGGCGTCATTGCTCATTTCAATCATTTAGGGAACTTTGTCAAGAGGGTCGGAGCTTTCTATATAGTAATAGCATGAAAAAAATAAGCGCAGTATTTGATGGATTAAAATTCGCAGACAGCACCCTGGCTTACGCGATCAAACTGGCTGAAAGCACCAAGGCATTACTGTCAGGTGTTTTTCTGGAGTCATTTCTCTATAACAGTTACCGGCTGGATGATCTCATCGGGAGCCATGGCCTCTCACAGGTAAAAATGAAGCATCTTTTGGAGAAGGACAAAGAAACCAGGTTAAGATCGGCCGGCATTTTTGAGCAGGCGTGCAAAAAAGCACATATCAGCTATTCCATACACCATGACCCCAGCTTTTCTGTACCGGAAGTGCTCAGGGAAAGTATCTATAGTGACCTGCTGCTGGTCAGCGCAGGTGAAACATTCAGCCATGTACCAGGTCAGCCACCAACCCATTTTATAAGGGAGTTAATGGCAGGCACACAGTGCCCGGTCCTGATCATTCCGGCTGAATACCAGGAGATCGAAAAAGTCGTGCTGCTTTATGACGGAAAACCGGCCTCGGTGCATGCCATAAAAATGTTCAATTATATGATGCCCTGGTTACGCAGCAAAGCCACCGAAGTGGTTTCGGTAGCAGATACTCATGATACTGCAGAACTCCCCGATGAAACCCTGGTCAGGGAATTCATCGCCTGTCATTACCCTGCGGCAACCTACACATTGTTAAACGGCGACCCCGAAGAAGAGCTTTTAACTTACCTTAAAAACAGCAGCAAAAACAGCCTCGTCGTTTTAGGGGCCTATCAGCGCAGCGGGGTCTCGCGCTGGTTTAAATCAAGCATGGCCGACCGGCTGATGAAAGCTATTAATGCGCCCTTGTTCATCGCTCACCATTAACCTTAAACTTATGGAAAAGATACTTGTTACCACCGACCAGTCCGTTAATTCAAAGGCGGCAATCCGCTTTGCCATTAAACTGGCCAAACTACGCAAAGCGGAATTGATCATCCTGCACGTTTACCATCTCTTAAAGCCCTTCAAATGGAGCGAACATGCCTTTGAAGAGTATAGCGATACCTTTAGAAAAAAAACGGTGGAAGAATTAACATCATTCATCGCCGCCATCTATCACGATATCCATGAACCCGAAATTAATCATCAATTGGTACTGGTATCTAATATCGATGTAGTGGACGGGATCATGGATTATGCCAATATGCATAACTGTTCTTATATCTGCATCAGTACCCGTGGTGCCGGTAGCCTTAAAAAAATATTCGGTACCTATACCGCTAAACTGATCGGCAGTTCTGCGGTGCCGGTTTTATGTATCCCAAGTTCTTACCATTTAAAGGAATTAACACACATCCTCTATGCGTCGGATATGACCGATTATGAAAACGAGCTCAAAAAGGTCATCGACTTTGCCCGGCCTATCCATGCCAGTGTCTCGATGATGCACATTTCCTACCCCTACGAATTTACATTGGATAAGGAACTGGCGGAAGCCTCGTTACAGAAAAAAGCGGATTATAAAGTGAGGCTGCTGACCCCAGGGCGGGATATTACCCATACCTTGCTGGAGGATATTGAACAGGCGATAAAGTCGGATAAACCTTCCGTGCTGGTACTGTTTACCCACCAGTCAAGATCTATATTTGAAAAGTTGTTCTTTCCTTCTAATGCTGAGGAATATTCTTTTTACGGCAAGATCCCTTTACTTACCTTTAATAAAACGGAAGGAAAATAAAAAGTTCCCCGGTAAACAAACCCCACATTCTTACGATAATGAAATACCCTTTAGCACACCCTTTTTCATTATCTGTAGCGGAGGTGATCACGCTGACCCAAACCGACGGCCATAAAGGAATTTCCGAACACGAGGCTGCGAAGCGCAGTAAAGCCTATGGCGTGAATTCCTACAAAACGAAAAAGCAAAAAAGCCTTTGGCTGATCCTGCAGGCCCAGTTCACGAGCCCCATTGTTTACCTGCTGGTTTTTGGCGCAGCCGTTTCACTTTATTTTAAAGATATTTTGGAGACGACAGCTATTTTGGCTGTTATCGTGATCAATGCGCTGATCGGTTTCTTCATGGAAATACAGGCCCGCAGTTCGATGAACGCGCTCAAAAAAATGGATGTGATCCTGGCTAAAGTGATCCGCGACGGCGAAACGAAATCAATCCCATCTGAAGCGTTGGTGCCTGGCGACCTGGTTCCGCTGGAAGCCGGGGATATTATCCCGGCAGACGGCCGTTTAATAACTGTTAACCGTTTACAATGTGATGAGTCCTCACTTACCGGCGAATCCCTTCCGTCGGATAAGATGACCGGGGCGCTGCATACAGATACCGTTATTGGTGACCAGCAGAATATGGTTTTTAAAGGCACATCCGTAATTAACGGGAACGGAGAAATGGTGATCACGGGCATTGCGGCAAATACGCAGTTGGGCACCATCACCGCGCTGGTTGAAAGCTCGGAGGATACGATCACCCCGCTGGATAAAAAGCTGAACCGGCTAAGCCGCAAACTGATCTGGATCACCCTGGCCATGACCGCTATTTTTGCGGTGACCGGATTTATACAGGGCAAGGCGCTCCTAACCATCATAGAAACCTCGATCGCCCTGGCCGTGGCCGCTATTCCCGAGGGTTTGCCGATCGTTGCCACAGTAGCTTTATCCTATGGCATGTTGCTCATGGCCAGGCGCAATGCGATTGTGAAGAAGTTATCGGCCGTGGAGACGCTGGGCAGCACCGGGGTGATCCTGACGGACAAAACCGGCACCCTGACCGAAAACAAGATATATGCCGACACTTTCGCGTTCCCGGAGGAAACTGTAAAGGTCCATATCGAAAATAATCTCCTGAAATTTCCGCATGGAGCGATCAAAGTAAGCGCCGGAAACTTCGAGAAACTATTATTAACCGGTATTTTATGTAATAATGCAGACGAAATTACCGGAGATCCGGTGGAAGTTGCCTTAATACAAATAGCCATAGCGGCAGGCTTAGACAGGGCGAAATTATTTAAACAATACGAACGTGTTGCAGAGGTGCCCTTTAGTTCGGAGATCATGATGATGGGTACCCTGCACCAAATGTCTGCGGGATATTTTGCTGCAGCCAAAGGCTCGGTAGAACAATTGCTGGAAAAATGCAGCCAGGTACAATCGGGCACACTCATTAAAACCCTCAACAGCGAATCCCGTAATGCGATACTTTTAACATCGGAGAAAATGGCAGCCAGCGGGCTGCGCGTGCTGGCTTTTGCTTACCGGTCAGATAACCAGTTTGACGCCCACAATTATTTGAGCGACCTGGTTTATATCGGGATGGCCGGTTTTCTTGACCCGCCCCGCACGGATATTAAAGGCGCTATCCTGAGTTGCAGGAATGCGGGTATTAAAGTAGTGATGATCACCGGCGACCATCCGCAAACTGCGTTGAACATTGCCCGGAAGGTAGGCCTGATCGATGAGGACGATAAAGCGGTAATCGCCGGGAAAGAACTGCCGATGGCCGAACTATTAACCAAAGAATGGCGGCAACGGATCCTGGCAACCGCCGTTTTTGCCAGGGCCTCTCCTAAACAAAAACTGGAAATTGCTGATGTTTTTCAGGAGGCGGGATTTATCGTGGCCATGACCGGCGATGGCGTAAACGATGCCCCAGCCTTAAAAAAAGCGGACGTGGGCATTGCTATGGGCATCAGGGGAACCCAGGTAGCCAAAGAAACAGCGAGTATCATCCTGAAAGATGATTCTTTTACTTCGATCGCCCAGGCGGTGGCGCATGGCCGGGAGATCTTTCAGAATATTCAAAAGTTTGTGGTGTACCTGGTATCGTGTAACCTGAGCGAGATATTCATAGTGACTATTTTAGGCATAATTACACCGGCTGCTACCTTATTACCACTGCAGATCCTGTTCCTGAATATGGTGACCGATATCTTTCCGGCGTTGGCGCTGGGTTTAGGTACGGGAGACAGGACGGTGATGTCGCGGCCGCCAAGAGACCCAAAAAAGAATATCATTACCAACCCAAAATGGCTGGCTATCGCCTTATATTCTGCTGCCATTACCTCGGCGGTGATCCTGGCGGTTTTTTATTGCAAAGAAGTGCTGCATAGGGATGACCGTACCTGTAATAATGTCGCGTTTATCACCCTTACCTTCGCCCAGTTATTTCATGTATTCAACATGTCTTCGGATAGCTCAGGATTTGTAAGCAATGAAATTACCAGGAACAAATGGGTATGGATCGCCATTTTGATCTGTAGCGGTCTCACGCTGATGGTCTTTGCGGTGCCCGGCCTGCGTTTAGTTTTAGGGCTATCCGTACTTTCTTTTAAACTGTGGGTAGCTGCTTTAACCGTTAGCCTGTTGCCATTGGTTGTTTTCCAGGCCTTCAGGGCAGTCCAGAAAATCAATGGCCCAAAGAGTTAAACCTGCATCTGGCTTTTTACCGGCCGTTCATCACCCAGCAACACCCCCCATTGCTTATAATTTTCGCTGCGGTCGAATACGATTTTTAAAATAGACAGCACCGGCATCGCCAGAAACATGCCCGAAAGCCCCGCCATGACCCCACCAATGATAATACCCACAATAGAAACAAGCGGATTGATCTTGACCTGCGAACCCACGATACGCGGCATTAAAATGTTATTGTCCAGGAATTGTACCACCGTTATGGCTCCCAATACGATCAGCACATCTGCAATGCTAGCCGATGAAGCAAGGGTTAATAACACACCTAAAATATTGCCGATCAATGCCCCGAGGTATGGGATCAGGTTCAGAAAAGCAAAGATGATCCCGATCAGTAAGGCATTCTGTATACCGAAAACCCACAATGCGCCGCCCAAAAGGATAATGATGTACGTGATCTGTATCAGCAGCCCAACAAGGTAGCTTTTAACCATTTTTTCAGTCTGCCGTACGGCTTCCTCCACATTTTGGTACTCCTCTTTTTTAAACCACATCAGCAGGAACTTTAAAAAAAGGTTCCTGTACAGGATGATCAGGTAAATGTAAATCGGCAATAGTCCCATAAAGATGATGATGCCCGACAAAGATCCCGCCGCGCCGCTCAATACACCGCCCAGCGAGCTGAATAATTTTTTGCTTTGCATATTAATGAATTTCACTTGTTCGGCGGGGGAGTAGCCAAATGACCGGCTGATCCAGATACTCAGATCATCCAGGTGTTTGGCTACCGTGCGTTGGATCTGCGGAAAATCATCCAGCAAGGCGCCCACCTGGCTTGTGAACAGCCAAATGATCAGCGCCACAACGATCGTTAACAATAAGATCGGTAAAAAAACAGCGATCACTTCAGGCACTTTTAATTTCCTAAAAAAGCGAAATACAGGCAAAAGCATGAGGCTGAAAAAAAATGCCATTAACAGCGGCATAATGATCGTATTCCCGGCCACTATGATGGTTCCTAAAACGAACAGGCCTACGAGTTCTATGGCCCGTTTTACGGTCACCGGCATTTCTTTTACCATGGGGTACAGTTTTTACGCTTTTTGCAGTGTGCGCTTTTTTATTACCCAATATAACCCTTTTATATCAGTTTCCCATCTGGGGATAATAAGGACGAGCGCGATTTCCTCCAATAAGTCGAGGATGGTCAGGGCTGACACCCCATAAAACAGCACATAAACCGGTTCGGGCAGCCAATAGAAAAGAACCAGGAATATGCCCTGGAAAATAGCAACAAATTTGGCCAGGTAGGTATGAAAACTACTGATCTTACGATAACGAATCAGCGCAAAACAGATCTGGGTTATAAAAAGCAATACTTGTACCGCTACCAGCGCCAATTCTTTCCTTAGAAATTCCGGGTTCACCAAAGTTATACCGAAGATCGCCACCGCTATGGTCAGGTCGTCTGAAACAGAATCCAGTATCGACCCGAAGACGCTGGTCACTTTATACTTGCGCGCGAGGTAGCCGTCGATCGCATCGGTAAGGAAACTTACCACTAACAACCATTTAAAAACGGCAAGATGGTCATTGAATAATAATATCAAAAGTACCGTAGCTGCTAATAACCTGTAAAAGGTGATCGCATTTACCATATAATAGCTGGGTTTATGCATGAGGTAGATCAGCATGGTTGCAGTCAATCATTATCCTTACTATTTCCATCTTTCACCGGGGAAGCCGTGTTCGTTCCAATTTCTGTATGCCTGATCTGTCCGCCTAAATAACCGGTCCTTGCGATCAGCCCGAAGCCGATTAATGATGCTGTAAGCGCAAGCAATGCGAACGGCCTGACCAGGGAAGTACTTTTTAGTGTGACAAAAAGCCCGGTCACAGCGATCACGCCTATAGCAATTAAGCCGATCAACGATGTTAAGGCAGACTCTGCATGTTCTTCGATAACATTTTTAGATATGCCCTGTAAATGTTCGACCGTTTCTTCGGCGCCTTCACCTGTTGCATAAGCTATACCGGCTCCTATAGCAGATATGATCAAAAGGTTATAGGCGGCAATCAAAGTAGCATTGCTTTTTCTCCATATCCCATGGATCAAAACAAATGCACCCAGCGCAGCGCCGATGATCGGCAGGTGGGTGATTAGCAGGTGGATGTGTGTCTGGTTCATGACTTTTTTATCGAAGATCAGTATTTAATCGTAGTATTTAAGTAATTGCCGTCAAGCGCATTAATGATTTTCGTCATTTATTTTTTGCGGGAAAACAGCCAATTTTATAATGTTAAAAAAACCGGATATGAAGACGATCCTGATGCTTACTGACTTTTCGAAAAATGCGGACCACGCGGCGAGAACGGTCGCTAAAATTGTCCCGGACTTAAAAGCAGATATTTTGCTCTACAACACTTATTATGACCACCCGATACTCCCGACCTACGCCGGAGGGCCTTGGGTGGTAGAAGAGTTGGTATTTCAGAAGGATGAAAGTACAGCGCGGCTCAGCCAACTCGCCATTCAACTGAGGCATATCATAATGGGTATATCAAAAGAAGGGTTTAAACCTAAAACCGGTTATCAATGCGGAGAAGGCTCATTGGGCAAAAACACAGCGGCGATCATTCAGGAAAATAAGGTCGGGCTCGTAGTGATTGGTAGCAGTACGGATAGTTCAATAGACCATTTGCTCTTTGGCAGCGACACGATGGATGTGATCGATCATGCTTCCTGCCCGGTATTGATCATCCCCCCAAAAGCTGAAATGAATGAGCTGAAAAAAGTGACGCTCGCTACCGCTTTTGAATTAACTGACATCAATGCGATCAAATACCTGGCTGGCTTAGGTAAACAATTAAACTTTAAGCTGGAGATTGTTCATGTTTCGATTTTAGACGAAAAGGACGACCCGATAAAAGAAAATGCTATCCTTACTCATATTCATGGGATCAAACAAGATAATATCTCGTACCGTGAGATCAGGGGAAAGGACGTCGTTAAAAGATTAAACAGGTTATGTAAGGACAACGGCTCGGATATGCTGGCGCTGGTTCATCACCAGGGTGGTTTCTTTTCCGGACTATTCAACAGGTCAACAACGCCGGCTGCTTTGGGCAATCAGCATATTCCTTTAATGGTTATCCCCTCCGAAATGAATAATCACCTATGGCCTGCAAGGGCGTAACAATATCAATCGATAAAATAGATGTCAGCAAATAATTTTGACGTAAAGGGATTAAGCGGCGTGGAGGTAATGGCGGCCAGGGCAAAGCATGGAGCAAACAGCCTGTCGTTTAAAAAGGAAAACGGACTTGTTGATGCCCTGAAAGGATTGGCAAAAGAACCGATGGTGATCTTACTCCTGGTTACCTCGTGTATCTACTTTATTAGTGGAAAGGCCGGCGATGGCATTTTTCTGGCTTCAGCAATTGTGCTGGTTGCAGGCATTTCTTTATACCAGGACTCCCGCAGCCGGAACGCGCTCGAAAAATTGAAGGACTTTTCGCAACCAAAATGTAAGGTGATCAGGGACGGAGAAGTTTTAGAAATAAAAAGCGAAGAGCTGGTGGTTGGCGACAGCCTGATGGTAGAAGAAGGAACTTCGATAACCGCAGACGGGATTATCGTACATTCCAATGATTTTTCGGTTAACGAAAGTATCCTCACCGGTGAGTCCCTGGCGGTATATAAAGACAAGGCGGCTGATGACAATTTAATTTTTCACGGAACGACCGTAGCAGGCGGCCTTGCTATCGCCACCATAACCGCTATAGGCAATCAAACCCGGTTGGGGAAAATTGGCAAAAGCCTGGAATCTATTGTAGAAGAGAAAACTCCGCTGGAATTGCAGATCAACAATTTTGTAAAGAAGATGGTGATCGTTGGGGTAATCGTGTTCCTGATCGTGTGGGGTATTAATTATCTCCATTCGGCTAATGTTTTGGACAGCCTCATTAAAGCGCTTACCCTGGCTATGAGCATTTTGCCCGAAGAGATCCCGGTTGCCTTTACCACCTTTATGGCACTGGGTGCCTGGCGGCTGATGAAAATGGGCATCGTGGTCAAGCAAATGAAAACAGTGGAGACCCTGGGCAGCGCGTCGGTGATATGCACGGATAAGACCGGTACATTAACCGAGAATAAGATGAGCCTGGCGAAAGTATACACCCTGCAGGAGAATCGAATCGCTGACGCAACGGGAAAGAAACTGGACGGTACTGAGCAAGAGCTGATAGCACTGGCCATGTGGGCCAGCGAGCCGATCCCTTTCGATCCCATGGAAATTGCGCTGCACGATGCCTATTCGAAAGCAGGCCGCGCTGATGAGCGTCCAGGTTATAAAATGATCCACGAATACCCGCTGGGCGGTAAGCCGCCTATGATGACCCACCTGTTTGAAAATGCAAAGGGACATCGGATCATCGCCGCTAAAGGCGCACCCGAAGCGCTAATCAGCATCAGCCATTTAAACAGCACCGAAAGGAAACAGATAGCGGGAGCAATTGAGGTACTTGCCTCAGAGGGTTACCGGATATTGGCGGTGGGCGAAGCTATTTTTCCGGGAAGCGACTTCCCGACTACCCAGCAGGAATTTCATTTTGTATTTAAAGGGCTGGTCGCCTTTTATGACCCTCCGAAGAAGAACATCAACGCAGTGTTGCAGGGGTTTTACCAGGCTGGTATTGCGGTTAAGATCATTACCGGCGATAATGCGGAAACCACCGGCGCTATTGCCCGGCAAATTGCTTTTCAGGGAGCTGATCAATGCATTAACGGAGATGCGCTGATGAAACTTTCTGACAAAGAGCTTAAAGCGAAAGTGGAAACAGTGAATATTTTCACCCGTATGTTCCCGGATGCCAAGCTAAAGATCATCAATGCGCTAAAAGCCAAAAATGAGATAGTGGCCATGACGGGCGACGGCGTAAACGACGGGCCTGCCTTAAAAGCCGCGCACATTGGTATCGCCATGGGTAAAAAAGGCACGGAAATTGCCAAGCAGGCAGCTTCATTGATCTTGCTGGAAGATGACCTTTCAAAAATGGTCGATGCGGTGGCGATGGGCCGGCGTATCTACACCAACCTGAAGAAAGCGATACAATACATCATTTCGATCCACATCCCCATCGTATTGACCGTGTTCATCCCGCTGGCGCTGGGCTGGATATATCCAAATATCTTTTCACCGGTGCATATTATTTTCCTGGAACTGATCATGGGGCCGACCTGTTCGATCATTTATGAGAACGAGCCCATGGAAAAGAATACGATGCTGCAAAAACCACGTCCGTTCAGTACCACTTTCTTTAACTGGAAGGAATTAACGACCAGTATTGTACAGGGGCTCGTGATCACTTTAGGAACGCTGGCAACCTACCAATATGCCGTAAGGATGGGAGCGGATGAACAATTGACCCGTACCATGGTGTTTACCTGCCTGATAGCGGCTAACATCGTACTCACCCTGGTTAACCGGTCATTTTACTATTCATTGTTTACCACCATCAGGTATAAAAATAATTTGGTGTTAATCATTATTGGGGTCACCCTGCTTATTTCAGCTTCATTGATCTATCTTAAACCGTTAGCCGGCTTCTTTGGCTTCGAACCGCTTAATATCTGTCAGCTGGCGATAAGTATGGCTATCGGCTTTATCTCGGTCATGTGGTTTGAGTTGTATAAATGGCGGACACGCAAAAGTACAGGGTCATGAAAAATCAGACCTATCGAAATATACTGCTGGCGCTTTTAGCGTTCCTTGGCCTGGGCGCCTTAGCGGGTGGCTTTGTGCTGATGATTTCTCCTGATGGTGGATTGATGGGCATGCCGCTATCGGTCTTAAAACCATCGCCTTTTACCAGTTTCTTGATCCCGGGAGCCGTATTATTCGCCGTGCTGGGTATCGGTCCTTTGCTGATGATAGGCGCGCTGATCAAAAAACCTGCCTGTATGCCCGCAGAATTGATCAACTGTTTTAAAGATATGCATTGGTCGTGGACATTCACCATCTATACGGCGTTTGCCTTAATGATTTGGATACAGCTCGAAATGGTGTTTATCCAGGCTGTCCATTGGTTACATACCTGCTATGTTTTTCTTGCGATCATCATGGTCTTTGTCGCGCTGTTGCCGCAGGTGCGACATTTATATCAAAAAAAGCCGGTCTTCTAAAACGGATAAGTATGAAATTTTTAAGGTTTAATTTCTGCCATCCGGTTAAAGTGAACGCGCACCTGATACCACTTACCGGAACCGGCACAAAGTGCCGGCACATGGCTGTTGCCAGTGACGAATCGAATCTTGTAGAGATCCCGATCGATCAATGCGACGACGGGAACTGGAGAATTGAACTGGAATGGGAATATGGTAACGAATCGTTCCATCATAAAAAAGAGTTCGAGGTCAAACGGAATAACTTACTGTATTAAAATGAATATATACTATACGAGGGTCAACAACATGAATGGACGGATTTAACCTGCAGCGTATCGGGATCATTATGAGGCCGGAACCGGGAAATGAAATGGAGGTCGAAGGCGTATTAAATCCGGCTGCGATACGAGGGCCTACCGGCGACCTGTATTTGTTTCCCCGGCTGGTCGGAAAAGGAAATTATTCCCGTATAGGAATAGCGAAAGTAATATTCGACGAAAAGGGTGACCCAGTTGCGGTTAAACGGCTGGGTATCGTATTAGAACCCGAGGCTGAATACGAAAAAAGGCATGAGGGCGGCGGCTGCGAAGATCCGAGGATCACTTTCTTTGAGCCGATCGGGCAATATATCATGACTTATACAGCTTTTTCGTCAAAGGGGCCGCGCATTGCACTTGCAATTTCAAAGGACCTGCCGCAGTGGGAACGCCTGGGCCTGGCCGATTTTGCCGACTATAAACTAATCACTTTTAATGACGTTTATAACAAGGATGCCTGCATCTTTCCCAAATCTATGACGAGCCCCCATGGTGATACTTCCATGGTCATGCTGCATCGCCCGTTATTTCCGGGTACCACGCCGGAGGACATCATGTGTGACCCGGAAGACCGCAGGATCAGGGACCACCATGAATGTATCTGGATATCCTATAGCGATCTCATGTTAAACGGAAGCAGGGCCGAACACTTACAGGAGTTTGAATCTAATAGTCCGCTGGCGCTTCCGGAAGCGGCCTGGGAAAAGATCAAGATCGGTGCGGGAACACCGCCTGTATTGTGCAAGCATGGCTGGTTGTTGGTTTATCACGGCGTTCATCAAACACTGCCTGTCGGGGACGAGCCGCATCATTTGATCTATTCGGCGGGGATCATCATATTAGATGTCAATAAGCCCGATAAGATTTTGTACCGTTCGCGCTTTCCTATACTGGCGCCGATGCTTACAGAGGAAAAGATTGGAATAGTTCAAAGCGTTGTATTCCCGACCGGTATTGACCGGCGCGATGATTTGGGTGCACCAAACAGATTTGATATTTATTATGGAATGGCCGATAATTACATAGGGGTAGCGCGATTGGATATTCCTGATGAAATACGCACCGGTTAGTGCTTAGAAAAGCAGCCGACTTCAACGCCTAAAATGCTCAGATTTAAAACAGAATTAAATGATTAGCGATTGACAATCAGCTGGTTTTTAAATTAAAGCGATCAATAATTATTACTAACTTTGTAAAAATTTGAAAAAGTTCACCGCCATATTGCTTTTAACAGTTTACCTGTTTTCAACAACTGAACTCCACCAGTTATTGAAGTTGCCAGTGGTTTTTGAACACTTTGCTGAACATCAGCAAAAAAATAAAAACATCTCCTTTCTTCAGTTCCTGGATATGCACTATATGCATGGAAGCCCAAAAGATAAAGATTACGGTGACGATATGAAGCTGCCGTTCAAAACAGCAGACAATTGCGTGTCGATGGCCTCCCCTGTCGTTATCCCGTGCTTATTAAATGTTTTTGAAAGTCACATTGTGAATATCCCGGTAAAGGAAATGCATATACCAAAGGATGAGTTGATCCCATCCTCTTACTTATCCCGTGTCTGGCAGCCGCCAAAATCCTGTTAATTAGTCTTCCTTTCAATTTTTGTTTATAGTGCTTAGCGTGACTATTTCTGCTATGCGGTACTTTTTGAATTACTAATTTTTCAAGATCATATTTTATGTTAAATCATATTATCGCTTTTTCCGTGAGGAATAAGCTGATCATCGGGCTTTTTATCATCGCCCTGATCGGCTACGGCAGCTATCAGTTTACCAAGCTGCCCATTGATGCCGTACCCGATATTACCAACAACCAGGTACAAGTCATCACGATTGCCCCATCATTCGGGGCTACCGATATCGAACGTTTAGTTACTTATCCAATAGAGCAGGCCAACAGCAATATTTCGGGCCTTAAAGAGATCCGCAGCTTTTCAAGGTTCGGCCTTTCACTGGTGACCATTGTTTTTGACGATGCCACAGATGTTTACTGGGCAAGGCAGCAGGTTGCCGAACGTTTGCAAAAAGTGCAAAGCCAGATCCCGGCCGGCATCGGCACGCCGGAGCTTGGCCCGGTAAGCACCGGACTGGGCGAGATATATCAATATGTGGTTCGCCCTAAAAAGGGCTATGCCGGTAAATATAACGAAACCGACCTGCGTACCATACAGGACTGGATTGTTCGCCGCCAGTTACTGGGGGTTAAAGGTGTAGCAGAAGTGAGCAGCTTTGGTGGGAAACTTAAACAGTATTCCATTGAAGTTGATCCTAATAAACTGCTTTCACATAATATTACGATAACCGATGTTTTTAAGGCACTGGAAAATAACAACCAGAATACCGGCGGTGCCTATATTGAAAAAGGCCCGACCGTACTCTATATCCGCAGCCAGGGACTGATCGGGAGTATGGATGATATCAACAACACGGTAATTAAAAACACAACCGATGGATCTCCGCTTTTTATCAAAGATGTGGCTGATGTTAAAATAGGCTATGCCACCCGCTATGGGGCGATGTGCTATAACGACGAAGGCGAAGTCGCCGGCGCCGTTGTCATGATGCTCAAGGGTGCCAACAGCAGTGAGGTGATCAAAAACGTGAAGGAACGTATTGTACAAATTCAGAAAACCATGCCCGAAGGCGTGGTGATTGAACCATTCCTCGACCGGACCAAAATGGTGAACAACGCTATCGGAACGGTAGAGCGTAACCTGCTGGAAGGCGCGCTGATCGTGGTATTTGTACTGGTGTTATTCCTCGGGAATTTCAGGGCAGGTTTGCTGGTTGCCTCTGTGATCCCGCTGGCAATGCTGTTCGCCATTATTATGATGAACCTTTTTGGCGTAAGCGGTAACCTGATGAGCCTGGGCGCGCTTGACTTCGGTTTGATCGTAGATGGAGCGGTTATCATTGTGGAAGCCGTGATGCACACACTTAGCCACAGTAAGCATTTTACCAAAGTTGGTGTATTAGGTCAGGAGGATATGGACAAAGAGGTGAACAGCTCTGCCAGCAAAATGATGAACAGCGCGGTGTTCGGCCAGATCATCATCCTTGTGGTGTATCTGCCAATCTTCACTTTGCAGGGCATTGAAGGTAAGATGTTTAAGCCAATGGCGCAGACCGTTGCCTTTGCGCTGCTGGGTGCTTTTATTTTATCACTTACCTATATCCCTATGATGAGTGCCGTCTTCCTGAGCAAGAAGATCAAGCACAAACCCAACTTTTCAGACCGGCTGATGGCTAAGGTAGAAAGGGCCTACCAGAAGGCGCTTAACCGTATCATTGCATTTCCGAAAATGGTATTGCTAGCCGTTGCAGGCTTGTTTATCTTTTCGGCTTATCTGTTAACCACACTGGGCGGCGAGTTTATTCCCGCGCTGGAAGAAGGTGATTTTGCCGTTGATACACGCGTACTAACCGGCAGCAGCCTGAACACCACCATCACCAATACACAAAAAGCCGCCCGCATCTTAAAGACACAGTTCCCTGAAGTAGAAAAGGTGGTGACGAAAATAGGCAGCGGCGAAGTGCCGACCGATCCGATGCCCATGGATGCCAGCGATATGATGGTGATCCTAAAACCCAAGGACGAATGGACATCGGCCAAAACCTTTAACGAGCTGTCTGAAAAAATGGGTAAAGCCTTACAGGCTGTTCCGGGTGTTACCGCGGGCTTCCAGTTCCCGGTTCAGATGCGCTTCAACGAATTGATGACCGGCGCGCGCCAGGATGTGGTTTGTAAAATATTCGGCGAAGACCTGGATACCCTTGCAGCTTACGCGAATAAGCTGGGTAAGATCATCAGCACCGTTGACGGCGCGAAAAACCTGTATGTGGAGGCCGTTGCCGGTATGCCGCAGATCATCATTAATTATAACCGCAATGCCATTGCGCAGTACAACCTCAATATCACCGATATCAATAAAGTGGTGAATACGGCCCTTGCCGGCCAAAGTACCGGCACCCTGTTTGAAGGCGAAAAGCGCTTTGAGGTAGTGGTCAGGATAAGCGGCGGGCAGAAAAAAGACCTGAAGGATATCCAGAACTTACTGATACCGACCCCGCAGGGCACGCAAATCCCTTTGTACCAGCTCGCTGATGTCCAGATAAAGGATGGCCCTAACCAAATCCAGCGTGAGGATGCAAAACGCCGTATCGTAGTTGGCTTTAATGTGCGCGGCAGGGATGTACAGACTATAGTAAATGAACTACAGACCAAAGTTGATAAACAGCTCAAATTCCCTACGGGATACTATCTCACCTATGGCGGCGCATTTGAAAACCTGAATGTGGCAAAACAGCGTTTATTGATCGCGGTTCCCGTTTCACTGCTGCTCATCTTTCTATTGTTGTATTTCGCATTCAACTCGATCAAGCACGGATTATTGATTTACTCTGCAATTCCCTTATCAGCTATCGGGGGCATCCTGTTTCTGGCTTTGCGCGGTATGCCCTTCAGCATCAGCGCCGGCGTAGGCTTCATCGCATTATTCGGGGTTGCGGTGCTCAACGGCATCGTATTGATATCTGAGTTTAATCAACTAAAAAAAGAAGGCATGAAAGATTTGAAACGCATCGTGTTAATGGGTACTAAGGTAAGGCTGAGGCCGGTACTGATGACCGCATTTGTAGCCTCACTGGGGTTCTTCCCTATGGCCATCAGCAACGGCGCAGGTGCCGAAGTGCAAAGGCCGCTGGCCACCGTAGTGATAGGCGGCCTGCTGATCGCAACTTTTCTTACTTTGTTTATATTACCCGTTTTGTACATCATGTTTGAAAAAGGGTTCAAAACTGTACTCGGCAAAAAAACCACCACGTTGCTGATTATTGTCCTGCTGACTGTAATAAGCCAGACATCAAATGCGCAAACACCAATTACACTTAAAGCTGCTATTGATACCGCTTTGAAAAACAATTTGCAGGTTAAGCATGAGCAGTTAAAAGCAAAATATCAGCAAATGCTGATAGGCACTTCGGCTAATATTTCGCAGGCCACCCTGTTTGGCGAGACTGGGCAGCTCAACAGCAGCTATACGGACACTAAGTTTGGTATATCACAGTCTTTTAACTTTCCCACCGTCTACAGCAGGCAAAAGGAACTTTTAAAAGCCGATTGGAAAAACGGTGTATTGAGCGTTGCTGTCAATGAGGCGCTGTTAAAAAAGCAGGTCAGCCAGGTGTACTATACCCTGGTTTATATGGAACAGAAAAAGTTGTTGCTACAGCATACCGATAGCCTGTACCTGGGGTTTTATAAAAAAGCGGAGTTACGGCTGGCTAAAGGAGAAACCAATATACTAGAGAAAACCAGTGCCGAAACCTTACTAGGGCAGGCACGAATGCAATTGAACCAGTTGAAAGAAGATGAAGCCATATTGCAATTGCAATTCCAGTTGCTGCTGAATTCCACTAATCTATTCACAATAACGCTTGCCAGCCATAAATTAAGTCTTTCTGCTGCCGAAGACAGCCTGAATTTAAAGGAACACCCGGCGGTAAAATTAATAGCGCAGCAACAACAAATTGCGGATGCCGCAATCCGCGTGGAAAAAAGCAGGCTTTTGCCTGATCTGTCCATCGGATATAATAATACCAGTATCAAGGGTATCGGGGCTGATAATAAGCTGTATAATGGCTCAAACCGGTTTAATTCGGTGCAGGTGGGAATTGGTATCCCCATTTTCGCAGGCGCACAAAAAGCCAGGATCAACAAAGTGGCTAAATGAAGACGGCAGCATTAAGGAAGAGCATAAATACATTGAAGAACCAAAGCCGGAAGAAATAGAGATATAAAAAAAAAGTCCGTTGCTACTAACAACGGACTCTAAAATAATTTTAGTTTTTAATAATAAAAAGTGGCGTTTACAGAGTTTTGCGAACATTAGTAAAGTAGCAGATTGCTACGTACCGACCTTTTTATTGGCAACAAAGTTAATTGTATTAACAAAATTGTCAATACTTTTTAATAAATTTTGTTCATTTAACACAAGTGAAATGAAAGAAATATTACTTACGGATAATAAAAAAAGACGGGCAAGCCGTCTTTAATAACATTGGTGTCGAGCCAATAACTGGGTAGCTTAATTGGAAAGAGCAACGTAAACTAAACGTTAGATGCAAGTTCGAATCTTGTCCCAGTAGCATTAATAAGAGTGGTTCAGATAGTAATATAAACCACATTAGAGTAGCAATCGTGTAATTAGTATCATTAACTAATTTACAAAAGTGCCCGTAACCACAATTATTAATACAGGTTTCGCTTCGCGGGCGGTTAAAAAAGGCTATCTTTTATAGATAGCCTTTCCTGTTTTATACAAATCTATAAAAAATCTTTAACATCAACCTCTAAACATCGGCAATGCTTTTCAAACTCAATACATCGCAGTTGCGCTGTCCCCGTTCCAAAAACGATAGGTTAGACAAGTCTATTTTTGAACGGTCTGCCAGTATGGGTAAAGTCTAAGTGAAGTTTATTGTAAGCATTATGCTCGTCTGTAACCATAATGGTAACTGGTGCAACAAATTCTTTTATGGTAGGGAGAACGTTGTCGGCATCGATTTTAGCTATAACCCTGGTTTTAACGTTCCCGCCTCTTTCAACCGCTCCTAGTACCATAGCTTTACCACCCGCACCACCCTTTACAGTTCTTTTACTTGCATGCTTGTTTGATTGTGACCCCCCAACGTAGGTTTCATCAATCTCAACTATGCCCTCTAATAGTTCAGGTGCTGTAATTTCAGTGTATTTTCCAACGACTAATTGCCTCGTAGGTATTCCCCATTTGGAGAACTGGTGCTGTTCACACCAGTTCACACCGGATAAGTTCACATCGAATAAGTTCATTGCGAACGAGTTCATGGTTTATAAGTTCTCAGCGAACCAGCTTTCGCTTCAATAAATAAAAACACATACCCACCTAACGAATTACAGGTAATAGCCAATTAAAAATCAATGGCTAAGTGCAGAACGTTATCAATCGCAGTAAGGAGCAAGCCATGTTTTCGCCCTGCGAAAACGGCTTGCCAGGATACCCGGACCCGATATACTTCACTCTGTTCAGCATATCAAATTAAAGTATAAATAAACTTGATATGTTCTTCTATGAAATAAATCTTTCAGTAGTACCGAAGTACTCCTGATAAAAACAGTTCCAATCTGCCTTGTTTTGCTTCACAATTTATGAAGTACAATTTATGGCAGCACAAATTATCACCAAAGAAGACCTCGACGAGTTCCGGGAAAAACTGTTAAATGATTTAAAGACATTCTTGGGGAAATCTACCGAAGAACCAAAGAAATGGCTGAAAAGCTACCAGGTTAAACACATGCTCAGAATTTCTCCCGGCACCTTGCAAAACCTGCGTGTAAACGGCACACTCGGATTTACCAAGATTGGCGGCATCCTCTATTATAAATATGAGGATATTGTTAAAATGATGGAAGGAAGGAAAAGCGCGAAATGACGGGATTTGGTCACTTTTTAGCTTACAAGTATCGACGGCTTCGTAACAGCTTGTTCCAACAGAACTGGATACGAGAGAACTTGTTCCAAAAGAGCTTGTTCCAAACGAACTTGTTCCAAAAAGACTTGTTTCAAAAGAGCTTGTTCCAAACGAACTTGTTCCAAAAATACTTGTTTCAAGAGGGTTTGTTACTATTGAACAACTTTTGCAACGATGGCAAGGCCACGTATTAGCAAGGAAGTCGCCAGGTCGGTAAACTTTACCATACGCCTTACCGGCGAAGAACAGCGGGCGATTGAAAATGCAGCCGCAGCTTGCGGGATTACACCATCAGCACTGGTCCGGCAAAAAGTATTGAAAGGCAAATTTCCCAAACCAAGGCTGGCCCGGGTTGACCTGGACACCTATCTCGAATTGAAAAAGATCGGGGTAAACCTTAACCAGATGATCCGACTGGCCAATGCTGGCATAATGCATCAAAGACTTGAAAACCAGTTGGTGCGGTTATGGCAACAACAGCAGGAGGTCATTACGCTATTGATCAGTTATGATAGCCATACAGAAGATCGGTAAAAGCTTTTTGGGGGCGCTGAATTATAACCTGAAAAAATTGCGCCATCCCGACCCGAAGCAGCGCGCCGAATTATTGGACACCAACTTTGCCGCCCTTGATTCCCGGATGATCCGGCAAGAGCTGCAGATGGTGCGAAGTTTAAGGCCGAACCTTAACCGGTACGTCTACCATACCAGTCTGAATTTCTCAAATGAGGATAAACTGAATAACAGGCAGCTTCTGGAAATTGCACATGAGTATTTGAGTGAAAGCGGGTACACCAATAACCAATACCTCATCTTCAGACATTATGACGCCGACCATCCGCACATCCACCTGCTGGTAAACAGAATCTGCTTTGACGGCTCAGTAGTGTCAGACAGTAATAATTATAAAAGAAGTGAAGAAATACTACGCAAGCTGGAGCACCGGCACCACCTGGTAAAGGTCGACCCAAGCAACAAAGCCCAGGAACGGGCACCCGTCAAAGATGAGCTGGAAATGGTTTTAAGGACAGGCAGCGCTTCGGCGAAAATGATCTTGCAGGAAAAAATGAAACAACTGCTCGGCGGGCCTGCGCTCAACTTACAGGAACTGATCCGGAAAGGCGAAATGGCCGGGATTAATTTTCTTTTTAACCAGGCGTCGACCGGAAGGATAACGGGTATTACCTATTTTCATGAGGGATTCAAAATCAAAGGTCAGGCATTGGGTAACAGGTATAAGTGGGCCGAACTTATCAAAATAATCGATTATGAGCAAAGTAGAGACAGCAAAGCAATTAGCGAAGCAAACGATAGAACAAGAGCAAAATATGGCCAGCAGACAGCAAGCGAACAGCGCGGAGGAGGAAATGGCCTGGTTCGTGCAGACATTGCAAAAGATTTACCTGAATTCGGAGAAGCAAACGCAGCAATTAACAGCAATCATGCAGCAGGTGAATCAGATGGAAGCCAGGACACAGGCGATAGAGAAAGAACATTGGAAGCAAGTGAGGATGCTGATTGGCTGGATTATAACCCCGCTTATACTAAGCATTATAACCCTTTTGATATTGATTTCCAGCTGAGCGATGATGAGGATGACGCCAAAAAGAGGCGACAACGGGGCCTTGGCCGATAAGCGATTTTCATTTTTTACATTTTATCGTTATTCTTGCGGTTCAAATGGCCCGATTCTTAGGGCCTATTGTGATAAGGTTTAGGTTAACACCCCCAGGCTGCGAGAGTGAGGGGGTGTTTATTTTTTATCCAATTCCTTAAAACAAAAAAGGAATGCTTGCGCATTCCTCCGGTATTATTTAGATAGTGATGGTCTATTTACTTGTTATGTTTTAGTAATTCAACTTTTTCACGTTCGCTTTGCAGCAGGCGCTCATACAGTGTTTTATTTTCTTCAAATAGTTCGACAAGTTTTTCTATGGGATTAAAATTAAATTGATGGCCGATATTAGGGCCATGATTATTTGAACCTTCGTAATTATTTTGGATATTATAAATTACAGCTTCATCGCTGTAATTTTTTATGGCTTCAGATGAAACCCCTAAAACGGAAGCAATTTTTTCCAATGCGCTTCCCTCAACTTCTGCACTTTGTTCAATCTTCGATACAGCTTGCTGACTAATACCAAGTTCAGCCGCCAACGTTTCTTGCTTCATTCCACGCAATTCTCGTATTCTACTGATTTTTCGTCCGATGTGTAAGGTCTCTGCCATAGTTCAAATGTATTATTTAAATGTAAAGGTACAAAACAACGTAAACTTTGTAAAATACAACTGCTTTTGGTTCGGGACGCGTTTCACCTGCTTTTATTTTGTTTGGCCTTGCTAATTGTGGCAAGCTTAAACCGATGGATATGCAGAACGAACAATTTAACGATAGAAATTTATTTTCGGTTCATATCAGGCTTCACAAGATTAATGATCCTTTAATGATATTGAATAATTTTTTTAGCGATGACTGGCTTCCCGGTCACCTGGAGCGCCTGAAAAAATGGCGACAGTATGTTTTGGCGGGTGATTATTATAAAGACGCTAAAGGCAGTCCTTCGGGGTTGTTATACTTCCACGAACTGAATATTTGCTTGATAGAAGCGATGCATAGCTATTATGAAAAGGGTATCGCAGCCGAAGTGCTGGCTACAAAGGTTCAACTGGAGGAAGAGCAAAAAAACTGGAGGGATTTCCCAGTATTATTAAGTGACGCGGAGTTATTGAGCCCTTTGCTGGTTATCGAAGATTTCTTCCGGGACTATGACCATCATCAATATATTTCTATGCTTTACGAATGGCTGGAATACGGCTTGTCCTCATCTCCGGCAGCTGAATTTATCCAAACAGGCAGCTTTATTACGGTGTATGAAAACCTTCAAAAACTATATTGCGCCGCATGGCTGATTTTTCAGCGTTCTACAGAAAAGCCGTGGCTAAAAGTGTAAACCGAGCCCGGTTCGGCTACAGACCCGCTCAGCAATATATCAGTCGTGGATACTGTTTCCATATACCGCTTAAATAATATCATAGCACCAAGTTTTAAAGACCAAATGTCGAAGCTGGTCGGCATTATCATAAGGAAGGTCACTTCTGTTCAGGCGGTCTTCTTTTTGGAAGCTAATGACAATGGCACCTTGTTTTTATTAGTAATTACCTCCGATGAGGAACAACGGCAGGCAAAAGGCCTTGGCAGCACCATTGAAGAAAGCTGCCGGGAAATAGCCAAGTTGGTCGCGCTGGTACACCATTCATCGTCATTCCAGAACGGGATAGCAAACGATAATCCCTTTTTTAATCGTGCCCTACACTGCCCGGTTATATATTTGTCAGGCGGCCTGGTATTGCCGGCCCGCAAGCCGTTGGGCTGTAGCCCTGCGGGTTTGCCTGATATGAAATTATGGGACAGGTGGTACAGCCAGGGTAAAGACTTTTTGTCCGGTGCCGAATACTATTTGAAGACCGGGGCTTATGGTGCCGCGCTTTTTTCCTTGCAACAATGCGTTGAGAGTTTGCTGATAGCAGTAATCCGTTCGGTATTGGGATACCGTGTTAATAACCACAACCTGTCCAAGCTATTAGACATTACGCAAATGTTTACCGATGACCTGGCTGCCGTTTTTAATTTGGAAGATGCTGAAAGCGTTCAGTTGTTCGACCTGTTAAAGCATGCATATGTAAATGTGAGGTATAAGGATACTTTTGAACCGGATACAAAATCACTGGAGACATTATACCGGGTTACAAAACACTTTGTATCGGTTGTTGAACTGGTTCATCAAAAGTATTTATTAACGAATAGTATTTAATGCTCATTACTGTTTAGTAAGGCTGCGGCAGGCGTGCGGGAACGAAATTTCGGTAACACATGAACTATTGGGACATTCACCCAGCTAATCACTTTTGCAAATACTTATTTTACCGATAAGCGGAAGCAAAGCTTTGAGGTAAGTACACAACTACGAAATAAAAAATGGAGATAGGCGAAAATTTCGTTTTTATACCTGTTGAAAAAATGGCCGATATCCGGAAAAACATTGGTTTCTGGAAAGACGGCAATGAATCGCGAACAACGAAAAGCCTTGAGTTCCCGTACAGGGAGACTGCTTAGTTCAATTCCTATATGGATAAACTGAATGCCGACAACTGGAAGTTTAACCTGATCAGCCTGAATTTTGACATTTCATTCACCAATGAAGAAGTAGCGCATTCCAACGAACGGTCGCATGAGCTATACCTCAACTACCTGGATCTTGCCGGGCGTATCCGGAAAACGGAAGGTCATGAAAAAGAACAATTATTCAAGCGCTATGCTGTCGTCGTGTCTGACATGTGCAACCATTGCGAAGAAATATATAAAAGACTGGAGCGCGATATCGCAATCGTCAGGAAGCAATTGCTTGCTGAATTAAAAGGTACCAACAAAAGCTTAGGCTGGCGCTAACATTCGTGCCCGGCCCGGCGGACCATAGGTTTTTACTTAGACCTGGAACTTTCCACGGTCTTCCTTTTTTTTAACTATGACATTCAAAAACCTGGGGAAGAATTGGACGGATTGGCAAAATGACTGCCGAAGATATAGTGCAGCGATAATTCGAGACCGCCATGTCCGTTGGTTGCGGTATTCAAAGCAGAGGTATTAATATCATAGCTGATCCCAACTACCGTACTTTTTATATGAAAGCCAAACTCCGCAACCACAGCATCGCCGAGCCGGTACATTGCGCCAAAGTTTAAGCTATTGCCGTCGTTTGATTTAAGCGCTGCATAAATATCAATAGCCCTGATCTGGTTTTGCTGCTGCCGGATATAGATAATATTGGGGGTAATATCGAGGGCTTCCGATGCTGCTATTTTTAAGCCGCCATGCACATTGAAGCGAACAGGCAGCACCGCTTTGCTGCCGGGGGCCGCAAAAGGGTCGGGAGCGCCATTGATGTGGTAGATACTGGCCCCACCGAATAGTTTTAACGTATTGTCTGCATTAGTGTCGTCATAATAGATCCCCGCACCTGAATCAAATATAAAAGCTTCGCTGTTTGAAAAGGTCACGCCACTTGCTATGTTGGGGTCGAAACCGATCAGCGGGTTATACTGGTTATCAAATTGCAGCAGGCTAAGATTAAAACTGCGGTCGATAAAACCCACCTGCAGGCCAAAATGCAGTTTTTTTGTCCCGTCAGCCGAAATCGGTATTCCGTACGCGAAGGTACCATACATAGCAAAATAATTGAAATTGGCTGATCCCGCTACCTGGTTGATAAGGTTAAGTCCCAGGCTAACCTTGTCGGTTGCCTTATAATCAGCAGACACTGCGCCGGTTTGATAGCCGTTAGTAATACCCGTCCATTGTTCTTTAAAATTGGCTGTGAAGCGCACGTCGCCGTCGAACGCGCCGGTTAAGGCCGGGTTAAGCCAAAGCGGGTAAGCATTGATCTGCGAAAAATGCGGATCGATCTGCGCTGTCACACGGCTGGTTACCATGCAAAATAATAAGGCTGCTATTAATATTTTTCGCTTCTTCACCGTATCAGTGTAATCGTTCCTTTTTTTGTTAGTTGTTTGCCGTCTATCATCGTGGCATGCACATAATAGAGGTATGCCCCTGCAGGTTCTTTGCGTCCTTTGTAGGTTCCGTCCCATCCATTTTTCAAATTCGTTGAGGTAAAGACTAATTCGCCCCATTGATCATAAATAGAAAAGATCATGCTCTGAATACCTTCGCTATGCACGTGCGCGATATCATTTTCTCCGCCCCGATCGGGCGTAAAAGCATTTGGCACATAAATTAGTTTGCTATTCGGGACGGCGGCGGTAACAGCTGCCGAAGCGGCGCTTAACTGACAAGGCTGATTGCCAGTTGCTTGTACAATCATGGTAATGCTGTTGCCTGGTTGCAGCCCTGAAATGGTCGTTGTTAATCCATTTGCCCCGGAGCTGGGGGCTGAAAAAGTTTTACCACTGTCAATACTGACCTGGTAGCCCGTTGCACCGGGAACGGCTGTCCATTCAAATGTTATGCTTGTGGCGGTTACGGGGCCAACAATTACCACCGGCGCGGCAAAAGGCTGTAAAATCGCGACGGTTACAGCCGTGCGCACTGAATTACATCCGCCATTATCGGCTTCCGCAAAATACGTATTGCTGGTGCTTAATGCCGGTGTGGTAAAACTTAGGCCCGTTAATAATAAAGTCCCCCCCGCGGCGGCGTCATACCATTTATAGGTTAAACCGGGCTGAGGCGATGTGACAGCAAGGGTTATTGTTGCCCCCGCACAAATAGTATCCCCTGCCACCTGTGGCGCAGTAGGAGGGGGGCCGACATACACGGCCACCACGTTGCTGGTTAAGGACAGCGAACAGTTTGAAACAATGCGCCGGTAAAAAGTACTTGCGTTAAGTACCGGCGGCGTATAGCTTATCGAGTTGGCTCCCGGTATGTCGCTGTAATTTAAACTGTCGGCCGAATTTTGCCATTGATAAGTAAAAACGCCGGCACCGCCTGTAGGCGTGCTGCCCGTTATTGTTGCCGGTGTACCGCTTCCGCAAAAGCTGGTTACCCGTGGTGCGGTAATTACATTATTGGCAATAGCGGTAGACGCATACTGGGCGATGAAACCATCTGAACCGCTGGCAGCAGTCAGGCTTTGTGGCGAACAGCCGCTGGGGTCGAAATTGACGGCAGAACAAAAGGCCCCGCCAATGTTTACATTGTTATCTGAATCTACCGCTATGGCCTGGCTATATGATTGGCAACCGGTGCTTCCGCCGCTAAAAGCGTAAACATAATTACCGTTTGGGTCATACTCGGCTAAGTAAAAATCCAGTGGCCCGTGGGACGAAACGTTTTTGGCGTTGCTTGCATTGGTATTAAAGTTGACAGTGCCTTTAAAATACCCCGACAAATAAATATTATTATTTTTATCGAAGGCGAACTTACTGCCGTAGTCGATATAATCGGTCCCCCCTATTGATTTGGCAAATTGCAATACGCCTGCAGGCGAATATTTTGCGATACAAATATTATCATCAATGCCATTAGCTTTCAGTGTATCCGTACCAAAGACGATCAGATTATAGAAGGGGGCGTTGAAATAAATGTTGTTTTGCTGGTCAACCCCGATCGACGTGCTTCCGACATTAATGGCTGATACCTGGTTTATACCGTTAACCCAAATCAGGACACCGGACGGTGTATACTTGGCCACGAATTCCGCATTGGCATTATCAGGAACTAAACTATGTGAGACGCCTAATGGATTAAAATTAACTTCATCGGTGAAATCACCGGTTATAATAATGTTATCCAGCTTATCCACCTTGCCATCAAGAATAAGGGTCACTCCGTTCCGGGCAGTAAGACTTATATCCCACAGCACGTTCCCGCCGGGGCCATATTTTACGATCAAGCTGCTATAACCAACCGGTGACGGAGTATAAGTCGAATCGCCTATGGTAACTGGCGAGTTGAAAAAAGATGTCGCAATGACATTGCCCTGGCTATCTGAAGCAGCCCTTGCAAACCTTTCCACACCTGATTGCGCCCATAAAAATTCACCGTTGTTCCCCAGGTGAATAAGGAACCCGAATGAAGTCTGCGGGTCTTCAGAGGGTTTGGTGAGCATATAAACGCCGGGTCCCGGATCAGCATCTAATGTTGCAGAATAAGAACTACCCGTAATCGAAATATTTCCATTCTTGTCTATTGCAATGCTATTGGGTTGGTCTACACCCGAGCCCCCAATGGATTTCACCCACACCAATGTCCCATCCTGTTTATATTTGGCGATGAAAGTATCGTATTGGCCAACAGAAGTTAAATTTTTAACACCGGCGGAAGGGTCGAAATCATATGTCCCCTGGAACCAGCCGGTAACGTAAACATTATTTTGTTTGTCTACAGTCAAATCAGTCACCACGCAGTATACGGATGCACCCCGCAAATCATTTACCCAATTGGGTTTGAATGATTGTGCGTTGCAATAACAATGGGCCAGGATAAAAAGAGCGGGCAATAATAAGTAACGCAGGCTATATTTAATATTAGCCTTACTGCATGCATTATTAAAGTTGCTTTTGTTGTTCAAGTAATTTACAAAGAAGAAACGGATTAAATATAAGGTTTATATTTAATCCGTAAAGTTAAAAGTCTGTCCCGGCGCGGCGACCTGGCCATCACAGGCCTGCAAAATAAGCGGCAGGACATGGCGGGGCCAAACTGCGCATATCTAAAGTTTCACAAATTTACCTTCTGCCACCAGGCCTTTGGTTTTGTTATCGACTATCCGTACCATATAAGTTCCCGGCAGTAATTCACTCACGTTCCCCTGCCAGGTTGTTTGTGATAAGGTAAACTGTTTTAACATGGCGCCCATCGCGTTGCTAAAGCTTACTTTATAAACCGCCTGTTCACTAGTTGCGGGTTTTATAGCCAGGCTAATTTCGCCTTTTACCGGGTTAGGGTAAATAATGAGCTTTGCCCCATTTGTCTGATCAGAAAGGTTATCGTACTTTACCAATACACTTTTTGAATAACCTGTTACATTGTTCAAGTCTGCTTGTTTCAACCTGTATAAATTCTGCCCGATAACCGGAGTATTATCGACGAAGTCGTATTCGCCTTGCCCGCTTGAGTTTAATGATCCAAGCGCGGCAAACGTTTGCCCGCCGTCGGTGCTCCGTTCCACGGTGAAATATGTATCGTTTTCTTCATTCACCGTTTTCCAGGCGACCCGCACCTGCCGTACGGCCTGCGAAATCTTATTTGCTGTAAAATCAAGCAAGCGGTATGCATTTGACGGGTTTTGTTTGATCACCAAGCTAAAACGTTTGCTCCCAAAGCTTGCTGAATCTGCTTTATTGATTACAAAATCACGGGTTGCTGCGGTCCGCAGGTTCACCGAATCCTTTTTATAAGTATCCAAAAGCCACACATCATATAATTTTGGCAATCCAACAACTTCTTTTAAATTAAAATGATAAGCGCCGCTATTTGCCGCATCTACATTCAATCCAATGATCCGTCGTTCGTTGACGGGTAGGGGTTGCATGTTAATGCCCAACGGCACATTGTCACTGGATGAACTGGAAAGGCTAACAGTGTTATAGCCCCGCATATATAGCCCGTCCTGCGCCGGCTCAAAACCAACTTTCCTGGAATCATCAAACCAAATCAAAATATCTTCATGATGCTGGGTATCCGCATTCATTTCCAGGCGTAAATATTGCCTGTTTACATTAGCCGCAGGAAAGGCATCCATCGGTACGCCAAAACCGGATGCAATGGTAACCTGCTGGGAGGGTATTTTCGCATTTTCATTAAATGTTACGGAGGCGGAGCCGCTTGATGCCGTAACAAAAAAACCTGCCCCGCTCTGGATGTATTGGCCCGCAGTATTTGTGCCTATACCCAGTGCGGTATTCCAGTTTCCGTAGCTGCTGCTGATAGCATCGTTTTCGATTACAGTAGTACTTGTATTAGGTGCATAAATACCGCTAGTGCTTACGGAAGTACTATAGGTACTTAGATCTATTGTACATGCATAGGGGTTTCCGACGAAATGTTCACCCCTGATTGTGGAATTGCCGGTGATGACGCTGTAACTTAAGCTCGTTGTTGCCGGGCTGAACCAATCTTTCACGGTAATCGGTCCGCGGTTTAAAGTACCTGTTGCAACAAAAGTTGCCGGTTCTGGCTTCGTCCCGCTTACAAACGGGCTTCCATCCAGGATCGCCGTATTCGGTTTTTGCCCCCGGAAAAAACACAGGTAGCTTATGCCAACAGGGATATTGACAATGGCCCCGGTAGGATCCATCGTGTACTGTGGCGGCGCAGTAATATTAGCGATCCCCTGCCAGTTACCGCAGGTGAAAGTGGAATTGCAGACTGGGACGTCCTCCCTGAACAGGTACAATGTCGGATTACCGGTCACATCAAATCCGCCACCGGCGCCACCGGTGGTGTAGGTTCCGTTGGGGTTGGCATTCACATAATTAATGCTGTAAACATTACCGTTTGTAGTAACATTAGTAAATACGGGTGAGGTTAGGTCCCGGTAGCCCCTGAAACCGACTCCTCCGGAAATAAACCGCTCTACCGACACCGGCCCGTTGATGCCGGAAGTTGCGGGGATCGCGGCGATTGAGGCAGATCCATTGGCATCGGAACCGAGCGTAAACGTCCCTCCGCTGGTATTCGTAATGAAACTGGTGGCATTCAAGGTAATGGTTAAATTAGAACGTGCGGCAAATGATTGCGAAGCGGCCGTTATCTGCGAATTACTTCCCAACGTTAACTTTCCGGGGCCATTAACGGTCACCCCGGTACTCGCAGCTATCGTAAACCCGTTGGTTGCGGTCAGGGTATTGCCCGAACTGATTGTCAAAACCGGTTTGCCGGCAGGTGCCAATGCCCCAAATGCAAGGGTGGCGACGGTAGGGGCGGCTATATTCACCGTAGGCTGTCTGGTACTCAAATAGGCAACTGCCACACCTATCCTTGCGGTCTGCGCCGGTGTTGGAACTCCAGCTGACCAGTTTCCGGCAACATTCCATAAAGTGGATACGCCTCCGGTCCAGTCATTGGTGGCGCCTGCCGGCGGCAATGCCAAAGAAATGCCGGCAGTGTTGAATGCTATAACCGAAAACTTTACCGGCTGAACTAAAGCTGTAGCCGTCCCGCTGATAACACCGGTAGTGGCGTCAAGCGACAGCCCGGATGGGAGCGTTCCTGCAAGAGAATAGCCTGTCAGGATGATTTTCCTTACGCGGTTTCCACCTGCTTCAGTGACATAACCTGTTGCCAGGTTATCGATATAAACTGAGCTGGGGCCATTGAAAGTTGCAGCCGAGTCTATTCCATCGCTATTACCCGCAGTTTGTGAGGTGCTGCCGGCAGCGAGCGATACGGTACCGTCCGGCAGTATCCGGCGGATCACGTTATTTGCAAAATCGGCTACGTAGATTACGCCGCCTGGCGCAATGGCGAGGCCCTTGGGTTTATTAAATCTTGCAACCGTCCCCACGCTGTCCTGGTAGCCACCGGTATTGCCGTTTACGTTACTGCCGGCAAAGGTGGTAACCACGCCGGTGGGATCGATCTCTCGAATTGCGTTATTTAAATAGTCAGCTACAAAAAAGTTACCGGCGACATCGATTTTCACGTCAGTGGGGCTGTTGAACTGGGCCGCTGTACCTGTTCCGTTGGTATAACCCGAGGTGCTGCCAGCCAAGGTTGTCGCCACGGCGGAAGGTGTGATCGAAACTATCTGGTTTTCGTCCTTTGCTGCTACAACGATATTGCCTGCGCCGTCAATAGTCAGCCCTGCCGGGCCGAAAGTACCTGTGCTGTGATAAAACGTCGTCACCGTCCCGTCGGGCGTTATCTTGCGTATTGCATTATTACCATAATCCGAAACCAACAAATTTCCCGTGACATCTAAAGTAATCCCCGAAGGAGCATTAAATGAGGCCGATGTCCCCTGCCCATCTGTAAACCCCGAAATTCCTGATGAACTACCCGCAAAGGTTGATACCGCGCCGGTAAGGTCAATTTTACGGATGGCATTGTTGGCGGCATCGGCAATATACATAATCCCTGCTGCGTCGGTAACAGCGGCGGAAGGATCGCTGAAAAGCGCGGAAGTACCGGTGGCGTTTGTATAGCCCGATGTTGCTGATGTACTACCTGCTGTCGTGCTCACTGTTGCATAAGTTGTGGCCGGCACATCACCCCCGGTATTGATGGGACTAACCGAAAAGGGAACGCCAACGGCGATCGTGTCCGTACTCATGTCGTAGGAAATGACCGGCGGTACCCCCCGAAAGGTAATCGTGCTGGTAGAAAACCCGCTCGCATTCCATGCGGTAAGCGTATCTGTTTTAACCGTAAAGGAGCCGGTAGGCGTACCACTGATGGTCCCGGTAGAAGCGTCAAACGCCAGGCCGGTTGGCAGCGTGCCTTTTAACGTATAGCCTGTCAGGGAAACTTTTCGTATACGGCTGCCCAATAGTTCAGCAACGTATGCGGTTCCTGCATTATCAATGTAAATATAAACCGGCAGGTTAAAACCGGCAGCGGAACCAGTTCCGTCACTATCGCCTGGAACCTGGGCGGCGTTTCCCGCTAGCAGGCTTACCGTACCGTCGGGCATGATCCGCCGGATGTCGTTATCGTAAAGATCTGCCACATAGATCACACCGCCGGGGCCGAGGGCGAGCCCAGTAGGGTTATTAAATACTGCAGCTGTGCCCACGCCGTCTGCATAGCCCGGCGTATTCCCGTCTACATCGCTGCCTGCAATCGTGGTTACGGCTCCTGCCGGGGTTATCTTGCGGATTGCATTGTTTTCGAAGTCAACTACGTATATATTGCCGGATCCGTCGACGCGCACGTCGGTAGGTGTATTGAATTGCGCGGATCCCACTGATCCGTTAACGTAGCCCGGTGAACTGCCCGCGAGGACAGTAGCAACCCCCGAAGGGGAGATCGATATGATCTGGCTGGCATCCTGTGCGGTAACGATCAGATTACCTGAATTGTCGAAACATAAGCCTCCGGGGCCAAAAGTGCCGGCACTGATGTAAAAGGTAGTCACGACAGCACCCGGGGTTATTTTCCGGATCGCATTGTTGGTATAGTCAGAAACAAATAAGTTACCTGAACCGTCTATCGCTATACCGTCGGGATAATTGAACAGTGCAGCTGTCCCGGTACCATCAACTAATCCTAACAGACCGGTCAGGTCACCTGCAAACGTGGTAACCACGCCGGCGGGAGTAATTTTCCGGATCGCATTGTTATTGGCATCTGCCACATACATGTTCCCGGACACGTCTTTTATCATTTGTTGCGGAAAGTTGAACGTGGCAGTCGTGTCGCTGGCATTGTAGTACCCGGATGTGCCTGACGGGCTTCCCGCAAACGTTGTTACTTTCCCATAAGTCGTTGCCGGCACCGCTCCTCCACTATTGGAAGGGCTGATAGAAAATGGCACGCCGGGGATCAGGGTCCGGACTGCATTTGTGTAGGAGACGCTGGGCGCCTGTCCTGCGACCCGGCAGGACACCGCTAAAATAACCATCAGGGTCAGATAATTTTTAATCATTTTCATTGCGATCAGGATTTAAGTATTATTATTCCGGTTTTTAAACAAACAATATATCACTGGCCACGAAATTCAATTTCGGGCGTAGAACTGAGAACATACAAATTGATTTTTCATTGTCTTTGCAATAACTCCCGGGCTGTTCAAACCAGCACCGGAATTAGGTTTAGGAGACATTTATATTTTACATGCAAGGTATTTAAAAAATTGATTAAAAAGAAATATAATTCACGGCATTTATGTTATTAAGCAAACAAACCGGTCGCCCAGCGAAGTTTATTAACCTTTTCTTTATCAGCCCTGTATGCTGATCACCCGCTCCCCTCCGTTGCTGACGGTGCTTAAAAACAAAAAGCGCTGTCCGTTATCGGCATAATGGTGGGTTGTACCCCCAAATACTGCAACGATATCTAACCGGTTGGCTGTCTGCAAAGCGATATCACGGGTGTAAATCAGCACATCAATATTTGCATCACCGTTGTCAGCACCATACGCAGTATCCCCCGGCTGCATAACTACGTACGCCTGCCCTGCTCCAAAAAACGCGACCACTATGGGATCAGTGTTATTTGCACGGTCATCCGTCACTTTGATCCGGTGATTTGCCGGGTCTCCGGTGCTCTTCTTGAGAACGAAGATATCGTTGGCTTCCATCAATTGATCTGGCCGGCCGGTGTTGTACTCGTTGAGTAAAACGTCGCCCGTTGATCGCCGCGCATATAAGCCGGCTACCGGGCTGAAGTTTTCTCCTCCTGCATTTATGCTCAGCGTTGTCCAGGTATCTGGTACCCACCTGAACTCAGTAAACCAGTTATTCGGATTTGATGGATGGGATTCATCGCCCTCGCCGATATTATGTGTAAAGTTGGAATATAACCCCGCATTGAGCTTAGGGAAGAACGGGATATCTCCCATTTCATTTTTCAGCAAAACCGGCACCGCTGCGTCGGTATCGTCCGAAATTGTAATGTCTATTGAAGTTCCGGTACCTATATTGCGCGGCGTCATAAGCCAGCGGTAATTATCGTTCAGCGCGCCGGCTATAATGCCCAGATCAGTGATACCGGTGACTGTTGAAACCGAATTGATGCTGACCGATTTAGGACTTACGGTTCGGATGGTTTGTTGAATCGCGATACCCACGTTCCATCCGGTATTCACATCAGTTTGCAGCCATTCCGATGTACCCGGGGGAACAGGTATATTTGCCTGAACGTTACCCTGGCCATCGACTAATATAACAACCGCAATATGGGTATAAATATTACCGTTAACGGCGGCAGCTGTACTCTCGTGATAATAATTTACCAGGCTGTTTGATACGCTGAACGTAACGTTGTGTACTACCGGCGATGAGATACAGGAACCCAGGCTGTTGGCATTGGCCTGCCCATCGCTGTTGAACATTGCTGAATCAGCCACCGCAACGTTAATCTGTGCGTCTGCAATACTAATGTAGGACTGGTAAATTTTGGTATAGGGTATCTGGGTGCCAATCATTGGAGCGCTGCAGCCCTGGGTAGTGAAGCCGGCTGTTTTAGTATAATAAAAGATTGGAACGGTGGGCTTATAAAACAGATCAATAAAGTAAACGGTATCCGGCCCGTTAGGCAGGTTACCCGAGGATTCTGGCACCAACGATATACTTAAGTTGCCGGCTGTATCAACCGCCAGGATGGTGCCCAAAGGGCCGCCGGAAACGCCGTCCAGGATAGTAAGATATTTCTTTACAGGCGATACAGGGCGGGCCCCGTTGCCAACTACTCCAAGCGCAATCGTGTTCCCGCCGAATGATGTCTTTATCGTAAATTGCGCCCCAATATATACGATCATCGCCTCCCCGATGCCATCGATCTTATATTGAATCGGCGAAGTTTCGTTCTCAATATTCGACGACTTTGAGCTCACATCACTCCAGTTTCCCGGTTTGAAACCGCTGATCTGTGTTTGCCATGGAACCAGTGCCGTCGACCCGTCGGGTACAACGCCGCCTGCCCTGTCCGCAAAATAGCAATTGGCCACGTCGTTGCCAACGATATAACCGCCTGCCTCCACGCCAAATTCAATCCCGGCGCCGCCCGTACCTATGGTATTGTAGTTATTCCCGCCGTGAAGGGTAATATCGGTACTGCCCGCCCCTATAACATTTCCCAAACAATTTAAACCCAACTTAATATTGTTCCCATAAATACTGTTGGAATTGCCGCCGCCTTCGATAACAATGTTCTGGCCATTTTGAATGACATTTCCGGAACTTCCCTCCGCAATGTTTATGAGTGTACTATTGTAAAGCAGGTTAAAGGAAGATGCCGCCGCCAGCGAAATATTTTGGGACCGGACAACAAGGTTGCTGTCAGCCTGGGCGCTGATAAAGACATTCCTGCTGTTGTTTCCGAATATACCTGTTGTTTGTCCCCTGGTTTCCAGGTAACTCACGGCCAAAAATATGCTGGCGGAGCCACCTTCTGGAAACACGCAAAATGAGCAATTATCAAAATGAAGATCGGATGCACTGTCCCCTATGTTCAATTCGGTCGAACCGTTTGCCAGCACCACATTGGGCAGATTGTCAGGATATGTGCCGGTACCAAGGCGCTGTTTGTTTCCCGTACCATTGATTGGCGGCAGGTCCACGAACGTGGATGTGTCTGCCGATAGCTGACCAAACGGACCGATCTGGTTAGCCAGGTTCGGCAGCACGCAACTGCCTTGGCTAAACAGAAGCACGTAGGGCGAAGACGGGCTTGTATCGAGGCTTTCGTTAGGATCATTCGATACTGTCGCATTCACACCAAACAGGTCGCCATTACTGGTCAGTAACGAATACGGTCCGTACGAACCACCTGGGACCCATTCAGGAATTCCGGTGAGATCTGCGGCAAACCGTCTAAAAACAACGTTGCGCCAGTCGAACCAGGTGGCATTTCCTTTTGCATCCTCTCTGTAGGTGATCCATCCATTCCGGCGCTGGGTGGTTGCCGGAATTCCTGCACTATCATCCGGCAAAGTCAGGTCACCAGGCGCGGTGCTGCCGGAGTTATACGCTTGTATTGAACCGTTCGCTGATATGGCAGACGCAATACGAGGGATTGCTGAATAATCGCCGGTTTGATCAAAAGAGGAATGGTCATATACGGTTACTGTTGTAACGGTCCCGTTGATCTTTACTTTAAAACCACTGCCGGTATAAGTACCGGCCAAAGCGATCGAATAGGGCGCCGAATGGACACTCAAACTGCCTTGCTGTGGACCGGCGCCGGTTGAATCGGCTATTGATGTGTAAGCAACTGGGTTGTTGTTGACATCGAGCACATAGATGCCGGCCTGGTCGGCACCGGTCCCAACGTTGTCGATCACGTTCACTGCGAAGTTATAATTGCCATCCACAGCCGGTGTCACGACCACCCCGTTGTTGCTGAAATCATAAGATATCATATCCGCGGGATTCACCGCTGACACCGCCGCTGTGCCGAATGTGTTAACGGTAGCCGCCTGGATGACCAGTGGTTCGGTCGCCCCGGTTACGATCTCATCGGTCACCGGCTGGTGAAAAACAGTCGCATAGTCAGTTAAAAGATATAGCTGCCCGGGCGCCAATGCCGAGGCGTTCACTAAAGCGCTTAGGTCGGCATATGTCATGCTGACCAGACCCGCCGCCTGCTGTTCAAATCTGTCCCTGAGCAACTTAACCAATGCACGCAGCTGTACACCCTGGGTTTTATTCAGGTTTGGATTATAGGGGTCGTTTGCATTAATAATGCTGTCAATATAAGCGTCTGTTACTGGTCCGATTGGCATGGCTTCTATGATTAAGTGTTTTTAATAAGATATCAAAATGATAAGGTTAATATATTGTCTGTTAAATTGAACAACCCCGAGGCGTTTTGAACACGCAATTTAAACCGGTAGTAAATCGTGTTACCATCACCATCGGCCGGCGGAAGTGCCGGGAGCGTAAAATGAACCGTTTGGCCTGGCAGCGCCGTATGGTCGGTATTCAGCAAGGTCCAGTTCCCTTTGGAATTTTGCTGGTACAGGTAATAAGTTCCTTTATTTACATTGGTCGTCCAGCCTAATGAATTATCTGGACTGTTATAAGTAAGCGCGGGCGCTTCAGGATTTACCGTATCGATAAGGGTGATAACAGAAACTTCGGAACCGATCGAAACTATATCTTCGGGGAGATTTAGTTCGTTGATGATCGACCGCACGCTGGCCAGCCTGTAGTAAAGCGGCTCTCCGAAAGGGATATTTACCATGTCCGATAAGGTATCTGTCAATACGTAGCCCAGGTGGCCTGGGTCCGAAACTTCAATCTCAGCCGGCGTCCCCATGGTTGCCAATGCACCGGTAAGCGTGATATCGGTTGTTCTGTAAAAACGCATTTTAGTGATATTATCATAAGGTGCTGCCGGCGAAACCTGAAACACGATGCTGATGGGGCTGGTAACGTCTGCCGCAGATGGAACTATTGAAAACGTTCGTACGATGGGCGGTTCAGGCGGTGTTGTATCTGCTACAGTAACCGGCCCGGCAAACGCGCTGAGCGGCCCGGGAACAAGCTCATTAGTAACTTCGGCAGCAGCATAAAAATACAGGCTTCTTGACGATGCATTTAAAGTATAGTCAGTAAACCGTACAAAGGAGGTATTCGGGACATCGTTCTTGATATACTGCCTTATCATAGGGAATGGATTAAAAGCGATGTCCGAAGGATCGAGCAATTTTCCGTTAACATCCCTTATTGTTGGCTGCGTGTTTTCTGTCTGGAAGCCTGTTTTTATAAAAATAAAAATCGGCGTTGTAGCTGTCAGCGGCAAAACTGTTCCCTGTATCGCAAGGCTGTATTCCTGTATTGTTTCATCCAGCGGCCCGGGGTGGCTCATCAGTGGCGGAAATCTGTCCGGAACCGGGAAGCCATAGTTATGGGGCATCGCATTAAATATCGTGAATTTTCCCGGGGTCGCCGGGTCGAATATAACGTTAACCAATTCAAAATAACGCTGGTTATAATCCGGATCATCCGTCAGCCCGGCCAGTTCAGCCAGTATTGCATCAACCGTCGTGGGTAAATACAACGCGTGCAGTACGTCTTCTTCCGATATCCTGCAAAACTTAAACCCGAACGGGTGTCGCGGCGAACTGCCCGCCGGCGGTACTTTAATATCAAAAGTAAGCGCGGCTTTGCCGATGGCGTTAGGCCTGACGATAGAAGCGGAGATAACCGGCGGATCTAATTTAACAGGTTGCACGATTAAACGCGCCAGCAGGATTGCCGGTGAGGATACTGAGGAAGTAAAACCGCTGCCACCCGTCCTGGTATCGGCGGTCTGCAATCCTATCATCGTCTTCCTGCTGGTCTGGTTACCTGTGGGCAAAATGTTCGGGCCGTTAAATGCATGAGGAGCCGGTTCTGTAAAAACATATGCCCGGTACCCCGGATGAAAGTTTACAGGAATAGTAACGTTTCCTGGCGGGGAAACTGGAATCGGATCATCCTGGTATGCTGGATCGTATATGATCAACACCAGCGGATCGGTTTGCACTATCCGTAGTACCTCGAGTTGTTTTTTATCGCCGCCGGAAACGGTATCGATCCTGCACCAACCTTTATACCACTCTACATGAGGCGTGCGAACATCGTCGGGTTCGTTTTTGTCGGGTTCTGACGGTTCAAACGGGATGTTGATTTGCGGGTTTGGTGGCAATGATTCCGTAAAAGTCAGCATATAATACCCGGGCATATGGGCCGGCGGGCTGTCGATTGTCAGCACCGGCGTGATTACAGCATCCCATGAAACACCGCCGATCCAGTTTTTGGTATGGTTCCCGCCGGAATCAGTGAAATCTTCGATAACCGGCGCCGCTGCATCGGCAAAACTATGCAGTGATATCTTTTCTGCAACAGCCAGCCAGTTAGCGGCGTTACTGAGGTTTTCGACCATCGAGAACCGGCTGCCCGCCAATGGCGACAGGTAGGTTTGCACCAGCCCGTAGCTTCCCTGTAACCCTATGTCCTCCTGCAAACTATTCTGCGCAATTTTATTTACCGTAATAACCGGGCCATCTGTGCCGGCAGTAATGCCCGTTACCACGAACTGGCCCTGCGGCGTGTTTAATAGGCTATTATTGAATCTGAAAAATGCCTGGCTGTCTATCACCGGTGAAAGTATAGTTCCGTCAATCTGCATGTAATCACCGGTATACAATTTCAGCTGACCATCCTGGCCCGGAACGGCTGCAATATCTTTGATAACTCCCTGGACCTCTATCGGCAATTCAGGGTCAAAAAATATATTAACCGTATTCGGCCTGATTGCCTTAGCGAGTGCCGCAGAACTATTGTCGGGCAATAAGCTGATATCAACTATATCCAGCCAGTTAAATACTATCCTTGTGAAATTGATATCCTGCCCCGGGAAGGTAGTTGCCCTGCCGGCGAGCCATTCCTGTTCCTGTGCGGTGGTGAACACCAATGTATCTTCCTGCTGAATATATTGTACAGCAACATCAGTAGGCGCCTGCAGCCTGTTTTGCGGTGTAAATTCTGTATCATCCGTTGCCACTACCTCACTGACCGGCGAAGTCCTTGAAAACCAGTTTATCCCGTATATTGCATAATAATGAACGCCTGGGTTCGTCTCCAGGTGAACATAGAGGCTGGCTTCATTGTCAGGGACGGGAACGGTTTCCAAAACACCGGTTACCGGAAAATCCGGGTCGTAGGCGTAATAAAGCGGCCCGGGTGCCAGGTTTTGGGTAATGCCTGGCTTTTGGTAACCAGGATTGGCTTCTGCCCGGTATTCGATACCATAGCTAACCGGCCTGCTGTTAATAAAAGTATTGGTATTGTCTGACAGGGTAAGGTCGGCAAAAAAATCGTAGCCGTCTATTTCATCGTTAAATAGCTGTCGCCCGATGTTAATTGCCCTGGTTGATGCATACCGTGCATACCCGTGTTCATCGAAAGCCGTGGAAACGAGGTTGTCCACCACAGGGAGGCCATATCTTACCGGCCGTATTTCAGGCTGCAATGGCAGCCGGTTGGTGGACTTGCCAGTGGGCAATGTCATATATGACCTGGTAACGGGGCTTGCATTATTGATACCCGCCTGGTTGGTATAATTCGCCCGGTAGATATAAAACCCGTTATCCGTTACCGTGTCGATAAAACCCAACCCCAGCATTCGTGCGATATGATAGTCCGTCGAGACCATGTTGAGCATGTCAACCAAACTAACCTGCAGCCCGGACGGTCCGGGATCTGTGCTCAAATCCGGTAGGGTTATCATTGCGCGCGGGTCCGTTCCGCTGCGCGAGAAATAATCGGTTACAACTGACGAGATCGACGGGTCGCTCTCGTCACCATTGTTCCATTTGTCCTTATAGTTGGCCACTTTTACCGTGGTGCCGTCTTTGTACTGGGGCCAGTGGTGATCAACCGGATGATCAGGAGGATCCAGGCGTGTAAACACCTCGTCTGTTGCCAGCGAAAGGGCAAAGCCATTGCCAACTTCCGACCATTCCGCGGCATTTGTTACGGCTAAAAAGTCGTTATAGGCTTCATATGTAAAGCTGGCAAAATAGCAGCCGGGCGTCATCTGCACTTTTAGCGCCTGGATGTTCTCGGCTATTATACCCACTTGTTTGGTGTTGCCTGCGGAAACCTGGTCGCTCTTCCTGGCGTATAGCTTTTCCGCTGCGGCATCATCCAGATCCGGAGTACATTGCGCCTCAATTTTCACGAATGCGGACGTCAAACCGGAACCATTTACAATTTCGAAAGAAGCCGCAAAAAGGGTTTTATTGGAGACTTCGATTTGTAAAATCCCGGAATAACCCTTTAAAAAGTTAAAATAATCAGTTACGGGATTAATGCTTATAGCCAGCTGATTATATATGGCGGCATCGGTAAAAGTTAAAGTTAATTTGCTACTGAGCGCTTTTCCGTTAACCGATGTATTTATAAAGTAAGTCCAGCGTTTTAAATTATAGTTTATCAATGGGCTAACAGCCGCGAAATCCAGCCTACAAGGCGCCGGCTGGGTATACGGTGTCCGGTAGATCCTGACGTAATCATCCGGTTGGTTAAAAAGTGCGGGGGCACCGATGCTATCGTCCGAATTTCCCTTCGGGAGGTGGTTTAACCCCAGCTCACCCGAGAGCGCCCAGCGCAGGTGAATACCTGTAGCAGCTTCGTCAGACCCATCTGCACCCGCTGCCTGCAGGTAAAGTTCCGGCGAGTTATTCGCATACAGCGTCCCGGATGGAAGACAGGGGCTTAACCCAATGGAGATCAAATAGGCCTTTATAGCTTCGAATGCATCAATGACATCCACCAGTGCATTATCAAGGCCGGCAAGTTCAGTAGCGGTTATTTGATCAATCTTCCGCTGCAATTCATATAAAATATTGAGGATAGTTTGAAAAAAAGAACTAAAGCCGTTATTGGTGGTATCAATGTAGGCGAGCAGAAAGTCATTTGTATACTCAAGGGGAGAGAAATCCCCGGCAAGGTTAACGTCACCATCATTAAAATCGTAATCTGCAAAATCCGGGTAATCAAAATCACCGGAAGGGAAATTTGAAGGCAGCACGGTACCATCCAGTCTGTTCAAAATTGTAATAGCGCGGATATATAGTTTCAGCAAAGTATTCTGTTCAAATACGCGTAGCATTTGCTGCACTTCCGGGTGGCCGGAAAATGCTCCGCCGTCGGATAAACCCTGGATTGCGAACAGGCATTTGGCCATGTCGCGGTAATCAGCGAACAATGCATTAAAATTTGTTTCCGGTGGCATCTTTCCTATTGTTATTCATTTATAAATCAAATTTCTTACGCTTCCCCGGCACTTATCCGGCTGTTATCTCAATTCTATCAATTGTATATTCTTCGTAAACCGTGTCATAGTCGGTACCGTTGTATATTTTGTAGCGGAAATAAAGCTTCAGGCTTCCCGTACTTAGTTGCATCGCCGCATTGGTGATTAGCACCGCCGAGGTATCCCCGGAGTAAATATTGACAAAATCGCCATGGGGAATAACAGTGCTGTCCGGCAGTGTCATGGTCGCCTGTACGGTATCTGCTAATTTGTCTGCCGGCAGTTTCGGATCATTGAATGGTTCCGGGTTCCTGATAATAATTCCAAGGATAGTAATGCTTCCGCTTAGCGGGTCGGTGTTGATAACGGGGTTAATAATAGTATTGACAGATGGCTCAAACGCCTTTATTTTCATGCCGCCATAAATAATCCTGTCGTATTGAACAGGGTATTGGGCAATCAATGGGGTGTCAACATCCGGGTTGCTGTTCAGCAGCGGGATTAAATCCCCGGTTACCTGGCCGGCTGTAAAGGCCAGGTTGATGGGATAGATCGCATATTTTTCGGCGCCTGGCGTATGGTCCAAAATATAGCTGCCAGCCTGCTCCTGGAAAGTGGCGAAGATGGATGACTGGAAGGTATATTTATGCACCTCTGCGGTTTGCTGGTCCTGGCCTGCGGGCTGGTACACGGCATTAAAAATGGCTGTATATAATTTCCCCGGCGAAAGGTCCGGAAATTGCCATGCTCCTTTTTTGATGTTCCGGGTGAGGTTGAGGTGGTGTTCATTGCAGCCGCCATTGGTTGCGGCCCTGTCCATCAGGTACAACAATTGCTGGTCCTGAGTCAGGGTGGTATAATTGGTGTCGTTTATTTGTTCGCTGATTGTGCTCCATACCAGCGCCGGCGTTACCTCATTTTTATAAGGATCGAGCAGGGTTACCTGCAGGCTGCTTTGAACGGCAGGCAGCCCCTGATAGCCGGCCCAATCGGAGTACATAGCATTGAGATAAGATTGGGTAAAAAACAAGCTGATCTGCGGACTATGACACAGCACCGGTTTGCTTAAATTATATCGCCCCTGCGCATCCGGAAAAGAGCGTTCAAAATCGATGTAACCGCGCAAATTGGCCACCTTGAATTCGTCTGCGCGGTCCTGCTGCAAAAGGGTTTGATAGACCGCGCTCTGCTGCTGGAAAAGCCCCACAGGCCCGGCTGTTTTAAAGCCGAATATCTGCGTGAAATTGACGCCGTTATTGCCATTTACGGAGTCGGAAGTAGTAACGGAAACAGCGAACGTGGTATCGGGCCTCCATACCGGCTGTATGGTTTTGTTTAGGTTATTACCCAATATCTGCACTTCGTTTATTACGCCGTCCAGGGTAACGTTGTTGTCTTCCTGGCTGGCTTGCAGCGCTTGTGTCAGGTAACTGATCTCGTCGATAAAGGTGTACCCTGGCTGCAATTCGGGTGGGGCCAACTCGGCCGGGATTGCCGCGCTGGCCACCAGCAAACGGTCAGCATAAATCGCAACAGTCCCCGCTGCGCGGTCAACCGAAACTAATATTTGTTTGCACTGGCTGGTAAGCAGCCTCGAATTGGTGAAGTCTAAGGTATAAGGGACAGACGCCTTTATGCCCGAAACATCGGGGCCGTTATAACAGGTTAGCCAGATATCAAATGTCGGAACGGTCGCCGGGTCGGTGTAGTTTTTCGACAGGTCACCGGGCGTTTGCTGGTAAAGGTGCAGCACATAGCCCTTCCGTAAACCCGTAGCGGGGTCGGAAGTAACTTTCGATAACAGGGTACTAATGCCCGGCTGGTATGGGTTGAATATCGCCGTTACCTCAAATGCAAAGCTGCCGCTTTCTACCCGCAATGCCGGATTGAATGGTACCACCATGCCGTCGGTATTCGACGTATAAGAATAAACGTCCTGCAGCGAAAGCGGCTGGCTGCCATCTCGCCGGTAATAGCCCGGAACTAAATCGGGGCTGCCGGTGATAAAAGCATTGGAAGTCCCAAATGAATCATGATCGGAATTAGCGCACCATTGGCCCACAATGCCGCCGGTATCGCTGTATTGCCTTTGCAGAACTTCTTCCGCCGAAAAACTCCGGTTGAACAGCAATACATACATCAGTGATTTCGCCGCATCATATTCATGGCGGAACTGTGGCGTAGTTGCCGGTAAAAACTGGTCAGGCAGTTCAAAATATCCGCCCATAACTAGGTTGCCGTTAAAATCGAGCTGGCTTTTATTAGTAAATTCGATCAGCACTTTATTTACCGGCTGATTAATATTGCTGTAGGCGGCAACCGGGTTATCCTGTAAGCATGAAAACAGCATCGGCGCAAGTGTTACATCCAACGTGATAGTCCGGCCAAAAAGGTCGCCAAGGAATTTGTGAGTGGTGGCTAGCGGGTAAATGGCCATGTCGTTGCTATTGCCTGCGAAGTCAATTTCAAAGGTCGTAACCGGGTCCGGGAATTCAATCAGCAGGCTTCCATTAACGGCATCGATCGAAAGCCTGAGTTTGGCAACCGAACCCGGGTTGCCGGCATCTTTATAAACAATGCCATCCAATCCGTTAAGCCCAAAAGACACGCCGCGGAACATTACCGTGTCATCGTCAGGATAAACGGTGTCCGGCATTTCGTTATGCCAGTTTATAATTACCTTTTTGGTTACTTCCTCGTAGCAAAAAATATCTTTGGGTTGAAAATTAAGCGCATCGAGATTGGTATTGGAATTATCGCTCCCGTTGGAGAACGTAAACATCGTCTGCGAAAGCAGCCGTATCTTGTTATAGGTGTTCGGCTTTGTAAACTGCCAGAAACCGGGGGGCTGTTTGTCAAGTTCAATAGTATTGCCGCCGGTGTTATTATTTACGATGGCAGTAACCGCTTCGTAAACATTATAGGGAACCCAGGTGCCGGAAACTGTATCCCATGCGTGGATATCGAGTTCTTTTATAGCATAGCTGTGCTTCACCGGGTTGCTGATGCCTTTTACCGGCGGCAGCAGCTCTGTATTACCCATAGGCAGCTGGCTGCCCGAACCACCCAACAGGACCTGACCCGGCGCAACCGGTTTCAGCAGTTCGATATCGATATAGCTGTCAAGCGGAATGGTTACCTGCATTGCTGCTGTAACATTGGTAAAGTCGAATTTCCATGCAGATGAACCGGGCTCAGGGATAGCATAGCTGCCCTGGTATTTGGAGGTCACATAGTTGATGGGAAAAGTTTCTCCCGACATGATGTTGAGCGCTGTCGCCGGCATATAACCTGTAGTTGCATCCGGTTCGTCCAAAACTGATATCGGTGCCAGCAGCGGGCTGTTGTCGCTGCTGATGGTCCAGCTTACGCTTAAAGTAAAATGGATATTCGGCAGCGGCCATGGCGTATGTATCTTAACGCCCAGGCGACCGGTGATATTGAACGGATGCGGCGCCTCAACCCCAAGGTAAATCTGTACGGCAAGGCCAATTTTAAACCAGAATATCTTCAGGCCTGCTTCGCCGCTAAACTGGATAAAGCCACCAATTTGTATTGGTTTAAAGCTGATCATCGCCCCCAAATCAAGGCTGGCGGCCAGCTTTACTCCGACCGGGCCAAACGACTTATCAAAATTAAATCCCGCCCCGGCCCCGGCTTTAAAGCCTTTAGCGGATATCATCACATAGGCATAGCCTTTAAACAATGTAAGTATTTTCGCCTGTATCCGGAGGCTTTCGGGCTGGTCCTGTCCCAGGTTGAGGTACCAGCCGGAAGCATTGTTAAAGAAGAAGGCCATCGCCAGCGTTCCCTGCAGCGTAAATATCTTGCCATCGAGCGAGCCGCCGGCAGGCAGGTGATAATTTACACCCAGGTTGCCGGTAAACGACTTGCTGTCGATTGCTATCAGCGCGCTAAAGGGCGGGTCGGTTTTGTCAAACAGCCCTATCCTGGACCGCAGGACACCCGCTTGTCCCTGCAGCAGGAACACTTCAGGCAGGCCGAGCAGCAGGAAGAGCTTACATGAAAAAGTAAAGCCGGCATCGAATTCCGTGGCAATGGTAATACCTGCGCCTAACGACAGGCCGTCCCTGATGGCAAATTTATCAAGTTCTACCCCTTCCAGGCCGTCCGGGTGGTTTGGTGCCTTATAATAATCCCACCAGCTTGCATCATCAGTCAGCCCCGCAGCTTTTTTTGAAGGCAGATAGTGTTTCCCCAGCAGGCCGCGGAAGCCATAAATACCCAGCCCAGTTGGGCCCAGCGGTAGCGCTGTCGACAATTCAAGGCCGATATCCACCACAAACGAGGGAATGGCAGGGTCAAGCCGCATGCCGGCGCTGCCCGATATGCCAAGTTTTGGAAGGCTCATGGCTACCGAGCCAAAATATTCTGTTCCGGCTGTCGAATCGGATATATCCGGATCCGGGGTACTTACGCTAAGATGGCCTTTTAAAATAAATGTGGCGTCTTCCGGCGAGGCGTCCCCGGGTTCGATGATATTGATGTCGATACCGTCGATGCGGATGAAATTGTCAAACGGCTTGCCGGCACCATCGTCGATGGTAAAATAATATTTTATCCCGTTGCCGGCAACGGATACCCCGGCATTTCCGGTATTCAGCATACCGTCGAAGCCGATGTAACGGTAGTGGCGCTCCACACCATTTAATATTTTGCTGTAACTGCCGAGCGAAAGGTGAGATACTTCCATCTTAACCGGCCCAATCTTTATCGTAAATGCTTTTGGCAGAACAAGTCCGCCGCCGGCAAACTCGATGTCGCCATCGTCCCAGATACGCAGTTTAGTGATGTTGATGCCTTTGGGCAACACTTCGCCCAGCACAGGTATATTTGCAATAAAATCCAGCGTTCCCGCTACCTCTATATAAAAGCCCTTGGGCTGCTGCTCTCCGAAGGTTAACGACCGGATGTTTAATGTAAATACGCCCGGGAAAGTAATTGGCGGAAAATTGTCTGATGACGCAGTTATTGAAAAGTCGCCACTATCCTTGAAGTGTACCTGGATACCGATTTTTGAGGGCGCGCCGTTGGAAGTGTATTTATCGAGGGAGATATAACCTTTTATATCGCAGTCGACAATGGTATTTTGTTTAAATGTAATGGAAAATCTATCGAGACCGACAGAAAAACTATTGAACTTGCGTTGGATAGCGTGGCCACTGCCATCAATGGCGATGTTGCCGGAGATGCCGCCAGTACCAATTAAAAGATTAGTTCCGGTTATTGACGCGCTTACCTTGTCAGGATCATCTGTTCCAAAGTTGTTAAAACCGATTGTGGCTTGCTGCACAAAAAGACCGACAAAGTCATCGGGATAGCCTGCGGCTGTAGCTTCCGGAATATTAGTGGTCTTTGAAACGTCTAATATTGCACCGGTAAACCCAATAATAAGTCCCGTATTTCCAATTTGAGCTTTGGGATGGGTAACAGGGAAAGTAACACTCAGATTGTCTTTGAATCCAAAGCCATTTACTGAATCAAAATATAGTTCACCAATTCCAAAAATCAGTTCCGTCTTAATATTGACATCCTGTTCAATCTGGCCATCAGCCTTTATGGGAACGAGAATTGTCCTTGGGATTTCTAAAGCGGCTGACAGTTGAACATCGGCTGAAATAAATGGAATAAACATATTGTTTAAACTTCCGATCACGTCCAGACCTAAAAATGGAAAAAACAGTTGGCTTAAATTATTAAGGCTGTCGGTTAAAGTTTCACTACTTGAGACATATAAGTTAAATAAGACATCGTATAATTTGACGTCCGTATTTTGTTGAAAAACTAGCAAAATATCACTAATTGCCGTTTCAAAGTCAGGATCCGGTGGAAAAGGAATGTTTAAATCTGGATAGTTCTGATTAACTTCTATTATAAACTGACCGACTTGGTCTGAAGCATCTACAAATGTTTCTATTGCCAAAGACAACAAAACATGGTCGTCAATTCTGGTAATTTTCAATAACAATTGATGGAAGGCATCTGCTTGAAATGAAAAGTTCGAAATTTTAAAATATCTTAAATATTGTAAAATCCCTAATTTAAAACTCAATGAGACGGGAATAACGCTTATGTTGTTATTCGGATCCTCAAGATCAGGATTTAATTTAATAACCAATCCTGTTCCAGGTATTTCCAGATGCAAGAGCTGGGAATAGCTTATTAGATCCAAAACAAATACATAAGAACTCCCATCAGATGATTTTTCAACTTTCAAATTTCGGAAATAGATTTTGTCGAGAAGTTCGTCTAAACTATCTCCAATAAAATTTAAATTTTCCGGCAGTTGATCTGTCGTAATAATTGTTGAGAGAGATGGATAAAAGCTATTTGCCATAACTATTATTTTTAGCTTTAGTATCTTTATTGGTAAAATGAATGATGGTTGATGAATACATATTTACCTATTAAGTCAAAATTCGCCCCTTTGCTTTTTGGCCTTAACACCTTATCAAGTAGCCGGCCTGAAACTTTATCGATCACGAGGAAATAGCCATCATCCGGAGTTGTTGCCAAAATATACGCTTTAAATAAGCCCCAATATTTAGCGTTTTCAAAATGCCAGATCAACCTGTTCTTAATTACGTCCACACAGGACAGGTCATTTTGATTATTATAGTTAGTGACGTATAATTTTCCATTTTCGACCTTGTTTAACGGGCCATTATCAGTGCCGGAGAAAAACTTCTTCCATGGAATTTTTCCTTTTATGTCACCGGTATGTAGATTGATTGTATAACAAGCATTGTTTCCCGGCGCAATAAGGTTATTCCCATCGTTTTCCAAATTTGTTCCATCAAATAAATTGTCACTTTCACTAGGAATCCTGGTTAACCAATCTATTTTAAACTTTTCCAGGTTATAACTGCTTATTTTTAAAAATCCATTTATTGTTTCGGTAAAAATCAATTTGTTACCGATAACTGCACTTCGCCCCTCCATTGGAGCACTATGATATTTGTATTTCCAAATCAGTTGCTGGGTTAGGATATCGAACACAAATATGCCGTTCATACTCGCAATGATTGCCTGATTTTTGTACAGCATTACCTTATTTGCGTAAAACAAAGTGTCATTGTATTTTTTAAAATAATCGGTTAAAGCACCGTCGGAACATAAAGATTGCATAAAACTTAATCCAAAAGCGCCAAAGTACAGGCAGCCGTTTCGATACTGGTCGATCGCAGATATACTTGGTAACACCAGCTTAACGTTATTAAATTCACGTTTATACCTCGGATTCTGCATACTTTGAATAAAAAAGTACTTATACATTCTATTGTTTATTTGTTTACTCCAAAGCCCTACCAGCGTGTCGTTTATAATATTTAGTCGTGTGGAATGTTCATATGTTGTATCACGACAAATTAATTTCAGTTGCAATGCCTTAACGATCCTTTCCTCAAATATTTGTTGTTCCTTAGTTTGAGGTTTATCTATATTATAATAGACAACGGCCAGCACAATTAAAAAAAATGCTGCTACCATTGCTATCGGCATGATCAGATATTTTATAGTTTTTATTAAAAGATTATTCATAAAAAACTTTTTTCAAATACCCTGTAGTTGTGAGGTAAGCTAAAAAAATAGTTACGTCCCTGTCTTGGTTAGCATCTGCAATTGCCTTTGCATGTCCTCTTTTCATGGTTTTCGCGAACACGGTATCCTTTAAGGAATAGCTATAATCCAGGTTATCAATATCTTGCGCTACATCGTCATCATAGAAATATTGATTCGGATACAACATGCCTAAAGGAATCTGAACGCGGGCTCTCGCTCCATATCTAAAATGTAAATTAGCATTGGACCCATCGGTTAGGTTTGAATCATATTGATCTGTATATACAGGTATATAGGCCACATCTACAACAAGATCATATCCGGCAAAAAGTCCTCTCTTGTTAAAGATGGCGTTCTCCAGCGCTAACCCGTCAGCATAGTCTGGGTTACTATAAACCGAGTAGGCTATTGAGGCTTGTTCAGTAAAAATAAATTGCTTATCAAATTTCCAGGCATCAAACCCCGTCCTTGGCAGATTTCTATATTGCCCGTAGAGCAGTCTATTAAACTGGGATATTGCATAATTGGCAATGGCTACGTTCAAAGCGCCAAGTAGATCCTGTAAATTTCGAAAACCCAGCTCTGAATAAAGATCTCCAATTAGTAATCTCCAGTCTTCCACCGTTTCCCCCCTATCATACGCATCTGCAAGGTCGCTCACCAAATAATACGCGCCAAATAACCACTGGGTTTGATGCTTCCGGTAAGTCACAAGTATTTGTGTATAATGATAAAAGTCCGAAACCTGCTCAAACGGCATTAACCTATTTTGCATATTGACAGGGTCTTTTAATATTGATATTACAGCATTTTTCCAGTATTGGTTGCAGCTTTCCCTATCAGATTTAAGCCATTTTCCATCAGTCCTTTTCCATGTTGCTAAGCTAGTTGCCGTGCCTCCAGCATTCTTGTACTCTGTAAAATTATGATACTCAAAGTTTTGCTTTGGGGGTTCAGCTCTTTTTCCTTTAAGCTTTGTCAAATTCTGTAAGGCGAGTGAACTGCTAAAAAGTGCCATAAGTAAGTAGGTTAATGTTTGTGGGAACCTCTAAGGTTTGAATCGTGTCACCGGTAATATAGAATCCGATCAATTTCAAATCGAGCGAAGTGTAAAATAAACCTCTGTCATCCGTTAAATTTTGTTTATCAGATACGCTAATATAAATGGGATAATTTTGTAATAAACTGCTGCTATTTGAAATTTGAATTAAGTTAGCCCACTCAGCAACCGTGATTGTAAAACCTAAAAGTTTTCTAAAATCAGGAACATTCATTGTTTCAGCGAGATCATTGTATCCTGGCTTAACCTGCAAAACGTGCAGATCGTTACCGGAAGAAACTAAGGTCATATTTAGGAAATTTGAGCCGTTCTGATTTAGAGATATATCTTCAAAATAGTTTTGACTGTCCTTGAACGTTTTGTGATCACTTGTAGGCGATAACATACTTCTCTGGCTATCAACTGTATTAAAAACTGAAGGGACGCCTGTTAGTGTTATGTTTGATCCATCAAAATCCATTACCAAACTAAAAACCGCATCAAAATTTTCGATATCTGTGGCATCAACATAAATATTTTCATGGAATACCTTGGTTTTATAAGAAGAATTTAAATAATCAAAATTTAAAGAAGTATTAAACAGGCAGTCAATGCTATCTGTCTTTCGTATTTGCGTCGGTAAGATATCGGGAAGTGACGAGTCATGGTTTTGTTTAACGAACTTAATTAGTACGTATGAACTTAGTAAGGCATCCGAGTTCCACGGCAAAGCTATTTTGAATTCATTTGTATAATTCGAATCTATTTCAAGTGTTTGAAACATCTCCCACTTTACATATTCATTGGGGAAATCACTTGAAGGAATATAAGCTTTGTTAAAGAACACCAGGGGAACAGGGTTATCTCCGTTACCACAGGGCAGTTGCAATGAAAGGGTTTGAAATTTTAACGCAGTTGACTCAAAATCTGTTGAATCAATTGTTAATATAGGCCAGTTGCTTTGGTAATAGTCGACAACTGAATAAGAGTCCATTTCCCCTTTTTTTATATTCAAATTTGTTGTATTGTCTGTGCTGGAAATCCCATAGTTTTTAAAAAAGTTTAAAGAAAAATTAAACTCATTTCTTATATCCAAATAGCATAAATTTTTATTGACAAATTTCACTAATAAATTACTATACAAATCATCTCCTGTCAGCTCACTTTGTGCACCGTTATTTAATAATAACAACGAATCGATGTAAAAACTTCCAAAAAATGCACAAGGATCAATAAAGGATGTTATACTTTCTTTATTGAACCAATGATCGAAAAAGTCTTTTTGTGAAAAATCCGGGTCAAGTGATTTACACTTTATTATGGTGACAGCATTCCTCATTAGCTCCAGCGTGGGCAGATAAAACATAGATTGAGTTATCACCTCAAAACCTATTGAATCTTCATCAAATTTCCCAATAATACTTCCACCTTTAATATTCCATATTTGGACATTTCCAAACGTTGTGACGAAAATTTCTTCTATCGGAGTAGCGTCAGGTAAATTATTTATCGCAGCATCAAGTCCCAAAATTTCTTTTGAAGGACTCCCTTCCGAATTCGTAACTTGATAAGCGTTCCAAATTGCGTCTGCCAAATCATTCGTTCCTTTCGAAACTATATCGATATCGTTATCCGCAATTAGACTATCTTTTCTAATGCCTTTATATATGAAGTAACTTATTTTAGGAAAGTTAAATGGGGGATGATCTATTGGCTTAAGAACGATGTTTAGCAAATCATTATCTTCGCTCTGTTCCTGAACAAAAATTTGTCCGTTACAAACAGCGATGGCGTTTATTTGATCGCTAGCAATATGCTTACTTGTAACCTGGAATTGTTCATAGTCAACTCCGTCCAGGGTAGTGTTTATGGCGGGGCCAAATGCATCGCCACTTTGCACAACTAAGTCACCAATGTCAGCGAAAAAATAACAGCTCATAAAAAAATGTTTACGTTTATATATACCTATTCTTTATCCCCTTAAAACTGTAATCCCAATCAACAATAAAATTCACGCTATTATTTGCTGGATAAGCAATAACATCATTATCTCCGCTAAGGATTGACGTTGCTCTGTGTTCAGCAAATGAAAACGCGCAACAAAATCTACCCTCACGCTGCGTATTTGCTGCATAGGCGTTGAAGAAAAACGAGTTCGGTGCATATTTCGCCATTACTTCCATAGTTATCGTATTACGTGTTTTCGTTCAAGCTTATATACCCTATCGCCTTAATTAACCACAATCACGGCCGTTGCCGTCGACCGGGTGTATTTTAAGGTACCTACCTTATAAGCATTGGCCGGAGTATGTAAATTATTGTGTATTTGCGTATTTGCGTTTATTGTATTTACCGAAACCTGGGTGCCGCCTGTGTTTACAAAATCGGTACCGCTTTGGCTCATGGTGCCGCCTTTATAGGTAGTTAGTGTAACTGTGAAATCGCCCGACACCGGCTGACCGAACCAAACAGCATACAAACCCACTTCAATAACATCTGGCAACCCGGTGTGACCTGCTATAAACTGGTTGACCCCTACCAAAACATTTTCGCTTCCAGTAATTGTCTGGTTGTCAGTTTCCCACCATAAATAGGCATTGGTTCCGGGGGCAGTATCCGGGGGCAGTGTGATATTCGGCTGGCCATACCCAACGTAAATAAAGTCGTCCGTGGTTCCGTTATTTTCAAAACCCACCATAATGTCGAGATCGGTGCCGCCGTGGTCCCAGGCATACTTGACGGTCATGGAATCAAAATCACTGCCAATTGGCACGCTGGTACGGGTGATATAAGATATCGTGGCACTGGCAACATCATAAACCAGCTTAATGATCGTAGTAAGGTCGGCTTCAGCATGGCTGCCATTGGCACCGCCCACAAGGTCACTAGTGAAGTTTGTACTTGTACCCAAATTATCCCCGATTATTGAAGGCAGATAACTCCCTGCGCTGCCGGAAAGCGTCATTTGGGAGGCAAAGGTCTTTAATGAAAACGCTCCGGATAAGGTGACAGGGGCGCTAGCCCTTCCATCAATATAAAATACAAAACTTGTTGATTCCGGATAGTCGGTAAGCAGTTTGGCAATATTAAATTCAAACCGCCAGTTTAATGTGGATTGGTCGATAAAGTCGGATGCAAGAATCAAAGAATTGGCTGGTTCGCTTTCTGCAGGGACAATATTTACACCCGAGTATGCCGCTACGTGGTTATCGGCCACCTCTGCATTATCGATAAGCCCAATCACATTCAGGCTGCCGTTATTAAAAAAATCAACTACCAATATGCCTGCGCCTTTGCAGGCTTCGAACCCAAGTTCCTGTGTGCCAGACCAGGCACTATTATATAAAACTCTTACACCTATTGTATGTACACCGCAAGTTACCTGCTCGGCAAAGTTATCGCCCTCAGCTTCGATTATTAAGATACCGTCAAGGTACCATTCGTACGCCTTCACGAGCGCCTGGTCATCCGGGTTGTTGAACGCCATCTGGAAGCTGGCCGTATTGTCGCCAAAGACACGCCTGCCGCTGATGGTAAATGCTGGACTTTGAGGCATATTTATTTATAATTTAATAGTGTGGTACACTAGTTTTATTAGCTTTAAGAAATGACGATCGCGTTCAGGACAGCCTTCACTGTGCCTGTCACACCGTGAAATTGAATGAGCAGGTTCCCGCTTTCATCAGAAACAGTCTGCGTAAAATCATATTCAAATGCTCCCGGGTATGGTTCCATAAGATGGCTTGATTGATTTGGCGATGTTCCAACTACCATTATGGTGGAGCTGTTACTCTCGTCTGTTTCAGCCGTACACACCTTAATCGTATACTGTTTATTTACCGTCAGCCCGCCAATAGTAAGGCTAAGGGTATGGGTGTGATCAGAAACGTACCATTGCGTTTCGAGTACACTATCCGGAAAGTTGGCGTTTTCGAAACTTCCCGAGATACTCGCACCGTTTGCGCCGTCACTTCCGTCGGATGTTCGCACGATCGTCATCCCGGAGGCATCGCCTGCCGCCGTATCAAGCGACATTGGAGTTGTTGAAGTACCTAACAGGAAATTATTCCACCCTGAGATTGCGGTAGCCGATCCGTAGGTAAGATTAATTTGGACAGCCGGAGCCGGCGGCGGTACTTCAGTGTCTCCGAGATCGCCGCTTAGCCACCAAAGATCCGTGCCACGTTTTACCAGGCTGGCCCAGGTATATTGGGTACGCAAACTTACTTTTCCGTCGGCAGACTGGACGGTTACGCCGGTATCGCCCTGGATAGTGGTCTGACCTGTCCCTGATTGCGTAAGCAGGATTTGGGTCCCAACAGGAAAGGCTACGTCCGAATTGGCAGGTATAGTCACCATGTTTAAGGCCGACAAATTCATGTCTATCGCCTTGTCGGTGAGTGCCAGAGTATAATTGCTGCTCTTTATGTCATAAATAACCAGCCCTCCGCCCGCGCTGCCCCCTGACCCGAGGATGTCGACCATTTTTTGCATAATAGTTCCGAGGTCCGAGGCCGATATAGCCGGCGACACAGGTGTAATCAAATGCTCCGCCATCCAGGCAGCAAGCTGCTCTTTGTTGGTGACCGCAGGTAAACCGCTTAAATCCATAGGTAAAAAGAAAAAGTCTTGTTGATTAATTATTTCAGTTTAGGTTAAAGGCCTCAAATTGCGAAGCCTTATCAAAGTTCAGGTTCTCTTGTTAATTAAACACTTCTTTACGATCAATTCTCTCTCATAAATACAATATCTATGAAATAAAATTCACCTACACGCAAACTCTGGATATATATGAGTTTGATTTTATCTTATCGTTAAAAAATTATTTTGATTCTTTCATATCTGTGACTTGTTTAGGACGTGCAGTAAAACTAAATTCTTTTTTTTTAATTTCAAATTAAAAATAGATTTATTTTTTATTGTGAGAACCTAATAATAAATACCGTAAAAAAACACTGTATATTTCATTTGAGAATTTAGGGGTTTGTTTGTTTAGAGAAACTTTATTTTTTCCAAGATGTTCCCAATGTGCATTTTGTCATTGCTCATATCCTCATACATGCTCCGAAAAAATACTTTTGTTTGCTGCATAAGATTGGTTATCTCTTGTTGAGAAAAGAACCTGTCCCTGACGAAAGCCGGCATGTGCAGATGCTCTGCCAGCCACCCGACCAGGATGATATTTTTTTCAACGAGTATCCCCGATCGCGCTGCGTCCGGAAACCGCCCGACAAAGGTTTTAAAGGTGATATAAGGCATCAAAACGAAAATCATCAGTTATTGGACAGGGAATTTCAAAGTTTTAAATATCGGAGAATATGGTTATTCGGTCCGGCGATAGACTGGGCGGTATGGGCTTGGTGGGATTACGGCAGCGCCAGGGAACGTGTTTTTTTGTGCACGATTTTCCTTTTATTATTGTTTACACTTATTAATTTCTGGCTGTTTGAACGATTAAATAATGAAGTGTATAAACTTGACAATTTCAAACCGGATTTTCGCGGAACACACTTTGCAAGAGCGGCAATAGCCAGGTTTTATTACAGCTTTATATATACCGCGGCAGTCTTTTTTAAAGTCAGCGTAAAATTTGAAAAGTTAAAATATACCAGTCCGCCTTTATTGGCCTGGTTTTTCTTTAACTACCTGGTAGGGTTCTTTTGTATTTTCTTTATCATCAACGCCATATTAAAATTTTGAGAAGTTACAATCCTGAACTGCTCCATCACTAGGTAAATAATTGCCACCGCCCCCTCATGGTCATTCCGTGCGGATAACCTTTGGATAGGTGGCGCTGAACTAATTTGATAATATTGCTTTACACTTGATAAGTAGTTGATCCAAATATTGGTTGCGGTCATTTTTGCTGTTTAGACTTTCTAACACGTATCCGCTATGATTTTTATTTTGTCTGTGAATTAGCTAGGTAATTGGAGCTTATCAAATGATCAGGTAACGACGGGCGCCTCCGCCTCCCGGCGGACCGGGTCATCCGCTGTATCTGCTTTGCAGGATGCCGCTGCTCCCCCTGGCGCTTTGGCCCTGCCGGAAATCAGCTTCATGCATTCGCTGCCGTAAACTCGGCTCATTTATTCCAGCCGTTTTCCCGGCCCCGCAGCAAGAGCCTGCCCGGCGGAAGTGACGGGCCGAAGGCTAAATTTCACTCCCGCTCCGCTGACGTTCAATTTCCCGCACTCCCTCCAGGCAGGCACTTGGCTTTCCTCTGATAAGACTATGAATATTAATTTATGGCTACAGCTTTTTTCAAAAAAACGAAAAAAAGAGCCGCAAAGGTTGTGTCCGCAGCTGGCAGTCAAGGCCATGCACAGTGACGCTAAAAAATCTCCACCCTTCGGGTAGTATTTTTTGCGTCAGCCTTGTCTGCCAGCCGCTATGGACACCCTTGTTTGGGCTTTCTTTTTTTCCTTTTTCTTTTGAAAAAAAGCTTTCAGGGGACAGGGACGAAAGAGAAAAGAATTAACAGATTTTTTACTCTTAAAACCCATTAAAAAATGGAATTTCAAAATGACAACGGCACAGCTACCAAAAACGGAGTGGCCACAGCGGACAAAATCAATGTTGCACAAAACGGAGCAGCCAAAACCAACAGCGCCACAAACGGCAAAGTAAACCACGCCAACGGAAAAGCCGAAGAAAAACCGGAACCGGCTAAAAGCGAACCCGCGAAAACACCCGAACCTTGCTCGAAAAGGCGTTCAATAAATTGATATCCTGGTTAGGAATTTTGGTCCAATCTTTCACTTAATTTGGCCATATCCTTACTTACTTGGATATCGAGAATTTTTGCATAATGCTGCGTTGTGCGAATATTTTTGTGCCCCAGCATTTTAGAAACTGTTTCGATTGGAACGCCATTTGAAAGCGTGACAGTTGTTGCAAAAGTATGGCGTGCAGTATGATAAGTAAAAGGTTTTTCAATTCCGCAGATGTCCGCAATCTCCTTTAAATATGCGTTCATTTTTTGATTGCTTAAAACTGGAAGTAATCGGTCACTACTAATGCACTGCGGATGATTTTCGTAAGAGGAAAGAATAGATAATGGTACTTGCAGCAATGGAATCCTTGACGCGGTGTCAGTTTTCTGCCTATTTGTATAAATCCATTGTTTTCCATCGATTCCCGTTGTTACTTCCGACCGTTTTAATTTATTTACATCCACATATGCTAAACCCGTATAACAACTGAAAAGAAATGTATCCCGAACCTGCTTAAGCCTTTCATTTTCGAATTGCTTTTTTTCGATTCGCATAAGCTCATCGTGAGTAAGAAAGGCAGGGGTCACTTCTGTCAATCTCGTTTTATACGTAATAAAAGGATCCTTATTAATCCAACCATTGTTTAAGCATATCCGAACTATTTTTTTAAAGTTTTTTAAATATTTGACAGCTGTATTATTGCAGCAGTTTCTTTCAGATCTCAGAAAAAAATCATACGATGATATAAAATCATGGTCTATTTTTCCTATTTCGATATCCTTTGCTTTATAATGCCAGTTTATAAAGTCGATAGTATGTCTAAGACTGGTTGTGTAGCGCTCTAGTGTGCCGGCTGCATATTGTTTTCCGACTAGTGCTGCTATTCTCCAATTGTGTTCTTTAAAAACAGGAATCAATGTTCGAGGCTCATCGATTTCTGGCTTGCCAAACAGGCGATCCTTTAACGTATCCGCAGTTATTGGCAATCTGGCTTCCATCATTGAATGATGCGCCGCAAAGACTAATTGTTCCAGGGTTTTCAAATACATATTAAATATTCTTGCGTCTTCAGTCGTGCCGGTCATTTTTTGAGATTTCGAATTCCATCGGCTGGCTGTGACATAACGCTTTGTGGAAAATTCTACTCTACTGCCATCAATAGTAATTCTTAAATAAATTGGAGCGGTTCCATTGGCTAGAGTTTTGGTCTTTTTTAAATTGAAATTGATACAAATTGTACTGATCATCGCTTTGCTGTAAAAGGTTAACTAATAGACTTTTATGGTGCTTAGCGAGACCTAAAGTTAGCGGTACCAAATAGGTCTCGCAAGAGGTCTCGATCAGATTGAGAAATTATGGTCGAATTTGGATAGCTTATAAAGCAAAAACGCCTAAAATCATAGATTTTAAGCGTTTTTAACCGTCTATAAAGACTACTTGGCGGAGAGGGAGGGATTCGAACCCTCGATACCCTTTTGAAGTATACACACTTTCCAGGCGTGCTCTTTCGACCACTCAGACACCTCTCCGGATTTGGATTGCAAAGGTAAAATAATATTGCTTTTATTATTAAATAAAAAAGCGCCCAGGGCAAAAACCCCGGACGCGTCATGAAAACTTAACCTATACAAAAACTATAATCACTATTTTTTAAGTCTTGAGTCTTGAGCCGGAAGTCTAAAGTCAAAAAACGACTCAAGACTATCTACTACAGACTTTGGACTAATTATCTTACGCGGTCGTTATGTTTGATGCGATAAATTGCACGACTGTAATCTTTCTTAATTAGTGTTGTTGTAGTAATAGAGTGGTTTTATGATAAAAGGTTTAATCAGGGTGTGGATTTCATGCTTGCTGGTTACATAACTGAAAGCCAGCAACGGACGTGTCGGTTAATCGCTGTTTGAAAATCTTATTTTTTTTTATTGTTGTTAACGTGCGTTTAATTGTAGCAGTAACTTTGAATGAGCGGATTTTTCGCATATTTAGAATTTAAATAACCCATGGAGAAAAAATCAATAAGCGTAGTAGTAGTTATTGGCGCGGGCTCAATCGGCCAGGCAATTGCACGGCGTGTAAGTGCAGGAAAGCATATACTATTAGCCGACCTGCGCCAGGAAAACAGCAATGCAGCCGCAAAAACACTTAGCGAAGCCGGTTTTGATGTTAGCACTGCGATTGTGGACGTATCGAGCCGGGAATCCGTACTTGCATTGATTGAAACAGCGACAGCAATTGGAGGCATTACCGGTCTTATCCACGCTGCGGGCGTTTCGCCTTCACAGGCATCGCCGTCAACAATACTTAAGGTCGATTTGTATGGCACAGCGCTTATACTAGAAGAATTCGGTAAAGTTATACAAAGCGGTGGTTCGGGTGTGGTAATTGCTTCACAATCGGGGCATCGGCTGCCGGCGCTAACGCCGGAGCAGGATAAGGCCCTTGCAACCACGCCTGTAGAACAGCTATTGTCTCTTCCTTTGGTTCAACCCGATCAGGTTAAAGATTCGCTGCACGCCTATCAGTTATCAAAAAGGGGAAACTCCTTGCGGGTAATGGCCGAAGCTGTGAAATGGGGTAAACGGGGCGCACGCATCAACACCATTAGCCCCGGGATAATTATTACCCCACTTGCAAAGGACGAACTGTCCGGTCCACGGGGTGATGGATACCGGCGGATGATAAATCTTTCTGCCGTAGGCCGCGCCGGCACCCCCGACGAGGTAGGGGCAGTTGGCGCTTTATTAATGGGCCAGGATGGAGCATTTATTACGGGCAGCGATTTTTTGATGGACGGAGGTGTTACCTCTGCTTATTTGTACGGCGAACTGGCACCGAAAGCTGAGTAGTTCATGGTTGATAGTTTATGGTTCATAGTTCATAGCCGGAAATGCAGTTGCAGTAGCAGCAGGGCCGAATTGCCAATTGCAGCTACCATGAACCATGAACTATCAACCATGAACCAACTACGAACTTTTTCCTTATGTTTGCACCTGTAAAAAGCGTGTAACTGAATGTTGAGCATCAACGAGATTAAAAAACCTATTGCGGCTGAAATTGATGTTTTTGAAGGCAAGTTTAAGGCGTCGATGCAAAGTTCGGTACCGCTGCTCGACCGCATTACCCATTACATTGTAAAACGCAAGGGCAAGCAGATACGGCCGATGTTCGTTTTTTTTTCAGCCAGTATTTGCGGGGGGATTAATGAATCTACCCACCGGGGCGCCGCACTTGTTGAACTGCTGCACACAGCTACATTGATTCATGATGATGTGGTTGATAACTCTTATCAACGCCGCAGTTTTTTCTCTATCAACGCTTTATGGAAAAATAAGATAGCCGTTTTGGTGGGCGATTTCCTGCTTTCCAAAGGCTTGTTGTTGTCCATGAAGCACGATGACTACCGCTTTTTAAAAATAGTATCAACTGCCATGGAGCAGATGATTGAGGGCGAACTGTTACAGGTTGAGAAAGTGCGCCGGATGGATATTGAAGAAAAGGTTTATTACGAGGTGATACGCCAGAAAACGGCCAGCCTTATCGCCAGTTGCTGCGAATGTGGCGCTGCATCGGCTGGGGCTAACGACGAGACTATAGAGAAGATGCGCCTGTTTGGCGAGAAAATCGGCATCGCCTTCCAGATAAAGGATGATATGTTCGATTTTGGTACCGACGACGTTGGCAAGCCGCTTGGCATCGATATAAAAGAAAAAAAAGTTACCCTGCCGCTTATATACTCGCTCAACAACAGCAAAAGCGATGTTAAGAAGCAAATGATAAACCTGGTTAAAAACCACAACGACGACCCCGAAAAAATAGCCCGAATCATCAGTTTTGTAAAAGAAACCGGTGGCCTGCAATATGCCGAAACACAAATGAAAAAGTACCAGGACGAAGCGTTTGCTATATTGAATACATTCCCTGACGGCGAATCGCGCCGGAGCCTTGAGCAACTGGTACGTTTTACTACCGAACGCAATAAATAATGAGCAGCGAATTAATTTTTATATCGGCGTTTATTGCATTCATTTTAATAATGCTATCGCTCGACCTTGGCCTTTTTGCCAAAACCGATAAGGCCGTAAGCTTGAAACAGGCAGGTATCATGAGCGCTGTTTGGGTAACGCTGGCGCTGATATTTTATGGGTTGATTTTGCAATTCGGCCACCTGTTGCACCATGTTGACAGCTTTACAGCGTTGCAACAGATAAATGAGAAAAACTTTCATCACCTTAAGCTAATCCCCGGCAACCTGGCTGGTGGCCTCGAACTATATCGCAAAAATCTCGGCCTGGAATTTATCACAGGTTATGTGGTCGAGTATGCGCTATCGGTTGATAATATTTTTGTAATGGTGCTGGTGTTTACCGCTTTTGGCGTTAGTCCGAGGCATTACCATAAAGTGCTTTTTTGGGGGATATTGGGTGCGGTGCTGATGCGGTTTGCATTTATTTTCCTGGGTTCCACACTAATCTCGCACTTTCACTGGGTACTATACATTTTCGGCGCCTTCTTGGTTTACACCGGCGTTACCATGTTTATTAACCGCAACCAGGAAGACGAAATTGACCCCGAGAACCACAGAGTCGTAAAATTTGCATCCAAATACTTTGCCGTTCACCCGCAGTTTGAAGGGAGCAAGTTCTTCGTAAAAATCGACCACAAAAAACTAATCACACCGTTGTTTTTGGTGCTTATTATCATTGAGGTTACCGATTTGGTTTTTGCGGTGGATTCCATCCCTGCGATATTTTCTATAACCAAGGATCCTTATATTGTTTTCTTTTCAAACATATTTGCCATACTGGGTTTGCGCTCTATGTTCTTCCTGTTGGTTAACATTATCGATAAATTCCATTACCTGAAGGTTGGCTTATCCATTTTGCTGGCGTTTATTGGCCTTAAGATGCTTGCTGCGGAATATGTAGACGCAATTGGCTTAACCACCGGCCGCTCCTTGCTGATTATCCTGGCTATTTTGGTGATTAGTGTGGCTTCTTCACTTATATTTCCAAAGAAAGAGGGATTAAAGGCTTAGCCAGAAGCTAAAAGATATGAGATTTAGGTTACAAAAGTTTCTGTCTGACGTTACGCGCTTTTTCTATTTTCGGACTAAATTTACCACAAATCTTTATTCCGATGGCAGAGAACAATGCAACTCCAATTCCCACACTTTACGAGTGGGCCGGCGGTATGCCGGTTTTTGAGACGCTTTTCGATAAATTTTACGATAAAGTTTTAGCCGACGATATACTTGAACCGGTTTTCAAGCATATGTCGCCACAGCATCGGCTGCATGTGGCCCATTTTGTGGCGGAAGTGTTAGGCGGGCCCAAAGTTTACAGCGAAAGCGAGGGCGACCATTTCCGCATGATACAAAAGCACCTTCAAAAATACCTTACCGAGACTCACCGCAAACGCTGGATGGAACTGTTGCTGCAAACAGCCGACGAACTATCTCTGCCTTCCGACCCGGAATTTCGCTCGGCATTCCTCGCTTACCTGGAATGGGGCACCCGCATAGCGGTAATCAACTCAAACACAGCCGAAGTAACGGAAGACCCAAATGTACCCATGCCTCAATGGGGCTGGGGTGTACCCGGCGGACCGTTTATGGGATGATGTGCTGCTGAAAAAAGACCGTAAGTTATCTTTACTGACTTTACTGACTTTCCCGACTTTCGGACTAAATACCTAACTTCGCTTTTATGCAAGCGTTTGATTTTAAGCTTTTCAAGATAACACCCTTCTCCATTTTAGATATTGTACTGCTGGCCATAATTATATACCAGCTGTACAACCTGATTAGGGGGACAATCGCTGCTAATATTTTTATAGGGCTTGCGCTGATATACGTGCTGTATTTTATAGTGCCCGAAAGCAAAATGCCCCTGCTTGCGGGTATATTGAAAAAGGTGGCTGACGTTGGTATTATTGCGGTAATCGTCCTGTTTCAGCAGGAAATTCGACGTTTTCTACTGCTGGTGGGTAAAAATGCTTCGCTGCAGCGCAACAAAGCCTGGTGGCAGTATTTTTTCGGTAAGGCCCAAATTGAAAAAGATAACTATGCCCGTATCAAACCCATTATTGATGCTTGCAAGAGCTTGAAACAAACCCGTACCGGCGCGTTGATAGTTTTTGCCAAATATTACGATGAACAATTTTACCAAAACAGTTGCGAAATGATTGAGGCCAAAATATCAAAGCGTTTGCTGGAAAGTATTTTTCAAAAAAGCAGTCCGCTGCATGACGGCGCGGTGGTGATTTCCGAAAATAAAATAAAATCGGCCAGCTGTATTTTACCGCTTACCGAGAAAACCGATCTGCCAACACAGTTTGGTTTGCGTCATCGTGCCGGTATTGGTGTAACGGAATCCAACGATGCCACGGCGATCATCGTATCCGAAGAAACCGGCGAAATATCATATGCCAAGCAAGGCCGTGTTAAAATGAACATCAGCTTTGCGGAGCTGGAGAAATTGTTGAATAAGGATTTTTGATTTTTAACGTTTAGTAAGATATGCAATCGCTATTATCATTCGATGCTTTAAAACTACTGCTGAACATAGCCGTGCGCTACCTGCTGTTTACGGGGTCGTTTTACCTGGTTTTTTATGTATGGAAAAATAAGCGGTACTGGGCCTCAAAAATTCAGCAGCGCTACCCGGAAAAACAGCACATTTTTCGCGAAATAAAATATTCTTTCTTTACCGTACTGATATTTGGAGTGATAATAATGCTGACGGTAATAGCCGGTATGAAAGGGCTGACGCTGGTATATACGCCGTTTGATAAGTATGGCTACTTCTACTATTTTTTCAGCATCGTGCTGATGATACTAATGCATGATACTTATTTCTATTGGACGCATCGGCTGATGCACTGGAAGCCGATATTTAAATACGTGCATAAAGTACATCATTTGTCTATCAACCCAACACCTTTTGCGGCTTATGCTTTTCACCCGATTGAGGCCGTCGTTGAGGTAGGCATTATCCCGTTGATAGCTTTCACCATTCCTCGCCATGCCACAACTATAGTTATTTTCGGATTATACTCGTTGCTGCTGAACGTAGCCGGGCATTTGGGTTACGAACTTTTCCCAAAAGGGTTTGCCAGCCACATGCTGTTTAAATGGCACAACACATCCACGCATCATAACATGCACCACCGGCTAGTGAAATGCAATTATGGCCTTTATTTTAACTTTTGGGATAGGGTTATGCACACCAACCATCCCACTTATGAGACAAGTTTTGATGAGGTAGTTGAACAACGTGAGCAGGGAAAACTTATCCGCGAGGCGCAAAAAAAATCAGGCGCACATGTTGTTACTTTACAGGAGCAGGGGAAAGTGCTGCCGGAAGTCTAAAGGTAGGCAAACTCTTGAAGAATTGCTGATTGACGATACCGTTGTCGGAATTTGCCGATTTAACAGGCATTTTATCATATCCATCTAATCGTGCAACCGGCATTTTTGAGTTCCCCGGTAAAACTACAACCGGCATATTGTTGGAGAAATACAGATTGTTTAACGAAGCCTGGGCGTCTGTTTTATCAACGTATAAAGCCAGCGCCTGGTCTGCTTTCAGACCTGATGTCAACTGTTTCCAGGAGTTGTTTTGAGCTTTAATTGAATTGTTTATGGATGCCAAAATACTATCGGCAGGATTAACCTTTACCTGCTGTGCCTTTAGCTGGTAGGCACTCCCGAATAATATAAAAGCAATTATTATTTTTTTCATAACGATTTAATTTAGGTGCAACGTAGAGGCGCGATACTTCGCGTCTTAACCACGCATGCAAAACAAATTTAGAGAAACGAAATGTTAAATCACGTTAATTCTCATACGGAAAATGTTAAAAAAAACAGCCGGCCCCTTTCGAAACCGGCTGCTTTAATAAAGACGCCCCGATGTATCGGGGCGTCTTTATTAAATACTACTTTGCGTCATTTACCGCTTTGACGGCTTCATCAGCAGCTTTTGCTGAGGCGGTATCATTCAGTTTTTCGCGCTGGCCTTTAATGGTGGTTAGTAAACCGGTAACAAATGGGCCAACGCCAAATTGTTTGTATTTAATACCCAAATCCTTAAGGGCACTGATGCCTTGCTGCGCATATTCAGGCTTATCAACGCGACCTGTCATTGCTGCAAAGCTGCGGGTTAGGCCAAACTTATTCTGCGGCCCAGCGTCCATATATTTTTTGTAGATATATGGCCATTGCTCGCTGGTGCCGTTCAGGGCATAAGTATTCACAATAGCCTGGCTAAGTGCGCCTTTGTTGTCGGCCTCAAAACCTTTGGCTATGGTTAACGATTGTGCCGGGTCAATCAAAGCAATTGCATTTAAGGCAGCAGCCTGCACAGCGTACGATTGACTGGTTAATGCCTGCTGAAACAGCGCCATATTGCCTGATGCCTTTAAAGCACCAAGTTTGGCTAAGGCCGCCGCACGCACCAATGTGTTTTCGTCGGTCTGTGCTAACGAAACCAATACCGGCAATGCTGCATTATGTATATCATCGTTGCTCATGTTTAACGCCCTGATGGCACGAATGCGCAAACCATAATATTTATCCTTTAAAGCAGCGATCATTACTTTTTGTCCGACCTTGTCGCTTTGGTGGTTACCCGCGAAAGTTATGGCTTCCAGGCGGTCCATAAATAATGGCGCATTAAAGTACTGGAACGCAAATTCGTCAAGAGTTTTGTCGTCGGTTTTTTTGGTAAGTAAAGTTTTATCAGCGTCAACATTTACCAAATCGGGCTTGGTTGCCGATTGGAAATTAAGCGTATCCGCCTTATCGTTCATCCAAACTTTGTACCTGTTCTTTTTACCGCCGGCGTAAATGTCAATAGCCATTGGTAGTTTAAATGTTTGGCCTTCCTGGGTTTGTGCTAAGTAAACAGTTTCTGTTTTGGTAGCATCATCATATTTGTAGCTTATTTTTAGCTCCGGGTGACCAGCACCATAATACCATTGGTTAAAAAACCAGGTAAGGTCGCGCCCGCTCACTTGCTCAAGGGCCAAACGCAGTTGGTGCGGTTCGCCTTCTTTGTAAGCGTTGGTTTTCAGGTATAACCCTAAACCTTTGTAAAAAGCCTCTTTACCCAAGTAGTTGCGCAACATGTTTAAAATGCGGCCGCCTTTTTGGTAGGTTACAACGTCAAAAACGTCCTCTTTGTCAACATAGTGAAAGCGAACCAGGTTTTTGCCTTTAGCATCAGGCGAGCCCAGGTAGTTTTGCATCGCATCGTTACTGTGCGAATCGGCTTCATCCTGGCCGTATTTGTGCTCGGCCCAAAGCATTTCGCTGAAGTCGGCAAATGATTCATTTACGGTAAGGTTGCTCCAGCTTTCGGCAGTAACCAAATCGCCAAACCATTGGTGGAAAAGCTCGTGCGCGATGGTGCTGCGGCCGGCATCATAGTTGGCATCAATCAGTTCGCGCGGGGTTTCCTGCACGTACTCGCCATGTAAGGTCGCCGAAGTATTTTCCATCGCACCGCTCACGTAGTCACGTACCACAATCTGCGAGTACTTGGCCCATGGATAATCAACACCAAGGGTTTTTGAATAAAACTCAATCAGCTCCGGCGTCATGCCGAAAATCTGCTTGGCATAAGGGGCGTATTTAGGCTCCAGGTAATAGCTAACTTCTTTATCACGCCATTTATCTTTATAAATTTTAAAATCGCCAACGGCCATCATAAACAGGTATGGTGAGTGTGGCAGATCCTGTTTCCAGGTATCGGTACGTGTGCCATCGCCGTTAACTTTTTGCGATACCAGTTTACCGTTTGATAGTGTTACATATTTATTCAGCACGGTCATGCTGATTTCGTCTGTAGTTTTTTGTTCCGACAAATCAATAGTAGGGAACCAGCACGATGAACCGGTAGTTTCGCCTTGTGTCCAAATCTGGATCGGCTTATCTTTTTCGGTGCCATCGGGATTAATAAAGTATAGCCCTTTTGCATCGTTTATAGCTGCGCTACCCTTAATATGCAATTGATTTGGCTTTGCAGTATAATCAATGTAGATGGTATAGCTTTCAGTACTATGATAAACTTTGTCCAGTTGGATAGCCACGGTAAGACTATCGTCATACCTGAACTTCAGCGGCACATTTTTGCCATTTTTTACAATGGCTATGGTTTTAAGGTCCATACCTTTAGCGTCGAGCCTTAAGGTATCAGTTGGGTAAAAATGCGGCTTCAAAGTAACCCATTCTTTGCCATACAGGAAGCGTTTTTTATAATCGAAACGCACGTCAAGTTTGGTGTGCACCAAATCGTTAATTTTTGGCGGTGTTTCGCGGTAAATTTTCATTGCCGGGTCTTCCGGTTTGGTAGCCTGTGCATTTACCCCCGTTGCAGCAAGCCCAACAAACAGGCCCGAAAGGATAAATGGTGATAGTTTTTTAAAATTCATGGTTATTTATTTGTATAGGTTTTTTGTTCTTTTAATAAGATACACAATGCATTACGTATCTACTTTGTTTGCGTATTTAGGTTAATATTATTGTAAGTATATTTTTCCGTCCTTCATTATAAAGGCCATATGTTGCATTACTTTAATGTCTTGCAGTGGGTCGCCGTCAACGGCCACAATGTCGGCAAGTTTACCTTTTTCAACGCTGCCCAGTTTATCGCTTACGCCCAGCAAATCGGCGGCGCTGGTGGTTGCAGCTTTTATGGCCTCCATTGGCGGCATTCCGGCCTCAACCATGTACTCAAATTCCTTGGCGTTTTTTCCATGGGCGTACACACCGGCATCGGTGCCGAACGCTATTTTTACACCCGCCTTGTAGGCCTTTCCAAATGTTTGCTGTATCACTGTGCCAACTTCCATCGCCTTACGCGCAATAACGGGCGGAAAATAGCCGCTTATTTTTGCAGAATCAGCAACCGATTTCCCGGCAATGATGGTAGGTACCAAATAAGTCCCGTATTTTTTTGCCAGCTCCATATCTTCCTCGTTCATGAAGGTGCCATGCTCAATTGAAGTAACCCCGCCAAGTATGGCCCTTTTGATCCCTTCGGCGCCGTGAGCATGGCAGGCCACGCGCAGGCCGTAATCTTTGGCAGTTTCAACCACAGCTTTTATTTCATCTACCGAAAACTCGGCGCCCGAGCTGTTTTCGCTCAAATCAAGTACGCCGCCGGTTGAGGCTATCTTGATAACATCCGATCCACGCTTAAACTGGAAACGCACCGCTTTTATCAATTCGTCGCGGCCGTCAGCAACGCCATCTTCCGGGCCCATTTTGTGGTTAAAGGCATCATCCCTGAATCCTACCGAATTATCCATGTGGCCGCCTGTGCCAGATATGGCCCTGCCTGCAGTAAATATCCTTGGACCGTCAACTTCGCCTTTTTGCACAGCCTTACGCAAGCTGATGTTTACGCCGCTGCCGCCCAAATCGCGCACAGTAGTAAAACCTGCCATCAGCGTACGTTTAGCGTATACCGCTGCTTTGTAAGCTATATCGGCATCGGTTAATGTAAAGCCTTCTATCAATGAATTTTTACTGCCCTGGCTTTCCAGGTGCACATGGCAATCAATAAGGCCGGGCATTACTGTTTTGTTTTTCAGGTCGATAACCTTGTCGCCGGCATTGCCGCTAACATAGCCTTTTTGGACGCCGGTTATCATGTTGCCATCAACAACTATCGTAACCTCGGTTTGCACCTTGCCGGCAATGCCGTCAATCAGTTTGCCACACTGGATATACGTGCGTTGAGCAAACGCAGCAGGGGCAATAAATAGCAGGAGAATAAAGTAAAAGTTCTTTATCATACGCGTTTAGGATAAATACGGGTCAGTTAATTTAAAGCTAAATTATAAAGTTTTTAACAATAAAGCTATGATAGGCTTGTATTCAAATATGTTACAACTCCCAAGCTTTTTATTTTTCGTGTGATATTGGCCCAACAGGTCAAAACCGCACGCAAACTGTTCGGATGCGAACATCTGTAGAAGTAAATATGTATTTTAAATGATTTATAATGAGTTGTTTATATAAATGGCATGTGTTTTATATTAATAGGTTCGGCTATGAACCATCCGCACGTGCGGAATTAACGATAAACTATTATGATACGAAACTATTTTAAAATTGCCTGGAGAAACATTACCAGGCATAAAGCCTATTCGTTTATTAATTTATCGGGACTGGCCATTGGTATGGCTTCAAGCATCCTGATATTGCTTTGGGTGCAGAACGAGTTAAGCTACGACCGCTTTCACAAAAACGCAGATCAAACTTATCGCATTACCTGCGACGCAAGCGGTTTTAAAGCAGCAGTAAACACAGCTGGCATGCCAGCCGGCTTGAAAGCGCAAATGCCCGAAATAAAAAATACGGTAAGGTTGAGCCACCTTTCGAGTAACTTGTTTGAAGCGGGGACACGGAAATTTGAGGAAAAGCGGGTTTTTTATGTTGATTCTACTTTTTTCCAGGTCTTCTCCTTCCAATTGGTTAAGGGCGATCCTTCAACAGCTTTAAACCGGGTTGATGGCGTGCTGCTTACGCAGGATATGGCAAAGAAATACTTTGGACAAGAAGATGCCATAGGCAAAGTGCTACGTAAAGACAACGGCAGTAATGTGGTGGTTACCGGTGTTTTGGCTAATATCCCTGCCAACTCTCACTTGCAGTTTGATTTTCTTTTGCCGATGTCGTCAATTGCTAAGGATGATTATGATTTGAAAACTAACACCTGGGGTAACTTTAATTATTACAGCTATGTGGTGCTTGATAAAAATTTCGTGTCTTCCCCTGAGTCACTCTTGCGTTTTAATAACAAGATGAATGCGATTTACAAAGCGCATCAACCCAATCAAAAAATAGTTTTTCAATTACAGCCTTTAACTTCAATCCATCTCGCAACCCCGTTGCAGGTAGATTTGGAAGGCCATGGAAATTCGCAATACGTCACCATTTTCTTTATCGTTGCCATTTTAATCCTCATAGTGGCCTGCATCAATTTCATGAACCTGGCTACTGCACGTTCAGCCCGCAGAGCAAGGGAAATAGGCTTGCGTAAAGTATCCGGCGCTATCCGCGGGCAGCTTATCCTCCAATTTTTAAGCGAATCTGTACTGATATCGTTTTTGGCTTTGCTGTTGGCATTGGCAATGGTATACCTGTTTTTACCGGTGTTTAACAACCTTGCGGATAAACAGCTTAACATTAATTTTTTAGATACAAAGCTTTGGTTAAGCCTGATCGGTATTGCTATACTTACGGGCTTTATTTCGGGCAGCTACCCTTTTTTGTTCCTCTCGGGCTTTAACCCTGTTAAAGTGCTTAAAGGCAATATGAAGTCGATGGGCGGTAACCTAACCTTTCGCAACACACTGGTTGTAATGCAATTTGTCGTCTCCATCCTGCTGCTTGTAGGCACAGTTACTATTTACAACCAGCTTAAATTTATCCAAAACCGTAACCCAGGTTTCGAGAAAGCTAACCTGCTGTATATGCCAATGAACGGCGATATGTGGAACAAACAACAGGCATTAAAAACCGAGCTGAAGCGTAACCCGCTTACGGCCAATTTTGCCGTTGTTAGTGATTTGCCCATCAACCTTATAGCCGGTACGCTTAATGTACAATGGGACGGGAAAGACCCAAAATCACAAATAGTTATCCCGTCGATGGATGTCAGCGAAGATTTTATTTCAGTATTTAAAATGAAGATATTGAAAGGGCGGGGCTTTTCAAACGCGTTTAAAACTGATTCTAACAAATATGTCGTTAACGAGAAGATGATTGCCGTAATTGGGCTTAGTAAGGATAATGCCATAGGCAAACCCCTGAAATTTCAGGGGATGAAAGGTAACATCATTGGAGTGGTGCAAGACTTTAATTTTAAGCCCATTCAACAATCTATTGAACCGCTGGTGCTACGGTTTAACCGTTATGGTGGCTACATCATCTTAAGGACTCAAGCCAAAACTACTGTGGCTACTATAAAAGCCCTTGAACAAATAAGCCGCAGTCTTAATCCCACCTATCCCTTTAAATATGATTTCCTGAACCAGGATTTGGCGCGGATGTACAGAGGCGAGCAAAAAATGGGCAGCATATTTAACCTGTTTGCAGGTTTAGCTATCTTTATTTCGTGTCTTGGTTTATATGGGTTGTCGGCATTTATGGCCGAGCAGCGCACGCGTGAGATAGGCGTGCGCAAGGTGTTGGGCGCTTCGCTGGTAAATATCGTTTATTTATTGTCGACAGGCTTTACAAGGCTGATCCTCATAGCCATAGTTATAGCTATACCAGTTTCGTGGTTTGCGGTTAACCATTGGCTGGAAGGCTTTGCCTATCATATCAGTATCGGCTGGGCCGTATTCGTTTTGTCCTCTCTGGCTGCATTAATTATTTCGTGGGTAACAGTTAGTTACGAATCTATAAAAGTAGCCATCGTTAACCCGATAAAGAGTTTGCGTTCCGAGTGATTAGGGACCAGAGACTAGTTGAAAAAAGAAACTCCGGCCATGATTTATTAACCATTAACTATAAACTAACAAAATGATACGAAACTATTTAAAAGTGGCCTGGCGTAACCTGGTGAGGAACAAGGCCCATACCTTTATAAACATGGCAGGCCTTTCGGTTGGGCTTGTTTGCAGTTTGCTTATTTTGCTTTGGGTGCAAAACGAGTTGGACGTTGATACGTTTCATAAAAACAATAAACGGTTGTTCAGCATCTACGAGCGCTTTTATTCGGAGCATAAAGCTATTGCAAGCTATGGTACATCAGGCATATTGGATACGCTTTTGAAAACAAATATTCCCGAAATTGAATACGCTTCGGCAATTGGTTTTAACGGGCAGCACATATTTAAGGTAGGCGATAAAATATTAAAACAGGCGGGCAACTCGGCCAACGAAGATTTTTTTAAAATGTTCAGTTATAAACTGTTGCAGGGCAACCCTAAAACCGCCCTCACTGCGCCCCTTGGAATAGCAATCTCCAGGAAAATGGCCGAAGATTTTTTCGGCAGCGCGCAAAACGCAATGGGGAAAACCATCCGGTATGATGATAAAAAAGACTTAAGCGTTACTGCGGTATTTGAAAACATCCCGGCAAACTCATCACGAAAGTTTGAATACCTAACCAATTGGGAATGGTTTCTGCAGGAAAATGAATGGGCCAGGCAAATTACTACCATTGGCCCCGGTGTGTTTATCCAGCTAAGAGAAAACGCGAACCCTGCACTGGTAGAAAAAAAGATTCTGCATTTAATGGACAAGTATAATGGCGACCAGCAAAAAGGGGCGCATTCAAACGAACTGGGTATGCAGCCATACAGCGAATTCTACCTGCACGGTAATTTTGTTGACGGGCAGTTGGAAGGCGGCCGCATAGGCTATGTTAACCTGTTCAGCATTGTCGCAGTTTTTATCTTACTGATAGCCTGTATCAATTTCATGAACCTGACCACTGCCCGTTCGGTTAAACGTGCACGCGAAATTGGCGTGCGTAAGGTAGTCGGCGCGGTGCGGGGCGTATTGATAAAACAATTTATAGGGGAGTCGGTACTGTTAACTTCGGTTGCCGTATTATTTGCGCTGTTTTTACTGGCATTGCTGCTGCCGTATTTTAATATTGTTACCCAAAAAAAAATTGACCTGCCGTTTAGCCAACCGCTGTTTTGGGTGAAACTGGTGTCAATTACTTTAATAACCGGTATAGTTTCTGGCAGTTACCCTGCGATATTTCTGTCGTCATTTAACCCGGTTAAAGTGTTAAAGGGCACTATGAAAATTGAATCGGGCAGTACCGTATTCCGTAAAGGGTTGGTGGTGTTCCAGTTTGTATTGTCTGTTATACTAATTATCGGCACGCTCATCATTTCCCGGCAGGTAAACTATATTCAATGCATCAACCTCGGTTACGACAAGGAAAACCTGGTTTATATGCCATTGGAAGGTACCCTGCCTGCCAAATTTGAAGTTTTTAAGGATGAGGCGTTACGGATGCCCGGTATTCAATCCGTCACCCGTATAACAACCACGCCCACCAATATTGAAACCAGCGACGGCGATACTGACTGGGATGGAAAAGACCCCAATTTAAACCTGCAGTTTACGCAGGCGGCAGTAGGATATAACTTTACCCAAACCATGAAATTGAAGTTGCTTAGCGGCAGGGATTATTCGAAGGTATTCCCCAGTGATACCACAGGGTTTTTGATTAACGAAGCTGCGGCAAAAAAAATAGGCTATGCTGACCCTGTGGGCAGGCGGTTAACATTCCGTCAAAGGCCGGGCAGGATTATCGGCGTTTTAAAGGATTTCCATTACAACTCTTTACATGAAGAAATCAGGCCAATGATTTTACGTTTTGGTGAACATCAGTCTTTCGGCAGTGCGCTAATCAGGACGCAACCGGGGAAAACAAAACAGGCAATAGCCAGTTTGCAAAACCTTTACCGGCAGTTAAACCCCAATTTCCAGTTTTCTTATACCTTCTCCGACGAAGAATATAAAAAATTATATAACGATGAGCAGGTGGTGAGCGACCTTTCGAACGCATTTGCCGTACTGGCCATTTTAATATCGTGCCTTGGCTTATTAGGCCTGGCAATGTTTACCGCCGAGCGGCGTATTAAGGAAATAGGTATCCGCAAAGTTTTGGGTGCCAGTGTGGGCTCGTTGTTTGCATTACTCTCAACAGAGTTTTTATCGCTGGTTGTTATTGCCATGTTAATCGCTATCCCGGTTGCTTGGTATGCCACCGATAAATGGCTGCAGACTTTCGCCTATCATACGCCCGTACAATGGTGGATGTTCGCCCTTTCGGGTGGATTGATAATACTGGTGGCCGTGGCAACGGTAAGCTTCCATGCAATTAAAGCTGCTTTGGTAAACCCGATAAAGAGTTTGCGTTCGGAGTGATCGCGGTTGCTATCGGAAGGCATCAAATCCTAGTCGCAGCTTGTAGCAACACAGGCTGCTTTTTTATATTTATTAAATTTTCGGCTGTAACTATATGTGTCAATTCACAGTCTTATCTTTAATCAAATGCTTATCATCATGAAAAATAGACCCCGCCTTTTTTTAACGGTTGCTGTTGCATTAATATTTAATCTTATTGGTTGCGCCCGTGCGCAAGATATGCCCGGTAAGCGCGATTCCATTAATTCGGTTGTGTTAAATGAGAAACGTGTCATCCAGGTAATATTACCGGAGAAATATAAAGCAGGCCAGGCAGGTAAATTTGATGTGCTTTACGTACTAGACGATGGGAACATAAAGCTGGCAAGCGATATACAGCGTTTTATCGAAAGCGAAGGCGGTATGCCGCCAACTATAATCGTCGGCCTGATAAATACCGACCGCGACAGGGACTTTTTGCCAACCCATTCCAACGGTAACAAAACATCGGGTTCGGCAAGTAAATTCCTGAAGTTTTTTAAGGATGAGCTGATACCATATATCAACAAAACCTATCCTTCTGATGGCGATAATACGCTCTTCGGCCATTCATTCGGCGGCGTGTTTGTTACTTATGCCCTGTTGAATGAGCCGCAGCTTTTTACCAATTACATCGCGGGCGACCCAAGCTATTGGTGGGATAATGGCGTTATGCTTAAGCAGGTTAAGGACAAATTGCCTTCGCTGGCTAATAAAGCAAAATCGCTTTATATAGGTGGACGAGAAGGGCAGGGCATGAAAGAGATGAACATTAACCCCATGGACAGCCTGTTGAAAAAAGACGCGCCCGCTGGTTTTAGATGGGTAGTAAAAGCTTATCCCGGCGAATCGCACGGTACAGTAAGGTTAAAAAACATGTACGACGGCTTAAGGTTTGCGTACAGCGATTATGGCGGAAGACCCATCGTGTTTCATCCAACAAACGGCATTGTTTTAAAGGACAAGCCAGTAAAGATTTGGTATTTTGATGATACCACGAAGGTACATTATACGCTTGACGGTTCGCAGCCTTCGATAACATCGCCGCTTGTAAAGCCCGAATTGGATTTGCCGGGCCCTGCAACAGTTACTTTTCGCCAGATTGCCAGCAACCCTAAATTCGACAAAACCATTGCCGGCGAGTTTAGGGCCGGCAACTATCAGGCCACAACACCGCTCAAAAAAAATTACAAACCCGGCGGTTTTAACTATGCCTATTACGAAGGCCAATGGGACAAACTGCCTGATTTTAAAAATTTAACGCCCGTTAAAAAAGGTGTTGCCGATAGTACTTTCGATATAAATAAGCTGCCCCGTCAAAATAATTTTGCCGTGGTTGTTGACGGGCAATTTGAAATTAAGCAGGACGGTTATTATATTTTTGGAATATCATCCGACGACGGCTCAAAGGTATATCTCGGCGACAAGCTGATAATTGATCTTGACGGCCTGCATGGTGATGACCTGGCGCGATCATACATCGTTCCGTTAAAAAAAGGCTTTTACCCTTTGCGGATAGAATATTTTCAGAAGGATGGTGGCCGTAAGCTTGAATTGGTATACGTTACTCCCGATAACATCGTGAAAAAAATGCCGACACCTATTCCGTATGCATTGCAGTACGGGCGCAGATAAGCTACATGCTGTAAAATTGCGAATGACTTAGTTTAATTGCATTTGTTTACCTTTATACATAAACCACTTAAATCCCGATTCATGAAGAAATTACTTTTACTAACTATCGCGCTGATTGGCACAACGAGCATTTATGCACAAACAATAACTTATGGCGTAAAGGCAGGGGTTAATTTCTCTACATTTTCAGCTACGGTTAGCAACCTTACCGGAACTTCAGCCAGCTTAACAGGCTTTCACGTTGGCGGAGTGGTTGATTTTAAATTTGATAAATCATTCTCTATACAACCAGGGATATTGTACAGCACAAAAGGCGGCAGTTCGACCACAAACGGTGATGGCAGCGGGACGGTGGGCCTAACAGCTTCGAAAGTGACGTTCAACTACCTCGAAATCCCTGTTAACTTTTTATACCATGCGCCTGTACGCAAAGGCAGCGTATTTATAGGCGGCGGCCCTTATGTAGGTTTCGGCCTGTCGGGCAGTGCACCTTTACTTACTGATGCTAACGGGCAGCCAACCAGTCAAACCCAGTCCGTGCATTTCGGCAGTGGCATTGATGAAATACACAACCCTGATTTTGGCTTTAATTTTATTGGCGGTTACCAGTTTACCAGCAACGTAACCCTAAGCGTTCAGTATGGCCTTGGCATACAGAACCTGTCGAACGATCCCTCCGTTCGTATTCATAACCAGGCACTTGGCTTTTCGTTGGGGTATTTCTTTAAATAACCAAAGTGATTAAAAAACAAAAACCCGGTTAGCAAGAGCCAGCCGGGTTTTATTTTATAGGTATAAAAATCTTTAGCAATATTGTTCAAAGGCACCAATAAGGTTATCGGCAATCATTTGTGCAGGGCGGCCTTCAATTTGATGACGCTCGATGATGTGTACCAATTTGCCATCCTTAAACAGCGCCATTGAAGGAGATGACGGAGGATAAGGCAGCATATAATTACGCGCTTTATTCACTGCATCTGTTTCCATACCTGCAAAAACTGTTACCAGCTTATCAGGATGTTTTTCACTTTGTGCTGCCATACGTGCAGCAGGGCGTGCGTTGGCAGCAGCACAGCCGCAAACCGAATTTACCATCACAAACACTGTTCCTTCGCTTTCAATAGCTTTGGTAACCGCATCTGCATCTTTTAACTCTTCAAAGCCAACCCTGGTCAGTTCTTCCCGCATTGGGGCTACTAAATATTCCGGATACATTTTTTCTGTTTTCTAAATTGTAAATACAAAAATAAGAAATGATAAGCAGTAAACGTTTAAAAATGCGAATAATAACAATTTGCTGACGGACGGGGAGAAGTCGGAAGTCCGAAGTCGGAAAGTCCGGGAGTTGAGAAATCGCAAAGAACAAGCGTGAAAAATCAGAAAATTTTGAGTTTTTACACAATAAATGAAACCTTCTGATTTTCAAATATTAACGAAAACATCATTTTGATTTTCTAAAGGCATTAACTATCTTGCTGCCCCTAATTAAAGTTACGATGAAATTGAAACCGTCTGACGTAAGTACAGTTATTATTGTAAACAAAAACAAAGAAGGCTCGCAAACGCTGCAGGTTAAAACAAAACACATCGAAAGGCTGAGACATTACGTGCTCGGTATTTTAGCAGTAATTACAGTATTAACCCTTTCGGTAATATACCTTACGCACAAAAGCCAGCAGCAGGAAGAAGAAAAACAACGCCTTGTAGCCCAGCTTACCAAGCTTAAAGGCGAGGTGCCCCCGGCCGATATCGAACAAAAAAAAGCTACCACTGCCCAGGATTATATCCAATCCATCGAAGTTAAGCTTAAAACCATAAACGACTATCTAAAAAAACGCGGCTTAAAAGGCTTTGCAACTAAAGCTGTTGGCGGCAATGGCAATGCCGAAGCAGCCAAGCTTACCGATTCAGAAACCTACTCGTTGTATGATGAATATTTAAATCGCCTGGTGCATACTGTAGCTTTTACGCCTATGGGTTACCCGCGGGTAAGCTCATTGACATCGTATTTTGGCTATCGTAGCGACCCTTTTAATACATCAAACGCCGAGTTTCATCCCGGCATTGATTTTAAAGGCGAACGCGGGGACGAAGCAAAATGTACCGCAACTGGTAAAGTTGTTTTTGCAGGGCGTTATGGCGGCTATGGCAATTGTGTTAGAATTGCCCACGCCAATAATTTTGAAACTTTATACGGACACCTTTCGCGCATCACGGTAAAAGTGGGACAGGAAGTTACCGTTGGCCAAAAAATTGGTGAAATAGGTTCAACCGGGCACTCAACCGGTAACCATTTACATTATGAAGTGCGCAAAGACGGCAAGGCTATTAACCCCATTAAGTTTTTAACGCTTAATAATTAATAACAAAACCAATCATGGCATTATTTTCAAAAAAAGAGAAAGTTGCATTGGATCTGCAATCAATATCCACATTGATTAGTGAGGGATGTATTTTTGATGGCAACCTAAAAGCGCCTGCCTATGCACGTATCGATGGGCAAATAACCGGCGATGTAATGGTTGATGAGGGCCTGATAATCGGCGAAAAAGGCACTATCCAGGGTAACGTCATCACCAAGGAAATGGTTATTTACGGCGAAGTGCACGGCAACATCCAAACAAATTCCCTTGAAATTAAAGCCTCCGGCAAAGTAACCGGCGAGATACGCACCCAAACCCTGCAGGTTGAAAATGGCGCTGTTTACAACGGCAGCCTGTCAATGACCCAGAATAACAAACTCGCCCAGGCAAATAAGCTGCCAAGAGTTGAGCAGAAGGTTATTGAAGTAGGGTAAGGGTTCATAGTTCATAGCCATTTAGGCTCTTTAACGCCGGGTATTGAACTAGTCTCTGATCTCTAGCCGCTAATCTCACTTATCCTATGGCAACTTAAACTTCCTTATTTCATTTTCATAAACTGATGCCTTACCTTTGGAAAAAAACTAAGAAAAGCTATGTCATCAGTAGAGACCGAATTTGTAAAATTCAAAGTAAAAGATATCTCTTTGGCTCAATGGGGCCGCAAGGAAATTGAATTAGCCGAGGCAGAAATGCCGGGCTTAATGGCTTTACGTAAAGAGTACGGCCCGTCGAAAGCATTGAAAGGCGCGCGCATTGCCGGCTGCCTGCACATGACTATCCAAACTGCTGTTTTAATTGAAACTTTGATTGAACTGGGTGCTGAAGTTACCTGGTCGTCATGTAATATATTCTCAACCCAGGATCACGCTGCCGCCGCTATTGCTGCTGCAGGTACTTCAGTTTACGCCTGGAAAGGTATGAACGCTGAAGAGTTTGACTGGTGCATTGAGCAAACACTATTCTTCGGTGAAGACCGCAAGCCATTGAACATGATTTTAGATGACGGAGGCGATTTAACCAATATGGTATTAGACAGGTTCCCTGAATTGATTGAAGGCATCAAAGGGTTATCTGAAGAAACTACCACTGGCGTACATCGCTTATATGAGCGTATGAAAGCCGGTACATTGCCGATGCCTGCGATTAACGTTAACGACTCAGTTACCAAATCGAAATTTGATAATAAATACGGCTGTCGCGAATCGCTGGTTGACGCCATCCGTCGTGCAACTGATGTAATGATGGCCGGTAAAGTGGCTGTTGTTTGCGGTTATGGCGATGTTGGTAAAGGTTCTGCGGATTCATTGCGCAACTCTGGTGTACGTGTTATAGTTACCGAAATTGACCCTATCTGTGCTTTACAGGCAGCAATGGAAGGCTTTGAAGTTAAAAAGCTGGGTACTGCTATTGCCGAGGCTGATATTGTTGTTACTGCAACCGGTAATATGAACATTGTTCGCGAGCAGCATTTCCGCGCGTTGAAGGATAAAGCCATCGTTTGTAACATTGGCCACTTTGATAACGAGATTGACATGGCCTGGTTAAACGGTGCTTATGGCGATACCAAAATTGAAATTAAACCACAGGTTGACAAATACACCATCGACGGTAAAGACCTTATCATATTAGCCGAAGGCCGTTTGGTAAACTTAGGCTGTGCAACAGGTCACCCAAGCTTTGTAATGAGTAACTCGTTCACCAACCAAACTTTAGCGCAGCTTGAGCTTTGGAACAACGGTGCACAATACGAAAACAAAGTTTACACCCTGCCAAAACACCTTGACGAAAAAGTTGCCCGCTTACACCTTGCCAAAATTGGCGTTGAGCTGGAAGTTTTAGACCAGGATCAAGCTGATTATATTGGTGTAACTGTTGAAGGTCCGTTTAAACCGGAGTATTACAGGTACTAATTGACTTGATACCCGAAAGGTAAAATATATGAGGGAGCGGCGTAAGTTGCTCCCTTTTTTCGTGCGGTTAGGCTGCTAAGGTAATCCCTTACGGCAGGGTAGCAACCCGGTAGTAATAATTGATAAAAAACGTTGCTGTTCACAGTGGAACATATAGAACAGGGTGGAACAGTGAGACGGCCAATTTTCTTGGCAAAAAATGCATTTCCAGTGCACCATAGTAGTTTTTTGCATCAAAGTCACCATGAAAAATGCAAAAAGTACTGACAAAACAGTGTCAGCATTTACTCGTTTTTAATACCGAAATTTGCAGTTTTGTGGATACCCGCCTTGGGCATATAGGGGCAGTAATTGTTGCAGGTTTGTTTAATTCGAAGTATTAGAGGTACTAAGATTAAGAGTCAAGAACCAAGAGATAAGAATCAAGATAGAAAAGGGCGTAGTTTTAGAAACTGTGCTTTTTTTGTTAGTATTGATTCGATGAATAAAAGAATAAAAAACCCGCACTTTCGGGTGTTGTATGAAACTGACCAGCTGATTTTAGGCCACGAATTTGAATACGCCTATCTTATTTGGAAAAAAGGTAGTAAAGAAACCAATATGGGTGATTTTTACGGCGACCCTTCATGTGGGTTAATAAGTGAGAATAATGATTGGTGCCTGGTAGGAGGGGAGACGTTAGTTGTTTGGAAAAATGATGGAACTGTTTTACCCGTAGTGGATGACGGTCTTCGTTGGATTTCTGAACTTAGACAGACAGCGCCATATGAGGCAGAATTATTAATAGACCCCTATTCGGAAAAAGGAGCGGTTTGGAAATTAAATATTGCAACACTAAAATTTGAAAAGCTGAGAGATTTTAGAAGTGATTACATCCATTCTGATAAATTTGATTGGTAATAATAACTCATTTTAAAAATATATTGCATTCTACAACAACTCATACGATTCCCTTATCCACCCAAAAAGCTGTGGCCTTAATTCATTGGTGCTGCTTAGCCTGATGCTGTTTTGATACCTGCCCGCAACAGCAATGGTTTTTACCAGGTGCGGCATTTCAATTGGCTTTGTTGAATAAAATTTCAGATCAAGCTGTTTTTGCATGGGGCGGATGACGAAGAATGTTTGCCGGTGCACAAACGTGATGCAATTGGGTGTGGTGCCTACCAAAACATCGGGCCAGTCGGCAACTTCAGCCAAAAGCTTATCGAACAGCAACAACAGCTCATCACTTTTGCCCTTAAATAAATCATCGAGACTTACTTTAGCACAATAGTGGCTTTGGTGCTCACTTACTAACTCCCGCTCGCATTTTGGGCAGATGTATGGCATAGTTTAAAACACGATTGTAAATGTAGTCCCAATTCCCGGCTCACTTTCAACACTAATATTACCGCCAAATGTTTCTATCTGCGTTTTAGTCATAAACAAGCCCACGCCTTTGCTGTCATATCCGCTGTGAAAAGTGTGGTTGAGCTTGAATATTTTGGCTCCATGGCGTTTCAAATCAATTCCCAGGCCATTATCGGTGAATTTAAGCGTTACACGGCCATCAGTGACAGCCGAGGTGATATTAATTTCGGGTGCAACATCGGTCTTGCTGTATTTTAACGAGTTGCTCATCATGTTATAAAATATGCTCTCGAGATACATTTTTGGGAACTTCATCACCGGCACGCTGAAATCCGTATTTATTACAGCGTGTTTTGAAGCGATTTGCCCCGCCAGCATTTTTTTTACATTGCCGGTCAGTTCATCAAGGTTACAGTCGTCGTATGGCAGGTTTTGATTGTTCCGTACCTCCAGTACTTTCATCAGGTCATTAAGTGTATTAATGAGCGTGGTGCTTGATTGTTTTAGCATCTTTAGGTAATCGGCCTTTTCATCTTCCGATTCCGAATCGCCGATCATATCCAGTATCATATCAATGCTACCCGCAGGGCCGCGCAGGTTATGTGCCACTATGCGGTTAAAGTCTTCAAATTGGCTTACCCGGTTTTCAAGGTCCAGCGCGCGTTTGTATTCGTCAATGTCGGTGCAGGAGCCAAACCATTTGATAACTTTGCCCCGGTCATCTTTCATGGGCAATGCGCGACATAGATGCCACTTATAAATTCCGTCGGTTGCCCTTTTAAATTGTATTTCGACCTGGTAGGGATTGCCGGTGCGAAGCGATTCGTTCCAGGCCTTTATATGCTTTTTGAAGCCTTCAGGATGAAGAACGGGTTCCCAACCTTTTTTAATGGTATCGTCTAAAGTTAAGCCTGTAAAATCAAACCAATGCTTGTTATAGTAATCAAACATGCCATCAGTATTGGCCGTCCATATCATTTGAGGGATAGAATCGGCAAGGAATTTAAACTCCTGTATTTTTTCAATCGTTTTATCCTGCTGTTCAATCAGTTCAATGTGCTCAAACATTATATCGTTCAGCTTCTCCTGCGTTTCGAGCGATTGTTTCAAGGCTAGTTCGCTCAATTTATAGGCGTTTATATCCTGGAAAGTGCCATAAAGCCTTTTGCATACACCATTCTCAAACTCGGCATTGCCAATTGAACGTACCCAAATCTTTTCGCCATGGGCAGTGGTCATTTGTCGTTCCTCGTTCCAGGGGGTGCCTGTCGAAATAGCGAGGTTAAAAACATTGTGAATCCTGTGACGGGTTTCGTCATCGGTATAGAAATTAATTCCTGAGTCTACGCTCGGCTCGTAATCTTTATCGAGGCCATGAATTTCCTTTGTAACATTCGACCAATATAATTTTTTCTTCGCCACGTCATATTCCCATCCGCCTACGCGGGCAACCTGGTTGGTTTGTTCCAGCATTTGGGTGGTGCGCTTAAGGTCCTTCTCTAAATTATATCTTTTGGTGATGTCCATCCCGTTAACAATAACGTAAGGTTCCCCATCCGAACTATTTTCAAGAAAGTTGTTGTATATCCAAATGTGCACCGAGCCGTCTTTATGGCGGGTTGAAGTTTGCCCTTGCGAAGATCCCTCTGCCCTGATTTTAAAAAGGTATTCATCCACTGCAGTATGAAATTCAGGAAGGCTTACATTGTAGAGGGTCATTTGCATCAATTCCTCCCTGGTATAACCTAAAACTGCGGCGCCCGCATTGTTTATCGAAAGAAATTTGCCCTTTAAATCGTGCGTAAACATCAAGCCAAGGGAGTTTTGGAAAAATATCCTTAGTTTTTCCTCGCTGGTGGCAAGTTGTTTTTCCTTCAAAATTAAGTCAGACACATCGCGCCCTATACCGAATATATGGCCACTGGCAGTTTCGGGTGTCGATGTCCATTCGATGGTCTTGTACTCGTCGGTGCTGGTTTTAAAGCGCTGTAAAAAGTTAATGGTACTGCGGCCATCTGCTAATCTTTGCAGCTCCTTTGCAGTACTTTCAATATCGTCCGGATGGTAAAACTCAAAACTCGAAGTATTTAATATATGTTCTTCACTCCAGCCAAATAATTTTGTGAATGCGGGGTTTATCTTTTTGAAAAACCCATCGATGCCCCCAACAAAAACCAAATCATTTGATAGCGTAAAAAGTTTTTCAAAGTTCCGCAATTCTTCTTTTTGCCTCCGTTCAACTATAAGCGAAATAGCTTCCGCAGCCAACAATTCGAGCGCCTTTTTCTGTTTCGCTGTTAAAGTTTTAGGCTTTTGGTCAATTACGCATAACGAACCCAGGGCATGACCCTGCGGGTCGACCAAAGGGTAGCCGGCATAAAAACGGATTGCGGGCTCATTAACAACAAATTCATTTTCTTTAAAACGATCATCCTTTGTGGCATCTTCAACCTCTAAAATTTCAGTATCCATTATGGTATACCTGCAAAATGCTACATCCCTGGGCGTTTCCGTTCCTGCAATGCCCTTAGCCGATTTAAACCACTGGCGATTTTCGTCGATAAGCGTTATCAGCGAAATGGGCACATCGCATATAATCGATGCTAATTCGGTAATCCGGTCAAACTCAGCTTCGCTTAATGTATCTAAAATTGCATAGTTGCGAAGCGCTCTTAAGCGCGACTTTTCATTTGGTGGTATCGGCTGTTTACGCATAATTTTGTATTGAGGCCGGCTCCGGCAAACTATTATTGTCTACCGTTTGGAGTTTCAGTTTTTCATGGTCCAATAAAATTAAACATTTTATTGGACACAAGGTTTGCCGTTTTTCGGCGCCTATACAAAAAACTGTAAAACTGTGCTAATTGTTGTGAAAGCGGCTAACTTTACCGCCGTTAGTAAAATCAACGACAGAAGCTGTTATTTTATATTTTCAAACCGCATTAGTTAAGCATGGCATACGAATATTATATTTTAGAAGATGGAGAGCGACAAGGCCCGTACACGTTTAATGAATTAACAGTCATGAACCTGGATATCCATACAAGGATTTTATCGCCCCTGGCCGATACCTGGCAGGATGCCTGTGATCTGCCCGAGTTTTATCCTTATTTCGAATCACAGGGGATATACCTGCCCACCGGCGATAACATTGCCTCGTTTGGCTGGCGGTTTTTAGCATGGATTATTGATTATTTTTTACTAATTTTTTTGGCAAGCTTTATAGTTAACGCTTTGGTATTAAAAGGTATCATACCCGCAATACCACTGCCCGCAGATGCGCTAAAGGCCTCGCCAAGAGTATTGTTTATTATACAACTGGCGTTTATCATCCCTCTTATTATTTATAATACAGTATGCGAAGTATCACCTATGAAAGGCAGTATTGGAAAAAAAATTTGCAGGCTGGTTGTTGTTGATATTGATGGTATGGGCCTAACTTTTGCTAATGCGTTGCTACGCAGCTTTGGCAAAGCGATTTCGGTTTTCTTGCTTTATACTGGCTTCTTAACTATATTTTTTACTGAACACAAACAGGCCCTACATGACCAGCTTGCCCGCACGTATGTAGTTAAACTGTAGTTTACCGAAGAGGAGTTACGCGTATTGTACTTATGTGGCCGGAAGAAGTTCATAGTTCATAGCCGAAATAAATTTGATTTCCACCAATGGCTATTAACAACAAATTATAAACGTCAAACGACTTTCTGGAGCTGCCATGAACTATGAACCATCAACCATGAACTACATTAAACCAACCTATCCTTCATCACCAGCGTACCGGCAATCATATCGTGAAGTGCTTGCTGCTGTTTGGTAAAAAAGCTTATCACGTAACCTACAAAGAACGTTGCCACCGAAAAAATTCTCGCCAGGTTGCGGCCTACCGCCATGCCTGCGCTGATGCGCTCGCCCTGCATATCGCACACTTTAATTTTTAAGATTTGTTTGCCGAAAGTGGCCTGTTTTGCCGAGCACTCCATAACAATGTGGTAAATTATGCTAACCACAGGCGCTAAAACAAGTGTACTTAGGGCTATTACTGATCGGGTGGCAGCATTATTAACAAATAACACCAATATAAAGGCGATAATAATACAGGCACCCCAAACAAAAAACCAATCAATTGCCACAGCCATCAGGCGCTGGTCGAAACTGCCGAAGTATTGGGGGATAACGGACTGCTTTCTAAAACCAAGCAATTCGCGCAATTCCGCAATTTCATGGGCCTCTTTGTAGTCGTCCATAGCGGCGGTTTTTAGAAAATCGCCAGGCCGTATCTTGTGTTCCTTTAACTGCGCAACACTAAACGGCCCCTGGGGTTTGCCATTGATAACGAGGAAGTAGGCATTGCCGTTGGAAGGTTGTAATGTTGTAACGTTGGAAGGTTCCATAACTCAAAATTAAACTAAAACCGGTACAAAAGCCGAAAGGTTGTAACGTTTCAGCAACATTACAACCTTTCAGCGTTAAAACCTTTCTACAAATATTAATACCTGCTCACATTAAAGCCTGATAAGCCGCCATTAATGTGTATATACAATTTGTTTTTAGCTGCTGCGAAATTGGCAGTTTCGTAAAAATTGTCGTGTGTTTTGGTGAAGCCTTCAAAATCATTGCCTGATAAACCTGAGTTCGACTCGATGCTGCAAGCCGCATTTTCAGGGATTTTGATATCAACTGCTGATACGCCGGTATTTACTTCCACATTTGTAGTAGTTAATGGTTGGCCCAGTTTAATATCAAAAGCTGCAGCTCCACCACGCACATCAAGCGATTTTATTTTGAATTTTGAGAAATCAAAATCAACTTTTGCTGCGCCGGCATCAATGTTTACCATCCATACCGGGTTAGGGTTCAGGGCCATGTTTACCCTGTTGTCATCGTCCGAGTTAAAATTAAAGCCGTTATGGTTTTTCATTTTAAAATCAACTACTGTAACCGAATCACTTACGCTGCTCGAGAAAATGTACTTGTCCCTGTTGTCGTTGGTATTTGCGGTAAACAACTGGTTGGTAGTGTCAGAAAGGTAATAGCTTGTTGCACCGCCATTTATATTTAACCTGGCAACCCTTACGTTATTTGCAAATGGCTGGCTAAATAAATTTTTGCCCGGGGTACGGTCACCATCATTGTCGTTATCATCATTGTTATTATCGTTGTCGTTGTTATCGTTGTTGTTGTCATTCCGGTGCCATGAATGCCAATTGTGGCGCGACCAAAAACCATAATTATCGCCGGTATTACCAAAAAACAAAAACCCAATACCTATTACTATTACGGCAATTTTTAATGCGCCGGCCCATACGGTTTTATTATTGGCAAGTACCAGGTTTACACCCGCAATAACCAAAAATATTGGCCACAGGCGAAAAATGTTGTACCAATAGAAGTGCAGGTACCCAAAATTGGCAAGCAGTATAGCTGCTCCAATTGCAACCAGGATTATACCCGGGATTATTTTATCGTTTCTCATTTTAATTCTATTTTAGTTGGTCCGGTTAATACCGGCCGTTAGGTTTAAACTGTTGGGTCGTTATCTGTTGGTATTGATGGCTCTTCGGTTGCAGGCGCTGCTTTCTCAGCCTCGCTCCAGTCCTTTTTGTGCCACATTTCGGTTTTTTGGCCTGATATGATAAGTCCGCCGCCTATTATAACCAATATTACCGGCCAGTAGGTTTCAAAGTCAATATCAGGGAACAGATCGTAGTTGTCAACCAATATTGCTGCACCAATTATTATCAGCACTGCACCTATGATAATGCCCGCATGCGATTTTTGCTTGGGTGGCACAACGCTTGTTGGGTTGCCGCCAAACGGGTTGTCGTTCCATGGGTTACCGCCAAATGGATTGCCGCCCGGCGCACTGCCTGCAAACGGGTTACCGCCGTAAGGAGGGGTGGGCGGCGGGGTATTAAAATCGCCGGCGTGTTGTTGTGGGGGCACCCGGTAATCAACCACGGGGTTGTTAACGTTATTATAAGTAAATCCTTTGCGGGGAAGCACTATCCACAAAATAATATAAGTACCGAGGCCAACGCCCAGTATAAAAAATGTAAAGGCAAACAGCAGGCGCACAATGGTAACATCCATTTCAAAATATTCTGCCAGGCCTGAACAAACACCACCTAACACTCGTTGGTATTCGTTTCGATATAGTTTTTTGTTCATTGTATATTGTTTTTAGAGTTGATTTTTATATTTGACCGTAAGCCGGTTTTATTATTATTTCGTCCACATTTGCGCCTGCGCTCATGTTGTAAATATTTACAATTGCCAATGCCACATCTTCGGGCAGCACCATTTTATCTTTGTCAACCTCCATGCCTTTCCACGAGTCGGTTAAAGTTGAGCCTGGTATTATGGCGGTTACTTTTACCCCGTATTGCTGCATTTCGGTGCGCATTATTTTGTTAAGACCTAACAGCGCATATTTTGTTACACTATAGGTACCAGCCTCAGCAATAGGGTTTAACGATGCTACCGAGCAGATAGTAAATATGTGCCCTTCTTTTGCCGCCATCATTTTCTTTCCAAAATAGCGGTATAGCTCATAAGCAGGAGCCAGGTTTGTATCAATATGTTTTTGCAGCGTACCGTCGGCATCATCCAATATGCTTGAATGCTCGTACATGCCTGCGTTATTAACCAGTATGCTGATAGAGCCAAGTTCTTTTTCGGCGGCGGCAGCAAAATCAAGCAGTTGTTGTTTAATACTAACATCAACAACCGCGGTGAATATTTTAATGGCTGGGTTTATAACTGCTAATTCATCTTTAAAAGCATCGAGGTCGGCACTTGTGCGTGCGCAAATGGCAAGGCTGATGCCCTGTTTTGCAAAAGCTATTGCTGTAGCTCGGCCCATTCCCTTTGTTGATGCTGTGATGAGTGCGTTTTTCATGATTTTTTGTTTCTGTTTGAAGATGGTTAATACTATCAAACAATAATATCTAAAAATCTTAATGTTTTAATTGATACCTCAAATGTAAAATATACAGCACGCAGCCGCTTACAGCATTTGGTAAACAATGACAGATTTTCGGTAAAACGCGGAAAAAAGGCGGTGAAAAAATCAGTGGTAAACCTGGAAGTGCATTTAATGTTTTATGGCGATGTAAATTCCATACACCCAATGGTGGCGTAATGAGGGTAAATCATAATGTAATCGGATTAAAAAGCTTTATCTTTTTGCTCAATCAATTTTAGCGTAAACGATAACTGGGGATCGGTACTATTAATTAAATCATTTACCGAAGTTTCTACGGTATACTCAGGGATAACGCCGCGCCCCTTTTTATATTTTACAGCCAATTGTAACCTGATTAATGGTATCTCGACCCTGATTTTAGAATTAGGGAGGACTAAAATTGGAATGTTAAGAGAGGTTGGGCCCTCCATGGCGCCGCCTGTTTCTTCACCTATAAAAATTCCACGCCTGCTATTCCTGGTAATGGCTGACAATATAGCGGCGGCCGAACCTGTTGCCCCGCTGGTTAATACATAAAGATTTCCCTTAAAATTATTGGATTTTGGATTTATGTTGGTATACCCTGCTATTGTTGATTCATATTGAGGCTTCAAACGATATTTGCCTGAAGCCGTTCGATATAAAAGCGAGTCGATAAAAAAGGCGTTTTCTGTATTTTCAAAATACCTTGCCGTTATGGGTAGCCCGTGGTAGGCTACCTCGACGTAATCAAATACACGGAAAGGTTTGTTCATTAAATAGGATAGTAGCAATAAATAGGAATTATCCCCGCCCTCGCAACGGCGTAAATCAAGTACCAAATTCTGGGTTTTGCTGCTATCAAGCCGGTTGAAAATTTTCTCGAACAATTTGTCAAAATCCTGTTTAAACGATTCGCGGTACTCAGCATGAAAAGAACTTATATTTAGATAGGCGATGTCTTTGTTTAAAAATTTGAACGTTAACGGTTGTTCATGCGTGTTTCTTTTCCAATAAAATTCAGAGTACTCTTTATAATTCAAAGATCTGCTTATTGACTTAATAATACTTCCATCGGGTTTCCTGATTTTAAAAGTGATTTTTTGCTTTAAATCGTAAAAAAACGAATAGTCCAGGTCGAAAAGATTTTCATTTTGAGTGGGCGAATAATCTTCCAGGTGCCGGTATAAAAATGTAGAAATGTAGCCATCGCGATGTATATACCCGATAAGTTTTTGGATTATATTTTGTGTTTTGATTCCGTCGATTGTGATTATCTCATCCCCGGCTTTCAACACAGCAACGGCGCTTTTCAAAACGTACATCCTACGATTAATCAACTTACAACTAAAAGGTAAAAACCGGGTGTTTTTTTTATATACTTCGTTATAATAAGTAACAGAAGGGGTAGGGATAATATGCTCGTCCTTCATTTTTGCAGCAGTAAAAGCGACAATAGGATAAAATTGCCTTTCTGTCATCGGGGACTGTAATTTTTTTCGGCTGGCCGCGAAAAATTTATCCAGTTCGGCTTTGGTATTATAACGGTGGGTGCTGGGGTAGGCTTCACGCAACGTATTTACCAAAATACCGTAGTCTTCCTGCAGTTGCCTGGCGGTAAATAAACTACCGTTTTTTGGGCGACTCAATTTTTGCGCGTCTGCACCGCAAACAAAAAACAACGAAAAAAGCGACCAGCCAATAAAAAGAAATTGCTTCATACCCACAGATAATTACCCGGCCAACGTCAGCCAGCAGGAGTATTTACTAACGAAGACGAAAAATAATAAAAAAAGGTTGCATTGATAACGCGCTTAACTGTTCTCAAAATGTTCACTAAACTTGTATTCAACAGGAAATTTTGGACAAAGGAAAACTATGCTTTTTCCTTTGTCTTAAAAAAGAAATACGTCTGGCTGCTGTAGCTGAATATAATAACCAACAAGGTGGCCAAGATCTTCGATGGGGTAGGGTACCAGCCAAAATACCCGACAAAAAGCTTTAATAGCAAGTAGTTAAAAAGAATACAGAAAAAAACGACGATAAGATACCGGGTTAATTGCTCTCGTTTTTTAAGTCCGGAATCCTGGAATACTACATAGCGGTTTAAATAAAAGCCCGTTGGCTGGCTAAAGCAGAAAGCAAATATAAGCGAGGCAATATATGGGGTTAGGGTAAAGTGGCCGAAATGAAAATTTTCTTTTTTGAAGATCAAGTTGTAGCCCAGCGAAAACATAACGATATCAAAAACGGTATTGGCCCCACCAGCAGCAGCATACCTGAAAGTTTGTAAGGGGAGAATTTTTTTAAACGGCTTGTAAAAAAAATCAATTATCGATAGTATTAAATGCCTTAGGGTGTTGTGGATTCGCTTCATCTAAAAATAATTCCGCGCAAATATACGAATACTAAAAACGGCATTTGTAAAATTTTAGTTCGGATATGCGGAGGATGCCAAATTCTATAAACCTGATTTAAATTAATGGTTTACCTACAGGGGCCGGGGCAAACTCTTCAAAGTCATATCCGTCGCGAAACGATACGCATCGGCGCACAAATTAGCCCGGTAGCAAAGACGGTCTTTCACATTATTTTAATTACTTAATATAGTCTAAAACAATCCGTATCAAAATTGCATTTATCAATCTGAAACAACAGATTTATCACAGCAGGCACATAATATTATTTAGGGTTTAATGTTTAATACATTTTACAGCTTAAAAACGTATTTTTAGCCGGATTTTTAATTATTAAATGTTTACCAGCTTAGGACGATATATACTTTTACTACAGTTAAGTTTCCGCAAACCCGAAAAATTTAAAGTTTATTGGGCCGAAGTGATGCGCGAAATGGTTTCAGTCGGCATTGGGTCGCTGGGTATAATCAGCATTATATCATTGTTTATTGGTGCCGCTACCACTATCCAGGTAGCTTTTCAGTTATCAAGCCCTTTAGTGCCGCGCAGTATTGCCGGCAGTATTGCCCGCGACTCAACCATTCTTGAATTTAGCCCAACTATCTCATCATTGGTATTGGCGGGCCGCGTAGGGTCAAGCATTGCATCGCAAATTGGCACCATGCGTGTTACCGAACAAATTGATGCGCTTGAAATTATGGGTGTTAACGCCCCCGGTTACCTCATTGCCCCCAAAATTATTGCCGGGATAACCATGGTGCCGCTGTTAGTTATTGCATCTATAACTTTGGGTATTACTGGCGGTTGGCTTGCATGTGTATTATCGGGCGATGTTAGCCCATCAGATTATATTGCTGGTGTACAGGGCGATTTTAATGGTCTTACTGTTAGGGTGGCACTGGTTAAAGCAGCGGTTTTTGGTTTTATCATAGCGTCTATCTGTGCTTACCAGGGGTTTTATACATCGGGCGGAGCGCTGGAAGTGGGCCAATCTGCTACAAAGGGCGTAGTATACAGCTGTGTAATGATTTTATTTGCCGACCTGGTTATAACACGTTTAATGCTATGATCGAGGTAAAGGATATTCATAAAACTTTCGGCGATAATGAAGTATTAAAAGGCATAAGCGCTAAATTTTTGCCTGGTAAAAATAATCTCATTATTGGCGGCTCGGGTTCGGGTAAAACCACGTTGCTGAAATGTATTGTAGGCCTGCACGCCCCAACCAAAGGCGATGTTTTTTTTGACGATCAGAATTTTACCGAGATGGATTTTACGCAACGTGTGCCTATTCGTACAGAAATAGGGATGCTTTTCCAAAATTCGGCGCTGTTTGACAGCATGACGGTTGAAGAAAACATCATGTTCCCGCTCAATCTATTCACGCAGCAGTCCCAGGCTGAAAAGCTTGACCGTGCCAATTTTTGCCTGCAAAGGGTAAATCTCGAAGGGAAAAATAAATTATATCCATCTGAACTATCTGGTGGCATGAAAAAGCGGGTGGGAATAGCCCGTGCTATCTCCATGCAGCCTAAATATCTATTTGTTGATGAACCCAACTCCGGCCTCGACCCTAAAACTTCCATCCTGATTGATGAACTGATAAATGAGCTCACCGAGGAGTATAAAATAACTACCGTTATCGTTACCCACGATATGAACTCGGTAATGGGCATTGGCGATCATGTTGTGTTCCTGCATAATGGTCAGAAATGGTGGGAAGGCACTAACCACGAAATTGCCAAAACCGACAATAAAGAACTGAACGAATTTGTTTTCGCCAGCAAGTTTATGCAGGCGGCGAAGGATAAGCTTTGATACGTCAAAAGTCCGGAGTCGTTAGTCCAAAGTCAAAATCTTAAGATATAGTTTATATTTGCATCCGTTTTAATGCAAATACACGACTTTTGACTTAAGACTTCGGACTCAAGACTAAATAAATGATACAGCTACTCACCCCAACCCACTGGAAAGATTACGAACTGATAGACTGCGGTGATTTTGAAAAGCTGGAGCGTTTTGGCAATGTAATATTGATCAGACCTGAGCCGCAGGCAGTTTGGAGCAAGGTTTTAAGCAATGCCGAATGGCAGCGCCTGCACCATATTAAATTTAAAGGGCGTTCGGCAACATCTGGTGAATGGGTAAAGAAGAACCCCGCCACACCCGACCGCTGGCACGTTGAATATAAAAACCCCGAAGCCGCCATCAAATTCAGGCTGGCATTAACTTCGTTTAAACACCTGGGTATCTTCCCTGAACAAGCCGTTAACTGGGACTACATCACCCAAAACATAAAAAAATTTAAAACACCGGAACCCAAAGTTCTTAACCTGTTTGCCTATACTGGCGGCGCATCACTTATTGCCCAGGCTGCGGGCGCAGACACAACACACGTCGACTCCATAAAACAGGTGGTGACCTGGGCCAACGAAAACCAGGAGCTATCGGGGTTAACCAATATTCGTTGGGTAGTTGAAGACGCTTTAAAGTTTGTAAAACGTGAACTAAAACGGGGCAAAAAATACAACGGCATCATCCTCGATCCGCCCGCCTACGGCCACGGCCCGAATGGTGAAAAATGGAAGCTGGAAGATAACATCAATGAAATGATGGCCGATGTAATCCAACTGCTTGATCCCGAAGAACATTTCCTGATATTGAATACTTATTCGCTTGGTTTTTCATCGGTAATTATCGAAAACCTGGTAAAAGGCGCTTATCCGCAGGTGCAAAACCTTGAAACCGGTGAGCTTTATTTGCAAGCAACCTCGGGAGTAAAGTTGCCGCTTGGCGTGTTTGGTAAATTTTTTAAGGCGAAATAGTGAATGGTGATTAGAGAATGGTGAGCAGTTCGCAGCATCGCTATTGTGGGCTCATAGCTATTCACAACTCACTACTCTCCATTCACTTTCACCGTTAATATGTTAATAAAAATAACCATATTCGCAGCAAAAAAGGTGTTACTTTGCAGCCCCCCTGCTACAATCAAAAAAATTTGTTAAAATGAAGTTGAAGAATGTTATTCTGTCTGTTGGATTTGTGCTGTTTTCGTCAATGTTGCTTACCAACTGCAACCAGCCGGCCGGTAAAGATAAGCCCGCCGCTAAGGACACTACCAAAAAAACTGCCGCTGCTGTTGCAAAGGAAGACACAGTTGCCGCCCCGGTAGTTTATCCCCCGATAGACAAAAAACTTTACGACTCATTGATGAAAAAACTGGCTAACGGCGATACTACAGGGAAATGGCCGGTAAAAAATGCGCCTTACCCTTTGCCTGGTGCTATTTTACCCTTTAAGCGCGTTATAGCCTATTATGGTAACCTGTCCGCCAAAAAAATGGGTATCCTGGGTGAACTGCCGCCAGACGAAATGCTGGCCAAACTGCATGGAGAAGTAAAGCATTGGGAAAAAGCCGATCCGCAAACACCTGTGCAACCAGCGCTGCATTACATAGCTGTGGTGGCCGCCGGTTTTCCCGGTAAGGACAACATGTATATCAACCGAATGCCTGAAAAGAAAATAGATAGTGCAGTGCGACTGGCTAAAAGAGCCCATGCCATACTTTTCCTGGATATACAGGTAGCGTTGAGCAAGATCCAAGCGGAACTGCCCAAGTTGGAAAAATACTGGCGAATGCCTAACGTACATTGCGGTATCGACCCCGAATTTTCCATGCATGATGGCATCCATCCCGGCAAAAAAATAGGCTCTTACGATGCAGCCGATGTCAACTATGTTTCGGGTTACTTAGCCAACGAGGTAAAAAAATATAACCTGCCACCCAAAATTTTTATTGTGCACCGTTTTACCCGTAAAATGCTGACCAATTATCAAAATATAAAGCTTCACCCCGAAATTCAGTTCGTTATGGATATGGACGGTTTCGGCCCGCCCGATTTAAAGACAGGCACTTACCGCGATTATATTTATCATGACCCGGTACAGTTTACAGGCTTCAAATTGTTTTATAAAAACGACTCGTGGCAGCCGCCCCATCACATGCTAACGCCAGAGGAGATATTAAAGATTTACAAGCCGCACCCGGTTTATATACAATATCAATAGTTAGTCGATAGTCCTGAGTCGGTAGTCTAAAGTCACTTACGGCTCGAGACTACCGACTTAAGACTCCATACTAATATGATAAAATGGGGCATCATAGGTTGCGGACGTATAGCACACCGCTTTGTACAGGGGCTTAAGGCATTGCCTGGTGCCGAATTGGTGTCATTATGGTCGCGTCGGTCAGAATCTATTAACGAGTTTGTAAATCTGTACGGCGGCTATCCCTGCCAAACGGTTGAAGAATTGCTTGCCAGCGATATTGATGCGGTTTATATAGCCACCCTGCCTGATAGCCACGAACATTACAGTATATTGGCCTTTAACGCCGGTAAAGCCGTGCTTTGCGAAAAGCCTGCTGCTGTTAACCTGCAATCGTTGGACAGGATTTTAGCTGCTGCCAAATTAACCGGGATGTTATTTATGGAGGGTATGAAGCCACCCTTCTTTCCTTTGTACCGGCACTTAAAAGAGTACCTTATTACTGACCCGATAGGTCCGGTTGGCTACGTGCGTGCGGGTTCTGCAGTTGCCGACTGCCCGCCCGATCATCCAAACTACCGTCATGACCTTGTTGGCGGTGCTATTATGGGTATAGGCCCTTATGAAGCTTTTTTAGCGGTCGACTTTCTTGGCAATACGCAGGAAGTGCAAACCATGGGGCGTTTTGGTTCGACTGGGATTGATATGTTTACCATGTTTCAAACCAGGCACGAAAACGGCTATGCGCAATTATATACCGGCTTCGATCTTCATGGCAAAGGTGATGCCCTGATCTGCGGAACCATCGGCCATGTTACCATCCACAAAAACTGGTGGAATCCGTCCCGGGCCACTATCAGTTATCTTGATGGCCGGACAGTTGAACTTGATGAACCTTTTACCGCCGGAGGCCTTAATTACGAGATTGAACACTTTTGTGAATTGATGAGGCAGGGTAAAACTGAAAGTGATATTATCACCCATGAAATGTCGCGACAGATGATTGGTATGCTGGATATTGCAAGAGAGCAGATTGGGTTGAAGTTTGAGGGGGAATAAATCTCTCCGCTATCGTCATTGCGAGGAACGAAGCAACCTCTACGTAGGACATTCATGAAACTAACGTTTGCGGAAACCTTTCAGCCGGCTCATTGGTCACCACGTACTTACAGGTCCATGATTTGCACAGTTCAGACGTTGCTTCGTTCCTCGCAATGACGCGTGGTGATAAATGTGAACTAACAAATCACTCGCTTTTCAAACTTTTTACAGGATTAACCAAAGCTGCCTTTAACGATTGAAAGCTAATAGTAAGCAAAGCAATCACCAATGCTGCCGCCCCTGCTGCAACAAACACCCACCAGGATATTTGTATGCGGTAGGCAAAATCCTGCAGCCAGGTGTGCATGGCCCAGTAGGCCAGGGGAGAAGCAATTACGATGGCAATAACCACCAATCGCACAAAATCTTTCGACAGCAACGCGGTAATACTAAGGGCCGACGCACCGAGCACCTTCCGGATGCCGATTTCCTTTTTTCGCTGCGCGGTACTAAAAGCGGAAAGCCCCAATAAACCAAGGCATGATATTAATATCGCCAAAGCCGAAAAACAAACAAACAGGTTGCCGAATCGCTGTTGGGCAATATATTGCTTGTTGTAGGCCTCATCCTGGAAAAAATAAATCAAAGGGAGGCCCGGCGCCAGTTGCTTCCATTGCTTTTCAATCTGGGCTATTGTTTGCTGCATATTGGCCGAAGTAATGTCGAGCGTGAGGGAGGTGAAAAACCCGTCAGCGGGGCGGATAGCCAAAGGCGGCACCAACTCCTGCGATGAATGGAAATGAAAATCTTTTACCACCCCTACAATGGTGCCGGTTGCGTCGAACTGCTTGAACGGTTTCCCAATGGCTTCCTCCGGAGTTTTATAGCCCATCTTTTTAACCATGGTTTCGTTTATCAGCATTGCTTTTTCATCCAGCGCAATTTGCCGGTTAAATCCTCGGCCGGCAATCACATCTATACCGTACTGCTTTAAAAAGTCGCCGTCGAAATTGTATACATCACTCAAAAATTCCTGGTACGAACCACCGGCATCCATAATTGACGTCTGAAATTTGTTGTTGGGCGTACCCGGCACCCCCGAAGAGTACGATACACTTTTAACGCCGGGCACAGCTCCCATCAACTGCTTTACCAGGTCGGGGTGCTCATTTATTTGGTGATTAAACTGGTAGTCGATCACCAGCTTGTGGCCTTTATTAAACCCTAATTGCTGGTTTTGCATAAAGTCCAGCTGGTTGTAAACTATTATGGTAGATATGATGAGTACAATAGAGATGGTAAACTGAGCAATAACCAGCGTTTTGCGCAGCATCAGTCCGCCATTGCCCGATGCAAGTTGTCCTTTTAAACTGTTGATAGGTTTAAAACCCGATAAAAATAAGGCCGGGTAAATCCCTGAAAACAACCCAACCAAAACGGCAATAAGCAATAAGCCGCTAAGGTAATACAGGTTTTCAAATATGCCTGTCGCTATAACGGTGCCTGTTAGTTGGTTAAACAATGGCAGCAGCAAAGCGGCCAACCCCAACGCTAATACAAATGCAATGAGGCAGAGTAAAACTGCATCCATAAAAAATTGCACCATCAACTGTTTTTTTGATGCGCCCAGCACTTTGCGCACACCAATTTCGCGGGCGCGTTTTAGTGAAAAGGCGGTTGTAAGGTTGATGAAATTAAAACAGGCTATAAACAGCACAAACAAAGCTATTATGGAGAAGATATAAATATTGCTGATGCTGCCGCTTTCAGAACTTCCGGTGCGGTGCCCGCGTGGCTTTCCATAAAGGTAGACCTTCTTTAACGGCTCTATTGCCAGGCTATATTTCGATTGGCTTTGGTCGATATTAGCCTTAACAAAGGCAGGGAACTTCTCCTGCAGTTTTGCCGCATCAGTACCCGGTTTTAACAACAGGTAAGTGTAAAAGCCAAAGCGTTTCCAGTTGGTATTCCAGCAGCAGGGACCAATAAGGGTGCTCATGGAAAACAACATGTTCACCCGCAGATGCGAATTATAAGGCATATCCTTCATTATCCCGGTTACTGCCGCCCTGGTTTGGCCGTTAATCAGCATGGTTTTACCAATAGGATCAGCGTTGCCGAAGTAATGTTTGGCGGCAGTTTCAGTAAGTACCACATTGCAAGGGGCATCAAACAAATGTTTGGCATCGCCGCGCAGTAACGTCCAACTAAAAACTTTGAAAACGGAATCATCTACATAAGCAACCTCTTCCTTAGCGGCGTTGTTGGGGTTGCTCTGCAGTATCATATCGTCCATAAAAATACGTGTAGCAATTTTTACCTCGGGGAAGGTAGCCTGCACTGCTGCGGCCATAGGGCCCGGTGTACTTTCGTAATTGATACCTACGGGTGTTTTTACATCGGTAACCAGTCGGTAAATGTTATCGGCTTTTGTATTATAAGTATCCCGGCTTAACTCAAACTGCACATAAAGCAAGGCAAAAAAACAAACGCAAATGCCGGTGCTGAGGCCAATGATATTAATAGCAGAAAATGCTTTATGGCTGATAAAATACCTGAACGAGGTTTTGATGTGGTTTTTTAGCATATCGATGTGATGAGGGGGTAAGATAGGAAAAAATGAGAAAATGTAAGTTCGTCACGCTGTCACACTGTTTTTGACGTGATGGATGTGATAGGTGTGACAAACGGACTTTTAATCACTATGTCATTTCGACGAGGAACGAGGAGAAAACTTGTACACGCGCTAAGCACCCGAAAAGACAAAGCGTACAAGTTTTCTCACTGCGTTTCGAAATGACATAGTTTTTTGCTTGTCACGCCTGTCACAGCGTTATGGGTTGTGATAGTGTGACAGCTGTTGCGCGTGTGTTTTTCTCAATAGCTTTAAAGCAGATAAATATTGCTTTAATCTTTAATAGTAAATTATTAAATATATAATTATATAATATATATTATTGATATATTTAAAAAGCAATTGATAAATTGGCCTTGTCACGCTGTCACACTGTTTTTGACGTGATAGATGTGACAGGTGTGACAACACCAACAACGGCGGTGTCAAGTTAATCTTCAAATCCTATAAACAGCGAAGCTTTCTTGAACCCTTAAAAAAAGAATACCTGTGAAAAATCATGGTTCAGACAAATGAAGCTCTGTCACACCTGTCACAGTGTTATGGGTTGTGATAGTGTGACAGACTGGACAATTTTAATTAACAGTTTACTATTTTAATAAAAGCTGCCGACCATACCGCGGTACGGCATCTGATAACGGAGGCGGAGAGCTTATCAGGTTTTGTGAAGGGTAGCACAAAAAAATAAAAATATTATCACCAGGTGCACCCCCGAAAAAAATATCAGTGTTAATCCAGGACCCAAACTTGCTCCTCCCTCACCCAAGTACTTAATTATATACCACCAACCTACTGTGTTGTAGACAACTACCAAGAGTAAATTTACCCGGTAAAATCCTTTTAACCTTTTTCCTTGAAAGAAGAAAATTTGGGTTATTAAATTTATAAGTACTATCAAACATATTAGATAAATAAAAATCATTGTACTTATAAGTAAAATGTCAAACCGCAGAGCCTGTGTTTTACACGCTTTTTCTGCTATGAACTATGAACCATCAACTATGAACTCTTACGTCAAATACTTCCCAACTATCGGCATCCTTCTGCCCATGCCAAATGCTTTAGGCGATACCCTTAAAATCGGTGGTGTTTGATAGCGCTTATGCTCGGCAAGGTTAACCAGCCTTATTACCCGGCGAACGGTGTGTTCGTCATAGCCCATCGTGATGATTTCGGCCGATGAACGCCTGTCCTCTACATAAACCTGTAGTATTTTATCCAGTATATCGTATTCAGGCAGCGAATCGGTATCCTTTTGATCGGGCCGTAATTCAGCTGATGGTGGCTTGATTATAGAATTTATAGGGATAATTTCCTTGTCTTTATTGATATGCCTTGCAAGCTCAAAAACCTGCGTTTTGTATACATCGCCAATTACCGAAATACCGCCACACATATCGCCATATAAAGTCCCGTAGCCAACGGCTGCCTCGCTTTTATTTGATGTATTAAGCAGGATATAGCCAAACTTATTACACATAGCCATCAACAGTACCGCACGGCTGCGCGACTGGATATTTTCCTCGGCAATGTTAAACGGCAAGCCCTTAAACTGTGGACTTAGCGCCGCTTCAAAAGCATCAGTTACATTTTTTATAGCAATAGTTTCGCTCAGGCAGCCGAGGTTGTTTACCAAATCTTCGGCATCCTTAATAGAGTGGTCGCTCGAGAAATGGGAGGGGAGCAACACCGCCATTACATTCTTAGGCCCTAGTGCTTCAGCAGCCAATGAGCAAACCACGGCAGAGTCAATTCCACCTGATAAACCTAAAATGGCCTGTTTAAATCCCGACTTATAAAAGTAATCGCGGATGCCCAAAATCAGGCCCCGGTGTATCTGCTCAATGTCGCTTTCGCGTTCAGCTTTCCGCGTGGTTGGGTGGTCGTAAGTTAAGGCGCCATTGTCGCCCAGCGTGTAATAGGCAAGGGTTTCTTCAAAATAGGGCAGCTCATCAATTAATTTGCCGGTATTATCAAATACTAACGACCCACCGTCGAAAATTAATTCTGTTTGGGCGCCAACATGGTTTACGTATAATAGAGGGAGTTTGTAGCGCTCGGCATTATCGGTCAAAATTGCAATCCGCTCTTCATCGTGGTTATAAGCGAATGGAGAGGCGGCAATATTTATCATCACATCCGGGTTTTGCTGCATCAGAATATCCATCGGCCGCGTAACATATAGCGGATTTTCAATGGTGTTCCACAAATCCTCGCAAATGGTTAAAGCTATACGATGGCCTTTAAAGTCGATGCAGCTAAATTCGGTAGCCGGTTCAAAATAGCGGTATTCGTCAAAAATATCATAGTTAGGCAATAGCGCCTTGTTAGCAATGGCCTTTACTTTGCCTTCCTCAATAAAATAGGCCGAGTTATTTAAATCTTTGCCTTCAGTGCGGTGATTAGGAGTAGGCAAGCCAATAATACAGGCAATGCCATGGCACTCTTTAGCAATTTCCTGTGCCGATGTTTCGCAAAGGCCGATAAACTCATCAAACTCCAAAAAATCGCGCGAAGGGTAGCCGCATACGCATAGCTCTGCGAATACTACCAGGTCGGCCCCGTTGTTGCGGGCCTTTTTAATATGTTCAATTATTTTGGCCGTGTTCGATTCAAAGTTCCCTACGTGGTAATTAAGCTGAGCTAAAGCGATCTTCATTATAAATTATTCTTGGTTAGATAGGTAACAAACGCTTTAATTCGGCCGTTTGCATATTTAAATGCAAATAAAAATTATTTTTGCTCAAAGCCCAAACAATGATTGTTTTAAACCTCAAAAAGCCTATTTATTTAGCGTTTTTACTTATCGCTGTTATTAGCGGATGTAAAAGCAACAAAAAAGTTGATGTAAGCAATATACAACTCGATGTTAAAATTGAGCGCTTCGACCAGGAATTTGACGCCATGCGTACAAAACCGATGGGGGCCCAGGCAGCCTACCTGCAACGCAAATACGGCGTGTTTTACCACGATTTTATTTGCCTGATACTACAGGAACCACGGCTAAATACGCGGGATACCGCCTATTTTGAACTGCTGCGCCAAGTATTTGCCAACCAGGCTTACAATGATTTAAAGCATGATATTGACTCCGTATTTAAAGGCGGGCTTGATAAACAGGACGAGGAGCTGACCGATGCGTTCAGGCGTATAATATATTACTTCCCTAAAAAACATCTGCCCAAAGTCTATTCCTACTATTCGGGTTTTGAAGCGCAGGTTGTTATCGGCAATAACTACTTTGGTATTGGACTCGATTTGTTCCTGGGCGGTAACTCGCGTTTTTACCCTTCGCTCACCAATGCCTACCCGCACTACCTTTCACAGTTTTTTAATAAGGAAAATATTGTGCCGCGTGTGGTTGAAAGCATAGCCCGCGAAGATATGTTCCCCGAAAGCGACAGCAGCAAAACGCTGTTATCGAAAATGATTTATAACGGAAAGATCATGTACTTTATGGACCAGGTGCTGCCCGATGCGGGCGACAGCACCAAAATTGGCTATACCACCGCGCAAATAAAATGGTGCGAACAGTTTAAGGATAAAATATGGGCCTACATTCTTGATGAAAATTTGTTGTATGAAGCCGATTATCCTAAAATTCAGAAATACTTAACCCAGGCGCCTTTTACCCCCGGCCTGGGCGAGAAAAACGAATCGGCGCCAAAGCTCGGTATCTGGACTGGCTGGCAAATTGTACGGCAATACATGGAGAAACATCCCGAGGTGACATTAGCCGCATTAATGGCGAATAATGATGCACAGATGATTTTGAATGAATCGAAATATAAAGGGAAGTAGGGGGGAGGCAGTTTTGAGTTGGCAGTGGGCAGTTAAGGCGATGTTTACCAGCGTCATTGCGAGGAACGAAGCAACCTCTACTTAGGATATTCAACGTCCATCATGTTTGTGAGGACCTAAATGCGGCCGATAGGTCACCACAAAATTTTCGGTCCGTTGATTAGCTTGTGTAGTCCGCCAGCTGGCGGATCGTTCCTCGCAATGACGTGACCTACAGGATATTGTAACTTATTTCAATATCGCAAATACCGATCTCAGTGCAATTAGCACACCGATAATCAGGATGATATTTGCAACGATATTAACATAATGAAAATCAGCAAAACGCAGGAAAACCCCTGTTAAACCTATCACTATTGCCAGTACCATTAATTTATAGTGACCTTCTGCGTTGGCGTTTTCTATTGAACTCATTTTGTGTTGTATTTAATTTGGCGCAAATATAATTGCTTTGGTGAAAAAGTTAACCTGATTTTGCAATTTAATTTAATACTGCTCTTACTTCACCCTTTTATACCTGTATTTGCCCTTTATCCGGTAATTTAAAAACGTGCCCTTTGAATCGGCTTCTTTCATTTCTTCAAATACCTCGGGTGGCACATTCTTATAATCATACACTTTGCCCGATACATAGGTAATCCGCAACGTTGATACCGGCTCGTTATACTCCATTGCTGCAACTACGGATGATGGCATGATTTGTTTTTTAACTACTCTCCACTCACACCTTCACCTCAAACGCTCCCTGCGCTTTTTTGATCACCTTCTCCAAATCAATTCCTTTACCCAGTACGCCTTTAAACAAGTCCCCGGTTTCTTTCAACCTGTCGATGGAGTTAAAAATGGTGAAATCCTTCATGGTTAGGCCGGGTTTTACTTCGTCCCAGGCCAGTGGCATGGATACCGTTGCACCTGGTTTTGGTCGTAGCGAGTATGGGCCGGCAATGGTGGCGCCCGGGCGGTTCTGTAAAAAGTCGAGGTACATTTTGCCTTTACGGTTGGCTACCATCCGTTCAAGGCTGGTGTAGTCAGGAATTTGCCTGTGTACAATATCTACAATGATGCGGGCAAACAGTTGCGACTGGTCGTAATCATATTTTGCGCCCAGCGGTATATATATATGCATACCCGTTGAACCGGATGTTTTACAGAATGAGGGGACGTCTATGGCATCCAGAACCTTCTTCACTTCCAGTGCCGCTTCTATCACCTGGTCGAAGGTGTTTTTATCAGGGTCGAGGTCTATCACGCAATAGTCCGGGTTATCCGGCGACTTTACGCGACTGAACCATGGGTTCATTTCAATGCAACCTAAACTGGCCATCCACAATAAAACAGCTTCATCACTACCTACCAGGTATTCCTTATGCTCGCCCTCGCCATTGGTATAAGGGAATGTTTTAGTTATCCAGTCGGGAGCTTTGCCTTTTACATCCTTTTGGTAAAAGCTTGGCCCGTGTATCCCGTCCGGGAAACGATTGAGCGACATCGGCCTGTCTTTTAAATAAGGCAATATGAATTCCGCAACCTGGTAATAGTAGTTAAACATGTCGCGCTTGGTCACGTTATCTTCGGGCCAGTAAACCTTGCTTAAATGGGTAAACTTTATATCGTGTCCGCAAATTTTACGCGCCTGCGTTTCATCTGTCGGGTTCAACAGGGTTTTGCGCCCTTTTTCTTTTGGCGGTTCAATAGCCTCGCTATGGCCGCGGGTATCTTTGTTGTCCACTTCGTCTACTGTTTCGGTTGTATGTTTCGGCGTTTCCAAAATTACGTCTTTGGCTTTCTTATCGGTGCGCATTCCTTTAAACGATGCCTGGCGGAAAACGCCATCGCTGGTTACTTCAGCAAATGCAACTTCACCAACCAGTTCAGGCTTCAGCCAGGTAGGCCTGGCGCCTAAACGCTGCGGCCTGAAGCGCGATGGCTTATCAACGTCAGGTTCCACGTCAAACGGGCTTTTATCGGTTATTAGCGGCTTAAACTGCGCCATCATTTCCTTTTGCATTTTATCGTTAAACCCGGTGCCAACTTTGCCTACGTAACGTAGTGTGCCATTATCATAAACACCAAGCGCCAGCGCGCTAAACGGTTTGCTGGTGCCCTGGTTTTTGGTAAAACCGGCAATCACCACTTCCTGCCGCCGGTGCACCTTTATCTTTAACCACTCCGGCGACCGCAAATCAGAAGTATAAACGCTGCTTGCTTTTTTGGCGATGATACCTTCTAATCCAATCCGCTCTGCGGCATTAAAAAACTCAACACCATTTGCCTCAAAAACTTTGCTTTGGCGGATGCTGTCGTTATCGGTCGGTAAAATATCTTTTAAAATTGCAAGGCGGTCGCGCAGGGGCAGGCCCATCAGGTTTTTGCCTTCGTACCAAAGTATATCGAACACATAATAAACGAGCTGCCCGTCGGCCTCGCTGCGCCAGTTTTGCAGGGCGCCAAAGTTTGAGATGCCTTTATCATTCAGCACCAGCACCTCGCCGTCAATCACGGCGTTTATCTTCCACTTTTTTAAAGCCGCAACAATAGGATAAAATTTGTCGAAAGGCAGGTTGTTGCGCGATACAAGCTGTACGTCGCCCTTATTTATAATGGCTACTGCCCGGTAGCCATCCCATTTCACTTCGTAAAGCCAGTCGGGGTCGTCAAAAGGTTCATCCACCAGGGTAGCCTTCATCGGCTTCACATTTTTAGGGATGGCCGCTTTTGGCGCCGATTTTACAAGCGGCGCAACATCGGTCCCAGCCGTATCAACCACCGGAACATCGGCGTTGTCACCCACCACTTCCTCAGCTGGTTTCGGCGGTCTTTTTTTTTTACTTTTTGATTTTTCTTTCTCTACATTCTCTTCGTGCCCGTGTTGCCAAACCTTTTCGCTGGTTTTCTCAACCTGGGCAATAGTTTTGCCGGATAAAACAGATTCATCCAATTTGGTAATGTCTTTTTTCGAGGCATAGTCGTCGTTATGCTTTATCAGCAGCCAGCCGTTTTCGCCCATACCATGGGTTTTCACCAGCGCGTATTCGCCACGCAGCTTGGTGCCGTGCAGCTTTATTTTTAGGGAGCCGGCTTTTAGGTCCTTTAGCAACTCTTTCTCCTGTGCTTTTTTACCTTTTATTTCTTCGATGGGCTCATAGGTACCCTCGTCCCATACGATTACAGTCCCGCCGCCATATTGGCCCTCGGGGATGATGCCTTCAAACTGGCGGTAATCATAAGGGTGATCCTCCACCATCATGGCCAGTCGCTTGGTTTTCGGATCGGTTGAGGGGCCTTTAGGTACCGCCCAGCTTTTCAGTACGCCATCCATCTCCAGTCTGAAATCATAATGCAGGCGCGAGGCATCGTGCTTTTGAATTACAAAGGTCAGCGCATCCTTCGCCTGGCTTTTACCTGCCTTGGGCTCGGCCGTTTTTGTGAAGTCGCGCTTCTCAACATATTTTTCCAGGCTCATAACGATATATTATTAATACCACTATTTAACAATGCCGGATGGGGTTGGTTTTTAAAAATGTTAGATGACAAAAATAATATCTGCAGAAGCTGAAAACTTCCCACATGCAATACCACGAGTAACACTGCGTAAAACTCGCGGCAGCATCCTATAATCCTATCAATCCAAAAAATCTTAGTTTAGTTTACTGCGCAGGTACTTGCTTATAGCACCAACAGACGAACCAACTGCCCTTACTGCCGATTTTAATTTTTCAGGCGTAATGCCGAATTTTTTTGCCCAGAATTGAAGCTCATCATCTTCACTCACATTTATCATGTGGTTAAGGCCAGCGGGGGTTATAGCTTTGGGTTGCATGTTACGGAATTTGGGTTTAGCAAATAGATAACAACGTGCTTTGTGAATGGTTTTTGGGAAAGTGAAAATATTTTAAAAAAATTAGGGCTGATTTACAGACTCTGTTACTCTGTGCCTTCTTTGCGACCTCTGTGGTTATTTTTTACCACGGAGATACGGAGAAGACACAGAGAGCACAAAGCGAATTTTTTTAAGACAAACTTAATTTGGCGTTAGCTTTTAATTACCACAATCGGCCTTTTGTTACGGTAGTGCCTTATTATCATCCACACCACTATGCCTGCTATAACAAATACCCAAAGGTTAGCCAATCCCAGCACCACATTTTCAAAAATAGACCAGCCATTTTCAATACTGCCGCCCAGCCTTTTAAAAAATGGCAGGTTATAGTCCGAGGGATCGTCATTGGCTATGGTCTCTTTATAGATTGTGTTACTTTGGTAAAAACTCAGGCTAACAATGCTATTTTTTACCTCGTCGTCGATTTGCTTGTTGCCAATTTGCTGGTCAACCATATCGTCCTTTAAAGCCAATACATTGGCGGGGTTCTTTATAACCACCTTGCCGGCCTTCTGCTGACTGATTAAATCGTTGCGGTTTTTAAGTTTCAGCCTTGCCGCCATATACTCCAATGATTTATCCGAGATATCCATCTTGCGTACATTTAATAATACGCCCATGTGTGCAACCTCGTTCATAAATTCCTCCAGAGTTTCGGATGGTATTTTTACGGTGATATCGGCTGTAGTGCTAAATGAGGTTACCCGGATAATAGAATCCTCGCTTTTTTTGATGTCTACGCTGCGCATACCTGACGATTCGACCTGATGGTGCATTACCATGCCTTTATAACCTGTGGTAAGTGCGGTAATCTTTTCGCTGGTTTGCTGCACATCTTTTACTTTAAAGCGCATGTCGGCGGTTTTTACCAGTTTGGTTTCAAGTCTGGCGGTATCGAAGGCCCGACTTGTCGAAACGGTGGTATCTGCACTGCTTGCAAACTCTTCCGAACCGCGTTTGCCTTTACAAGCTGCCAGCAATACGATAACTGCCAGCAGGGGAATTAATACTTTTGATTTCATAACTCGGTATTAGTTTTAAGGTTAATGATTGCTTTCTTTTTATTTATTCGTTTAACCAGAACCCAGGTTATCAGTCCGAGCGGTACCAGTACCCATGCTTTAATCAATAAGGCAATAAAGTCTACAAATACATCCCAGCCTTCTTTTATTGATGTGCCGATGCGCTTTGTAGCCGGCTCATTGTATGAAGATGGATTATTGCTTGCAAGGATTTCGCGGCTAACCACATCATTCTCATAAAAGCTGAGCGCAATAACGCCTGTTTTGGCCGAGTCGGCAATGCGGCGGTTATCTATCTGGTGATCAACCATCCTGTTTTTTAGCTCCAGGATGTCGCGCGGACTTTTAGCTGCCGCCGGCTTTTGTTCTTCGGTTGATGTTAATTCAGCTTCGTTCTTTAATTTAAGTTGGGTTGAAAGATAATCGAGGGTTTTATCGTTCACGTTCATGTGGCTGCTGTCGATATGGATACCCAGCCGGGCCACCTGCAACAGGAAAACTTCCAGGTAAGCAGGCGGAATTTTTACCGTCATTTCGGCAGTAGGCCTGGTAACTGTAACCCGCATAATGGAATCGTCGCTGCGTTTAAAATCCTGCTGGCTTTGGGGCGTTGAATTGATGGTTTGATGAACAATGGTGCCCTTTAAATCGGCCGTAAGTGAGGCCACCTGTTCGGTGGTTTGCTGTACGCTTTTAACCTTAAAGTGGATGTCGGCTTTTTGTACCAGCCGGCGGACTGGTTGCGCTGTATCAGTTTTGTGCGATTTGTGTACCGGTACTTTTTTGATTACAGCACTGTCGGGTGTAGGGGATTTGTGTAGGACTACTTTTTCATCTGTGACGCTGTCATCGGCAGCAGATTTTTGAACAACTACATTGGCGCTTGTAGCGCTGTCTGCAGCATTACTTTTCGAGTCCATTTTGCCCTTGCAGGCACAAAAAAGCCCCAGCCCCGCAAGTAGCGGGATTACATGTTTTGTTTTCATAATAAAAAATTAATTTGTTTGTTTTTTGGTACTTATTGATACCCGTAAGTGCCAAAAGGTGACCCTTGGGGGAGTCATTAGTCACTGGCTATTAATAGGATGACGGTAGTGATGGCAGATGATGCTTTGATTAGCAAGCGTTCAAAGTTGTCTGACCGGGGATTTTGCTTAAGCAGGGTGCATCCTTCAATCCTTCCTGTCGAAAGTTGTTAAAGCTGCAGGCATTCCGAAATCTTCAAATGTGTTTAGAGCTCCATGTTCCGATATCAAAAGCTTCGGTCATCTCCTGCCACGCGCTACACCATCTAAACCGCGGTACAAGAATTTATAAATATGGCTAAAACAAATATTTAATACCAAAATCCATGGTTTGTGTATTGAGCGTTATGGGATTCAACTCCTGTACTGTTGAGTCGAAAGAGACGTTTGGTGCGGCGGTGAAAGCAAAGTGGATCTCAACGCGGTCGCTCAATCTTGCACCGGCCTGTAAAAGAAAGCCCGTTGAAAAACCGCTTGGTTTGTAAGGATCGGCTTTTGAGTAAGTAATCACTGTATTATAAATACTCGTATTTACTGTGTGTAACAATTGGTTGGAATAGAATGAAACGTTGAACAAAACACCTGCATCAAGGTATAACTTAACCTTGCTGGTATTGTAGATGTTAAAAATAGCCTGCGGCGACAAGGAAACGATGCTTTGGTTGAATTTATAGTCGACAACAGTTGTTGAAGGTATCCCAAAACCCGGATCGGCCGAATAGTGGTAGTTTGGTTTGGTATAAGCGTAGGATAACTCGGTCCTGAAAATGAATTTCTGGACTACCGAATTTCCTAAAATATCAAGACCTATATTGATCTTCGGTGTTATGCCGGTGTACGACTGCTGGCTATTGATTTTACCAACATTGTTTACCGTTGTCTTGATGCTGTTGGCGGCCAGCCCGACAAAGGGCCTTAAAACAGACTTGGTCCTTGCCGCTATAGCTTCGCCATTTACTTTATTGATCAGCGGCTCAAGGTCGCGGAATTCATAGTTCGCCTCGTTGATTTGTTTGCTTAAGTTATCAGTCACCGGCATAAATTTACCGATGCGTAACTGTAGCTGGCCTTTGTAAATATCGACATTTACCACATTGTTATAGTCGCTAAAATAGCGGTAGTACCTCAGTTCGATAGGGGCCGTGTTCGGCTCGGCTATCAGGAACCAGGTCTTTAATTCGTCTTTATACGAGTAAAGAGTTAGGTGCTTACCCGTTACAGCCACTTTTAAATACACCAGTACATTTTTTTTTGCGGTGTCGATATGGTCGCGAAGGTCCTGGAGGTTAGTGGCGCCGATGCTTAGCGGGCCTGCATAAGTAATGTAAGTTTCGAGTCCGTTTACATGCACTTCTTTCGAAGTTTGCGGCGTAAATTCAGTCGCTTGTTTATCAGATGTGAGGTTTTTATATTCGATCGATTTGGGACACAGGTCCCATTCCCTGTAGTTTATGTAGCCCTTCAATGTATCGCCATTGCTTTGTATTACATAGCCGGGGCGGTAATTGGATTGTGCGAAAATTGAAACTGGTAACAGGAGAATTAAAAGAGCGTAAAGAAATCTCATTGGAATTGTGAAAGGTTAAGTTTGCAGTAGTTAATTACTGCTAATGTAAGTAAATTTAGCGATTGTGGTAAAAATGCTACCTCTAAAACCATTATATTGTAAGTTTTAGCGGCTTGCGTTATTTAAGATGAGCAACTGTCCTAAATTGCCCGTCTGGATAATAGAAGGATTGAAAACTAGGATAAACTTTTGACAGATAAGTTATTAAGGCTTATCGTAAAATGGACACTATAATTAGGCATTTTAACCGGTTTTAAGCGCAATAAAAACTTATTTAGAATTATTATAAATTAGATATTGGTGTCATTTATTTGTCACTGATACTGTAATAAATTTTACTTTTGTGCTTGAAAATTTCGGGTTATACATACATTTCTCTGTGAATATCAATCATTAACAAAAAAATTATTTAGTATAAATACGCTTTATGAGGAGTTTCTCATTGATTTTTAAACAATTCTCACGGTCGGTTTTACTGATTGCCTGTTTTGCTTTTGTGGGCACGTATGCCTATGCACAGGGGGATGCCGTAAAGGGCGAGGCCCTGTTTAAGGCCAAATGTACCGCCTGCCACAAACTTGACCAGCAAGTTGTAGGTCCGGCTTTAGGTAAACTGATTACCGACGAAACCGACGACAAATTCCTGACTAAATGGATCCAGAACAACCAGGCATTAATTGCGGCTAAAAACCCGAAGGCGGTTACTGTTTTCAACCAGTTCAACCAGGCAAACATGACTGTGTTTGCCGATTTAACCGACGGGGATGTAGCCAATATTTTAACTTACGTTCGTACTGAATGGAAAAAAATGTCTGCTACACCTGCTCCGGGAACAGGTCCCGCCGTTGTTGTAGATAAAGGCCCAAGCAAAATAATTATCCTTTCACTGTTAGGTGTTATTGTTTTAGCTTTTATAGTAATACTGGTTTTAAACCGTGTTATTACAACATTAGAGCGCTTGCTGGCAAAAAATAATGTTACTATACTTGAGGAAGAAGCAGTTGCCGGCGAATCGGTTGACCGTTTAGCTTTCTTAAAGAAACTTGCGAAAAATAAGAAGTTCGTCTTCTTCGTACTGCTTTGCGGTACTATATTTTTAGGCGTTTACACATTTATCGGCCTATGGACTACCAACCTTCACCAGGGTTACCAGCCGGTTCAGCCTATTAAATTCCCGCACGATTTGCACGCCGGCGCAATGAAAATTGATTGCCAGTACTGCCACTCAGGGGCTTACAAATCAAAAAATGCAACTATCCCGTCGTTAAACGTATGTATGAACTGCCACAAGGTAATATCTTCGGCTTTCGGCTCAAAGACAGCATCTGTTGAAATACATAAGATATATGACGCCCTGGGATTTGACCCTGCGACACAGAAGTATGATACTACAAAAGCGCATCCGGTTCAATGGATACGCATACACAACCTGCCCGACCTGGCCTACTTTAACCACTCGCAGCACGTAAAGGTTGGCAAAATTAAATGCCAAACCTGCCATGGCCCGGTACAGGAAATGAAAGAAGTTTACCAGTACTCACCACTTACCATGAAATGGTGTATACAGTGCCACAAACGTACCAACGTTGACTTTAAAGACAACGCTTACTACGCAAATTTACAGCAGGTACACGATTTACTGAAGGACGGAAAACAAGTTACTGCGTCACTAATGGGCGGTATCGAGTGCGGCAAATGCCATTATTAATATTATTAAAACGCATTACAGTTTATATAGCTTAAATGGATAGCAATAAAAAATACTGGAAAGGTTTAGAAGAGCTGAACAAAACCCCGGAATTTGTTGAATTAAACAAAAACGAATTTGCGGAGCCTATTCCTATTGAAGATATTTTAACCGGTGGCGGTTTAACAGGCCGTACCCCACGCCGCGATTTTTTAAAGGCGCTTGGTTTTGGCGTTGGTGCTGTAACATTGGCTGCCTGCCAGCCGGTTCCTGTACACAAATCACTGCCATACTTAATTAAGCCGGAAGAGGTTACCCCGGGTATACCTAACTATTATGTTTCGACCTACGACGGACAAGCCATTTTGGTTAAGACCCGCGAAGGCCGCCCTATTAAAATTGAAGGTCACCCGAATGATATTTTAGCTAAAGGTGGCGCAAGTGCGCAGGCACAGGCATCTGTATTAGACTTGTATGACGTAAACCGTTTGCAAGGACCGTTGAAAGATGGCAGCCAAACAGGCTGGGCGCAGGTGGATGATTTTGTGGTGAGGGAATTATTGGCGATTCAAGCCAGCGGTAAAAAAATCGCGATTGTATCTTCAACCGTAACAAGCCCTTCAACACTGGGTGTTATTGCTGATTTTGTTAAGCAGTTTCCTGCTGCAAAACATATTAATTATGATGCCGTATCTTACACAGGTATCATACAGGCAAATCAAAACAGTTTTGGTAAAGCAGTATTGCCGCACTACAACTTTGATAAAGCCGACATCATTGTAAGCTTTGCTGCCGACTTCCTGGGCACCTGGATATCTCCTGAAGAGTTTACTCGTCAGTATGTTTCAAACCGGAACAACAAATCGCTGGAAAGCAAAAAAATGTCGCGCCATATCCAGTTTGAAACTGGTATGAGCCTTACCGGTTCAAACGCCGACGTAAGGATCCCAATCAAACCATCGGAAGAAGGCGCTGCACTGATAGCTTTATACAATGCCATCTCGGGCTCAAGCCTTGCAGGCAAAGCGTTAAGCAACAAAGTTGCTCAAAACGCTGTTACCATCGCTGCAAAAGAACTGCTTGCAGCTAAAGGCAAAGCACTGGTTGTTGCCGGTTCGAACGATGTGGCTACACAAATATTGGTTAACGCTATCAACTCGTTATTAGGCAGCTACGGCACTACTATCGATTTGGATAACCCGTCGTTACAATATGCAGGTAACGATGCCGAGTTTGTTGAGTTTGTAAATGAAATGAAAAGCGGCGCGGTTGGTGCAGTATTCTTTTTGAATGCCAACCCTGCTTATGACTATTATAACAGCAAAGATATTGCCGACGGACTGAAGAAAGTACGTCTAAAAGTGTCTTTCGCTACCAGTACCGACGAAACTTCGTCGCTTTGTAACGTAGTTGCTCCAAACCATCACTATTTGGAATCATGGGGCGATGACAATGCAATCAGCGGTTATTACACCGTGATGCAGCCAACCATCAACCCCGTTTATGATACCCGCCAGGCTGAACAAAGCCTGATGAAATGGAGCGACAACCCTGCAAAAGAATACTACCGTTACGTACGCGACAACTGGGATAAAAACCTGCTTGCTAAAGGCGGCTTATCAGGTCAGAGCGGCTGGGAAACTTTACTGCAAACAGGTTTTGTAAAAGAAACTCCGAAAGCAGGCGGTTCGTACGCATTTAACATGAGCTTAAGCGCTGTTGCGCAAACTATATCAGACCACAGCACTGAACTTACTGCTGCCGATGGCAAAACCGAAATGTCGCTTTACCAAAGCCCTGCAATAAGGGATGGTAAACGTGCAAACAACCCATGGTTGCAGGAATTGCCTGACCCGGTTTCGAAAGTAACCTGGGACAACTTTGCTGCCATGGCCCCTGCGGACATGAAAGCAAAAGGCTTACAGGATGGTGATGCGGTTAAAATTGTTGCAAACGGTTATACCATATCATTACCTGTATTATCACAACCCGGCCAGGCACGCGGTACTATATCAGTAGCTGTTGGTTACGGCCGTACAGTTGTTGGCCCGGTTGGTATCAACGTTGGTAAAAACGCATTCCCTTTTTACAGCCTGCGTAACAAAACATTTCAAACCAGTGCCGTTGCAACCCTAACTTCGGTTGGCGAAAACTGGCCACTGGCACAAACACAAACACACCACTCTATCGAGGGCCGTAATAGTATTATTAAGGAAGCATCATTTACGCAATACCTTAAAAATCCTGCCAGCGGCACAGGTAAAGAAGAAGGACATAAAGAATACAAACCAGATTTGTTCTGGCAAAAACACGATAACCCTACTTACGACTGGGTTATGGCGATTGACCTTAACGCCTGTACAGGTTGCGGCGCATGCGTAGTTGCATGTAGTGCCGAAAATAACGTACCGGTTGTTGGTAAAGACGAAGTTGGCCGCCGCCGCGAAATGCACTGGATACGTATCGATCGCTATTACAGCTTTGACGATAACGGAACAGAAGGCGGTGTTACCAGGGAGCACGCAATTGCCGACCTTAATGTTGATCAGCTTGACCATGTAAAAGTGGTTTACCAGCCAATGCTTTGCCAGCACTGCGAGCATGCACCTTGCGAAACTGTTTGCCCGGTATTGGCAACCGTTCACTCGAGCGAAGGCTTAAACCACATGGCTTACAACCGTTGCGTTGGTACACGTTACTGCGCTAACAACTGCCCTTACAAAGTGCGCCGCTTTAACTGGTTTAACTACTGGAACGATTCGCGTTTTGATAACTACCTGAATAACGAGCATACACAATTAGTACTTAACCCTGATGTGGTAACACGGTTCCGCGGGGTTATGGAAAAATGCTCGATGTGTATCCAGCGTATACAGGCCGGTAAACTGAAAGCTAAAATAGAAAAACGCCCGCTTAAAGACGGAGAAGTAAAAATGGCCTGCCAGCAAACATGTTCGGCAAATGCTATTGTGTTTGGTAATGCAAACGACCCTGAATCAGAAGTTTCAAAGGCTTTAGCCAGCGAAAGGACTTACTACGTGTTAGAAGAGCTAAACGTAAAACCAGGTGTTGGTTATCAAACAAAAATTAGGAATATATCTGAAACTGAGGCTTAAATTATACAAGAGAGAGAAAATAGAATATGGCATCTCATAGTGAATCGATAATCAGGGAACCGTTAATTACGGGCGAGAACATTACCTACGCCCAAATAACGAATGATGTACTTCGCCCTGTAGAAAATATGCCCGGTAAAGCGTGGTGGATAGGTTTTACTGTAGCATCATTAGGCGCATGCCTTTGGGTGTTTGCAATAAGCTACACGTTCTGGAACGGGTTAGGCGCCTGGGGTTTAAATAAAACAGTAGGCTGGGCCTGGGACATCACCGGTTTCGTGTGGTGGGTAGGTATTGGTCACGCCGGAACGCTTATTTCGGCAATCCTGTTGCTGTTCCGTCAAAACTGGCGTAACTCCATTAACCGCTCGGCCGAAGCGATGACAATCTTTGCGGTAATTTGCGCGGCCACTTACATTTTGGCTCACATGGGCCGCCCATGGATGGCTTTGTTCTCGTTACCAATCCCTAACCAGTACGGTTCGTTATGGGTTAACTTTAACTCACCGCTTATCTGGGACGTGTTCGCGATATCAACTTACTTCTCGGTATCATTGGTATTCTGGTACACAGGTTTATTGCCAGATTTGGCAACAATCCGTGACCGTGCTACAGGTATCCGCCAAAAAATATATTCGGTATTGTCATTCGGCTGGACAGGCTCAGTTAAGACCTGGCAGCGTTTTGAAACCGTTTGTTTGATTTTGGCCGGTATATCAACGCCGCTGGTACTGTCAGTACACACCATTGTATCCATGGACTTTGCCACATCCCTTGAACCGGGATGGCATACTACCATATTCCCGCCATATTTCGTTGCGGGTGCTATCTTCTCGGGTTTCGCCATGGTGCAAACACTTTTGCTGGTTACCCGTAAAGTATTGGGCTTAGAAAACTACATCACTATGTTCCACATAGAAGCGATGAACAAAATCATCCTTTTAACAGGTTCGATAGTAGGTGTGGCTTATTTAACAGAGTTCTTCATCGCCTACTACTCAGCCGGCGAATATGAGCAATATACATTCCTTAACAGGTTTATAGGGCCATACTGGTGGGCTGGTTGTATGATGTACGGCTGTAACGTATTGATGACCCAGTTAATGTGGTTCAAAAAGATACGTACAAATATCCCAATTTCATGGGTACTGTCTATCGTGGTAAACATCGGTATGTGGTTTGAGCGATTTGTAATTATCGTTGTTTCCCTGCACCGCGACTTTGTACCATCGAGCTGGGCAATGTTTTATCCAACCTGGGTTGACGTGAGTGTGTTTATTGGTTCGATAGGTTTATTCTTTACCATGTTCCTGTTATTCATTCGCGTATTGCCTTCAATAGCAATGGCCGAAGTGAAGCTGATATTAAAGAGCAGCAGCGAGCAAGCCAAGAAGAAGCTGATTGCACATGGCGGTTTGGATAGCGAGCAGGTTGAGTTTTACAAAGAATCATTAACATCGTTTGACAGTGTTAATATTAAAGATTACAAAAAAGCATAAAAATGAGCACCACAAAATATATTTTAGGCCTTTTTGCAGATCCTGATGAGCTGATGCACGGGATTGATACGCTACAGAAAAACAGCGTGCCTATTTACGATGTTTACACCCCTATGCCTATACACGGCATTGAAAAGAAGCTTGGCATTAAGGATTCGCGTTTAGGTTATGCAGCATTTATGTTCGGCTGCCTTGGTGGTACAACCATTTTCAGCATGGCTTATTTCATGCTGGTGCAGGATTGGCCAATGAACATTGGTGGTAAACCCGCGTTTGCCGTTCCGGATTTTGTTCCGATTACATTTGAGTGGACCGTGTTATTTACCGCATTTGGTATGGTGCTTACATTTTTTTACGCAACACACCTTTTCCCGGGCCGTACCCCACGTGTTATGGAACTTAGGGCAACCGACGACAGGTTTGTTATTGCCATTGATGCTAAAGGCAACATCCCGCACGAGGATATCACGAATTTATTAAAAGAATCAGGAGCAGTAGAAGTTAAGCATAACGACAGAAAATATGTTAGCTATGAATAAAAGTAAAATATTGGGCATAACGGTTATTGCTATTGTTGCAACGGTAATTATATCATCGTGCAAGGATAAGAGGAGTACCGGATGGGAATACGCTCCCAATATGTATGAGCACATTGCATACGACCCCGACCAGAAGAACGACAATTTTAAGGATGGTAAAACCGCCCAACTTCCGCCTGCAGGTACAACCCCGCTTGGCTTTGTAAGGTTTGATTATCCGAATACAAAAGATGGCTACGAAAAAGCCGGCCTTGAGGTAAAAACTACATTACCGCAAACCCAGGCTAACTATGCCGATGGCAAGCTATTATTCGAGCACTTTTGCTCACCATGCCATGGTGTAACCGGTCAGGGTGATGGTTTGGTGGTAGCGCACGGTTACCCGCCGCCGCCATCATATTCAAAAGGCAATTCGTCGCGCGGGGGCGCCATGAAGGACCTTACTGACGGTAAAATTTATCATACTATTACTTACGGTTTAAACGCTATGGGTTCATACGCATCACAGCTGGAGCCGAAAGAGCGCTGGAAAGTAATTATGTATGTTCACCATTTACAAACTTTATAAGCTGAATTATTAATGAATACTTCTCATAGTTTCGACGGGCAATTTGAATTTAAAGGCAGGGCCAAAACCTGGAGCCTGATCATGATCCTTGTAGGCGTGGTTGGATTACTTGCCGGCTTCCTGACAGGGAATGGAGAACGCACTTTTGCTGACTTACTATTAAACGGCTATTACATAAGCTGTGTATGCATTTGCGGTATTTTCTTTTGCGCGGTGCAATATGTGGCACAGGCCGGATGGTCGACTGCTGTTTTACGCGTTCCGCAGGCATTTGCAAAGGTTTTACCTTACGCAGGTTTAATTTTACTTGCAATTATAGTTGCCGGCTTATTTTTAACTCACCAGGGTCCTAACGAGGAAGGTAAAATAACTGAACTACCTTATCTGTATAAGTTATGGGCACTTAAAGGTGTAACCCTTAAGGGAAATGAAAATTACGACGCTATTATTACTGCAAAATCTGGATACTTAAATAAGACATTCTTTTTAACCCGCCTTGTGATTTACCTTGGCAGTTATGCACTTATTGGCCGTATGCTGGTAAAATACTCGCAAAATGAAGATGATCTGGGTGGTATGTTTAACTACAACAAAAGCTTCAAAATGTCGGTATTGTTCCTGTTAATATTTGGCTTTACTGTTCCTTTGTTTGCTTTTGATACCATTATGTCGTTAGAGGCGCACTGGTTTTCAACTATGTTTGGCTGGTATAACTTTGCTGCCCTTTGGGTTAGCGGTTTGTCGGTTATTACGCTATCGCTAATACTTTTACGCAAGGCGGGTTATATGCAATGGGTTACAGATGATCACTTGCACAACCTTGGCCAGCTAATGTTCGGTTTCTCGGTGTTCTGGACTTACCTGTGGTTTGCACAATTCCTGCTTACCTGGTATGCTAACATTCCTGAAGAGTCTGCTTATTTCTACCGCAGGTGGGAGCCGCAATTTAAACCATGGTTTTGGTTAAACATTGTGATCAACTTCCTTGCTCCTTTGTTAACTTTAATGTCACGCGACTCGAAACGTAAGGTAGCAGTGTTGCAGGTGGCATGCGTTATATTAATATGTGGTCATTGGCTTGATTACTGGCAGATGATTATGCCCGGAACGATAGGTGTTAGTGGTGGAACAGAATGGTACAATATATTGAGCCCTATAGATATAGCAGTGTTTGTTGGCTTTGCAGGGTTATTTGTACTGATGTTTGGTACTGCGTTAAGCAAATTTAAATCGCTGATACCTAAAAAACATCCGTTGCTGGAGGAGAGTCTTCATCATCACATATAATAATTGTTATTTTTGCACTTTAATAAAAAAGAATACCAAACAACCATTAAAATGGGATTCAAACATCTAATAAATTCTAAAAAAACACTATCGCTTTTTGCAGCGTTCGTGCTGTTTGGCACCAACCTGATGGCGCAAACTCCAGCACAGGGCGATGCCGCCACGGTTGATAAAGGTGCCATGTGGACGGGGATTGCTTATTATGTACTACTGTTTTTAGTGGCATCAGTTTGTGTTGCTATAGTGGGTAAAATATTGAGGGTTTATGACCTTACCCAAAAAATGCAGGGTAAAAAAGGGATAAACTGGAATGGTGTTATGGGCATTTGCTGCGCCATATTTATAGTGGCAGGTATGTATGGCTCTTATTGGTCATTAACAGTGCAGGGAGCTATGAAGTTACCTGAGCCGGCATCGGCGCACGGTGGTTCAATTGACGATATGTTTACCACAACCACTATCTTAACGCTGATAGTATTTGTTATTACACAAATTTGCCTGTTTGGGTTTGCATTTGTTTACAGGGGCTCTGATAAGCGCAAAGCTCATTTCCTTCCGCACAATAATACTATAGAAAAGGTATGGACAATTATCCCTGCCATAGTTTTAACCATATTGGTTGTATTCGGATTTTTTACCTGGCAAAGGGTAATGACCAGCACCGAAGTTAAAGGTGATATCAATATTGATGTAACCGGCCACCAGTTTGCATGGGAGATACGTTACCCCGGGACTGATGGTAAACTTGGTTCGACCAACTTCAGGTTATACACAGCCGCAAATAAGTTAGGCGTCGATTTTAAGGACCGTAACAGCTTTGATGATTTATCTGCTGATACTTTGGTTTTACCCGTTAATAAATCAATAAGGATAAATATTCACGCTCAGGATGTAATACATAGTGTGTATATGCCACATTTCCGTGTCCAGTTAAATGCGGTGCCGGGATTACCTACTTTCTTCAAATTTGTGCCGACAATCACAACTGCGAAAATGAAGATGATAACCGGGAATGCTAATTTTGAATATTTGCTTTATTGCAACAAAATATGCGGATCGGGACACTGGAATATGCAGAAAGTAGTGCGTGTTGTTTCGCAAGCTGAATACCAGGATTGGATAGCAAAACAAAAACCATACTTAAGCGACCAGTTAAGAAAAGAGTTGCACTTTGCTGATAGTAAGCCTGCAAACCAGGTGTCGGCGTCAAACAGGTTAGCGGTAAACAATTAATATAAGAGTAACGATTATGTCAACATTAGCAGTTCACGATCACGGAGTAGTACACCACGAAGACGGTCACGAACACCACCATAAAGCAACTTTTCTTAATACATACGTATTTAGCCAGGATCATAAATACATTGCCAAGCAATTCCTTGTTACAGGGATTATCATGGCCTTCATCGCCATGTCGCTGTCGATATTATTCAGGATTCAGCTGGCTTACCCGGAAAAATCATTTCCGTTTCTGACAACTTTGCTAGGTCATTTTGCGCCTAACGGCCGTATCAGTGCCGATTTTTATATGTCGCTGGTAACCATACACGGTACCATCATGGTATTCTTTGTGTTAACTGCCGGCTTGAGCGGTACATTTGCGAACTTGTTGATCCCGCTTCAGATTGGTGCACGTGATATGGCATCGCCGTTCGTTAATATGCTTTCTTACTGGTTCTTTTTGATGGCCAGTATCGTAATGCTATCGTCTTTCTTTGTGCAAAGCGGCCCTGCAAGCGGTGGCTGGACAATTTATCCGCCATTGTCAGCACTGCCAAAATCTATGCCTGGTTCGGGGATGGGGATGACGCTGTGGCTGGTAAGTATGGTGATGTTTATCGCATCGCAGTTAATGGGTGGTATCAACTATATTAGTACGGTATTAAACATGCGTACTAAAGGTATGGACCTTTGGAAAATGCCGTTAACAGTTTGGGCTTTGTTCCTTACTGCTGTATTGGGTGTATTGTCATTCCCGGTATTAGTTGCAGGTGTTGTGTTGCTTATTTTTGACCGCAGCGCCGGTACCAGCTTTTACTTGTCCGACATCGTTCTTAACGGTTCAGTTCAGCCTTACGAAGGCGGCAGCCCGATATTGTTCCAGCACTTATTCTGGTTCCTGGGTCACCCCGAGGTGTATATCGTAATTATGCCGGCGATGGGTCTCTCGTCTGAAGTACTGTCGGTAAACTCACGCAAGCCAATATTTGGTTACCATGCAATGGTTTACTCATTAATTGGTATTTCGGTATTATCATTTATCGTATGGGGACACCACATGTTTGTAACGGGTATGAATCCGTTCCTGGGCGGTGTGTTTATGATAACGACGCTGATTATCGCGGTGCCGTCGGCGGTAAAAACATTCAACTGGCTGGCCACATTATGGCGCGGTAATATCCGCTTTACGCCGGCTATGCTTTTTGCAATCGGCATGGTATCGTTCTTTATCTCTGGTGGTTTAACAGGTATCTTTCTGGGTAACGCTGCTTTGGATATCAATCTGCACGATACTTACTTTGTTGTTGCCCACTTCCACCTTGTAATGGGATCGGCGGCTATATTTGGTATGCTTGCGGGTGTTTATCATTGGTTCCCTAAAATGTTCCGCCGTATGATGGATGAGCGTTTGGGTTACCTGCACTTTTGGTTAACATTTATCGGCGCCTACCTGGTATTCTTCCCGATGCACTTTATGGGTCTTGAAGGTGTACCACGCCGTTACTATGCCTTTACCGAGTTTGAATCGATGAAGCACTGGTTAACTGTTAACGTATTTATTACGTGGTCGGCTATTATGGCGGGTATTGCACAGCTTGCTTTCGCATACAACTTTATTCATTCTATTTTCTGGGGTAAGAAAACCGTTCAAAACCCATGGAATTCAAATACACTTGAGTGGACTGCGCCAATTGAACATCACCATGGCAACTGGATAGGAGAGATACCTACCGTTTACCGCTGGCCATATGATTACAGCAAGCCGGGACATGATGAAGATTTTATACCGCAGCACATACCGTTTTCACAAACCATGAGCTCAAACCTTCCTCATGACTTTGAGGATAATCCTGGCGGTTTGGCAGAGCACACCAAATGGACTGATGCGCAAAAAGCTAACGAAGCGGTAAAATAAGTCCTGAGTCTTTAGTCCTGAGTCGTAAGTATTAAGTTTAATAAAGCTTTGCTTATGCCTTGGGACTAATTATTTGGATACTTTGATGAAATATATTGTTTTTGAGCCTTTGCCCCATGCCACTATGGCCTGGGACTTAAGACTTAGGACTTAAGACTTAACATGAGGACATCCACGTCGAAAATCCGGTTCCAGAAAATTAACCTCGCTACAATAATCCTGCTGTTTATATTGATACTTGCCGGTGGAGTTGTACGCAGCACGGGTTCGGGAATGGGATGTCCTGACTGGCCAAAATGTTTCGGGAGGTATGTACCGCCGACGAATGTAAACGAACTACCTAAAGATTATAAGCAAAAATACGTTGCCGGCCGGCTGGCTAAAAATCAACGTTTTGCAAAAACATTAGATGTGTTTGGTTACAGTGATTTAGCTAAACGGATTCGTGAAGACCGTTCAATATTGGTACCTGAAGATTTTAACGCTGCTAAAACCTGGACAGAATACATAAACAGGCTTATAGGTGCGTTATCGGGTTTGTTTTTAATCGCAACGGCCATTTATGCATTTGCTTATCGCGCCGATACTAAATGGATACCTTTTTTAAGTATACTGAACGTTATCCTGGTAGGTTTCCAGGGTTGGCTGGGCTCTATAGTAGTTTCGACAAACCTGCTGGCGTGGATAGTTACCGTACACATGCTGCTTGCACTGGCGATACTGGCGCTTGCTATTGCTACTTACCACCTGGCTCGTGTTGACGGCAGGCCGGGATTAACAGTTAATCCGCTGGTACATGTTGTAACGTTACTTGCTTTAATAGTAAGCATAGTACAAATTGCATTCGGCAGTGAAGTGCGCGAAAAAATTGATGCTGTTGCCGGCCACCTGCAAGGCGGTTACCGCGACGACTGGATAAGCAATGCAGGCACCATTTTTACCCAGCACAGAGATGTAGCTATTATTGTTTTTATAGCCAATATAGTATTGTATGCTTTGGTTAGGAAAACATTTAGTCGCCACTCTATACAGCAACAAATAATGAGCTTTGCGTTTTTAATGATAATGCTGCAAATAGTTACCGGTATCGTATTGTCGTACTGGGCGTTGCCGCCGGTTGCACAGGCTGCACACGTACTGCTGGCAACGGTGGTATTTGGAGCGCAGTTTTATTTGATGTTGAATTTGTACCGGTCGGTAAAAGGGGGGATGCACGCATGATTTGGAGCGATTTTTCAAAGCTGATAAAATTAAGGCTCACCTTTTTGGTGGTGTTTTCGGCGTCCATATCATTTTTAATTGGCAGTAAGGTTAACGGTCATATCGACTGGATGAACTGGCTGAAGCTGATAGGCGGCGGGTTTTTAGTAACCGCAGCGGCCAATTGCTTTAACGAAATTATAGAGAAGGACCTTGATAAGCTGATGAAGCGAACCATGGACAGGCCAATGCCATCAGGCAGGATGACCAACGGGCAAGGCCTTGTTATAGGCTTGTTTATGGGCATAGCCGGTACTATTTTATTAGGCGGGCTTAACTTAACAGCAGGGTATTTATCTGTATTTTCGGTTTTACTATATGCCTTTGCTTACACACCATTAAAGCGGAAATCGCCGATAGCAGTTTTTGTGGGGGCGATTCCCGGTGCGTTGCCACCGCTTATTGGGTACGTGGCAGCGCATCCGCAGATTGATAATATTGCGTTAATATTGTTTGGGATACAATTTGTATGGCAGTTTCCACATTTTTGGGCCATTGCCTGGGTGCTTGATGATGATTATAAGCTGGCCGGCTTCAGGTTGCTACCGTCGGGAAAAAGAAATTTAACAAGTGCAATATTTACCTTTGCATCTACTATAATATTGTTACCGGTGAGTTTACTGCCAACCTATTATGGCTATGGCGGTTACTACGTTGGCGCAATATCGTTAATATGCAGCTTAGTGTTTTTATACCTGGCATTTAAGCTGTTAAAAGATTTGGAAATTCCATCAGCAAAAAAACTGATGTACGGTTCCTTTTTTTACCTGCCGATAGTGCAGTTAATGTTTTTATTTGATTTTATAGGAAAAGTGAAATGATGGCTCAAATACAACAGGAAGATAAACAAAACCTCGGTGCTAAAAAGTTCAACATGTGGATATTCATATTCACATCGTTCCTGCTTTTTATGGGGTTTATGAGCGGTTTTATAGTATACGTTGGCGGCCGGGGGCATGCCTTGCAGGTATTGTTACCTAACGCATTTATATACAGCACGATTGTTTTAACGCTTAGCAGCCTAACCTTAATAATGGCAAAAAAAGCCGCGAAAGGTTTGCAGTTAGCTCAACAACGTTTATACTTATGGCTTACGCTTTTTTTAGGGATTGCATTTTTAGCCCTGCAAATTAATGCATGGCTGGTTTTAATAAAAATGCAGGTATTTTTTTCAAACCCTAATGCCGCACGCTCATTTATTTACGTGTTTAGCGGCATACATTTTTTGCACGTTATCGCAGGCTTACTGGTACTATTAAATACAGTATTAGCCACTTACAGGAACATACCGCAGGTTAAGAATATATTTAAGATCGAAATGGCATCTATTTTTTGGCATTTTCTCGATATTATGTGGATTTGTCTGTATGTTTTTTTACTTTTGAACCAAAATTAAATAATTATCCAAGTACAAATGAGTACAGTAGTAACACAACAAGTTGATGAGGTAAAATCAACACCATGGTCGGGGGGCAGGTCGCCTTTCAATGTTGAGTATGGTAAAATGATGATGTGGTTTTTCCTCCTTTCGGATGCTTTTACATTTTCATCATTACTAATTTCATACGGCGCTTTACGTTTTAGTGCACCAGTTTGGCCAACGCCATCTTTGGTATTCCAATCGGTACCGGGAACTTCGATCGAATCAGGCGCCCCATTGGTTTTCGTGGGTTTAATGACTTTAATTCTGATATTGAGTTCGGTTACCATGGTACTGGCTGTTGAAGCCGGTCACCGTAACGCAAAAAAAGAAGTTATTTGGTGGATGGTAGGCACCATTATTGGAGGTGTAATGTTCTTAAGCTGCCAGGCATTAGAGTGGAACCATTTATTCCATGAGGGCTTTTGGTGGTCAAGAATACCGGATGCAAAAACGCTGCAGGAGTTTTTTAAAGAAGGAGTTCCACTGTCGCAACAACAGATGTCGAGTCAGCAGTTTGCAAACTTGTTCTTTACCATAACAGGTTTCCACGGTTTCCACGTATTTTCGGGTGTTATAATTAATATCATCATCACCGTTAACGTTTTAATAGGCACATACGCAAAACGAGGCAGTTACCTTATGATTGAAAAAGTTGGCCTTTACTGGCACTTTGTAGATTTGGTGTGGGTGTTTGTATTTACTTTCTTCTATTTAGTTTGATAATTTAAAAAGATATTATATGTCATCAGAAACTGCAACTATTCATCATGACGATGCCGCACATGGCGAACATGAGGGAATGACTAAAAAAAGAATACTGAATGTTTTTTATATCCTGTTAGGTATAACCGCTGTTGAGTTTTTTGTAGCACTTGTTATAGCTCCTAAGCATCCGGGCGCGTTGTGGATAAACCCGATATACATTGTATTAACGCTGGTTAAAGCATTCTACATTATAGCTTATTTCATGCACTTGAAATTTGAAAAGATGGGGCTGATTATGGCCATTGTGCTCCCCGTGCTTTTCATCATCGGCTTAATATTGGTACTTACAAATGAAAGCCATTATTGGATTGAACTAAGGCGTGCCCTGAGCAGCCTGTTATAATGAAGGCAGGCATTTCAAAAAAAATCATGATCCTAGTACTTGTTTTAGTAGTACCGGGATTTTTATATTATTTACTCGACGCTCACGGTAAAAACAGGTACCAGCAGTTAAATATATTCGGCGACAAAACTGTTGCAAAAACCACCCACAAGGTAAAAGGCAAGGCCATCCCGGATACAATATACCACACACTGGCCGATTTTAAGTTAACCGACCAAAACGGCAAACAGGTATCGTTAAGAACTTTTAAGGATAAGATATTTGTCGTAAACTTTTTTTATACAGGTTGCCCGTCGGTGTGTAAACTGATGAACGAGAATGCAAACGTTCTCGACTCATTGTACAAAAAAAACAAGATGGTTTATTTTGTATCGATTACGGTTAACCCAAAACAAGATGACGTTTCGACTTTAAAGAAATATGCTGATGGTTTTAAAGGACTAACGCCAAAACGTATGTTTTTAACAGGCGACACCTCTTCCATATACAACCTGGCCCGGACCGGCTTTTTAGTAAACGCCCTGCAAACCGGCCCCAATGATTTTGTATACAGTGATAAGCTGATATTGATTGACGCCCAAAAACGAATCAGGGGGTATTATACCGGGGCATCGTCAAAGGATGTTGACAAGCTGAATGATGAAATTAAGGTTTTGTATTTGGAGGAAGTGAGAAATGGAGAACCGGCCGTATATTAAATCAGCAGGTAGTAGGCAAGCATTATGTTGATAAAGTAAGATTTGATTTTGTTACTAGAAAGATGACCGATAAATTTATATTCCGATTTGTAGCAGCCGTTTCCGTATTTGTGTTTGCGGTAGTGTTAATTCTTAACAGAAAGATATTGCCGGTGCCCGAGGTTACCCCGGCGTTCACCATTTACCTGCCGAAGCTTAATGCTATATTAAATGGTTCGTGCAGCGTACTGCTGCTTGTATCACTTTACTTTATCAGGCATGGTAATATAACAATGCATAAGCGGGTTAATATACTGGCGTTTTGCCTGTCATCACTTTTCCTGGTATCATACATTACGTTTCATTACCTGATGAAAAAGGAAACGGTTTTTGGCGACCTTGACGGCGATGGTATACTATCTGACGCGGAACGTGGTGCGGTTGGCAGCGTACGTACAATATATCTCACCATATTAATTTCTCACATTATATTAGCCGCGGGCGTTTTGCCGCTAATTCTGCTAAGCTTTTACCGTGGCCTGCAAATGCAAGTGCAAAAACACAAAAAACTGGTTCGGTGGACATTCCCAATCTGGTTGTATGTAACCATCACCGGCGTTATTGTGTATATAATGGTGTCTCCTTATTATCATTTTTAAGACAGATAGCATTACTTCTTCCGCAATTCTTCTAATTTTCGCCGGGTATCCACTGTTTCCTGCAGGCTTAGCGATTTAATGTAAGCCTCAATTGCTTTTTGCTTTTCCCCGGTTCCTGCATAAAAATCGCCAACGCTGTCAAAAGCGTTGCCACTTTGCGGATGGTTATCAATATTCCTTTTAAAAAGAGAAAAAGCTTCCTTTGATTTGTTGGTACCCCAACAATAATAGGCGAGGCTGTTTACTAATGATTCGGGCGGCACAACGGTATATCGAAGACGCTCAGACAGCATTTTGAAATGAGCCGCAAGAACAGCATCCACATTTAGCTCCGGGTGGCCGTCAAACTGGCTCGTTAAAAATGCATAGTAATTAAACAAGTACCGTAGTGCATCGTATTCCGCATTTAGCTCGATAGTGCCATGTCGTTCGTTGGGATAAAATTTATAACTCCAGTTAAGCGCTTTGGGTTTCGTCTCTTTCAAAGCCTTAATAAAGGGTAATACAGATCGTGTTACGTTCGTACGGGGGTTAAGCGTATCCTGCATTACGGTAATGGTATCAACCCCCGGCGACATATTATTAGCAAAGGCCACAAATAATGATTTTTTTGCGAGATTAAGGGTTGACAATTGTTGCTGTATCTGCTTCAACAGTTTTTTGTTATCCCACCACAAACTTGGATCGATAACGATGTAGGCGTTAAATAACGCGGTGTGGTTAACGAGTGCATTTACGACGGTTAAACCGCCCAGCGAGTGGCCACTGAAAACGCGATAGGGTGCGGTCGGGTAATGACTGTCGACATAAGGGAAAAGCTCATCGTTAATAAACTTCATGAAATTTTCGCCGCCGCCTGATACATCGTCCTGACCCTTCCGTGCGGTAACATGGGTAGGTGTAAGGTCTCTTTCCCGTACGGTATTGGTAATGCCAACAATTACCATATCAGGTATCACCCCCGCCATCTGTTGCACAATACCTACTGCTGAATTGAAATGGTCTTCGCCGTCCAAAATATACAACACAGGGTAGCGCTCGTCCTTACCACCATTTGGCACATGTATCAACAGTGCCCGCTTCTCATTCAGAACTTTCGAGAAAATAGTATCAACCGCGCCAATCACAATCCGGTTATCAGGCTTTTGTGCTATTGCCGAAATGCAGATGGTGCAAAATAGTAACGTTGTAAATATTCTCATAATTCATTTTCTAGATTCACTAATTCACCAAATAACTAATTGACCACTCACCACCTCACCACTTCGTTATTTTCTTACCATCAACTGTCACCGGCTTGTATGGATGGTCGAGAAACTCTGCTATCAGCACATCGCCTTCCCGGGTATTGAGCGCAGGCCCATGAGTTTTATCAGTAAACAGCACCCGCTGGCTGTTCGGCATATAATGGTGAATTACATCGTTGTAAAATGCCGGGCAATATGGGTCGGTATCCCCGGTCGACAGCATGGCCGGCACATTTGAATATACCGGGGTTTTTGCGACCGGACTAACCGCCTTTACGTTCCAGCAATTACATAGTGGGTGGTTTACATTATTAAACCTATACCCTACAAGATATGGAAATATGTCATTTTGTTTATCTATAAGCCGTTGGTCGGCGTACTGTATTTGCTCCGAACAATACATCGAATAACGCATGCCCAGCGTATTGCTTTTGCCTGCGTTAAAAATATCATCAAAATACCGTTTCATATATACCTGCTGCTTACCGGCGATAACCTGGGTAATTAAATACGGAACATTTTTAAGCTGACCATTATCCTGAAGGTTGTTCATCAAAAAATCAATCAGCTCGCTGCGGTGGTATTTGATAATTATACTATCGGTGCTGCCTTTCTCTAAATATTTTATACTGAATTCCGTGTTAGCAATTGAGTTGAAATATTGCTGAAACCGCTGCTGTAAGTTGGCATACAATGGGTTATTTGTCGAGTCCCGCACGCAATTACCAAACACTTTATTAAATGAAGCATTGATGCTGAACATAGCATCTTCTTCGTAATTAATAAATCCCGGTAGTGCCGAATCAAGAATTACCGACCGTATATGCTGGGGGTAGTTCCTTAAAACAGTAAGCATCAGTCCACCGCTGTACGAAATGCCCATCAAATTCAATGAATCGATATTGAGCGCGCGGCGTAAATCTTCAATATCGGCAGCGTTCTCAATGGTGTTATAGGCTGATAGATCGTTACCGTCGCTAATTAGTTTTTTGCGGCATCTGGCAGCTTCTTTTGTAAGCGCGCTGTCTAGGGGCAGGTCTTTGCGATAGGCGTCCCTGATGGCCTCGCTAATGCCATCGCACGACAGGCATGGCTGGGCATAGGTAGTCCCCCGTTGCTCAAAGGCGATATAGTCCCGGTTTTTGCTAAACCGGCGGTAGTTAATAAAGCGCACGCCCCTCAAAGAACTTGCCCCCGGCCCGCCCGAAGTATAAAGCACCGGGTCCTTTTGTTTGTTGGGATTATTACTTTCAACAACAATAAATGGTAGTTTGATGGTTTTGCCAGTTGGTTTGTTCCTGTTTTCGGGCACTATTAAATAAGCGCAGCGGGTTTTCATGCTATCGTTTTTAAAGAGACAATCGCAAGCCTCAATTTTTGGCGTGTAAGTTTTGTGCTGCGCAGATGATATTCCGAAGCTTAAAATTACAAAGCCTGTGAACAGAAAAATATGCTTAGTCATTGATGCTTAATTTATTTCATCAAAGTACGGGCATTAAAAGGCGGTTTTTTAGTAAAAAACGGACAATATTAAAAATTCGCTGCGAGCTTCTGCCCGGTAAACTTCACTACGTCTTTGTAAAAATGGCTCATATCGTAATATCCAAAATCGTACGGGTTAAATACGCCTTTTTGGTTTACATAGGCAGTTAATGCTACGCGGGTACGCATAATGGAGAAATAGTTTTTTGGCGATGTGCCAACTACTTTATTAAAATACCGGTTGATGGTTTTCGAGGTAACAAACATTTTTTCGGCCATTTGCGACGTGTTTATTTGCATGCCGGCCGCATCATAGTTTTCAATGCAGTCAGTTACAAATTGAACGTAATGGTCGTTATGGGAGCCTTTGTAGCATCTTAGCAGGAAGCTTTGCATCAACGCCAACCTTTCGTCAAAGCACAAGGGCAGTTTGATTTTTTTAAGGAGTGCCTGTGGCAATATCGTGTTTAAATTTATCACCTGCCCCATCAGCGTTGCCTGGTTGATGCCCAGCACAGCCTCGAGCCCACCGGGAAGAAATTTGACGGTAAAAATATGGTCGGTAGGCTGTTTGAACTTTTCAACGCTGGAATCGCGCAAAACCAAAATATCGTCACCGGCTTTAATTAAATGCGTTTTGTCGGCTACCGATAAGTAGTACGGTGTGCCCAGGTTTATCCAAAACGTAGGCGTATAGCTGGGAAACATTTTTACGCTTTTGAACCCAGGTGCCAGATTGTTTCTCAATAGACTTTCAACAGGTGGCATCGATTCCGAAAAAAACTCAATGTGTGCAGCCAGTTCATCGCAGGGAGCAGCGAATTGATGTACTTTGCGTATGTCATTAAAAATCTCAACCATTTAAAAATAAGACGAAGGAAAATTAGAATAGTTACAATAAACGGTAATAGCTCTGATTTTAAAACAGGCAATAGATAAATAGTTTTTTCGCAAAGCGAATTAAACAATTTTTATCAAAAAACCTTTTAGCTTTGGCCTTTCAGCTTTCACCCTTATGAACAAGATACTCTGCTTCGGCGAAATACTTTGGGACACTTTTGGCGACGAAAAAGTTGCCGGCGGCGCGCCTATGAATGTTGCACGCCACCTGGTGCAGCAACACATGGATGTTTTATTTGCCAGCAGGGTTGGTAACGACGAATCCGGCAATGGCCTGGTAGAGTTTTTAAAAGGAAATGGCCTGTACAGCGAACTGATACAGGTTGATGAAAAGCTGCCTTCCTGCGAAGTAACGGTGCAACTGGACAGCCAGGGCGTAGCCACCTATATTATCCCAGAGCCGGTATCGTGGGATAATATCCAAACTGAATCGGCCCTTACAAAAGCAGCTGCCCAGGCATCGGCAATTGTGTACGGTAGTTTGGCCTGCCGCGAGGGTATCACACGGGACACGCTGTTAAACCTGCTGCAGGAAACCACGGCACTAAAAATATTCGACGTAAACCTGCGCGCGCCGCATTTTACCATGTCGACGATTGAAACGCTGGTTGCCGGCGCCGATGTAATAAAAATGAACGAAGACGAAGCGGCCCTGCTGATCGGCAGCAATACCAGCGATCTGAAAGAAAATATCATCGAATTCCAGAAAAAATATCACCCCAAAACCATTTGCGTTACCCGCGGTGAACACGGCGCTATGGCCTGGCACGACTACGAGTTTTACGAACACCCTGGCTGCCCGGTAAACGTTGTTGACACGGTAGGCGCCGGCGATGCTTTCCTGGCCGCCTTTGTATCGGGACTGTTAAAAAATGAGCCCATGCAAGGGGTGATTGAGAAAGCATGTTTGGTAGGCTCGTATGTTGCAGGTAAACGCGGTGCGAACCCTATCTACGATGAGAGTCTTTTAGCAAAGTTTTAAATCAATATCCAAATCCAATCCTGCTAATCGAAAATTCCATCATCAGGGGGCTAGGGGGCTTTTGTCATATTCACATAACAATTCCATCTAAAACCTTTTTTCCAAAACTTTTACAAATAATATTCCGTTATTTTATATCAGAAAGGGCATTGTATGCGTGGATTCGAATTTTCGAAATTTAAACCCAGCCAGATTCAAAAAGGCGGGTTTGAAGAATTACTGAAATTATTCCTGGAGTTGCTTAACTATACCGCCGGCGATGCTGGCGAAGCTTTGGCCTGGATGAATGAGCTTGACAAGCAATATAACCTTACCAACGACGAGTATGGTATGGGCGATTTTATTGACGAGTTAAAGCAAAAAGGGTATCTGAGCGAAGAAGAGCAAAACGGCGGCTTCAGCATTACAGCTAAAACCGAGCAGAGCATTCGTCAATCGGCATTGGAGGAAATATTTGGCAAACTGAAGAAATCAGGCAAGGGTAACCACCGGTCGCCGCAATCGGGTCAGGGTGACGAGAAAAACGCCGAACGCCGCGAGTTTGAGTTCGGCGACAGTCTCGACCAGATCAACATGACACAGTCCATCCATAACGCACAGGTTAACCACGGCATCGGGGATTTTATGATGACCGAACGTGACCTCGAAGTTGAAGAAATGGATTACAAAACCCTTACTTCTACAGTGCTGATGATCGATATCTCGCACTCCATGATATTATATGGCGAGGACAGGATCACCCCTGCAAAAAAGGTAGCCATGGCGCTGGCTGAACTTATCCGCACCAAATACCCTAAGGATACCTTGGATATTGTGGTGTTTGGTAACGATGCCTGGCCGATAACTTTAAAGGATTTGCCATATCTGCAGGTTGGCCCTTACCATACAAACACTTATGCCGGTCTCGAGCTGGCTAACGATTTGTTGCGTCGCCGTAAAACCCACAACAAGCAAATTTTTATGATTACTGATGGTAAGCCCACCTGTTTAAAAGAGGGTACCAAATATTATAAAAACAGCATAGGGCTCGACAGGAAAGTGGTTAACAAAACCCTTAACATAGCCGCCCAATGCAAACGGTTAAAAATACCTATTACCACATTTATGATAGCCAAGGATCCTTACCTGCAGCAATTTGTTCGTAAATTTACCGAGACAAACGGCGGTAAAGCTTTTTACAGCTCGCTGAATGGCCTGGGCGAATATATATTTGAAGATTACATCCGTAACAGGCGAAAAACGGTACGTTAATTTGACAATTTGAAGATTTTACTTATTCTTCATTTTCAAATTTTCAAATCACCAAATTTTCAAATCGGATAATCATCAAATTGACAGCATATGAAAGTTGAGCAGATAAATCACCTTGTATTAACGGTGAAAGACATTGACGAAACCTGCAATTTTTACAGGGATGTTTTGGGTATGGAGGTTGAAGAATTTACAGCGCGAAAAAAAGCGCTAAAGTTTGGCAATCAGGGCCTTAGCCTGCGCCAAAAGGGCAGAAGCTTTGATTTGGAAGCCGATAAGCCTACGCCGGGATCGCTGGATATTGGTTTTACAGTGGCAGAATCGATAGAGCAAATAAAAGCCGAACTTGAGAGTAGAAACATTGCGATAGAGGGCTTGGTTGAACGCCGAAACGCGGCAGGCAAAACTACCTCCATTTATTTTCGCGACCCCGATAGAAATTTAATCGAGGTAAGCAATCACATAGCACATTAGCATTAGATGAATAAAAAAGATATAACCACCCTCGGGCAGTTAAAAAAAACAGATTACAAAAGCCGGTCGGTGAAGGATGAATTGCGCGAGAACCTGATTAAGCAATTGCAAAAGGGCGAAGGCGGTTTTGAAGGCATAGTAGGTTTTGAAGACACGGTAATACCCGATTTGCAAACAGCCATACTATCACGCCATAATATTTTATTGCTTGGCTTACGTGGCCAGGCCAAAACACGTATTGCGCGCTTGCTGGTTAATTTACTGGATGAGTGGATGCCATACATTGAAGGTTCTGAACTATACGACGACCCGCTGGCGCCGATATCGTGGTTTGGGCATCATGAAGTATTAGCCAAAGGTGATGAGACGCCGATAGGCTGGGTGCACCGCTCCGAGCGTTATACCGAAAAGCTGGCTACTCCCGACGTTACCGTTGCCGATTTAATTGGCGACGTGGACCCCATAAAGGCGGCCACCATGAAGCTTAACTATTCCGATGAGCGTGTTATCCACTTCGGGTTAATTCCACGCGCACATAGGGGTATATTCGTAATAAATGAGTTGCCAGATTTGCAGGCGCGTATACAGGTATCACTGTTTAATATTTTGCAGGAGCGGGATATTCAAATCCGCGGCTTCAAGCTGCGCTTACCGTTGGATATACAGTTTGTGTTTACCGCCAACCCAGAAGATTATACCAACCGTGGTTCGATAGTTACGCCGTTGAAAGACCGTATTGAAAGCCAGATATTAACCCACTATCCGCGCTCGGTTGAAATTTCGCGCAAAATAACTCAGCAGGAGGCATCCCTTTCTGCCGATCAAAGGGCGACCGTTGAAGCTGATGGCCTGGTGAAGGATTTGGTAGAACAAATTGCTTTTGAAGCGCGTAATTCAGAATACATCGATAAAAAATCGGGGGTATCGGCCAGATTAACGATATCAGCTTATGAAAATTTAATCAGCAACGCAGAAAGGCGCATGTTGATTAATAAAGAAAAAACTACTGCCGTACGCATATCCGACTTTTTGGGTGTGATCCCGGCTATCACAGGTAAAATTGAGCTGGTGTATGAAGGCGAGCTGGAAGGTCCCGGCAAAGTGGCTAATATCCTTATCGGTAAAGCCATAAAAACGCTGATGGTGCAATTTTTCCCTGATCCGGAAAAAGCTAAGAAGGCCAAAGCGCCGAATCCGTATGCCGAAATTATCAATTGGTTTGGCGACGGGAACAACCTTTCGCTGGTTGATGAGCTGCCTTTGCAGGAATATAAAAAAGCGCTTAATTCGGTTCCCGGTTTAAAGGCCCTGGTTAAGAAGTTTCACCCGCGCTTAACCGAAAGCCAGGATTTACTGCTGATGGAGTTTGTGCTGCATGGACTGTCGGAGTTTTCACAACTAAGCAAAGGCTTTTTGGATAATGGCTTTGCATTCTCGGATATGTTCAACAGTTTGTTTAATTTGCAGCCTGACGATGACGACCTTGACATAGATGATGACCGTTATTAATAGTAAATTTTCCCGCTGCTAATGAACGGATTACACTTGCAGGTATTTTTGCTTGTTGCCGCGCTTTTATTGATCGACTTGTATGTTTTAAGCGGTTTAAAAGGCGCGTCAAAAAAATGGAAATTCCTTCGGAAAAAGCGCTTTCCGCTGTATTATTGGATGTTTTCTATCTTCCTGATTGCCGACCTGTTTTTCGTGGTTTACGTAAAAATGGGCGTTATGGGCAGGGTGGGACTCATTACATTTTTTTTCCTGGTGTTCCTTTTCAAAATATCGTTTGTCCCATTTATTGCAATAGATGATTTGCGGCGGTTATTTATATCCATAAAAAAACGAATTGCAATGCGTAAGGGGGTATTGCATACGCCTTCAGAAACTACGTCCCTGCAAACGGCCCCGCCGAAAAATATTCCAGACATCCCACGGTCAGAGTTTTTAATGAAGGCAGGATTGCTGGCAGGCCTGGTACCATTAGCCGCATTAAAGCTTAACATGAAAAGCGGGTTGTATGATTATCACATCAAACGACAAAAACTATACCTTCCAAACCTGCCGAAAGTATTTGACGGCATAAGGTTAGGGCAGATTTCTGATATACATTCCGGTAGTTTTTTTAATAAAACTGCGGTGCTTGGCGGAGTGGAGATGCTGATGCGGGAAAAGACCGATCTTATATTTTTCACCGGCGACCTTGTAAACTCAATGAGTAACGAGGTTAAAGATTACATAGAGATTTTTAACAAGGTAAAAGCGCCATTGGGCGTTTATTCATGCCTTGGCAACCACGACTATGGCGACTACGCTTGGTGGCCCAACGCCGCGGCCAAACAAAAAAACCTGGAAGAAATTATCGGCGCACACAAAACACTGGGCTGGGATTTGCTGATGAACGAGAACCGCCGCTTAAAAGTCGATGGGGAAGAGATCGGGATACTCGGCATTGAAAACTGGGGCGAGCTGAGCCGTTTTCCAAAATACGGCCGTATGGATCTCGCGGTTAAAAACACCGATGATTTGCCCGTAAAATTACTGCTATCACATGATCCATCGCATTGGCGGGCACAGGTGCTGCCGCAATATTCTCAAATCGATGCCATGTTTTCGGGCCACACGCATGGCATGCAAATGGGCGTACGGACAGAGCATTTTCAATGGAGCCCAATACAATATATTTATAACGAATGGGCCGGGCACTATCAACAGGACCGGCAGCAATTATATGTTAACGTTGGCTATGGCTTTTTAAACTTTGCCGGAAGAATTGGAATATTGCCGGAGATTACGATATTTGAACTAAAAGCCGGGAATGCACCTGTGGGAAAACACTCCTAAGTCTGTAGTCTTAAGTCCTAAGTTGAATTATGGTTTTCTGACTTAAGACTAACGACTCAAGACTACGGACTTAAAAAAACTACCATCTATCGAAAATGAAAAAAACATTTTATTCTGTTTTTGATTTTCTGCTGTTTAGTAATATTTTCATGTCACTTTGTGCCGTTGCGCAGGGTCTGCTTACATTTTATCTGATAGGGGCTAAGCCGGTGTTACCTGTTCTGGGCCTTTTATTTACTTCAACATTAGGTATTTATAACTTCAGTATCCTGGCCACCAAAACCGGCGACCCACTTAAATCACCGTATTTACGGATAAGGTGGTTTTTTGGACACTACCGGTTAATGGTGACATTCACCATCGTATCATTGCTTTCGTTAATTCCGTTGTTTGTTTTACTTTCGATGGAATCAAGGATACTGCTGATATTTCTGGGCATCATATCCTTTTTCTACAGCATCCCGCTATTTACCATTGGCGATCAAAAATTCGGGCTGCGGCATATACCCTGGTTAAAACAGTTTATGATAGCCCTGGTGTGGACGATGAGCATTGTTTTACTGCCGGTACTGGAGGCCCAGCATTTTCATTTAACAACCATCAGTTTGCGTGATATTACCATACTCATAGCCAAACGCTTCCTGTTTATCGCAGCCTTAACCATCCCCTTTGATATCCGCGATTTATTTGATGACCGCAAATCGGGTTTAAAAACAGTGCCCACCGTTTTAGGCGAAAAAAATGCCTACCTGTTTTGCCAGATATTACTTGGCGGGTATATTATCCTGCTGCTACTCTTTAAAAACCATACTATTGGACACGATTTTTGGGCTTTGGCGCTTTCAGTCATTTTGACCGGCTGGCTCATCTTCAAATCAAAATGGGAAAAGAACGAATACTATTATTTTTTTTATATGGACGGCGTACTGATACTGCAATATCTATTGGTACTGTTGTTTAATTGGATTTTGGGATATTTTTGACTCGCCTAATCTCCAAATTAACTATTCCGCCACCGGCAATTCAATACTACTTGCAAATTGTGCCGAATGATATACCTTTTGCGTGGCCGGTTGATAATCACTTTCTTTTGCCTCAAAAATATTGGGCACGTACTTCTGCGGGTTGCGGTCGATTATCGGGAACCAGGTGCTTTGTACCTGCACCATTATTTTATGGCCTTTTTTGAACACGTGGTCGGCGGCGTGTAAATCAATAGTGTATACCTCAACTTTATTCGGCGTGATTGCTTCCGGGGTACTAAAACTCTTTCTAAACCGCCCCCTGAAAACGTCATCAGCAATCATTAGCTGGTAGCCTGACATTTTGGGTTCTTTCTTATAATTCTCCGGGTACACATCTATCAGTTTTACGACCCAATCGGCATCGCTGCCGGTTGTGGCCGCATATAATTTGGCAATCACGTCACCGGTTATCGTTACATCCTGCGTTAGCGTATCGGTTTTCCACGTCAGTACATCGGGGCGGCTGTCAACAAAACGCTGATCGTCGGTAAGCCAGGTGTACCAGCGTGAGCCGGGGCCGTATGTTTCCTCAATTGGCCTTGCGCGGTAGGGAACTGGTTTTGCCGGATCGGATACATAACTGTCAAATGGCTTTGCCTCTTTTGCTGATGGCTTGTCGAAAGATAGTTTACCGTTGCTGTGAAAATAAATATTTTTGGTGGCAACATCTTTTGGCGGCCAGGCGGAGTAGTTCTTCCATTTGTTTGAACCGGTTTGAAAAGATATTACTTCGGCAAATTTCCCGTCGCCTTTATCTTTCAAATACCAGGCGAACCATTTGGCCTGGATCTCTTTCCTGAAATAAGTTGCTGTAGGCTCTTCAAACTTTATGTTGCCCAGGCTTCGGCCATCGCCGCCTGCCCAGCCGCCATGGCGCCATGGGCCAAGCACAATGAAATTTTGATTTTTTGTATCCTTTTTTTCTAAAGCTTTATAGGCATCTTGCGGGCCAACCATATCTTCCTGGTCCCACCAGCCGCTAACATGCTGTATGGCAAGCCTGGGGTAATCCAATCGTGATTTCAGCGCCTGTTTTTTCCAGTACGCATCGTAGTTTGGGTGGATAGTAAAGTCGTTCCAACTGGGCAGCTTCCCATGGATGTATTTTTTGTTCATGTTTGATAATGGCCCCAGCTTCAAATACCAATCGTAGGTATCATAGTTGCCAAACTGGTAAAGCGAATCTGTTTTTGATATTTCTTCCATAAAAGCATATTCAAAAGCATAGCTTAAACGGAATGCCCCATTATGATGCAAATCATCGTTCATAAACATGTCCGATGGAGTTGCCTGTTCTGAAACGGCCTTTAATGCCGGGTGCGGGTCGAGCGCAGCTATGATGGTTGTCCAGCCGTCGTATGATATACCGTACATGCCTGCCCTGCCATTGTTATCCGGGATGTTTTTTAACAGCCAATCTATCGTGTCATAAGTATCGCTGGCTTCGTCAATCGCTTTGGCATTACTTTTATCCCTGCTAAAGCGCATCATCGCATATTTGCCTTCCGACAGGTACCTGCCCCTTATATCCTGGAAAACAAAAATATAGCCGTCGTCAGCCATATCCTTAACATAGCCCTGTTTTTCGGGGCTGGGATATTCGTTAACACCGTAGGGTGTGCGCAATATTAGAAAAGGTAACTTTTCAGTTTGTCCTTTTGGAGAAAATATAACAGTGTGCAGTTTAATGCCGTCGCGCATGGTTATCATTTCTTCCCGGCGGTTGTATTTATCATCAGGCTTTACCTGTTGGGCCTTTAAACTAAAACCGTTGAACAGTAAAATGCCAAAAAGGCTGACTCTTATAAATAATAGTTTCATCTTTGCTGAGTTAAGGTTATTAAAGATAGGTAAATGGTTGATTAAGTGAGTGGTTGATTAGGTTAAAATAATTTTGAACTGAAAAGTGGCATCCAACTATAATAATTCGGCGTGGTTTTATGATGGGCTTTCGCGGCTGGTTTACGGGCGGGCTTTGATTAATGCACAGGTTTATTTACTGCAATTCGTGCCTGCCAATAGTTCCGTTTTGATAGTTGGCGGCGGCACTGGTTGGATACTGGAAGAATTAACCAAAATACATCCATCAGGCCTCAGCCTAACTTATGTGGAGATTGCTGCGGACATGATGGCCCGCTCCATGCGACGAAATACCGGGCTAAACAGCGTTGCTTTTATTAATAACGCCATTGAAAATGTAGCTATTAATGAGGAATTTGATGTAGTGATAACGCCTTTTTTGTTTGATAATTTTACAGAAGCAACTGCGCAAAAAGTGTTCAACTATATCCATCAGTTGCTTAAGCCTGGAGCGATTTGGCTAAATGCCGATTTTCAACTTACCGGCAAATGGTGGCAAAGTGTTTTATTAAAATCGATGTTTTTATTTTTCAGGATGCTTTGCAAAATCGAAGCATCGCAATTGCCGGATGTGGAACGGCTTTTTATTTTGGGTGGCTTTAAGGTGCTTGAGGGAAACTGTTTTTATGGAGATTTTGTGGTGGCGCGTGTGTATGAAATTGAATTATAAAGTCGTGTCATTGCGAGCGAGGAACGAGCGCGGCAACCGCGAACTTTACAGGGCGGATTTGCATAGTTCGCGGTTGCTCGTTCCTCGCAATGACAAAAAAGGGGTTACCCGTTATAAACAAACTTATACCCGATACCCCTAACCGTTTGCAAATACTGAGGCGAATCAGGATTTGACTCAATTTTTTTACGGAGTCGCACTATGTGCATATCAAGGGTGCGGGTGTTTACGTCGGCATTGTAGCCCCAAACCTCCATCATTAATTCTTCGCGGTTAATTACCTTGTTCTTGTTTTTCAGGAAGTACAGTAGTATGCGGTTTTCCAGTATGGTCAGCTCAATTTTGCGCCCCTCTTTAACAAGCAGGTGTGTATTGGGCAAATGCTCCATATTCGCAAATTTGTAAGACTCGGTTTTCTCACTGTTTAACGAGAATTTTATCTTGTTGTCAATCATGGCCACCAACACATCCATATTAAATGGTTTGATGATATAATCGCTTACACCAAAATTATAGGCTTCAATTTTGTCTACATCCTGTCCTTTGGCGGTCATCATGATAACAAGATTGTCGAAACCCATCTGGCGTATATTGGTACAAACTTCCGAACCTTGTTTGCCTGGCAGCATCCAGTCGAGTAGAACAATTTCCGGCAATTCGCTCAAAATTATTTTCTCGGCATCGTCGCCATTGGCGGCTTCCAATACTTTGTAACCTTCGCTTTGCAAGCGCTCTGATACCAGGAAACGCAGGTTTTCGTCATCTTCAACCAGCGCAATTTTTATTTCTTTATTCATATCTCAATTTTCGTAAGGTAAGGTAACTATAAACTCCGAACCTTCATTTACTTTACTGTTAACAATTATCTCTCCGCCCATAAAATTAACCAGTTCTTTACAAAAAGCCAAGCCCAGTCCCACGCTCCCGTTTTGATTATACTGATTTTCTATCCTGTAAAACTTTTTAAATACGTTTGTCAGTTCATCTTTTTGTATTCCTATGCCCCGGTCTCTAAACGAAAAAACTATGTTCCGCTTGTTGCTGCTTACGTGTATGGCAAGCTCTTTTTTATGCGGATGCGAGTATTTGTACGCGTTCTCTATCAGGTTCTGAAAAACGCTGCCCAACAGCACCGGGTCGGTATAAAACGGATCCACCTTTCCAAATGTGAAGGTTATTTTAAAATCCGGGTATTTTACCCGGAAAGTTTCAATGTAGCTTTTTACAAAATGCTCAACATCAATTTGTTCCCTTTTTATATTTATCGATTTATTTTCGAGCTGCGTAAATGAAAGCAGTTTATTCATTAACTCGTTCAGTTTATCGGCCTCCTCGTTTAAAATCCTGCCATATTGTTTTCGCTGGCGCTCCGTTAGCTCGCTGTCGCCGCTCAGGTTTGAGCCTGCTATTTTTATAACGCTAACCGGCGTTTTAAACTCATGGGTAAAGTTGTTAATAAAATCATACTGCAATTTAAACAGCTTAACGTTAACTCTGAGATTACGGTAAATAAGCCACCCTATTAGCACCAGGAAGCAATAAATTAACAATACTAAGGCGCCAATAGGCATAAACCTGCGATTAATTTCGGCAGTAAGGTATCCTGGTGCCGACCGGAAGTAAAGCTTGTAATCAGAAAATGCATAAGGCAGCGTCAATTCCGTAACCATTGTGCCGGTGGGGTTGTCCGGTGGGTCGTATACTATGGGCTGCAACGTTACCTCCTGGTACAATTCTTTGTGGGTGTTTTTTATTTTAAGCAGGTATGGGTCTAAAAAAAACGTCATCATATTTTGTTTTGAATATGATGTGGAGTTAGGGTGCCGTTGCAGTTCCCTTAATATTTTTACGTCCTCGCGGCGTAATATATTCGAGTAGCTTATTTTATCGTGTTTTATGTCATAAAACGTCCGGAATATTTCATCCGCAGTCGATCCGCGTAGAGTATCCGTTTGGGCAATATAATTGCCGAGTTTGGTGGCCATTAATTCAAAGTCGGGCTCATTGGTGGTATTCCAAATTCTTATCCCCTGGACCTTTCCATTTTTTCGCCAGTATTGGTACATGGCTTTTATTGATATTCCCAGGTTGTTTTTTATAATAACGCCGTTTTTTTGGTTGCCAATTTGCACATCATAAAAAACGATCCGCTTAACAAACTCATAATTGCGGAATATGGAATCGGCATAACGGGCAGCTGCGGTTGAGTCCATAAAGCCCTGGTAAGATGTGATTTGGGGTATAGTGTTACTAAAAAAATTACCATACGGCTTAATAGTTTGTTCCTGTACTTCAATTTTTTTAGAGGCAAATTCATTTTCAACATACTTAGCATTAAGGTAGTAGGATACAATAAGGGCAATTATAAAAGTCACCGATATAAGTACCAGGAAAATGATGATTAATGAAAAGTTTTTCCGGTACGTGGTGGCCTGCTTTGTCATAAAAAACAGGGTTATTGTTTTACCCGCATATTCTCGTCCAGGAACTTCTCAATCTCGGTATACATCTCGGTACGGTTCGCCTGGTTGCGGAACGTGGTACGTTCCATTGGTTTTAAAAAATATTTAACCTTATCGCTCCCGTTTTGTTTTCGCAGTTCGCGAACAAACTGGTTTAACTCGCTAATGTTTGCCCGGTCGTCCCTCGCCCCCTGGAAAATAAGCAGTGGCGCGCGTATTTTATCGGTATTAAATACCGGCGATATAGCCCTGAGTTGACTGGCATCAGTCTCGGGGTTGCCAACCCGTTCGTATGTCATCTGCACCATCGGCTTAAAAAATGGCGGCGCATCCTTTATATAGGTGAAAAAGTTAATCAGCCCATGCTGAACAATTGCACAGTTGTACAACTTAGGGTGAAATGATACCCCGTACAGTGCCGAAAATCCGCCAAATCCACCGCCGAAAATGGCAATCTTATTAGGGTCGGCAGTTTTATTCGCAATAAGCCAGTTTACCCCGTCGGTAATATCCTGTTGTATTTTGCCGCCAACCTCTTTAAAACCAGCACTATGGAATGCCTTGCCAAAACCGGTTGATCCGCGGTAGTTTACCTGGAAAACAGCATAACCCCGGTTAGCTAAAAATTGCACTTCGGGATTGTAGCCCCAGCCAGTATGGAGAAATGGACCGTCATGCGGCATAACTACCACGGGCAGGTTGGTGGTTTTTGCACCGAGCGGCAGTGTAAGGTACCCGTTTATCACCAAGCCGTCACTGGCTTTATAGCTAATGGGTTGCATCGTGCACAGTTCTTCTTGCTTAAGATCCGGGTTTATATCCCCCAGTTTGCTAAGTTTTCCGGTACTGCGCTCAAACAGGTAATACGAACCCGGGTTACGGTCGGTGTAGGTAAATACAATAAATTTATTTTCGGCACTATCCCTGTCGGCTATGTCCACCTCGTTGCCCTTCAACTCGGCATTTAATTTATCATAAATGCTTTTTATATCCGGGTCCAGGTAATGGGTTTGAGGTTTTGCTGCATCCCATGATACTAACTCAATTTTATGCGTGTTTTTTGAATAATCCCAGCTTTGGATGTCTGCATTGTCGTTAGCAAAAATTACTTTACGCTCCTTGCCGTCCTCGGCATTGATCTCAACCAGGGCCGATTTGTCACGATTGACGTTTGACAATGCATAGAAGTAGTTTTTCTCCCCTGTAAAGGCTATAGGCCTTACTGAAGTTTTGAAATTATTAGCTATAATACGTTTAAACGGGGTATCATCATTAGGGCGATAGAGTATGCTTTCATCAACACCGTCCGATACCCTAACCAGTCGTATTTTACCATTGGCGTCGGGATACCATTGAGTTATATTGCCAGGGTTTATCAGGTAGGGTTTCAGCTCGCCCGTTTTGATATTTAACCTGTAAATATCAAAATTGGCCGGATCGCGCTGGTTCATCCTTACAGTTATAATATCAGGTTCGTGCCTGTCGCGCCCTAAAATAGCAATTCGTACCTTTTTTTGCGAAATAATGAGTGTGGTTTTTAAGGTGGAAATATCCAGCGCAAACATTTTTATTTCGTCGGATGCGATATTATCTTGTAAAAAAACGATACCGTTATTGTATGTCCAATAATAATCGCCCCTAACCGAATAGTCGGTAAAAGACGTTGCCATCTGCACTTTACCATCAGCCAGCGACTGGATAAATATGTTTTGCTTATCCTTAAAAGGCTTGAGGTACGAAAGATATTTACCATCGGGCGATATGCGATAAGCAACTTTTTCGGGTGTTTTAAAAAAATCAATTATAGCTATTTGGCGTGCATGTTGCTTGCAGGCACCAAGTGCGGCCATTAAAACAAATAAAAATATTCTCAGATGCTTCAACATCAGTATATACTTCAGGGGTTTATTAATCAGGTTAAATTATACAATAAACTCTATCAATTCAAACTGTCACTACAATTTTACCGCGCGTAATTTTAAGATTTGAGCAGTTGAAAATGTATTAATTTGATAATTTGAAAATGAAAAATGCGTTTGTTGGTATAATAACAAAGAAATCGGCGTTCACCCTCAAATTGCAAATCATCAAAATACCCTGTCAGTAAATCAATAAAAATCTTCAAATAAAAAACATATTTTTGAAAAGATGAAGAAAGTGCTCTTATGTATTTTATTTCTGTTCGCAGCCGCTCCCCAGCTGTTTGCCCAGGATAATGACCTGTTGCTGGCTAAGCAGTACGCCGCTAATGGCGACCCACAAAAGGCATTCGACATATACCAAAAACTGTATAAGCAAAATAACGAAGAGTATTTTACTGTTTACATGAGCAGTCTGCTTGAACTTAAAAAGTTTGACGAAGCCGTTACAACCGCAAAGAAAATGGTGCGCAAGCACCCTGAAGAAAAGCAATACAACATCACGCTTGCCAATGCCTATACGCAGCAAGGCCAGGTTGAGAAAGCAAACGCCATATATGATGACCTCATCAAAAACCTGCCGCCCGACCAGGGCCAGATAAGTATGCTGGCCTCGTTATTTTACCAGAATGCAAATGTTGATTATGCTATAAAAATATTTTTACAGGGTCGGAAGCTGCTACAAAACGAGCAGGTTTTTTCGTACGAACTGATAAATCTTTACCGCTATAAAAGGGACAAGCCTGCACTGGTTGAAGAGTACATGAACTTTTTGCCGACAAACCCACCTTTTATAAACCAGGCAGAAAATACAATGTCAAATTTATTTGAGGGGGCGGCTGATTATGACATATTAAAAGCAGCATTATTGAAACGGATTCAAAAAGATCCGCAGCAAACCATATATCCCGAACTGCTCACCTGGCAATTTTTACAACAAAGGCAGTTTGACATGGCGCTGAACCAGGCGCTGGCCCTAAGCAGGCGGCAAAACGATGACGGTGCCAATATTTTTGAACTCTGCCGCACGCTGGTTAGCAACGAGGCTTATGATGCTGCGATCCGCGGATATGAGTACTTGGTAAGTAAGGGGAAAGACAATTCGTTGTATATACCCTCGAAAATTGAGTTGATAAACACCAAAAATTTGAGGGTAACATCAGGGAAATACGTTAAGGAAGATTTGATCAGTCTTGAAAAGGATTATATCGATTTACTAACCGAGTTCGGCAAAAACGCCAATACTGTTTTTGCTATGCAGAAGCTGGCCAACCTGCAGGCTTTTAAGCTGCATAAAATAACTGATGCAAAGGCGCTGCTTGAAGAGGCTGTAAAAATACCGGGCGTTAGGCCTGTGCTGCTGGCCAGTTGCAAGCTCGACCTTGGCGATGTTTCGCTATTGGACAATAAGCCCTGGGATGCCACTTTACTATATAGCCAGGTTGAAATAGATTTTAAAAACACTGCAGTTGGCCAGGATGCCAAGTACCGGAATGCCAAGCTCGCCTATTATACCGGCGATTTTACCTGGGCTAAAGGGCAGCTTGATGTGCTGAAAGCGGCTACGTCGCAGTTAATCGCCAACGATGCGTTGAATTTATCGCTGCTAATATCAGACAGTATTACGGCGGATACCAGCGGAGCAGCCCTGAAAATTTATGCGCGCGCCGACCTGGCCCTTTTCGCCGAGCAACCCGAGAAGGCGTTGATTACCCTGGATAGCATAGATGTAAAATATCCCGGTAACTCACTTACTGATGATATATTGATGGCGAAAGCCCGGCTGTTTATCCAGCAGAAGAATTATGCTGATGCCGTGCCACTGTTAAAGAAAATTGCCGAAGAACACAGTTTTGATCTTTGGGCCGACGACGCTGTTTTTATGCTGGGCGACATTTATGAAAATCAGCTAAACGATAAAGAAAAAGCTAAAATCTACTATCAAAAAATTATTACGGACTATGCCGGAAGCCTTTACATCAATGAGGCACGCAAGCGTTTCAGGGTGCTTAGAGGGGATAAGAACGAAGCAGCGTCGTAAGTGGAATAGTTGATTAAGTTAAGATAGCCGCTTTTTTGTCTTTCGGACTTTACTGACTTTTCCGACTTTCGGACTAAATTTCAACCCAAAACACTACCTTTGTATTAATGATTATATTTAATGATACCGTAATAGTGGATGAATCTATCCACGAAAAATGGCTGAACTGGATGCAGGAAGTGTATATACCTGCTGTAATGGAAACCGGGCATTTTAAATCGTACCAGGTGCTTACCGTTATCGATTCGCCGAACGAGGGTGTTACCTATTGTGTACAGTATCATGCGGCAACAATCGAGGACTTTAATCAATTTTATTCCAGGCATTTACACCGTTTGCAGGATATTCACAACCAGGAATTTGAAAACCAATTTGTGATATTTAATACCCTGATGAAAACCGTCGACTAAAAATGAAAATAACAAAAACCGATATAGAAGGGCTGTTGATAATTGAGCCCCAAATCTTTAATGATGACCGTGGCTATTTTTACGAAAGCTACAACAAGGCCAAATTCACTGATGCAGGGATAGCTGTTGAATTTGTGCAGGATAACCAGTCATTTTCGCGCAAAGGCGCTGTTAGGGCACTGCACGGTCAGGCTAACCCTTACGCACAAGGCAAACTGGTGCGGGTGATAAATGGCAGGGTATTAGACGTTGCTGTTGACATACGGAAAACGTCACCAACTTACGGGCAGCATTTCTCTATCGAGCTAAGCGGCGAAAACAAAAAAATGTTTTGGATACCTGCAGGCTTTCTGCATGGTTTCTCGGTACTCGAAGACAATACCATCTTCAACTACAAAGTAAATAACTACTACGATAAAAATTCTGAAATTGGCGTTATATGGAATGATCCTACTTTGAATGTAGATTGGCGCCTGGCTCCAGGTGAAGCACTTCTATCGCCTAAAGACGAGCTTTTATCATCTTTTAAAGATTTAAAAAGTCCCTTCTGACCAGAACCGGGATTAACGGATTTTAACGATTTGCCGGATTGTGGAAATAGATGCTTGATAAGTGTAAATAAACGATAAAGGCCGGTATTTGAACCAGCCTTTATCCAGTAAAATCCTTAAAATTCGTTAATCTAGGTTACTGTTTTATCAAATTATATAACTCATCCAGCTTAGGGCTCAATATAATTTCAATCCGCCTGTTTTTTGAAAGTGCATCTGCCGTGGTGCCAGGATCAATTGGCTGGTACTGGCTTTTGCCCGTTGCAGTAAGCCTGTGCGGGTCAATCTTTTCAACTTCGGTAAGATAACGGCAAACCGACGTAGAACGCAGCACACTTAGATCCCAGTTATCCTTTATCTGCCCGAGATTAATTACTTTTTTATCATCGGTATGGCCTTCAACAGCAATGTTGATATCAGCTTCTTTATTAAGCACTGCCGCCAATTGTGCCAGTGCCTGCTTGCCGCGCGCATCAATTACAATACTGCCCGAAGGGAACAATAATTTATCAGTTAGTGACACGTAAACTTTGCCATTGCGGATATCAACTGAAAGGCCATTTGCCTGGAAACCAAGCAAAGCTTTTTGCAGTTTGTCCCTTAAAGCATTGGTGGCCTCATCGCGTTTCTTTAAAGCATCTTCCACTTCTTTTAGCCGGGCCTCACGTTTTTTTAGATCTGACGATAGCGCGGTAACTTTTGATGAACTGGCATTATAATTATTATTCAGAGAATTGTATTTGTCGTTAAGCGCATTATAGGTGCCTTTGAGCGACTCATTAGCACCTTGTGCTTCACGTATTTCGCGGTGCAGTCGCATAGTATCAGCGCGCAGCATGGCAACCGTATCAAATAAGGCGTTTGAACGCATTGATAGCGAATCGCGTTCGGCAACCAAGGCCTTATATTTTTTTGGCGACATTACCACGCAGGAGTGGAGTGTCAAAAGTAAAGCGGCTGAAAATAAAATATTACTGGTTTTCATATTAGGGCTATTAAATGTTTTAGGTGATGGCGTTATTTAAAAATACATTCAGTGGATAAATTTTGCTGCATATTGTGGCTACAGTTTCAGGCGCAGTCTTTTTCATCAGGTCCTCATCATTAAACTGGTGGAAGGCTACAAAACTTTTAAGTTTCAGCAAGTCAATATTCTCGTTGTCTGCGCTGTATTCGCGCGGCACAGTTTTAAGCGCATCCTGTTTTCTGAATTCGCCGAACAGCTTTTTAAACGCAGCATCGTCAACTATATTTTTAAGCTCGTGTGCATTATAGTCAATCTCCTGGCGTATCGCTTTTAAATGTGCAGCCTCGGGCATCCAATATCCTCCTGCAATAAATGAGTTTCCTGGTGCAATTTGCAGGTAGTATTCTGCTCCCCCTAGCCTTAAACCTTTGGCAGGTATACTAACGCCAAAGTTGTTTTTATAGGGTGTTTTGTCTTTCCTGAAACGTATGTCGCGGTAAATACGCATTACGCATTTTTTGGGATCGAGCGCGGCGTCAATTCCTGGGTCGACTTTGTGCATTAGTTTTAACAGTTCCGCGGTAAAATCTATCACATTTGTGCGGGCGGCCTCATAGCGTTCCTTATTTACCTGGAACCATTCCCGGTTATTATTTTCAACCAGGTCTTTTAAAAAATCAAAGGTATGGCGTTGAATCATCAATATCTAAATGCGGCTGGTAATTTATCTTGGGTGACATCAAATATAAAAGCAAAACGCGGGAGTACCTGAAATTTATCGGCGACAGCACAAATAACCCGCCTATAATGGTGCCGGTGTAAAGCCACGGTGAACTGGCATTATGGGTAAGCAGGTAGGTAAGTGCAACAATACCAAATCCTTCAAATACATTCAGCGCATAGCTTATATACATGGCTGCATAAAAATAACCCGGTTCAATTTCAAAGTGTAAATTACAATGTGGGCAAACTTCATGAATTTTGTTGGAGCCGAAGTTGTACATCCCCCCGCTAAACATAGCGCCCCGCCTGCAGCGAGGGCATCTGGTATGCAGCATTGCCCATGATTTTGGTGTTTCGGCCATTTAGTAGTTCATGGTTGATGGTTCATAGTAAAATAGCATAGCTGGCAACGTGCGGCTCATAAAATGACAGGCAGCTGCCATGAACGATGAACTAATTAAGATTCAACTTTTCGTCGCGCACGTCAAGGGTAACATTTTTGCGGCGATAATTTTTATACCAGATATATCCTCCCACGGCAACTACCAGGTAGGGGGCGCCCAGCAAAAATAAAATGCCTTTGTTTAGTCCCCTGGCAGCGTTGCCACCATTTTTGGTATTGGTTTCAACCGTGGCGGCGCATTGGGCGCACTGGGCCTTAACCGGTTTGGCGCTAATTATCGCCAGGAAAAACATAGTGGAAAATATCAATGTTTTTACGCTTGCTTTCATGGTGGCAAATTTACGGTATTATTTGTTGGTAAGCAATTTGAAATGTATCTGCCAGGTTAGTGCTGCGGTAGTTGAAAAAAATGCTTAATACGGCCTCCCTGCTGCTAATTCTTTATTTGCCCATTTTACTGCCAATTTCTCACGGTATTGGGCATAATTAGCTTTAAAGGCCATCTTCAATACACTGTCGAGCCCGCCTTTCACAGCCAGGTTGTAAATGCTGGCTGCTTTACGGCTTATAGATGCATCCCATGCGCGCAGGCTGAGCGAATAACCGCCTTCAACGTATTTCATCCAGTGCCAATAGCCGGTCGGCATAAACAACGTATCGCCATGCTCTAAAAACACTTCTATGCCTTCAACACCTTCGAGGGCAGGGAATTTTTTGGTGTCCGGGTTTAGTACATCATAGTCTTCCAATGCATAGGTAGCATTTGGTATGCAGTACAAACGACGTTTCCATTTATTTTCAAACAATATCACATGCTTTTTACCACCGAAATGGGTATGGAAAATATGCGGCAAATCGATATCATAATGCAAAAAAGTAACCGAGTTTGAGCCACCGAAAAACATAGAGGGCATGCTCTCTAAAAAGCCACCCATCAGTTCTTTTGGAAAAGCAATATCGTCCAGCAGTTGCGGGGCGTGCTTGAAAATATTAAAGAAGAATATCCGCAGTTCAGTAGGTTCCGACATTATCAGGTCGATATACTTATCAAACGGCATTTCTGCAGCCGACGAATTTATAGGTTTTGACGGGTCGGCTTTTGAATTATCGTACAGTGGCACTACTTTGCTGCCAACAACGCTTTTTAAATATTCAGGGGTCCATTTTTCGCGGGCGGCCCAATTATTGGTTAAGCCTTTAATAACCAGTGGACGGCGCGGCTTTAAATAGTTTGCTGTAAAATCGGCAGGGGTAATTGTTTCTACAGTATCAATAGGGCGAAGAATAAAACTCATATCTTATGTTGATTTCCTATTAATACAAGTTTAAATAAAAACTTATCCATCGGAAAGCTAACAAAATAACGAAATAATCCCGCCGGTTGTATTAATAAATTGTTAAAAATTATTTTAGCTAAAAGTCTGGCAACAACAAAACAGGCCATCTCAATTTGAAATGACCTGCTTCTATTATTGGTAAGTTAATGCCAATTGTAAAACGGCAACAACCCGCTTTTAGTTAGGCATAAGTACAGTATTCACTACATGTATAACGCCGTTGCTTTGAAACACATCAGCAATGGTTATCCACGATTTGCCGCCTTTTTCATCAACCAGGTATAGTTTTTTACCTTCAGCCATCACTGTTAAAGTACCACCCTGAACGGTTTTTAATTCGGCTTTTCCTTTGCCGGCTTTTACCTGCATCCACAAGTCTTTGGCACTTAAACGGCCAGCAACTACGTGGTAAGTTAAAATTTTGGTTAAAGTAGCTTTGTTTTCAGGTTTCATCAGGTTGTCCACTGTTCCTGCTGGCAGCTTGCCAAATGCCTCATCAGTTGGTGCAAATACGGTGAAAGGGCCGGTGCCTTCAAGTGTTTCAACCAGGCCGGCTGCTTTAACCGCAGCAACCAACGTTTTGTGGTCGTTTGAGTTCACTGCGTTTTCAATAATGTTTTTGGTAGGGTACATTGCTGCGCCGCCAACCATTTTGGTTTGTGCATTTGCTTTGGGCGCAATTGCAATAGCTGCTAAAGCAAAGGCCGCGATTATTAATTTTTTCATGTGATTATAATGTTGTTTTGGGGAAGATACGCGCTGGGTTTTAGCGCGGTTTTTATTCACCACATAATTCGCATAGCCGGAGGTTTTAAGGAGTTTTAAACCAAAAAGCGACTAATTACGTAGGTAACGCCCACGTGTGAAACAAGATATTTTGTAGTTAAATACAATATTTATGCCGTCTGACTTATCTTAAAAAAACAATCCCCCGGCAATGTTATCGGCATACAGTTTTCCTGATGGTGTCAGGTAAATTACATCTTCTTTTTGCTCAATCCACCCGTTCTCAAAATAGCGTTGGGCGGCTTTGATTAGATCGCTTTCGGCCCCGGGGGCAATAGCGTTCAGCTTTTTTAGGTCTAATCCCCACATAGTGCGGAGGGAGGTCATGATGTATTCGTTCAGGCGGTCGGTTTCTGTTAGCAGTTCAGTTTCTGCGGAGATTTTACCTATTTCGAGCGATTGCATATATTTTGCATTATTGGGCACGTTCCACTGCCGGGTTTCGCCATTGTAGGAGTGTGCCGATGGGCCTATGCCCAAGTATTTTACACCTTTCCAATAATTGGAGTTGTGCCGGGAATAGTGTCCCGGTTTGCAAAAGTTTGATATTTCGTAATGCTCGAACCCGTGGCTTTGCATAGCATCCATCAGCAATATAAACTGCTCAGCACTCTGCTGCTCATCCATGGCTGGTTGTTTTTTCTTTTTGATGAAGGATGCCAGCGCGGTCTGCGGCTCAACCGTCATGGAGTAAGATGACACATGAAGGATATCAAGCTCGAAAACTTTATCCAGGTTGTATTTCCATTTGGCATCGCTCAACAGCGGATAACCATAAATCAGGTCGACTGTAATATTTTCAAAACCAATATCCTGCGCTCTTTTAACAGATGCTTCAGCCTCAGCGGCGCGATGTACCCGGTTCATCCATGTCAAATCATCATCAAAAAAAGATTGAATGCCTATGCTAAACCTGTTAATATTAGTTTGACGCAATGCCTGCAATTTTGCTTTGTCCAGGTCATCAGGATTAGCTTCGATGGTTATTTCGGCGTTGGAGGCTACGGTATGCAGCGAAGTGATGGTACCGATAAGCATATTTAGCTCATCTGCGCTCAATATAGATGGCGTACCGCCGCCGAAGTAAATGGTCTCAACCGTCTCGTTATCGAGGTAGCTTTTTTGAAGCGTTATTTCCTTAATTAAAGCCTGCAACAATTCGTCTTTGTATTTTAAAGACGTGCTGAAATGGAAATCGCAGTAATGACATGCCTGTTTACAAAAGGGAATGTGGATATAGATGCCGGCCATGAGGCAAAGATAAGCGCAACTATCAGTTTCTTGTGATTTATATTGTTAAGGACTATGCTGATTCTGGAACCCGGATCACCACCAATTGTTTAAAACATAACGTGCAGCTATTAAAGCGCGGTTTACTTAAGTTGATTAGTGAACTCTAAAATTCCACTTCGAATTATCGCTTTTCATATCAAACTTCGCGAGTGTTGGTGTGCTGTCTCCGGAAGACACTAAAGCCAGTTGCTCGTTCGAGTTCGGAACCACCTTTGGCATAATCCTGTAAGTTCCATCCGTCAACTGATCGATCCGCCATAATTGTTCCTGCGCACCAGTAAACATTGGTACTGTTATAAGTTCAGCATCGGCAGTTGCCGCTAATGGACGGTCTGTTCCGGCAATTACTATTTTATAATATGGTCCGCCCAAGTATCCTCCTGCACCGGGTACTGGTGAAATTGTCCATTTCTGGTGAGGTCGAAACATGTAATCACTCAAGTTAACGGCAATGTTTCCGGTAGGCCAGGTTTTAAGTACATCTGCTAATTCCTGTGAGGGTACAGGTTTTACCGGTTCGTCGTTATTCCGATTAAATCGCATTCCACCCGGCATTCTTGTAAAATCTACGGCCAGTTCAAGGGCGTATCCTCTCCGCTCAGACTCAATCTCATAAGTTCCGTCTTTGAAGATATCACCCCCAACAGGCCAGCCGTTTTTCCAAAGCAATGGGCGGATACCCAACACGCTACGGCCACTTTGATCCAAATCTGCTTCATAATGGCACGACATTTTTTCAACGCCATCGCTAACGACTATACGTCCAAAATGGCCGGGGCCAATCAGCCTGTCGCCGGCTGCAACTACCATTTTGCCACCGCCCTTCAACATTTCTCTTCCTATGTTATCAAGGTAAGGGCCGGTTACCTTTTTAGAACGGCCAACAACGATATTATAGGTCGAGTTTGGGCCATCGCAGCATGTTCCGTGTGTTCCAAGCAGATAGTACCATCCATCGCGGTATATCAAATCAGTGGCTTCACAATCGATGGCTATATTTAATGCTTTGTTACCTTCTACACGTTTACCTGTTTTTGGGTCCAGTTCAACAAGACGTATATAGCCCCAATAGGTGCCGTAGGACAACCATAACCTTCCGTCGGTTGGGTCAAGAAGAAGTCCCGGATCTATCGAATCATTATCCTCTATACCATCGGATGAGGCAACTACAATAGCTTCAGAATACTTGAAATCAGGGGACTTTGGATCCAGAGCTTTATTCCACATGGTCAATATCTTTCCATTATGTCCGCCCGCCAAACCGCCGCCGGTTGCTCCATAAACAATAAGGTAGCGATCGCCAATTTTTAATACATCAGGGGCTGCCCCTCCGCCTGGTCTTACTGCGCCTCCACTCCATGCCCAGCCATCTTCGGATATTAACCCGCCTCCGCCTGTTCCGAATGTGTAATACTTACCGTCGCTCTCTGCAATGGTTGACGGATCATGTATAAAAGGCTTGCCGACTTGTGCTATCGCTTTTCCTGTTGACAGTAGTGAAAATAGGGATATAATGCTTATTACCTTAACTATTAATTTCATAATAACTCAGTTGCTATATAAATTCGACGTGAATGGGATGATGAACTAATTTATTTGAGACTGATGGTGAGATCTTTTATCGGCTCTCCTTTTTCATCCAGCAGCCGAACGCAAAAATCACTAAGTCCGGGGCCATTGATTAATGCTCCCCTGATTATATTTTTCCCTTTGCTAAGTGTCAATCGGGTCGAGACACAATCGTCCATTACCATACGTCTGTCTCCGTCAAGTACCACAGCTTCCTGTCCATTTAGCCACCACGTTGATCCTCCGTTTGAGCCTACCGCCAATCTTACATTTTTTACTTCCCGCGGACTGTTTACTACAGTTACCGCCCAAAATAATACGGCATAGGTGTGTTTCTTTAGCCCGTAGGCAAGGCGAAATAATTTGACGTTGAAAGTCGGACTTTCCAGCGCATGCCACGTCAATTCCTGCTCTCCAACTTTTACCTGGTCCCGATCTTTAGGGATAACAGTAAACTGATTTGGAAAATATGCAGTGTCAAATTGTGCTTTTAGGTAACTATTGGTAAAGACAAGATTACTCCGTATCGACTTGTTTATAGGCTCTAAAAGTAACCAACGCTGAATAAACCCTTCGAAATCCGGGGTCTTTTTTGATGTAGTTGCCGGAGTAAAGAATGGTGCGATAGTTCGCACCGAATCGTTATCCGTTATTTTATCAACCCTGCCTCCTGAAATGGCAGACTGTGCTTGTGACTTCAATGCTGCCAAAATTACGAAGCCGACTGCCAGCAATGATGCATTGCGTTTAATATTCATAGTAGCTGCTTTAATTTAAATCAATTTTTGGTATATTATAATCGTTATATAATAAGATGACAAGTGTACCTCCATTCGAAAAAAAATCATCGCTTCAATTAATAAATATATACAACGTTCGTTCAGAAGTTCATACTTCACGATTGGGTTTAGGTGCCCGGAAGCATTAAGACCTTAACAAATGCCTGGCGATGTTCAAATAGCCGATTTAAACATTTATTGGCTATTTATAGTAAAAAATGGCATCGTTTAATAAAACGTAAATAGAATTTAGGACAAAGTTTTTCCATGGATTATAACACCTGTCAATTAAATTTTCGACTAACCCATTTGCAGTTATTTGTCGTATTTAAAAAGACTTACGATCAAAAAATGCGTCTCTTCCAGAAACTTAAATTATGAAGAAAATGAACTTAAAATGTTTAACCATTGTATTAGCGTCCGCCTTGGCCAGTAGCCTTTGCATGGCTCAAACAAATTCCGCAGAGATAAAGGAAGATTTTCAAGCGTCAAGCCTTAACCAGCCAGGTCAGGATTATCCCCAGGTAAATTCACAAGGCTACGTACGTTTTCACGTAAAAGCGCCTAAAGCCGACAGCGTACGGGTTACTTTGGGCCTGGGCGGAAGAGGCGGTACTAAACTTACTAAAGGTGCCGACGGATATTTTACCGGCACAACAGAAGGGCCAATGGACGAAGGTTTCCACTATTATCATCTAATAGTAGATGGGGGCGTATTTAACGACCCTGGAACATTGAACTATTATGGTTCAACCCGTTGGGAAAGCGGTATTGAAATTCCGGCCCATGACCAGGATTTTTATGCACTAAAGGATATTCCCCATGGAAATGTTCAGCAAATACTTTTTCCCTCAAAGAGCACAAATACCCAGCGAAGAGCATTTGTTTACACCCCTCCGGGTTACGAAAAAGATAGATCTAAAAAGTATCCTGTGCTGTATTTGCAACACGGCTGGGGCGAAGATGAAACCGCGTGGAGCAACCAGGGGCATGCCAATTTAATAATGGACAACCTGATTGCAGAAAGCAAGATAAAACCGTTCATCATCGTGATGACCTATGGCATGACCAACGACGTAAAACCAGGCGGTATAAGGAATTTTAAGATAGATGCTTTTGAAACCGTATTGACTGATGAGTTGGTGCCTTATGTTGACGTCAACTTTCGCACTGTTGCCGATAGGGAACACCGCGCAATGGCAGGCCTCTCCATGGGCGGTATGGAAACGCACTTGATAACGCTTGCCAAGCCCGACGAATTTGCCTACTATGGTTTGCTAAGCGGGGGCACCTACACACCTGCCGAATTACAAGATAAACCTAGAGCTAAACTTATATTTATAAGCTGCGGCAGTAAGGAAAACCCCACCGGCGTAAATAAGGCTACTGCTGCATTAAAAGATGCAGGTTACAATGCTGTATCCTTTATTTCCAATAATACGGCCCACGAATTTCTGACCTGGCGCCGGAGCCTGAAAGAGCTTGCACCATTATTGTTTAATAACTAAAAGCCGTGCCGCCAATATTTCATTGTCGCCAATTACGGTGTCTAAAAACCTAATTACAAATGCTAAAATCATCAATAAATTGCGCCTATGTTTTAATATGTGTTATGCTTTTCGGAAGCCAGGCTTTGGCGCAGCAGTCCACAAGGTTAACGATCCGCTTGGATCAACCCGGGCATGTCTCCAGTCCGATGTTGTATGGGTTAATGACCGAAGAAATCAATTACTCCTATGATGGCGGAATTTATGCCGAGCTGATTAGGAACCGTAGTTTTAAAGATAACAATAAGAATCCTGACCATTGGAGTTTAATAAAAGGTGCCGGCGATTCATCTGCTATTATATTGGATAATAAGCACCCGGTAAATCAGGCTTTAACCGAGTGTATAAGGTTTAATCTGGCAACAGATGGCAAAAATACAGGGTTGGCAAATGATGGCTTTTGGGGAATACCTGTTTATCCTTCCACTACCTATCAAGGGAGCTTATATGCCATGGCAGATGGCAATAACGCGGGGCCAATTACGGTAAGCATAGAATCGACGGACGGCAAAAGCACGTTTGCTACAGCAAATATCGCAGGGGCTAGCGGGCTTTGGAAAAAGTTCACGTTTAATCTTAATACAACCGCCACTGTAACGCCAACTGCCGATACCCGCTTCGTTATCCGGCCTTCAAGCAAAGGCTCCTATTGGTTTACACTCGTATCTTTATTCCCGCCCACCTATCAAAATACAGCTAATGGCAACAGGCGCGATATCATGCAGCTTCTCGCTTCCATGACCCCTAAGTTTTTGCGGCTGCCTGGCGGCAATTATTTGGAAGACAACATGTTTTCGACCAGGTATAACTGGAAAAAAACATTAGGGCCAATTGATGAAAGGCCGGGTCATCAGGGTACCTGGGGGTACCGATCGTCTGACGGAATGGGCTTACTGGAATATTTGGAATGGTGCGAAGATTTAAAGATGGAGCCATTGCTGGCCGTTTTTGCCGGCTACACCTTAAATCGCGATTATGTGGAAGCAGGGCCATTCCTGAAGCCTTATGTTGACGAAGCCCTGGAGGAGATAGAATACGTTACCGGCGATACTACTACCAAATACGGAAAAGAACGCGCCCGCGATGGACATACCCAAAAATGACCAGATTTTTAAACAGATTAATTTGGGGGATGGCCTTTGTATTGTTTTCCAAACCCGGCGTACATGCACAAATAGCTCATAATCCAATTATTTATGCAGATGTGCCGGATATGTCAATAATCAGGGTAGGCGATAGTTACTATATGAGCAGCACAACCATGCACATGAGCCCTGGTGTGCCAATAATGAAATCGAAGGATTTGGTTAATTGGAAAATTGTGAGCTACGCTTATGATATTTTAGACGATACAGATGACCTGAACTTAAATAATGATAAAAATAGCTACGGGAAAGGTTCGTGGGCCAGCAGCCTTCGTTATCAAAATGGTATTTACTATGTATCAACCTTTGCCGGTAATACGGGCAAAACTTATATTTACAGCACGCGTGACATTGAAAAAGGCCCGTGGAAGGCTTTATCCTTTAAACCAAGCCTGCATGATCATTCCTTGTTTTTTGACGACGATGGGAAGGTTTATATGGTTTATGGCAGCGGGAGGATAATGTTAGCGCAATTGAAAGATGACCTCTCCGGAATTAGACCAGATATAAAGCCACAAGTATTGATTGAGAATGCCAGCCTGGTAGGGGGGGCCAATGTTGGTTTGCCGGCTGAGGGTTCGCAGTTATTCAAAATAAAAGGGAAGTATTACCTTTTCAATATCTGCTGGCCTCGCGGAGGGATGCGAACTGTACTGATTCATCGGGCTGATCATATCACCGGCCCTTACGAAGGCAGGTTGGCCCTGCAGGATAAAGGCGTAGCCCAGGGCGGCTTGGTGGACGCACCCGATGGCCGATGGTTTGCCTATCTTTTCCGCGATTTTGGTGCCGTGGGACGCGTACCCTACCTGGTTCCGGTACAATGGGATAATGGTTGGCCCATATTGGGAATAAATCACCAAGCGCCCGATACAATACCATTACCAGGAAACAAACCGATGATGCCGGGAATTATTTCATCAGATGATTTTGACCGTAAGCCAGGTGAGCCCGATTTGCCGCTGGTTTGGCAATGGAACCATAACCCGCTAAATAAATTGTGGTCGGTAAAACAACGGAAGGGATACCTTAGGCTTACCACAGGAAGGGTTGACACCACTATACTGACGGCAAGGAATACACTTACTCAACGCACTTTCGGGCCCGAATGTTCGGCTGTAACGGCTATTGACGTTTCCGGGCTTAAAGATGGCGACCGGGCCGGACTTGCGCTGCTACAAAAAAAATTCGGCTGGGTGGGTGTGAAGGCTGAGGGCGGGAAAAAGTTTATGGTTATGGTAAATGCACAAGGTGATTCTTCTATCGAGTCCCCTGGTATTCCCTTAACGCAAAGCCGGGCATATTTAAAAGCCTCATGTGATTTTAAGGACCGGACAGATAAAGCCTACTTTTATTATAGCCTCGATGGGCGTAATTGGTTACCAATCGGTTCTGTGCTCCAAATGGTTTATACCCTGCCTCACTTTATGGGTTATCGGTTTGGTTTTTTTAATTATGCCACAAAAACTATAGGCGGCTATGCTGACTTCGATTTTTTTCGGATAAGCAATAACATATCATCCCGGAATTAACTGTGTTATATTCTCTAATTATAGACACAAGTGTTGCATTTGTATTGATCAGTGTTATTGTAAAATTCGCAATCATTTTACCTTGCAGGGCTATTGTTGCAAGCCGTTGCCAACAGTTTAACATACAATTCAATGAAAAACTTAATATCGCTTTTGTACTTTTTGTGTTTTTTTGGCTTCGAAGCCAAATCGCAAAACAACAAAACCAATCCTGATACTTCAGGGAGTGTGCCGGCTGTTACCAATGTAAGAGGGGCAAAATACCCGCTTATATTGTCTAATCATCGAGTTATGTTCCGGATTAAGGCGCCTGAGGCTCAAAAGGTACAAATAGACTTTGGAAAAAAATATGACTTAATAAAGGACAATGACAGTTTTTGGAGTATCACTACAGACTCGATAGGGGAGGGCTTTCATTATTATTCGCTTTTAATAGACGGTATAGCAACTGCCGACCCTGCAAGTGAAAGTTTTTATGGCATGGGCAGGATGGCCAGTGGCATTGAAATACCATTTGCGGGCGGAGAATACTATGCGGAAAAAGATGTACCGCATGGCGATATCCGGATAAAGAAATATTATTCAACGGTTACCAAATCCTGGCGGCAGTTATTTATCTATACACCTCCCGGGTATGACGCAAATATCAACGAAAAATATCCTGTGTTATACATTTTGCATGGCGGGGGCGAAGACGAACGCGGCTGGGCTACCCAGGGAAAAACAGACCTGATTATGGACAACCTGATTGCCGAAAAAAAAGCTAAGCCTATGCTGGTTGTAATGCCCGATGCCAATTTGGGAGCCGGGGCATTTGGTGAAGATGGCTTAAAGGCTTTTGAGGCAGAAATGAAGCAATGCATAATCCCGTTCATTGAAAATAACTGCAGGGTAAAAAACACAAGTGCCAATCGCGCGTTGGCTGGTTTATCAATGGGCGGCATTAATACACTATACACCGGTGTTTATAACACCAATTACTTTTCATACCTGGGGGTATTCAGTTCCGGGTGGATTGTACCTATGCAAAACAGCATAGCCGATGCCCAATATGATTATATGAAGCAAAACAGCTCAAAGATCAATGGCGATTTAAAATTGTTTTGGTTAGCAGAAGGTGGAAAAGAGGATATTGCCTATAAAAACGGCCAGATTATGCTGGCCAAGTTTAACGAATTGGGCATACGTCATGCTTATTACGAATACCCGGGCGGACATACCTGGCCCGTTTGGAGAAACAATCTATACCATTTTGCGCCGCTATTGTTTAAATAAAACAAAAAACACTAACCAATGAAATATTTCAGTAGATGCCTGACATTAACAGGCTTAATATTTTCCGTAAATTATTTGATGGCACAAAACCCATTGATAAGGGATCAATTTACTGCCGACCCATCGGCGCGAGTTTTCAATGGCAAGGTATATCTCTATCCGTCCCATGACATTTTAGCTACGCCCGGGCATGGCAAAGCCGGTTGGTTTTGTATGCAGGACTATCACGTGTTTTCATCAACAAACCTTACCGATTGGACCGATCATGGTGTAATCGTAAGCCAAAATAAAGTGCCCTGGGCCGATTCGGCCGCTTACAGCATGTGGGCTCCCGACTGCATTGAGCACGCCGGAAAATACTATTTCTATTTCCCTGCTCCTGCAAAGCCCGGCGGTGCACGTGGGTTTTCGGTAGGTGTTGCAGTAGCCAACGATCCTTCGGGTCCGTTTGTTTCCCAACCATCGCCCATTGCCGGCATTCACGGTATTGACCCTAATGTGCAAATTGATAAAGATGGGCAGGCATACATTTATTGGGCGCAGGGAAACCTGTACGGAGCAAAACTTAAAGCAAATATGCTCGAGCTTGCCTCCGAACCGGTAAAGCTTGAGGGCTTCCCTGATAAAGGTTTAAAAGAAGGCCCGTATTTGTTTGAACGCAAGGGTATTTATTATATGACCTACCCGCATGTGGCCGATAAAATAGAGCGGCTTGAATACGCCATGTCAAACAATCCATTGGGCCCGTTCAAGTATGCCGGTGTGCTTATGGACGAATCGGCCTCAGGATGCTGGACGAATCACCAATCGGTCATCGAATTCAAAAACCAATGGTATTTGTTTTATCATAATAATGACTTATCGCCAAACTTTGATAAAAACCGGTCGGTAAGAGTCGACAGTTTATTTTTTAATGAAGATGGATCTATCCGAAAATTTACCCCGACTTTACGGGGCGTTGGTGTCTCGAACGCAACAAAGAAAATTGAAATGGACAGGTTTAGTGCCAAAAGCCCGAGTGGTGTCGAAATTGCATTTCTGGACACCCTGAACAAATTCAAGGGCTGGAAAACAATATTTGAGAAACCGGGTTCGTGGATAAAATACAAGAGTGTATCATTCGATCCTCCCAAATTAAAGTACCTCAATATAAACGCCCGTTCAGCAACAGGCGGAACCTTATTAATAAGTATCGAGGGTGCGCCAAACAAGATCATGGCAAAAATGAATATTCCAAAAGGAGATAGCTGGAGCGTGTCAAAATACAAAATATTATCGACGACCTCGGGTGTCAAAAATCTTATTTTACAATTGCAAAGTAGTGGCAATTTGGAAGTTGATTGGATAAGTTTTGAGTAGATCGGATAGTCCCAAATTAGCTGTTCAAATTAAGTATCATAAATGGTGGTATTTACAAGCAGCTATTTACCTTGAATTTTGGCTGTAACAGTCTTCATCGATAAATTTCCCCTGCCGGCACCAGGTCAACAAAAAGTGTTACAGCTTTATGCCAGTACTCTCTTCTTTTCAATTTTTCTGTATTCGGTTGGCAGCATGTTAAATTTATCTTTAAACGAGCGGGAAAAGTAATGCGGGGTAGCGAAACCAGCCTCATAAGCTATCTGTGAAATTGTAAGATCACTTTTCAGCAGCAATACCGCAGCCCTGTCGAGTTTATACGATCTGATAAATTCAACGGGAGGGAGGCCGGTAAGCTCGAATATCTTTGTGTAAAGAGCTCCCCGGCTCATCGACAAATGCTGGCTCAAATCCACGACAGAAAATTTAGGATTGTTTAAATTGTTGTCGATATAATTTATCACTTTGGTTAAGAACTTCTCTTTGGTCGACTCGACTTCCATGCCCGTATGGACAACTTTTAATTGCCTTGTGTAGGTGTTCTTAAGAGAAGTGTTAAGTTGAAGAAGGTTTTTGATTTTTACATTTAATATTTCGAAGTTAAAAGGTTTTGTCAGATAATCGTTCGCGCCCGATTCAAGCCCCCTCAACTGCTCATCCTCGCCTGTGCGGGCTGTAAGCATTATAAATGGAATGTGGTTTGTACGTTTGTCGGCTTTGATTTTTCTACTTAGTGCTATGCCATTCATGTATGGCATGGTTATATCGCTTATGATCAAATCGGGATGGCATGAAAGCGCCCTATCCCAACCCTCTTCACCGTTTGATGCCTCAACAATTTTATATTGTTTTTTTAAATTGTCCTTAATATAATAGCGGAATTCATCGTTATCCTCCACGATAAGTATTACCGGAATATCTCCGACAGGCAGGTCGTTATCTGGTTTTGAAAGCGCAGTTTGTTTATCATCAGTTGGATTGGCTGGAAGCCAAATATTTTCAGCACTATCGGCAAAAATCTCGAGAGGGAGTAATACGCTGAAAACCGAACCTTTACCTGGTTCACTTTCAACAGATATACTGCCGTCATGCATTTCAACAAACTCTTTTGTGATTGAAAGGCCGATTCCGCTTCCCGGGTTTGCATTGCTTATATTGGTATCGCTTACCTGGTAAAACCGCTTAAAAATCAACTGTTTTGTTTCCGCATCTATACCGATGCCGTTATCACTTATTTTGAATTCAAGCACGGTTTTATCGGCCTGTGATGTCGGATGCTGAACTACATCGACGGAAACAATTCCTCCGGGCAATGTAAATTTAAAGGCGTTTGAAAGAAGGTTAAATAGGATGCGCTCCACCTTATCGTGATCAAACCGTACGAATAGTTTTTCATGTGTGGCATTAAATTCAAGCGCTATGCACCGCGATTCAGATAAATCATGAAACGAATCCACAACACCGCTAATGAACGAAATTATTTCGCCTTCGCCCAGGCTAAGTTTCAATTCTTGTTCTTCTAATTTCCGGAAATCTAAAAGTTGATTTACCAAATTCAATAGCCGTCTGGCGTTTCTCAGTATCACCGACAACTGGCCGGTTGTTTGATCATCTTTATGCTCCGCCAATAATTTATTTGCGGGAGCCATTATAAGCGAAATTGGGGTGCGGAATTCATGACTCAGGTTGGTGAGAAATTTTATTTTCAACTGGTCCAGTTCATGAACCCGCTCCGCTTCTCTTCTTTCTTGTTCAAGAGCAAGTTTAGCTTTCAATTTGTTAATACCTCTATGGCGGATAAGCAATAACCCGCCCGCTGCCGCCAGTGCATATAGCAGGTATGCGTACCACGTCATCCATATAGGCGGATGAATTACGATTCGGATTTGTGCCCCGGCGCTGTTCCATATACCATCATTGTTGCAGGCCCGCACTTCAAAAAGATATTCACCAGGGTCTAAGTTGGTATAATACGCTGTTGTAGCAGAACCTACATAATTCCAGGTTTTATTGAACGATTTCAATATGTAGGCGTACCGATTTTGCTGGGGCAATGTAAAATTGATTGCAGAATAACTAATAGAAAAGTTTTGCTTATAATCTAAGTCGATTTGTTTTGCTACCGAAATGTCCTGCTTAAGAGGTGAATGATCGCCAGGCGATATAACGGTATTGTTTACCTTCAAGGCCGTAAAAAAAACCGGAGGAACGTTGCTGTTACGATTTACTTCTTGTGTGGGGTCGATATAATTAAAGCCTTCTGCCCCGCCAAAGAAAAGCAGTCCCTTACTTGTCCGAAGCCCTGATCCGTCAATAAATGCGTCATTTTGCAGGCCATTGTAAGCTGAGTAATGCGTAAACTTTTTTAATGCAATATTAAATTTACATATTCCCTTTCCTGTGGTTAACCAAATGTTACCGCTTTGGTCTTCCAGCAGTTTGTGTACTACTCCATCTGGCAGTTTTTCTGGCGCAAGGTAACTTGCTAATTTTTTACTGCTGGAGTTGAAACAAAATAAACCATCGCCTGCAGTGCCTATCCACATATTACGGTCGTGATCTTCCATGAGTGAAAATGCGCGGTCAACTGCCATCCCGGTGTTCTTATTGCTGTATACTTGAAATTTTTGGCTTTTTGGGTTTAAGACCGCTATTCCACTACCGTATGTACCGATCCAGATATTTCCCTCATGATCTTCTTCAATAGCCCTGACGAAACCATTTACAGGTAACTGTCTTTCATCGGCAGAAACAGGATTTGATACGTATTTCAGGAAAGTCCTGGTGCTGGGATCAAATACGTTTACACCGCCACCATTGGTTCCGATCCAAATCTTCCCCTTGCTGTCTTCCTTAAAACAAAAAATTTCGTCATTATTTATATGCGTAATATCTTTTCCGGCAGTTAACTGTTGATACTGGCCGGTTTTGGTGTTATAAATAAATACACCGTCCTGGAAAGTGCCGATCCAGAGTTGTTGATTTCGGTCAAGAATCATACTCAGGATTGGAAGCCCGGCCGAATTATTCTTTTCCTTTGCCTTAAGAGTAATATGGCTGAACAGGCCACTCTTTAAATGAAAAAGGTTCAACCCCCCGCCATCTGTGCCAACAAATATATCCCCATCTTTATTTTCTGCGAATGAGGAAACAAATGGAGCATTGAGGCCTGCCGGGTCGTAGGCGTTATTTTGCTTTGAATTAAACAGGGTGAGATTTTTGTCGTACTTATCCACACCTCCCTGGTAGGTACCGATCCAATAAATGCCACTGGGGTCATTATAAATGCAACGGATTGACTTGCTGCTGACACTAAATTTATCCCGGTCGTCATGATTGTAACGCTTTATTTTCCCCGACAACGTATTTACGATATTCAGTCCACCCTCGGCGCCTACCCAAATGTCGTTACCGCTTGGCGCTATACTATAAATAAGATTGCCGCTCAGGGTGCTGTTATCTTCGGCGTTATACTTGAAATTCCGGAACGTTTTTAAGTCGGGCGACAGGCAGCTAAGTCCGTCATTTGTGCCTATCCATAGCCTGTGCTGGCATTCGGCTATCGCGTTAACCCCATCATTTGGGATGCTTGCGGGGTTGTTATTGTCGTGCCTGAAGGAAATAAAATTGTTTTTTGCTTCATTATAAAGATATAGGCCTTTCTCTGTACCAATCCACATTCGCTGTTGACTATCCCTGAAGATAGATAATATGATGCCCGGCCGAAGCTGCCCGGGTTTACGTTCGTCGGGTTTAAAAAATATTCCTTTTGCGGTTTTAGGGTCAAATATGCACAAGCCCCCCAGCGTGCCAATCCACAGCCGGCCATTATTATCGCTGTAAATTGCCTTAATGTAGCTGTCTGTGACTTCTTTGTATTTGGAGCGTATTTCGAAAGGTTGAAACTGATCGTGGGAACGGTCGAAAAAATACAATCCGCCGCCCATAGTACCAACCCAAAGCTGCCCGCCACCATCTTCATACATACATGCCACTTCCTTTGAGCGGTAGCCCGATTTATCGGAAGGATCAAAACGGTAGGCCTTGTGTTCCATGCCGTCGAATCTGTCAAGGCCGTCCGCTGTTGCAAACCATAAATATCCGTAATGGTCTTTTATAATAGCGTTAACTGTGTTCGAAAGCAATCCATCGTGAGATGTTAATACTGTGAACCGTATAGTCTGACCGCAGCATTGAAAGGTAATGCCCAATGCCATTAATGCTATAAAAAACATCCTTTTGCCTATAATACGCTTAATTTGTAATGCAAAATTTAACATGGAAAATGCTATTACTTTTTAAATTGTACAGTAGCTTCTCATAAAAAGGAAGATACTAAGTATCCTGATCATTTAATTTCCCGAAACAGGAGGTTTATAAAGGTTCCACTTCCGCCTAAAGGATTGGCAGAAATTGCACAAGGGTAAATTTAAACTTAAAATTCAATTATGCAATCGATTGCATAAAAAAAATATTGCTGCCCCGATCCTAACGTTTTGCTGTATGTTGGCAGGATTTAAAGCGTAGCATTTCTTAAAACCACTTCCACATTTAATAGTGACACCCGAATGAAATGGGCATATTTCAACCAAAGTGTTGATTTATTCAACATTTGTGGCATGTCAAGTTCTATTAAGGGAATAATTTTGACGAAAATTAATCGAATAGTTGTTGGCTGACGATTTGTTATGTCGTTAACCAACAATTAGCCTGTCGAATAAAATCACCAATTGTTACAAGCAATATAAACCGGGGAGAAATTTGCCTGCTCGTGTGCTACAGCAGTTGTAAGAGTTACGAAGGTTTTTATTGCGAACAGGATAAAGATTTTAAAGCAGGCGAATGGGGCTAGCCCGCGTTATTAAGAGAAAAAATTATATCACAATCCCTATTTAATAAAATATGAATATTAAAAAATTAGTGCTTTTGTATTTAATGGCCACAGCGCTACCCGTTTTTGCAAATTGTCAAAGCCACAAGGCTTCAAAAAAAATGCCGGGTAGGGGCGCGGTTGCTTCCGGCGCCTATCCTAATCTTTTCAATGAAGCGGGTTATAGCAAGGCCGACATAGACAGCAAGGTGGCAAAGGCTTATTACGATGTGTTTGAAGGCCCAAATAAGGTATACTTCGAGGTGGGCGATACAATGGCATATGTATCTGATGTAAAAAACCACGATGCCAGGACAGAAGGCCTTTCGTATGGCATGATGATAGCCGTGCAGCTTAACAAAAAAGATGTTTTTGATCGGATATGGCGATGGTCGAAAAAATACCTCCAGCACCAGGACGGGCCGCGGGAAGGATATTTTGCCTGGAGCATTAATCCTGCAACAATGAAACGTAACTCGGAGGGGTCTGCGTCCGACGGTGAATTATATTTTGTTACCGATTTGCTCTTTGCCTCAAACAGGTGGGGGAATAATACCTGCATTAACTACTATGGCGAGGCCAGGCGGATACTGGATGCCATGTGGAAGAAAGACGGTAAAGGGAATATTCATCCTTTAATAAACATGGCGGCAAAGCAAATTTCATTTGTGCCCGAAGGCAAAGGGTATGAATGGACCGATCCTTCCTATCATTTGCCTGCATTTTACGAGGTATGGGCGCTTTATGCCAAAGATGGCCACGAACAATTTTATCGGGATTGTGCCGACACAGCGAGAGTGTTTTTGCACAGGGCTTGTGACACAATAACAGGCCTTAACCCGGATAATACCTATTTCAACGGCAAGCCATTTGCGTGGGGAAGGATGCAACCGGCCTTTCGTTTTGATTCCTGGCGGGTTCCGATGAATATAGCGATGGATTATGTTTGGTTCGGAAAGGATAAAAAGTGGCAGCAGGAGTATGCAAAACGCTTCCAAAAATTTTTACGCTCAAAAGGGATAGACGATTTCGATGATCAGTTTAACACCGACGGTACCACACCCGCATTTATCCTTCCGGCAGGAGGAGTTACAAAATTACGGCATTCGCTGGGCTTGGTAGCTACGTCTGCTGCCGCCTCGCTCATGGTCATCGACAAAACTAAATTTGACTTTGTGCGTCCGCTTTGGAACGCGAAGCTGGAACCTTATGCCGATAATTATTTTGACCCATATTACGATGGTTTATTATACATATTCAGCCTGATGCATCTGAGCGGCAAATACCAACTTATACAACCACAAATCAATTAAAATTTCATCAATCTATATAACTACACAATGAACATGTCCTTAAAAACCAAGCAATTGCTTTTTGCACTATTAACCTTTACCTTTTGTAGCATAACAGCTAATGCGCAAAGCATCGTTACCCAGGCACGCGCAGGTTTTGATGAGTACCGTGCGGATATCCCTCACGGTAAAATTGATACCATCACTTATGATTCAAAGACGGTGGGCAACGCACGCCGCGCGCTTATTTATACGCCTCCGGGATATTCCAAGAGTAAAAAATACCCGGTGCTGTATCTTTTGCATGGTATTGGTGGCGATGAAAAAGAATGGTACAACGGTGGCAGCCCCCAGGTGATATTGGATAACCTGTATGCACAAAATAAAATTGTGCCCATGATAGTAGTTTTGCCAAACGGCAGGGCATTAAAAGACGACCGGGCAATTGGAAATGCGATGGCCCCCGAAAAGGTACAGGGGTTTGCCAATTTTGAAAAGGATTTATTAAGCGACCTGATCCCATTTATTGATAGCAAATACCATATTTATACCGATAAAGATCACAGAGCTGTAGCAGGCCTTTCAATGGGGGGCGGGCAATCATTAAATTTCGGTTTGGGAAACCTCGACGTGTTTTCGTGGGTAGGCGCTTTTTCTGCAGCACCCAATACCAAAAAACCGGAGGATTTGATTCCTAATACCGATGCGGTAAAAAATAAGCTGAAATTGCTATGGATATCATGCGGCTCGAGCGATGGATTACTATCATTCAGCAAACGTACCCACGACTACCTTGTAGAAAAAAATGTGCCTCATATATACTACATCGAGCCGGGCGTTCATAACTTTAAGGTTTGGAAGAATGGCTTGTATATGTTTTCGCAATTGATTTTTAAACCGGTAGATGCATCAACTTTTCCCCAATATGCTTATAACGAAGTGGGTGTGCCTGCGCCTACGAATATTCCGGGCGTAAAATATCCCGGGATATACCCCGATAATACAGTCTTTTTTCGTGTAAAAGCGCCAGATGCAAAGACTGTTCAAATCGACCTGTTAAAAAAATATACAATGAATAAAGATACAGGGGGTTATTGGACGGTAACTACCGACCCGGTGGCACTGGGGTTTCATTACTATTCGTTGATAATTGACGGCGTTGCTGTTGTTGACCCGGCTACCCAAACTTTTTACGGTATGGGGAGAATGGCAAGCGGAATTGACATTCCCGATCCGGACGGCGATTATTATACGGTAAAAGACGTGCCACACGGCGAAGTGCGTTCAATAAACTATTACTCCAATATAACCAAGGCCTGGAGGCGGGCGAACGTGTACACGCCACCCGGTTATGATGCACAAACCGACAAACGATACCCTGTACTTTACCTGCAGCATGGTTCGGGCGAAGACGAAACCGGCTGGCCTGCACAAGGTAAAATGAATTTTATATTGGATAACCTGATAGCCGCTAAACAGGCAACCCCTATGATAGTTGTAATGGACAGAGGGTACGCCACAGACCCAACGCAACCGCCAACTACCAACACACGTGGACCAAGCATGGCTGGTAACGTTTTTCCGGATGTGCTGGTGAAAGAAATTGTTCCAATGATTGATGCCAAATTCAGGACGCTGACCGACCGCGATCACCGTGCCATGGCAGGGCTATCCATGGGAGGGTTTCAAACTTTTCAAACCACAATGACCAATCTCGACAAATTTGCTTACGTAGGCGGTTTCAGCGGCGCCGGTTTTATGCAGCCTGGTACTGATATAACCAAAATGTACAATGGCGTGTTTGCCGATGCAAACGCCTTTAACCAAAAAGTTAAAGTACTTTATTTAAGTGTTGGCACTACCGAGCCGGAAAGAATGCAAACCATGGTAAAAGGATTTCATGAGGCGCTTGAAAAGGCGGGCATTAAACAGGTGTTTTACGAATCGCCAGGTACGGCCCACGAATGGCAGTCGTGGAGGCGATCTCTAAACCAGTTTGCAAGCCTGATATTCAAGAATTAGGCCCCCCTGCAAAATGAAACTTAAAATCATAGCTGCGGCTTGCCTTATTTTGTTGGCCTTGAGCGGCTTTTCGCAGGATAAGAAGTTTTATATATTTATTTGCTTCGGGTAATCGAACATGGAGGGCAACGCAAGGATACAGGCACAGGACTCGATTGGTATTGACAGCAGGTTCCAGGTACTGCAAGCTGTTGACTGCGGCGACAAAGGCAGGCTTAAAGACAATTGGTACACAGCTATACCACCATTGGCACGTTGTACCACCGGCCTGACACCTGCCGACTATTTTGGACGGACGCTGGTAGCCAACCTGCCGGAAAAAATACGGATTGGCATCATTAACGTTTCCGTAGCCGGGGCTAAAATCGAGATTTTTGAAAAGGATAGCTATCAATCGTACCTTGCAACCGCTCCCGGATGGATGAAGAACATAGTTGCCGAATATGGAGGTAATCCTTACGACAGATTGGTAACCCTTGCCAAATTAGCACAAAAGTCGGGCGTGATTAAGGGGATATTGTTACACCAGGGTGAATCCAACACGAACGATACGCTATGGACAAAAAAAGTTAAAGGCGTTTACGATAATTTGATAAAGGATTTAAAGCTAAAGCCCCGAAAGGTGCCGTTACTTGCGGGTGAAGTGGTGAATGCCGACCAAAGCGGAATTTGCGCAAGCATGAACAAAATTATAGCCACACTGCCTCAGGTTGTTTCAAACTCGTATGTTATTTCTTCGGCAGGCTGTACCTGCTCCCGCGATCACCTGCATTTTACAGCGGAGGGATGCCGGTTGTTGGGAACGCGATATGGCGAGACGATGCTTTCGTTATTAGGTTATAAGGTTAAAGAAAATTAATAAGCAAATAAACCATTAACAAAATATGGCATTTTCAACTACTGCGAAAAAAGCAAGTCGGGGCATGTTGCTCCCCGTAATCGCGATTTCGGTTTTATCCTTTGTTCAGTGCGCTTCCAAACATTCGGTAACAACATCTGCTACAGCCAGCAATCCCGATAAAGGTTTAAAAGATTACTATAAAGATTATTTTCCTGTTGGGGTCGCTGTAAGCATGGCGTCCTTGCATGGTCCCGATTCGGCATTAATTGTAAAAGAGTTTAACAGCGTAACCCCGGAGAATGATATGAAGATGGGGCCGATACACCCATCTGAAAACGTTTATAATTGGAAAAATGCCGATGCTATTGTTGATTTTGCTGTGAGCCATCATATCAAAATACGTGGGCACAATTTATGCTGGCATAACCAGGAAGCCGCATGGATGTTTAAGGGGTCGAATGGTGAGCCGGTAACTAAAGAGTTACTTTTACAACGCCTAAAAGATCATATTTTTGCCGTAGCAGGAAGATATAAAGGCAAAATTTACGCCTGGGATGTGGTGAATGAGGCGGTTGATGATAGCGACGATACTACGCAGGTATATCGCAAAAGCAACTGGTACAAAATATGCAATGGCCCCGATTTTATAGACTCGGCCTTTAAATATGCGCACGAAGCCGACCCAAATGCGAAGTTATACTACAATGATTATAACAGCGAACATCCGGTAAAAAGAGAGAAAATATATAAATTGTTGAAGAAATTGATTGAAGACCACGCACCCATTGATGGCGTTGGCATGCAGGCCCATTGGAAATTGAACGACCCATCGCCCGATGAATTGCGTAAAGCCCTTGACGAGGTAACCTCCCTGGGCTTAAAGGTACAGTTTACCGAAATGGATATTACTATACGCTTGCCAAAACCAAACCCGGCCCCCGGCACAACGCCTGCAGTTGCAGGAGCAACTCCAACGCCCGACCAAGGTTACACCCCCGAAGTGGAAGTCAAACAAGTTGCGCAATACAAAATGGCCTTTGATATTATCAGGCAGTATAAAAAATTTATAACAAACGTTACATTTTGGAATGTATCTGACAGAGCAAGCTGGCTTGACGGGCGAGGCGGAGGGATTATGGGAGGGGCTGCTGCCGGCGTAAATACGCCCCGTGTAGTTATAAAAGCCTACCCTTTATTGTTCGACGAAAACAGGCAGCGCAAAAAAGCCTACATTGCCGTTGTGAATTTTTAGGCGTACCAAACCGACATTTATGAGAGGATCGTTTTATAAAAAATTGAACATTTTTGCCGCAGTTTTATTGATATGTTCATCGATGCAGGCGCAACCAAAACATGCACGGAAAAGACTAACTATAACCAATCGGGGGCGCTATAAACTGTGGTATAATAAACCGGCAAAAAATTGGAACGAGGCTTTGCCAATTGGAAATGGCTTTATAGGCGGTATGGTATTTGGCGATGTACAAAACGAACACATTCAACTCAATGAATCGACCATATGGGGAGGCGGGCCGAATAATACCATCGATTCGGGCTCGAGACCATACATCGATAAGGTTAGGGCTTTGCTTGCTGAAAAGAAATATGCTGAAGCGCAAGAATTGGCCAACAGCAAACTTGGACCAAAAGGCAATAGCGGCATGCCATACCAACTTGCGGGGAATTTGTATATCAAGTTTACCGGGGCAGATAGTGTTACTAATTATTATCGTGATTTGGATATTGCAAATGCTACGGCTGTTGTAAAATACAATTTAAAGGGTGTTAACTACAAACGGGAATATTTTACAGCTTTCGGCAACAATATGTTAATGGCCAGGCTAACGGCCGATAAGCCAGGCATGATTAGTTGCAAGGTAAAACTTCAAAGTCCACTAAAATCTTCGGTTAGTGTAAATAGAATGGAAACGCTGGTTTTATCCGGCCAGGGCAGCGACCACGAGGGTCAAAAAGGGCAGATCAAATATACGGTTCTCACCAGGGTTAAAACCACGCGGGGAACATGTATTGCAGATACTTCGGGTATAAGTATTGTAAATGCAGATACGGCCGTAATATATCTTTCGATGGCTACCAACTTTGTAAACTATCATGATGTTTCGGCAAATTCAATGAACCGGGCCGAAGATATTCTGCATAGGGCATACCAACATAACTTTAGCGAACTGTTAAATAAACACATCAGGTTTTACCGCTCTTATTTCGATAGGGTTAAACTCAATCTCGGCATCAATAGCGCAGCAAACAAACCTACAGATGTCCGCATCGAAAATTTCTCAAATGATAATGATGCACAGCTGGCCGAATTATATTTCCAATACGGGCGTTACCTGTTGATTTGTTCTTCTCAACCGGGGTCGCAACCGGCCAATTTGCAGGGTATTTGGAATGGTGAGGTTAAAGGCCCCTGGGACAGCAAGTATACCATTAACATAAACACCGAAATGAATTATTGGCCAAGCGAGGTAACGCAATTACCGGAACTGAGTAAGCCACTTTTTCACATGATAAAAGATTTGTCTGTCACTGGTACTCCAACTGCAAAAATAATGTACGGAACACGCGGATGGATGCTGCACCACAACACCGATATCTGGCGGATAACCGGGATTGTAGATGGCGTTTTTTGGGGATTGTGGCCAACATCAAACGCATGGCTAAGCCAGCATCTTTGGGAGCATTATTTGTATTCGGGCGATAAGACATTCCTGAAGGAATATTATCCGGTTATGAAGGGCGCAGCAGAATATTATATTGATGCCCTGCAAAAAGAGCCCGGTCATGGCTGGCTGGTGGTTTCGCCATCGATATCGCCTGAACACGAATATATCGAGGGCAAAAACCAGGTATCGGTAACTGCAGGAGCTACCATGGATAACCAATTGGTTTTTGGCTTGTTTACAGACGTGATAAGGGCTGCCGCGGAACTTAATGTAGATAAGGTTTTTGCTGATAGCTTGACCAACCTCCGCAGCCAACTGCCTCCTATGCAAATTGGCAAACATGGCCAGTTACAGGAGTGGCTGGAAGATTTTGACCGTACCGACGATCACCATCGGCATGTTTCTCATTTGTATGGTTTGTTTCCGGGTAATCAAATATCACCTTTCACGCAGCCACAACTATTTGCGGCCGTGAAAAACTCGCTTGTCTACCGTGGTGATGTATCAACAGGATGGTCGATGGCATGGAAGATCAATTTATGGGCGCGTTTATTGGATGGCAATCACGCGTATAAACTTATTAAGGATCAAATAAAACCGGTAGGTGGGGGTTCTGGCGGCACTTATCCAAATTTATTTGATGCCCATCCGCCTTTCCAAATTGATGGTAATTTTGGCTGCACCTCGGGGATTGCAGAAATGCTTTTGCAAAGCCACGACGGCGCAATTTACCTGTTGCCGGCCTTGCCCGATGATTGGAAGGATGGCAGCGTCTCAGGACTAGTGGCCCGGGGAGGCTTTAAAGTTGATGTGACCTGGGCCGACCACAAAATTGTAAAACTGGTTATACATTCTTCACTCGGCGGAAACTGCCGGCTGCGTTTTAATCAACCGGTAAAAAGCGTATTGCTAACAACAGCAAATGGCGTTAACAAAAACCGTTTTTACCAGGTAATGGATTTAAAAATACCAATTGTAAAAACAAGCATGGAAAGCGTTACCCCAAACCTTGCTAAAACATGGATTTACGATATGCCAACCGCGCCCGGTAAAACTTATGTTATAGAATAGTCCGAAAGTCAGTAAAGTCCGAAAGAAGCTACAATTTACGTTCGAAAAAGGAGCTTAAGTTCTATCGAAGCGGACAACTAAATAGCTAAAGAGCTATCCCCCTAGTTTATAGGAAATTTTAACGTGCAGCAGCCTGGATTTTTAAGTGGCTGCTACACGTTTGTTTTTAACCTTATTATTTGTCTGAACTTGTATATGTATTGATCATTTCTATCTTACCATTATCCAGGTGATGTAATTCGGTAACCTTAACATTCCTGAGATGTGTTTTGCCCGAAAGCTCGGTGTCGTGGTAAAAAATATACCATTTATTATTAAACTTAATAATAGAGTGATGCGTTGTCCATCCCTGCACGGGTTGCATAAAATGGCCGGCGTAAACAAAAGGCCCCATAGGACTCGAGCCGACCGCATAAGCAAGAAAATGCGTGTCGCCGGTAGAGTAGGTTAAATAATACTTCCCCTTATATTTATGCATCCATGAGCCTTCAAAAAAACGACGGTCGTGGTCGCCACCTAATAACTCGTGCCCGGCGCTGTCAACTATAAGGGCATTGTGTACTTTTCCGTCAATTTCCATCATACTCTTATCCAATTTGGCTACCCTGCAACTAATTGCCGGTGCCTTATCATTGTGAAGATCAGTTTTTGAACCGTTGGCCTCATATTTTCCTGTCTGCCAACGTTGAAGCTGACCACCCCAAATACCTCCAAAATACATATATGCGCTTCCGTCATCATCGACAAACACAGCAGGATCGATGCTGTAGCTTCCGGCAATGGGATGTGGATTGGCTTTAAACGGCCCTGCGGGCTTATCGGATGTTGCGCATCCTATTTGAAAAACGCCCTCTTTATTTTTTGCGGGGAAATACAAGAAGTATTTGCCATTTTTAAACGCGGCGTCAGGTGCCCACAACTGTTTGCCAGCCCATGGAATGTTGTTAATGTCGAGCGCGACGCCGTTGTCGGTAACTTTTCCGCCGATATGATCAAGCGATAATATATGATAATCGCGCATTGCAAAGTGATCGCCATTATCGTTTTCGGGTACACCTGCGTCAATATCATGAGAAGGATAAATGTAAATTTTTCCATTGAACACGTGGGCGGATGGATCGGCTGTGTAAATGGTTTTAATTAGGGGCCGATTGAGGAATTTAATCTTGCCGGTGTTTTTCTGTGCACTCAACGAATTGAACACGAGTGTCGACGCGACGGTCAAAATCGTCATCTTAGAAATAATCTTCTTCATTATTTTAGTTGATTTAGAATTGATTTATATGTTTCGGGCTTTGAGCTTTGCCTGCAGGCGAAGATAAGCCGGATCGATAAGCTGCCTGCGCACGTTTGTGTACATATATAACTCATATGTTCAGTTGCTTTATTCAGACGTTATATTAATATAGACAAATGTTGTGTTTTAGTATTCGGTCCGCATTTAACTTTACACAGTTAAGCATCCGTTTCCAATTTTACACCTTTATCATGTTATTAAGATATAGAATATTTAACATATTTTTTGTCACAAGTATTTGCGGTTTGATAATCTCATGCAAACCTAATTCCCCGGCCAATATGGCTGACCTGTTGCAGCAGCTTAAAAAAAGAAATTATAGCCCGAAAAATGTATTTAGTTCAGACGCCAGCCTGGCCGCCAGCGATTCGGTGTTAAAAGCAGATTCGCCAAACTACGACGTTCAATTGCTGGCAAAAAAAGCATTGTTTGAATTGCAGGAAGGCCATGAACAACGGGCTGTTGATATCTATAATAAAATTTCAAAGCTGCCACGGTACATGAACCCGGTAAATATGTTGCCCGACCAGGCTGTAGCTTATATGCGCTTAGGAGAGCGTGCTAATTGCATGCTTAACCATAACGGTTCATCGTGCATATTCCCTATTTCGGGGGCAGGCGTGCATCAAATTCAAACAGGGTCACAACGGGCAATAGAAACACTGGAAAAGAATTTGAGGGCAGACTCGCAGGATGCCCAGTCGCGATGGCTGTTAAACATAGCTTATATGACGCTGGGCGGCTATCCGGCGCAAGTTCCTTCCCAATACCTCATACCAAATTTAGATGCCGACGATGGGCCGCACAAAGTAAAGCCGTTTGCTGATGTGGCTGCAAACGTAGGTATAAATCTGAATAGCAGGGCTGGCGGCTCCATAGTGGATGATTTCGACGGCGACGGATACCTGGACATTATCACATCGGGAATGGACTTACAGGACCACATGCACTATTTTCATAATAATAGAGACGGTACTTTTAGTGATCGCACTGCTCAAAGCGGTTTACAAAATGAGGTTGGCGGCCTGAATATTCAACAAACCGATTATAACAACGATGGCCGTCCGGACATCTTTATAATGCGTGGAGGCTGGCTTCGGGACGGGTTCGGTAATCAACCCTGCTCTTTACTCAAAAACAATGGTAACGGAACATTTACCGACGTGACCTTTGCAGCCGGTTTAAAATTCATGGACCCGACACAAACAGCCGTGTGGGCCGATTTTAATAACGATGGCTGGCTTGATGTTTTTATAGGCAAGGAAAGCCATGGTGGAACTGACCCTAAAAGCAATCATCCATCGGCGTTTTATCTGAATAACCACGACGGTACTTTTACCGAAATGGCACAAAAAGCGCATTGTAAAATTAACGATTTTGTGAAAGGCGTAACGGCAGCCGATTATAACAATGACGGTTGGCCTGACATTTTCATTTCGACCATGAGCGGAAGGAAGTATTTGCTAAAAAACAAATGCAAAAGCGGGAAAGATGTGGGTTTTGAAGATGTTACAGATAAGGCGGGTATCAACATAAAGCAAAACACGTTTACCACCTGGTTTTTTGACTATGATAATGATGGATGGCCCGACATTTTGATGGGCAGTTATAATTTTAGTACTACCCTGGGTTATTACGCAGCATTAGAAGCATTGAATACGCCTGTACCCGATAACGGTAATATTTTCCTTTTTAAAAATAACCACGATGGTACATTTACAAATCTAACGCACAGCACAGGGCTGGATAAGGTTGTTTTCAGCATGGGGGGCAATTTTGGTGATATTGACAATGATGGCTATCCGGATATGTATTTTGGTACCGGCAACCCTGATTTTGGGTCGCTCATACCAAATAAATTGTTCAGAAATATAAGCGGTAAGCAATTTGTCGATGTAACCCGTTCGTCTCGTACTGGCAATTTGCAGAAAGGCCATGGTGTTTCATTTGCCGATTTCAGAAACAATGGCCTGCAGGATATTTTCATCGAAATGGGCGGGGCGTACATAGGTGATGCTTACCCAAGTTCATTATATCTTAATCCGGGCCAAAACAACAATAATTGGATAGGTTTGAAGCTGGTGGGCACAAAGTCGAATAAGTCCGCAATCGGCTCACGGATCAAGGTTACCTTTACAGACAATGGCTTACAACGCACTGTGTTTAAAGATGTAAATTCCGGCGGGAGTTTCGGTTCGTCGCCCCTTAGGCAAGAGATAGGGATAGGGCAGGCCACTACGATCGATGATATCGAGATCCGGTGGGCAGGTAGCGGCACTGTGCAGCATCTTCATAAAATTAAGCCTTGCCAGTTTTTAGAAATAATAGAAAATGGGGCAATAACCCCACTTAATTTAAAGGCACTAAGATTTAAAACCAATACGCAGCCGATGCCAATGCCAATGGCTGGCATGACCCTAAAAAGTAAAGGGATATAGAAGTAAGCTAAAACTTAACCACCCTCGTTTTTCCTGAACTATCTTTTATTGATACCTGCGCTATCTTATCATTTACCAGGATAAACCTTGACGATTGGGAAAGAAACGAACTTCCGTAGTAAAATTCCTGTTTGGTACTACTGCCATCTTTATAAGTGATGATTGCGCTTTGTTCTGTATCGCTTATTTTTAAGATTGAAGCTTTGGCATTTAATTGAAAAACCCGGAGAGGCCCCGCGTGTTCGCTTGCTGCCAGCAGATAGTTGTTAGCTGCTCCTTTCAACTTTACCAGTGCCTTTCCATTCCCGGGTAAATATATCCCGCTACCTGCAATTGATAACGGAGTAAAACCACCCTTGCCGTTACCTTTTAGCAACAAGCCATTTAAGGCATCATATCTTCCAAGTGTAACATCGGTACCAAAATCATTGCCATTGATCAACAGATCGAGATTGCCGTCTCCATCAAAATCGTCGGCCACCATCCCATTTAATACTGAAACCTGCGCCTCGACAGGCAAGGGTACTATCGTGAATTTACCCTCGCCATCGTTCCTGAAATAGCACGACCTTAATTCGGTGGCTTTAAGCCGCAGCGCACTTTTCATTTGTTCCGCACTGAGTAAATCCTGCATAGTGGCCTCCGCATACGAATGATAGTTAGTGAATTTTACACGCAAACTTATCATTTGCTTAAAAGCGTCTTCTCTTACATTTGCAGGATATTCCCGCTTTATGCCGTCTTTTCCCGGAAGAAACAACGATGGAAATGCGTCGAACCTGTTTCTTTTGTCGAAATCACTTGCTGTGATATACACCGGAAATTCGTCACTGGCCTGGTACAGGGAATTTAAGCCTGCATTTCCAACTATATAATCCGTTCTGCCTGTATGCCTGAAATCACCCGCAACTATTGAGTTCCACCATCCGGTTTTATTGCTTGCGCCGCTTTTTGCTGTAACGTTTACAAACCTCCCGCCTGTATTTTTTAAAAAGGTTACGGGCATCCATTCTCCCGCTAATATCAAATCTGTTTTACCATCATTGTCGAAATCACTGAAAATGGCATCACATACCAATCCAATCTTTTTCAGGTCGGGAGCAACTTCATTGGTTACATCTGTGAATTTTATCTTCCCGTCTTTTGTGTCATTTCTTAAAATATAGCTATTTACCGGTTCCGGATATCGCCATGGCTCAACCCGCCCCGAGATAAAAAGATCTAATTTGCCGTCATTATTATAATCAAATGCCCTTACACATAGTTTACTTTTAAAACATTCCGGCAACGCATCCTTTGCTAGCGTGAAATGGCCGTTACCATCATTAATATACAACCGGTCCTGGTATGACGGGTCATTTGCCCGAGATTTATACCCACCGCTGGTAATCAATACATCGGGAAATTTATCGCCGTTCGAATCGAAAATTAGAATCCCCTCATCAAGATATGGGGGATCATATTTCTTTTCTTCTAAAAGATTTCTTTGCATAAATGTGCCGTCTTTTCGTTGGAAAAAAACTTGTGCCGGTTCAGTTAAATTTCCGCCTATAACTATGTCATCTAATCCATCGCCGTTAATATCGCCAACAGATAGTGCAGGATTATATTCTGAAAGTTTATGTGGCAAAAGTTTTTGAATATTAAAGTCTTGATAATCAGTGTCGCGATGGATGTATTTAATCGCACTTTTCCCTGTGACATTTGTAAATAAAGGCGTTTTTATTGACGCCGGATTTGACCAGGTATAGGTTTGATGAGCATCGTTGATATTTGCTGACAAAGTTTGATCTGCCTTTACATTTAAAAACGTTTGCTTGTACTTGTTCGGCCATCTGACAACCACCGAGTCAATAGTTTTGCATTTACCCAACCCGAAATGTGCCGTAGGCTGAATACTGGAGAGATACCCCCGGAAAGGATTATTTTCATATACCTGGTGTAAACCGTGCTGGTAATATATATCGACGAAAGTTCCTATCCCCTCCCGGTTTTGATTGGACCCCTTAAACACTACATTGAGATAATGCAGTACACTTTCTTTATCGCCGGCAGCGGTATTTTTGTAAATCAGTGCTTCATCATTGATGTTATTAATTACAAGGTCCATCGCCCCATCATTGTTTAAGTCGGCGTACACCGCGCCGTTAGAAAAAGAGGGTATGCCCAGTCCCCAATCTAAACTTACATCATTAAATTGTACGCCGTTCTGGTTATGAAAAGCGTAGTTATGAATTTTGACTGAAGGTATCTGGTTTAGAATTTCCTTTTTTGGCGTTATCAAAAATGCATTGGATCTGTACGTAATAAAATCATGATCTGTAACGTCGCGGGGATAGCCGTTCGTAACTATAATATCGCGGTAACCATCATTGTCAAAATCGGTTACCATTGGGGTCCAGCTCCAGTCTGTTTGGGCCACACCGCTTAAAAAGCCAATTTCGCTAAATACAGGTTCACCGATCTTGTTGTTTTCTCCAATAGAAGGCCCCTGGTTTAGTTGAAGTGTATTGCGTACATATTGATATTGGTAACCGTAATGGTCAAAGTTCTGGAAAGTGTTATAACTACTTGGCCCCGACATCATTTTTTTTCGGAAATTATCCGGGGGACTCATATCGAGTTCAAATATATCGGCCAGGCCGTCGTTATTTATGTCCTCGATATCCTGACCCATAGCATTGAACGATGTATGTTTGAAATACTCTTTCGACTTGTCGGTAAAAGTTCCGTCGTGATTATTGATATACAAAATATTATTCGACAGAAAGTCGTTGGTAACATAAATATCCTTCCATCCATCCAAATTAATATCGGCTATTGTTGCGGCGTGTCCATATCCTTCTATCTTGATCCCGGAAGCTAACGACACATCTTTAAACACGGGATGCTTGAGTTTCCCGTCCCAGTCGTTCCGGTACAATCGCCCCATACTTCTGGCGTTACCGGTAACATTAATGGGGCGGAATTGGTTCGGGTATTCAGCTGGGTTTGGCTCATTTACCGTCAAATACATATCAAGGTCGCCATCGTTATCATAATCAAAAAAGCTCGCCATTGTGGAGAATAGTTGAATATCAAGCCCATATTCCTTCGCTTCTTCTCTAAATACGGGGACACCGGCTTTATTAGCTCCCTGGTTTATATACAATAAGTTTTGCCGTTTTTTGGGATCGTTTGCAAACGAATTGCAAACGTATATATCAGGCAAGCCATCATTATTAATGTCGATAACAGAAACACCTTTTCCCCAACGTCCTTTGCCATCTACACCTGCCTCGAGAGTAACATCCTCGAATTTAAAGTTACCTCGGTTGATATATAATTTATTCGCTACCATGTTGCCGGTAAAATAAACATCCGGCAAGCCATCGTTATTAAAGTCTCCTATACCAACACCCCCGCCGTTATATACAGTCGCATTATCGATCGGGTTGATGGAATCGTTTTCTGTAATTTGGTTGTTAAACGTAATACCGGAAGCAGAGGAAGATATTTGCTCAAACAGTGTGCGCTTTTTGCAGGAAATGAGCAATATAGTTACAGCAATAACAAGGGTGAGCTTATTCATAAATAGCTTAAATATATGAAAAAACAGGCGGCTGATTCAGCCGCCTGTTTTTAAAAGAGTGTTTTAAATTAATTATATTATTAATAGCCTGGATTTTGATGCCCGGCAACGAGCGGATTATTGTCAAGTTCAGACTGTGGTATAGGCAGTAGCTCATCTCTGCCAGGGTGGAATTTAGCAATTGGCTCAGTAGAGAAATATCCCTTTTTACGCCATCTTAAAATGTCAATATTACGCACCTGTTCATCGCCTAATTCAACCATTTTTTCGTGCATTATGGCTTTAACTACATCCTCTTTTGTAACAACAGGAAATTGTGCCGTCGGATATGGCGGCATAGCAACATCGGGTCTTGCGCGTACCATGTTCAGATAAGCTACAGCTCCGGAAATGTCGCCCAGCTCATTGGCACATTCGGCAAGGTTAATTAAAACCTCCGAATAGCGTATAATTCGCTGGTTGTTACCGCCAGGGTGGAACCCGGCAGTGCCTGCACTTTCCTGGTAAATAAGCATAAATTTACGCCAGCTTATTTTTTTAGTAACGCCGTTAAGAATAGAAGAATTTCCATTTTGATCCGCATCGGTCAAAGTACTTAGCCCGTTATTATATTTATCTCCGGTTTGGTAAACGCTATATGAAAAGCGCGGGTCTGTTTTCACTGCGCCTGTAGCTGTACTTTCAAATTCATTTAAGTATTTGTCCGAAGGAATAAGGTTCCTCCAGGCAACCGGGCAATATTCCTGGTTTCTCACCGTACTCTGAGATTCAGTCGCGCTTTCGCCGCCCCAGTTGTAACTATTGTCGCCTTTGTCCACAAATACAACTTCAAAAATTGATTCCGGGTTAAATTCTGTTGCTAACTCAAAATTATCCAAATAGCGATTTGTTAAAGCGTATCCATCAGGCCCTGTAGTAGGTATTTTTAAAAAGGCTGCTTTAGCACCTGCATAATCGCCTTTTTGCATTAACACCCGGCCTAACATAGCATTGGCGGCGGCGGCGGTGGCCCTTCCTTTGTCAGTCGCTGATTTCGCGGGTAGTGCTGCTGCGGCATCTGTCAGATCCTGAATAATTTGCGCATAAACTGCGTCAACAGATGCCCGCGGTTGAAATGCGGCGGGACTTTTTGGTACCGTTGTTAACAAAGGCACACCACCCCACATGCTAACCAGGTCAAAATAAGCCCAGCCTCGTAAAAATTTTGCTTCTCCAACTGTTTCATTTTTGTCTGCCACATTGTCTGTAACGTTTGGCGCATTGTCGGTTACCACGTTGGCGCGGAATATTACCGTGTACCAGCCGTTCCATACCGAGTTCATAACCGAATTTGTAGGGTCGTCGGTGTTTTCATACAACTGCCTGCGCGGAACTTCCAATTGTCCGCCGCCAGGGGTAACCTCATCGCTGCGGGTGTCATGTAAGTAATACCACTCACGAGACACCAAGTTGTTTTGGTGCATAGCTGCGTAGGCGGCGTTAACTGCCGATTTTAACTGTACCGCCGTTTTGTAATAGTTTCCGGTAGTCAGGTTGTTGGGATCAGATGTATCCAACGCTGCTTTTTTACAGGAGAATACGATCACCGTTATCATTAGCAGGATAGCGGCTGCTGAAAAATAAATTTTTCCATGTTTCATAATATACAATTGTTTTGATTATTAAAATGTTGCTTGTAAACCTACCAGCAGCGTCCTTGGCTGAGGGTATTGCCCATAGTCTATACCATTTGTAAGCGTTCCATTTTTAGAGCCGACCTCGGGATCCAGCCCGGTATATTTGGTAACAGTGAATATGTTTGCACCCGACAGGTAGATCCTAACTTTGCTTACGTTATTATCGGTAGCATTCTTAAGCCAGCCCGTTGGTAAGCTGTATCCTATCTGCAGGTTTTTTAAACGGAGATATGAACCGCTTTCAACCCATCGTGACGAAACCCTTAAATTACTGTTGGGGTCGCCAGAGATTGCCCTCGGAATATTAGTATTAGTATTTGACGGAGTCCAGGCATTTAAAACATGAACATCTGAATTAAACAACCTGGCCATCCCTTCAAGGATCACTTTTTCGGCGTTAAATATTTTATTGCCATACACTCCCTGGAAAAACGCAGTCATGTCGAAATTTTTGTAACTGGCAGAATAATTTAACGAATATGAAAATTTGGGAAGATAACTGCCCAGGTTAACCCTGTCCCTTGCATCAATAACGCCATCTTGGTTTACATCTTTAAATTTGATGTCGCCCGGCGCTGCATTAGTTTGCGTAGCGTGGCCGCTCACATCAGATGCACTTTGAAATATACCTTCTACCACATAGCCATAAAAATACTGGATGGATTGGCCGGGTACCGTATTAGTAATCACGCCGTTACCAAAGTCAGCATCCTGGCCAGCCGATATAGAACCATTCGCACTTCCGGTTAATGAGGTAACTTTATTCCGGTCTAAACTAAACACGCCGGTTATATCATATTTAAAGTCGCCGGCTGTTTTATGATACCCTGCAGTAAGTTCAATACCCTTATTATCCATTGAACCAACATTTGCTAAGGGCCCGCCAACACCATAGCTCGGTGGGACTGGCACACCTAAGATAAGGTTATCGGTTTTTCTGTCATAAACCTCGGCCGATAAAGTAAACGCGTTTTGAAATAAGCCAAGGTCAACACCAATGTTTGTTGAGTTGGTTATTTCCCAATGGAGCTGAGGGTTACTTAGTCCGCCGTAATAGGATCCGTTACCCTGGTTAGCACCCGTTGCCAGGTTATTAAACGGATAGGTTGTGCCGCCCGCTGAAACGTTCGATACATATGGATAATTACCCAATACAGTTCCGTTTATACCAGTGCGGCCATAACCGGCACGCAGCTTCAATTCGCTGATCGACGTAATACCCTTCATGAAATCTTCCTGGTCAACCTTCCAGCCCACTGAAGCTGCAGGGAACCATTCATATTTGTGCCCCGGGGCCCAAACCGACAAACCATCCTGGCGTACTGAACCTGAAAGTAAATATTTCCCCGCATAATCATAACTCACACGCCCAACATATGATGTCAATACATTTGTGCCATAAGTGTAATTAGTAGTTATGTTCGTGGCGTTCTGCAGGGTTTTTATCGTGTTATTGTTTTGGTTACCGAAAGAGTTGTGGCTATCGCCCCGGTTTGTTTGAGCTTCGTAAACTGCCACAGCCGAAACGTGGTGTTTTTTGGCGAATGTTCTGTCGAAGGTCAATTGTTCGGTATATAGCGTAGTTGTACCGCTGCCAACATTTTCAGTTATTGAAGCAAGCGGGCTGCTTGACGTACCGCCGTCATTGTATATAGGCGTATACTGTTCCTGCCTGTTTGTTCCATAATCGATGCCATAAGTAGAATTAAACTTAAGCCATGGAGTAAACTTTACTGTTAAAAACAGGTTACCATGTATTCCGAAGCCGTAATTACGGTTGTCGTTAATCAAGGCCTGTTCAACAGGGTTAACCGGGTCGGCACCATCGAAACTGTTTTGAGGACCGAAATAGCCACCCGGATTATTTGGATTGTAAACAGGTATATATGGTTGCATCCTTATCACATTGGTAAGAGGCGTCCTGTTGCCCGGCGGAATACCAAAGCGCTGGCGGGTAGAAGAAACATTAAAAGTTTCGCCGATGGTAACAAACTTGTTCACATTGTGATCGGAATTCATACGGAAGTTTTTCCGGGTATAAAACGTTCCAACTGTGATACCGTCCTGGTCAAAATAACCGCCAGATGTAAAGAAACGGGAAACATCATTTCCGCCACTTATTGTGACATCATGCTGCTGGATAGCCCCTTTTTGAAAATATGCACTCTGCCAGTCGGTATTAGTTTGTGCAAAAGTTTGCGTGGAGCCGGCGTAGATAGGCAGGTTAAAATTCGCCGATTGTAAACGTGGAGGCAGTCCAATTCCTGCGGCTCCGTCTAATGCCCGCTCATACTGAAGATACTGATTGGTATTAAGGAGATCATACCTTTTGGTGACTTGCTGAAAACCTCCGTAAGAACTGATGCTTACCTGGGCCTTATTATTTCTTGATCCCTTTTTGGTGGTAATCAGGATAACGCCGTTGGTTCCCCGGGAGCCATAGATCGCTGCCGAGCTTGCATCTTTAAGTACATCAACGGATTGTATGTCCTGTGCATCCAAGCCGCCGATAGATCCAGCGACACCATCAATAATGTACAGCGGATCACCCCCATAACCTATCGAACTTACGCCGCGGACTTGAACTACAGGCGCGGTACCGGGAGAGCCATTGTTGGTAACAGTTAAACCAGCTACCCTGCCTTGTAATGCCTGATCGACACCGGAGACGGGCAGTTCTGTTAACGTTTTGCCGCTTACTGAGGAAACGGCGCCGGTTACGTTGGCACGCTTTTGTGTTCCGTAACCTACAACAACTACCTCATTTAATGATTTAGAATCACTCTTTAATGCTACGTTAATTACTGATTTACCCGACACAGCTTCATCCTTTGAAGCATATCCCACAAAGCTAAAAACAAGCACTGCCTGTTCGTTAGGTACCTCAATTCTAAACGCGCCGGAAACGTCGGTTCCGACCGCAGTAGATGTGCCTTTTATTCTAACAGTTACACCGGGGAGCGGCAAACCATCCTCGTCGGTTACCTTGCCCGTTATAACCTTGCTTAAGTCTGATTTTGCTGCATCAGGATTTAAATGCCGCAAATGAGCCGGGTCATTAGCCGCGAACGTGTAGTTTATACTATTAATACATATAATTACTAGTATAGCCGTCATTCTAATGAAAGTGCTTAGTAAATATTTTTTTTTCATATTCTGGTTTGTTGATTGAAAAATTGGTAAAAGTTAAATTGGCTGTTGCACCGGCGGTATTTCATCAGGCGTCAATTCTATTAGTTATTGCAACGCCTTAGTAGTACGCATCGATGTAGTTAATACGGGCCACAAACTGTGGCCGGCAAAACAAAAATTTTTTATTTATTCTCTCATAAATATGTGTTTAAAAGGTATGCAATCGATTGCAGAACTGAACCGGACTATGCTTTCCTGTATACAACTAAACATTGTGTGCAGGTCGATCAAGGTTTAACTTAAATCGAAGTTTTAAAGGATCTGGCCGGTCGGCTCTACTGGTTTATAATAATAGTAACTTACAGTTAACGAATTGTAACTGTTATACAGGAGTAAAATTAGGCTTGAAGGAAAGTAGAGTAACACATTTTTTGCCATAAAAAAACAACATTTGTCAATTTATCGCATAATCATTCAAACAAATATTGTTGCCGAAGCAATTAGTACGCGGTATATCATGTAAATAGCTGTTTGGAATTATTACCTGGAAAAGTATTCAGTAAAAGGCATCCTTGACATTTCTTTCCATGTGTTTTAAGTGCTTTGGCTCATATGCCTGACCGCTTCACCAGGGCAGCAAGGTTCGGTACCTGTTAAAATAATTTCTGATGAAAGGTGGTAAAATGATATTTATCATGGGTGGCAAACCGAATAAGGCATGGGGCACCAGGGTTCCGCCTCCGTCAGCCCAATAAAATAGATAGTCTTATTTATTAAATATGAATATGATGTATATTGGCTACTTATAAACCAACCAGGAATCGGGGAAAGTAAAATCATAATCTTAAAGGAATTCTTTTAATGAGAAGACTCATTTTAATATTGCTATGTGCCGGCTTGGCAGTAGTGGTTTTTATTTATTTTCATTCACCATCTGTTGACCTGCCACCCGATGTAAAACAGGCATATGATGCCCTGCCCGGATCATTGGATTATAATACGGATGTTAAGCCAATACTTTCCGACAAATGTTTTGCATGCCATGGCCCTGATAAAGCAAAACAAAAAGCCGGTTTACGGCTGGATATTGCAAAGTTTGCTTATGCGGAACTACCGGAAGATAAAGGAAAGGTAGCCATTAACCCCGGAGATTTGGCGGGGAGCGAATTGTCTCACCGTATTCTTTCTGACGACCCTAAGTACAGGATGCCTTCCCCTGAATCGCACCATACGTTAACGGCCACTGAAAAAGCAATTTTGATAAAATGGATAAAGGATGGCGCTGTTTATAAGCCGCACTGGGCCTTTGTAAAACCGGTAAAACCTAATGTTCCTGACATTGATGAAAAAGGCTGGACAATTAATAACCCGATAGATAATTTTGTTTTGGCTAAGCTTCAGCAAAAAAACCTTCATCCTTCGGGGCAGGCAAATAAGGAATTGCTGTTGAGGAGGCTTTCGCTGGATCTGACCGGTCTTCCGCCTACGCTGAGTGAAATAGATGGTTTCTTAAACGACAAATCAGCAAATGCCTATGAAAAGCAGGTTGACCGTTTGTTGAATTCCCCGTACTATGGCGAAAGAATGGCTGTAGATTGGCTGGATGTTGCGCGTTATGCTGATTCGCACGGTTACACCGTTGACAGGCTAAGGGATATGTCACCCTATCGCGATTGGGTAATAAAAGCTTTTAACAGCAATTTTCCTTATGATAAATTCCTGCAGTGGCAACTCGCCGGCGACCTGATGCCCCACCCGACCCGCGATATGATTATTGCTACTGCCTTTAACCGTAATCACCCGCAAAATATGGAGGGCGGTATTGTTGAAGAGGAATTTCAGACGGAATATGTAATGGACCGCACTAATACCTTTGGTAATGCAGTGCTGGGCTTGTCTGTAGGTTGTGCCAAATGCCATGATCATAAATTCGACCCGATTACTCAAAAAAATTATTACCAGTTATTCAGCTTTTTTAATAATGTAAAAGAGGCCGGGCAAATTTCGTTTGACGATGCACTACCCACACCTACTTTGATGCTGCCAACCAAAGAGAAGGAGAAGATATTGCAGTTCATAAATCACAATATTTCGAATGAGCAGAAAGCTATAGTTGAAACAGGATATAAAGTAGGCGCCACTTTTGAAAAATGGCTAAATAGCGGGAGCTACAAAAAACTTACTACAGGCGAAATACCTGGCGATTGCTTACAGGCATATTATACTTTTAATAATAATTTAGTTAACACAACCAATAACAAGAATGTTGGTGTTATGAAGCGCGAAGGCGGTCAGGCGGGCGAGGCGCCATCGTTTGTAAATAGGGGTGATGGCAAAGCGTTGCTTTTGAGCGGCGATTCGTGGCTTGACTTAAAGCCAGTGGGTGTTTTCAGGAAGTCGGAACCATTTAGCATCGGCATTTGGGTGAATATCCCCAAACAGCTTACTGAGGGGATTATCCTTCATAAAGGCACCGCCGAGCGCCTGTACAATTTCAAGGGATACCATTTGTATTTGAAAAATAATAAGCTTGAATTGAATATGGCCCACACGGGCCCGTCAAATGCTATTACAAAAGTGAGCGTTGATGATGTTCCGCGTGAGAAATGGATACAGCTCACCATAACTTACGATGGCTCATCGAAAGCTGCCGGATTTAAATTATATGAGGATGGTGCCGAGATGAAAATGGAGACCACCATGGATCAGTTGACTAAAGATATCCTGTTTACTGGCGGAACACAACCTGGGTTGCAAATTGGCGCCTGGGAGCGGGGGCGTGGTTTTAAGGACGGAAAAGTTGACGATATTACTGTTTACAACAGAACATTAACGCCGTTTGAAGCCAAAATTCTGGCACAAAAAGCAAGTTGGAGCCAAATTGCGGCTAAAGAAAGGTCTGCGCTGTCAGCTGCTGAAGTAGATGTGTTAAAAAGCTATTATTTAACAGCCGTCGATCCTGATTTAAAAGCAGAGGCAGAGAAATTAAAAACATTGCGAACCACTTTGTCAGATTCAACAGAGAATATCGAGGAGTTAATGGTAATGCAGGAAATGCCAAAACCCAAGAAATCGTTCCTGCTTAAAAGGGGTAATTATGACATGCGTGGCGAACAAGTTTTCCCCAATACCCCTGAGGCTATATTACCGTATCCATCAAATTTGCCTAAAAACAGGTATGGACTGGCGCAATGGGTAACCAACCCTGATAATCCTTTGGCTGCGAGGGTAGCTGTAAATCGTTTTTGGCAAAACTTTTTTGGTATTGGCATAGTAAAAACTGCCGAAGATTTTGGTAACCAGGGCGAAATGCCATCGCATCCGGAGCTGCTGGATTGGTTGGCTGTAACTTTTATGGAGTCGGGCTGGAATGTTAAGGCGCTAAACAAAATGATCGTTATGTCTGCTACTTACAGGCAGGACTCACGCGCGTCAGAAGTAATAGAAAAAGACCCGGAGAATCGTTTCCTGTCCCACGGACCAGCTTACCGGATGACGGCGGAAATGATACGGGACAATGCTTTGTTTGCAAGTGGACTATTAAATACCCGGATCGGAGGTAAAAGCGTAAAACCCTATCAACCGGATGGTATGTGGGAAATAAACAACACCCATTACATTCCTGATACCGGCCAGGCTGTTTACAGGCGCAGTTTATATGTTGTTTTAAAAAGATCGGTACCCAATCCAACCCTTTCAACCTTTGATGCACCATCCCGCAGCTATTGTATCATGCGCCGGCAAAAAACCAATACCCCGCTACAGGCCCTGGTTACGCTTAATGATCCAACTTTTATTGAAGCCGCCAGGGTGCTGGGTGAGCAAATGACCAGGATAAACGATAAACGAAAGGCCATAACGGATACGTATAGAAAACTTGCAGGAAAAAGGCCTTTACCAAAAGAAGTAGATCTGCTGCTAATGCTTCAGCAGGTTGAGGCCGATAAATTTAAAAAGTATCCTGAAAAGGAGAAGGGCTGGCTAAATACCGGCCAATATAAAATTGATAAAAAATTGGATGCAGCTTTAGTGACCGCCAACACGGTTGTTGCCAGTACCATATTAAATTCTGATGCATCCCTTACAAAAAGATAAACACTATGTCAAATCACCATCACGATGAAGAGTTTAGGCTCAATACTCCTGAATTTGAGCAGCTAAATAAGAAGCTTGAACGGCGCGAGTTTTTAACCAAAACTGCGATGGGCTTGGGGGCAATAGCTGTAGGGTCGTTATTTGGTAAAAGTCTTTTTGGCAAATCCGGTACAGCAATGGCCGGTAGTGCCGGTGATACCGAGCAGGATATTTTAAGGGCAATCCCTCATTTTGCCCCGAAGGCAAAAAGAGTAGTGTATTTATTTATGAGCGGCGGGCCATCTCAGTTTGAATTGTTTGATTACAAACCTAAGCTGGCAACCATGGCCGGGCAAAACCTGCCCGATTCGGTTCGAAAAGGACAGCGGCTTACCGGGATGAGCGCTAATCAAAGTTCGCTGCCGGTAGTGCCATCGTTTTTTAAGTTTAACCAGCATGGGCAAAGCCAAACATGGATGAGTGAGCTGATGCCGCATACAGCACAGGTGGTTGATGATCTGTGTATTGTAAAGTCAGTTTTTTCAGAACAGATCAACCACGATCCGGCAATTACGTTTTTTCAAACAGGTAACCAGCTTCCCGGCCGGCCATCTATAGGTTCGTGGTTAAGCTACGGCTTAGGTTCGGATAATAATAATTTGCCAACCTTTATAGTATTAGTTTCTAAAAACGGGCAAAAAGATCAGCCATTGTATTCGAGATTGTGGGGTAATGGATTTCTTCCGTCTAAATTCCAGGGGGTGCAGTTTGGTTCGGGAAAAGACCCGGTGTTGTTTTTAAATAATCCTGAAGGTTACGATGGGAACGACCGGAAGGAAATGCTGGATTACCTCTCAAAACTTAATAAATTACAAAATGGGGCCTACGGCGATCCTGAGGTTGATGCAAGAATAGCACAATACGAAATGGCTTACCGGATGCAAACATCAGTGCCCGAAGTAATGAGTACGGCTAGTGAACCAGATGAAATTTTTGAGATGTATGGCCCTGATAGCCGTGATCCGGGAACTTATGCTGCCAATTGTTTGCTGGCACGCAAGCTGCTTGAAAAAGATGTAAAGTTTGTTCAACTGTACCACCAGGGGTGGGATCAGCACAGCAGCTTACCCAAAGGCATTGCTCAGCAGTGTAAAGCTACCGACCAGGCGACTGCCGCCCTGATCAAAGACTTAAAACAACGTGGACTGCTGGAGGACACCCTGGTAATTTGGGGGGGCGAATTTGGCCGTACCGTATACTCCCAGGGCAAATTGACAGCCAATGATTACGGACGCGACCACCATCCGCGTTGTTTTACAATGTGGATGGCAGGAGCAGGTGTTAAACCCGGTATAACCTATGGCGAAACCGACGATTTTAGCTATAATATTGTAAAAGATCCGGTGCATGTTCATGATTTTCAGGCTACGCTGTTGCACCTGATGGGTATTGATCATGAACGGCTCACGTATAAATTCCAGGGCAGGCGTTTCCGCCTTACCGATGTGGAAGGGAAAGTTGTTAAAAATATATTAACCTGATAATTTAAAAACCATGGATAACTCGAGAAGAAACTTTATTCGCAATTCTGCTATCGCATCTGTAGCAGTAGCATCTACCCCTGCGCGAAGCTTTGCTATTTTACATAAAGACAAACAGCCGGACGAGCAAATTATAGGGCAAGGCGGCTTTACTTACAAGGCTGATAAGAACTGGGCAAAAATCAGCGTAAATAATACGCCGCTGGCCAACTGCCACGAAATGGTGCAGGACAGCAAAGGCCGCCTTATTATGCTTGGCGACCACATACACAATAACGTCCTGATCTTTGATAAATCAGGAAAGTTAATAGATTACTGGGGAACAGCTTTACCGGGTGGCCACGGGTTAAGCATCAGCAAAGAAGGGGGCGAAGATTTTCTACTGCTTACTGACTGCGGCTGGGCTGTAGACAAAACAGGTAATGGGTACGGACAGTCGGGCCAGGTATTAAAAACCACCCTTGATGGTAAGCTGATATTTGCTATTGGCCACCCCCGTACCATTGGTATCTATAAAGATGATGAACCATTTAAGCCAACCGAAACTGCTGTAGCACCTAATGGGGATATTTATGTAGCTGATGGATACGGCTCAGATTATATCATCCATTACAACAGTAAAGGGCAATATATTCGTCATTTTGGCGGGCACCACAATGCTAATACAGACCATAATTTGATTAATGCACATGGCGTAACCGTTGATACCCGCGACGTAAATAACCCAACGCTGATCTGCACTTCGCGCGAGGAAAATTGTTTCAAGGTATTTACGCTTGATGGCAAATTTATTAAACGTATTGATATGCCTGGTATGTACGTTTGCCGTGCAGTTATCAATGGACCAAATGTTTATGCTGGTGTATGCTGGTCGAAGGATGCAGCCGGAAAACGTTTTGACTATTCGGGTTTTGTAACAATTTTGGATGCGGATAACAAAGTGATATCAAATCCGGGAGGTGCTACGCCGGTTTATAAAAATGGCGTTTTACAGCAAACATTACAAGCTGTAAACCCGGTTTTTTATCATGGTCATGATGTTTGCGTTGATGAAGACAAAAATATGTATGTATGCCAGTGGAATGCCTATCATACAGCCCCGGTAAAATTAACGCGTATATGATTTTTTTGAATATCAGCACGTTTTCGGGCCATTTGCATCCGCTTATTGTGCACTTGCCAATAGGCTTTATATTATTGGCCGCAGTTTTTAATATTTTATCGTACTCAAAAAAGCATGAAAATTTAAAATCTGCTGTGCCTGTAGCCTTGCTAATGGGTTTTATATCGGCTGTTTTGGCCTGTGTTTTTGGATATATTCTCTCCACATCAGGCGATTACGATCAAAATGTATTAAGGCATCATGAGTTTTCAGGTATCACCCTTGCCATTATTTCGGGGATATTATATTTTATGGCAACTGATCATTCGGGGAAAATGGCGTTCATCCCGGGTAAATTATTTTCTATTATTCTGGTAGGCCTCGTTGCGCTCATGAGCTATAGTGGGCACCAGGGCGCAAGCCTTACTCATGGCAACGATTATCTGACTATGCAAACCTTAACAAGGACGGTACGTGACAAGCCAACCAGCGTCGATAGCGCCATAATATTTGAAGACGTTGTGCAGCCCATTCTGCAAAATAAATGCTCGCAATGCCACCGCGACGGAAAGTTAAAAGGGAATTTATCTGTTGAATCGCTGCAAACTCTTCGTAAAGGAGGTAAAAGCGGACCTGCAGTAGCGCCGGGAAAACTAAATGAAAGTGAATTGTATAAACGGATAACCCTTGACCCTGATAACAAGGATTTTATGCCTAAAGATGGTAAAATGCCGCTTACTAAATCCGAGGTGAAAATTATAAAATGGTGGATAGAAAATGGCAATGCTATTGGCGGCAAAAGAATTGCAGAGCTCAAAAATATAAACATAATAATACCGGAACTGGCAACCTACCTGGGAATTGGTGGAGTTGTTTTACCGGCTGCAGATGAACGTGTATCTGCACAAGTCACTAATCCGGATATCCCCATGGTTACTGATACATCGCTTATCGGTCAGTTAAGAAAAAAAGGGTTGATGGTAAGGGTGATGCTGAGAAAACCGCTGATGCTTGATATAACACTCCCGGTCGGTTCAGTAATAAAAGCTGCGGATTTTAAGAACGATGTTATGCCACTGTCCAAAAATATTATCTGGCTCAATATATCTGGCAATAACTTTACTGACGGTGACCTTTCGTTTCTAAAACTGTTTACAAATGTTGAAAAATTGCGACTCGAAAAAAACCCATTAACTGACCAGGTAAGTAATAACCTCATAGCATTAAAACACCTGGAGGCCGTTAATTTAAATGAAACAAAAATAACGGATGCTGCTGTTATTAATTTGAAAAAGAACCCGGCTATTAAAAGAATTTATACCTGGGGTACAGGTGTTAGGAAAGTGAATTGATTTTTTGATACATGAAAAATTTGTATTCGATGACGCTAAAAAACAAATCATCGGATTGTTTTTGCACCTCTTAAAATATCAATAAATAACATGTTTATACCTGGCCCTAATTCAGGAAATCCCCAACCGTAGCGTTACACGGAACGGTTCTTAAAGGGTAATCAGACTACTGATTATCTATATGGTATTTATTTACAAGGTTAAGTAATACGCCGTTGGTCCATCCGAAGCCATCCTGTAACGGGTATTCGCCGCCGCCGGCTTTTATGTCGGTGTCGATGACGTTATATTTTTCCATCAGCTTGCCCGTGCTTTCAAACACCCGCATATTCGTGCCTATCCAGCTTTGAGCTATTGACTGGGCAAGGCCGGTTTGGTTATATTTATTTAAGCCATCAATTGCCATATATTGTAAAGGCGCCCAGGCATTTGGGCTATCCCATTGCTGACCCGAACGGTTGCCTGTGGTAACCAGGCCCCCCGGTTTGAAAAAATCTGCCTTTAATCCGGCGGCTACTTTTATCGCTTGTTTGGCATCGGCAAGGTTAAACTCAAGAGGATAAACGCCGGCCAGCGTGCGGAAAGCGGTGGTGTGCTTTAGTTTAAAATTGTAATCCATAAACCAGCTTTCTTTCTCACTCCAGCAATATTTTTGAATCGCTTTTTTGCGCGACTCTGCTTTTGCAAGATAAACCTGTTGTTTGCCAACGTTGCCTTGTAATAGGTATGACTGTGCTATAGTAGTTTCTAAATGATATAATAAGCAGTTAAGGTCGACGGGGATTATCTCCGTAGTTTTTATGGTGCTTAATTTACCGGTAGTATCCATCCAGCGGGTGCTGAAGTCCCAGCCCGACTCCGCCGCGGCCCGGATGTTGCGGAAAAAATCGCCAGGTTTTTGCGTGGTTTCTTTAGCCGCGTCAATATCCTTTTTGTATGATTCTTCGCGGGGCTTGTCCGACTCGTCCCAATAGCGATTTAAAATTGCGCCTTCATCCATTCTTACGCTGTTGCGGTACGCCTGCCCGGGCTTAAGGGTTTCGGCGCCTTTCATCCAGAACTCATATTCTTTTAATAATTCGGGCTGATAGGTAACGAGCGTTTTTTCGCCCTCATCTTTCGCCAGCAAATCCAGCATCATCGAAAAAAATGGTGGCTGCGAACGTGTAAGGTAATAAGTGCGGTTTCCGTTTGGTATAAAGCCAAACTTATCAATCATGTAAGCGAAATTGTTAATGATGTTTTTTACGATAACGGTTTTGTGGCTTTCCTGCAGGCCAAGCATGGTAAAGTACGAGTCCCAGTAATATGTTTCCCTGAAACGGCCGCCGGGTACTATAAAATCGTTTGGAAGCGGGATTAATGACGAGTATTTTGATACGGTATCGTGTTTGCGATAAAGCACCTGCCACAGCGTATCAATGTGCTTGCGTATGCCGGCAGATACGTCGCTTTTAAAAACATCGCCGTTGGCCAGGGGAACATTGAAATTTGCCAGGATAAATTTTTTAAGGTCGAACCCGGGCTTGTCTTTTTGGCTGTTATAGTACTTAATTATTAGCGAAGGCTCAATAAGTGGGTTGGCATCAACAAAAGTTTTATTGTCGGGAAATATATCAGAAAGCTGAACTGCTTCAAACAGGCCCGGGAACAGTTGCCGTGGAGTTTGGATTTGCGAAAACGCTGCAACTGAAGAAAACGCAAATAAAAAAGCTAATAATGTTTTTTTTAACGATACCATGGTATTTAAGAGGTTGAATAGATTGGATTAATGCAGGCAACAAGGAATAGCCTGGTAACAAAGTGGTAAGTTAAAAAATATTTTAATATCATTGGGCTTAAATTCAAATGGTTAGTAGTGAAATTTCAAGTATACAGCAATCTGCATTGTATAAGATTTTTCGCCACGTTCAAGAGGTGGTTTTTCATTGCGTTCACGATCACATATTGGCTTTTTCAATCTTCCGCACACTTATTATCATAAGGACAATAAGGTATTAACGGTGTTAACACAATTTTGAATTTTATTTTCATAAATATTTACAAATCAAATAGTTGTAAAAGCAAGGTATTAACACTTTTGGACAGAATAGCGAAGAGGGTACATGGAGGCAAAGCGTTCCACTTTTACATTTGGAACACCCGGAACGCTGTTAAACATTCTGATTATCAATCGTTTAATATTTTAAACAAATTGACTTTTTTTAATCCGGGTGTCTATTAAAATAGGAAGGATAGCCGAATATAAATGTTAAATCTTTCATTGAATAATCGCAGATATTTAATATGTTGCAATTAATCCCAATTGTTTTTTATGAGAGCCTTTTTATTGCTTATACTTTTTATCCCGGTAAGCTGTTTTGCCAATAGTTCTGATAAAACAGATAGTCTTTTAAAAGTTTTGAAAACCGAGCTCGGTAAATCAGATGAATACCTGTCAAAGAAGGAATTACACATTAAGAAGCTAAAAGAAAGTGAAAGTAAAATAAATAAAGATGATTACCAGGCCCAGTTTACTTTGGCTAACTGGCTGTATGATGAATATAAATCATACCAGTTTGATTCTGCTTATGTATATGTTAACAAAATGATTAACATTAGTAAGCGCATAAACTACAAACCTAAAGAGTATTATAGTGAAGTTAAATTAAGTTTTATTTTACTTTCCTCCGGATTGTTTAACGAAACATTTAGGGTGCTTGGCAAGGTTGATTTTAATAAACTGGAAGATTCTGTAAAATCAGAGTATTATTTTTTAATGGGGCGGAGCTACTACGACCTGGCTTATTATAACCATGATAAATATTTTACCCCTTCATACATTAAAACGGGAAACAGGTATCTCGATTCCGCAATTTATTTTAGCGTGGATAATGCTACAGCTAAGACCTATTACATAGGTCTGCAAAAGTTGCAGGAAGGGGAGTTTGAGCAGGGCGCCTATGCCTTTCAAAAACTTTTAAGACAAGGTTCACTGATTTCCATGCACCTTCGGGCAATGGTAGCCTGTTCACTGGGAGAAATTTACATTAAAAGCGACCAGCAACAGGATGGGTTGAATATGACCATTGAATCAGCAATTGCTGATGTACGATCATCAACCCGCGAAACAGTGGCCCTTTACACGCTGGCGGGGCTTTTATACAAGCAGGGGAGCATTGAAGATGCCTACCAGTTCATAAAACTGGCAAAAGCAGATGCGGATTTCTATGGTGCGCGGCAGCGAAAAATACAGATAGGATCGATACTGCCGTTGATTGCGGCTGAAGAGATAAACAACTCAGAACATCAGAAAAATAAGATACTTATTTACCTGTTAATCATTACTTCCTTAGCAATCCTGGTAGTTATTTTCCTTGTATTGATGTTTAACCAGCTTAATAAGGTAAAAACGAAAGAGAAGATTATCGAGGATAAAAATGTTCAGTTGGAATATATCAACGACAAGCTGTTGGAAGATACTAATATTAAGGAAGAGTATATTGGGCAGTTTTTTAAAGAGATATCAGGCTACATCTTGAAGCTCGAGAAACTAAAAATGACGGTAGGCACAAAACTATCTATGAAGAAGTATGAAGATATAAATGAACTCATCAATAAAATAGATATAAAAAACGAACGGGCTTCCCTGTATTACAGTTTCGACCATATTTTCATCAAAATATTTCCCAATTTTATCTTCGCCTTTAATTCGCTTTTTGAAAAAAAGGATCAATCCTGGCCGCACGAAAACGAGTTATTGAATACTGACCTTAGAATTTACGCCCTTATCCGTATTGGGATTAACGACGACGATACTATCGCCAAAATACTGGAATATTCTGTAAATACTATTTACGTTTACAAAATGAGGATAAAAGCAAGGGCAATAGACCACGAAAATTTTGATAAACAAATTATGGCTATTAAGGCGTTTGATTTTGACAAACAAACCTAAAAGTGGTAAAAAAGTATTCCCTTTTGCTAATAATTCATGCTTTAACGGCAATAAAAGGGTAAAAAATGATTATATTTTTTGATCTATATTAAACATTAATCAATTGATTATCAATTAATTAATGTTTAAATTTTTTATATAAAATTATAAAATCGTTAAAATCCTCCCTCTTGACGCGCTGCAACGGCGATTGCTCTATTTTTACCAATCCACAATCGCTAATATTGTAATACGAAAGTTACAGCTTTTGTGAAGACCAATTTAACCAAGCTTACCGAATTTTTTCGAGGATTGTCATTTTAGGCTAATTGTTTTTTGTTTAGATAAAATATTCTGAATTTAATTAACCTGTGCGAAATTTCAGGCAGTGGATGCATCTTTAATAGAACCTTAAAAACCAATGAATATAAAACCAATTTCAAACAATTTAAACAACTTAAACTATGCAATTTAAACGTTTACTCAGTTTAAGCTTCTTTGCAGTTTTTTGCTTTTTTACTCAGTCATTATTGGCTCAGAACAAAGTAATTACAGGTAAAGTAACTGACAGCAAAGATGGCACCACACTAATTGGCGTTGCCGTAAAAGTAGGACCAACCGGCGGAGGCCTGACCGACACCAACGGCGATTATTCTGTTTCTGTACCGGCCGGCGTAACTTCCCTGGTATTTAGCTACACAGGTTATTCTCCACAAACCGTTGCAATTAATGGCAGATCTGTAATCAATGTAAAATTAAGTGCCGACACCAGGACATTAAACGAAGTGGTAGTGGTAGGTTACGGTACCCAAAGAGTTAAGGATGCGACAGGCTCTGTTGCCTCGTTGGGCTCAAGAGACTTTAACAAGGGGCTGATAGCTACGCCAGACCAGTTACTGGCAGGCCGTATAGCAGGTGTTACAGTAACGCCTTCGAGCGGCGAACCAGGTAGCGGTGCGTCAATAAATATACGGGGAACCGGCTCAATCAGGGCTGGTAACGATCCGCTGTATGTAATTGACGGTGTTCCGATTTCAAACGACTCTTATTCAGGTTCCAGCCCTACAATGGTTGCCGGGTCATCTTCGCCAAGGAATCCATTGGAGTTTATAAACCCTGCAGATATTGAGAACATCTCCATATTAAAAGATGCATCTGCTTCGGCAATATATGGTTCACGTGGCGCCAACGGTGTAGTTTTGATAACTACGCGCAAAGGAAGAAAAGGCCAGGGAATTCAATTCTCTGAAAATACCACTTTTGCTTCAACAGCAAGCCGCTATAAACTGTTGGACGGCCCTACCTTTTTAAAAGCAGTTGCCGCTACGGGCGCCAATGCTGATGCGATAAACAAGGGCGCTAACGTAAACTACCAGGACCAGATATTCCGCAGTTCGGTTTCACAAAACGCGACTTTAGGATTTGGCGGAGCCAAGGATAAATTTACCTATCGCGCCTCTTTTAGTTATGATGACCAGCAGGGTGTAGTTAAAACTTCGGGATTAAAACGTTTAACAGGCCGCATCAATGCATCGCAATATTTGTTTAAAGATGTTGTAAAACTCGACTTGAATTATTTGCAGTCGAATGTTAAAGACCAGTTTGCGCCTATTACCAATAATGCGGGTTTTACCGGAAGTTTAATTGGTGCAACCCTTGGCTTAAACCCAACTTACCCGATTAAAAATGCCGATGGTACTTATTTTTTCGATGGAACCGCTCTCAACCCCGTTGCGATGCTTAACCTGACAGACGACCGCGACAATGTTAACCGGAGCCTGGCGAATATAGCTGCAACGATAAAGATAACTAAAGATTTGAGTTACCGTGGTACTTTTGGTAATGATTATGCTTTATCAAAAAGGACTACCTTTTACGACCCGCTTATCCCTGGTTACACCAGCGGTGGTAACATAAGAGGCCAAAGCACGCCATCTATTTCGGGTATCGGGCAAGCTTCTTTACAGCAGGTTAAACTTACAAACCAAATTGTCGAACATACGCTAACCTATGATAAAAAATGGTCCGACAATAGTCAATTAACCGTTTTGGGTGGGTACTCGTACCAGGTATTTAAGAATTTTGGTTTTAATGACGTAAGGTTTCAGACTTCAACACCTAATGTGCTTGTAAAAAACCTTAACGATTTTAAAACCCGCTTCCCTATTTTTGGCGACTCCACAAAATCTGAGTTGCAATCATACTATGGCAGGATATTTTATTCATACAAAGACAAATATTTGGTTACAGCAACAGTACGTACAGACGGTTCATCCAAGTTTGGTGTAAATCATAAATACGCAACCTTCCCGGCATTAGCTGTTAAATGGAAGATAATGAATGAAGACTTTGCGCCAAAAGGAATATTTGATGATTTAGGCTTACGGTTAAACTATGGTAAAACCGGTAACCAGGAGTTCCCGGCATACCAGTCGCTTTCCGTATTCCAGTCTCAACTTGGAGGTGGTAGCAACCAACTTTATGCTCCCAACCCCGATTTGAAATGGGAAACTACCACCCAATACGGAGCTGGTATTGATTTCGCGATTTTAAAGGGAAGAGTGACAGGAACGGTTGACTATTTTAATAAGAGCACGAAAGACCTGTTGTTCCTGAACGTATTTGCCCAACCGGCACCGGCACCAAGCCAATGGATTAACTTACCGGGAAATGTTATTAATAAAGGTTTAGAGTTCGGTTTAAATATATCGGCTGTGCAAGGCCCCAAATTTAACTGGGACATTAATTATAATATGACCTTTCTTAAAAATACCGTAGAGAATTTTGCCAGTCGTGTTGTAATTACCGGTGCAATAAGCGGCCAGGGTTTATCGGGCGCATATTCACAGGTAATACAAAACGGTTATCCGCTGTTTACCTTTAAGGTATCGCAATATGATGGCCTCGACGAGCAAGGTTTTGCAAAATATCCAAATGGTATTGATGGCCAGACTTTACAAGGCAGTGCGCTACCTAAATTTACGGCTAGCTTAACAAATAATTTCAGCTACGGGCCATGGAGCTTAAGCGTGTTTGTAAATGCTGTAACAGGCTTTTATGTATACGACAATACTGCTAATGCATATTTCTACAGGGGCAGTTTGCTTACAGGCCACAACGTGACTTCTGATGTTGCCTTTACTAACGAAAACGTACTTAACTCCGGACAGGTTTCGACCCGCTGGCTTGAAAAAGGCGATTTCGTACGTATTTCAAACGCAACGCTTGGTTATACAGTGGCTTTGAAAAATGGTAAAGCAATCAAATCGCTGCGATTTGTGTTAAGTGGTCAGAATTTGGCCCTCTTTACAGCGTATAAAGGACTTGACCCGGAAATTAACGTTAACAAAGATATAAACAGTGTTCCATCGAGAGGGATAGATTACACAGGCTATCCGAAAGCAAGGACAATTACATTTGGGATAAACGCTGGATTTTAAAAATATAGATATGAAAAAATTAACAGTAAAAATTGGAACGACATGCATGGCTGTGCTTTTAATTACATCCATGAGTTGCACAAAGCTGAACGAAACGGTTTACGGATCGAAAACCGTAAGGACAGGGAATGGTTCTGTATCTGATCTTGCCGGGGTTTACAACCAGCTGAACGGACAGACAAACCAGGCAAATACGTATGCCTTACAGGAGCATCCAACAGATGAAATGATGGGCCCCACCCGCGGGACAGACTGGGGAGATTTTGGAACGTGGCGTAAATTGCACACCCACTCGTGGGACCAGTTTCACCAGCAGATCAGCGATACGTGGGACGAATTAAACACAGGTGTTTTTCGCGCCACACAGGTTATTACAGCTTCAGGGGTATCTACCCAGGTGAAAGCCGAAGCCAGCTTTTTAAGGGCATATTTTATGTTCCAGGTAGTCGATCTTTTTGGCCAGGCGCCATTCAGAGATCCAGCTGGAGCATCGGATGCTAACCCTTCAGTTTTTACCCGCAGCGCGGCTACCGATTTTATTATTAAGGACCTTGAGTTTGCAGAAGCCAATCTTACCACACCAGCTGACATTGGCCATGCCGGCAAAGCTGCTGCCGATGCGCTTTTAGCTAAGGTTTACCTGAACAAAGCAGTTTACACAGCATCAGCGGTTGGCGGGCCATTTACATTTACGCCTGCCGATATGAGCAAAGTAATTGAATATTCAAATAAAGTTATCAGCAGCGGCGACTATCAGCTAACCGCACCCGGTAAATATTTCACAAATTTTTCGTGGGATAACACAACTTTGAGTCATGAAATAATATTTGGCCGCGTTAATACAGCAACAAACGCGCCTGCTAATGCTCACAACAGGTGGAGAATGACAATGCACTATAACCAAAGCCCAAGTAGTTGGAACGGGTTTACAACGCTGTCGGATTTTTATGGCAGTTTTGAACCAACTGATGAACGCCTTGGTGGAAATTATCCGGGTATGACTGATTTGAACGGATTGAAAACAGGATTTCTTATAGGCCAGCAATATGGACCTGGAAATGTAGCGCTTAAACAGCGGGGTGGGCAGCCACTGATTTTTACTCCTAAAGTTGATTTGAACTATTCAACTGAAGCACAGGGTATCAGGGTTATTAAATACCTACCGCACCCTGCCGCTGATGGATCAGTAAACGATGATAATGCTACAAATGCCTATGTGTTGCTTCGCTACAGCGATGTGTTGTTAATGAAAGCAGAAGCTATTATGAGAGGTGGCACCGATCCATTGGGTAAAACACCATTAGCAATTGTAAACGATTTAAGGACAGACCGTGGAGCTTCAGCTTTAACCGCTGTTGACGCCACAGCCATGCTTGCCGAAAGAGGCCGGGAGCTTTATTGGGAAGGCTGGAGAAGAAATGACCAAATCAGGTTTGGTAAATTCAATGATCCTGTTGACCAGCGGCCTACAAAAAGCGCTGCGTTCAGGACGGTTTACCCTATCCCGCAACGCGCTGTGGATTCAAACCCTAACCTGAAGCAAAATACTGGTTATTAATATATTGAGAAAAGTTGATTGAAGAGAGCGTAGCGAAATTTATTTCGCTACGTTTGTTTTTTCCCCCCGGTTATGCCAAATAAAAATTTGCCGTTTTTTATTATTCTTTTTGCTGCCTTACTTTCATGCCATACTAATAAAAAGCCAACCTTATTCACTTTGCAAAACAATGCTGATATTGGCATAAACTTTATCAATGAGCTTAACGACCAGGGGCGTACGAACGTTTTTGTATTTAGAAACTACTATAACGGCGGCGGCGTTGCTATTGGCGATTTAAATAACGATGGGTTGAACGATGTGTTTATGACATCGAACCTGGGCAGTAACAAACTTTATATCAACAAAGGCAACTGGAAGTTTGATGACGTTACCGAAAAGGCTGGTGTAAAAGGCACAAAATACTGGAGTACAGGCGCAACCATGGTTGATATAAATGGCGACGGCTGGCTCGATATTTACGTTTGCCACAGCGGCAACGGTCCCGACAAATCGCGCGGTAACGAATTGTTTATCAACCAGCACGATGGCACGTTTAAAGAAGAAGCTGAAAAATATGGCCTGGCCGACTATGGACTATCGACCCAGGCCATATTTTTTGACTATGACAACGACGGCGACCTGGATTGTTTTGTACTCAACAATTCATTCAGGCCTATTGCTACGTTTGATTTTACAAAAAACCTGAGAACGGTAATTGACAAATTAGGAGGCGCACGCCTTTACCGGAATGACAATGGCCATTTTACAAATGTTACTAAAGAAGCAGGCATATACTCAAGCGATATAGGTTTTGGCCTTGGTGTGTCGGTGGTTGATATTAACCAGGATGGCTACCCGGATATTTATGTTTCGAACGATTTCTTTGAACGTGATTACTTATATATCAACCAAAAGAACGGGACATTTAAGGAAGAGATACAGGACGAAGCAGGGCACCTTAGCCTGGCCTCGATGGGGTCGGACATAGCCGATATCAACAACGATGGCCAGTATGACATCTTCACAACCGAAATGCTGCCCGAAGGCGATAAACGGCTTAAAAAGATGACGGCCTTCGAATCGTACGACGAACAAAAATTGAAACAGCGCGACGGCTACTTTAACCAGTACACCCAGAATTGCCTGCAGCTTAATAATGGGGACAACACTTTTTCGGAAATTGCCTTTCACAGTGGCATAGCAGCTACCGACTGGAGCTGGGGCGCATTGATGTTTGATATGAATAATGATGGATGGAAAGATATTTTTGTATGCAACGGCATTTACAAGGACCTAACTGACCAGGATTATATCGAGTTCCTGTCGAACAAAGACAATATGAATAAGGTTAGGGATAAAAAGAAGTTTGACTTTGCGGATTTTACCAAAAGGATGACATCGACGCCCTTGTCAAACTATGCGTTTTTAAATAACCAGGACCTCACATTTTCAAACAAAGCTGAGGATTTTGGCCTGGCCACGCCATCGTTCAGTAATGGAGCGGCGTACGCAGATTTGGACAATGACGGCGACAATGACCTCGTGATTAATAACGTAAATATACCGTCGTTTATCTACAAAAACAATTCAAATGCGACATTGCATCACTTTATTCAAATAAAACTACAGGGCGAAGGCTTAAACCGGTTTGGAATTGGCAGCACCATTAAAGTATTTAATAAAAACACCTCACAAATATATTATAACCAGCCAACGCGGGGTTTCCAAAGTTGCACATCGCCGAATTTAATTACAATTGGTTTGGGCAATAACACAACGGTCGATTCGGTGCAGGTGATTTGGCCCGGTGGCAAATATGAGGTGGTAAAAGGCCTTAAAGTAAACAAAGCCTACACGTTTAAAATCGCAAGCGCTTTATTGAAGTACAACTTTGAGAAAAAGCCCGTAAAGTCTATTTTCAAAGAAACTGCAAAAAGCCTGTTCGACAGCATACCGCGGCACGTTGAAGATGACTTTGTTGATTTTGACAACGAAAAACTGATGCTTCAAAAGCTGTCTGTCGAGAACCCTTATATGGCATCGGGCGATATAAACAACGACGGTTTAAAAGACTTCTATTTTGGCGGCTCAAAAGGAAATCATGCCTCAATTTACATCCAGCAAAAAAACGGGCACTTTAAGCAATATGTGCCTGAAGATTTTGAAAAGGCAAATTACCTTGAAAATGCAGGCGCCGTATTTGGCGACTTTGATAACGACGGCGATGAGGATTTAATTGTTGCTGTTGGTGGTAATGCCGACGAAGCGGGCACGCCTATTTACTTCCCGAGGTTTTATGAAAACGACGGCAAGGGTCATTTAAAATGGGACCAGTCCAGAACTATCCATGCTGCGGTGAATGCATCAGTAATTGCTGCTTGTGATTATGATAAAGATGGCAGCCTGGATCTGTTCATTGGTGGTCGGAGCGTGCCTGGATTGTATGGATCGTTTCCCAAATCGTATGTGTTTCACAATGATGGGAAAGGACATTTTACCGATGTATCCACAAAGGTATTCGGAAATGATACCAGGCTGGGAATGGTGACAGCTGCCAAATGGATTGATTTGAACAATGATGGCTTTGCCGATTTGGTAGTTACTGGTAATTGGATGGGTATAAAAATATTCATGAATAACAACGGTAAGTTTACGGAAGACAAACAATTAGACAATTACAAAGGCTGGTGGAGCAGCCTGGAAGTAGCGGATGTTGACGGTGACGGAAAACCTGATATTATTGCAGGCAACTTAGGGACAAACAGTAAATTCAGGGCCTCGTTTACCGAACCGATGAAAATTTATATAAAAGATTTTGATAATAACGGCACTAAGGAATGTGTTACATCGATGTATAAGTCGGACCACGTGGAGTACACGTTTAACATGAAACAGGATTTGGTTGGGCAAATGCCCCTGTTTAAAAAACGCTTCCTTAACTACATTGATTATGCGGGCAAACCCTTTACGGAAGTGTTTACACCTGATATGCTCGACAGTTGTGAAGTGCATCAAATGACATACCTTCAATCGGCAGTTTTTTTTAATAACGGAAAAGGTAAATTTGTATGTAAGCCGTTACCGGCGAGGGCCCAGTTGGCGCCGATAAACACCATCCAGGCAGATGACATTGACCACACGGGCAAAAATACTTTGCTAATGGCAGGTAACTTTTTCGATTTTAAACCCGAGATTGGAAGGCTTGATGCAGGGTATGGGTTAATGTATAAATATGTCAACAATCAATTTGTGTATGCCGACCCATTGCAAAGCGGGATCATGATAAAAGGGCAGGTTAGGTCGTCGTTAGTTATAAAAAATAGCGCAGGCGCCAAAACGTATCTTTTTGGGTTAAACGATGATAAGCTTAAGGCTTTTCAGCTTAACAAATAGCCTGTAACAATAGTAAAATGAAACCAGTTGCACTAATTATAGGTTTAGGTATTGCCTGTGTGTTATCAGCATGCAGCCATAAAAAACCCGTTGAAAGCATATTTAAGCTACTGCCGGCAAGCGAAACCCATATCGACTTCGCAAATAAAAATACCCCTACTGATTCAGTTAATATTCTTGATTATTTATACTTCTACAACGGCGCCGGTGTAGCATCCGCCGATTTTAACAACGATGGTTTGCCGGACCTGTATTTTGTATCAAACCAGGGCCCAAACAAACTATATCTGAATAAAGGTAAACTTCAGTTTGAAGACATTACCGCAAAAGCCGGAGTGGCCGGCACCGGCGATTGGAAAACCGGCGTTACCGTAGTGGACATAAATGGCGACGGACTGAAAGATATTTACGTAACCGTAGTTTCGGGTTATAACGGCTTTAAAGGCAAAAACCAGTTGTATATTAATAACGGCGATTTAACCTTTACGGAGAGTGCGGCTAAATATGGGCTAGATTTTGAAGGGTTTTCAACCCAGGCTTCATTTACCGATTATGACAAGGATGGTGATTTGGATATGTTTTTGCTCACATCGTCGGTTCATAGCAATGACACCTACGGCGATTCTTCGCAACGCTTCAAATACAGCCACAATGCAGGCGACCACCTGTTTAGAAACGATGGCGGCCATTTTACCGATGTCACTGCGGGTTCGGGAATTTATGCCGCGCCGATAGGTTATGGGCTTGGTGTTAGCGTTGGTGACTTAAACAATGACGGTTGGGACGATATTTATGTAAGCAATGATTTTTTTGAGCAGGATTACTACTACATCAACCAACACAATGGGACTTTTAAAGAACAATTAAAAAGCGCCTTTGGCCATACCAGCCTTTTCTCAATGGGTAATACCATGAGTGATATCAATAAAGACGGGCAGCTGGATGTGCTGTCGACTGATATGCTGCCCGAAGATATGAAGGCGCTGAAATCAACCATAAATGATGAGCCTTTGGATATTTATAACCAGGAGGTAAATGCCGGGTTTTATTACCAATATTCAAAAAACTGTTTGCAGCTAAATGTTGCCAACGGAAAGAAATTTGTCGATATAGCCCTGTATTCGGGCGTTTCGGCTACCGATTGGACATGGTCGCCATTGGCGCAGGATTTTGATATGGACGGACGCAAGGACCTGTTTTTTTCGAACGGGATAAAAAAGCGACTGAACGACATGGACTACCTGAAATATCTTGGCGACCCAAATACCATCAGGCAATATAAGTCGGAGAGAAAATTTGACCGCCAGAAAATCGACATGATGCCGGATGGCGCCGTGCACAACTTTTTATACAAGGGCAGCGATAGCTTGAAGTTTACTGACGTTTCAGTTACTAACGATATGCAAAAGCCATCTATTTCATCAGGCTCGATTGCGGTTGACCTTGATAATGATGGCGACCTTGAAATTGTGACCAATAACATGGATGAGCCTGCGTCGGTATACCAAAACCTTTCCATCGAAAATCATGGTACCGACAAACCTGCTTACCTGAAATTCGTCGTAAAGTATAAAGCAGGCAACATTGACGGCGTCGGAACGAAGTTTTTCATGAAATCAACCTCCCAGGTTGACCACCAGGAAATTCAAACCAGCAATGCCTACGAAAGCGGGCAAAGTGCAGAGCTCACTTTTACATTTTTACCCAACGACAAACCCAGCGAACTGATGGTTGTTTGGCCCGATAACTCGTACCAGGTAATTAGTAACTTCACATTAAGTAAGAAAATTGTTTTAACATACAACGCGGCAAACACTAAAACAACTGAAAACACTGCGGATTTAATAGCGGGTTTTTTAAACGATAAAAAATTATTTGACTATACGATGCCGGCGGTTAAAACCCTGGCGGCCATTAAAACCTTTGAAACCCCCGATTTTAATTACAATTACCTGTTGCCGCATTGTTATTTGCCGCATACCCCGGCTGTTGCAGTGGCTGACGAAAATGGTGATGGCTACGACGATATTTATGTGGGAGGCGTACCTGGCGAAGAAAAATACCTGCTTTTAGGCAATAAAGACGGGAGCTTTACCAAAGTACCGGTTGCGGCTTTTAACAGGGGTGATGGCGATGCTGAGGCAAAGTGGGTAGATGTAAACGCGGATGGAAAGCCCGATTTGCTGGTGCTGAGCTCAAATCATCCGTTTGCCGATGCGGGTAACTTACTACCGCCGCGATTGTATATTAACAAGGGCAATAATCAATTTGAAAACAGGCCGTTGCCAAAGCTGGCCGGCCGGTACGCAAAACTATTTTTGTATGATTTTAACGGCGACGGATTGCCTGATGTGTTTTTGTCGGGCGCGATATCGTTTAGAAATTATACCGCGCCGTCAACATCTGTTATTTTGGTAAATAAGGGCAACGGAAATTTTGAAGCAACAACTGACGGTAAATTTGATCAGTTCACCAAAATCAAATATTTAACAAGTATTACTTCAGTAGATATTGACCACAATGGCGAGAATGATATTGTAGTTACAGCCGAGTGGCAGCCTGTGAGTATTTTCCTGAGTAAAAATCACCAATTAACCAAGTTTTCATCGACACTATTGGACGGGATGACAGGCTGGTGGCAATCGGCATTAATTACTGATTTGGATAACGACGGGAAACCTGATTTGATTGCGGGCAATTGGGGGTTAAATAATAAATTCAACGTTTCAGAATCAACGCCTTTATTTGCCTACAACAACGATGTGGACAACGATGGCAGGAATGACCTGTTGCTATCCTATAGTTATAAAGGAAACTACTACCCCTTCAGGCCCAAAAACGACCTGGAACAGGAGTTGCCGTACCTGAAAAAAGAATGGCTGAGCTATCAAAAAATGGCGGATAAAACAACCGGCGAAATATTTAAAGATAAGCTCGACGAAGGAAAAAAGCTAACCGCTAATACTTTTGAGAGTGTATTTATAAGCGATATATTACATGCAAAAACTGTTAAGGCATTACCATTTGCCTACCAGCAGGCGCCCATAAAATCAGTTATAGCCTCTGGGAAAAATGATGTTATTATCAACGGTAATTTTTGGGGCGTGGTGCCATACGAAGGCAAATATGACGCACTTGGATTAACCGATTTAAGTTTCGATAATAAAAAGGATGATTTTAAAACACCCCGTTATTGGGTTAACCCTGCTTTTAATTTCCAGGAAATTACTTACCTGCAACCCATTAAAACGGCCGGTAAAACCGAATACTTGGTGCTTACTTATGACGGCAGGCTGCTTTTAGTTAATCAATAATAGCCGCGCCTTTAAAAAATCGGGCAGTAAATTTTTGTGATCCATTTGGAGGTATCCTGCTCGGTCATGCGGTTTGTTATCAACGATTGGTAGGGCATCGCCGGCGATACCAGGCTGTGGTCCTTCCGGTAAGTATCGAGCGAATTGATAGCGGATTGCACGGTATTTGGTCCGCCTTTTACTTCCGCTACAAGTATGTTCCCTAAAACCATTTTGTTTATTGATGTTTTCCCGCTTGTGTTAATTACCTTGTCGATGGGGATACCAACCATTACCCCGAATTCGTTTGCACCGGATTGATGTACATTTAGCATGGGTGGACCCATTTCAAGCCTTTTTTGTTGCACAACTTGTTGTTTAAGTACGGCAATCATTTTGTATACCTGCTGCATATCCGGCGCGTGATTTAAAATAGTGTTGGTGGTAAGTATCACTGAATCTTTTACTTTCTGCACGCTTACATCAATTTGATAAACTTTTTTGTCGTCATCCAAAAATTGCTTAAGGCGCTGCAAAACTTCGTCCAAATTTTTCGTTAGGTCGACTATAGCCTCGTATTGTTCTATCCTTTTAAATGGATTCAGGCTGCTCTTTAGGGTAGCTGCCCAGATAACCGTGGTGCTTTCCTTGTCTGCGGCAATAAAGGTAATGTTGGCGTTAATCGGGTGCTGGTCATCAACTGTAACGAACGAAGGCCCGCTATTGCTTAGTTTAACAAGCAGGTAGCTTTTGTCGTGGTATTTGTAGGTTTTACCGTCTGTTAATTGTTGGCCGGGCCACCAGGTTTTCCAACCTGTATTCGAAGTTAAGAAATCAGCGGCATGGTGTTCGGCAGTTTTAACTACTACAGAGCCACTCGCCAAAATAGTTGATGGAATATAAATATAAATGCCGGCGAAAAAAACTACTACAAGGACTAATAGTACCCAGAAAAAACGTTTGATCATTACAAAACAGGAGAATAAGTATGAACAAAAATAACCATATCGAAGCGAAAAGTCGGCATCAAAACTACATTTCGCATAAATAAAAGCGAATGTTTAAAGTTGGGAAAAACTCATTTACCGGTATTTTGCAATTTGCCAAAATCAAACGTTTGCGCATAGCTTTATGATGGTAAAGAACATCGAAATCATTTTCGTAATAGCGACTTAAACATATATATTAGTGGTGCTAATTAAACCACTTTAAACCAGTATACGCGACAATTATTTTAGCAGATTTTTAGCAGATTTTGCGGCAACATACGGTTAATTTAAACTACTTATAAATGAAATATTATGTGTTAGGCGTTGTAGTGTTTTTAACATTTCTTGCGTCTTGTAAAAAGCCCGACTATGAAAAAATTATACATAACCCTGTGCTGTTTAGCCAGGCCGTGCACGAACTGAACAGCGTGGTAATGGGCAACAATTTTTCGCCGGTTGTGGCTTCGCGCAATTATGCCTACGCAAACGTTGCTGCCTATGAGGTGATTGCTGCCGGCTATCCGAACCAGTACCGCAGCTTATGCGGCCAGCTAAACGGATTTCAATCCGTAGCGAAACCGCAGCCAAACGAAAAAATAGACTTTGAATACGCTGCCTTGCTGGCATTTTGCAGGGTTGGTGAGGCTGTAACTTTCCCGGAGGGGAGTATGAAATATTATATTGACAGCCTGCACAAGCTGGCAGCAGACCATGGTATGCCAGGCGATATGATAACCGGCTCCGAAGATTACGCAAAAAGGGTTGGGCTGTCTATAATGAAGTGGAGCAAAGGCGATAATTATTTAAAAACCCGCAGTGCCTCTAAATATTCGGTAAAAAATATTCCTGGCAGATGGGTGCCGACTCCGCCGTCGTATGCTGCAGCTGTTGAGCCGCACTGGAGCGAGATCAGAACCATGGCAATGCGTGATGCCAACCAGTTTGATGTGGCGCCGCCGCCTGCATTTAACGTAACCGATAAGCAAAGCAAATATTACCAGGAGGTTGCGAGCATGATTGATGTATCAGGCAAATTAACACCCGAACAAATTCATATTGCTGATTTTTGGGACGATAATCCCGGAAAATTAAATGTGATGGGCCACGTAATGTTTATTACCAAGAAGTTTTCGCCACCGGGCCATTGGATGAGCGTTACAGGCATTGCAGCTGAGCAAGCTAAAGCTGATTTTCCGGGTACGGTTTATGCCTATGCAAAAACTTCAATTGCTTTATTTGACGCTTTTATTGAATGCTGGGCGGCAAAGTTTAAATATGCAACGGTAAGGCCCGAGACGGTTATCGACAAATATTTTAACCAGGATTGGCGGCCCCACCTTCAAACGCCGCCATTCCCGGAGTATACCTGCGGGCATTGTACAATATCTGCCGCAGCTGCTGAAGTTTTAACGGATGTATTTGGCGACAACCTGGCTTACAAAGATACTTCAGAACTTGAGTTTGGCATTAAAAGCCGCACATTTAAGTCCTTCCGCCAGGCAGCAGACGAAACCTCATGGTCCAGGTTTTATGGTGGGATACATTTTCGAAATTCAACAATAGTGTCTTCAGGTTATGGTAAAACACTTGGTGACAGTATTGTTCGCAAATTACATATGAGGAAAAAAGATTAGAGTTTCTATTAAATTAGAAAGGCCGGTTGGTTATGAAGCAAGGCCGGTGGTACCTGTTAACCGGCAGAGCCATTACTTTAAATATGCCTGGTATTTTTCCCTAAAGTCGCGATATATTTTTTCGAGGGCCTCCCAATTTTTATTTTTTATAATGTCAGCCGGGAAAAGATGGCTGCCGATGCCAACACCTTTCGCTCCGGCGGCTAAATAGCCGGTAAAATTTTCGAAATTGATGCCACCGGTGGGTATCAATTTAATATGGTTTAACGGCGCCAATACTTCTTTGATGTATCTTGTGCCTAAGTCCGTTGCCGGGAAAACCTTAACCAGGCTTGCTCCCAAGGTCCATGCCTTGTAGATTTCAGAAGGTGTATACGCCCCCGGGAATATTGGGATTTGTTCGTTTAGGCAGGCTTTTATAACTTCTTCATTAATAACCGGCGCTACTATAAATTGGGCATTTACTTTTAATGCTTTTTCGAGGTCGTGCATGCTGCAAACTGTGCCGGCGCCGATGTTGAGCCGGCCGCCATAAGTTTTAGCAAGTTCGTAGATGTTTTCTTCGGCTCCGGCCGAATTCATGGTAACCTCGAGGCAGGTAAAACCCGATTTATGGTAAGTTTGAGCAATGGCTTCAACCTGGTCTGCAGGTAAATTGCGCATGATGCCTACAACGGGCAACGCATCAAAAAGCTCCCATGAAAATTTCGCGTTCATATTACTTTTGTTTCTGGTGGTATATTTTAAAATGTGCCCTTGCAACAGCATCATCAACCCATTGGGCGGGGTAAGTTTTCAGCTGTTGTGATAGCCCTAAGCATTCAAATGCAGTGGGATAGTACTGTGCAAGTTTTGAGCCGCATAACAGGTGAATTTTTTTTGCGGTTCGTATTGCCGGATCTGTTAGTTCAGCGCCTATTAACAAGCCGCTCAGAAAGGTGAAATTTTCTGCCTTGCTGTACTTACTGAATAAATTGTTCGTACGTACTTTAAATGCGGCGGAAAGCAAACCGTTAGTCGCACCTTCTTCAACTCCAGCTTTAAAACTACTCAACTGGCCAGGGCTTTCCATTTCAGCTGTTTTTTCGACAGATGTGCTCAAAATGCTTTTTTGCGACAGGAGCTCAAAAAAATCACCGGTCATAAATGTTTTAAAGCCGGTAACCTTATTATTATTTATACGAATGTGCTTTGAATGTGTACCCGGAAAAATAAAAATTTCGTCATTTATAACGGTTTGCATCGGGTCGATACAGCCTATTAACTGTGTTTCTTCGCCCCGCATTACATCATCTGCGCTTTTTACTCCCGAGACTAAATTTTTTTTATGATTAAAACCTGCAGTTGCGGGCAGATGATGCATCGTAAGATTGCTGCCTGATAAATCAAATGGCAATTCGCTATACGGCAATTCCATAATCCCGATGGAGGAAGAGGCCATGCCCGAAGCAATTACCGGAACACCATCCAGGTTTAAATTAAGCTTTTTTTCGATAGCTATAATTTGCAGCCTGAGTACATCAAGATAAAAAGCCTCGCGGGGACTTTCGGTCGTCTTCCACTGCGCAAAAGTATCAGCAATACCTTGATCCGAACTTTCCCTGGCAATGATTTCTCCGCTAACCGCATCGACCAACATTAACCTGAGCGCGCTTGTACCCCAATCGCAGCTTAAAAAGTAGTTCATATTTTATGCCTGTGGTTTTTACTGTGTACCCGCCCTGTTAAATATATATCATGTTGCCTGCTCAATCAAAAGCCGCAATTTATCTACAAAAGTCTTTATTTCCTCTTCAGTGGTATTAAACGAAATCATTAACCTATACTCGTTTTTCTCTTCGTTCCATTCATAAAAGCTCGAAAATTCCTGCGTTTTATCGTAGACATTTGCCGGGAGTGTAACAAACACCGCATTGGTTTCCACCGGTTGCGTGAACGTTATCGCCGGGATGTTTGCAAGCGAATTTTTCAGCAGGATTGCAAGTTTATTACTATGTTCTGCAACTTCCTTCCATAAACCACCACGCAACAAAGTATCAAACTGCACAGCGATAAACCTGTTTTTTGATGCCAGCTGCATACTCCTTTTCAAATTGTATTTATGCGAGCCGGGCTTATCGGTATTAAAAAAGATAACAGCCTCGCCAAACATGAGCCCGCTTTTGGTGCCGCCAAGTGTCAGGATGTCGACTCCAGCGTCGGCGCTTATTTGTTTCAAAGTAGCATTTAAAAAAACAGCCGCATTGAAAAACCTGGCCCCATCAACATGCAGCAGCATGCCATTATCGGTGCATACCTGTTTAATTGCTTTCAGTTCATCTAAAGTATAAACAGTGCCGTATTCGGTAGGCTGAGTTAATGATATAACTTTGGGTTGCGGGTGGTGCACATCGCCAAAGCGCTTGATTTTGCTTTTTAGATCGGCCAGCACAATTTTGCCATCCACGTGGTCCACCGGGTACATTCTGCATCCTATAAAAGTTTCGGGTGCGGTTGATTCATCGACCAGCAAATGGGCTACTTCGGTACAAAATATCGAGCTGAATTTTTCTGTTACCGAACCTATGCCGAAGTTGTTAGCGCCGGTGCCGTTAAAGGCGAAATACACGTCTATATCTTCGCCAAAGTGCTGCTTGAAAAGTGCGACGGTTTCTTTGGTATAGGTGTCGTTTCCATAAGATGGTGCGCTGCCGAAGTTTGCCTTTGCCAATGCGTCCATAATTTGTTGATGGACACCCGCATAATTTTCGCTCGAGAAGTTTATTTTTCCGTGATAAGTCATATTCACTTATTTAGTTTTATTACTTAAAAATGCCAACGCCAGGTTCAAAATCACATCGCTGCCGGCGCCTGGTTTTTGTTTGGTTACATCAGCCACAATTGTTGGTTTATACAGTTCACGAGGTAAGCCGCTAACATGATAAAGCCTTTCAGTTGGTATATTAAACCCAATTTTCGTGTTCGGCATCCTGAAACTTTCAACCGAGCCGTTTAGCCTCGCCAGCGTGGTGCCAATAACAGTTGCCCTCTTCATTCCGTCGAAACCGATGGTTATGCCCTCGGCTATACTGCCTGTCCAATGATTGGCAAGTATAACCAAAGGTTTTGTATAAGTTATGCCTCGGGGCGATACAATTTCTACCCAGCTGCGTTTTATGCCGGTTTCTTTTTCCTCGGCGTAATACTCGTGCTTCTGGTAAAAATGTTCAGCAGTTATAAATCGCCCTAAAATAGCGCGTGCAACCGATGTGTTGCCACCGCTGGGTGTTTCGCGCATATCTATTATCAATGCTTTGGTAGGTAACAGCTTGTTTAGTACACTGTCAAATTTCGCGATTATGCTGTTATCAAATAAAAAATTGTTGACTTTTATATACCCCACATCCCCAATTATTTTCGACTCAACCATCTCCGGATATTTTACGTGCTCCAGCATCAGCCCATCCTTATCAGGGTAATATTCTTTAACACCGTCTTTGCTTTTTAGGGTGATAACCCGTTTGGTAATATGGTCGCCGGCCAATAGCAAACGCAGCGCGTAGTTTTTAGCCTCGATATCGGCAGTATGTGCTAAAAAAGGCAATAAAGCTTGGTTTACGGGTACATCATTTACAGCAACTACTTCCATTCCGGCGGTTATCCCAACTTTTTCGGCGCCGAAGGCTTTGCGTACTTCTGTTACTATGGCCCTGCCACTCTGAAATTCGGCCCAAATATCTGCGCCGGTGGGCACCAGGCGGCGTGATAAATCCGTATTTGTGCCAAGGGAGATGTGGTGGTCGTAAAGTTCGTTCAGTACGTGCTCAATTATTGTCACAAACGAGTCGCGGGTTGTCACCGTATCTATCTGTGGTGCATAAATGGCTTTTACTTTATTCCAGTCGATAGGCTTTTTATTGAAATAACAGTAGTTACTGTCAACGGTGTTCCATAAATAATCAAAATCCTTGCGATAGACGGATGGAGTGTTTGTTTGGGCAGATGCTGCTATAGTGCTAAACAGCAACGCGATTAATACTAACTTTTTCATGTACTTATAATTTGTACAACAAAAGTAGGGGGCAGCAAGCGCAGGCTATTGTATGATATTGCAACAGGTTCGAAATGCGACGTCTGGCGTTTTCGCGCAGGGCGGTGCCCTGCGCTGGCATATTGAACCCTTTCAGGGTTCGTAGAATTTCCCCGAAGGGGATAAATATGTTAGCGATGGGCACCGCCCATCGGGGGATTGATGTTTTAAACCGACGATTGGTAAGCAATAGGCGAGGTACCGGTAAATTTTTTAAAATGCTTGCAAAAATGGGCGGTATCGTAAAAGCCAAGGTCGATGGCTACGCCGAGCAGGTGTGCGCCATCGGCCAGCATTATCTTGCTTTTCTCAATCTTTTTTAAAATCAGGTAATTGTTGGGGGTTAATCCGGTTTGAAATTTGAACAGCCTGAGGAACTTAAATTTGTCTAAACCAAGCTGGTTGGCGGCATCTTGCAATGAAAATTTTTCGAAATGGGTCTCATCCAGGTAATTGTCAAACATTGCCGTGATTTTCTCATGCCCGTGCTCATCAGCAATAGTACCATGTGTTAAGACCATCATTTTCAGCACATCGGTGAGTTGCTTTTCATAACTATTTCCGACATGGCCTGATTTAATTTTAAGCGATACCTGGTGAAGTTCGGCAAAAATCAGGTCGTCGTGAATTACCTTTTCTTTAAACTGCAGGTTTTTTAGGCCGTTCGCATATTCAAAAAAATCGGCGGTGAGGTAAAATGTAAAAAAACTCCGTGCATCGGCCTTTACGCAAGGGTTGGCGTGTATTTCGTGCGGATTGGTAACCAGTATCGTTCCCTTTAGGGCACTTACGCTTTTATCGCTCAGCTTTGTTTCAAATACGCCCTCGTATACCAGCGAAATATTGTAGGTCGGATGAAAATGGAACGGGAACGGCGTATTGTAATTTACAGCATCCAGCGCTTCAAGCCCATCTATTAAAGGTAACTTATAATAATTTGATGACGACATACTTGGCTGAGTAACCGTGTGCTGTAATTTCAAAAGTACAAATAATTGAGCATCCGTGAGACATCGGAAGGACAAAGTTAGTCGGATAAAAAAAAATGTCATTTCGAACGATAGTGAGAAACCTTTTACGCCTTACATTTTCGCGTGCTTAGCCAGCGGACAAGTTTTCTCGTCGTACCTCGAAATGACATATTTGTTATATCAAATAATTGCCGTTTTGAAAACATCACCCTTCCGAAATGAAACGCTATTCATTTTTACGCAAAGCCGCGTCAATTCATAAAAACCATGTTTACAAGGTTTAAAGTAATATTTACTTATGCGGGCTTAAATATGGCATACATTTAGCACACTCCCCGCGTGCCAGGTTTCACAACCCGGCCATATTTATAAATATCGAAGAAAATGACAGCATTTTATATCGTGCTTAAAGTAAGCGCATTGTTGGCAATAATTATACTCCCCTTATTCGGCCCTAAAAAGAAGAAAACACCATCGCCGCAAGGCCTGAGCGATTTATCTGTAAATGAAAACGGTTTGCTGGAGGTTTACACGGTTGATAATATCGAACATCACCCCGTTCAAAAACATCATTAATAGCATAGGTAAGCCATAACGCATGTTTGTTTAAATAATCCCCGTTAAATTCAATAGTTTTGGATGCAATATCACCTTCTAAAAATCAGCAATGCAAAAAAGCGTATTAATTATCGACGATGAAGCAAAATTACGGGGGTTGCTTAGCCGTATCATCGAGATGGAGGGTTACAGGGTGCTGCAGGCTGGTACTGCCCGCGAAGGACTAAAACTACTGGATGCGGAAATTATCCATGTGGTATTGAGCGATGTAAAATTGCCCGATATTAACGGCGTCGAACTGGTAAAACATGTAAAAGAAAAAAGCCCTTATGCTGAGGTAATATGCCTTACTGCCTATGGTACGATACAAGATGGCGTAACCGCCATAAAAAACGGCGCTTTCGATTACATCATTAAAGGCGACGATAACGAAAAGATTTTACCCCTGGTTTCAAAGGCCTTCGAGAAAGCAAGCCTGCAGTATAAACTTTACGAGCTTGAAAATAAGATCATCAATCAACACAGCTTTGATGGCATTTTAGGAAGTTCCGCTCAAATAAAAGATGCCATTAACCTCGCACGCAAAGTATCAGCAACCGATACCACTGTGTTATTATTAGGCGAAACGGGCACCGGCAAGGAAGTTTTTGCCCAATGTATTCACTACAACAGCAACCGCAAGAGCAAAAGTTTTGTAGCGGTAAATTGCAGCGCGTTCTCGTCCGAATTGCTGGAAAGCGAATTATTCGGTTACCGCGCCGGGGCGTTTACGGGAGCACAAAAAGACAAAAAAGGCCTGGTTGAAGAAGCCGATGGCGGTACCCTGTTTCTGGATGAAATAGGGGAGATGAGTATAGATCTGCAGGCTAAACTGCTGCGTGTCCTTGAATCGGGCGAGTTTATTAAAATAGGGGATACCAAAACCCAAAAGATTAATGCCCGCATACTTGCCGCCACCAATCGCAATTTGCAGGATGAAATAGAAAAAGGCCGTTTCAGGCAGGATTTGTTTTACCGGCTGTCGGTTTTCACTATTTACCTGCCCTCGCTTAACGAACGCACCGGAGATATAAAACCGCTGGCCGAACATTACCTTAAAATATACGCCGCCAAAACAAACCCCAAAATTAAAAGCATAGACGGCGGTTTGCTGAAAAAGCTAGAAAGCTATCACTGGAAAGGCAATGTACGGGAACTGAAAAATCTAATCGAACGTGCGGTTATATTATGCGATGGCGATACTTTAACAGCTAACCTGTTGCCTTCGGGTTACGACGCCCAACCTGAATCTGCCGGGATGGTTTTCGAGCTGTCAATGGTCGAGAAAAACCATATCCGCAAAATATTGCAATACACCAAAGGCAATAAAACAGAAGCCGCCCGGCTGATGAACATTGGGTTGACCACCCTTTACAGGAAGATTGAGGAATACCAGATATAATCTCATATTTATTGGCGCTTTCCGGTAAACTAAGCTATTGAAATTTTTCAAAGTCACAACCCGCTTTCTTTTGGAAAGGGGGGGTGACAGGGTTGACACTTGTTGGCCTAAAAATCAATTTAACTTATTATTAATCAATGGGTTAGATATTTTTTCATTAAAAATTGTGTAAATACCCCTTTTTGATAAATAAACCCTTCCAAAATGGAAGGGTTTATTTGTTTACACCCTGGCAGGAATGATGGTTTTTATTTATAAATAATTAACAATCAATTGTTTATAAATAAAAATACAAATACTGGTACTCCCTTTGCCAATGTGGTGTAAATAAAAGAATCACCATGCATATCGCAACTCTTTTCCAGATCATCAAATTTTTAAAACCCAGGTTTTGCATTTATCAGCAGATAATATCGGCACCTCATAACAGTAGTTTTAAATGATGCTTGTCATTTTTAAGAGCCTGTAATACAGGTAGATTTAATCACGAACGTTGCAACTTAACATTAATATATATAATCATGCTTACAATCATTCTTTTCCTGGCCCTGCTTGTTGGCTGTTGGCTCGTCTTTAAATCAATTGATTACTTCGAAAAAATCTAAAAATTATGTTAGCCCTATTTATCGTAGCAATTGCAGTATTCATATACATGGTATATGTACTGCTGAAACCCGAAAAATTTTAATTGTAAAACCCGATGAACACTGAACTACTTGGAATTATTGCCTCGTTTGCCATCACCATGCTGATAGCAATACCCCTGGGCAAGTACCTGGCAAAAATGTATGCCGGGGAAAAAATTTGGACCGACTTTTTAAAGCCGCTTGAAAGAGGCATTTATAAGCTGTCGGGAATTAACCCTAATGAGCCGATGAACTGGAAGCAGTTTTTAAAGGCAATGATGACCATTAACATCCTTTGGCTGGTGTATGGTTTTTTTGTGCTGATGCACCAGGATAAGCTGCTGCTAAACCCGGATGGCAACGCCGGACAATCTGCCGACCTTGCATTCAATACGATCATCAGTTTCGTGGTTAATTGCAACCTTCAGCATTACTCTGGCGAAAGCGGTGCCACTTACCTGACGCAGCACTTTATTTTTATGTTCCTGCACTTTGTAAGTGCCGCTACAGGGATGGCCTGCGCGGTGGCTATATTTAAAGCTTTCAGGGATAAAACCACTACTGACTTAGGTAACTTCTGGAATTTCTTTGTAAAGTCCATTACCCGCATATTATTGCCTTTGTCAATTGTTATAGCACTAATACTAACCTTTAACGGTACACCAAGCAGTTATGCTGGTAAAGACAAATTTATATCGTTACAAGGCGATACGGTAAACGTTTCGCGCGGCCCTGCTGCACAGATGATTGCTATTAAACACCTGGGCACAAATGGTGGGGGCTGGTTCGGCGCCAACTCGACCCATCCGCTGGAAAATCCGAACTATTTAACAAACATGACCGAAATTATAGCACAGTTTATTATCCCTGTTGCTATGATATTGGCCTTCGGTTATTTTATCGGCCGCAAAAAATTAGGCTGGATAATTTTCACTGTGATGATGGTGGGGGTATTTATGCTGATGATACCGAGTATAAGCAGCGAATTGGGCGGTAACCCCTTAATAGCCAAAATGGGCATAAGCCAGGCTACCGGCGCCATGGAGGGCAAAGAGGTACGCTTCGGGCCAACAGCTACCGCATATTGGAGCACGCTGACAACGGTTACGTCAACCGGTTCGGTTAATGGTATGCATGACAGCACTATGGCACTCACAGGTTTGTGGGAACTTTTGGCTATGATGATTAACGCCTTCTTCGGCGGTTGCGGTGTAGGTATCATGAACTATTTCATCTACCTTATTATCGCTGTATTCATATCAGGTTTGATGGTTGGGCGAACACCGGAGTTTTTGGGCCATAAACTGGAAGCCAGGGAGGTGAAGATTGCTGCGCTGATTACATTGTTGAGCCCTTTCCTCATCATGTCGTTTACGGCGCTGTCGAGCTATGTATTTGTGGCGCACCCCAATATCGATTGGGCTGTTAAGCCTTCAACCTGGCTTAACAATCCCGGTTATCACGGCTTTTCCGAAATGTTGTATGAATACACTTCAGCAAACGCAAACAACGGTTCAGGATTTGAAGGCTTGGGCGATGGTAACATTTTCTGGAACGTAACTACCGGTATTGTACTGCTGTTGGGCCGCTTTTTGCCAATAATAGGACCAGTTGCTATTGCAGGTTTATTGGCCCAAAAGAAATTCATTCCAGAGTCTACCGGTACTTTAAAAACCGATACCCTCACATTTGGATTGATGACTTTCGCGGTAATCCTCGTATTAAACGCCCTTTCGTACTTCCCGGCGCTGGCTCTTGGTCCGCTGGCCGAACATTTCTCCATGCTTAAGTAAAAGAAAATGAAAACTCAAAATAACAAATTATTTGAATCCGCCCAGGTGCAAACCGCGCTGAAGGAATCATTCATAAAACTCGATCCCAGGGTAATGGTGCGCAACCCGGTAATGTTTACCGTGGAGATAGGCACACTGGTGATGCTGTTTGTAAGCATTTACAGCTTCTCGCACCGCGACCAGGGTTCGTTCGGCTATAACGTAGCCATATTTATCATACTATTGTTAACCGTGCTGTTTGCCAACTTTGCCGAAGCCATTGCCGAAGCACGCGGCAAAGCACAGGCCGACAGTCTGCGTAAAACCCGCCAGGAAACACCTGCAAAGGTTATAATGGCCGATGGCAGCATCGTTACCAAATCATCAAGCGAGCTGCGTAAAGGCGATGTGTTTTTCTGCGAAACCGGCGACACCATCCCAACCGATGGCGAGATCATCGAAGGTATCGCAACAATAGATGAATCGGCAATAACCGGCGAATCAGCCCCTGTTATTCGAGAATCGGGTGGTGATAAATCGTCCGTAACCGGTGGTACAAAAGTACTATCGGACGAAATTAAAGTAATGGTATCCACCCAGCCCGGTGAAAGCTTTCTGGATAAGATGATTGCTTTGGTTGAAGGTGCATCGCGCCAAAAAACACCGAACGAAATTGCGTTGACCATTTTGCTGGCCAGCTTTACGCTGATATTCGTTATCGTATGCGTTACGCTGCAGCCATTTGCAAATTATGCCAATACGCCAATCACCATAGCAGCTTTAATATCGCTGTTTGTATGTTTAATACCAACCACTATCGGCGGTCTTTTATCAGCCATTGGTATTGCTGGGATGGACAGGGCATTGCGTGCGAACGTGATCACCAAATCGGGCAAGGCGGTAGAAACAGCCGGCGACATTGACGTACTTTTGCTGGATAAAACAGGTACCATCACCATCGGTAACCGTAAAGCAACCCATTTTTGGCCAGCATTAGGGGTGTTACCTGATGATTTTATGACCGCCTGCGTACTTTCATCGCTTGCTGATGAAACCCCCGAAGGTAAGTCGATTGTTGAATTGGCTGCCACTCATTTTAAATTACCAGTTACCCCCGAAGGCTCGGAGTTTGTAAAATTTACGGCGGAAACACGCTCCAGCGGTATTAACACACCAGGTGGCCTGCGTATTCGCAAGGGGGCATCCGATTCAATAAAAAACATCGCGGTAAAGGCTGGTAATCCTTATCCCGATGAAATTGATGAAAGGGTAAAAATCATCGCTTCAAACGGTGGTACGCCGCTGGTAGTTGCCCAAAACGAAAAAATTCTGGGTGTAATTGAGCTGCAGGATATCATCAAAACCGGTATTTCGGAACGCTTTGAACGCCTGCGCAAAATGGGTGTTAAAACGGTGATGGTTACCGGCGATAACCCCTTAACTGCCAAATTTATTGCCGAAAAGGCCGGTGTTGACGATTACATTGCCGAAGCCAAGCCCGAAGATAAAATGAACTACATTAAGCTGGAGCAAAACAGCGGCAAGCTGGTTGCCATGATGGGCGATGGTACAAACGATGCCCCCGCCCTGGCCCAGGCCGATGTTGGCGTTGCCATGAACAGCGGAACCCAGGCAGCTAAAGAAGCCGGCAACATGGTCGACCTGGATAATGACCCTACCAAGCTGATTGAGATTGTTGAAATAGGCAAGCAGCTGTTAATTACAAGGGGGACGCTTACTACCTTCTCTATAGCCAACGACGTGGCCAAGTATTTCGCCATTGTACCTGCCTTATTTATGGCATCGATACCTGCTTTGCAAAGCATTAACATCATGAAACTGCACAGCCCGGAATCGGCCATTTTATCAGCTGTAATATTTAACGCCATCATCATCCCGATGCTGATACCGCTTGCACTGAGAGGTGTTGAATATAAACCCATCGGCGCCAGTGCGCTGTTGCGTCGCAACCTGCTTATTTATGGCGTGGGCGGTGTAATTGCACCATTTATAGGTATCAAATTAATTGATATGGTTACTTCATTAATGCTTTAATAATTAAGAAAATGAAAAAATATATTGTTCCATCAATAAGGATCACCGTTGTACTCACCATTTTATTATGTGTGATATACCCGCTGTTCATTACACTCGCCGGTAAATTGTCAAAAGGCCACGGTGATGGCGAGCAAATTATAGTAAACGGCAAAGTGGTGGGCTATGCAGCCATTGGGCAGAGCTTTACCAAACCACAATACTTTTGGGGAAGGCCTTCAGCTGCAAGCTATAACGCAGCCGGTTCGTCGGGTTCCAACAAAGGTCCAAGCAACCCCGATTATTTAAAGGATGTTAAAAATCGCATCGACACTTTGTTGAAATATCACCCTTATTTAAAAAAGAGCGATATCCCTGCTGATATGGTTACTGCATCAGGCAGTGGCCTCGACCCTGATATTTCTGCCGATGCAGCTAAAATGCAGGTAAAACGGGTTGCCCAATACCGCAAGCTTGACGAGCAGAAAGTAGCAGCCCTGGTAAACAGCCATATCGAGCAGCCGCTTTTGGGCTTGTTTGGCCCGGGCAAGGTTAATGTGCTAAAATTAAATGTAGCACTTGACGAATTGAAATAGAACATATATACCGCCGGGACACAGAGAATGGACAGGGGGCACGGAGCGTAATTGAGTAAAAAATCTTCGTGCTCCTCTGTTCATATTCACTAGCCCCATAGGCGTAAAACATCAACCTTAACAACGGCAAATTTTATAAACTAACATGAACAAAAAATTAATAATTGTATCGCTTTTTACTTTTGCGGCAATAACTGTAAAAGCGGCTATAATGCCGGTTGATACCGGTAAGACCGCTGCCCCTGCAGCCGACCCGCCACTTGTGTTTTCAGGATCGGTAGATACTTATTATAAGGCCGATTTTTCGGGCCATTCAAATATCCCTACCAGCTTCGCAAACGAGAATAACTCGATATCGATAGGTATGATTGACCTTGCCCTGAAAAAAAAGGTAGGTAAAGCAGCATTTGTTGGTGAGCTTTCATTCGGCCCACGCAGCGATCAAAGTATCCCAACTTCGGGCTACCATATTCAAAATTTGTATGTATCGTATGATGTAACTGATAAATTTAACCTTACTGCGGGTTATATGGCAACATTCGTCGGTTACGAGGTGATATCACCCGTGGGCAATTTTAACTATTCAACCTCATACCTGTTTACCAACGGCCCATTCCAGAATGCTGGTTTCAAAGCCACTTACGCTTTTAGTGATAAAGTGAGCCTGATGGCAGGTATATTTAACAACAAATGGAACTATTATTCATCGTTAAATTCGGGGAATACAGCCAATGGCGATGTATCAACCTTTGGCGCGCAGCTAACGGTAACACCAGTTAAAGGCTGGACTGCTTATGTGAACCTGGTAACAGGCTCATATTCAGGTACTGAGTTCGATCTTACAACTGCCTATCAAATCACCAATGCATTTAAACTGGGCTTAAACGCTGCAACTTTTTCGGCACCTAATAATGGTGGTGGTTTCGAAGGTGTAGCTTTGTATCCGCAAATTGCGGTATCGCCTATAGTAACCTTTGGCTTACGCGGCGAATATTTTAAAGTAAAAGACAACGGCGGCAATGTAAAAGCCATCACGGTCACATCAAATATAAAAGCCGGGCCGCTAACCATCATTCCTGAAGTAAGGTTTGATACAAAAAGCAGTGATTTCGGCGCATCATTTACCGATAGCAATGGCATGGCAGCCACCCACGCATCACAATTTGTATTGGCAGCGGTTTATGGGTTTTAGTGTATAGATTACAGAGATGCGATGTATCGCGTCTCCAGCAAATAGGTATTCAATATATAGAAAAAACACAAGCAGTTTTATCGTAAATTTAGTTTGATTGAAGCTTGTGCAAAAAAGGGGGTGCTTGCATCCCCTTTAATAGGTTAATAATAACGCGTATAAAAACCAATTATGAGCGAAGAAAATAAAGAACCATCTGCCGAGCATTTTTTTGAACTGGTAAAGCGTTCGAGGCGCGGCAAGTTTAAGATATATATCGGCATGAGCGCCGGCGTTGGTAAAACCTACCGGATGCTGCAGGAAGCGCATGCGCTTTTGCGAAACGGCATCGATATTCAAATTGGCTATATAGAAACCCATAACCGGGCCGAAACCCAGGCGCTGATTGATGGCCTGCCATTAATACCCCGCCGAAAGATTTTTTACAAAGGCAAAGAACTTGAAGAGATGGACTTGCCTGCCATTTTAAACCGCCATCCTGAGGTAGTTATTGTTGATGAACTTGCGCACACCAATGTTGAGGGTAGTAAAAATAGTAAACGCTGGCAGGACGTAGTAGATATTTTGGATGCCGGGATAAGTGTTATTTCTGCCGTAAATATTCAGCACCTTGAAAGTATGAACCAGGAGATTGAATCCATCACCGGCATACCTATTACAGAACGCATACCCGATAAGGTGCTTGAGTTAACGGACGAGATTGTAAATATCGACCTTACCGCCGATGAACTAATTGACAGGCTGAAGGAGGGGAAGATTTACGACAAAAGTAAGATAAACATAGCCCTGCAAAATTTTTTCCAGGCTGATAAGATTTTGCAGTTGAGGGAGCTGGCGCTGAAGGAAGTTGCCCATCATGTAGAACGGAAAATCAATATTGAGATACCCAAGCAAATTAAGCTGCGGCCCGAAAAGTTTTTGGCCTGCATATCATCAAATGCTGATACCGCTAGGGCGGTGATACGAAAAACTGCCCGGCTTGCTTCGTACTACCGCTCAAGTTGGATAGTTTTGTATGTGCAAAGCAGCAGCGAAAGCGGTAATCGCATAAAGCTGGATAAGCAGCGCCACCTGATAAACAACTTTAAGTTGGCGACCGAACTGGGCGGCGAAGTTTTAAAAATAAAAAGCGACCAGGTTACCCAAACAATTATGCAGATTGCTGACGAAAGGGAAATTACCACTATTTGCATTGGCAAGCCGCATTTAAGTTTATTCCAGGTTATTTTGCGAACAGCAGTTTTTAACCAACTGCTAAAGCACATAGCCTCAACCGATACTGATTTAGTTATTTTATCATAAAAACATTTTAATACGTAAAATCATGAAAATTAAAAATAAACTTCGCCTCGGGTTTGGCTTTCTGTTTGTAGTCGTCCTTTTTTTTGGCGTGGTGTCTATATTTTATATCCACGATATATCCGACAATGCGAAAGTGATCCTCAAAAACAATTACGAATCGCTGAGCTTTGCCCGCGAAATGCAGACCATACTGGATGTTGATAAACTCCCCTTGAGCGAGAGCGCAAAAGCGGACTTTAATAAACAGTTGGTTTTGCAGGAGCATAATATAACCGAAACCGGCGAAGCTGCAATTACCAGCGAGCTAAGAAAAGCCTTCGGCACGCTCGAATCTTCCTCCAATAATTTAACTGCACAGGAGCAGGCCGAATACGATGCACGTGCCCAACTAAGGCAGATTGAAAAATTGAACATGCAGGCCATTGTGCGTAAATACGACCGCGCACAAGCATCGGTAAATAATGCTACCTTGTTGCTTGGTTTGGCAGGCGGTTTTACCTTTCTTATCCTTTTTAGCTTTAGCGTTAACTTTCCGGGGTTTATTGCTAATCCGCTAAGGGCTTTAATAGATGGCATCCGCGAGATTAGCCGGAAAAACTACAATCAGCGCCTTAATTTTGATAAAAACGATGAATTTGGCGAAGTAGCAATGGCTTTTAACGATATGGCCGCGCGGCTTAATGAATGGGAAAACAGCAACTTGGCGACTGTATTGTCTGAGAAACAACGCATCGAGGCCATCATTGAACAGATGCAGGATGCAATCATCGGCTTAAATGAAAAGCAGGAGATATTGTTTATTAATACGGTCGCCGAAAATATACTGAACCTTAAAGAGCAAAAAATAATAGGCCAGCGTGCCGATAAATTTACTGCAACTAATGATTTGTTTAAATCGATAATTGAAAACAACACTTTAAAATCAATTAAAATCGCCCTTGATGGTAAGGAGCTTTATTACCAGCTGGAAAGCCGGGAAATAATTATCCCTAACCTAAACTCACGCGCAAGTGATGTACTTGATATCGGCAGCAAATCGGTGGGTAAAGTTTACCTGCTGAAAAACATTACAGAGTTTAAAGAAAAGGATGAAGCAAAAACCAATTTTATAGCCACCATTTCGCATGAATTAAAAACACCTATATCGTCAATAAAAATGTGTTTAAAATTGCTTGCAGACGAACGCATTGGCCACGTTAATGCCCAGCAAATGGAACTGGTTGATCATATAAGGGATGATAGCGACAGATTGCTGAAAATCACCAGCGAATTGCTTGACTTGTCGCAGGTTGAGACCGGGAACATTCAGCTAAACTTTGTACCATCAGACCCTTCGGTGATAGTTGATTATGCGCTCGATTCTGTAAAATTCCCTGCCGGGCAAAAGGGGATAATACTTGACGTTGTAAAGCAACCCAACCTTTCAAAAGTGCAGGTCGACGTGGAAAAGACTGCCTGGGTATTGGTGAATTTCCTGTCGAATGCGCTGCGTTACAGCCCAGAGAAATCAAAAGTCACCATTAAGATTTCCGAAAAGAACGGATCAGTTATTTTTTCGGTGAAGGACTTGGGCAAAGGGATTGATGAACAATACCAGAAACGTTTATTTGACCGCTATTTCCAGGTACCTACCGACGGGCAAAATAAATCCGGATCTGGCCTTGGTCTGGCTATATCAAAAGATTTTATCGAGGCGCAGCACGGCACCATTTGGCTGGAAAGCGCGATAGGTGAGGGGAGCACTTTTTCGTTTGCACTCCCTGCATATCCCGATAAAAAAAGTTGAGACGGGTATAAAATTATCAATTAAACCTTTACGATGTTCGCCTGCCGTTTCGACGGCAGGCGTTCCCACCTTATAATATTGTAAAACACGGATTGATGCCTGTTTCTTAGGAGCTCATATCGTATCGTCGCCATAGCCGGTACAACGCTATAGGGTTACCAATAGTTGGCTCGTGAGCTACATCTAATGAGCGGGTGCTCTCTATGAGTTTGTTTTAAACCCGTTATATGGCTTGTTCTGCAGCATTGCCCACGTGCGGTCGTACGATACTATGTAATGGAGTTTCAATGTTATGCCCATTATCAGGCTTAATGCAAAATAACCCATAGTAAATAAAGCGAGCACAGCTGCGCCAAATAATAGCCACTCCAGCAATAACCTTACTATTCCGGGTACGGCCACAGGGGCGGGCTTGGGGTCGTTTGGTATGCGGAAAACGCCCCAAAGTGTTGCGGCAATAATAGGCAAACCTGCGGCAGCGGCGTATTGGAGCCAACCAGTGTTAACGTGCCAGCCCCAGAAGCCCAGCGTTATCAACATCGCTATTTCCAGTAAAAATCGTACGGCGAGGTTTATGAGGTTGGTGTTCATAAATCGTTTAAAAACAAAAGCTATTGGTTAATTTAACGCAAAATTAATTATCGAACTACAAAACAACCAATTATTAAGGTAATTTTGCGGCATTATTGCGGGTGTATATAATGCGTTTAACTATTTGCTGTTTTCTTATTACCTGTTGTTTGTGTTTTGCAGCATATGCGCAACCGGACTCTGCGGCAAAGCGCGATACAACGGGCTCTTTTGCCCGCAGGCAACAAGCGCATGTTAATGCTGATTCTGTTGCTGCTGTCGTTGCCAAACAAAATCGCGACCAAATCACCGCCGACTCGTTGGGAATGGTTTTATTTAAACCCGATTCGTTGCGGGAAAATAAGTTTATAACGATCCTTCATACCAACCCGTTTGCGAATGTTAATTCTTTTTCGAATATCCCTGCGCAATCAGCGAAAACGCTAATCACGGGCAACGTTCGCCATTATCGCAATCCCTGGCTCATTGTCACTGTAATTGGTTTGCTTATTTACACGGCATTTTTAAACTTGCTGTTGGGTAAAGATGTTAACCTGGTTTTCCGATCATTTTACAATAAACATGTGGCCTCGCAAATGGACAAAGAAGGCGGCGTAATAAATGCGCGGGCCTTTATTGGATTGTTCGTGCTGTTCAGCTTTACTTTTGGCCTTTTTTTATACCAATTAACAGTTTTTTACGGTGTAAGCTATAGTCTTGAGGGCTTCAGGTTGTTCATTTTTTTATCTGTGCTAACGGCACTGTTGTTTGCGCTCAAGTTTTTAGTGTTAAAATTTATAGGTTTTGTTTTTGATGTAAGTAAAGTGGTTAGCGAATATATCGCCATTTTAAACCTTACTTATTTTAATATTGCATTTGTTTTATTGGCTGTAGGCGTGTGCTTTAGCTTAATTTCAAACATTTATATACAGGGCCTGTTGTTTTTTACAGAGGGGGTAATAGTTATAATATTTGCATGGCAGTATTTGCGAAATAGTGTAAATATCATTTCTAACATTCGATTTCATAAATTTTATTTATTTATCTATCTTTGTGCCCTCGAAATTTGCCCAATTTTAATTTTAATTAAGGCACTTAATACATAGTTTTTGGCAGTTATACATTGAATTTGGAAGAGAGAAAGAAAAAGGTAAAAAGCATTTTAGTTACTTTGCCCAAGCCTGAAAATGATAAAAATCCATACGCGGAGCTTGCTAAAAAGCTTAATTTGAAAATTGATTTCAGATCATTTATTCACGTTGAGGGCGTGCCGGCGAAAGATTTCCGCAAGGAGAAGATTAACCTGGCTGATTTTAGCGCGGTGATTTTCACAAGCCGTAACTCGGCAGATCATTTTTTCAGGATTTGCGAAGAAATGCGCTTCGAAGTTCCGGTTGAAATGAAATATTTCTGCTTGTCTGAAACTATTGCTTTGTACCTTCAAAAGTACATTCAATACCGTAAGCGTAAGATATTTTTCGGTAAGCAAACCGCTTCAGACCTGGCGGAAGTATTGAAAAAGCATTCAGGCGAGAAATTTCTGTATCCATGCTCAGACGTGGCTGCGGAAGAAACTCAGAAGTTTTTGCTGGAGAACGGTTACAACTTTACACCGGCTGTACTTTTTCGCACCGTATGCAGTGACCTTTCAGACCTTGCCGAGGTGTTTTATGATATAATCGCGTTCTTCAGTCCGTCAAGCATTCAGTCGCTGTACAAAAACTTTCCCGATTTTAAACAAAACAATACACGTATAGCTGCTTTTGGCGCAACAACGCATAAAGCTGTTTTAGAGGCCGGACTTATAATGGATATCCCGGCGCCAACCCCAGCTGCACCATCAATGACGATGGCGATTGAACAATACGTAAAACAGGTTAATAAATAAAATCATACTAACAAATAATATACATGCGCCCCGGTTTACCGGGGCGTTTTGCGTTTGGGAGCATATTGCGCGCAATAATTTTAGCATCAGGCAGTTAGTAGTTAAATTGTACGAGCGATTTACGTTCTGGTTAACATAATTTTTAACTAAACGGACACCTTTATCATAGTGCACACTTAATCAATTACTTAGCCTATTTATTAAAATAATTAGTTAACTTAGTGGAATTTATTTAACCTTGCTGCAACCATTTGCTTGTAAATTTCGTAAAAGTGGGTAAGTAATGGCATAATTGTAAATACTTGATTAATTAGAATTGTGCATTTATTAGCTATAGGTTTATGATGTTTCAACTATAAATGGGGTAGATTTGACTGATAAAAAATGTTTTTTGCATTTTAATCCGTCAAAATTAATATATTCGGGGGTCACTTTGTGTTATATTTATATAGCTAAACATTGATTTTAAAATGAAACAACTATACTTTTTACTTGCCGTTATGGCGGTTGGAATTTTAAGCGGGTGCGGTAAAGGCGGTGATAGGGGCGAGCTGACGGGAGTTCCGCAGCGTTCATTCAGAGCTGAAGTACCGTACGGAATGGTTTATATTCCGGGTGGTTCTTTCCTTATGGGGCAAACAGACCAGGATATAACCTTTGGTCAAATTGAGCAAACTAAACAGGTTACCCAACCTCCTTTTTTTATGGACCAAACCGAAATTTCAAACAGCCAATACAGGCAATTTGTAAATTGGGTACGCGACTCCATAGCTATCACCAACTACCTGAACGACGATAAGTATTATCTTAAAGCAGGCAAAAACTCAACCCCAAACCCAAGCGGTAAAAAATACATTAACTGGGCCTACGTAAAAAAATACCCTGTATTAACCAATAAAAAAGGCGCCAAGGGCAGTGCGGGTAATGCTGCAAAATTGCAAGGTATGTATTACCAGGGCGATGACCGGATATTCGACCGCGACGAACTGGATGTACGTTTGTTAAAATATAACTATGCTTTGATGGATCTGCGAAGTGCTGCCGACTACAAAGACATCAAAACTAAAAAACGTTCGGATTTCATCATCCGCGATACTGTTCCGGTTTACCCGGATACCCTGGTTTGGTTGAGCGACTTCTCATACGCCGCCAACGAACCGATGACCGAAGCTTACTTTTCTCACCCTGCGTTCCGCAACTATCCTGTGGTAGGTGTTACCTGGCGCCAGGCCCGTGCATTTACTGTATGGCGCACACGCTACAACGAAGCGTATAAAGATTCAAGAAAATTAGCGCACCGCGCACCCTACAACTTACCAACCGAGGCTGAATTTGAATATGCAGCCCGGGGCGGTAGAATTGGTACCGATTATCCTTGGGGCGGTCCTTATGCAAAAAATGCTAAAGGCTGCTTACTGGCAAACTTTAAACCCGGCCGCGGTAATTATACCGACGACGGCGGGGCTTATACGGTAGCAGTGAAGTCGTACTTCCCTAATGATTACGGCTTATATAATATGGCGGGCAATGTTGCCGAATGGACCCTATCAGCATTTGATGAATCCGCCTCGACTTTTGTGCATGACCTTGCACCTACGTTTAACTACGAAGCCAAAGCCAGCGATGCCCCGGTACTGAAGCGTAAAGTTGTACGCGGCGGTTCATGGAAAGATATCGGCTTTTTCCTTCAAAACTCAAAACGTACCTATGAGTACCAGGACACCGCAAAATCATACATCGGTTTCCGTTGTGTTACTAAATACCTTGGTCGCGACATAAGGGATAAACGATAAACTTAACGAACCAACAAAAAATAACATTTAATCTTTTTCAAATTACTATGGCTGGGAAGAAACAACCTTACGGAATTAATAATATCGTATCATGGGGCGCAACAGTGGTTATTGTTGGTCTGATGTTTAAAATATTGCACTGGCCGGGCGCTACCTGGTTTATTGCAGGGGGGCTATCGGCAGAAGCTATTTTGTTTTTCCTTTTAGGTTTCCAACGCGAGGAGAAAGAGCTTGACTGGCGCCGCGCTTATCCTGAACTGGATGAAGACTATGATGGAGAATTGCCAAAAGCAGTTGCCCGCAAAGCAGTTCCACAGGGCGACAGTTTCTCGAATACCGCAGCTTTGGACGCCATGCTTAGCGAAGCAAAAATTGGCCCTGAATTGATTAACAGCCTGGCAAATGGCTTACGTACATTTGGCGATAAGGTAAATTCAATATCACGCGTTACCGATGCCGGTGATGCAACCATTGCCTTTACAAATAAAGTTAAGCAAGCATCGGCAAGTTATGACAGTTTAAATTTAGCGGTTGAAAAAGCATCAGCAAACATGTCGGAACTGGCAGGTGCAGGTGTTGATTCAAAATCGTATCATGAGCAGGTAAACAAAATGGCGAAAAATTTAACTTCGTTAAATGCTGTTTATGAGTTGGAGTTGCAGGACTCGAGTAATCACCTTAAATCAATGAACAAATTTTATTCGGATATGGCGGTAACGCTGGGCAACTTTAACGATTCTGCTGCTGATTCAAAACAGTTTAAAGACGAAGTTAACCGTTTAGCGAAAAACCTGGCGACATTAAATTCAATATACGGCAATATGCTTTCAGCAATGAATCAGCCACGTGTTAGTTAATGATAAATTATTTATTTAATTAAAAATATAACATTTAGGACAAATGGCTGGAGGTAAACAAACCCCAAGACAACGAATGATGGGTATCCTTTACCTGGTGCTTTTAGGCCTTGTGGCCCTAAGCGTGCCGGATAACTTGCTCGATGCATTTAAAAATATAAAGAACAGTTTGGACACCTCTACCGACAACGTAAAGAAGGGTCTCAATTCAACCTATTCATCTTTTGAGAATGGTAAACTGAAAGAACAGCATGACCGCGCATTGAAATATTATAACGATGCTAAAAAAGCAACGGCGATATCGAATGACTTGTATAATTACGTACAGTCGCTACGTGACGAGTTGACCGCTAAAGGCGGCGGTATTAATCCCACTACCAACGATGTGGATTCAAGGGAAAACCTTGACATATCACCAAACGTGATGATAGCCGGTAAAAAAGGAGAAGAACTTCGTCAAAAAATACAGGATACACATGATAAGTTAGTGGCACTGTTAGATGCCAAAGACCGTGGGGGCGTTAATTTCTCATTAAATGCTGATGCACCGCCGCCTAGCGCCGGTATCCAAAAATCATGGGAAGAGGCTTATTTTGGTGATGGTATCCCGTTGGGTGCAACATTAACAACCCTTGCCAAAATCCAAACAGATACTAAAAATGCTGAAAACGAAGTTGTTAAGAAGTTGCTTAGCAAAGTTGATCAGGCCCAGGTAAACCTTGACCAGTTTAATGCCGTGGCAGTAGCGCCAACAAGCTACGTGTTACTTGGACAACCATATACTGCTGAAGTTTTTCTTACCGCATATGATTCAAAACTAACACCAAATATTACTGTTGGCGGTTCAGCATTGCCTGTTGAATCCGGCAAAGGTAAATACAGCGGCAGCACGAGTAGTGAAGGTTTGCACACATGGTCGGCTCATATAAATGTAAAACAAACAGACGGCACCTTCAAAGGTTATGATACTCCCCCGCAGACTTACATGGTAGCAAGGCCATCAGCAGTAGTATCGCCTGATAAAATGAACGTATTGTATATAGGTTTGCCTAACCCGGTTTCGGTATCAGCTCCGGGTATAGCAAAAGAAAACCTGCGGGTTAGTATGAGCGGTGGCAGTATCTCGGGTTCAAATGGTCATTACACGGCTACTGTTAGTAGTATCGGCGAAGCGACTATTACCGTATCGGGCGAACTTACCAAAGGAAAAGTATCAGTATTAGGAAGTAGCGTATTCCGCGTAAAGCGCATCCCACCCCCAAAGGCAGCATTTGCCGGTAGAAGCGGAGGTGTAACCAGTGCAGCTAATATCAGGGCACAGGATAGGATATTTGCAAAACTGGAAAACTTCGAATTCGATGCTAAGTTTAACGTGACACGGTTTACTTTGCAGATCGCCAAGCCCCGCCAGGACGTAGTTACGCTGAATGGTACAGGCGGTGAGTTATCATCTGCTATGCGACAATTAATGAACAGCGTTACACCGGGAACAACTGTGGTTTTTAAAGATATTATTGCCGTTGGTCCCGATGGTATACCGCAAGGACTTGACCCGATAGTTTTTAGTGCTAATTAGAAGAAAGATTATGAAAACACGGATTTTAGTAGTTGTGCTTTGCTTAGCCTGCATATCAACTTATGCACAAAGAAAGAAAAAGCCAAAAAATACAAAACCTGCTGCGACCCAGCAGCAGCAACAACCGCAACAACCTGCCGGAGGTATAAATCCCAATAGTACTACAAGTGCCAAACCAAGCGGTACCGATACCACCAAAAAGGGCCCGGCGAAAGCTTTTGAGCACCCGTTGGACGGCTATTTTAAAAAGAACAATATCTTAAGCGCTAAAGTAACCCCATACCCTAACTTAAGAGAATCGGACGCTGCTTTTGTGAAACGTGTTTGGCGTGAAATTGACGTACGCGAAAAAATGAATCAGTACCTCGCTTCGCCGAAACAGCGTTTAATTGATGTTTTGTTAACGGCTATTGATGCAGGTGAAATGACAGCATACGATCCAACCCCGTCAAACGAAGACCCGGGAGGCGATAAATTTTTGGTGCCTTTGGCTCAGGGAAAAGCAAGAAGCCGTATGGCGGATAGTGCAACGGTTGACAAATTTGATGCTAATGGTAATAAAATCGGCTCGAAAATGCAGGCCGGCGAGTTTAATGCCGATAGTGTGGTTAAGTTCCGTGTAAAAGAAGATTGGATTTTTGACAGACAACGCTCGATATTCGAACCGCGAATTATTGGGATTGCACCACTTGTAAAGGTAAAAGTTGGTACAACTGAAGATTATCAGCCTGCTTTTTGGGTGTATTTTTCAGAGGCAAGGCATGTATTAGCTACTAAAGAAGTGGTTAGCCGCAACAGTGATGCTACAGGCTTGAGTTTTGACGATGCCTTTGTAAAAAGGATATTTACGAGTTATATTGTTAAGCAATCGAACGACAAAGACGAACGTATAAAAGATTACATGAACGGTATCGACCGCTTATACGAAGCCGACAGGATGAAGAAAACCCTTATGGATTGGGAGCTTAACTTGTGGCAGTATTAATGAAGTCAGTAAAGTCCGAAAGTCAGTAAAGTCCAGAAGACAGAAAGATATATAGAGCCTTTGCATTTTGCAGGGGCTTTTTTTGTTGTTTAAGCCACATCGTCAATTGCGAGTGACGATCCGCCAGCTGGCGGACTGCACACGCTAATCATGAAACAAAAAAGTGTGGTAACCTATCAGCCGTATTTAGGTCGCTATGGGAATTTCGGTTCATGAATGTCCTAAGTAGAGGTTGCTTCGTTCCTCGCAATGACGTCTTATATGTTTACTTTTTCCGAACCAAAATAAGATACAATCGCTTTTGCCTGCTTTAAATTAACCACTTCCTGCAATTCCACTTCGGTGGCAGCGCGTACCTTCTTTACCGATTTGAAATATTTAAGCAGCTTTTCGGCGCTGGTTTTGCCAATGCCTTCTATCAGTTCCAGTTCGGTCACAAGGGTGCCCTTATCCCTTTTTTTGCGGTGGAAGGTGATGCCGAAACGGTGGGCCTCGTCGCGCAATTGCTGGATAACTTTTAGGGTTTCCGATTTTTTGTCGAGATACAGCGGGTATTGATCGCCCGGGTAGTAAAGCTCTTCCAGGCGTTTGGCAATGCCGATAACGGTAACCTGTTTGTCAATACCTAATAATTTTAAGCTTTTTAATGCTGATGAAAGCTGGCCCTTGCCGCCGTCAATCACAATCAGTTGTGGCAGTTCTGTTCCTTCGTCAAGCATGCGGCGGTAGCGGCGGTGCACGGCTTCTTCCATGGTGGCAAAGTCGTCAGGGCCTTCAACGGTTTTAACATTAAAGTGTCGGTAGTCTTTTTTGGATGGCTTTGCATCTTTAAAAACCACGATGGCCGAAACCGGGTATTTGCCCTGGAAATTGGAGTTATCAAAACACTCTATGTGCCGGGGCAGCTGGTTCATCCGCAAATCCTTCATCATTTGAGTAAGCAGCCTTTCGGTACGTATCTCGGGGTTCAGCTTTTCGTACTGATCCAGCTTATCCCGTTTAAAGAAATGCACATTCTTTTGCGAAAGATCGAGCAACTTGCGTTTTTCGCCAAGCTTTGGTACAGTGAATTTAATCTTTGGATCATCCAGATCAATGTCGAACGGTACTATAATTTCTTTTGAGTGGCTGTCGTACCTGCTCCGGAACTCTGATATGGCCAGGGTTAACAGTTCCTCGTCGCTTTCATCCAGACGTTTTTTTAGCTCGATGGTTTGCGTTTGGATAATGGTGCCATTCATCACCTTTAAATAATTTACAAAGGCATATTTCTCCTCGGATGCAATACTAAAGACATCTACATCCGTAATAGATGAATTTACAACGGTTGATTTGCTCTGGTAGTTCTCCAATAGCTCGAATTTCCTTTTCAGCCGGTGGGCAGCTTCATAGTTCATTTCGGCTACGGCCTTTTCCATATCGGCTTTAAGATTGCGCAATACAGCACCAATTTTGCCGTTTAATATATCGGTTATTTCCTCAATGCTGTGATCGTAATCGTTCTCGGTTTGGTAGTTTTGACAGGGGCCTTTGCAATTGCCTATTTGGTACTCCAGGCAAACTTTAAACTTGCCTTTGTCTATATTCTCTCTGGTTAGCGCCAAATTACAGGTACGCAACGGGAAGGTTTCCTTTATCAGCCCTAAAATATTATGCATCATGCTTACCGACGCGTAGGGCCCAAGATATTTCGACCCGTCGCGTACGATACGCCGCGTCCAGAAAATGCGGGGGAAATTTTCATTTTTTATGATGATCCACGGATAGGTTTTATCATCCTTCAGCATTACGTTGTAGCGGGGCTGATGCTTTTTAATCAGGCTGTTTTCCAGCAGCCATGCATCCACCTCGGTATCAACAATAGTAAAAGTTATGTTGCGAATTTTTGACACCAAAACCTTGGTTTTGGCATTTATATGGTTGTCCTTATTAAAATAGCTGCTAACCCGGTTGCGCAAATCTTTGGCCTTACCGATGTATATCAGTTCCTTCTCCTCGTCCCAGTATTGGTAAATGCCGGGGCGATGGGGGATGTTTTTTAATATAGACTTATAATCGAACACTGTAGTCATAGGGTCATTACTGACGAATTAATACTATTGAAGCGTCATTGCGAGGAACGAAGCAACCTCTGCACATGCAAATCAACAAACAAAATGTTCATGGGGAGCATGCAGCCGGCTTACAGGTTTACAAAACCATCAAGGTTCACGAATGTCCTTAGTAGAGGTTGCTTCGTTCCTCGCAATGACGAGCGGGTAATTTAGAACCCTAATTTTTTATCCACTTCCCCGGTCCCCTGCTGTTGCTGTTTATACTGGTTACAATCCATCACAATGCTCACCCCGTTTTTCGGCGCATCGAAATCAACATTTCGTTTAATGCCAAGTGCCGGATTATCGTAAACGCGTTTCATAAATCCTGCAAATATCGGCAGGGCCGAGTTTGCGCCTTCGCCAAGCCTGGTTGAGCGGAAATGTATATCGCGGTCTTCGCAACCTGTCCATACGCCGGTAACCAGCTGGGGGGTAACGCCCATGAACCAGCCATCGGAGTTTTCCTGGGTAGTGCCGGTTTTGCCGCCGATTGGGTTGGTAAGCCCGTACCTGCCACGCAGTCTTGAACCTGTCCCATCTTCAATCACGCCTTTCAACATATAAGTCATTACGTATGCTGTTTGTGCATCCATAGCCTGTACCACCTTTGGTGTATGCGTATATATAACGTTGCCGTTTTTATCTTCTATGCGTAATATGTAAGTAGGTTCAGTCCAGGTGCCATGGTTGGCAAATACCGAATACGCTCCCGTCATATCAAACACCGAGGCGTTAAACGTACCCAGGCAGATGGAAGGATATGGCGGAACCGTGCTAGTAATTCCCATTTTTTTAATTAACTCCATCACGGGTATAGGTTTAACCTCGTTCATTACATAAGCTGCAACATAGTTTTGCGAGTAACCCAACGCTTTGCGAAGGGTGATGGCTCCTTGCAAATAATCGGAAGACGATTGTTTTGGTGTCCATGGGTCGCCATAGCCGGTTATGGTTACGGGCACATTGTCTACTTCCTGGCAAGGCGAAAAACCGTTTTCAATGGCCACCGAGTAGGTGAACGGCTTGGCGGTTGAACCAACCTGCCTGGTGCCCAGTTTCACCTGGTCGTACTTAAAATGTTCAAAATTGGTGCCGCCTACCCATGCTTTTACATAGCCGGTGGTGGGGTCCATACTCATCAGCGAGTTGCGCAACATCATTTTACTGAACACCATCGAGTCGATGGGCTTCATCAGGGTGTCTACAGTGCCGTGCCAGGTAAACAACTCAAGGCTATCGGGCGTATCAAAATTCTGCCTTATTTCATCTTCCGATTTTCCTTCTATCTGCAATTGCTTGTACCTGTCGGACCGGAACATGCCCTGGTCTAAAATTAGCTTATAGTTTTTGATGCTTTTTGCGCGGTTCACGCCTTTCCATTGATCGTCAAACTGTGCCTGCAGTTTGCCCATATATTCCTGTTGGGCCTGCTCGGCATATTGCTGCATGGTAGCATCAATGGTGGTGTATATTTTTAACCCGTCGCGGTCGAGGTCATATTGAGAACCATCGGATTGGACGATGTTCTGATCCTTAAATATCTTTTGGATCTCCTGTTTCAGTACCGCCCTGAAATAAGGGGCCGGGCCGTCATTATGCGTAATTGGACTAAAGTTTAAGCCGATTGGCTTTGCTTTCAGCTCGGCTAATTGCCCATCGCTTAAAAATCCCTGCTTCTGCATTAGCGCCAGTATGGTGTTGCGACGGGCCAACGCGCGGTCGGGGTGTCGGATGGGAGAATAAACGCCGGTACCTTTAAGCATACCTACCAACAGGGCGGCCTGGTCGGGCGTAAGTTTATCGGGAGTAACGCCAAAGTATGTACGTGCTGCCGATTTGATGCCGAAAGTATTGTAGGCACCAAAATCAACCGTATTTAAATACATCGTAATTATTTCCTGCTTGGTATAACGTCTTTCGAGCCTGATAGCGGTTATCCATTCTTTTAGTTTTTGCGTTACCCTCACAAATGGGTTATGTGCAATCGGGCCCGAAAATAAGTTTTTGGCCAATTGCTGCGTTATGGTGCTTGCGCCTTGTTTTTTGCCGATCAGTGTAAAAAGAACGATGCCCGGCAAACGCTGAAAGTCAATACCGGAATGGTCATAAAAACGGGTGTCTTCGGTTGCTATGAGTGCATTCACAACGTTTGGAGAAAGCTGACCGTACGTAATGCTTGACCTGTTTTGAACATAATAAGTACCCAACACCGTTTTATCAGCTGATAAAACTTCTGACGCCTGGAAACTTTTGGGGTTTTCAATAGCCTTAAACGTAGGCAGCGGGCCGAATAATCCCAAGTCGGTTACCACCAGCATCAGTACAAAAAGTACCAGGAAGGCTATAACAGTTTTCCATATATACCAATTGTAACGTCGTATATCCTCAGGTTTGAGCTTAATAATCATGGTAGTTAAAAGTTTCGTTGGTAATAGTCGATGTAACTATTGATCAATTTTGCGTCGGCTAATTTATTCAGATTTTGCTGCGTAATAATAAAAAAGGTGTATTTATCCTTCGGCACCTTCATAATATCAGGCAGCAAAGGTACAACCTCGCGGCCGTACTTTTTGGCATCGGCAAGTGATGCAAACCGGCCCACATATATTACCTGGTTATCCTGGCCAACCGGCAACAGTTGGTGCTTAAGACCTTTACCTGCATAGTTAGCCCTTATAAATTGCCCAAAACCAAAACGCGAAGAGGCCAAATTAGTTGTACCGCTGTTTACATTTACAGCAACGTAATAATTAGTGCTGTCATTTTCATTAAATATAGAAGGCACCAGGTCAACCTTTTTTAACTCTGATGGGGCTTCGGTTGTAATGACAGCATTTTGCTGAACTGAATTTGCGATGGTATCAACTTGTTTCGTTGGTGGCACTACGGGTGGTATCACCTGCGGTTGCTTTGCTATAACTGTATCAGCTTTTTTAAACGGTGGCGTAACCACAGGCTGTTTTGCAACGGTGTCCGTTTTTTTAACCACTGGCATAGCCACCGCTTGTTTCGCTACAGTGTCTGTTTTCTTAACTACCGGTGGCGTTACCTTAACCTGTTGTTTGGCTACAGTATCTGGTTTTTTAACCGGTGGAGCAACAGGAGGAACTACCTTTGGCGCTTCCCTGGGTTTCTCTGCCTCTTTTGGTTTTGGCTTTTCTATCCGTACCTGTTGTTGCTGATTATAAAGTGCACGGGGATCCACAGCGGGCCGGTAAGCGGTTTCTTTTTTATAAGCAGGGTCAATAGTAAATGGTATGTCCTCCGGGTTATCGCCGACAAGCGCTACAGGCCTCGCCTGCATTTCGGCAAGGTTTGAATTAATATAAGCCAATTGCTGTGTTATAAGCGGGGTAACCAGTTTGTCATCCGGGTACTTTGCGGCCACCTGTTTTAAGCTGTCGGCAAATGGGCCAATTTTTTCATTGTGCCCTTCCGCAATTGTTTTTAAGTAATATAACTGCGGTGCCAGTTTGTTGCCCGGGTATTGTTTAAGCATTTGCGGTACGCCGGTAATAACATCATTGTATTTCCTGTTTGCATACAAATCAAACACCTTATTATAAGCCTGTGTAAATTCGGCGTTCTCGTCCTCCAGTTTTTTGGCATAGTCTGGATCGGCAATAATTTTGGCGAAAGGTGTATCGGCATATTGCTTTAGCAGGATGTCTTTATACTTATCAGCCTTTGCTTTGTCAATATCACTGTAAAGCCTGTACAGATTATAATATATAGCCGCCTTATTTGGGTCATTAGGGAAACGACTCAGTATTTTTTCGTAGGATGCAATGGCTTCCTGTTTATCGCCCAAAATATCGCGGTAAAAGTTAGCTATATCCACGTAAGCGTGGTAAACCTTAAGGTTTGATTGTGCCAGTAGTTCCGGTGTTAATGGCAGCCCTTTTGTTAATTCAGTTCGGTACCCCCCTGCGGTGACATTTTTTGGACGGGTACCCGCTTGTGTGCCCGCCGGTGCATCAGGGTCGCCTGCGGTGGTGGTCGCTGTATTGGCTGTTATGTCGCTGTTTGCGCGGCTTGCACGCCGCCAGTTGTCTTCCAATTTACGGTCGCCCCATTTGCGTTTAAAATCACCATAGCCCTGAGTAACTGCGCTACTATTATAAAAATAAAAGGTAGCACCTGAGTTTTGCTGGGAGCCTAATTGCCCCCGCCCACGGGGGCCGTTAGTCCCCGAGCCGTTGTTGGCATCCGTACCAAACGAACCCGTGTTCGCCGATGCCGCTGCGGCCTGGTCGGCCTGTTGCTGTTGCGCCAGGGTTTTATCACTAACCATTTTATCAATTATCGAATCGCGCTTTTTGGGATCCATTTTTGCCAGCGCCTGCAGGGTATCCTCGCGGGTTATGGTTTGATAGGCATCGGTAAGTATTTGCAGGTTGGCGTTCGTTTTTTTAATGATAGCATAACCCGGGTAGTTAACCGGCAGTGCGGTGAGGGTGCTGTCGTAATATTTTTTGGAGGTAATGTAGTCGGCCTTATTTTTAAAATAGATGGTAGCCAGCCGCAGGTAGGAAAGACCCTTCTGGCTTTGATTTTTTACACTGTTCCTAACAGATAGCTTATAGTTTTTTATAGCACCGTCAATATTTTTATCAACCATTTGCATTTCGGCTACCTGGTAATATATTTGGTCTTTAAACTCTTTGTTATTAGGTTCCTTTAAAAGGGCAAGCAGGCGGTCGGTGCGGCTGGTTTTTACGCCATTACGGGCATCATCAATACGAATCCGGTTCAGACTGGCGTTAAAGGCCATTTCAAAAGACACATTGCTGCTGGCAATCTTGTTGTAGTTTGCTATCGCTTCGCCCGGTTTTTGGTTAAGCTCCTGCAACTGGGCTAAAATAAACGTAAGGCGCAAGCGCTGTTCCCGGTTATGGCAATGCTCAATGGCCTGTTTAGCCATTGTCTCGCCATCGGCATATTCCTGCGCATTAATATCATACTGTAGCTTGGTAGCGTATATATCGCAAATAAGGCCTTTGTTTTTTTTAGGGTCGATGTTTTGTATGGCCGAGTCGATAGTAAGTTTTGCCTGTGGCAATTCATTTAAATACATATACGCGCGGGCCTTCCAGGTAAGCGCATCCTGCACCAAATCCAACCTGGTGGGGAACGAGCGGGTCACATAACTGAAAAACTCGTTCGCGTTAAAATAGTTACCCTCTAAATAATTGGCCTTACCCAACACAAGGTACGCATCGCCTAAATAATGGCTTTGCTCTTTTATATTGATGATCTTGTTTCCTTTAAGTATAGCTTCTTCTAAATCCTTATCAGGGGTTTGTGTTTGGGTAACGCTATCGGGGTACACGCTTAACAGCTCGTTATAATTATCTACAAACACCGAAGCATAGCTTACCTGTTTTAATCGCAGTATCTCTTTTGCGTTAAATAATATGTTGTAGTGTGCGGTAAGGTTTTGCATGTTACGGTTAAAGCCGCTCTTTTTTTCAAGAGAGCACCCCGCTATAACAAATACCAATGCAAAAAGCAGCGATTTATATGGTTTAACTGTCTGAATTTTAGAAAGTATATTCAATTTATAAGGTGGTTATAAAAGCCTTGCTAATTTACTAAAATAACCCAAAGGGATTAATAAATTTGCATATGCTCAAAGATGAACAAAAAGACAATAACAGCAACAAAAACTCCGGAAATAACTACCTGAAATTTACAGGTATGGGTTTCCAGATGATAGGAATAATAGGGCTGTTTGCGTATGGTGGCTATAAAATTGACGAAGCAGCAAACCACCATACAAAATGGGTAACGGCAGCACTGGCACTTACCGGGGTTTTTATATCTTTGTACCTTGTTATAAAATCGATAAAAGATTGAACAACCAGTCCGCATGAAAATTTACTACGCAATATTTTTTTTCTTATGGTTTGCATTTATTATAGCCGTACCGCCATATTATCTGCAACATTACGGGGACGCCGATATGATAACCCCGCAGTTTTGGCTCATCTTCTTTTTTTTGGCGGGATTGACACTTATAGTGGTTACCGGGATATTGATTGTGCGCCAAATGTTCCCAAATATGTTCTCTGAGGCGTTTATGGGGGCTACCGTGTTAAAGATACTGGCTAGCCTTATTTTTGTATTGGTTTTTCTGGCAAAAAACAAGGTAAACAAGTATGTTTTTGTGGGAGATTTTTTTTACATATATTTCTTAAATACAGCCTTTGAAGTTTATATTTTGTTGCGTACCTTGCGGCACAAAATTTTAAGGTAGAAAACTTCATTTAGATGATAAACGGCTCGATTTTGAAAACAAAAATTTTTAACATAACGTTAATTTGTGCGTTTTTTTTAGCGTTAGGGGCATTTCCAACCAAAGCGTTATCCCAGGAAAACAAGCCAGAGGGCGGTGAAAAGAAGTTTAATCCGCAGGAAATTATAATGGAGCATATTGCCGACAAACACGAGTGGCATATGTACGGAAAATCATATCTTCCTCTGCCAATAATACTTTACACCGACAAAGGGCTCGAAACATTCTCGTCGGCACACCTGCAGCCTCAGGGAACTGTTTACGCTGGCAAATATTACAGCTATATGCTGGTAAATAATAAAATAAAGGTTGCTGACACAAATGGTAAGATTGATGAGGTAAATAATAAAAAGGTTTTAGACTTTTCAATCACCCAAAACGTTGCCAGCATGTGGATGACTGGTATTATACTTATCCTTGTGTTCTTCAGCATGTCATCGGCCTATAGAAAGCGCCCGGGTAAAGGTCCGAAGGGCATCCAATCATGGATGGAGCCGTTGGTGTTGTTTATAAGGGACGATGTGGCTTTGCCAAACATAGGTGTTAAGTATAAGGCATATATGCCGTTATTGCTTACAATTTTCTTTTTCATATTGATCAATAATATATTTGGTATGATCCCTGTATTTCCGGGAGCCTTCAATCTTACGGGAAACATAGCAGTTACATTGGTGCTGTCGGTTATTGTATTATTGGTGGTAAATCTTAAAGCAAATAAATATTATTGGAAACATATTTTCGTGCCTAACCCATGGTGGTTATTTCCGATCATGATCCCGGTGGAAATTGTTTCGATATTTTCAAAGCCAATTGCGTTAATGATCCGTTTGTTTGCTAATATAACAGCCGGTCACATTATTGTACTTAGTCTTATTTCGTTGATATATATATTCGGTACTCAATGGGCTGCAGTCGTGTCGGTGCCATTTACCGTATTCATTGACTGTATAGAGGTGCTGGTTGCATTTCTGCAGGCTTATATATTCACGATGCTAACATCCCTGTTTATCGGGATGGCAATACAGGAGCATCACGATCATGAAGTGATTTAAAATTAATTATCTATATATACTTTAAATTAATAAACAATGACAACTTACGGTCCTATCGGTGCAGGTTTAGCTGCTATTGGTGCTGGTGTCGGCATCGGACAGATTGGTGGAAAGGCTGTTGAAGCAATTGCTCGTCAACCTGAAGCTATCTCTAAAATTCAAACTAACATGATCATCGCTGCGGCCCTTGTAGAAGGTGTTGCATTGTTTGCCGTGGTAGTGGCTTTGCTCTAATTATTATTAGGCAACAAGAGAAAAAAAACATCCCGGAACGGTTGGTTCCGGGCATGTTTTTAAAATTCAATTAAAAGTTGATTTGTAAAAAAAAGTAATAAATATAATATAATGGAATTAGTTACACCTGAGGTAGGTTTAGTTTTCTGGACACTGATATCATTCCTGATCCTGTTGTTCTTATTAGGTAAATTTGCCTGGAAACCAATTTTAGCTGCTATTAATGAACGCGAGCAGTCAATTGAAACCGCACTGTCACGTGCTGAAGCGGTTAAAGAAGAAATGGCCCGCTTAACCGGCGAAAACGAAGCTTTGTTAAAAAGCGCGCGCGCTGAGCGTGATGCTATTTTATCTGAAGCAACCAAGGTGAAAAACCAAATCATCAGCGATGCCAAAGATGCAGCTCAAAAAGAAGGTTCGCGCCAGATTGAGCTTGCCCGCATTGAGATAAACAACCGGAAAGCTATTGCTATGGCTGACGTTAAAAACCAGGTAGCATCCCTTTCGCTTGAAATTGCTGAGAAAGTATTGCGCAAGCAATTTGAAGATCAGAAGAAACAAGACGAACTGGTTAAGGATTTATTAAGAGACGTTAAGCTTAGCTAGTGATTTCGGATTTCGGAATTTCGATTTCGGAATTTTGAATATCTGCAACAGTAACAATTAATCCGAATCGGACATTTCAAATTTCGAATTTTATAAATCCGAAATAGAACATCCGATATCCGAAATAAAAAAACAATGTCAGAATTAACAGTAGCAGCCAGGTACGCCAAATCCATCATCGACTTAGCACAGGAGCAAAACCTTGTTGAGCCGGTAAAAACCGATATGGAGCTTTTCCTGCACACTTTAAAAGCTAACCCTGAACTAAAAGCGGTTTTAGCCAACCCGATAGTATCTCACTCAAAAAAAGTGAAGATAATTGAAGAGGTTTTTGGCAAAAAGATCAATAAAGTGAGCCTTGCTTTTTTTACGCTGATGGTTAACAAAAGCCGCGGCGAGGTTTTATACGCTACCGCCGGCGAGTATGTGAATATGTACGATATCAAAAATAATATCGTACACGCTTCGGTTGTATCGGCCACAGCACTGTCAGACGCTAACCAGAAAAAGATGATTGCCGATATAATGGCAGCCACAGGTGGTACAGTTAAGCTTGAAACAAAGGTTGACCCAGCGCTGATTGGTGGTTTTGTGTTAACCGTTGGCGACAGGCAGGTAGATACCAGCATCTCGAGCGATTTGCATAAATTAAAGAAAGAATTTGCCAAAAGGGCAGCTAGTAATTAAAAACTAAAACTCTAAATAAAGTTAAAAAATGGTAGAGGTAAGACCAGACGAAGTATCAGCAATTTTGCGTCAGCAGTTGGCAGGCTTCAAGTCAGAATCTGAATTAGAAGAAGTGGGTACTGTACTCCAGGTGGGTGACGGTATTGCACGCGTTTATGGATTAACAAAAGTACAATCGGGCGAGCTGGTTGAGTTTGGTACCGGCTTACAGGGTATCGTACTTAACCTTGAAGAAGATAACGTGGGTGTGGTATTGCTTGGCAAATCCGATGATATTAAAGAAGGTGATACCGTTAAACGTACCAACAGGATTGCTTCAATTAACGTAGGCGAAGGCATGCTTGGCCGTGTTGTTGATACCCTAGGTACCCCAATTGATGGTAAAGGCCCTATTGCCGGGCAGGTTTATGAAATGCCTTTGGAGCGTAAAGCGCCAGGTGTTATCTATCGCCAACCGGTAACCGAGCCTTTGCAAACTGGTATCAAAGCTATCGACGCGATGATCCCTATCGGCCGTGGCCAGCGTGAGTTGGTTATTGGCGACCGTCAGACAGGTAAAACTGCGGTTTGTATCGATACTATCATCAACCAAAAAGAATTTTATGATGCTGGCAAACCGGTTATCTGTATATATGTAGCTTGCGGCCAGAAGGCTTCTACCGTAGCTAACATCGTACGCACACTGGAAGAAAAAGGCGCTATGCCTTACTCTATCATTGTTGCAGCAAACGCTTCTGACTCTGCTACCATGCAGTTCTTCGCGCCGTTTGCAGGTGCCGCAATTGGTGAGTACTTCCGCGATACAGGCCGTCCGGCTTTGATTATCTATGATGATTTGTCAAAACAGGCAGTTGCTTACCGCGAAGTGTCGTTATTATTACGTCGCCCACCGGGCCGCGAGGCTTATCCTGGTGACGTGTTTTACCTGCACAGCCGTTTATTAGAGCGTGCCGCTAAAATCAACCAGAATGATTCAATTGCCCAGGCAATGAATGATTTACCTGAGTCGATCCGTGGTATTGTTAAAGGTGGTGGTTCATTAACCGCATTGCCTATCATCGAAACACAGGCAGGTGACGTATCGGCATATATCCCAACCAACGTAATTTCGATTACTGACGGCCAGATATTCCTTGAGTCGAACTTATTTAACGCAGGTGTTCGTCCGGCCATCAACGTAGGTATTTCGGTATCACGTGTGGGTGGTAACGCGCAAATCAAATCGATGAAGAAAGTTGCAGGTACCCTGAAACTTGACCAGGCGCAATACCGTGAGCTTGAGGCCTTCTCGAAATTCGGTTCAGACCTTGATGCATCAACAAAAACAGTGCTTGATAAAGGTGCCCGTAACGTTGAGATTTTGAAGCAAGGTCAGTACTCACCTGTAACAGTTGAAAAACAAGTTGCTGTTATTTACTTAGGTACTAAAAACCTGATGCGTAACGTACCTGTAAATAAAATCAGGGAGTTTGAAAGCGAATTTACAAGCCAGCTTGAAGTTCGTCACCCTGAAGTCTTAGCTGCGCTTAAAGCAGGTAAGTTTGACGACAGCATCACCGGCGTACTGGAAACAGTTGCTAAAGAGCTGAGCGGGAAATATTAATTAGTTCAAAGTCTAAAGTCTTTAGTCCTGAGTCGATAGACTTTAGACTAAAGACTCGAGACTAAAGACTCAACAAAGAATGGCTAATTTAAAAGAAGTAAGAAACAGGATTAAGTCTGTAAGTTCGACACAGCAGATAACCAAAGCCATGAAAATGGTTTCGGCAGCTAAGTTGAAACGGGCTACCAACGCAATTGTACAGCTGCGCCCTTATGCAAACAAGCTGAAGGAGTTGCTCGCAAACTTGTCTGCAAGTTTAGAGGATGGCTCATCGCCATTTTTAGCGCAGCGCGAGCCGAACAAGGTGCTGATAGTTGTGGTATCGTCAAACCGTGGCCTGGCCGGTGCTTTTAACGCTAACGTTATAAAAGCCGCCAATAACCTGATTGCTGAAAAATACAGCGAGCAGCTTAGGGCCGGCAATGTATCGATAGTTAGTATCGGTAAAAAAAGCCAGGAGTTTTATCAGCGCCGCAAGTACAATGTTATTGGTAACAATAATGATTTGTACCTCGATCTTAACTTTATAAACACATCCGTAATTACCGAAAGTATTATGGAAGGATTTTTAAAAGGCGATTATGACCGCGTTGAACTGGTGTACAACCAGTTTAAAAACGCTGCTATGCAGATACTAACTGTTGAGCAGCTGTTACCGGTTCCAAAACCCGAAGTTAAGAAAGAAGAAGGCAAAAAGGACCTTAATAAAGTACAGGTTGATTACATATTGGAGCCTTCGCAGGAAGCTATAGTAGAGCAGCTTATCCCTAAAAATATTAAGATACAGGTTTACAAAGCAGTGCTTGATTCAAATGCATCAGAGCACGGCGCACGTATGACCGCGATGGATAAAGCAACAGATAACGCCGGTGAATTATTGAAAGCGTTAAAGCTATCGTACAACCAGGCACGCCAGGCAGCCATCACCACCGAATTGACGGAGATTGTGAGCGGCGCCGCAGCATTATCTGCACAGTAAGTATATCAAGTGATTTTTTTAATAATAGAAGGCTTTCCGCAAGGAGGGCCTTTCTTTTTGAACCATGATTTGAGGGGTTCGCTGATTTCGCTTTATAAATCCTTGAATCCCAAAATCAAGCAAATCGAAGTTCAGACAAAATAAACAAATTATACTCCTGCTTTGTTATCCCCTCATGACAAAGCCAGCAAACTCAACAGACAAACCATCACCTGCAGATACACCTACCCACAGGCCACACGATAACGGCCACAAAAGTGTGGTGCGTAACGAGGATAAAGAATATAAAGCAGATAAACCCCACGGCGGTGAAATAGCTAAAAAGCACGAAAAGGAAGAGCAGCCTGTGCATCCTGGGGACAAACGCAAAACTTAGCTGCATTTTTTTCGGCTATGAACTATCCCGCACATACGGGATCAACTATGAACTACTTTACAATTCCTGCCGAGTTAAACTGCAAATCGTACAGTTTGCGGTAGTAACCGTCTTCAATACGTAACAGTTCCTGGTGGGTACCCATTTCTTTTATCTCGCCATGGTCGAGGACGATGATTTTATCGGCATTTTGTATGGTGGATAGGCGGTGGGCAATTACAATGGCTGTGCGGCCCTGCATGAGTTTGCCTATGGCATTTTGTATCAAAATCTCCGTCTCTGTATCAACGGATGATGTGGCCTCGTCCAGCACGAGGATGGTGGGGTTGTAAACCAAAGCCCTGATAAACGAAATTAATTGGGATTGACCGGCGGAAAGTGTAGAGCCCCGTTCCATCACATTATAATCATATCCGCCGGGCAACCGCTCTATAAATTCATGTGCACCAACGTCTTTTGCAGCCGCGATGATTTGCTCACGGGTAATTTCGGTATTGTTAAGACTGATGTTGTTGGCAATGGTATCGGTAAACAAAAATACATCCTGTATAACAGTCGCAATGTGCGAGCGCAGGTAATCAACATCATACTCCCGTATATCGTGCCCGTCAATAGTAACGGTGCCTTTGCCAATTTCATAAAAACGGTTCAGGATATTTATTGTTGATGACTTACCCGCACCGGTAGCGCCTACCAGCGCCAGCGTTTTACCGGGCTGCAGGTGAAAGTTGATATCCTTTAAAACCCAGTTTTCTTCGTTATAGGCAAACCAAACGTCCTTAAATTCTATGTCGCCCTTAAGGGTCTCAGGCACCAGTTTACCGGTATTAACGGCCACCTCATCGGTATCCAATACTTTAAATATCCTGTCGGCACCTACCATGCCCATTTGCAGGGTGTTAAATTTATCGGCCAGTTGACGTATGGGCCTGAAAAGCATATTCAACAACACAATAAAACCGGTTATTACACCCGGCGTAATGCCGTGCTGGTTGGCAGAAATACTCAATAACGCTTTGTCCGACAGGATGCGCTTGCAACCATACCATACCAGCAGGCCAATACAAACGGCAAACAAAATTTCGACTACGGGAAAGAAGATAGAATAATACCAGTTTGAGCGAATGTTGGCATCGCGGTATTTAGTATTTACGGCTTTGAACTTCCGCATTTCCTGGTCCTCGCGGGCAAAAAGTTGGATAACGCTCATCCCGGAAATATGCTCAGCCAAAAAAGTATTCAAATGCGCCACCTGCGTACGCACCTCCTGGAAAGATGACTTAATGGCTTCCTTAAAAACATAAGTCGACAACAGCAGGAACGGCATCGGTATCATTGTTATCAGCGCCAGTTTCCAGTCCTGGTAAAGCATAACACCAATAACTGCCACAACTAGCAGTAGATCGCCCATAATAGATATCAATCCTTCTGAGAATATATCGGCAATTGTTTCCAAATCAGAAACAGTTCGCGTTATTAACATACCGATTGGTGTACGGTCGAAATATTTCAAGCGTAGGCTGGTGATGTGATTAAATACGTCGATCCTCAAATCACGGATTACGGATTGCCCCAGCGAGTTGGTTAAGTATGTTTGATAATATTGAGCAACAGTTTGGATAACCAACTGCGCAATCATCAGCCCAATCATAAAAACCAGGCCGTTATAATCGTCGGTAAGAATATGGTTATCAAGCGTTTTTTGGATCAGGATAGGCTGTACCAAAGCATTAGCCGCTAAAAATATAGTAAGGGATGCAGCTATGATAAAAGTGGACCGGTAGGGCTTTACATAATGCATTACCCGCCCCAGCAGTTTCCAATCGAGTGCTTTACCGGTAACGCCCCCTCCGCCCCCTGAAGGGGGAACTTTTGAATTTGTATTTTTATTGTTGCTCACTTAAATTCAAAGTTATCGTATAATTTTAAAATTTTCCTTTTTTGTTCCCCCTTTAGGGGGGTAGGAGGCTAATATTGCACTCTGGTTAAGAATAGCCCGCATGCAGGTACGGACATGCCCGCGTTACTGCGGTTTTTGCTTTCGATGATGGTGCGAACGGCTTCCGGTTCAATCTCTTTGCGGCCCACCATAATCAATGTGCCTACTATCGCCCGTACCATGTTGCGTAAAAATCTGTCGGCTGATATTTGGAATACCATGCCGTCGCCCTCAATGATCCAACCGGTTTTTGATATTTTGCAATTGTTGGTTTTTACCTGGGTGTTTGATTTACTAAAGCAACTAAAATCGGTATACTCCATTATGATCACAGCGGCTTTATTCATCAGTTCCACATCCGGTCTATCGCGCAGTTCCCATGAGTAGCCCGTTTTAAAAGGGTCCTTGCTAAAATGGATATGGTATTCATAGCTGCGTAAAGTGGCATCGAACCGCGCATGTGCTTCGGCAGTAACCGCGAAGACATTCTTTATGGCGATATCTTTAGGCAGAATAGAATTTAAACTTCTCACAACAGTTGCAGTTTCATCTATGGTCCGTGGTCTATCGTCTATGGTCTGAATGTCGAAATGCGCAAAAAACTCTTTGGCATGTACGCCGGTATCCGTACGCCCGCAACCAACTGTTTCAACAGGCTGGCGCAAAACGGTGGAGAGTGCTTTATCCAATACTTCCTGAACAGCTACCGCATTTGGCTGCGTTTGCCAGCCGTGGTAATTGGTGCCATCGTAGGAGAGTTCAATAAAATAGCGTTGAGTGATCACGAGGGCAAAGGTAGTGAGGATGTTGTAATGTTGAAACGTTGGAAGGTTTTAAAGTTAAGAACACGAGTCGGACAACAAGGTCACAACCTTTCAACTTTCCAACCTTACAACAATTTACGAAATATACTCCTTATAAATCGACTCAAACAAAATCTTGTTCTCAACAGCAAGATCAAAAGGCTGGTCTAAAAAAGAGCTACTATAGCCTATAGCTTGGGCCAGGTTTTTTAATACTTTAAAATAGGTAATTTCAATGCCTTCTATCTGCTGTAAATAAAAAAGGATAAATACATCTTTTTCAAGCGGTGTTTTACCAGCTTTGATGGTTGAAATGTAAGCCTCCAGCGTCATTGCCTTTATACCCAGGGTGCTAGTTTGGGATGGTGTTTCGCCAATTGCCGTGTATATTTCATCCATTTGTTTAATCTGGCTTTCGGTATCGTCAATACCTTCCTGTATTGCGTGTTTCAAAACGTTTAATTTTGAAATACTTTTTACCTCGTTAAAGAAACTGATGAGGTGTTGTTTTCCAAAATAAATGTAATTCAAGTGCTCAAGAAAAGTTTTTTTCAGCAGCATATCATCAATCTGCACATCTTTAGGTTGCAAAGAGGGTGAAGGATCAGTCGGATCGGCCATGTCAATCAGGGGTTAAATCAGCAAATAAAAGTACGATATTTATTGAATACAACACACACAGCAAATAATTAGCAAAACAGCTTATCTTTGCCTTATAAACTAATACTATGTTACAACGAGTACAAAGCATTTACCTGTTATTAGCTTCATTAGCTATGTTTGCCCTGTTCCTTTTTCCACTGGTGCACAATGTTTATGTAGATGGCAAACCATTAACCATAATGGTAACCGGTGTTTTCCAGGATATAAACGGACAACACACCCATACCCAATTTTTTATGGGGATAACGATCGCCACAGCCATCATCGGATTGATACCACTGATCATCATTTTTTTATACAAAAATCGCAAGCAGCAAATAGCGCTTAGCTATAGCACATTGCTGGTGATAGTTGGTTATAGCTTCTGGCTGTCGCAGATGGCAAAAGGCGTTATGGGCAGCGTACAGATTGATACCCATAACTTCGGGATAGGCCTTTTCCTTTCCTCATTCAGCATGCTGCTTATATTGTTGGCTATCAGGGCTATAAAAGCCGATGAAAAGCTGGTGAAATCGGCAGATAGGTTGAGATAGGGGTGTTAGTTTATTGGGTTGATTAGGTTGGATTGAGTTGATTAAGTTGTCAGTGCCGCCGGCAATTATTTTAAGACTAAATCACTCCAAACTAATCAACCACTCACCTAATCAACTGCGGGAAAGACGCATCAGTTAAATCTTCCGTATTTCTCAATCTTTCTGTATGGCTTTGTGAAAAAGTCGCCGACCACCTGGTTAAACATGTCTTTATAAAAAATAGGCGTGGAGTGTCCCGAGTTTGGCAATATCCATAAATAAGAATTAGGGATAGTTTCCGCTATCAGCATAGTATGTTTGGTACGTATAACATCATGGTCGCCGCCGATGACAAGGGTAGGGCAGGCAATTTTCTTTAGATCCTCCAGTTTTATATGTGGCTCGTAGCTTAAAAGATGCAGCAGCTTAAGCTGGTCCTTCATTTCTGGTGTTACATTCTTTATTTTTTTGATTGTGTCCTGGCCCTTAAGGTTCATTTTTAGTGCGTAATCGTAAACAAAAGGGTCTACAGCACTGGTATCCGGCCAAAGGTTTGCGCCGGTTACTGCCAGCTTCTTCACTTTTTCAGGATGGCGCATGGCCAGCATCAGTCCCTCAATACCGCCATCACTCCAACCAATTACATTGCATTGTTTCAGGTTCAATTTATCCAGCAAGGCATTCAAATCGTCAGTCATCATCTCGTACGATAATGAATCAGTATGATCTATTGATTTCCCCTGTGAGCGGCTGTCCGCAATAATTACCTGGTAGTTTTTAGCGAAGTAGGGTATCTGGTATAAAAAATTATTGATAGAGCCGCCGTTGCCATGTATAATAAGCAGCGGTTCGCCTTTACCGTATGTTTCATAATACATTTTAAAGCCGCGGATATCGGCATATTTACCAACTGTTGCGTTTTTGCCATAGGTGGTAGTATCCATAGCCTTCTGGACATCCTCCTGCGCAAATGTAAATTTTGCGAACAGGATGAAAGATAAAAAAAGTAAGGTTTTTGATTTCATAAGGGAAAGATAACGATTTTATTTATGATAATTTATAGTAACTGAGCGGTAAAGGATTTTTCGAACCATTGCAGATTTAAACAAGAATAGGGGAAGGTCACAAACTAAATCTTGTAAACCGATCTATAACTTCAAGTAATTGCAAATCACTATTGGTGATGTATTGAAAGTTATAATTAAGCCGACCTTTAGCTATTATTTCATTCTAAATTCAGGCTTAGCCTGGTTAATTTTATCATGACTATAAATAATGCTTTAGAACTGCTTGAATCTTACAGCGGACCTTTTAAATTAACGCTGCATCCGGGAGCCAACGAAACGTTAATAAACAAAGTTGAGTGTACTTATGGCGTTACGCTGCCCGATGATTTTAAAACCCTATTTCGCTTTACCGATGGCTTTGAAATTGACGAAGACATTTTTAATATGATACCGCTTGGGGAAATGATAAGCAATAAAGAAGCTGATAAGCCAATATGGGTAGCGGAATACATGATCTATTCGGAAATGTGGGGGTTGGAAATAAATCCTGAAATTCCTAATCAGTATTCAATTTCCATAGCTGATTCGGATAGTGAAAAAATAACTTTAACCAATTCATTGGCAGAGTTTATCAGGCGGATTCTAAAGGGCGGGGTGTTTGAGAAGGGCGGATTGTACCATTGGAAAGATGAAATAAAAACAAGAACCCATGGACTCACTGATCCCAACGAGATGAAATTGCTTTTTAGAGTTTTTAGTGAATGCCTGGAACTCGATCTGATTTCGAAACAAGAAGTTATCGACCGTGCAGAGAGGATCATTTCGACCGAAGAGGGACCTGATCGTTTTTTTATCGATATATCTCTTAGCCGGGATTTGAATGAGTTACTTACCGTTTTAAATTCCATTAATTTAACAGCCGACATTTTACAGGTGCGTGTAATTTTTGGAGTAATACATTTTAAATTCCTTATTGATAAAATGACGGCTGATAAGGCGTTATCAATATTAAGTAAATTCGCTCATAGAGCAGAGTTAACGCCTTATGAGACAAATGAAATAAGCTATCTGATAGGGGAATGGAGACACCTGGACGGACGCTTTAATAATAAAAGGGCACAGAAAAAGTTCAACGAGCGTGTTAAAGTATTTTTCGATAATTATAGTGGACTCTACCTGTACGACTACAAAGATTGGAACGAAATAAATTCGAAAATAATTAAAGATTTTTTGTCAAAGAAGCAAATAAGATTCGGGGTTTTTGGCAAGATTTCAAAACGATTGCGAAAATTCCTCTAAAATGAATTCGAATGAAAAATTTCAAAGTGTCCAAAATCCGCCCTTTACCAAAAGCAAAGGAGCCCTTTTATATGGCCCCTTTGAAGAAATAGTGGTTAATTACTCAATATTTACGCCGGCACCGCAATAAGCGCAAACTTTTTAAGGTCGGCTCCGCTGCCGTTAAAAATATCAAGGTCGAGCCCACCATCGGTGCCGGGGATGGTTGCGTTATCACTATACTGCCAAATGGCATAGCTGGTCCAGCCTGCCGGCAAGCCCGGCTGTTGCTGTTGGTAAGCCGGTATCCAAAGCGGGTTATTGCTAAACTCGGTAACGCCGCTAAAATATTCATTCATAAAGCCTTTTGCTGTATAAATTACCGGGGTTCGCCCGGTTTGTGTCGCTACAATATCAAGCCAGTCGGCAATGATCTGTACACAGGCGTCTTTATTATCGGTAATAAATTGGTTAAGTTCGTTGGTTTCTGCATCATCGCTGCCTACCTGCCATTCCACATCCAGGGCCGGTGGCAACGAACCGGGCGCCGAAAAGTCAAAGCCGCCGGCCAAAAAGTTATTTGCCTGCACTTGTGCCGAATCAGCAAACGTAAGGAAATGGTAAGCGCCTACAATAAGCCCCTTGCCCTTAGCCGAATTAACGTTACTGGTAAACATCGGGTCTTTATAAGTGGCACCCTGGCTGCATTTGCAATAAACAAATTGTATGTGTGGCGAAAGGCTGCCCCAGGTTATACTGTCGCCGTGATAGATATCCATTCCCTGTGGCGCAAGATTATCCAAAGTGCCCCATGTGTCGGGTCCGGCTACGCCATCTGCGGTAAGGCCCTGCGCGGTTTGAAATTGCTCAACCGCAGCCTGAGTGCCCGGGCCGAAGTCGCCGTCTACTGTACAATTGTATCCTAACAGGGAAAGTGCGCGTTGCAGCATGGTTACCTCGCCGCCGGTTGATCCGTTTTTTAGTGTATTCATGATAAAGAGGTTTAAGTGTATTAAGGGTTTTAATTATATAAATGTAGAAAAAAATGAAATATTTCGCAGTATGCGCGGCAGAAAAATAACGCCCTATTAGCTGTAAATGTCAAACATCGATGGCTTTTATCTTACCGATAAATTAGCAATATCATAATTATTAAAATAGGTATTTGAATTGTAGAAAATAAAGCATACCTTTGCGCCCGATTTGACGATGTAGTTAAATCCGTTATTTAAATTCATGAACCCATTTATTAATCTGGGAATCCGTCATGATATTGTTAATGCCATCTCTGAGTTAGGGTTCGAAAACCCTACGCCAATCCAGGAACAGTCAATTCCGGTATTGTTAACAGGCAGCAACGATTTTGTCGGATTAGCCCAAACCGGCACTGGTAAAACTGCTGCCTTCGGACTACCGCTATTGGAACTGCTGGACTTCGAAGAAAATCATCCGCAAGCACTTATATTGTGCCCTACACGTGAACTTTGTTTACAAATCACGAATGACATAAAAAATTACTCCAAAAAAATGGGCAACGTTAATGTTGTTGCCGTTTATGGTGGAGCAAGTATTTCTGATCAACTACGCCAGATAAAACGCGGTGTGCAAATTGTTGTTGCCACACCTGGCCGTATGCTTGATATTATTAACCGTAAAGCTATCGATTTTAGCCAGGTTAAGTTTGTTGTATTGGACGAGGCTGATGAAATGTTGAACATGGGCTTCCAGGAAGACATTGACAGTATTTTATCCACTACTCCGGATACCAAAAAAACGTGGTTGTTTTCGGCCACAATGCCTACTGAAGTTCGCCGCATAGCGAAAAAGTACATGAACGAGCCTTTTGAGCTTACCATGGGCACAAAGAATACCGGTAATGCCAACATTGAGCATGAGTACTACATAGTGCGTGCCCGTGACAAGTATGCCGCATTTAAACGCATTGTTGATTTTAACCCTGATATTTTTGGTATCGTATTTTGCCGTACCAAAATTGAAACACAGGATATTGCAGAAGCTTTGTTGAAAGACGGTTACAATGCCGACTCGTTACACGGAGACCTTTCTCAACAACAACGCGACAAGGTGATGAAACGCTACCGCGACCGCAGCCTGCAGCTTTTAATAGCTACTGACGTTGCCGCCCGTGGTATCGACGTTAACGACGTTACACACGTTATTAACTACTCACTTCCTGATGAGGTTGAAAACTACACTCACCGCAGTGGCCGTACAGCCCGTGCCGGTAAAACAGGTGTATCTATCTCTATCATCAACGCAAAAGAATTGGGTAAAATTCGCCAGATTGAGCGTGGGTTAGGTAAGAAATTTGTTAAAGCTGAAATCCCAACAGGATTTGATGTTTGCGAAAAACAATTGTTCAGCATTGTACACAAAATACATGACGTGCAGGTTAACGAGCAGCAAATTGAGCAATACCTGCCGCGCATAATGGAAGAGTTTAAAGACTTAACCAAAGAGGATTTCATTAAACGCTTTGCGTCAATTGAATTCAACCGTTTCCTTGATTATTACAAAAATGCACCTGATCTTAATGCACCGCTTGAAGAAGGCCGTCGTTTTGAAAGGGACGGCGAACGCGCACCACGCGGCGAAGCCGGCAAATCAGAATATACACGTTTGTTTATCAACTTAGGTTCGGTTGACGAATTTAACCGCGGCGATTTGCTGGGTTACATCTGCAACCAAAGCAAAATAAGCGGACGTACTGTTGGCAAAATAGATGTTAAAGGTGTTTACTCGTTTTTTGAAGTACCGAATGCCGACGTTGAGAAGGTAACAGCGGGCTTTAACGGCGCCGAGTTTAAAGGCCGCCCTGTACGGATAGAAATATCCGGCGAAGGCAGCAGCGAACGTCGCGAAGGCGGCGGTGGCGGTTACCCGCGCCGTGAAGGCGGCTACAATCGCGAACGCAGCGGTGGTGGCGAACGCCGTGAAGGTGGCTACAAAGGCGGAGACAAAAATGGCTCGGCAGGTGGCGGCTTCCGTGACTTCTCAGGAAAACGCAAGGAAGACCGTCCTGAACGCCGCAGAAGATTTTAGTTTAGTTTTTCATAAGGTGCCTGGTGGTTCGGGCACTGGTTTAGTTTAGTTAGTTTGTTTGCAAACCCTCATCCGCAAGGCATGGGGGTTTCTTCATTTTGGGGGTTCACCATCGCGTCATTGCGAGGAACGAAGCAAACTCTACGCGCGTAAATCAAGGAGCAAAATGCTTGTGGTAACCTATCCGCCGCTTTAAGGTTCCTTTATACTGTAAGGTTCATGAATGTCCTATGTAGAGGTTGCTTCGTTCCTCGCAATGACGGCGTGGTTAGGTTGCTTCGTTCCGCAATGACGCGTGGAGAAGGCAATTTCGGCTATGAACTATGAACCATCAACTACGAACTAACGGCTATACTCCACCGCCACAGAGTCCGGGCCCATCAGCTTAAGGTTATGCTCGTCGAGTTTTTGAATTAAGAAAGCAGTGTAAGGCTTGTTGCCCTCAAACGAGGTAAAAATGGTATCACCTTTTACAAAATAGTCTTCTGCTATGGCTTCGCCATCATCCATTGTAAAACCTTTGTCGGTTATTTTAAGTTTGGTGGCGCCGTCTTTTGATTTCCAGCTGCCTTTGAGTTTGGCATTTGGTGTATTTGACGTACAGGCTACCCCAAATAACACTACGGCAAAAGCCAGGTGAATAAATATTAGCGCGAACTTTTTCATGGCAGTAAAGCAGCACCCCGTTTAAGGGATGCTGTTTAAATATACAAAATTAATCTTTTGGTTTATCCATCAATTGTGATTTTTTCAGATAAATCCTGTGTCCTTTTTTGCTGATGTAATAGTAATGCGAATGTTTATTGATGTAAACAGTTTGTCCGTTAGGGCCGCATTTACCTTCGTATTTTTTATCAACAATAGCTGCGGCGCCTGTCGCAGCTATTTGTGAAGTTTTATGGCCAACTTTTGTCGCTGTCTTGTCTATTTTTTGACCGACGGTCGAGTCCTCGTGAGTTTGCGCACTGGCGGCTCCAAACGAAAAAATTCCGGCAGCTACTAAAGCTACTTTAAATAAATGTTTCATGGTAGTATTTGAGTTAATTCAAATACCTAACTCAAATGTTCTGCCAAATGTTTCATTTCCAGCGCGGGCGGCCGTTTCTCGTATAAAATAGCATAAACTGCGTTACAAATGGGCATGCTCACTTTGTACTGTTTATTTACCTGGTGTAGGCAATTTACTGCATAATAGCCCTCGGCAATCATATTCATTTCCAGCTGTGCCGACTTTACTGTGTAGCCTTTGCCTATCATGTTGCCAAAGGTGCGGTTACGGCTGAATTGCGAGTATGCTGTAACTAACAAGTCACCAAGGTAGGCCGATTCCATTATGTCGCGGCTAATGGGGTGCACGGCATCAACAAAACGTTTCAGCTCGCGGATGGCATTTGCAATCAGAACTGCCTGGAAATTATCGCCATAACCAACTCCGTGACAAATGCCGCTGGCAATAGCGAATATGTTTTTTAACACGGCGCCATACTCGGTACCATAGATATCATCAGAAACAATTGTTTTAATATACCGGGTGCTGAACATGCCGGCGAACTCGGCAGCAAGCTCATTGTCGCGCGATGCTATTGTGAGGTACGATAGCTTCTCCAATGCAACTTCTTCGGCATGACATGGGCCGCTTATTACTATGAAGTGGCTGAATGGAATATCATAATGCTGGTTTAAAAATTCGCCTATAATCTGGTTTTCGTCGGGCACGATGCCTTTTATGGCCGATATTATTTTTTTTCCGGCGAGGTCGGCAGGGGTAATGCTTGCAAGCGCCTCTTTAAGGAAAGCAGCAGGCACGTTAAGCAAAACAAATTCGGCCTGGCTAATGGTGGCTTTTAAATCGGTTGAGATGTTTTGGGCAGGAACACTTATCTCGACGGAACTGATATAGTTGGGATTATGTTTAAACTTCTGGATATGCTCGACCGCATTCTCATTTCGCATCCACCAAAAAATCTCTTTTGGGGTATCGTTATCCGAAAGTATCTTAACGTTGGCTGTAGCCCAGCTGCCACCGCCTATAACCGCAATTTTTTTTGTTTTATCCATAGGTCTGTTTCCTGTTGGCAGTTTTCGATTTGCAGTTGGCAGTATGCAGTGGCCGACGACTTGCAGTATTTAACTGATCAGGGCCAACTGGAAACGGTCAACTAAAACGCCAGGTTTTATAGAAAGGAACAAAGCTATATAATAGTTTGGATTTTTTGCCTGGGATGAGGTAGTTTCGGGAAGTGTATTAATTGTGGCGTTGTTCGGAACGAGTATAATCGCACCAGGGAGAAAGCATTTTTTACGAAAAGTACTGACATCAATTTGTCAGTACTTTTTGCATTTTTTAGGTAGAAGATGAGTTGAAAAGTGCGTTATTGACGCAGAAACAAGCTTTTTCGCCCCAAGACATAACCTGTTCCTGTTCCTTGTGTTTCACTGTGAACAGGAACGCAAAACTATACTACAATGCTGGTATAGGTTTACTAATTTGACGTCGGTACAAACAACTTGCTCTTGTCAACCTTTTCAACGTCCATTTTGTCTTTCAAATCTTTTGATATGGTGGCAAATGGTGCGGATACCACCTCATCGCCGGCTTTTAAACCTGATAATATCTGGATATAAGTATCGTCCTGTATGCCGGTTGTTACCTGCACCTGTTTTACTTTTCCGGCACCGTAAACAAACACATACTCTTTTGCGGGCTCAACTATGGCTGGTTTTGATTTGTCTTCATCTTTTTTAACACCCGTGCTGTCTTTTTTAACCTGGCGTGTGGTTACCGACTGAATAGGCACCGATAACGCATAAGTATGATTGGTGTTGATATCAACAGTGGCGGTCAATCCCGGGCGAAAAGGGATTGGGTTAGCGGCAGTTTTTAGCAACAAGTCCTTAAACGACTCGGGGCTAATCCTAACTTTAACGGTAAAATTGGTAACCTGGTCGGCATTGGTACCTACCACGTTGGCTGCGCTTCCTATTTCAATTACTTTGCCGCCAAATGTTTTACCATAAAAGGCATCAACTTCAATTTTTGATGAATCACCAAGTTTGATGCGGTTGATGTCATTTTCGTTAACATCCACGTTTACGTCAAGCTGGCTAAGGTCTGATATGGTCATTATCTCGGTACCTGCAAATTGCTGAGTACCCAATACGCGCTCGCCCAGCTGGATGGATAGTTTTGATATCACACCGTCGACAGGTGCATAAATAGTTGTTTTAGCCAGGTTGTCCTGGGCCTCTTTCACCGAGGCTTGTGATTGCGCCAACCCATAGGTTGAGCCTATAACGTTTTCCCTGGCAGCTTCAAGACCGGCCTTTGCGCCTTCGTAGCTCGCTTTTGCTGCATCAAATTCAGCCGCAGTTAATACCTTATTATTATATAAAGCCTGGTCACGTTTATAAATTGCGGCCTGGTTCTGGAAGGTTGCCTCGGCTTGTTTAAGCATTTGGTTGGAGTTACCAACACTAGCCTTTTGTGTATTATACGCTGCAACGGTACGGTCATAGCCTGATTTCAAAATGTCAGGCCTGATTTTGCAAAGCAACTGGCCTTTTTTAACCACATCGCCTTCCTTTACCGGGAGTTCGACAACCTCACCCGAAACCTCCGGGCTGATCTTTACTTCAATATGCGGCTTAATTTTGCCGCTTGCCGATACCGATTCATTGATATTGCGGCTGGTAGCTTTTTCGGTAGCCACCTGCGTTTTTTTAGGCTTGCCGATAATACCGGTTGCGTTTAACACCACCAGCAGCACAATCACCGCGCCTAATGCTATCAGAATATATTTTGTAGTTTTTCCCATGATTCTCTTTTATTTCGGATGTCGGAATTTCGATTTCGGATTTATTTTAATTTTCTAATTTTCTAATATTTTATTTTTCGTCTTTCGGACTTCTATAACGTTATCGGGTTACCCAAATAATAATCGATTACTTTACTGCGGAAGATTACCTGGTATTGTGCAGCAATCATATCGTTTTGCGATTTGTTGAAGTTGGTAAGCGCCGTGTTATAGTCCAGTGTATTTACAAAGCCAGCGTCGTAACGTTGCTTGGTGACATTTAAAGCCTCTTTATTCGAATTGAATGTTTGCAACGCCGATTGATAGCTTTTTTCGGCGGCCGATAAATCCAGCGTGGCCTGTATAATGGTTTTGCTTAAATTATTTTTTGCGATCCGGGTATTTAAATCTGCATTCTGATAAGCCAGTTTAGCTTTCGTTACTGCTGTGCGTGTAGCAAAATGGTTGAAAATGGGTATCTGTAAACTTAACCCTATCGACTTGTTAAAGTTGTTGTTTAACTGGCTGCCGAAAGAAACCGGCGACACTGTGGATATTATATTAGGGGTAACAACATTTTGACCGGTGCCCTCAACCGTACCAATGGTGGTTGTGCCGCTTACAGTTTCGCCCGTAACAGTCCGCGCCTGGTTTGAGTAACTTGTGCCTAACCCGCCAAACATTACAAGGGTAGGATAGTATGCCCCCTGTGCTACTTTAATAGCCTGCGCATAAACCTGCTGCTGCAATTCGGCTAACTTAATATCCGGATTGGTAGTAAAAGCGGTTTTAATAACCTCGGTAGCATCGTAAACTGTTTTTACATCGGTTAGTTTGCTAATGTCGGGTTTCTCAACAGCTATGTTTGTTGCCGGGTCCATCTCCATATATTGCTTTAAAATCAATATAGCAAGGTCAACCTGGTTTTGTGCATTTGTAGAATTCAGTTCGGCGGTTGAAACCTGCGATTTTGCCTGGGCCAAATCCGCCAACGTGGCATTGCCCTGGTCGAAGTTCTTTTGTGCGCGGTCTAGAGTTATTTTCGCCAGGTCAATTTGCTGTTTTGCGGCAATAGCTAAATCCTGGTCAGTAAGTATTACCAGGTAGTCGGTAACCACATTTAGCAATAGGTCATTTTTGATTTTTGCGGTGCTGGTTTTATCGGCGTCAAGTGTCAGTTTGTTTTGCAAAATCTGGTTGCGTAACTGCCCGCCCTGGAAAAGGGTGAATTGCGCCTGTGCGTTGCCGTTAATGTTTAACGTTGATGATGCGTAAGCAAACGCCCCGAGCACCTGTGTTTTACCAAAATAATAACCTCCCTGGCCGTTTGCATTTAAGGTTGGCAACTGGTTGTATTTTGTTGCGTTATAATCCTCTGTACCCAGTTTTTCGGTTATCAGTGCTTGTTTAATAGTAAGATTATTGGCTAAGGTGCGGTTAACCGCCTCCTGGAGGCTTATCACCTCCTGGGCACTTGCTGTTAAGCTTGCCATGCCGAGGCATACAATACTTAGCACTGCCACCCTTTTTAATTTTAATATACTTTGAGTCATAAGGTTATCTTTGTTCATGGGTTATAGTTAATAGTTCATAGTAGCTACAACCACTACCTTTTAGTTAATAATTAATACATTTAGGCCTGTTTTGGACTTTGAAGCTAACCGTTGCTGATGTTACCATGAACAATGAACCAACAACCATTAACTATTTAAAATGTATCTTATAAAAACACCGTGGCTGCTTAAAAAGCTGTATCCCAATTTTGTATGGGATGGCCCGAATAACCCCCGGTGCATTTATTTGACTTTTGACGATGGCCCTATACCAATTGTTACACCGTTTGTTTTAAATATTTTAAAACGGTACAATGCCAAAGCTACTTTTTTTTGTATCGGCGATAATGTGCGCAAGCACCCCGACATATTTGAACAGGTAAAAAATGACGGGCACGCGATAGGAAACCACACATTTAACCATCTTAAAGGCTGGGATACAGACGATAAAGTTTATTTCGATAATTTTTTACAGGCCGATGAATTGCTTGATACAAAACTGTTTCGCCCCCCGTATGGCCGCATGAAAAAATCGCAATTAAAATTATTGCAGGAAGCAAAACCAGGTGTAAAGGCTATAATGTGGAACATACTGTCTGCCGATTTTGATGTGAACATAACGCCGGAAAAGTGTTTAAATAATATTCTGAAAAACACCAGGGGCGGAGATATCGTTTTGTTTCATGATAGTTTGAAAGCAAAGGAAAGGATGGAATATGCTTTGCCGAGGGCGATGGAGGTGTGGAGTAAGGAGGGGTACGAGTTTAAAAGTTTAGATTAATGGTGATGGCGCCTATTTTATCAGTATGTTTTTCTTAGTCACTGGAATAGCTTTGTCAGCAATAATGCTGTTCGTTATTTTTAAGCCTAAGAATAATGTTGACGGCGTTAGAGAAAGACTGTTAACAATTGAGGAAAATGTTGATGGAATCACAAATGTAGGGGAGATTCAACGCTCGGAACCAAATCGTCAACACCCATCGCAAACTATAAACGAACACATCATTTTAAAAGATTTAAGAAGAATATATCGTTATTTTGATGAAAATGAATATTGGATTGAATATTTTATAGAAAACCGAAGTCCGGAAGACATTACCTTTTGGTTTAAAGGTGCCTCAGTATCCATTAACGAGCATATTATCGATTGCAATGTAACTGTGTTATTCGAAAAAGTGCCTGAACATTATGCTCCGCCATATGGAAACAGATATTTTGATACTAAGGCTTATAATAACTTTACTTTGGGGCAAAACGCCCCTAAAACATTTATATTTCAAAGCAGGTTTAAGCCTATCGTAACAAATTTCAACGAAACAGATTCTATTTCAATAGAATTGCAACTATCCAGGCGCGATGGTAATATCAACAAATATGTCTCTTTTCAAAAGGTGCAGTTTATTGAATACTTCGGAAACTTAAGATTCGCAACAATACAATCAATAAACGAGGAGATTAATATAATAGGGGCAGACGCACCTTGATGTTATTTAATTAAAGTTAATCAAACGTAATCACCCCTTCACCATTCTCCAATCCCTATTTAGAACCTATCCAAATAACATTTGTACAATCCCCCGACTTCCTTTTAGCCCTATTTTTTGTAAATTCGCCGCATTGGCTGTTCATGCCAGTTTTTTCTTTTACTCACCTAAAAATCAAATACAAATGGCTTTTGATTTAGATATGATCAAAAAGGTTTATGACCGCTACAGCACCCGTGTTGCTGCCGCCCGTAAAGCTACAGGTAAACACCTTACTTTAACCGAAAAAATATTATACGCCCACCTGAGCGAAGGCGATGCCAAAACCGCTTTTGGCCGTGGCGTTGACTATGTGGATTTTGCACCCGATCGCGTTGCTATGCAGGACGCTACCGCGCAAATGGCTTTGCTGCAGTTTATGCAGGCAGGCCGTCCGCAGGTTGCTGTTCCTTCAACGGTACATTGCGACCACCTGATACAAGCTAAAGTCGGCGCTGATGCTGACTTGAGCACAGCCAAAGATGTTAACCGCGAAGTTTATGACTTTTTAGCCTCGGTATCTGATAAATACGGGCTAGGTTTCTGGAAACCGGGTGCCGGTATTATCCACCAGGTGGTTTTGGAGAACTATGCTTTCCCGGGCGGTATGATGATTGGTACCGATTCGCACACACCTAACGCAGGTGGTTTGGGTATGGTTGCCATTGGTGTTGGTGGTGCCGATGCATGCGATGTAATGGCCGGCCTTCCATGGGAGCTTAAATTCCCTAAACTGATTGGTGTTAAATTGACCGGTAAATTATCGGGCTGGACATCAGCAAAAGACGTTATCTTGAAAGTGGCAGGTATCCTTACGGTAAAGGGCGGTACCGGCGCTATAGTTGAATATTTTGGAGAAGGCGCAGAGTCGCTTTCGGCTACCGGTAAAGGCACCATCTGTAATATGGGTGCTGAGATTGGTGCAACCACTTCAATTTTTGGATACGACGAAAAAGCAGCAACTTACCTTAGCGGCACCAAACGTGCTGAAATTGCAGAACTTGCTAACGCGATAAAGGAACACTTAACCGGCGACCCTGAAGTTTATGCCAACCCAGCCGATTATTTCGACCAGGTGATTGAAATAAACCTTAACGAGCTGGAGCCCCATGTGAACGGTCCGTTTACACCTGATTTGGCCTGGCCGATATCGAAATTTGCAACGGCAGTTAAAGAAAACGGCTGGCCTGTAAAACTGGAAGTGGGCCTGATAGGGTCATGCACCAACTCATCGTACGAAGATATTACCCGTTCGGCATCTATTGCAAAACAGGCTATTGATAAACATTTAAAAACCAGGGCCGAATTTACCATTACCCCTGGTTCGGAACTGGTGCGTTATACTGTAGACCGTGATGGCTACCTTGACACGTTTGAGCAAATGGGCGGTGTGGTTTTGGCTAATGCCTGCGGCCCATGTATTGGCCAATGGGCACGTCATACCGACGACCCGACACGCAAAAACTCTATCATCACCTCGTTTAACCGCAACTTTGCGAAACGCCAGGATGGTAACCCTAACACCCACGCATTTGTGGCATCGCCCGAAATCGTGACGGCATTTGCAATTGCAGGTGATTTAACCTTTAACCCATTAACTGACACGCTTACCAACGAAAATGGCGAGCAAGTTAAGTTTGATGAACCAGTAGGTATTGAAATGCCAATAGCAGGTTATGCAGTTAAAGATGCAGGCTACCAAGCCCCGGCCGAAGATGGCACCCAGATTAATGTAATTGTAGATCCGAAATCATCGCGCCTGCAATTGCTTGATCCGTTTGCCGCATGGGAAGGCACTGATATTACCGGCTTAAAACTGCTGATCAAAGCAAAAGGCAAATGTACTACCGACCACATCTCTATGGCTGGTCCGTGGTTAAAGTTCCGCGGGCATTTGGATAACATATCTAACAATATGCTGATCGGAGCCATCAACTATTTCAACCTGACAGCCGACAGTGTTAAAAACGAACTGACCGGCGAATATGGTCCTGTACCTGCCACACAGCGCGACTATAAAGCACATGGCATCGGCTCGATAGTAGTTGGTGATGAAAACTATGGCGAGGGCTCATCGCGCGAGCACGCTGCCATGGAACCGCGCCACCTGGGCGTGCGTGCCATACTGGTGAAGTCATTTGCCCGTATACACGAAACCAATCTTAAAAAACAAGGCATGCTGGGCATCACTTTTGCCGACAGCAATGACTACGAAAAAATACAGGAAGACGACACCATTGACATCACCGGCTTAACAACCTTTGCCCCGGGCAAACAGTTAACCGTGGTGCTGCACCATAAAGATGGTACAACAGAATCGTTCGCAGTAAATCATACCTATAATGCACAGCAGATAGAGTGGTTTAAAGCCGGCGGCGCGCTGAATATCATCAGGAGGCAGATGGCGTCTTGAGGTAAAAGCTAAAAGGCGAAAGCTGAAAGGTTACTGCTTACAAGCCTTCTCATTTTTGGGAGGGCTTTTTTATTTTGCAGGGCAGTCCATTTTTGAAGTCTTCAAATCCGCTGCTGATTGCGGGATTTTGGACGATCCAATATGGTTAAGGTGCCTTCACCACCCTTTTCAGCGTCAGCAGATTTTGCCCGTTAACGCTGTACCCTGAAATATTATTCTGGTATAAATTTACCCGCTTATCGTAATACAGTACCACCACAGGTGATTGCGCCATTACCAGGTTATCCATTTCGCGATAAAGGGCATAGCGTTTTTCGTCATTTACTTCGTGGTAGGCCTGCTCAAAAAGTTTGTCGAATTGTTTGTTGTTGAAGCCGGTATAATTGGGGCCAAACGGAATTTTATTTTTCGAATAGAAAACCGACATGTAATTCTCGCCGTCGGGATAGTCGGCCAGCCACGAGCCATAAAAAAAGTTGACGCCGTTTTTTGATACCAGCTCGCGCAGGCTTGCTCCCTGGGTAATCTCTACACTGGTTTTAATGCCAACACGTTCTAACTGGCCCTGTACATACTCAATCAGTCCACGGTAGCCTACCGTAGTGTGCAGCACTATTTCAGGAAGTCCTTTGCAGTTGGGGTATCCTGCTTCTTTCAACAATTGGCGCGATTTTTCGGGATTGTAATCATAACCTTTAACCAGTTTATCATCGTAACCCGGCATCCCCACGGGTATAAATCCTGCTTTGCCGGCCGTACCCATGCTGTTGCGCAGGTATTTTATCATTTTTTGCTTGTCGATAGCATAATTGATGGCCTGCCTTATTTTTAACTTTTTTAACGGCGACGATTTCACAATCGCCAAACTGCTGTCGACCAGCATCCCAAGATAAATGGTATTGGTAAAAGGGCCGGTGCTAAGTGTGAATTTGCCTTTATATTTTGTGGTTATCTGCCCGGCTTTGGTTAAAATATCATCGCGGTAGCTGCCATCTATATCATTTAAAAAATCGAGCTTTTTGCTGATGAACTCCATAAAAGCGGTTTGCTTATCACCAATAAAAGTTGCCCGTATAGCATCCAGATGGGGCAGGGGAGAGCCGTCTTTATCCTTTTCCCAATAATTTTCGTTTTTCAACAACACCATTACTTCTCCCTCTTTCCAATATTTAAAGCGGAACGGGCCGGTGCCGACAGGGTGCTGGCGAAAATCCTTGCCGTAATGGTCCACCACCTCGTGCGGCACTACTGAGCAATATTGCGCTGTAAGCAGGCTTGGCAGGGGGGGGAAGGGCTGCCTGAGGCGTATCTGGAAGGTGCTGTCGTTTACCGCTTTAAACGGGTTATCACAAACTTTGTCACTGAATATCCATGAACCCGACGAAGCTACCTTTGGGTCGAGCAGCCTGTGAAAACTATACACAAAATCCGCAGCTGTAACTTTCCGGCCTTTTCCGTTTTTAAACTGCGGGTCGTCGTGAAAATACACGTCACTGCGTAAATGAAAGGTATATAGCAATTCATCCGGCGAAATCTCCCAGTTTTTGGCAATGCAAGGGCGGGTTTTAAGGCTGTCGTCAATCTGCACCAGGCCGTTATAAACCTGGTTTACCATCCATATGGTATTTTGGTTACGCGCAAACGCCGGATCAAATGAGCTTAGGCCCTCGTCAAGGTTAATGTTAAAAACTGTCTTTTTTGTGGCTGAAGGGTTGGGAGTGCAGGCAGCGAATAATGTACAAACCAGTAGTATTTTAAAGATGTGCTGATTTGAAAATTTGAAAATTAACTGCCTTGTCATTTATTATAAAGCTACCCATTTTCAAATCATCTGATTGTCAAATCGTCAAATTAAAAATCAGTTATAATTTGAAGATGTGCTGCCTGGCCATATGAATAAAGCTACTCATTTTCAAATCATCTCATTTTCAAATCGTCAAATTAAAAATCAGTTCTCGCGACTTAGAATAAACGCCAGCAAATCATGTATCGGTTGTTTAATTATTTTGCCGATGTGCACGCCGTTTTCCTTGCAAACCCGGGTAAGCTCATCGGTAAAAACATAAGCTATCGAGCCAACAAAGTGGCATTTGTAACGGTGGTATTGGGGATACGATTTTATGTTGGTATCAATAAATTCAAGCAGGCCTTTTTGTAGTAATTTCTGCGCGTAGTCGGTTTGTCGTACTTCGCTGATGAAGCGGGCAAAAGTCGCCAGATATGAGTTTGCATTGGGAGTTTGGTAAACGCGTTTGATTACTGTTTCCTTATCCAAATGATATTCGTTTTCAAATTTCAGGCTGATATCATGCGGCATGTTGCCATACAAGAAATCGGTTATCAAGGCTTTGCCAAACCAGGTGCCCGCGCCTTCATCGCCTAACACAAAACCCAGGCCATGCTTGCCTGCATGAATATCTTCGCCATCAAAAAACGAAATATTGGAGCCTGTGCCCAGCACGCAGCAAAGCCCTTTCTCGTGCCCACAGGTGGCATACGCGCAACCCAGCAAATCACTGTCGACACTTATGTACGATTTTGGAAAAAACTGGCTGATGGCGTTGCTGACGATCTCGTGCCTGTCGGGGCTTGAACAGCCTGCACCGAAGAAATATATTTCAGTAATATCAGCGGCATAAGCTATCATGTCCACAGCCTGCTCATGTATTATTTTGGCAATCTCTTTTTCTGTTAAAAAATATGGGTTAAGTCCGGCCGTTCTGAATTGTTTTACTTCACCATCGTTTAGCTGAAGCAACCAGTCGGTCTTGCTCGACCCGCTATCAGCCACCAAAATCATGGACAAAGTTCTTCGAGTGCTTTTTGGGTGAGTGGTTTATGAATAAACTGCGTGATGTATTTATTATCTGTCGATTTGCGCATATCCATCGGGTCTAACGACGATGACAACATAAATATTTTGATATTGCTTTTATCCATATTTATTTTGTCATACTCGTCCAAAAACTCAAAACCGCTCATTAACGGCATCCGCACATCTAAAAAAATAACATCAGGTTTAATGGTTCCCGCGCTTAGCGAAGCAATGGCTTCTGTAGCCGATCGCACCACAACAATAGATTCAGCAAAGTTGCTGCCTTCTAAAATTTTACGTGTGACAAAATTATCAATGTAATTGTCATCAATCAGCAAACAGGTTTTAAAGCAAATAGCCATTAACTTCAAAAATAGCTTTTTAAACCAATTTAAAAAATATTAGTTTTTTAAAAGTGATATTAAATTTTGATGAAGTTTTTTGTTGGTGTTTTTTTGAGGTCTTCGAAAAAAGAATCGAATAAGAAATTTTTTTTTATTGAGTTTGCAAGTATGGCCAATCGCGCCTACCGCTTTGTAGAAAAAATAAAATAGTGATTTTGCCTCGTATAGGCTACCCTTGGCCTGCGTCTACATGATGAAGGTGATGGCTATCTGTTAATAAGTACCCTATATATAATATTAGGGCGTTCCCGCTGATAGAAGCGGTCGTGCTATCCGCTCATACTGCACAGACCTTACACGAAGGCCTGTGTCCGCTTCTTTCACTAACGCTACGCTAAACCCCCAATACCTCACTTCGTCATTAGAAATTCAATATTCGGTGTTCGATATTCAGTTTTCTCTTACTCAATATTTATACTCCCCGTAATTTCCTTCAGCATAATCTCGGCGCTTTTTGATTGGTACTGCGCCGCAAAAAACTTCGATTGTGCATCCAGGTAATTCCTTTGTGCTTCGCGGATTTCCAGCGGGGTGATGTTACCTAACTTATATTTATCCAACGATATTTCCAGGTTGCGTTTGGCAACATCAACGTTTGATTGCCCCAGCTTCATTAAATCGAGTCCGGATAGGTAACTCACATATAAGTTACAAATCTCCGCCTGCACATTAAGCGTAATCTGCTTATAGTTAATATTAGCATTATCTATACCTATCCTTGCGTTACGTTCCAACCGGTTTTGGTTAAAGCCGTTGAAGATGTTGATAGAAGCGGTTAACCCGTAACTAAAGCCTTTGGTGTTTTGTGCCAGCGTAAAGCCCGCCGGCGTTTGGCTATTGCTTATGGCATAGCCGGAGTTTACCGATACCTGCGGATACCGCCCGGCCTGCACCTGCTTCAAATTGATTTCTGATATCCTTTTATTTATCTGCGCCGACAGGATTGCCGGGTTTTGATTTTCGGCTTTGGAAAGTACATCACCCAAAACAAGCTTATCATCAACTATAATGGTGTCGCCCACTGCAAAATTGGTTTGCAGGTTGCGCACCAGCAATTGGTTCATTTGTATTTTGGCCGCTTTAAATTGCTGCACCTGGTTAAGGTAATTGGCGGTATCGGTGTTATAGCTTACCTGCGCATTCAAAACTTCAAGCTTGGATGCCCGGCCCACCTGGAACTTATCATTGGCATACCGGAGTTGCGTACGCGATATAACTATAGCTCCCTGTAGTGCTTTTAACCCCTCATTTAAGTTAATCAGGTTATAATACGTTTCTATAACGCTGGCAACGGTACTCTGTATGGTGTCGCGGCTTTGCACCTGGCTTAGCTGGTTGTATTGCTTTAAAGCATCATAATTGGCAAACATGCCGAAGCCGTTAAATATAGTCCAGTTAAGGCTTGGGCCGTATGAGGTTGAGGCGTTATTAGCCCCGTGGATAACGTTTGTAGTACCGTCGCTACGGGTTTGCGTAGTGTTCTGTATGCTGTGCGTGGTAGTAAACGTTCCGTTCACCTGTGGTAAAAAGCCGGCGTTACCAAGCGTAACATTGTTTTGCGCAACGGTTGTATTGTTTTTCGACAGCTGTATATGATAGTTGTTTTTCAAAGCAATCCCAACTGCATCTTTCAAGCTAAGTACAGTATCGGTTTGGGCCTGTGCACAAGCCGTAAATGCTATTAAGCAAAAAACAAGGCAACCTAATTTCTTAATAATCATATCGCTTATACGTTTTCTATCAATTTTGGAGTTCTCGGCTTTCTTACTTTCTTAACTTCATCTTCGTCTTCAGCATCCGGGTCGTGGCGGGTTTTTGGGGCGAATATGAGGTACATCATTGGAATTATATAAAGCGTTAATACAAGCGAAAACAATACGCCCCCCATAATAACTATCCCCAGCGAAACACGGCTTTTAGCGCCCGCACCTAAGGCAAAAGCAATGGGCACCGAACCCAACACAACGGCTAAGCTGGTCATTAATATTGGCCGCAAACGCGATGTTGCCGCCTCGACAACTGCTTCGTACTTGGCAAGGCCATGCTCCATTTGCTGGTTGGCAAACTCCACAATCAAAATACCATTTTTGGTTACCAGCCCTACAAGTGTTATCATACCAATCTCGCTGAAAATATTCAGTGTTTGGTTAAACAGCCATAAGGAAAGGAAGGCGCCTGCAATAGCCAATGGCACAGTAAGCATCACTATAAAAGGGTCCATAAAGCTTTCAAACTGTGCCGCAAGTACCAGGTATATAAGCAGCATCGCAAATGCAAACGCAAAAATAAGGCTCGAGCCACTTTCGGCAGCATCTCGGGAAGTGCCGCTTAGTGTCGTGCTGAACGTGTCATCGAGCAAGCTTTTTGCAATCCGGTTCATTTCAACAATGCCGTCGCCAACGGTGCGGCCCGGCGCCAACCCGCACGATATCGTTGCCGATTTATACCTGTTAAAATGATAAATAGCGGGCGGTGTAGCGTCTTCGGTAACTTTTACAACGTTATCAAGCTGTATTAGCGTGCCTTTTGCATTGCGTACATACACCGATTTTAAATCGAGCGGCTGGTCGCGGTTGGCCCGGTTAACCTGGGCAATTACCTGGTATTGCTTACCGTTGATCAGAAAATAAGCCAAACGCCCGTTACTATAATAAAACTGCAACGCCGTCGCAATATCTGCCACGGATACCCCGAGGTCCTTAGCCCGGTCACGGTCGGTGGTAACTCGAAGTTCAGGTTTTGTAAATTTTAAGTCTACGTCTGTCCCCTGGAAAACAGGGCTTTTGGAAACTTCGGCAAAAAACTCCGGCAAAACCTTTCTTATTTTTTCAAAATCCTGGTTCTGGATAACAAACTGCACAGGCAATGAAGTTTTTGAACCACTACCGCCGCCGCTAATAGTTTGCTCCTGCACCACCAGCGCGCGCGCATCAGGAAAACGGCCTAGCTTTTTACTCAAATAATCGGCTAATTGCTGTTGAGTTCGCGTTCGTTTATCGGGTTCTACTAAGCCCACACGGCCAAATCCGCTGTTTGAGGACCCACCACCGCTTCCGGGTGAAATTACCTCGAGATTTACGTTTGCCTCGGGGATAGAATCAGCAACGAGGTCAGAAACCTTGTCCATGTATTTCGCCATAAACTCGTAGCTGGCGCCTTCGGAACCAGTCACCTGATACCGAAGCATACTGCGGTCATCCAATGGTGCAAGTTCATAGGGTGTGGCAAAATACAATACTCCTGTTATTACAAGCGAGATAGCCAGGATGATAAAAGACACCCATTTCACCTTCATAAACTTAACCAGGGTTTCCTTATAGGAATTGGTCATGTTCTCGAAGAACGGCTCTGTTTTTTCGTAGAATTTTGATTTTTTTGAATTTTTGCGGATCAGTTTAACATTAAGCATCGGGGTTAACGAAAGCGAAACGAAAGCCGATATCAATACAGAACCGGCAACTACTACCGCAAACTCACGGAATAGCCGCCCGGTAAATCCTTGCATAAATACGATAGGTAAAAATACTGCAGCTAAGGTTATCGAAGTAGAGACTACAGCGAATAATATTTCGGCGGAACCTGCAAATGCCGCCTTTCGTACCGGCATGCCGCCTTCAACTTTCTTATAGATGTTTTCCGTGACTACAATTCCGTCATCAACAACAAGGCCCGTTGCCAGTACAATGCCCAGCAGGGTTAATATGTTGATGGAAAATCCGAAAACGTACATTATGAAAAATGCACCGATCAATGATACCGGTATGTCAATCAAGGGGCGGAAAGCTATAAGCCAATCCCTAAAGAATAAATAGATAATAATAACCACCAATATAAACGATACCAGTAATGTTTCCTCAACTTCACTTATCGATTGCTTGATAAACTTGGTATTGTCCGTTATAACTTTTACTTGTATATCCGGCGGCAGGTCTTTCTTTATCTGTTCAAGGCGTTTATAAAAATCTTCTGCAATTTGCACATAGTTTGCACCCGGCTGGGGTATAATGGCCAAGCCTACCATCGGTATTCCCGACTCCTTTAAAGCGGTCTCCTCGTTTGCCGAACCTAATACAGCATAACCAACATCGCTTAAGTGGACAACCCGGTTGCTGTCGGCGCGTATAATCAAATCGTTAAACTCTTTTTCAGTCGACAGCTTGCCTATTGCCCGCACAACTACTTCGGTATTGTTACCTTCAATTTTTCCGGCAGGTAACTCAACATTTTCCGCATCAAGCGCACTCTTGATGTCGGTTGCGGTTAATCCTAATGCCGATAGCTTATTAGGATCAATCCATAAGCGCATAGCATACTGCCTTTGTCCAAAAATATTTATCTGGCTAACACCGGGAATGGTTTGCAACCCCTCCTGCAGCACGTTTTCGGCGTAATCGTCAACCTGGTTAATGTTACGGGTGTTGCTGCTACAGGTAACAGTAAGTATATTATCGGCGTTGGCGTCAGCTTTGGTTACCACCGGGGGAGCGTCAATATCCTGTGGTAATTGCCGCTGCGCCTGGCCAACTTTATCGCGGACGTCATTTGCAGCAGTTTCAAGATCAGCGTCAAGATTAAACTCAACAGTTATGCGGCTTGAACCTACTGAACTGGTTGATGATATATTGCGGATCCCGGGCACGCCGTTAATGCTCTTCTCAAGCGGCTCTGTTATCTGCGATTCAATTACTTCGGCATTAGCGCCTGAATAACTGGTGGAAACTGTAATAATAGGCGGATCGACTGACGGGAAATCCCGAATGCCGAGGAACTTATAGCCCATGATACCGAACACCACGATAACGATGGACATTACCGTTGCCAACACGGGCCTTTTTATACTTACCGACGCTAAACTCATAAATAGGTGTTACTTAATAACTTTTAAAACTTTTAAAGGAATCTTGTTACGTATTTGTATCAGACCAGAAACAACAAGGCTATCACCTGCTTTTAACCCACTTGTTATTTCAATCCGGGTGTCGGTGCGTAAATCGGTTTTTACAATCTTTGCTTCAGCAATGCCGTTATGATAAATAAATACTTTGTTATCCTTCAGGTCGGGGATAACGCACTGTGTAGGCACCATAATTGTTTTGGCTATCTGGTCAAGCTTTAAATTAATTTTGGCGAATGCACCGGCTTTTAATAAGTTTTCGGCGTTTGGCGCCTTTGCACGCACGGTTATGGTACGTGAGTTTAAATCAATTGCAGGTTCAATTGCATAAACGGTTGCCAAAAAATTATTTCGCGAGCTTTCAATGTTGAAGCTTATTTTTGTTCCGGTCTTAATCATCGCAAGGTAACGCTCCGGTACTGAGAAAGTAACCTTTGCCGGGTCGATATTAACCAATGATGCGATTGAGGTGGAAGGTGAAAGGTACCCGCCGGGGCTTATGTTTCGTAAACCAATAGTGCCGGAAAATGGAGCCCTTATTTCGGTTTTGGCTATCTGAGCCTTCAAAACGTCACTTTGTGCTTTTAATGTATTTAACGAGGTTAACGAAGTGTCGTATTCCTGCTGGCTGATTGCCTCTTTTTGCAGCAAAATACTGTTGCGGTACTCGTTTTGTTTGGCAAGGGCTACCTGGTAGTCGTTTTGTTTTAAAGCCGCTATCAAATCCTGGTTGTAAACCTTAACCAACAACTGGCCTTTTTTTACGTAGCTGCCTTCGCTAAAATATATCCCGGTTATGTTACCCGCAGTCTCGCTTACCAGGTTAACCTTTTCATTGGCGTCAATAGTCCCAGTAACGTCAATTGTATTATCAACCGCTGTGTCCTTTACAATCATTAGATTAACAGCAACAGGGCCATTTTTCCGTTTTGCCCCTTTGCTCGCGTTTTGGGCAATGGCTTCTTTGCCTTTCTCGCTAAAAAACTTATTGTAAATCAAAAAGCCTACAAGCAGTGCCAGGGCGATGTATATAATATACCTTGTTCTCATGTTATGGGGTACTGTTAAGGTTTTATTTTGTTATTAAATTCGGTTGATGGCTTTATGTTGTTTTCCATTTTTTTTAGCACGCTGTTAAATATTCTCAGTTCTTCATCGCTTATATCTTCGGTTATCTCTTTGTTAAGCGTTTCAAATGCTTCAACCAGTTTCGGCACGGTTTTTTTTCCTTTCGCGGTAACTTTTAACAAGTGTTCCCTGCGGTCGGCCGGGTTAACTTCGCGGTACACAAAACCCTGCTCGGTTAACGTGTCAATTACATTTACTATTAAACTTTTGTCCTTCCCTAACTCGCTAGCCAGCGCCTTTTGCGTTAAGCGCCCATCGTTGTAGCATATATAAGTTAATGCATAATAATACCTGCTAATACCCAATGGCTCAACTTGTTTGGCAAGCTGACTTAGGTATGCCCGCCCCAAATTGTTTAATTTGCGGGATATCGGTTCTATCAATTTCACATCCATAAATCGAACGCCAAAAGTATTGGTTAAAACACATAATAGTTGTATGTATCAACCATTTTACAACTGTATAAGCTATGCGTGCATTGAAAAAAATTATAACTTGCGCGCCAAATTAAAATTAGAAATTCCCCAATAAACCCCGAGCTGATAAATTATCGCTTGAAAAAATTTCCAGGTAATGAAAACTGTTAAGCTAACTGCCCTATTTTTTATATTATTGTTTTTTATGAATGCTACAATTACCCAGGCAGCAAGCGCCGTTAAAATAGCTTATACCGTAACTTTCCCCGAAGCCCAGGCGCATTATGCGGATGTGGAAATGAATATTTCAGGCATCGCTCAAAATACTTTAGATCTTAAAATGCCAGTATGGACACCCGGCTCGTACCTGGTGCGCGAGTTTGCAAAAAATGTGGAATCGTTTAGTGCATCGGCCAATGGCAAGGAAATTAAATCGCCCAAGATCAATAAAAACACCTGGCAGATCAATACAGCCGGTATATCGGCGGTGACTGTTAAATACCGCGTTTATTGCTTCGAAGTATCGGTTCGGACCAGCTTTGTTGATGCATCGCATGGCTTCTTATCAACCACGGGTATATTTATCTACCCTGATAAAATGCTGAATGCACCATCTACTATAAAAATTGTCCCTTATAAAGGATGGACAACCGTGTCAACCAGTTTGGATTCGGTTAATGGCGATACCTTCACCCGTTATTCACCCAATTTTGATATTTTGTTCGATTCGCCTATAGAAGTAGGTACCCAGGATGTATTTGGTTTTGACGTCTCCGGTGTTAAATATGAGGTGTGCATGGTGGGCGGCGGCAACTATGATAAAGAGATGCTTAAGATTGATATGGCCAAAATTGTGGTGCAGGAAACCAAAGTTTTTGGCGAAAACCCCAATAAGCGTTATGTATTTATAGTGCACAATTACCAGCGCGGTGGTGGCGGTCTGGAGCATTTGAGTTCAACCACGTTGGGCGCATCACGCGATAACTATACAAACCCCACCGGATATCGTAACTTTTTAGGCCTGGTAGCACATGAGCATTTTCACCTGTGGAACGTAAAACGCCTGCGCCCAATAGTTTTAGGCCCTTTTGATTACGATAACGAAAACTATACCACCGACCTTTGGATTGCTGAAGGCTTTACGGCGTATTATCAAAACCTTATTTTGCGCCACGCCCAAATTACCAACCCCGAAACCTATTTAAGCGCTATAACCGGGGAAATAAATACCATCGAAAATCAACCCGGTGCTAAAGTGCAGCCTTTGGCCGAGGCCAGCTTCGATGCCTGGATAAAATCGTACCGGCCAAACGAGAATTCGGCAAATACCGGTATATCCTATTATGATAAGGGCGCTATGGTGGGTATGTTACTCGACCTGGAGATCATTAATGACAGCAAGGGCAAATATGCGCTTGATGACGTGATGAAGTACATGTACGATACTTATTACAAGCAAAAAAAACGTGGCTACACTGATGAGGAATTTAAACAGGCTTTCGAAAAATTTGCCGGGAAAAACCTGGATGAATTCTACAAAAACTATGTTTATGGCTTAACGCAGCTTGACTATAACAAATATCTTGCATACGCGGGTTACAAGGCTACAGACGAAGCTGCAGGCACAAACGACCCCAGCCTGGGTATAATGACCGTCGAAAATAACGGCAAAAAATATGTCATCGGTGTACAACGTGGTGGTGCCGGCTGGGTTGACGGGATAAATGTAAATGACGAACTTACTGCAATTGACGGAACCCCGATAACCGATATGGCCAGTATATTAATCGGTAAAAAAGTAGGAGATAAGGTATCGATAACTGTTATCCGCGATGGCCTCCCGCTAACCCTGCCGGTTACATTGTTGAGGAACAACCGCTTGAAATACAGAATTGATTCGCTGCCTGAAGTTACCCCGCTCCAAATGGTGGTTAGGAAAAAGTGGATGGGTTTGGTTGACTGAGGGTAGAGGTCGAGTAAGTTAGATAAAGTTGATTCGCTTGCTTAAGCTGTCAACTTAGTTTTTCGTCTTCCGGAGTTTACTGACATCGGTCTTTCCCGGCTAAAAATTTTAATTTTTCCAAAACATTTCATGCGTTTCTGCATTTTATAATTGTTCACCAATTAAATTATAAATTAAAGCAGAACAACCATGAATTCATTACTATACATTATCGCAGTCATATTGATAATAGGCTGGGCAATAGGTTTCTTTTTTACCGCGATAGGCAGCCTGATACACATATTATTGGTAATAGCAATTATTGCCTTCCTATTGGGGCTAATCCGCAGGCCGACGGCAGTTTAAAATATTAATTGAAATACAAAGGTTAAATAAGGCTTGGTGGTGTACCGGGCATTTGCTGTTACCCCCGCCCCCCCCCTTCGTCATTGCGAGGAACGAAGCAATCTCTACGCTTGCTAATCAAGAAGTAAAAATCTTGTGGTGACCTATCAGCCGCATTTTGGTCAATACAAACATTTCGGTTCATGAATATCCTTCGTAGAGGTTGCTTCGTTCCTCGCAATGACGAGACGGTGATTGTGGTTGTTTTACGCCCCCTTTTTACTGCTCAAACTCTGCATCAATTGGTCGTACAGGTCATCGCCGGTTGTCTTTTTAGGCGTAAGCTTTTTAACGGTGGCGCGTTTGCCTTTTGCCTTAGCGTGGATGATTTTTAAAAGCTCATCGGTATACTCATCCTTAAATTTCGATACATCAAATTTTTCAGCATACTGGTTAATAAGGGCCAAGCCCATATCCAGTTCCTTTTTGCTTACGGTAACATCATCAGCAACTTTCAAATCTTCAGTGCTGCGTATTTGCTGGCCGAAACGGATGCGGGTCACCACCAGTACATTATCAACCGGATGCACTATACAAAGCGACTCAGTACTGCGCAAAACAAACCGCGCCAGCCCGGCTTTCTTTGATTTTTTTAAAGCCTGAATTAAAAGCGCATAAGCCTTATTGTTTTTTGTTTCCGGTTCGGCATAGTACGATGTCTCGTAAAACATAGGAGTTACGTCGTCGATATCAACAAAGCTTTCAATTTCAATAACCTTGCTTTTTTCGGGAGCAGCATCTTCAAAATCCTGGTCTTCAACTATGACATAGTCGTCGTTAATTTTGTAGCCTTTTACAATTTTGTCATAGGGGACTTCTTTATGTGTATGCTCATTTACCCGCTGGTAGCGTATGCGCGAATGGTCGCGGCTGTCCAGCATATCCAAGTCCAGCGAGCTGGTTTGCACAGCCGAATATAACTTAACAGGGATGCTTACTAGCCCAAAACCAAGCGAGCCTTTCCAGATTGACCTCATAACCAATTGATTTATTGAATAAGTATAACTGTAAAAGGCAGTAAAGGGTTTTAGATAAATGAGTAGTTTTATTGATAAAGTCGGCCCCCTACAATTCCACTACCGTAACTATAACCTTCAGCTTTTTGCTAAATAGCCCTTATCTTTCCTGATAAATTCATAAATCAATGAAACTTCCCGTACTGTTTTTATTTGCTGCTCTTTCAACTTTATGGTTAACCGCCACTGCCCAGTCAACAATCTACGCCAACCAAATTGGTTTTGATAGCAATGGCCCCAAAATAGCCGTGATTAGTACTGACAAACCGCTCGCGCGCAAGACCATTTTCAACTTGATAAACACAACTACCGGCAAAGCAGAGTTTACCGGCGTGCTTAGTGGCCCTGCAAGTATTGACGAATGGACACCAGGAAAAAGCTATTACCAGGCAGATTTTTCAGCTTTTCGAAAAAACGGCAGGTACAGTATAACAGCAACTGTCGATGGGAAAACCTCCACTTCTTTCCCTTTTACAATTGAAGAGAACGCTTTGGCCCATCTAACCATCTCCTCTATCATCCACTATTACAATAAGCAGCGTGCCAATACCCCACAAGAACTGGAAGCCGACAGCCATATGAAACTACAAGGCGGTGGCGACAAAACTGTTGACATGCACGGCGGCTGGTGCGATGCCTCGGGCGATGTAAGCAAGTATTTTTCGCACCTGGCTTATGCAAACTTTATGTCGCCGCAACAAACGCCGCTGGTGGTGTGGTCGATGGAAAGTGCTTCGGAGGCGATACCCGGTTTGCTGAAAAAATGGAACATTAAAGATTCATTGGATAACGAAGCTTTGTACGGCGCGGATTATATGATGCGGGCTCTGTCAAAAGACGATTATTTTTATATGATCATCTTCAGTTATTTTAACAAGGATCCTAATGCGCGCCGTATTGTGGGCCTGCGGGCAAACAGCGTAACAACCGACGAATACCAGGCGGCATTTCGCGAGGGTGGGGGTATGGCGATTGCGGCGCTGGCGCGTATATCGCAATGGAAAAAACATGGTTTATACACCTCGCAGCAATATCTTGATGCCGCCAAACGCGCCTTTGCACATTTGCTTGTTAACAATATTAAATATGATGACGATGGTAAAGAAAATATCATTGACGACTACAGCGCCCTAATGGCTGCAACCGAACTGTGGATTGCAACAAATGACAATCTATATCGCGACGAGGCTCGCAAACGCGCACAGAACCTCAGCAAACGCATGAGCCCGGACGGATATTTTATAGCGAATGACGCTAATCGCCCTTACTGGCATGCAAGTGATGCCGGTTTGCCGGTGGTTGCCTTATCGCGCTATCTAACTAAAGAAAAAGACGAGGCAATGCGCACCGTCGCTTTAGGCACTATCAAAAAAGCGCTTGATTATAACCTGGCTGTAACCAATAAAGTAAGCAACCCATTTGGCTATGCCCGGCAGTCGTTTTTATTTAAAGGTGAGGTTAAAGCTGGCTTCTTTATTCCACATGATAACGAAACCGGTTGGTGGTGGCAAGGCGAGAATGCGCGTTTAGGTTCGCTGGCTACTGCAGCGTTGGTTGGCGGTAAATTAGTTTATAATGATAACAAAGCAGTGAAAGATTCACTGGCGGTTTTCGCCTCACAGCAAGTATCATGGATATTGGGTTGCAACCCCTATGCTATGTGTTTTATGTACGGCTTTGGGAAAAACAATGTTCCTTATATGCATTCCAATTTTGGCCATGGCTCCGAACGGGGCGGTATTTCAAACGGCATAACCGGCAAAAAGGAAAATGGCGACGGTAGCGGCATCGACTACAAAACTGAAGACAATGGCAACGAATGGCGCTGGACTGAACAATGGATACCACACGCCGCCTGGCTTTTGCAGGCGATAGCCGCTATGGCGAATGAGAAATAATGTGCGGATTTTGAATGCGCGGGTGTGCGAATTTAAAAAAATCAAAAAGGTACGTCATGCTGAACTTGTTTCAGCACCCACTGGACAGGTAGTCCGCCAGTGCTTTGTAACTCGCAAAACGCAGACTTAGCAAATGAGGTGCCGAAACAAGTTCGGCATGACGATAAGTATAAATCCGAAATAGTATATCCGAATTCAGAAATTCAAATTAAACTTTTGGCAACTTATACCCGTTATGATATTCCTTCATCAAATATTCTTTATTGATGGCTTTGTCTGTAAACTCATGGGTATCATTGTTCCACTCCAGTTTTTTGCCGCTGCGATAGGCTATATTACCCATTTGGGCTACCGTGGCCACATGCGCGCCGGCCTGTATAGGGCAATGCAAGTCATCCAGTTTGCGCGATTTTACCACGCTCACAAAGTTTTCCCAGTGCTTGTCCAGTCCATCGTCAGATTTTTCGACAAGTGGCTTGCTCACTTTGTTCCCGCTCTGGCGCTCTTCAATTACTTCCCAGCCGTTGCGGTTTAAAATAAGCGTACCGTTATTACCAATATAAGCGATACCATGGTCGCGGTTGTACGAACCATTATCAATCCCCATTGCCGAATCCCACACCATGTTAAAGCCGTCGAACTCGTAAAGTGTCGTCAGCGTATCTGGCGTTTCTTCTGAGAGTTCAGGATAAGCAAACCTGCCACCTAATGCCGAAACTGATTTTGGTATGGGCGATTTCATCCCCAGCAAACCATAATCAAGCAAGTGCACGCCCCAGTCGGTCATTAAACCGCCGGCGTAATCCCAAAACCAGCGGAAGTTAAAGTGAAAACGACTGGCGTTAAACGGCACCGTTTTAGCAGGACCGAGCCAGCCGGCATAATTAACACCTGCGGGTGGCGCGCTATCCGGAACTATTGCACCGGGTCTCATCCAGCCCTGGTAGCACCAAACTTTTACGGTTCGTATATTACCGAGTTGCCCTCCCTGCACAAAATCAACCGCATCCTTAAAATGCTGCTGACTGCGTTGCCATTGTCCGCCTTGTACCACTTTGTTATATCGTTGCTGTGCAGCTACCATTGCCCTACACTCGCCTATTGAATTACCAACCGGCTTTTCTACATAAACATCTTTGCCCGCCTCAACTGCATGCATCATAATCAGTGCGTGCCAATGGTCGGGGGTGCCTATAACAACGGCGTCAATATCTTTTTGGTCGAGCAGTTGCCTGTAATCATCAAACTTCCTTATTTTCGAAATGTCGCGCCCTGTTTTTGCCAAATCAGCCAGGCGTTTATCCATTACGCTTTTATCCACATCACAAACGGCAACGAGGTTTACGCCGGGGATTTTCAAGGCGGCAGTAACGTCGGCCCAGCCCATGCCATTAATGCCAATAGCACCGATATTCAGCTGGTCGCTTGGGGCAAGCCCGGGTTTAAAAATGGCAAAGGCCTGGTTGTTTAAGGCGGATGCTAACAGGCTGCCACCGGCTACGATGGCAGATTTTTGTAGAAAATCTCTGCGGGAAGTCATAAGTTTATCAATTGGTGTATAAATTTAGCGTTATTTAAAGATATACAAGTGTATAATTAACAATTAATGATAATTATACATTCTATACTCAAAACACGATTGAAAGATGCAATGGATTTACAGGATTCTTAAAATCCATCCATTAAATTTCCAGTAACTTCAATCCTGCAAATCGTGCTAAATCCCTAAATCGTGTTTAGATCGTGTCTAAGGAAATCCCCGTCAACAATTAATAATTTCACTCCGTTTTCCGTTACAGAACGGTGCGAGCTTAAATTGTCGGAAACAATATAGCTCATACCTGCGCTAAGTTTAAAAGTTTCGCCGGTTTCAAGTTCAACAGTGGAATCGCCTTCAAGGCAGTATACTATATGTCCTTTTTGGCACCAGTGGTCGGCCAGGTAGCCCGGGCTATATTCAACCACGCGAACCCGTAAACCATCAAACTGCAGCGTTTGCCACCATGCAGTGCCGATGGTGCCGGGATGGATTGTCTTTTCGATTTCGTCCCATTTTACGGTTTGGAAAAGGATATTTGACTGTTGCATAAATATCAGTGTGTTTTATTTCTCAGCTATTTTCACATTCCGCAATCGGCAATCCGAATTCCGCATTCAGAAAATCCGAAACGGCTTTAGCCCTCTTGAGCACCGCTAAAAACAAAACAAAAAGCGAAAAATCGAACATCCGACATCCGAAATTCCTCACCCAGCTTTTTCCAGGTAAACAATAAATTCCGACCCTTCGCCCGGCTGGCTTTTTACCTCTATCCGTCCATTATTGGCATCAACAAATTGCTTTATCAGCCCAAGGCCTATTCCGGCACCCGCTTCATTGTTGGTACCGTAGCCTGATATGTCTTTACCAGTAACTTTAAAAAGTTTCTCCATTTTTTGAGGCAAAATACCGATGCCATTATCTTTTACGTGAATGGCCTGGTAGTCGGCGTCATCGGTATACGATATCTCAATAGTGCCACCGTGAGGTGTGAATTTTATGGCGTTACCGATGAGGTTATTGAAGATGATTTTTAAATGATTAGAATCGGCTAACACCGGTTTTTTCGTACTATGGTTATGGTTGAGGCTGATGCGTTTATTTTTGGCTAAAAAGTTTGAGATGGAAATTATTTCATCAATAATATCGGCGGCATCGATGGTTGCAAGCTGGGTTTTATTGCCCGTTTGCTGGCTGCCTGCCCACACCAAAAGATTGTTCACCATCATGGTTACCAGGCTTAATTGCTGGTAAAATGCGTTCATTACTTCTTTTTGCTCTTCGGCGGATAAGGTGCCGGTTTTCATATCATCCATTGCCTGTAAAATGGCGGCAAAAGGGCTGCGCAGGTCGTGGCTAATGATCGAAAAAAGCTGGTCTTTTGTATGGTTTAACTGGTGCAGCGTTTCTTTTTGTTTGGTTATTTCAGCTTTTTGCGCTGCAATGTCGGCATTTTGTTTTTGCAGCACTTTGTTTAACGCGGTTTTTTGCCGGTTGCTGCGGATGATTACCACAACAAAAATTACGACAATAGTTGCCAGTACATTCCTAATCCAAAACAGTTTTTTACTAAACGAGATTGACTGCTCCTTGATTTTTATTTCATTTACCAGCCGTGCATTATCTTCCTGCTGCTGTTTTAAACGAAGACTGTTTACCTCGTTGTTTTTAGCATTATTAAAAACGCTGTCGCTGGCGTTTTTAAACTGTACCTGGTAGTAATAAGCTTGCTTAAAATCATTTTTGGCAGCATAGCTTTTTGCAAGAATCTCCAGGGCCTGTATTTTATCGCGCTGTGAGTTGTTTTTCTGCGCCTGGATTAAGCTTTTTGGGGCATCAATTATTACTTTGTCGTAAGGAGAAGGCTGATCGGCTGGTTTTTCAATGGCTGCATTTAAACTATAGTTCTTAATGAAGCTTTTTTCAACAGGCCTGGTAAACCCGGCAAAACATAATAAGTTTAGCAACAGGATGCAAATGCTCCGGGTTAAAAGCTTGTTAAATAGCATATCAAACTATTGGATTAGGCAATGTTTAAATCAGGGGTGAAATTAGGCATTTATAGGTGAATATGCCAACACATCACCTAATTTGTTACCGATAATAAACGTTTTGGAATTTATTTTAATAATATCCTCTACGTACCTGCCGTATTAACTGGCGGTGACGCTTATCATCATAATATTTACTGGTAACCAGTACGGCGTGTATTATCCCGGGCACCCAAAAAAATAGGGTGAGGAAGATATTTAATATGAAAGCGCCTATTTTACCTGTAGTCAGAATAGCTAACGGCGGGCATAAAAAACATAAAAAGTAACGCATAATCATAAGCTAAAAGGTGAATGCAAAAAGCCAAAGGCTAATATACCAATCGCTTTTATTATTTGACGTGCGTAATCGAATTTTGTTACAGGTTATAGCACGGGTACTTCTATCAAAACGGTTGTTCCGGTCCCCGGTTCGGATACGTACTTAATAGTGCCCTTCAGGTACTCAATCCGGGTTGCAATGTTTTTTAGCCCAATACCATCGAAGTTTTCCCTTTCATTAACATTAAATCCGACGCCGTTATCGGCAATTTTTGCTGAAATACCCCTTACATCCCTGGTTAGTAAAAGGTCGAGCCGGGTTGCCTTGGCATGCTTAATTACATTGTTAATGCTTTCCTGTATAATGCGATAAAGCATCGTCTCCACATTGCTTTCCAGTTTGTTTTTAAACCCTGTTGCCTCAAGGGTTACCTTTAAGGTGTCGGAGTCAATTTTTTCGATAAAGCTTTTTAAATCGGATGCAATGCCCGACCGCAACAGCATGTTGGGCATCATCTGGTGCGATATGGTGCGCACTTCTTTACAGCTTTCATCAACCAGTGCAAGCGTGTTTTCTGCCAAAAACCTGTCTTCTTCCCGTGCTATGGTGATCCTGTCGAATAAACCGCTCAGGTTCATTTTAACTGCCGAAAATAATTGCCCAACGCCATCGTGCAAATCGCTCGCGATGCGTTTACGTTCGTTTTCTTCAGCGTCAACAATGGCTTTGGTTAACATATCCTGTTGTTTCAGCATCATGGCTTGTTGCTCGGCTTTTTGTTTTAGTTTATGACGGTTGAAAAACAACGCAGTAACAATTCCCGATAGCAGGAACAGACCTGCTATTATGCCAATAGTTTTATTCCGGCTGCCAATGGACAACTTCTGGATAGTATTTTCCTTATTAAGTATGTTTATCTTCTGTTCTTTTTTTACGGTTTCGTAACGGGTTTGCATTTGGGCAATCTGCTTATCATTACCCTCGTTTATTAATTGCTGTGTTAGCAACAGATACTTTTTATCGGCTGCCAAAGCTTCTTTGTAATTGCCATTTTTTTCGTACACCTGGCTTAACAGCATCCATGCATTTTTCTCACCCTGTTTATATTTTGTCTCAACAGTAAGCGGAAGCGACTTTTTTAACCAGCTTATGGCTTGGGCATAGTCGCCCTTATCTTTATATAGCTCGCCCAGGTTTGCGTAAGTGTCGCTCACCTGCTTTTTATCACCAAAAAAACTATCAAGCGTTAATACGTCATATTGATATTTTAGCGCCTTATCATATTGTTGCAAGGCCTCGTAACAATGTGCCATGCTTGAATATATTTGCGATAGCCCCCTTTTATTATCCTCCTTTAAACAAACGGGCAGTGCTTCCTCATCATACTTCAACGCCTTTTCATATTCCTTTTTGCCGCTGAATAAATTGGCAAGGTTATGCAAGCAGTTAATTACAACCGTAGTATTGTTTAATTTTTTGCCAAGCGCAAGCGCGCGCAACGAATAGCTTTCGGCTTCCTTTAACTTTTCGTTATCTAAATAAACCAATCCCAAATTTCCCAGCGATTTGGCAATCCCTTCTTCATCCTTCAGTTTTTCGCGTATTTCAAGGGCTGCTAAATGGTTTTTTATAGCTTCGGCATAATTGCCGGTTTGCCAATAATAAATGCCAAGGCCATTGTAGGCTGATGCAAGGTTTACCGGGAAGTTGTATTTTTTCGATATGGCGAGGCATTTTTCGGCATTATCTTTCATGGCGTCAAAATCGCCGATATACGAGCTTTGTGCCACTTTAAAATAATAGATATCTGCAAGGCCTTTGTAGTAGTTCGCTTTTTGCGATATGGCAAGCGCCTGGTCAATCATTTTTTGCGATGCCGCAGGGTCCATGCTTTGCAGCTCCATTGCCAGCTGGTAACATATTATCGCTTTTGAAGTATCTGCTTTTGCAACTGTTAATGCTTTTTTAAGGCTGTCGGCTGTGTGGTTTTGACCAAAAGTTAGAAATGGAGTAAAAAATAGAATAAGTAAATATTTCTTCATTTATTAATCGATATAGTATTAAACAATTAGCGGGATAATACAATAGCGGGGTTACTACTGTTTATAATAGGTTATAATTAACATGATAAGTATACTAAAAAAATCATCACGACTAACAAATATTTTCCCGGGATTAATAATTGTTTAAAGTTTACTTATGATACAGGTACTTCAATTATAACTACAGTTCCTTCGCCGGGTGCGGTAATGTACCTTATTGTGCCTTTTAAATACTCAACACGTGTGGCAATGTTCTTAAGGCCGATTCCCGTAGAACTTCCCGCTTCGCCGGTATCGAACCCTATCCCATTATCGGTAATTTTTGTTGTAATACCTTTGCTGCCCCTGTTTAATACAAGGTCGAGGCGGGTTGCTTTTGCGTGTTTAATTACGTTGTTAATGCTTTCCTGTATAATACGGTACAACATGGTCTCCACATTGCTTTCCAGTTTGTTTTTAAAGCCGGTTGCCTCCAGCGTTACTTTCAGGCTATCCGAATCAATTTTCTCAATAAAGCTTTTCAAATCAGATGCTATGCCCGAGCGCAACAGCATGTTGGGCATCATCTGGTGCGATATAGTACGCACTTCTTTGCAGCTTTCGTCAACCAATGCAAGGGTGTTTTCTGCTAAAAACCGGTCTTCTTCTCGTGCTAAGGTAATTCGCTCAAATAAACCACTCAGGTTCATCTTAACAGCGGAAAATAGCTGCCCAACACCATCGTGTAAATCACTTGCTATGCGTTTGCGCTCGTTTTCTTCAGCATCAACTATCGCTTTTGTAAGTATGTCCTGCTGCTTTAGCATTAGGGCCTGCTGGTTGGCCCGTTGCTTAAGTTTTTGACGATTATAAAACAAGGCCGCCACGATACCCGAAAGCAGGAAAAGACCTGCTATGATGCCAATTGTTTTATTACGGCTGGTGATAGACAGCTTTTGAATTGTGTTTTCTTTATTTAGCAGTTTTATTTGCTGCTCCTTTTTTTCGGTTTCGTATTTTGCGGTTACCTCCGTTATTTTTTCAAAATTGGCTTTTTGGGTTAAAGTATCTTTTGCATCCATCCACTTTTCGTGGTATTTCAAACTTGCCTTATCGTCGCCAGTTTGCTTGTAATAGTTGTACAAACCTTCGTACGATTCCATGATATGCTGCTGGTATTTCTCGGCCAGCGCGGCATCCAAACCTTTTTCAAGGTATATTTTAGCCTGCCGATATTGTTTTAGCTTCAAGTATGCGTTGCCGATACCTTTGTACAGTGAACCCATTTCGCGCTTTGTATCCAGTTTCTTAAACCAATCTTCGGCCTCTAAAAAATAAACCAGGGCTTGTTTGCTCTCATTTTGCTGTAGGTACGTTATTCCAATCTCTTTATCGATAAAGGCGATATACAGTTTATGGTCGGCTTTGATAAAGGCGGTGCGGGCTTTAAGCATGTATTGAACAGCCTGTTCAAAGTTTTTAGTCCCTGGCTCATAAATTTGTTTGTTACGGTAAGTTAGCCCTATGCCGGCTAATGATTGTGCTGCCGCAAGCTTATCGTTTATTTTGAGCCTGAGCTCGTATGTTTTTTGATACATTGCCAGTGCCTTATTAAACAAATGCAACTGGTTATAATTGTTTGCCAGCAAAACCAGTGTTTCAGCACTTCCGCCAAGATTATCTACTTTTTCATATAAATCGGCCGATTGTTGAAAATAAACTATTGCATCGCTTCCCCTGCCTTGCACGCGTAGCAATATGCCATAATCAGAGTAAATTTCTGCGAGGCCCTCGCGGTCGTTAATCTTTTTATAGATAGCTATAGCTTTTTCATAGTCAACCTTAGCCGAATCGGACTTTAATATGTTTACCAGTATTTGGCCGCGGTTATAGTAGGCATCAGCCTCGCCTCTTAAATATTTTACTTTTTGGCTCAGGTTAAGCGCCTGGTTGGCATAAGTAAGCCCCCTATCCGTATGGCTATTCATAAACCGCTCCGATAGCTTGTTATAAATCTTAACCCGTTGGGTATCTGTTTTGGCAGCAGGGAGTAGTTTTAAAAGGCTGTCGGTAATTTTGTTTTGTGCCGGCGCAATTGATGGCAATAGCCATAGCAGCATGATAAGCTTTTTCATCAGTTAATAGTTTAAACCGGGATTCTGAAACAGTACGGCACACCGAGGGGGGAATAGCGCGATAAAACAAAGTATTAATTTGGTTTGAACTCAATTAATACTACTCCACTGCGCTAACAATGCACCCATAATTTATTACTAAAGATATACAAAAGATATTTAAAATGATACGTGCTGCACGGTATTTTAAAATACGTAATAACCACATATTTAGCTATAATACAGTAAGTTATGCTGTGTTTTTTTTGACATGATCCCCAATATACTACATGTGTATTATTGATAACCTTTGCTATTAGTTGTTGCTTAGCACTATCAAATAATAACAAATAATAACAATCATTAACAAATCACAAAAACAAAAAAAATGAAAAAAGTATTTACATTGGTTATCGTAATGCTGGTGGCATTAACCTCCTCAAAAGTTTTCGCTCAATCAAGCGACTACAAAAAATTCAGCTTAGGTATCGGCCTTGAAGGTGCATTGCCTGTTAGCGGTTTCAGCAGTGTTTATTCGGTAGGTGGTGGCGCAACCTTGCGTGCAGCTATCGGCCTTGATAAATCAAGCGCGGTAACTTTAACTTCGGGCGTTATTGTATTTGCGCCAAAAAGTGGCGTTGGCGCCGGTTTAAAGGCCCAAGTTAACATCCCGGTTAAAGCAGGTTACCGTTATATGTTCAGCGACAATTTCTACGGTATAGGTGAGGCCGGTATCACTTTTGCGAAAATCTACGCGTCAAACGGACAGGGTGGTTCAATTTCGGCAACCGGCTCCGAATTTACCTATGCTCCGGGTGTTGGTTTATTGCTGGGTGGCTTCGACGTAAGCTTACGGTACGAAGGTTACAGCAGCTCGGGCTTTTTAGGAGCACGTGTAGGTTTCAACTTTTAATCAATCAGGCGGAATAGAAACGCAAAATATTGCAGCTCTGCATTTAAAGCCCGCCAAAAAGAGCTTATTGCGATGAATACCATTGTTTTATTAATAATAACATTTTTCGTGATGGGCCTAGGGTCTTTCAAAAAAGATCCGGGCCGTTAAAAGTTCAAATAGTAAATAAGCTGCTTCGTAATTACGGGGCGGCTTATTTATACTATTAAATAAGTAAGTTTATATCATTAATGCCGTCAGGCCATTAAAACAACCTGGTTATGAGCGTAAGAATAGCCCTTGTAGATGATAAGCGTATAATTCGGAACACGTTAGCCGAACAGATCAGCTATTATAAAGAAATTACTATTGTCTTCCAGGCGAACGATGGCAGCGAATTTTTAGAAAACATGAAGGCACTTGCTGCGGATATGCGCCCGCAGGTAGTTTTAATGGATATTGAAATGCCGGTAATGGATGGCATTGAAGCGGTAACAATAGCTAAGGAAGTTTACCCCGATACCCATTTTTTGATGCTTACTGTTTTTGATGACGACGAGAAGCTATTCGAAGCCATTAAGGCCGGGGCCACAGGTTATTTATTGAAGGACGAAAAGGTATCGAGCATAGTGAAAGCGATTACCGAAATAGTTTTTGAAGGGGGAGTACCCATGTCGCCGCGTATTGCACGTAAAGTGCTTGGATTACTGCGTAATTCGCCCGATGATGCTGCCCCCGCAGCTGAAAATGAAGAAGAAGCCCATACACTATCCACCCGCGAACTTGAAATATTGAACCGTATAGTCGATGGGCTAAACTACCAGCAAATTGGCGAACGCCTGTTTATAAGCCCCCATACCGTGCGCAAGCATATTGCCAATATTTACGAAAAGCTTCACGTGTCAAACAAAGCTTCTGCTATTAAGATTGCGATAAGAAAGAAATGGTTTAGTTAGAGGTTGTAAAAGTTGTAGTGGTTGTATAGGTCGAAGAAGTGTAACTATTTTAACATCAGGCTATTTTTTAACATTTACAACACTTACAACCTTTACAACTATATTTACCTATCATGATTATCGTTATTCAATGTACCGACCGCGCCGGGCTGGTGGCATCCGTATCGGCTATTTTGGCCAAAAACCTTTTTAACATCGTTTCGCTGCGCGAGTATGTGGACCAGGCCGAAAATCTGTTTTTTATGCGGCTTGAAGTTTCTGTCGGTGGCGATGAATCAACGCTGGAAAAGCAGTTGCGGAAGGTATTGCCCGATGACGCCACTATTTTGATTAACCCGCTGCCCGAGAAAAAAGTAGTGGTAATGGTAACCAAAGAATACCATTGCCTGGCAGATATTTTGATCCGGAATTATTTTGGGACGCTCGGTGCTACCGTACAGTGCGTTATCGGCAACCACAATGTGCTGCAGGACATTTGCAGGCGCTTTGATATGCCTTTTTACTTTATATCGCACGAACAGGTGAGTAAGGATGAGTTTGAAGGAAAAATAGCTGACACAGTAGAAAAATATAACCCTGATTATATTGTACTTGCCAAGTTCATGCGCATACTGTCGCCAAAATTGGTAGCTAAGTTCCCTATGCGGATTATTAATATCCACCATTCGTTTTTACCTGCATTTATCGGCGCCAGCCCATACCGGCAGGCGTTTGAACGTGGTGTGAAGCTAATAGGGGCAACCGCACATTTTGTATCAAATGAACTGGACGAAGGACCAATTATCGCGCAGCAAACAATCCCCGTAAACCACTCGTTTACCGCTGCCGACATGGTAAAGGCCGGTAAAGAAATTGAAACATCGGTACTGGCCCGGGCGCTAAAGCTGGTGTTTGAGGATAGGGTGTTTGTTTATAAAAATAAAACGGTGGTGTTTGAATAATCTTAGCCCAACGCTTTTACCTGTTATATAATGCGGTCGGCAAGCCATCGAGGCTTAGCATATTTTTTTCTTTTTTGTAAGCATCCAAACCTTCCTCACCTTTATTTAGTGCCCATTTCTGCATTTGGTCGCGCTCGCCTTCATAGTTGTAAAACGGAACGCCAAAACCACATGATGTTTGCACCTTATCAATATCGGCTACTATAATTTGCCTTGTGCCCAATACTAGTTTAAAATGGGCCGTTAACAATTCCCATTCTGCATCGCCCGGCAATACAGTATAGCCTTTTCCATATAGGCGTAAAATGTTAGGTGGTCCGTCAAAAGCACAAAACATAAAAGTAATGCGGCCATTCTCCAACAAGTGCGCCGATGTTTCGTTCCCGCTGCCTATCACATCCATATAGGCGACCCTGTTGGGCGAGAAAACATGAAAGCTATCCATTCCCTTTGGCGACAAGTTAACATGTCCATCAGAATCGAGCGGTGCTGTGGCCACGAAAAACATCTTTTGGTTCTCAATAAAAACCTTATGCTGGTTTAAAATATCATCAAAAAACTTGCCCATAAAATAATCTGAATCGGTAAATAATAAATAAAGTTAAGCCATTTATGGGTGTGATGTTGTGTTCTGCAAGTGATTTTACAAATATTATACAATGATTAAATTTAAGTTTTGCGTTTCAGAATTTTATATTTGAGAAAGCTCGCACTATGGATCAATCGCCCAACTCCCGTCGCCAATTTGTAAAAAACACCGCCGCCGGTTTAGGACTGCTTACATTACCCTCGTTGTTAAACGCTCAGGGGAATATCGGGGCAGCAAAAAAGAAGATTGTTTGTGTTGGCGGCCATCCCGACGATCCTGAAAGCGGCTGTGGCGGCACATTGGCCAGGTTGGCTGCACAAGGGCATGATGTTACTATAATTTATTTGACTACAGGCGAGGCTGGTATCCCCGGCACCGCGAACGATGAGGCTGCCAGGATACGCAAACAGGAAGCTATCAATGCCTGCAAAATTTTGAATACCAAACCCATTTTTGCCGGGCAGATTGATGGTGCAACCATTGCCGATAACGCTGCTTTAAAACACTTGCATACATTAATAGCCGATGAAAAACCCGATGTGGTATTTACCCACTGGCCAGTCGACAGCCACAAAGACCACCAGGTTGCCAGCCTGCTGACCATGCAAACGTGGGTGCGCTCGTCCAATAAATTTACGCTCTATTTTTTCGAGGTATGCACCGGTGAGCAAACTATGATTTTTATGCCTACCGACTATGTTGATATAAGCGATACCCAGGAACAGAAAAAGAAAGCCGTGTACTGCCACACCAGCCAGGACCCTCCGGGGATATATGCCTGCGGCCATGCTTCGATGGAGGATTTTCGCGGTCGCGAAGCGGGAGTTCGGGCAGCTGAAGGCTTTGTGCGGATGACCGGCAAGGGGATGGGAATGATAGCCCTTTAGAGGAAGTCGAAAGTCTTGAGTCAAAAGTCTTGAATCGAATGCCCGTTTTTTATATTGGATTTTAGGCACCGACATAGTTCCCTAATTTCTACATTCGATATAAGCCATCATACCCCCGCAGGATTCGGCAACAACTACAATAATCCCAGTAATGAGTACTATGTAACTTTTTTATTGCAATAACTAAAAAAATAGTTATAACTAGAAATATAGTTATATTAGCGTTCGAAATAATTAACTATTTATTGTTTTACGGACGTAACCTTGCCTGCCTAAATGCGAAAATTATCTTTACTGCTCCTGCTTGCTATCATTACTATTGCCGCTAAGGCGCAAAACCACGGTGTTGTAAAAGCCATTATTCTTGATTCAGTAACACACGAACCGGTTCAACTTGCCACTGTGTCGATCCTGAAACTACAAGACACCTCGCTTATTTCATACACAGTCACTGATAAAAACGGTGTTTTCGCATTACATAACCTGCGCCAGCAAACGTCGCGGCTGCTGATATCGCATGTGGGATACAATGGGCTTCGCATTAACGTTGATTTTAGCAAAGGCGAAACCGTTGATCTTGGCAAACTGTACCTTTCGGCTAAAATGCTGCAGGAAGTAGTGGTGAAAGGCGAACGTATACCCGTTATCATGAAAAAGGACACGATTGAGTTTGATGCCGAAGCGTTTAAAACCCGGCCCAATGCCCTGGTAGAAGACCTGTTGAAAAAACTACCCGGTATGCAGGTGAGCGTCGACGGGCATGTAACCGTTAACGGTAAAGATGTATCAAAAATAAAGGTTAACGGTAAGGACTTTTTTATAAACGACCCAACTATTGCTACCCGTAACCTGGAGGCCGAAATGATATCGAAAGTGCAGGTTTATGATGACCGCGAAAATGACCCCGACCATTTGCAGCCCGACTACCAGGTTAAAAAAATTATCAACCTTAAATTTAAAAAGGAATTTTTAAAGGCTTTTCTTAGTAATATGGGTGTTGGTGCAGGCACACAGGATAGGTATACGGCATCTGGCTTTTTCGCCAAATATAAAGATGACCTGCAAATTGGCGGCAGCGTTTACAGCAACAACCTTAGCGGAACCGACTTTTCGGGCCTGACTATCCGGATGCCGGGTCTAAGCGGGTTTAACGGTCAGGGCGGCGTTTCAAAAATTACAGTGGGTTCGGTAAGTATTAACAAAAACCTAAGCAAAAAGGTCACCCTGAACATAAACTACGAGTTTAACAACCACATTATTGATAATATTTCAGCCTCGAAGCAGCAGCAGTTTATTGGCGACACTACTTTTTTAACCTTTTCGAATAGTAAAAAGCACGATCATAATAACGATCAGCACATGCATACCCAACTTGAATGGAAGCCGGATTCGGTAACGTCGTTAAAGTTTGAGCCCGATTTGACATATGGCTATAACAGTAATAACAACCTCAGCAACTATTCAAATTCAAACACTTTTATACCTTTAATTACCACAAATACAACCGATGCGCATGGCACAAGCAACTCATTTCAATACCAGCATAACATAAACTACTATCACCGGCTCAATAAAAATGGAGCATCGTTAACCTTTAGCAACGCCATAAGTATCCACCCCGAAAATAGCCGTGATTTTAATGTCAATAATTTGATATCGTACGTGGCGGCTTTACAATCAGATACTACCGACCGGTTTACCAAAAATACCAATCGGGCAATAAGCGAGAACGTTAGCGCCGTATACCATTATCCGATGAGCAAAAAGCTTAGCGCCGATTTTATATTTGCAGGAAACCATAACCGTAACGCCGGCGACCTGTTTACTTACGACGAAGACTTAAATACAGGCTTGTACACCATATTCCTGCAGAACCAAAGCAGCAACCTAATACGCAATCAATGGCAGCAAACCTTTTTGCCGCAACTGACCTATAATTTTACCGATGATGTGTCGCTTAAGCTGGGTTTGGGTTCGCAGTTAAACCAAATCAGCAATCAATTTAATACTTACACGGCGACAACACTGAATCAAAACTATTTTTACTTGCTGCCGGTTGTCGAGTTGCGCTTACGCAAATTCAATATAAGCTATAGTGATGATATAAGGCAGCCGTCGATAAGTGATATGCAGCCTGTAACCATTGTTTACAGCCCTATTTATAGTTTTATTGGCAACCCAAATCTTAAGCCTTCGCGCTCGCACAACTTGGGTTTTAACTACAATAATTATGGCCGGGAAAGCCAGGTTTCAATGGGTATAAGCTCTCGTTTTACTGTTGAAACCAACAGTATTATCAGGGAGAACTTTATAACTGCCGATGGTGCTAAAACAGTCCGCCCCGTAAACCTGAATGGCAGCTTTAATACTTATTTAAGCGGTTATATCAGCAAACGATTTAAAAAACAGGGCAACTGGCAGCTAGGGACGAGCACAAATGTATTCGGTGCCGCTGGCCATTATTTTTTCCAGGTGAACCAGCAAAACGGTTATCAGAATACCAGAACAGTTACCCTAAGCCAGGATTTTGAAGCCACCTACGGCGACATTTTTGAAATACGACCGCAATACAGTATTAATCCTGCCGTTACCACCTATCAAAATGTTGATTATAAAAGCACATCGTATACCGTGCAACATGCAGGACTTAACTTTAGCCTGTTTGTGCCGCAAAAATATACCTGGCTTATCGACTACACCTATAGCTATAATCCTTTGGTGGCCCCTGGTTTCAGGCGCAATTCAAACCTGTTGAGCCTTGCCTTAACCCGCCGGATCCAGAAAAAAGACCGTGGCGAGCTAAAACTAACCTGCTACGACCTTTTAAATCAAAGTGTAAACTCTATTCATTTCGCATCCGGGAACACGATAAATGATACACAGAGCTTACTGCTGAGGCGATATTTTATGTTTAGCTATACTTATCATTTTAAAGATTTTAGGTAAACGGTATTTGTAATCACCGACGTAAAAAATCAGCTACACTTTCATCAACCCAAATAAGAAATTGTCAGGACAGCATTTTATACTCTATATTTAACAAACCGAGTACTACTATGTTAAAGAATACCCAAACGAAGCTTTTTTTACTTAAAAGCACGTTACTTGTGGCGTTATCGCTGATGTTGATTGCAAATATAACAATAGCTCAAAACCGGAAGTTTAAACCAAAACCTCCGGGCGTTCCGTCCGAAATACAGGTGACACCTTACAAAACCACCATGATTGCCGATGGAAAGGACGAAACTATCATCACCATAAAAATTATAGACAGTAAAGGCGATGTGATTAAGGATGTGGCGCTACCGGGAACATTTAAAGTAATTGGCGATGCGAAAATTGTACACATAAGCGATGGTACAATACCAAACAGTTTCACCGGCCTTGATAAAACCAACGATACCACCTGGAAATCTACCCTAAAAAGCGGCACCGAGGTAAGATTACGCACAGGCCGTACCCGTGGACGTGTAAAATTTGTGGCCCAGGCCGACAGCCTTTTCCCGGGCTCGACCGAAATACATACCGTGCAACCAGGAACCCCGCATTTGGTCACTACAGATAAATACCAACCCAAAACAATAAATGACAAAATTATAGGCGCCGATATTTCCTTTTTGCCGGAACTGGAAAGCCGGGGAATGAAATTTAGTGAAAATGGAAAACCCGGCGATGCTATCGAAATTATGAAGCAGCATGGGTTTAACTATATCCGCCTGCGCATATTTAACCAACCGGCAAACCCGAAAGGATACTCGCCCAAAAAAGGTTTCTGCGATTTGGAACACACCAAAGCTATGGCCAAACGGATAAAAGCTGCGGGTATGAAATTTCTGCTCGATTTTCATTACAGCGATTATTGGGCCGATCCGCAGCAGCAAAACAAACCTGCGGCATGGGCTGGCCAGGATTTCGAAACGCTTAAAAAATCGTTGTATGATTACACCGCCCGCGTGATGCAACAACTAAAAGACCAAGGCACCGCGCCCGATATGGTCCAGGTTGGTAACGAAATTAACCATGGTATTGTATGGCCGGAAGGTGCAATTAATAACCTCGACAGCCTTTCGCAATTGTTATATCAGGGGGTTAAGGCGGTAAAGACTGTTAATCCATCAACTATTATTATGCTGCATATTGCTTTAGGCGGGCAAAGCGCCGAGTCGCAGTTCTTTTTAGATAATATGGCCAAACGCAATGTGCCGTTTGATGTTATTGGCCTGTCATATTACCCAAAATGGCATGGTACGCTGGAAGATCTGCAGAAAAACATGGCCGACCTTGCCAAACGGTATAACAAACAGGTAATGGTTGCCGAATACTCGCAGCTAAAGGAACAGGTTAATGATATAGCATTTACCGCGCCGGGCAGCAAAGCAGTGGGCAGCTTTATATGGGAGCCGTTAAGTACGTGGGAAGGTATCTTCGACCGCGATGGCAAAGCAAACGTGTATATGAACGTATACCCGGGGATTGCTAAGAAATACGTTAAGTGAGGTGAAACGTAAAAGGCGAAAGGCATAAAGCTGCAATTCAAAACCTTTCGCCCTTAACCTTTCAGCTTTCGCCTCTCCTCAAAAGCCTTTCGCCTTTAATATCTCTTCAAACAAATCTGTATTGCAAAACAGCCGTAACGTAGGGCGTTACCAGCTTAATATCGTGTTTAACATTTAACGGAATTTCTAGAAAATCGCCGGCACCGAGGGCGAAAAGCTCATCGCCAACCATGCACTCGCACCGACCTTTTAAAATAAACAGGCTTTCGTAAAATTCGCCGTGTTCTTCTTCGGGCACGTCGGTATTGCCGGTCATCAGCATTTGTTGCACAATGGCATCATGGCGGATAACGTTAACGGTAAGGTCTTCAGTAGGCTCAATAGGTATTAAATGTGCAAACGCAGCTAACCAGGGCTCCGGGTCAGTCGCGTGCCTTAAAACAGGCAAATCATTTACATTTAATGTCGCATTTTCTTTGTTAAAGCCAATTGCAGCAAGTATATCTTGTTTCAAATTTCGCGCTGGCTTAATAGCTGCCAAAGCAGAAATATCTTCAAAAGCAAGCTCAACGGCAGTTAATTCAGCCTTAACTTCCGGATAAAGCATAGTCATTTGGATTAAATATGCCTGTTCGGCCTCATCAAGGTGGCCCAGGCAGTATTGTTCCAGCACACCGCTTTCTATATACTTTTGTACGTCCATTAATTAACGCTCCTCTTCTGTTTCATCGCATTCCGAATACTTGTTTTCACTTCGTCGACAGGCATATTCAACATTTCGGCTACTTCATAAACTTTGTAACCCTGGTGAATCATATTTAAAACAGTAATATCATCTATAGCTGTTTCACTTTCTGTTGCAGTATGATACGAGTTATTTACCTGTGCGGTTTTCGGTTTGATAATATAAAGGTAATCAATACTTTCTGCCCGGGCAAGTTGTAGCGACCACGACAAAAATGTCAGGTTGCTTTGTTTATATTCGTGTATGTTTTTACAAATTCTTTTAAAAGTCATATCCAGCAACTGTTCCGCTGCTTCGGCGTCGTTTACTATCTTTATTATATAACCATATAATTTTGACGAGTAACTCTCGCATAAATGCTGACAGCCTTTCGGGTCGCGTCGCAAAAGCAATTCAACTAAAACGGGCTGTGTACTGTAATTATTATCCAAAATTTGGTATACTGTAAATATCTGACCTACTATGCAGGCATTGAAAATAATACTGCGATGAAGATATGAAAACTAACGGCATTTTTTAAACCTTAACGTTTTTAAAGCATTCCACCAGGGAATAGAGTGGTGAAAAATCGAGAGCCAGGAGCCAAGAGATAAAAAATAGCAGGACGTGAATAGCCTATCAATATTTTAGCCTTCAATTAGACGTTATTATAAAGATATGTTTAGTTTTGATAATTGAGCAATGAAACCTGGGTTATAGTAGCTTTTTTAAACTCTTGGTTCTTGACTCTTGACTCTTTTACCTATGAAGTTCAGAACTGCCAGGCATACTAAAGACTTGAACCGTATTATCGATTTTTACGGCCGGGTTTTGGGCTTAAAAGTTTTAGGTGAGTTCAAAAACCACGAAAATTATGACGGGGTATTTTTGGGCCCGGAAAGAGCCGACTGGCACCTGGAGTTCACCACCTCCAACGTTGCGCCGGCGCACTACCCGGATAACGACGACCTGCTTGTTTTTTATGCTGAATCGGTTGAGGAATTTTACCGGATAAAGGAGCGGTTCATTGCAAACCGTGTACACACGGTTACGCCTAAAAATCCATATTGGAAAAATAACGGTATCACCTTTGTCGATCCCGATGGCTTCCGGATCGTGATTTCGGTATTGCGGATAGTTCCAAAAAATCAGTTAAATAAAAAGTCCTAAGTCAAGAGTCTTTAGTCAAAAGTTTGAGGGCTAAAAACAATTCTGCCAAATTCCTATTGTGCTATTAAACACACCTCACCATGAACAGGACTATCGGAATTGTATTAATTATTATCGGCGCCGCTATGCTGATATGGACGGGCTTTAGCTATACCAAAAAAGAAAAGGTTGTTGACGCCGGCCCGCTGCAAATATCTGTTAATAAACAAAAAACCGTTAACTGGCCGCCATATTTGGGCGGCATATTGTTAATTGGGGGGATTGTGGTTGTGGCAACGGCGAAGAAAACGTAAGAAGAGGAAAGCTTAAAGTCCAAAGCAGAAAGCAATAAAGAAGAAAAGCTTTTTGCTTTAGTCTTTTTGCTTTCAGCTACTTTACTCCTACATTCGTACCCATGGCATTTGATTTCCGCCTAAAGGTATTTTACACTGTTGCAACCAGGCTAAGCTTTACCAAAGCTGCGGCCGAATTGTTTATTACCCAGCCCGCTGTTACCAAACATATTAAGGAGCTTGAACAGCAATTGAACGTACAACTTTTTCTGCGCAATGGCAGTAGCATAGTATTAACAACGGCCGGTAAAATACTGCTGCAGTATGCCGAAAAAATATTTCAAACCTACACCGAGCTGGAAACGGAGCTGGCCCAGCTAAATAAAATGGAAGCCGGTACGCTGCATATTGGCGCTAGCACCACCGTTGCACAAACCATATTGCCCAAAATACTGGCATTGTTTAAAAAGACTTACCCGGAGGTAAATTTCACCTTTATACAGGGCAATACCGATGTAATAACCCAGCTGGTTTTAGCTGAAAAGATTGATATTGCCATAGTAGAAGGCGCGGCCCATTATCCGCAAATTGCCTATGCCCCATTTGCCAAAGACGAGATTGTATTGGTGACACGCGCCAACAACCAGTTATCAAAAAAAGCCGAAATAAGTCCCAAACAATTATTAAACATTCCATTGATACTTCGCGAGGCTGGCTCAGGTACGTTGGATATTATCTTCAATGCCTTAAACGATGCTGGTATCAACCCAAAAGACTTACAGGTTGAGATACGGCTGGAGAGCAGCATCGCCATAAAACAGTACCTGCTGTATTCTGAAACGGCTACGTTTTTGTCGATACAATCTGTTATCAGTGAATTAAAATATAACGAATTGAGCATTATTGAGATCAAGGGACTCGAGATTTTCCGCACGTTCCAGTTTATACAACTGCATGGTAAAAATTCAAAGCTGATTGATTTATTTAAGCGGTTTTGTTTAACGACGTATAATTTGAAGGCATAGCCTTTGTCATTCTTCGCTCTCGCTCGGAATGACAAAAACGGATACCGGGCCACATAACTTAAAGTAATCGCTAATTACTATTAATCATTAGTCTACGGTTATAATAACAGCGACCTTTAGCCATTATTTCAATGGTACTTTTATGGAACTTATAACTACTGATATTTGCATTATAGGCGCGGGCCCGGTTGGTTTATTCGCTGTTTTTGAAACCGGTTTATTAAAAATGCGTTGCCATTTAATTGATGTGCTGCCACAAGTGGGTGGCCAGCTTTCTGAAATATATCCGCAAAAACCTATTTACGATATACCCGGCTTCCCAACCATTAACGCCCAGCAACTGGTTGATGGCCTGATGGAACAAATTGAACCGTTTAAACCCACCTTCTCATTAGGCGAACGCGTTAACGAATTACAACAACTGGAAGACGGCACTTTCGTAACCACCACCAGCGACGGTACTATAGTTTACAGCAAAGTAGTGGTAATTGCCGGCGGCCTTGGCTGTTTTGAGCCCCGCAAACCCGCTATCGACCATTTGGAGGAGTTTGAAGGTAAGGGTGTTGCGTATATGGTGAAAAATCCCGAAGCCTACCGTGGCCGCAAAGTAGTACTGGCAGGTGGTGGCGACTCTGCTTTAGACTGGACTATCTTTTTGGCTGATATTGCCGAAGAAATTACCCTCATTCACCGCGGTGATACTTTCCGTGGGGCTCCGGACAGTGCCGAAAAGGTATTTGAATTAGCCAAACAAGGTCGCATTAACTTGGTATTGCAAGCCCACATAAAAGCTATTAACGGCAACGGGCATTTGCAGGAGGTGGAGATAGTCGATCGTGAAAATCAAATATCGACCATAGCCGCCGACCATTTGATACCGCTATTTGGCCTTACACCAAAACTTGGCCCAATTGCCGAATGGGGGCTGAATGTAGACAAATCGGCCATAATGGTTGATACGCTGGATTACAGCACTAATGTAAAAGGCGTTTATGCTATTGGCGATATTAATATTTATCCCGGTAAATTAAAGCTGATTCTATGTGGTTTCCATGAAGCCGCACTGATGGCCCAAAGCGCCTTCAAACAGGTTTATCCCGACCAGAAACTGAGTTTTAAATATACCACCGTGTATGGGGTGACTGCGTTTTAAGATCGTAGAGACGCAATATTTTGCGTCTCCCGTAGGACAGGCTGATGGTACTGCCTGCCCGCGGAAAATTGTACACCCGGATCATTTAAGACGCAGAGCGTTGCGTCTCTACAAAGTAAGAACATGATTAATTTAACAATTGAAGACAGGGACGGCACCCGCCGCCCGGTTGAAATACCCGAAGACATAAGCCTGAGCCTGATGGAGGTGCTAAAAGCAACCGACCACCACATTTTGGCTACCTGCGGCGGTATGGCCCTTTGCGCCACCTGCCACGTGCAGGTTGTGGAAGGTCCGGAAAAATATTTTCATCCATCCGACCAGGAACTTGATCTGCTGGATACACTACCCGATGCATCATTTGACAGCCGCCTGGCCTGCCAGTTGCGCATTAATGAAGATATGGATGGGATGGTATTCAGGATTAGGGGGGAGGAATAAGCCCTGGCGGTGTATTATCTTATATGGGTAATAATATCCTGCAGTCCTTCCGGGTTATTTTTATTTACTTCTATACGCCCCAGCCTTCCATAAACAAACGATTTAAAGAGGTCGTTTGCTTCCGGTAAATCGTTTTGGGCTTTTTGCCTGGCATTAAACATTAAAGCCGCCGGAGTGCGGATCAATCCGAAAGGTATACCCCACCATCCTAATAAGGCTGTTTTTACCATCGCATTATTATTCTGCTTGTTAAGGCAACGCGGGCAGGCAATTTTTACTTCCTTGCTTTGATGAGTGAAAACGATAAAGCTCATCACGTTCGAAACAATGGTGGCATTCAGCTTTTCCCCGGTACTCCCGCAAATCGGGCAAGGCAGGTTGCGCAAAGTTTCTACATGGCCCGCAAGCTCTTCCGCATTTACTTCTTTAGTTAGTATATCGGCTTTTGCGGCATCAGTTGTGAGGCCGCGCCGGGCTATTTCCTGTTTCAGTAATTCTAAAGCGTCCGGCCTTAACCTTGCGGCTTCTTCGCTGGCTATTCGCAATAATTTTTTATCATCGAACTGCTCGTAGTTTTTGCGTAGTTGCTCAAGATTGGGTATCATTTGGCTGTATATATAGATTTGCTTTCGGGACCAAAAGTAGATAAATACTTATAAACTAAAGGGTGTCAAAAACTTAACCGCCAAAATAATTTGCAATCCCGATAAATTGATATACTTTTAATATCAATCAAACAACGTATATTATTATGGCTAAGGAAGTAAGCAAAATTGCCGACAAAATAAGCCAGGTGCAAACCACGCTTGCCGTAATCAACGGCAAATGGAAGCTGCCTATTTTATTGTCGATGTATTCCGGCGTATCCCGCTTCCGGGATTTGCAGCGTAATATTCCCAATATTACCACCCGCGTACTTTCAAAAGAGCTAAAAGATTTAGAGGCAAGTAAGCTTGTCCTTCGTATTGTACATGATACCCATCCCGTATCTATCGAATATAAACTCACCACCTATAGTTTTACCCTTACCCCCGTAGTCGACGAAATGATAAAATGGGGCAAACAGCATAGTAAAGGAAATTTGTAATTTTGGTTTACATTTTTCTATTCTGATTATGTTTCAAAAATTACGCACGATACCGAAGCCGCTGGAGGGTGAATTTCCGCCGTACGCCATAATGTATATGAAGTTAATCCCGGATGACGGGCTGGTTTTACAACATTTATGGGATAATTTCGTCGCGGCAAAAGAATTAATATACAGCTTGCCGGAGAAAATGCTTTACCATCGTTATGCCGAAGATAAATGGAGCATTAAGGAAACGCTTGTACATATTGTCGACGATGAGCGCATATTTGCTTACCGCGCCCTGCGCTTTGCCCGTAACGAGCAAAATAACCTTATCGGTTTCGATCAGGATAGCTACGCCATTTACTCCCAGGCCAATGAGCGCGATCTGGATGATATTTTTGAAGAATATGAATTGGTGCGCAAATCAACCATCGCACTTTTCAACGGCCTGCCCGAAGATTCGTTTATGCGGATTGGAAAAGGTACAGGCACCGCCAATAATGCCAGCGTACGCGCCCTGGCGTACCATATAGCCGGGCATGAGCAGCACCATATTAATTTAATAAAGGACAAGTACATACCCTCGTTTGAACCGGGATTACAGGATTAGAAGTATGGAGGTTGGATTGAGCCTTTAACTTGGTTTTTTGAACTACACCTAATACTGGCAAAGTATTAAATTAACAAAATGTTCATGCAATTTTAAAGTGTTTTTGTTGTTCTAAAAATGTATTATCTTCATTTTTAGAAACGATTTATGTCGCAACAACTCATGAAAAAAGTATACCTGCTGATTTTTACAGCCCTTATTACCATTGCCACCGTACAGGCTCAAACTGGTTGGGTTAATTACAAATTCGATAATAAACTGTCTGTTAAACTTCCTGTACAGCCGCAAAAATATGGTCAAAATAGTCAAAAGGCTTCAACCAAAGACAGTACGGTCTGCATTGTTTCGCTGGTAGATTTAAAAGCGACAATGCAAATGGACTCGGCTGCTGTTGCTGCGTTATTACCCACTGCCGATTTTGCAGCCGGGATAAAAGCCAGCATGTTTGGCCAAATGCCAGGCTATGTTATGGGCGAAGTTAAGGTGGACAAATGGAATGGCAACTACAGCTATACTATTGAAGGCGGCAATGCTTCAAAAAAATTAAAGACCTACACCTTTATGGTCGTCATCGGCACTAACCTATATGCCTTGAATTGCCTGGTGCCCGAAGGCAACACGACGAAAGACAAAGACAATTTCTTTACATCATTGAAACTTAATTAGCGTGTAGCGAATTAAAATCCGTTGTTACAATATGGGTCGAGTCGATACTAAATTTCCACGGTGCAAAAAATCTTAGAATCTAGCCAATCCAAAAAATCTTAGTTAAATCTTCGTTTTTATTTGCATTTATATAAGCACTTATATAAATTGCGCCATGAATTTATATCAAAGTCTCGGTTACCTGGTTTTGGGCAGCAGGTTACGCCGCTTAAGCGAGGGTTTCCTGGCCGAAATCAACCGGGCTTACAAAAATGAGGGGATTGATTTTGATGCCAGTTGGTTCCCGGTTTTTTATTTATTGTCGAAGAACGAATCGCTTTCGATAAAGGAATTAAGCGAACAAACTGAAGTATCGCACCCGGCAGCCAGCCAGCTAATAACCAATTTAAAAAACCGGAAACTGGTTACCAGCGTCACCAGTGCCGACGACGGCAGGCGGCAAATGGTGCAGCTAACCGATAGTGGCCGAACTCTACTTGCGCAGATACTGCCAGTTTGGGATGCCATACTATTAACTATGGAAGATGTGATTAACAACGACCCTGCGTGTATGCATTTATTACCAAGCATCGGCGCGCTGGAAAACGCTTTTAAAAACGTAAACCTGGCCGACAGGATAAGCGATAAACTGAATATTAATGCCGGAGCCAATGAATGAAATATTTAACTATGGCAGCAGCCATTTAACCATAGGCACTTGCCTTGATATTGCAGCCGGAAAAGTGAAAGGCGTAATTGACAGCGATGCAGCTGCAAAAATACAGGCATCATGGCGCGAGGTTGAAAAGATAGTGCATGCGCAGCTCCCGGTTTATGGCATCAATACCGGCTTCGGCCCGCTATGTGACACCCGCATTTCGGAAGCGGACACCTCATTATTGCAAAGCAATTTGTTAAAAAGCCATAGTGTGGGGGTTGGTAATCCTATCCCGCAGGAAATTGCAAAACTGATGCTGATTACCAAAGTTCAGGCATTAGCGCAGGGATTCTCTGGCATCGCGTTGGCAACGCTGGAACGCATTATATGGCATATCGACAATGATATTATCCCGGTAGTGCCTGAGAAAGGTTCGGTTGGCGCTTCGGGTGATTTAGCCCCGCTTGCCCACTTGTTTTTACCATTGCTTGGTTTCGGCGAGGTTTATGAAAACGGTGAACGCTTGCCAGCCGCGAAAGTACTGGCAAAGCATGATTTACAACCTTTGGCTTTAGGCCCAAAAGAAGGACTGGCATTAATAAACGGCACACAATTTATCCTGGCATTTGCTATAAAGGCCGTACAGCGATTGGACGATGCTTTAAACCGTGCAGATGTGATAGGCGCCATGTCGCTTGAAGGGATGATGGGCTCTGCAAGGCCATTTGACGAGCGGCTGCACCAGCTTCGGCCTTATAAAGGCACAAAACTGGTTGCCAAACGGCTGGAGACTTTGTTAAAAGATTCCGAGATCTGTAACTCCCATGCAAACTGTGATCGTGTGCAGGATCCTTACTCATTACGTTGCATGCCGCAGGTTCATGGCGCATCGCGCAATGCCTGGCTGCATTTAAAGGAACTGACCGAAATTGAATTAAACTCTGTAACTGATAATCCCATAGTTTTTAATGCCGATGATACCATTAGCGGGGGCAACTTTCACGGGCAGCCTTTAGCCATGGTGCTTGATTATGCAACCGTTGCAGCCGCAGAATTAGGCAACATAGCCGACCGCCGCTGTTATTTAATGAGCGAGGGCCGGTATGGCTTGCCAAAATTATTAACCAATAATGCCGGCTTAAACTCTGGCCTGATGATACCGCAGTACACCACAGCGGCATTGGTTACCGAAAATAAAACCCTTTGTTTCCCGGCCAGTGCGGATAGCGTGCCGACCTCACTTGGGCAGGAGGACCATGTTTCCATGGGCTCTATCAGCAGCCGGAAACTGCACCAGGTGATAGATAACCTGGAATACATACAGGCCATCGAGTTGCTGTATGCTGCACAGGCTATGGATTTCAGGCGGCCACTAAAATCAACACCGGTTGTGGAAGCGTGCCACGCGCTTGTGCGCGAAAATGTGCCGCATATTGGCGATGACCGTATTTTTGCCGACGATATAAATGCTTTGCACCAACTGGTTACCAACGGAGCATTCCTAACCACAATTAACAATACAGCTACAGCTCACAATATAAACTGGAACGATGACGAATTCAGAATTTATTAAAACCTACGCCAGTCACCCGGTGTACAAAGCACCGCGCGGCATGCAGTTGCATGCTAAAAGCTGGCAAACCGAGGCACCCTTGCGCATGTTGCTCAACAACCTCGACGGGCAGGTTGCCGAAAACCCCGACGAACTGGTGGTTTACGGTGGCATAGGCCAGGCAGCCCGTAACCCGGAAGCATTGCGTAAAATTATTGAGTTGTTGCTTGAACTGGACGAGCACCATTCGTTACTGGTACAATCGGGCAAGCCGGTGGGGATCATCCGCAGTCACCCCGAAGCACCGCGTGTGCTGATTGCCAATAGCAATTTGGTGCCGGCCTGGGCAAATTGGGAGCATTTTAACGAATTACGCGCTAAAGGTTTGATGATGTACGGGCAAATGACGGCCGGTAGTTGGATTTATATTGGCACACAAGGCATTTTGCAGGGTACTTACGAAACATTTGTTGAAGCAGGTCGCCAGCATTTTAATAATGATTTAACCGGCAAGCTGATAGTTAGCGCTGGCCTTGGCGGGATGGGTGGCGCTCAGCCATTGGCGGCAACCATGGCAGGTGCTGTATTTTTAGGTGCTGATGTAGACGAAACCCGCATACAAAAACGCCTTGATAGTCAGTACATCGATAAGATGACGCATAGCTACGAGGAAGCCATCAAGTGGGTAAAGGATGCTATGGCGAAAGGCGAAACGTTATCGGTTGGCCTGGTTAGCGATGCCGGCGATATGCTGGAACATTTGCTGAAGGATAATTTTATCCCCGATATGCTCACCGACCAAACATCGGCACACGACCCATTGAATGGCTATATCCCCAATGGGCTTTCGCTAACACTGGCTTCAGTTTTACGCAAAACAGACCCGGTGGAATATAAACGACTATCGTTAGCCAGCATGGCACGCCATGTTGGTCTGATGTTGCAGTTGCAAAAACGCGGGGCCATTACTTTTGATTACGGCAACAACCTGCGCGAGTTTGCACGACAGGGCGGTGAAGGCGATGCCTTTAACTTCCCCGGTTTTACACCGGCTTATATTCGTCCGCTTTTTTGTGAAGGCAAAGGGCCGTTCAGGTGGGTGGCCCTTTCCGGCGATCTGGAAGATATTTTTACTACCGATCGTGCACTGATGGAGCTTTTCCCGGATGATAAACCGTTGGCCAAATGGCTCACCAATGCAAAAGAAAAAATATCGTTCCAGGGCTTGCCCGCACGTATTTGCTGGCTGGGCATGGGCGACAGGGAAAAAGCAGGGCTTTTGTTTAACAAACTGGTAAAAACGGGCAAAGTAAAAGGCCCGATAGTAATTGGCCGCGACCATTTGGACTGCGGCTCGGTGGCATCGCCAAACCGTGAAACAGAATCGATGAAAGATGGCTCAGATGCTGTGTCGGACTGGCCTTTGTTAAACCTGATGGCCAACACTGCCGGTGGCGCGACCTGGGTATCATTCCATCATGGTGGCGGCGTAGGCATGGGTTATTCGCAGCACGCAGGTATGGTTGTTTTAGCCGATGGAACAGACAGGGCCGCAACGTGCTTGAGCAGGGTATTGTATAACGACCCTGCTATGGGTATTTTCCGTCATGCCGATGCGGGATATGATAAAGCGAAGGAATGGGCGGAAAGGTTTGATTTGAAGGTGTGGTAGGGAGGAAGTTCGAAAGATGCTTCACCACGCGTCATTGCGAGGAACGAAGCAACCTCTACGCAGGACATTCACGGAACCTGAATATTATAGTGACCTTGAAGCCGCTTTTTGGTCACCACAAAGTTTTTTGTACTTTGATTAGCATGTGCAGAGGTTGCTTCGTTCCTCGCAATGACGATATGTAGAAATTTAGTATAAAACAAATGAAAACACTCCACGGTCCATTCACCCAAATACTGCCCTTAACGGGCATGCCCTTAAAAGGCACGCTAACGGATGACCAACTGCAGGTAATAACCAGCGGCGGGATAGTGGTTGAAGATGAATTGATATTGTCCGTTGGGAATTTTGAAACCTTGCGTAAAAACAACCCATCGGCACAAATAAAAGAGATTGAAACCGAGGCAGTGCTGTTACCCGGCTTTGTAGATTGCCACACGCATATTTGTTTTGCAGGCAGCAGGGCAAAGGATTACGCCATGCGCATACAGGGCAAAACCTATTTGGAAATTGCCAAAGCAGGCGGCGGCATTTGGGATTCGGTAACGCAAACCCGCGCAGCAGATGAGGCAACATTAAAAGATTCATTATTAAAAAGAATTGAGCGCCATTTGGCCGAAGGCGTTACCACCATCGAAGTAAAAAGCGGTTACGGATTATCGGTTGAACATGAGTTGAAACAGCTGCGGGTTATCCAAGCGGCATCAACCCAAACAAAAGCAAGCATTGTGGCCACCTGCTTGGCTGCACATATGGTACCTAAAGATTTTTCCGGCAGCCAAACCGAATATTTGCAGCATGTATTAAACGATTTGCTGCCCATTATCAAAAAAGAAAACCTGGGAAAACGTGTTGATATTTTTATTGAGGAGAGCGCTTTTAATGCCGACAATGCAAGCGTCTACCTAAACAAAGCCAAACAAATGGGCTTTGACATAACCGTACACGCCGACCAGTTTACCACGAGCGGCAGCAGGGTTGCGGTAAATGTTGGCGCAGTATCCGCCGACCACCTAGAGGCCAGCGGGTATAACGAAATAAAACTGCTGGCGGCATCGAATACCGTGGCCGTAACTTTGCCCGGTGCATCGCTCGGTTTGGGAATGCAATATGCCCCGGCGCGTAAATTATTGGATGCCGGCGCCTGCCTTGCCCTTGCCAGCGACTGGAATCCTGGCTCGGCGCCGATGGGCGATTTGCTGATGCAAGCGGCTGTGATGAGCGCTGCCGAAAAATTGAGCACTGCCGAAGTATTTGCAGGGCTGACCTACCGCGCAGCAAAAGCTTTAAATTTAACCGACCGCGGAGTATTAACGACTGGCATGCGGGCAGATATGCAGGCATACCCGGTTAATGACTACCGGGAGATATTGTATCAGCAAGGCAAACTAAAACCGCTGATTAATTTGATTAAATGATTGCGCTGATTTTTAAAACATCTAACTAAAATATAAAAAACTAATCTCTGACCTCTAATCTCTAATCTCCATGCAGCTCATTGAATGCGTTCCAAATTTTTCCGAAGGCGTAAACCTTGATATTATCAAACAGATTACTGACGAAGTAGAATCCGTCGAGGGTGTGCGGCTGTTGAATGTCGACCCGGGTAAAGCTACCAATCGCACAGTAGTAACTTTTGTTGGCGAGCCGGGCCGGGTTATCGAGGCCGCTTTTTTGGCGATAAAAAAAGCCGGCGAGTTGATTGACATGAGCAAACACAAAGGCGAGCACCCGCGTATGGGCGCCACGGATGTTTGTCCGCTGATACCGATTGCCAATATCAGCATGGAAGAAACTGCGGAATATGCAAAGCAGTTGGCCAAACGTGTTGGTGAAGAGTTGGGTATCCCCGCATATTTATATGAATATGCACAGGCCGATAAAAAGCGGAATAATCTTTCGTTAATCCGCGCAGGCGAGTATGAAGGTTTTTTTAAGAAGATAAAGCTGCCCGAATGGAAACCTGATTTTGGTCCCCAGGAATTTGATGCCAAACGCGGGGCAACGGTTATCGGCGCACGCGACTTTTTGATTGCCTACAATGTGAATTTGAATACTACCAGCACCCGCAGGGCAAACTCCATCGCATTTGATGTGCGTGAGGCTGGCCGGGTTATGCGCGAGGGCGATCCTATAAACGGCAAAATAATTAATGATGAAAATGGGAAGCCGAAATCAATTCCCGGGTCATTAAAATCGGTAAAGGCTATTGGCTGGTATATAGAGGAGTATGGCATCGCCCAAATCTCCATGAACCTTACCAATATCGAGGTTACCCCGTTGCACAAAGCATTCGACGAGGTATGTACCAAAGCGGCGGAACGCGGTATGCGAGTGACCGGCAGTGAATTGGTGGGACTGGTTCCGTTAAAGGCAATGCTTGATGCCGGAAAATATTTCCTGCTTAAGCAGCAGCGTTCGGTTGGGGTGAGCGAAAAAGAGCTGGTAAAAATTGCTATTAAATCGATGGGATTGTCGGAGCTGTCACCTTTCATCCCTGAGGAAAGAATTATTGAATATTTACTGAAAGATAAGGCATCATCTAAACTGGCGTCAATGACGTTGATTGATTTTGCCGACGAAACGGCGAGCGAAAGCCCGGCCCCGGGTGGTGGATCTATATCTGCGTACATGGGTGCATTGGGCGCGGCACTCGCAACTATGGTGGCCAACCTGTCATCGCACAAAAAAGGTTGGGACGACCGTTGGGAAGAATTCAGCAACTGGGCCGAAAAAGGACAGCAATACAAAGATGAGTTGGTGCGCCTTGTTGATGAAGATACAGCCGCTTTCAATAAAATAATGGAGGCCTTCGGTTTGCCAAAAGGTAATGATGACGAAAAAGCTGCGCGCGATAAAGCCATACAGGACGCCACCCGCTACGCCATTGAGATTCCGTTTAAAGTAATGCAGGCAGCCTACGGAAGCTTATCAGTAATCAAAGCCATGGCCGAAACCGGCAACCCAAATTCAGTTACCGATGCAGGGGTAGCCGCCCTTTGTGCCCGTAGCGCAGTTATCGGCGCATTTATGAATGTGAAGATAAATGCTTCGGGATATAAAGACAAAACGTTTGTAAACGATGTTATTGCTAAGGGTAACGAGCTTGAACAGAAGGCGATGAAACTGGAGGGTGAGATTATTGAGCTGGTGAACAGTAAAATAGTTTGATAACCACGCTCTGCCCTTTTTATTACTATAAAGCGGGGAGAGCGTGGTTAACCTGCGGTTAGGCAGTGGTGGGATGTTTCCGGGGCAATCTTTTTACCACAATAAATACAATCCCCAATCCGGCCAAAATACTTCCCAGTTCCGCTAAATAATCGCCGTGCAATACATAAAAAGTAAGGTCGGAATTTAGGTTGATGTTTTGTTTGATGGCGGTTCTCGTCCACCATTTGGTGTGCTGCACCAGGTCGCCGCGCTGGTTAATGAATGCTGAAATACCGGTATTTGCCGAACGGCATACCCAGCGGCGGGTTTCGATGGCCCGAAGCTTGGCGTAATCAAGGTGCTGATCCTTACCTGTTGTGTTTTCCCACCATCCGTCGTTGGTGATGATAGCGATAAACTGGGCACCTTTGTGTACAGACGTGCCAATCCATTCTCCCCAAATTGAATCAAAACAAACAGCGGGAGCCACGCCGATGCCGCTTTGCGAATAAAATACGGAGGGTTCGTCCTGGCGTCCGTAGCTGCCGGTTGCACCGCCCAGTTGTGCAAATACTGGTTTCATGAACGATAACGCATCGCCAAATGGCATAGCTTCGACTCCGGGAACCAGCTTCGATTTGTGATAAAACTGCACCTTTGCCGAGTTTTCGATATTTACTGCCGAGTTAAAGTTTTGGTAATACAGGTGCGATTGCTCATCGTAATTTTCATTCCCGGTAATTGGTTTGTTATACAGCTTAAAGGTTTCGGCGCCGGTGATAAGGTTCCCGTTTTTGAATTTGTTTAAAAATCGCTGTGCGTTTAAAAAATAGCCGTTGCTGCGTATGGCGTCCTCATTAAACGGGTCGACTATTGCTGTTTCGGGCCATATAAAAAACTCGGTGTTGTGCTGGCCTATGGAATCGGACAGGTGGGTTAGTATACCTAATTGTTGTATAGCCGGCATGGTGCTCTCTTTGGCATACGGATCAATATTCGGTTGCACGACAACAACGTTCGAAGGGTTTACTTGTTCATGATAACTGTTATAGCGATAAAGCGAAACACTTACCGGAACAACAAGCAATATAACAAAAGCCGAAATCAATCGTAGTTTTAACTTTTTATCCGCTGCCTCTTTTAAACCTATGTAAATTAAAAACAGCAGTACGTTTAATGCCAATATCCAAATGGTGCCACCATATACGCCTGTGTATTCATACCATTGCACCATTTGATGCGATACTGCAAAGCCATTTCCCAGTGTCATCCATGGGAAGGCCAGGGCCCAGGTTTGGTTGAGGTATTCGTAAGCAACCCAAAAGCAAACCAACCCTGTAAGCGCAATGCCCCGGCTGCTCACCACCCGTAACCGGTAATAAAGCCATACGGCAAATGCCATTAACAACGGCCCCAAAGAGTAGGGGATAAACGACACCGGCAACGCAGCAAACCCCGCATCCTTTTTAATTGCATTGTAAACCCAGTATACTGATGCCGTGTTCCAAACGAAACAGCCTAGGAAAGCAGTACCGAAAATTTTCTTACCTTTCTTTTTATAGTCCGAATTAATGATGTTTTCAATGGCAATCAGCATCGGCACAAAACCAACAAACAGCAGGAAAGTGGTGTAAGGGATTGGTGGCCACGCCAGCCAAAGCAGTAAACCTGATGCGATTGTGAGAAGGATGTTTTTTTTCATTTAGTACTCTATATTATATCAACGTCATTGCGAGGAACGAAGCAATCTCTACGTATGCTAATCAATGAAGCAAAAGCTTTGTGGTGACCTGTCAGCCGCATTTAGGTACCCACAAACATTAAGGTTCGTGACTGTCCTTTGTAGAGGTTGCTTCGTTCCTCTCAATGACGTGTGTTTTGGTTTCTTATCAATTTTTCCCCGCCACACATATCACAAATTCCCCTTTAACCGGGTGCGTTTCAAAATAAGTTTTTACTTCGGCAACGGTGCCCCTAACTGTTTCTTCGAACATTTTTGTGAGCTCGCGCGATACAGATAACTGCCTGTCGGCGCCAAAATAAGTGGCCATCTCGTCGAGTGTTTTTAACAAACGGTGCGGCGATTCGTATAGTATAATGGTACGGTCTTCAGTGGCTAAGGTTTTATACCTGGTTTGTCGCCCCTTTTTCAACGGTAAAAAGCCTTCGAAACAAAAGCGGTCGGTAGGGAAGCCGGAATTTACCAGCGCGGGCACAAACGCCGTTGCACCGGGCAGGCATTCAACAGCAATATCGTTTTTTAAAGCCTCGCGTACCAGGTAAAAACCCGGGTCGGATATGGCGGGAGTGCCTGCATCAGATATCAGTGCAATGTTTTTCCCCTCCTTTAAAAATTTTACGATCTCGTTGGATGACTGGTGCTCGTTATGCTGATGGTGCGAAAATACCTTTTGGTGAATATCAAAATGCTTTAGCAGCGGCGCCGATGTGCGCGTGTCTTCCGCCAAAATCAAATCAACTTCCTTCAAAATACGGATAGCCCTGAAGGTAATATCCTCGAGGTTGCCGATAGGGGTGGGGACTAAGTATAGTTTTCCAGTGGAGTTCATGTTTTTTTGGTCCATAGACCATGGACAATAGACTATAGCCATTAGTTTTCTCAGAGGTTGCTGTCCGCAATCTCAAATTACTATGGACTATCGACTATTGACTATGGACTTATTTATATCTTTGCCTAAAAAATAAAATAATGCTGCAAGTTAGTTATATCCGCGATAACAGGGAACAGGTTTTGGAACGTTTGGCTGTAAAAAATTTTAAACAGCCAGAATTGGTTGACGAGGTGATTGCATTAGACAATGAAAGACGGTCGACTCAAACTACCCTGGATAATACTTCCGCCGAGGCCAATACTGCAGCAAAGCAAATTGGCGAGTTGATGCGCACAGGTAAAAAGGATGAAGCAGAAGGACTGAAAGCAAAAACAGGCGCCTGGAAAGAAGACATAAAAAAGCTTGGGGAACAACTATCAGCTATAGAAGAAGACCTTTACCAAAAGCTGGTACTGCTGCCCAACCTGCCGCACAGTTCGGTACCTAAGGGCCTAACGCCGGAGGAAAACGAAGTTGTATTGCAAAACGGAGCAAAGCCTGAATTACCCGAAAATGCCCTGCCGCATTGGGAGCTGGCTGCAAAATATAACCTGATTGACTTTGAACTGGGTGTTAAAATAACCGGTGCCGGTTTCCCGGTATACAAAAACAAGGGTGCCAAATTGCAGCGTGCTTTAATTAATTACTTTATTGACGAGGCTGAAAAAGCAGGTTACAGCGAAGTAAGCGTACCGTTAATGGTGAACGAAGCATCAGGGTTTGGTACCGGGCAGTTGCCGGATAAGGAAGGGCAAATGTATTATGTAACCGAGGATAAGCTATTCCTGATACCTACTGCGGAGGTGCCTATCACCAATATGTACCGGGATGTGATTTTAAAGGGAGAGGATTTGCCGATGAAAAACTGCGGACATACTCCATGTTTCCGCCGCGAGGCCGGTTCTTATGGTGCCCATGTGCGGGGCTTAAACCGTTTGCACCAATTTGATAAAATAGAAATTGTGCAGGTAGCACATCCTGATAAATCATATGAAACACTGGAACAGATGAGCCTGCATGTTCAGGGTTTGTTGCAAAATCTGGGTCTGCCTTATCGCGTGCTGCGGTTATGTGGTGGCGATATGGGTTTTGCTTCGGCTTTAACTTATGATATGGAGACCTGGAGCGCGGCGCAACAACGCTGGTTGGAGGTATCGTCTGTTTCGAATTTTGAAAGTTTCCAAAGTAACCGTTTGAAACTTCGTTTCCGTAATGCTGAAGGAAAAACGCAATTGGCACATACACTTAACGGCAGCGCATTGGCTCTACCACGTATTGTGGCAACGTTGCTAGAAAATAACCAAACTGAAAGAGGTATTAAAATACCAGAAGTGTTGGTGCCTTATACAAAGTTTGAGTGGATAGATTAGGTTTAGAGAATAAAGGTTTGTGATTAGAGATTAGGAGGAACGGCCGCTTGAATGGGGGGAGATAGCAATATTTTGTAGAGACGCAATTTTTGCGTCTCTCGCTGAAAGGGAACAATGTCGTACGTAAATTGTGCCGAACCGGCTTGCGCTATTAGTGCGTAGCGCTAATTACCCATTTTACAATGGAAGCATCGATTACCGAGTTAAAGGTGCTTAACAATGATTTACTTTTTGCGTTTTCCGTAAGCTGTTCGCGATAAATCAAGTGGTCGACCCCCAACACTTTCAAAAAGCTGTCGGTTTTTTCGTTAGCCGAGTTTTTGAAACAGCAGATTTTTATCTTATTGTAAAACTTATTCGTTTTTAACCGGCGTAAGATTTTTTCAAGATCCTTACCTATAAAGTCATAATCAAATACAATTACGTCAGGACTTTGTTCATAGATTGATGGAAACACGCTGCTGGTTGCAGTAACGTGCCTTACATTGGTATAATCAGCCAGTAGCTGATTAGGGAAAATCTCAGGTGCAACCAATAGTACCTTTTTGAAGCGTGTACGGATCATGCTCGGAATAAATTAGGGTCTATAAATATAAATTGTAAAATTCACATTGTCAAGTGATTAATGGCAGCTGCCAGGCACTTGAAGTGGGGTGTATTTTCTACAATTTCACCTTAAAAACTCTAAAAATAAGAGGATATTGATTGATGTTAATTAAAAGTTAATTAATTACACTGTTGATGGAGTTTTCGCAAACAAAAAGATGTTGATAAAGTGCATTGTAATATGAATATTACAACTTTTAGGAATACTTTATTTCTCTGGTTTTTGATTTTCTTATCAAATGGCTTGCAATTTTATAAAAATTGCAACATGGCTTGGGTAACATTCCGGAGAATATTAAATTAATATTCTCCGGACGTTAAATTACTTGTTAACAATTTCGAAGACTGCATTGATCTGAAAACTTAGTTTTATTGTTTTAAAGTCAATATCTGATTCAGCGGGTGCTGCGTTTGCCATCAGTGCCTTGTTTGCATACATCATTGGCCGGGGTGCCTGGTAATTGCCATTGTCAACCTCGGTAATGCTGATAGCGTCGCCAACCTTGTCATTAATGCTTGCCAATAAATAGCCTGCTTTTTCCTTCGCAGCCAGCAGTGCCTGTATTTTTAATTCCTTTTTCAGGTCGGTCATTTTTGAATAGTCGAAGCTCTCGATATTGGTAGATTGAATGCCCTTAGGGTCAACCTTGTTTAATATCTGGTTATACTTATTCAAATCGTGAAACTTGATAAGGTATTGTTTGCTTGCCAAAAAGTCGGGTGTTTTTTTCTTGTTCCAGGTATTGTTCCATGCCGAAACACTATTGACGGTGAAATCCTCTTTGGGAATTCCCGCTTCCTTTACTGCGCTTTCCAATTGGCTCTCCAGCTGATCAATAGTAATTTTTTTCTTACCGTCGAGGTATTCCTGTAGCGAGATAGAAACATTAATAATGTCGGGAGTAACCTCTTTTTCGGCGATGCCGCTTACTTCAATTTTACGGCGTAAATCAACCGCCTGTGCAAATGTGCTGCCGGTAATTGCTACCAGCGCTATTAAAATGAATAATTTTTTCATGGTTGTTATTTTATAAGTAGACAATAATTGCAAAGGTAGGTTTAAAGTCGGAAAGTTAGTAAAGACCGAAAAGTCCGGAAAGACGGAAATTGGAAAAGGCTGTACCAAGATTTAGGGGGTCTGAAAGCGATGTCTGTTATACGATCAGTGCTTTGGCCTGCGCTACGGGTAAGATAAATAGCCGACCAAAAAAATCTTTTAGTCTATCAAAAAAACTGGTTTGTAGGGCTGGTTTTATTATTTCCTTTACGGGGTTAGTCTGGTCGGTATTGTCATCGTTACCAGGCATAAAGTAATTTTCAATCAGTACTATTTCGCGAATGGTAGGGTCGCGATTTACGATGTCGTCAAGTTCAGTAAGCTCATTAAAAGTGGCTTTGCCATCTCTTTGCCTTTTTATTAAAATTTCGTAGCGCTCCTGTAAAAAGGTGCGGCGTATCAGGGGTTTACGATGGCTCATATCAAATATTATTTACTAAATAATATTGCTCAAACTGCGTGCCGTAGTTTTAACTTATTGATTTGTAAGTTTTTATGCTGATATTAACCGTTCGCCTGCACTATTCTGATACAGTACAATGTTCGTTTCCGGGCGGAAACAGGCTGAGAAATAATGATGATTTTCGCATATCGAACGTAAAATATTGAAATTCATTGTGTTGAAGCGAAAATATTTATGCTGAACCATGTATGCTGCCTTTAAACGTAACATGTATGCCGGCAAAATGCAAACGATTATGCTTTTTCATTACATTTGATTTTACTTGACCCCATTATGAAGATAAATTATTACCACTTTGCGTGCCTCGCGTCGGTTATTTTTGCTGTTGGTTGTAAGCAGGAAACAAAAGAAACAAGTGTAATCACCGGCGATGAAATAAAAAGCCACATCGCTGTGCTGGCAGACGATTCGCTGATGGGCCGCAAGCCTTTTACCGCTGGCGAAACAAAGGCTATTGCCTACATCTCATCACAATTTAAAAAGGAAGGGCTGGAGCCGGGTAACAACGGCAGCTATTTCCAGGACGTGCCAATGGTTGAGGTTACGAGCACACCATCGGCAACCATGAGCGTTAGCGGTGCAAAGGGGGATTTAAGCCTTAATTATATGTCTGATTTTGTGGCCTCTACACGGCAGGAGGTTCAGGAAGTACAGCTTACCAAATCGCCATTGGTTTTTGCCGGCTATGGAGTGGTGGCGCCGGAATATAAATGGAACGATTACGCTGGTCTTGATGTAAAAGGCAAAACTGTAGTGGTACTAGTAAACGACCCGGGATTTAAATCGGGAAGCAGTACCCTGTTTAAAGGGGACACTATGACCTATTACGGACGGTGGACTTATAAATATGAAGAAGCAGCACGCCAGGGGGCGGCGAGTATTATCATTGTGCACCAAACAGAACCGGCAAGCTATGGCTGGAGCGTGGTCGCTAACAGCTTTACCGGTGCCAAGCTTTATTTGCAGGAAAAGGATAAACACATGTCGCGCTGCAAAGTAGAGGGTTGGATCACCGAGGATGCTGCCAAAAAAATGTTCGCCGCAGCAGGTATCACCGGCGATTTCAGGGCGATAGCACGTAAAAAAGATTTTAAGGCTATACCGTTAAATATGACGGCGACGGTAACTGTTAAAACTAAATTGAAATATTCTACATCGCATAACGTAATTGCTGTTTTAAAAGGTACCACAACTCCCGGAGAATGTATACTTTATACAGCTCACTGGGACCACCTGGGCATTGGTAAACCGGATGCCAAAGGCGACAGTATTTATAATGGAGCTGTTGACAATGCCAGTGGCGTAGCAGCGGTCTTGAATGTTGCCAAAGCATTTGCACAACAAAAAGAAAGGCCGAAGCGCTCCATTGTATTTTTGGCGGTTACGGCCGAAGAGCAAGGCTTGCTGGGTTCGGAGTACTATGCATCGCACCCGATATTTGCGCTTAACAAAACCGTGGCTGATTTAAACATGGATGCTTTAGGCAGCTACGGCAAGACGAATGATTTTGCAATTACCGGCAAGGGTCAAAACGATCTGGATGATTATGTCGCTGAATTTGCAAAAGCAGATGGAAAAAAGTTAACCGGGGATAAAAACCCCGGCGCGGGCGGTTATTACAGGTCGGACCATTTTAACTTTGCCAAGGTTGGCGTGCCTGCGCTTGATATGAATAATGGTGCCGAAAGCGCCGCCCATGGCGAAGCCTATGGAAAGGCCAAACAAAAGGAGTACGGCGACCTACATTATCACCAGCCATCAGATAGCTACACGCCGGATATGGATGCCAATGGCATGGCCCAGGTAGCAAACCTGCTATTTAAAGTAGGTAATAAGCTTGCCAATGAAACCACCTTCCCGGGTTGGAAAGCCGGTTCGGAGTTTAAGGCCGTAAGGGAAAAATCAATGGGGGGGAAGTAGACAATGAAGATTTTGTCATTGCGAGCGAGGTACGAGCGCGGCAATCGCGAACTTTACAGAGTGAACTTGCATAGTTCGCGATTGCTTCGTTCCCCGCAATGACAATGGAGTACGCCAAAATAACAAAAGCTCCATCCGCCAATCGCGGATGGAGCTTTTGCTTTGATATATGATGGAGTCGGGGAGTTTTTCAGGTATTATGTATTGCGCACCCCTGGTTGTGAATTTTAGTTGTTCATTTTGGCTATGTGATAGCAATCATAAGCTAACAGCCTGTTATAATCGTTAGCGATGCTTTTGTAGCTAAAGGCATCGATCAACGTACCGATACCGAGGAAACCGCCGGTTACTAAAAATAGCAAACCTAAAAGTATCTGGTTGGTCATGAAACGCTGTATGCCGGCCAGGCCCATGAAACCGAATAGCGTGCCTACTAAAATGTCTGTCGGGTTTTTACGGCGGCTGGTGTAAACGGCCATAAAAGTTGTCATTTGGTTTTGGGTCAACCCGGCAGATGCGTGATGAATAAAGCTGTATTCATCCATTGTGATGCCTGGAAATGCTGCGTATGAGTTTTGATAAGTATTCATTTCATTACCAGATTTAGTTTTCATTTTATTTATGATGTAAAACTATAGCCTGGCGGGCCAAATGGCAATGCGAATTAGGTTAGTGACTGTAACTTGTCGGTAAATGGTGGTTTTTTGGCGGTGAAAGTTTTGATGTGCGGATGTGTGGATGTGCGGATGGAAAGCTTAAAGGTCTTATCCTGAAATAGGTTTACCCTTTCATTGCACTACAGCGTTCCGTTTTCCCACACCGAACACCCCGAACATGTATAATATGCTGATTGTCAAACATTTTAAATTTTCGCTTTTGCAACAGCCTGATCGTCAGCGATTTAATTTAGGGTTTACAGACAGGGTTTACAGTATATTCCTGCACAATTGTAATTTGATGATATACAGTGTATTATAAAAACAATGGGCTTTACACCTGTAAACCCGCTGGGATTTACAGAACAACTTGTATAACGGTTTTGCCCGTTTTAACTCAACGATATGGGGCGAGGTGTTCCATTTTTACAACACCCGGAACGCTTCGATATTTGCTGATTATCAGATATTTTATTTTTATGTCCTGTAACGCGTTTCATTTTTGTAAATGCTACAACAACAGAATTGATTGGAGAGTTAACAAAATTGCGCCCCACAAAAAAAAAGGCTCCCTTTAGGAGCCTTTAAATTACAAATACTTTTTAAACTTGTGATGCTAAAGATACGTGCTTTTCTAATTCGCACATCCTCACATCAAAAATCCGCACATCAATCTCACGTTCCGTATTCCGGCGTGGTTACTTCGCTTTCTTCAAACTCGTAATCGGTTAGCGGCGGGCAGCTGCAAATAAGTGTCCTGTCGCCGTAAGTGTCATTAACACGACCAACCGATGGCCAGAATTTGTAGGCGGCCACGTAAGGCAGCGGGAATGCAGCTTTTTGGCGGCTGTATGGATGCTCCCATTCGTTGGCAGTAATTACTGCTGCGGTATGCGGCGCATTTTTTAGCGGGTTATCAGTTTTATCCAGCAGGCCTTTCTCTACATTGTCAATTTCGTGACGGATAGCTATCATCGCATCGCAGAAACGGTCTAACTCGTGCTTCGGCTCCGATTCGGTTGGTTCAACCATTACGGTACCGGCAACAGGGAAGGATACGGTAGGGGCGTGGAAGCCGTAATCCATCAAACGTTTGGCAATATCAGTAACCTCGATGCCGAAGTTTTTGAATGCACGGCAATCCAATATCATTTCGTGCGCGCAGCGGCCGTTGGTGCCTGTGTATAATACCGGGTAGTGATGCTCTAAACGCGTTTTAATGTAATTGGCGTTTAATATGGCATAACGGGTAGCATTGGTTAACCCATCACCGCCCATCATAGCAATGTATGCGTGCGATATAATCAATATAGATGCCGAGCCCCAGGGAGCAGATGACACGGCGTGGATCGATTTTCCTTTATCGATATCAACCACGACATGCCCCGGTAAGTAAGGAACCAAATGCTTGGCTACGCCGATTGGGCCCATACCAGGACCGCCACCACCATGCGGAATACAAAATGTCTTATGTAAATTCAAGTGGCAAACGTCAGCTCCGATATTGGCCGGACTTGTTAAGCCTACCTGTGCGTTCATGTTAGCGCCGTCCATATAAACCTGGCCGCCGTTTGCATGTATAATTTCGCAGATCTCGATGATAGATTCTTCGAATACACCATGGGTAGATGGGTAAGTTACCATCAGACATGAAAGCTCGTTTTTATATTGTTCAGCTTTTGCCTTTAAATCGGCAACGTCAATGTTTCCGTTGTCATCGCACCTAACTACCACAATCTTCATCCCGGCCATTGCTGCAGATGCAGGGTTGGTACCGTGTGCAGATGATGGAATAAGGGCAATGTTACGGTGACTGTCACCACGGTCGTTATGGTAAGCGCGGATAACCATCAGGCCGGCATATTCACCTTGTGCGCCGGCGTTTGGCTGCAAGCTCATGGCGGCAAAACCTGTGATTTCGCTTAACCAGTTGTTCAGCTCATCAAAAATTTCCATATAGCCACCCACCTGGTCGGTTGGGGCAAAGGGGTGCATCTTGCTGAATTCGGCCCAGGTAACCGGTATCATTTCGGTTGTAGCGTTCAGCTTCATGGTGCACGAGCCTAATGCAATCATTGAATGACAAAGCGATAAATCTTTTGCTTCCAGCGATTTTATATAACGCAGCATCTCGTGTTCCGAATGGTGCGAGTTAAATAAAGAATGGGTAAGGTAGGCCGAAGTACGCTGTAAATCAGCAGGGATAACCGTAGTTAAATTTCCTTTCAGTTCATCAAAGCTTACATCGTTTAAAGTTTTGCCTTTAACGCGTGCGAAAAAGCGAACGATAGTTTTAATATCCTCCGGCGATGTAGTTTCATCAATCGAAATAGTAACAACCGAACCTTTAAAGTTAAAGTTCATCTCGTTGTTAATTGCCTCTGCATGAACAGGGCCTGAAAGGTTGCCCAAATCAAATTTCAGCGTATCAAAATAAGCTTCGTTTAGTTGCTCGTAACCTAATTGTTTTAATGATTCAGCCAATAAAACAGTTAAGCCGTGTATCCTTTCGGCAATCAGCTTAACACCTTTAGGCCCATGGTAAACGGCATACATGCCCGCCATAATAGCCAGCAATGCTTGTGCAGTACAAATGTTAGAGGTGGCTTTATCCCTGCGGATGTGTTGCTCGCGGGTTTGCAACGCCATGCGCAACGCATAATTGCCTGCGCTATCAATAGTGACACCGATGATGCGACCCGGGATCGAACGCTTGTACTCTTCTTTAGTTGCAAAAAATGCAGCATGCGGACCGCCAAAACCCATTGGTACGCCAAAGCGCTGGGTACAGCCCACTACAATGTCGGCGCCCCACTCGCCCGGAGGGGTAAGCAGCACCAGGCTCATAATGTCGGCAACAACGGTTAGTTTAATGCCTTTTTCGTGGCCTTTTGCAGCAAAGTCTTTATAATTATAAATAGCGCCATTACCTGCCGGGTATTGAACTATGGCGCCGAACATACTGTCGGTTAATTCAACGGTCTGGTGGTTGCCGATCAGCAGCTCGATACCGTAAGGCTGCGCGCGGGTTTTTAAAATATCAATAGTTTGAGGGAATACCTCTTCGGATACAAAAAATACATTTGCTGCTGCGTTTTTACGCGTGCTGTATTGCATAAACATAGCTTCGGCGGCGGCGGTGCCTTCGTCGAGCAATGATGCGTTGGCAATTCCCATCCCGGTAAGGTCTACAACCATGGTTTGGAAGTTCAGCAGGGCTTGTAAACGGCCCTGTGCAATTTCGGCCTGGTATGGGGTATATTGGGTGTACCATCCGGGGTTTTCGAGGATGTTGCGTTGTATAACGCCGGGTACAATTACATCATAATAGCCCTGGCCTATAAACGATTTAAACACCTTGTTTTTTGATGCAGTTTGCCTTAACGCTGCCAGGTAATCAAACTCGCTTTTTGCCGGCGGCAGGTTTAGCGGGGCTTTCAGCCTTATCTTTTCAGGGATGGTTTGGCTTATCAGTTCATCAAGCGAAGTAACGCCTGTAGCCTTTAACATTTGCGCGGTATCAGCTTCATTGGGAGCTATATGGCGCGCCTGGAATTTCTCCTGGTAGTCAATATTCAACTTCATCAAATGGGGGGTCAGTTATTTTGGTGCAAAGGTACAATTTTATCAATTCAGTATCAATCGGTAACACTATGTACTGCGTGTTTTTACAGTGGGATGTAAGAAAGTTCATGGTTAATGGTTCATAGATCATGGTAGAAGTCAGATGGCGGCTGCGAATAAGACCGGTAGGTATGACATTTTTCCCCGTCACCGTTGCGGCCATGAACCATGAACCATCAACTATGAACAAAAAATAGTATTTTGCTTCATGAATACCTAAGCGATGCGCTCCTGGAGATTTTTATTATTCGTTGTAATGTGTTGCTTTAGCTTTAAGGCTTTTCCTGCTGTATTTGTAGTTACCAGCAATGCAGATTCGGGGCCGGGAACATTGCGGGAGGCTTTGACACTGGCTGCAGCGAATGGCAGCGCAACCACTGATTATATAAATTTTAATTTGCCCGGAACCACCGAGGCCGCCCGGACAATAACCCTGTTAAGTGAATTACCTTACCTTTCGTCAAACTTAGTTATCGATGGCTCCACGCAACCGGGGAATAAAATAAGCCCTGGCGATGCAAAAGTCATTATAAATAACGACCCAAACTTCTACTATGTAAATGCGAATACCGCGGGTTTCACCATACAAAATGTGCAGGATGTGGCTATCTACGGTTTGTCGATGAACCAATTTGATGGGAGGATAATTCAGACAGCAGTGTGGGTTGCATCAGCAATTAGTATAATCGAATCAAAAAATATTGTGATTGGTGCGCCGGGTAAAGGAAACATGTTTGACGAGGATGAGTTTGCCATATTTGATGGCACAGTTTCCGGCACTAACTATTCACCATGTTTAAACATCAAAATTCAATCTAACGTCTTCGGCGTGGTTTACCCAACTGTTATTAATTTGTATTGCGATGGCTTATTATTTGGCGGGGACGGAGCACTTGAAGGAAATCATGTATCGCGCGTACTAAATGTGAGCGGCAGTAATGTGCGGATTATTCACAATTACTTAGGCGTTGATGTTGCCGGAAATGTAATACCGAATGACGCGCCTGAAGTAACCTGCTCAAATGGTAGTAATATCGAAATAAGGGACAACGTTTCAAATAATATAACAATGCGGCTTAATGTGCTTAGCGGTTTTATGGTTATCGGCAACAACGATATCGGAATTAATAATTACATACAAGCCGGTGTACATATTTTTAACTGCAGCGATGGTACTATCGGGTCAGAAGATATTACAAGACAAAATGTGTTTCATGGCGAAGGCCAGGTTGAAATTAATGCCTCATTTTCAAAAAATATAAAATTGCTTAAAAACAGCATCAGGTGCAGTTCTGAGGCATATACTGTCGGCGAATCAATCGATGGGGTGGTGATCCCGGACATAAAAGTATTAGTAAACAGCGATACCGAATATTCGGGTACCGCCAGCCCGGGATCAACAGTTTATATATATGAGGATAATAGCGAATGCCCAATTTGTAACCCGGTTTTAATTTATACAGAAGTAATTGCAGATGCAGGCGGTAAATGGAAGGTAACCGGTAATTTTAAGGATAAAAAAATGATATCGAATACTTTGCTGAATCAAAATTCATCGCAATTTACTACAGTACGGGTACCAATAAGCGCCAACAATGGGGTAATAACACAGCCCACTTGTGGAAAGAACAATGGCTCAATAGCGCTGAACGAGGTTTATAATGCGCTGATAATTGACTGGTATAACCTAAATAACGAAAAGGTAGGCGGAGGGCCAAAACTTGATAAAGTTGGGGAGGGAAATTACTATGCCGTTGCACGCAATGGAAATTGCTCAGTAAGGACCGATGTTTTTGCGCTATATAATTCCAATCCTAAAATTTACGATAATTCAATAAAGGTTACCCAGCCATCGTGCGGACAGGGGGGATCAATTACCGGGCTAACGACATTAGTTCCTTCGCAAAATCCAATTACCTATACCTGGACTGATGATCAAAATAAAGTCGTTGGTTATCAAACAGACATTACAGGGCTTGGTGCGGGAAAATATACCTTTACATTGCGCGACGAAACTGCAGGCTGTGAAGTGTCTTATGGCCCGGTTATACTAAAAAATGCAAGCGGCCCAAACATCAATCAAAGCGGCACCAAAATTCAGCCTGCAAATTGCGGCCAAACAACCGGTTCGATTACCAATATTGGCGTTACCGGCACGGGTACGCTGCAGTACATCTGGTGGAACAGCCAACAACAACAAGTAGGCACTAGCAAAGATTTGACCGGCCAACCGGCCGGCACCTACAAACTGCAGGTTTTGGACGACACCCAATGCGGACCGGTTTATACAACTGACATCACCATCCCCGAAATCAACGGCATAACCCTGGATGAATCGAATGTGACGACAAGTATCGCCAGCTGTAGTCAAAATAACGGCTCGATAAAAGGCATCAGTTTTTCGGACGCTACTAAATTTCAATGGACGGACGTAAATAATCAGGTCGTATCCAGTACCGCTGATTTTACTGGCGCGGCGCCTGGTGTTTATACTTTCACTGCTTCGAATAACTTTGGTTGCAGCAAAACTAGCCAGCAATACACTGTTGGTCAACAGGCGCCGGTTCAATTACCGCAATATGCAGCCACTACATTAGCCTCATGTTTTGGCGGCAAAACAGGTTCGGTTACCGTGGCAACCGATGGCCTGGTTAAAACCCTGCGATGGGTTGATGGCCAGGGTGGGCCAGCCGGCGAACAGCCGGCGCTAACAAATGTTGCGGCGGGAACTTATAAACTTTACATAACCGACCAAAACGGCTGCGAAAACCTTTACAATACCTATACCGTTGAGGAAGCACAGGCATTTAAGGTGGCAAGCACCGGTCAAACCACAAGCGATCAATGCGGGCTAAATATTGGTAGCGTAAACAACGTAAGCATTACAGGCGGCGTACCGCCGTATACCTATAAATGGACCGATGCAACAGGCAAACAAGTAGGCTTTGAAAACTCAGTTGGCAGCCTTGCAGCGGGGAACTACGTCTTAAATGTAACGGATACGCGCTGTGGTAACGTCGACATCCCATACACCATAACTAAAGAATCGGCTGAGGTTGCTACCCCGTTAGTTTCAGACGTTCAATTATGCAGCAGTGGCAGCGCTTTGCTATCGGTAAATAATGCATCAGCTGATATTACATATCGTTTATACGAAACCGGAAACAGCGCCCATCAAATTGATGAACAAAAAGGGGGTAAGTTTAATATTAATGTGACCGCTAACCGCAGCTATTTTGTAACCCAGCTAACCGGAACTTGCGAGAGTCCCCGTGCCGAAGTAAAAATAACCGTTGGCCTCTCGACATTAGACATTGCCAATGCCTTTACGCCTAACGGAGACGGCGTCAACGATTATTGGAAAATAAGTAATATTGAAAGCTACCCTGGCGCGCTGGTACAGGTGTTTAGCCGTTACGGACAAAAGGTATTTGAATCGAAGGGATATACTAAACCGTTTGACGGGACGATGAACGGGAAAAAATTACCACCGGGAGTTTATTATTACGTCATTAACCTAAATACTAATTGCAATGTGCTGTCAGGAAGTTTGACACTAATCCGGTAGCATCCGCTTGAGCATCTCCATCGGGTAAAAATCCCTAAAATCTGCTTAATCCCGGTTCCGGTTAAAGTTGCCGTAAATACATTTGCACGGTATTCTCTAGTCCATAATACAAAGCATCACTAATAAGCGCGTGGCCAATACTAACCTCGTCTAAAGCCGGAATATTTTCGGCGAAATATTTTAGGTTGTTCAGGTCAAGATCGTGCCCTGCATTTATACCCAGACCCAGTTTATGCGCTGTTTTCGCTGCTTTTACATAAGGCGCAATGGCTTGCTCTTTGTTTTGACGATATTGATGTGCATAGGCTTCAGTATACAGCTCAATGCGGTCGGTACCGGTTTTGGCGGCGCCTTCAACCATTTCAACCACGGGGTCAACAAATATCGAAACGCGTATGCCGGCATCTTTAAAAACCTTGATAATGCCGGTTAAATATTCTTTATTGGCAATAGTATCCCAGCCATGGTTCGAGGTTATTTGCCCCAGTACATCGGGCACCAGGGTTACCTGCTCGGGTTTGTTGGCCAGTACCAGTTCAACAAATTTTTCTTCCTGGCAATTGCCTTCGATATTAAATTCGGTGGTTACTATTTTCTTCAACTCAAAAACATCGTTGTACCGGATGTGCCTTTCATCGGGGCGGGGGTGAACCGTGATGCCCTGTGCGCCAAAGCGCTCGCAGTCTTTTGCAACCTGTATTAAATCGGGATTATTGCCGCCGCGCGAGTTGCGCAGGGTGGCTATTTTATTGATGTTGACGGATAGACGGGCCATTATTTTTGAATTAGCGAATTAGTGATTTAGTGAATTATTTAAGATGTCGGATGTTCGATTTCGGATTTTGTTAACCCGTTTTTTATTTCAGATAAATTGATTTTCGTAAACACAAAACTCAATTTACAAACTTATAAATACTAAATTCGAAATCGACATCTGCATCTGAATTTTGATGAAACAATTATTACAATATTTATTGGTGTTTGTTTTTTTGGCGGCGTTTGCAGTAAATGCCAACGCCCAGGCCAACTATAAAAAAATAACCAACTACCGCGCTTATTACGGCTGGGCTAAACATTACCCGCAGGACTGGATGATTACCCGCCAGTTTGTAAACGATGGCAAAAGCTATTTTTTACTGGTGAACCCCCAAACGCTGGAAACCAAAATTGACGAGCCCGATTTTTACCAGGTAAAGCCGATGACGATTGAGGAAGCGCGTACGTTTTTTAAGGCAACTCCGTATATCAAAGCTTTACAAAAGGCAGAAAGCCAGTCAGTAAGCACACAGGATGCCGGTATTGAGAGCGGCATGCCTAAACAAACGGGTATAACCCTTACTGCCGATTTATGCCCCTCGCACAAGCTCCTTGATAAAATTATATTTACTGATATTATTGCCGAATTTAAAAAAGTTGAACACCCTGTGCCGATAGCCCTTTCTATAACCGGTATATGGATGCGCCAACACCCGCAGGACTTAGACTGGCTAAAAAAAATGCAGGATGAACACGAAATCTATATAACCTGGATAAATCATTCCTTTAACCACCGGGTGAGTGCTACGTTACCTTTAAAGGAGAACTTTTTATTGGAGGCAGGTACAAATATCAATTTCGAGGTGTTGGAAACTGAAATGGCAATGCTTAAAAACGGGTTGTTACCCTCGGTGTTTTTTAGGTTCCCGGGCCTTGTGTCGGATAAGAAACTGGTTTATGAAATCACTGATTTTGGACTGATACCAATAGGGACAGATGCCTGGCTGGCCAAAGGGCAGCAACCGCAGGCCGGCAGTATCGTATTAATACACGGCAACGGTAATGAGCCGGTAGGAGTGAAAGATTTTATAAAACTGCTGAAATCAAAAACACAATCCATCGCCAAAAAACAATGGCTGCTTTACGATTTAAGGGAAAGCGTTGATGAGGAGTTCCAGGGGGAATAAAATATTGAACTTTCTCGTCATTGCGAGGAACGAAGCAACCTCTACTAAGGATAATCATAAACCTTAACTTTTGTGGAAACCAAAATGCGGCGTTTAGATACTCACAACGTTTTTTGCTCCGTTGATTAGCAAGCTCAGAGATTGCTTCGATCCTCGCAACGACGGGTTTATTAAACGCCATGCCCTACTTCCTTTTCAACAAAGGAATGTTCCAGCACGTCAACCAGATCCTTAATGCTGATTGGTTTCGAGATAAAATGGTTCATTCCTGCTTCAAGGCAAGCGGCTTTGTCTTCGGCCATTGCGGCTGCCGTCATGGCAATAATATAGGGTTGTTTTTTGTCGCTTTTTCGGATAACGCGTGTAGTTTCCAGGCCGTCAAGTTCGGGCATTTGCACATCCATTAATATAATGTCGTAAAAATCGTGGGCCAAAACATCCAGCACCTGGTTGCCATTGTTAACTACCAATGGCGTATAGCCCAGCTTATTAATCACTTTGGTAATCAGTTTTTGGTTTATCAGGTTATCCTCGGCAATTAAGATCCGCATCGGAAATTTTTGAGCAAATTGCTCTGACAGTAACGAGGTTTTGGCCACTTCGGGCAGTAGGGGCTTGTTTTGCACCAGGCTAGCTTGTATAGCATTACAAAGCTGTTGTTGCTTAATTGGTTTTAATAATATTTTAGCGCCGGTATCGGTAGCTTTATGTTTTTCAAGTACAGAACACATTAATACAACCGGGATGCTTTTATTGATATTACGAATTGCCTTTGTAAGTTCCAGGGTGTCTGTTCCCGGGACGTTGGTGCCGGTTAGTACAAGATTAAACCCCGCGGTGCCGGTTAATAAACTTAAAGCCTCATTGGCTGTTGCTGCACATACAACATTAAGGTTCCACTGCTCAAGTTGTGTTTTTAATAATTCGAGTGCTTTGCCACTTTTGTCAACAACCAAAACACGGGTCTCTGCAGCATTGTTGATGCCGCAACTTTCATTAGTTCCTGTTGTTTTGTCCGCTTCGCTTTTTAGGTTAAAAATTACGGTTGTGCCTATACCCAATTCGCTTTCAATACCAATACTGCCGCCCATTAGCTCAACCAATCGTTCGCATATAGCAAGGCCGAGGCCGGTACCACCATGCAGACGTGTTGTTGATGCATCTACCTGCGAAAATGCTTTAAATAATCGCTTTAGCTTTTCCTTCGGTATACCCATACCAGTATCCTTAATTTTAAAGCCAAGGTTAAGACCATTTTCATCATTGCCTAATAAGTCGATCTGTATCAATATTTCGCCTTTGCTGGTAAACTTAATAGCGTTACCTATTAGGTTTATTAATACCTGGCGAATGCGCAGTTGATCGCCAATTAATTTCTCAGGCACGTGTTTAGCGAATTGGTACAGCAGGTTGATCTGTTTTTTTGCGGCCGCTTCGGAAAATAAATCCAGCACGTCTTCAATACAATGCCGCAGGTCGAACGCATTCTGTTCGAGCTCCATTTGGCCTGATTCTATCTTCGAAAAATCAAGGATATCGTTAATAACATTCAGCAGGTTTTCGCCGCTGATACGGATGATGTCGGCGTATTCGCGTTGCTCGGAGTTTAAGGGCGTTTCGCACAATAACGATGTCATACCCAGCACGCCGTTCATTGGCGTACGTATTTCGTGGCTCATGGTGGCCAGGAAAACACTCTTTGCCTTGTTGGCTTTTTCGGCTTCCTTACGTGCTTGTAATTCCTGCTCCTTCTGTGCTTCCAGCTCATTGTTTAGCTCCTGCAAATAATCTGATTGCGATTGCAACTCTTCCGACTGCGCCTGCAATTCCTCATTTAAAGATTGCAGTTCTTCCGATTGATTTTGTAGCTCTTCTGATTGCTTAACAACTTCTGCAGTTTGCTCGATAACCAGTTTTTTAAGTTTCTTCTGTTGCTGTTTTATAGCATAAGTACGGTAAACAAAATAACCGTAAACAGCAGTTATAACCAAAATCAAAGCCATGATCCTGAACCACCAGGTCATATAAAATGGAGGTATTATTATGATTTTTAAAGTAGTAACGTTGTTATTCCATATGCCATCGTTGTTGGCAGCTTTTACCATAAAAGTGTATTCGCCGGGGTTAAGGTTGGTATAAGTTGCTTTTCGTTGCGACCCTACATAATTCCAGTTTTTGTCAAAATTATCAAGCTTGTAAGTGTACGAATTCATTTCGGGCAGCGTGAAATTCAGCGCACTGTATTCGATGGTGAAAACAGACTGCTCATAATTAAGCCTTACTTCTTTCGTTAGGCTAATTGATTTTTTCAGAACTGAATTAGCACCAATTGGAACGTTTTTATTGAACAACTGGAAATCGGTAAACACCACATCATGCTTGTTTTTGTTTACCGCCAGGTCATACGGATCCACTATGTTAAAACCATTGTGCCCGCCAAAAAGCAATTCGCCGGTATGAGCATTCAAGCTTGCACCCGAAAAAAACTCATAGCCCTGCAGGTTATTTGCAGCCGTGTATTTCCTGATATCGTTAGTATTTGGTTTAAAGCTGATAAGACCTGCGTTTGTGCTTACCCACATAAAACCATAACCATCCTGGGTAATACTGTTAATTATAGAATAGTTAGTGCCGTTTGGAAACTGGTAACTCACAAAAGCTTTTTTGTGTTTATCGAATTTACTCAGCCCGCCGCCTAATGTGCCAATCCAAAGGCTGCCGTCATAATCTTCAAATATTGAAATGATAACATTGCTTGAGAGCCCGTTTTGGGTAGGTTTAAAATGGGTAAAGTCATTTGTGGCACGATTATACAAATTTAAACCGGCAAAGGTGCCTACCCAAATATTGTTTTCCTTGTCGCAATAAATTGACCGTATATCGTCGTTTGACAACGAATGTAATGTATCTGATACATTACGTTTGAAACGTTTCACAACTTTTGAGTGTTCAATAACATTTAAGCCTTCGCCATCTATGCCTACCCAAACAATTCCTGTTTTATCCTGGTCTAATGCAAAAACATTTACACCACTTATTTGATTTGGGTTATTGCCGACAGCAAAGTGGGTCATTTTTTGTGTTTTGGTATCAATCACGTCCAACCCGCTACCATAATATCCTATCCAAAGTTTATTTTGCTTGTCTTTCAACAACTTAAGTATGTGTTTACCACTTATGGAATTTTTATCACCTGCCTGTGGCATGTAATGTGTAAACTTTTGTGTTGATTGATTTAAAAAGTTTAAGCCACCGCCGTCTGTGCCTACCCAGTAACCTTTATCGCCCTCAGCAAATGACGTAACTATATTATTGCTTAATCCATCAGCATCCAGGCGGTCTTTATGATAGTATCCAAACATAGATAAGTTTGTATCATAGAATTTTACGCCCGATTCATATGTGCCCAACCATAAAATACCGCCGCTTTTGTAGACACAGCCTATTGAATTATTTTCGCCAGCAGTTCCTTTATCATCGCTTATGTACTTTGTAAAAGTGCCTTTTGCCTCGTCAAAAAGGTCAAGGCCATCCTCGGTAGCTACCCATATTTTTTTTGCCGTGCCGGTAGTTAATGCAAAAATATTGTTATTTACCAACGAGTTGGAGTTACCCGGCTGATGCGCGAAATTTGTAAAGGTTTTGGTTTTTAAATCAAGGAAATCCAACCCTTTGCCGGCCGTGCCGATATAAAGATTACCCTCGGCATTTTTTAATAAACTATTTAACTTGTTGCTGCTCAGGCTATTTTTGCCAGTATGCAGGTACCGCTTTGCAAAGCCGGTTGTATAATTGAACTCAACAAGGCCATTGCCGGTGGCAAGCCACAAATTGCCGTTGTTATCTTCTGCTATCGAATTAATTTGATTGTCCGGAGTGTCTTCATTTCCTTTGGTATAAAAGAATCTTTTTACTTTTCTCGTTTTGACGTCAAGCAGATTAAGGCCAGAGTAAGTGCCAACCCAAATGTTGTTTTTGCTATCCTGGAAAATATAATTTACATCGGGCGTCGAGAGGGTAGTTTCATCATTTTTAATAGCTTTTAGCGTGGAAAAATCGTTGTTTTCAGGGTTATATTCGCTCAGACCACCACCACTACCTATCCACAAATGGCCCTGTTTGTCTTCAAACAGGTTAGTTATATCGTTTGTTGGTAGCGAATGTGGGTCGTTTGATTTATGCCTGTAAACGGTAAAAGTATAGCCATCATAACGATTAAGCCCATCGTCGGTTGAGAACCACATATACCCAAGGTGGTCTTTTATAATGGATTTTACATCACTTTGTGAAAGGCCGTTTTCGATAGTAAGCGAAGAGAATTTTACCACCTTATTTTGGGCTATAGTGCTATTATTAAGCGTTGAAAAAGTAAAGCTTAAAAATAACAGGCGCAAAATAAACGGGTTCAAACAGGGCTTTAACATTAGCAGTATTTTCTTTACAGTAATTGCCAGGTGATGCGATTGCTCCTGGATAACAGGCTAAAGGTTATTACAAACCTAAATTAAACTGTTGCTGCCTTTTACGTTATTTTTTTGTAAAGGTTATGTTACGTGTATCGCGGGCGTAACGGGAACCGGCTGTTGCAAAAAGGTTTGGACAAAATTATTCGGTCTCAGCTGCTTCGGGCGTTTGAATTTGACCCAGCGAAAGGGGAATCAATTTTTGAGTTTTCAGGAAGGTAATGGTGACGATTAGCAGCGTTACCGTGCCGCCAAAAACAACCGATGGAACGGTGCCAAGCAATTTGGCTGCCGTGCCCGATTCAAACGCCCCAATTTCGTTTGATGAGCCGATAAACATGGAGTTTACTGCCGATACCCTGCCACGCATATGATCGGGTGTGAGCAATTGCATTATGGTTCCACGGATGATAACACTCACACTATCAAAGGCGCCTTCGGTAAACAGGAAGATTAGTGATAAATAAAAGCTACGCGAAAGGCCGAAACAAATAATGGAGAGCCCAAAACCCGTTACCGCAATAAGCAGGTTACGCCATGGTTTACCCATCGGCGAAAAACGGGCCATTGCCAGCATAGTTAGCACCGCACCTAATGACGAAGTTGCACGCATTATCCCTAAGCCTTCGGAACCAACTTTTAATATGTCTTTAGCAAATACAGGCAAAAGCGCCACGGCCCCGCCAAAAAACACCGAAAATAAGTCGAGGCTCATGGCCCATATCAGCATTTTGCTTTTAAAAACAAAATCAATTCCTTCTTTTAAACTATCCCATACATTCTCTTTCGGGATAAATACCGGCGGGTAAGGGCGTAATCGGTATATCAGGATTATAGATAGTAAAAGAAAACAAAGGATAACGCTAAAAGTCGCAGTTATGCCGTAAAAACCATAAATTAATCCACCGGCTGCCGGGCCCAGGATAGAGGCTATCTGCCAGCTGGAGCTGCTCCATGTACTGCCGTTAGGGTAAATTTCTTTGGGGATACTATGGGCATAAATAGTAAAAGTAGCGGGGCCATAAAATGCACGGGCCAACCCGTTTAAAAATATCATTACATATATTATGGGTATAATCCATCCCTTATGCAGGTACGGCGCAACGTTTTTCATGGTAACCGTAAACATCACCACTGATGCGAAAAGCACCAACCCGGAGATGGTGAGCAACATTTTGCGTTTTTCGGATTTATCGGCCACATAGCCGCCGTACAATGCAATACAAACAGCAGGAATGGCCTCGCACAAGCCAACAAGGCCGAGTGCAAATACGCTGCCTGTAACATGGTAAATGTAAAAGCCGATTACAACTGCCTGCATCTGGTAAGCAAAGGTGAAGAAAAACCGCATGCCCAGGTACGAGCGAAAATCCTTATAGCGTAACGCTGCAAATGAATCTGTTTTGGGTTTACTGTCGCCTTCTGATGCCAATGATGGGGTGTTTTTTGTGATGCGGCAAAATTAAGGTTTGTGGGCTAAGAATTGTTTGGCGGGTGCAATATTTTGCATTTGCCGAATAGAAAATCGTTGCAATTAATGCAAAAGGGCAAGATTTACGACGTTTTCATCCTTCGTAAATCTCGCCCCTTGACAATTTCTTTTAATTCAAACCGTGCTGGTCTATCAAATACATTAACGATGCCATTGATGCAGCGCCAAGTTCAAGTTCGCGTTTGTTTACGTTTTCAAATACGTCATTTGGGGTATGGTGTACATCAAAATAGCGTTGCGAATCGGGCATGTAGCCAATTAATACAACACCCTTTGATTTTTCGGCCAATGGGCCAATATCGCTGCCGCCACCGCCAGCGGTTAACACACCTGAGCCGTATGGCGCTAATAATTTGCTCCAGTTGCTGCTGATTTTCTCAATCCTGGCCGGCGAAATACCCTCAAAGGTAAAGCCGCGTGGGGTAAAGCCACCAAGGTCCGACTCAATGGCTGCAATGTGCTCTTCTTTGTTTTGATCGGCAAGTTCAGCATATTTAATACCTCCGCGGTCGCCGTTTTCTTCGTTTATAAAAAATACGGCACGGATAGAATTTTTGGGTTTATAGCCCATTACTTTTAATAAGCGCAGTGCCTCAACAGATTGCATTACACCGGTACCGTCGTCATGGGCGCCTTCGGCCAAATCCCACGAATCAAGATGCCCGCCAACAGTAATAAATTTATTAGGGTTTTCGGAGCCTGTCATTTCACCAACAACATTAAATGATGGTGCATCGGGCAGCAATTCGCAGTTTTGTTTAAAGTAGAATTTAACAGCCGGTAGCGATTTCATTTTAAGCATAGCGCTTAAGGTATTCGCATCTTTTGTTGATATAGCGGCAGCCGGGATATTAACCCCATCTTTTGTATAAGAAGTTGCACCTGTATGCGGATAAAAGTCAAGGGTTTCGGTTAACGAGCGCACTATTACGCCGGCCGCACCATATTTGGCGGCAGCTGCCGGACCGGCAAAACGCTGGTCGCCGGCGGTGCCATATGCCCGAAGCGTTTCGATAAACCTTGGATCGAACGGGCGGTTAAAGAAAACTATTTTGCCTTTAATAACACCTGCACCAAGCGTTTCTAATTCTTTCAGGCTTTGTACCTCAATAATCGGAGCTGTTAAACCATTTTTAGGTGTGGCGACTGTCATGCCCAAGGCAGCAATGTGCACGCTGATTTTTTTATCGCCTTTAATAATAGCACCTTCTTCTTTAGCGCCGCGTACCCAGTGCGGCACCATTACAGGCTGCAGGTATACCTTGTCGAATCCGTAGCTTTCCATTAGTTTCTTGCCCCATTCAACCGCTTTTTGTGCATTTGCCGAACCGCTGATGCGCTGACCGATATTTTTACACAAATAATGCAGGTTGCTGTAGCATTGGCCGTTAACCAATTCTTCGTCGTATATCTTACGAATCATTAGGGAATCCTGCGCTTTTGCAAGGCTTCCGATTAAAATTAGTGTAGATAGGAGTGTAAGTTTTAGTTTCATGTTATTAGTCAGTTATGCGGTAAATATAGGGAAAGAGAAAATAAAGTGGATAAAATTAATAGTGCCAGGATATGCTAAAAGCACTTAATTAATGTCGTTGATCGTTTTTCTAAAGGCAAACTATTTGTCACGATATCTTATCCCAGCTCAGCCCGTCTTGTTTTATTTTAAACGACTGATGCAGAATTTGATTTTCCGGCGCGGCAAGCTGCGGGTCTTTTTCAAAAATAGTTTCTACAAACTTACGCACCTGTATCAGCAGTTCCTGGTCGGTAACCAGGTTGGCCACTTTTAAATCAAGCACGCCGCTTTGCTGGGTGCCTTCGATATTTCCGGGGCCGCGCAATTGCAGGTCGGTTTCAGCAATCTCGAAACCATTGTTGGTTTTAACCATGGTGTTGAGGCGTATACGGCCGTCGTGGCTTAACTTATGGCTACTCATGAGTATACAGTATGATTGCTCGGCGCCACGGCCCACACGGCCGCGCAATTGGTGTAGCTGCGATAGTCCGAAACGCTCGGCATTTTCAATGATCATTACCGATGCATTTGGAATGTTCACCCCAACTTCAATTACCGTTGTTGCCACCATTATTTGCGTTTCACCTTTAATAAAGCGGTTCATTTCAAACTGCTTATCCGCAGGCTTCAATTTGCCGTGAACTATGCTTATTCTGAAATCTGGCAGCGGAAACTCATGCGACATTACCTCTATTCCATCCATCAGGTTTTTAAGATCGAGTTTCTCGCTCTCCTGTATCAGGGGGTAAACTACGTACACCTGGCGGCCTTTGGCAATTTCGCGTTTCATAAAACCAAACATGGCAAGGCGCTGGTTTTCGTAATAATGCAGGGTTTGGATGGGCTTGCGACCGGCCGGCAGTTCATCAATTACAGATATATCCAAATCGCCATATAATGTCATTGCCAGGGTACGGGGGATAGGGGTGGCCGTCATCACCAAAATGTGCGGCGGGATGATGTTTTTACGCCAAAGCTTTGCCCTTTCCTCCACACCAAAACGGTGTTGTTCGTCAATCACCACAAAGCCCAGGTTTTTATACTGCACTTTATCTTCAATAAGTGCATGAGTCCCTATTAAAATTTTAAGGTCGCCGCTCTCCAGCCGCTCGTGCAAAACCTTCCTGTCTTTTTGTTTGGTCGAGCCGGTCAGCAGCCCAACCTCAATAAAATCATCGCCAACAAGTTCTTTTATGGTTGCATAATGCTGGCTTGCCAAAATCTCGGTTGGGGCCATTATACAGGTTTGGAAGCCGTTGTCGATAGCTATAAGCATGCTCATAAGGGCAACTACAGTTTTGCCGCTGCCCACATCGCCCTGCAATAAACGGTTCATCTGCACGCCGCGCTGGGTATCCTGCCTTATCTCTTTTAAAACCCGCTTTTGGGCGTTGGTTAGCGGGAAAGGCAGTTTATGATGGTAAAAATCATTAAAGATATTGCCGATACTCCCGAATACGTTCCCTTTAAATTTCTGAGTATGCAGCAACTTGTTTTTTAAAAGTTTGAGCTGCAAAAAAAATAATTCTTCGAACTTAAGGCGGTGTTGAGCCTCATTAAGCGTAATGGCATCCTCCGGGAAGTGCATGTTTCGATAGGCCTCGGCACGCCCCATCAGCTTATACCTGTTAATAATATAAAAGGGTAAGTTTTCATGAATATCCTTCAGGTGCTGCTCCAGTAATTGTGATACCAGTTTAAGGAAACCTTTACTATCAAGCGAAAACTGCTTAAGTTTTTCCGTAGAGTTGTAAGCGGGCTGTAAAGTGAGATTTCCCCTGCGCTGCTGCACTTCGGTAGTATACAACTCCATTTCGGGATGGGCCATTTGTGGCTTACCGTTAAAAAAAGTGGGTTTGCCAAACAGCACGTATACCTTGCCCGGTATAATGTTTTTCTCCATCCACTTAACGCCCTGGAACCACACCAACTCGATAACGCCGGTATCGTCCTGTGCCTGTGCTACCAGGCGGCTGGTGCGTTTCTCGCCGGCAATTTCTTTATGCATTACGCGGGCAAGTACCTGCACGTAGGGCATATCGGGCTGTACGTCTTTTACCTTGTAAAACCGGGTACGATCGATGTATTTGTAGGGAAAGTAATTTAAGAGGTCATTAAAATTGAATACCCGCAGTTCTTTTTTTAGAATCTCCGCACGGCTAAGGCCAACGCCTTTTAAATACTCAATCGGGGTTTCAAAAACCTGGGTGTTCAATTAATGATTGATTTGATTTGAAAATTTGAAGATAAGCCGATTTGAAGATTAAAACCTTTGCAGCGCCTGGCCTGACTTGTAGTTCATTTTCAAATCCTCAAATCAGCCAGTCGTCAAATTATTTAATCGCCGTAACGGTAATTTCAACATTAACGCCTTTTGGTAAACCGGCGACCTGCACGGTCTCACGCGCTGGGAAATCATTTGTAAAATAGGTTCCGTAAACCTCGTTTACCTGTGCAAAGTTGCCCATGTCGGTTAAAAAAATGCTGGTTTTAACAACGTGACTAAAATCAATGCTGGCCTCAGTTAAAATGGCCTTAATGTTATCCATCACCTGTTTGGTTTCAGTTTTAATATCGTCTAATACAAGTGCGCCGTTAGCAGGGTTTAGGGCAATTTGGCCCGAAAGAAAGATAAAGCCACCTGCAGCTACTGCCTGGTTATACGGGCCAATTGGTGCTGGTGCGTTATTAGTATTAATTATAGTTTTCATTTAGAAATTTGTTTTTCTGACAGACGAGGATATGCGTTGAGGGGTGTTTTAAATTTACTTTTTCAGGATGAACAGTTTTATAACCGTCCAGATAATGCCCAGCAAAAACATAATAATTGCAATAGCATTAATGGTATGCATTACCTTAAGGTTAAAGCTGGTGGGCCTGTTGGGATCTTTTTTCCTGAAAAAATACATAAACAAATATAGGGAAGGTTAAGGCGAAAAGCAAGTGGGGGAAGTCGGAAGTCGGAAGTCGGAAGTCGGAAGTCGGAGGTCGGAGGTCGGAGGTCGGAGGTCGGAGGTCGGAGGTCGGAGGTCGGAGGTCGGAGGTCGGAGGTCGGAGGTCGGAGGTCGGAG